>CAWJLZ010000014.1:0-90347 GCA_963843825.1 uncultured Actinomycetota bacterium
TGAGCCCAGGCGCAGGCACCACCAGCACGACCCAGCACGACCCAGCACGACGGCACCACCCAGCACCACAACAATCGTGATCGCTCGTCCGGCCCGTGAGGGACGGACGTCACCCCCGGCCTGGAGGCCGGGGCCTGCTCCGAGGCGGAGCGGGACGCGCCACGAACACGAAACCTCCAGCTGATCGAAGGGACACCGCCTCTCATGGCACGCCTCGTCGGTGTCGACCTCCCCCGCGACAAGCGGATTGAGGTCGCACTCACTTACATCTACGGCATCGGCCGTACCCGCGCCCAGCAGCTCCTGAAGGAGACCGAGGTGAACCCCGACATGCGGGTCCACCAGCTGGGCGACGAGGAGCTGGTGAAGCTCCGCGACGCGATCGAAGCGAACTTCAAGATCGAGGGTGACCTCCGTCGCGAGGTCCAGGCTGACATCCGTCGCAAGATCGAGATCGGCAGCTACCAGGGCCGCCGGCACCGGATGAACCTCCCGGTCCGCGGTCAGCGCACCAAGACGAACGCGCGCACCCGCAAGGGTCCCAAGCGCACCGTCGCCGGCAAGAAGAAGGCCAAGTGACCCTGGCTCGCGCCGGGTCCCTCGCCGACTTCCCCTCGTTGCTTTCACCCCAGAACCTCAGGAGAAACTGAATGCCTCCCAAGAGCCGTCAGGCTGCGGGCGCCAAGAAGGTGCGCCGCAAGGAGAAGAAGAACATCGCTCAGGGCGAAGCCCACATCAAGAGCACGTTCAACAACACGATCGTCACGATCACCGACCCCACCGGCGCGGTCGTCGCGTGGGCCTCGGCCGGCACCGTCGGCTTCAAGGGCTCCCGCAAGTCGACCCCGTTCGCCGCACAGATGGCCGCCGAGGCCGCGGGCAAGCGGGCGATGGAGCACGGCATGAAGAAGATCGACGTCTTCGTCAAGGGCCCCGGCTCGGGACGCGAGACGGCGATCCGCTCGCTGGGTGCGATCGGCCTCGAGGTCGGCACCATCCAGGACGTGACCCCCACCCCGCACAACGGATGCCGGCCGCCCAAGCGCCGCCGCGTCTGACCCGTCGACTCAAGCGAATCAGGAGACTCTGAACCATGGCCCGCTATACCGGCCCCATGACCAAGAAGTCGCGTCGACTGGGTGTTGACCTCGTCGGCGGCGACATGGCGTTCGAACGACGCCCCTTCCCGCCCGGCCAGCACGGCCGCGGCCGTGCCAAGGAGTCGGAGTACCTGCTCCAGCTCCGCGAGAAGCAGAAGGCCCGCTTCACCTACGGCATCCTCGAGAAGCAGTTCGTCCGGTACTACCACGAGGCCTCGCGCCGTCCTGGCAAGACCGGTGACAACCTGCTCCAGCTCCTCGAGTGCCGCCTGGACAACGTGGTCTACCGCGCCGGGTTCGCCCGCACGCGTCGCCACGCCCGCCAGCTGGTGAACCACGGGCACTTCCTGGTGAACGGCAAGAAGGTCGACATCCCGTCCTTCCAGATCACCCAGTACGACGTGATCGACGTCCGCACCAAGTCGCTGGAGATGACGCCCTTCATCGTCGCCCGCGAGACCTTCGGCGAGCGCATCGTCCCGGCGTGGATGGACGTCCTGTCCGACCGGATGCGCATCCTGGTCCACCAGCTCCCGATCCGTCAGCAGATCGAGCTGCCGGTCCAGGAGCAGCTCATCGTCGAGTACTACTCGAAGAAGTGATTTCCCGCCGGTGGTCGCGAGAGCGGCCACCGGCGCCATCCCCTCAGTGCGAGGCCCTCAAATAGTGGTCGGTCTCGGGAAGGAAACAACCAGTGCTCATCGCACAGCGCCCCACCCTGTCCGAAGAGGTCGTCGACGAGTTCCGCTCGCGGTTCGTCATCGAGCCCCTCGAGCCCGGCTTCGGCTACACGCTCGGCAACTCGCTCCGCCGCACGCTGCTCTCCTCGATCCCCGGTGCCTCGGTCACGAGCATCAAGGTCGACTCCGTCCTCCACGAGTTCTCGACCATCGAGGGCGTCAAGGAGGACGTCACCGAGATCATCTTGAACCTCAAGGACCTCGTCGTCTCCTCCGAGCACGACGAGCCGGTCACGATGTACCTGCGCAAGCAGGGTCCCGGTGACGTCACCGCCGCCGACATCGCGCCCCCGGCCGGTGTCGAGGTGCACACCCCGGACCTGAAGATCGCCACCCTGAACGACAAGGGCAAGCTCGAGATGGAGCTCGTCGTCGAGCGCGGTCGCGGCTACGTCAGCTCCGCGCAGAACAAGGGCGCCGACAACGAGATCGGGCGGATGCCGGTCGACTCGATCTACTCGCCGGTCCTCAAGGTGACCTACAAGGTCGAGGCCACGCGAGTCGAGCAGCGCACCGACTTCGACAAGCTGATCATCGACGTGGAGACCAAGCGGTCGATGCGTCCCCGTGACGCCATCGCCTCGGCGGGCAAGACCCTGGTCGAGCTCTTCGGGCTGGCCCGCGAGCTCAACGTCGAGGCCGAGGGCATCGACATCGGCCCGTCGCCGGTGGACGAGCAGCTCGCCGCCGACCTGGCCCTGCCGGTCGAGGACCTCAACCTCACCGTGCGGTCCTACAACTGCCTCAAGCGCGAGGGCATCCACACCGTGGGTGAGCTCATCTCGCGCTCGGAGCAGGACCTGCTCGACATCCGCAACTTCGGCGCCAAGTCCATCGACGAGGTCAAGCTGAAGCTGCACGAGATGGGTCTGTCGCTCAAGGACAGCGCCCCGGGCTTCGACCCCTCGCTCGCCCTGGCGGCGTACGAGGACGACGACGACTCCTTCGTCGAGGACGAGCAGTACTGACAACCCTCTATCCGGGTACCTGACACGGCCCGGGAGAAACGAGAAGAACCATGCCTACCCCCAAGAAGGGCGCCCGCCTCGGCGGCAGCCCGGCCCACCAGAAGCTCATCCTGAGCAACCTGGCGACGGCGCTGTTCGAGCACGGTCGGATCACCACCACCGAGGCCAAGGCGCGCACCCTGCGTCCGCACGCGGAGCGGCTGATCACCAAGGCCAAGAAGGGCGACCTGCACAACCGTCGCCTGGTGATGCGCACGATCCGGGACAAGGGCGTCGTGCACGCCCTGTTCACCGAGATCGCGCCGCAGATGGCCGAGCGTCCCGGTGGCTACACCCGGATCACCAAGATCGGTCCGCGCAAGGGCGACAACGCCCCGATGGCGGTCATCGAGCTGGTGACCGAGCCGTTCGCGCCCAAGGCGAAGGCCGCCCCGGCCGCGTCGGCCACCGCTGCTCCGGCTGCGGCACCCGTCGAGGACGAGCCGGTCGAGTCCTCGGAGGCCGAGGTCACCGAGCCCGAGGCGACCGAGCCCGAGGCGACCGAGCCGGAGGCGACCGACGAGGCCGCCACGGACCCTGCCGCCGAGCCCGAGGCCGACAAGGCCTGAGCACGACCGCACCTGCGAGGCCCGTCACCGGACACGGTGGCGGGCCCTCGTCGTTCAGGCGGTGCCCGCGGCGGTTCTCGCGCGTGCCGGACCGGGCTGGTTGAGGTCCTGCCGCAGGACCCGTCCGGCCAACGCCACCACCGGACCGAGCAGGAAGATCACCGCCAGCGTCCCGGGCCCGATGGCCGAGCCCAGCTGCCAGCCGACGACAGCGCCCAGTCCCTGGATGACGCTGTAGGTCCAGGCGAACGGCACCGGCGGGTCCCAGGCCAGCGCGACCCCCTCCGCGGGGCCGGCGCCGAGGCCGGTGCCGAGGTAGAGCGCGATGCCCACGGCCAGGACGGGGAAGGCGAGCAGCAGCATGCCGGCCCGGGCCCACCACGCGTCCGGCTCGAGGAGCGGCCGGACCACGGTGACCACCGATCCGACCACCGCGACCTGGACCAGCGTGCCCACCCCGGGGCGTACGCCGCGCACCCAGGCCAGCAGCACGAAGGCACCGCTGACCAGCAGGTTCGCCGCCATGAAGGACCAACCGGCGGCCAGGGCGGTGCCGTTGACCAGCGTCGAGTAGCCGTCCGACCCCAGCTCGGGGGCCAGCAGCAAGGCCACCCCGAGTCCGAGGACGGCGCAGCCGAGGATCAGCTGGACGGGGCGGGGGATGCTCACTGGTCCGACCTTAGACGCCGAGGCGTCGTTCCTGGTCGCGCGAGCCGTCCTTCGTGGTGGGCCGAGCCGTCGTTCGTGGTGGTGGGCTGGAAGGATGAGCCGGTGCGCCTACGACTGGACTGTGCCTACGACGGCACCGGCTTCCACGGCTGGGCGACCCAGCCGGGCCTGCGGACCGTGCAGGCCGAGGTCGAGACCGCGCTGGCCACCGTGCTCCGCCTGCCCGCGGTGGCGGTGACCTGTGCCGGGCGGACCGACACCGGGGTCCACGCGCGGGGCCAGGTCCTGCACCTCGACGTGCCCCACCAGAGCGTGGTCGGCGCCGCCGGTCGGGCGGCCGGTCCGCCCGCGGCGGCGCTGGTCCGCCGGCTCAACGGACTGCTGAGCGCCGACGTCCGGGTGCTGGCCGCGCGCGAGGCGCCGGACGGTTTCGACGCCCGGTTCGGCGCCTTGTGGCGCCGCTACGCCTACCGGATCAGCGACCGCCCCGGCACGGTCGACCCGCTGACCCGAGGGCACGTGCTGGCCTGGAGCCGGCCGCTCGACCTCGACGCCATGAACGACGCCTCGTCGCGGCTGCTGGGCGAGCAGGACTTCGCGGCGTACTGCCGACGGCGCGAGGGCGCCACGACGCTGCGGACCCTGCTGGAGCTGCGCTGGGACCGAACCACCGCCGGGCTGGCCGAGGCCACCGTGCGGGCCGACGCGTTCTGCCACCACATGGTGCGCTCGCTGGTCGGGGCGCTGATCGCCGTCGGCGACGGCCGGCGTACGCCCGACTGGCCCCTGGAGCTGCTGCACGCAGGGGTCCGCAGCCCGGCGGTGCGGGTGGCGGCCGCCAAGGGCCTCACCCTCGAGGAGGTCGCCTACCCCGCCGACGACGAGCTGGCCGCGCGGGCCGTGGCGACGCGGGTGGTGCGTACCCGTGGATGAGCACTACTTCACCGCCGACCCCTCGGTGCCCTTCACCCGGACGCCGGTCCGGGCCCAGGTGTGGGGACACGACCTGGCGCTGGCCAGCGGGTCGGGGGTCTTCGCCCGGGGCCGCCTGGACGTCGGGACGGCGATCCTGTTCCGCGAGACCGCGCCACCCACGTCGGGAGCGACGTACCTCGACCTCGGCTGCGGGTACGGCGTCGTCGCCGCCGCGCTGGCCACCGCCCGTCCGGAGGCCGCGGTGTGGGCGGTCGACGTCAACGAGCGTGCCGTGCTGCTCACCCGCGAGAACGCCGCCGACCTCGGGCTGGCGACCCGGGTCCACGCCGGCACGCCGGACAGCGTGCCGCCGGAGGTGGTCTTCGACGAGATCTGGTCCAACCCGCCGATCCGGGTCGGCAAGGACGCGCTGCACGCGCTGCTGCTGACCTGGCTGCCCCGGCTCGCGCCCGGCGGTCGGGCCGTGCTGGTGGTCGGCAAGAACCTGGGCGCCGACTCCCTGCAGCGCTGGCTGGGGGAGCAGGGCTGGCCGACCACCCGGCTGGCGAGCGCGAAGGGCTTCCGCGTCCTGGAGACCCGCCGGGCCGGGACGGGGTAGTCGGCGCCGGTCGGGGCAGGATGGCGGCATGAGCGACTACTCTCCGGCCGGCGACCGCTACGACACGATGGACTACCGCCACTGCGGACGCAGCGGGCTGAAGCTGCCCGCCCTGTCCCTGGGGCTGTGGCAGAACTTCGGCACCGACCGCCCCGAGGAGACCCAGCGGGCGATCCTGCGACGTGCGTTCGACCGCGGGGTGACGCACTTCGACCTGGCCAACAACTACGGACCGCCGTACGGCCGCGCCGAGGAGAACTTCGGTCGCTACCTCGCCGACGACTTCGCCGGACTGCGTGACGAGCTGGTGATCTCGACCAAGGCCGGCTACGACATGTGGCCGGGGCCGTACGGCCAGGGGGGCGGGTCGCGGAAGTACGTGCTCTCCTCGCTGGACCAGTCACTGACCCGGATGGGCCTGGACTACGTCGACATCTTCTACAGCCACCGCTTCGACCCCGACACCCCGCTCGAGGAGACCATCGGCGCGCTCGACCACGCGGTCCGCTCCGGCAAGGCGCTGTACGTCGGGATCTCGTCGTACTCCGCGACGAAGACGGCCGAGGCCGCCGAGATCGCCCGCCGGCTGGGGACGCCGCTGCTGATCCACCAGCCGTCGTACTCGATGCTGAACCGCTGGGTGGAGACCGACCTGCTCGACACCCTGGAGCAGGAGGGGATGGGTTGCATCGTCTTCTCCGCGCTGGCCCAGGGCCTGCTCACCGACCGCTACCTCGACGGGATCCCGGCTGACTCGCGGGCCGCGCGGGAGGGCAGCACGGTCGACGCGGACCACCTCTCCGAGGGTGTCCTGACCCACGTCCGCAAGCTCAACGAGATCGCCGCCGACCGGGGCCAGAAGCTGGCTCAGCTGGCGCTGCAGTGGGCCCTGCGCGACCCGCGGGTCACCTCCGCGGTGATCGGGGCGTCCTCGGTCGAGCAGCTCGACACCAACCTCGACGCGCTGGCCGGGCCGGAGCTCACCGACGCCGAGCTCGAGGCGATCGACCAGGACGCGGTCGAGGGCGGAATCAACCTCTGGGCGGTGTCGACCCAGGACTGATCCGGCGCGGTCGCGAGCGGGTTCTCGGCCTCGACCACCGCCGGACCCTTGCCCTGGCCCTCGACAGCGGGTGCAAGATGGGCCATGACCAAGTTCGTGTTCGACTTCTCAGAGGGCAACAAGGACCAGAAGGACCTGCTGGGTGGCAAGGGTGCCAACCTCGCGGAGATGACCAATCTCGGTCTTCCGGTCCCTCCGGGCTTCACGATCAGCACCGAGGCGTGCCGGGCGTTCCTGGAGAACGCCCAGTCGGGGGGCTCCGGCCTGCCCGACGGGCTGGAGCAGGAGGTCAGCTCCCACCTCGAGTCGCTGGAGAAGGTGATGGGCAAGCAGCTCGGCCAACCCGACGACCCGCTGCTGGTCTCGGTCCGATCGGGGGCGGCGGCCTCGATGCCGGGGATGATGGAGACCGTCCTCAACGTCGGCCTCAACGACGCCTCGGTCCGGGGGCTGGCCACCCAGTCCCGCAACGAGCGTTTCGCCTGGGACTCCTACCGCCGGCTCCTGTCGATGTTCGGCCGGACGGTGCTCGGCATCCACGGCGAGCTGTTCGAGGACGCCCTGGACAAGGTCAAGAGCGACGCCGGGGCCTCGACCGACCTCGAGCTCGGGGCCGAGCACCTCGAGCGGCTGGTCGGGGTGTTCAAGGAGATCGTGGAGACCGAGAGCGGTCGCCCGTTCCCGCAGGATCCGCGCCAGCAGCTCGACCTGGCGGTGATCGCGGTCTTCGAGTCCTGGAACACCGAGCGCGCCATCCTCTACCGCCGCCAGGAGCGGATCCCCGGGCACCTCGGCACCGCGGTGAACGTCTGCTCGATGGTCTTCGGCAACCTCGGCGACGACTCCGGCACCGGGGTGGCCTTCACCCGTGACCCGGCCTCGGGCGCCCAGGGCGTGTACGGGGACTACCTGCAGAACGCCCAGGGCGAGGACGTGGTCGCGGGCATCCGCAACACCGTCCCGCTGGCCGACCTCGAAGGGCTCGACAAGAGCTCCTACGACGAGCTGATGCGGACCATGCAGACGCTCGAGGAGCACTACCGCGACCTGTGCGACATCGAGTTCACCGTCGAGAAGGGCAAGCTGTGGATGCTGCAGACCCGGGTGGGCAAGCGCACCGCGGGTGCCGCCTTCCGGATCGCCACCCAGCTGGTCGACCAGGGCCTGATCACCCTCGACGAGGCGCTGGGCCGGGTCACCGGCGCCCAGCTCGCCCAGCTGCTCTTCCCGCAGTTCGACCCGGACAGCAAGCGTGAGCTGCTGGCCAAGGGGATGAACGCCTCGCCCGGCGCTGCGGTGGGCAAGGCGGTCTTCGACTCCGCCACCGCGGTCGAGTGGGCCGAGGAGGGCGAGAAGGTGATCCTGGTCCGCCGGGAGACCACCCCCGACGACCTGCACGGCATGGTCGTGGCCAACGGCGTGCTCACCTCACGGGGCGGCAAGACCTCCCACGCGGCCGTCGTCGCCCGCGGGATGGGCCGGACCTGCGTGTGCGGCGCCGACTCCCTCGACGTCGACGTCCGGGCGGGGCGGTTCCGCACCGACGACGGGGTCGAGATCAACGAGGGCGACGTCATCTCCATCGACGGCACCACCGGTCAGGTCTTCCGCGGCGAGGTGCCGGTGATGGACTCGCTGGTGATGAGCTTCTTCGAGGGCGACGACTCCGCCGAGCAGGACGACCTGGTCAAGGCCGTGGCCCGCCTGATGGAGCACGCCGACGCCGCCCGCCGGCTCGACGTCCGGGCCAACGCCGACACCCCCGCGGACGCCTCGCGGGCCCGGCGGTTCGGCGCCCAGGGGATCGGGCTGTGCCGCACCGAGCACATGTTCCTCGGCGAGCGCCGCGAGCTGGTCGAGAAGCTGATCCTGGCAGGAGACGACAGCGGCAAGGAGAAGGCGCTCGCTGCCCTGCTGCCCCTCCAGCGAACCGACTTCGAGGGGATCCTGGAGGCGATGGACGGGCTGCCGGTCACCATCCGGCTCCTGGACCCGCCGCTGCACGAGTTCCTCCCGGCGTACACCGAGCTGGCCATGAAGGTCGCCGTCGCGGAGTCGCTGAACAAGCCCAGCAAGCGCGACGTGCGCCTGCTGGCCGCGGTGAAGCGGATGCACGAGGAGAACCCGATGCTCGGGCTGCGCGGCGTCCGGCTGGGCATCGTCATCCCGGGGCTGTTCATCATGCAGGCCCGGGCGATCCTGGAGGCCACCGCGGCGCGGGTGAAGGCCGGGGGAGACCCCAGGCCGGAGATCATGATCCCGCTGGTGGCTGCGGTCCAGGAGCTGGAGCTGGTCAAGTGGCAGATCATCGGCGTCGCCCGGGAGGTCGAGGCCGAGACCGGCGTGGACCTGAAGTTCACCATCGGCACGATGATCGAGCTGCCGCGGGCGGCGATGACGGCCGGGGAGATCGCCGAGGCGGCCGAGTTCTTCTCCTTCGGCACCAACGACCTGACCCAGATGACCTGGGGCTTCTCGCGCGACGACGTCGAGGCGTCGTTCTTCTCCACCTACCTGGACAAGGGGATCTTCGGCGTCTCGCCGTTCGAGTCCCTGGACCGGGCCGGCGTGGGTGCGCTGGTCCGCACCGCGGTCGAGCGGGGCCGCGCCACCCGTCCGGACCTGCACCTCGGCGTGTGCGGCGAGCACGGGGGTGACCCGGACTCGATCCACTTCTTCGAGGAGGTCGGGCTCGACTACGTGTCCTGCTCGCCGTTCCGGGTGCCGGTGGCGCGGTTGGAGGCGGGCCGGGCGGCCGCGGACTGACCGCTCAGATCTTGGTGACGTGGTCGCCGGGACGCACCGTCCCGGCGACCACGACGCGGGCGTTGAGCCCGCGCAGCCGCAGCTCCTTGCCCGCACGGGAATTGACGAAGCGCAGCGCGTCCTCGCCGAACCGGTCCCGGAACTTCGCGCACCCCCGGTGCGGTTGGTCGGTCACCTCGATCACGGCCGCACCCAGCGCCAGCCGGGTCCCGGCCGGGAGGTTGGCCACCGACAGGTCGAGGTCGACGTAGAGCTGGTCCCCGGCCAGGGCGCGCCGGTCGGGGTCCCCGGACAGGAAGGCCACGATCCGGGCACCCATCACGTTCAGCTGCATGTCCGGGTGCGGGCTGCGGTCCGGGGTCCGCGCGCTGGGTCGGTCGGTCCAGGTGTCTCCGACCAGCCCGACCGCCGGATCGAGCTCGCCCGTGCTGAGCACCTCCCGCTCACCGACCGCCGGACGGCGTACGACCAGCTCCACGGTGCCCCGGTCCCGGGGCGCCGCAGCCAGTTCCTCCAGCGCGGCCTCGAGCTCGGCGGTCGTACGCCGTACCGGGTCGCCGGAGGGGACCGTGCTCACAGGAACTGGGCCGGGTCGAACTCGGCGATCGGAATGATCCGCACGCGGGGCAGCCGCTCCTTGAACGCCTTCACGTCGTACTCGAGGTCGAAGACCTGCAGCCCTCTCTCGACCAGTGGCGCGAACAGGTGGTTGCGGAACTCCGAGAACCCGATCACCCCGACCCGTCGGCCGTCCAGGAGGGCGGTCATCTCCTCGACGAAGTCACCGTCGTTGCTGACCAGCAGGACGTCGCCCTCGCGGCCGCGCAGCTCGGCCAGGGTGCGCTGGATGGCGATGTCCACGACCTTCTCGTGGGCCTCCCCGGACAGCGGGACGGGTCGGTAGTCCATCGCCAGCAGCGCTTGGACGAAGGTCATCGGCAGCTCGTTGTTGGCGGCCAGGAAGAACAGGCCGACCGTGTCCTGCTGCCAGGTCTCCCGGGCGTAGGACAGCAACCGGTCCCAGCGGGGCCGCTCCTCCGGTCGTGGACGCCTCCCGAGGATCGACGACCCGAGGGTGGCGTCGATGTTCTCGCCGTCGACCAGCACGTAGGTCCTGCGCGTCTCGTCGTCCATCTTGCGCAGCCTACGATGCCGGCGCCGGAACCGGTTCGCCTCCACGCCCACGAGCGGGGACACTTGTCCGCGTGGGTCATGTCGATGTCGCCGGTGTCCGGTACGAGCTCCCGGACGGCCGGGTGCTGCTCGACGACGTGTCCTTCCGGGTGGGGGAGGGGGCCAAGGTCGCCCTGGTCGGCGCCAACGGGGCCGGCAAGACCACCCTGCTGCGGATCATCACCGGGGACCTGGTCCCGCACTCGGGGGCGGTGACCCGGTCCGGCGGGCTGGGCGTGATGAGGCAGATGGTCGGGGTCTCGACCGGTGGGGTCTCGACGAGCTCGAGCGACACCACGGTGCGCGACCTGCTCCTCTCGGTCTCCCCCGAGCGGGTCAGGGTCGCCGCGGCCGAGGTGGACCGCTGGGAGCTGGCGCTGATGGACACCGACGACGAGCCGACCCAGATGAGGTACGCCGGGGCGCTGGCCGAGTGGGGCGACGCGGGGGGCTACGACATCGAGGTGACCTGGGACGTGGTCTGCACCGCTGCGCTCGGGGCCCCCTTCGACCGGGTGAAGTACCGCGACCTGACCACGCTGTCCGGGGGCGAGCAGAAGCGGCTCGTGCTGGAGTTCCTGCTCGACGGGCCCGACGAGGTCCTCCTGCTCGACGAGCCGGACAACTTCCTCGACGTGCCGGGCAAGCAGTGGCTCGAGCAGCGGCTGCGGGAGTCGCCCAAGACGGTGCTCTACATCAGCCACGACCGCGAGCTGCTCGACAACACCGCGACCCGGGTGGTCACCGTCGAGCTCGGCGCCGCGGGCAACACGGTCTGGACGCACCCGGGCGGGTTCTCCTCGTACCACGAGGCCCGTCGGGACCGGTTCACGCGCTTCGAGGAGCTGCGCAGGCGGTGGGACGAGGAGCACGCCAAGCTGAAGGCGCTGGTGCTGCGCTACCGGATCAAGTCGGAGTACAACGACGGGCTGGCCTCGCAGTACCGGGCCGCCCAGACCCGGCTGCGCAAGTTCGAGGAGGCCGGGCCGCCGGCCGGCCAGCCGCGCGAGCAGCAGGTGACCATGCGGCTCAAGGGCGGCCGGACGGGCAAGCGCGCCGTGGTGTGCGAGGCCCTCGAGCTGTCCGGGCTGATGAAGCCCTTCGACCTCGAGGTCTGGTACGGCGAGCGCGTGGCCGTGCTCGGCTCGAACGGCTCGGGCAAGTCGCACTTCCTGCGCCTGCTGGCCGCCGGAGGCTCCGACCCCGACGTCGAGCACCGCCCGGTCGGCGAGGTCGCGATCAAGCCCGTCGACCACACCGGTCGTGCCCGGCTCGGCGCGCGGGTGCGTCCCGGGTGGTTCGTGCAGACCCACGCCCACCCCGAGCTGCTCGGGAAGACGCTCCTGGACATCCTGCACCGCGGTGACGCGCACCGTGACGGCATGCCGCGGGAGCCCGCCGCCCGGGCCCTGGACCGCTACGAGCTGGCCCACGCCTCCGAGCAGCGCTTCGAGTCGTTGTCAGGAGGACAGCAGGCGAGGTTCCAGATCCTGCTGCTGGAGCTGTCCGGGGCCACGCTGCTGCTGCTCGACGAGCCCACCGACAACCTCGACGTCCAGTCGGCCGAGGCGCTGGAGGAGGGCCTGGAGGCGTTCGAGGGCACGGTGGTGGCGGTGACCCACGACCGCTGGTTCGCCCGGGGGTTCGACCGGTTCCTGGTCTACGGCGCGGACGGCTCGGTGTACGAGTCCGACGACCCGGTCTGGGACGAGAGCCGGGTCGAGCGGGCCCGCTGACCGCCACCAACGACGGGTCGCGCAACCAGGAACGACGGCTCGCCGAACCATGAACGACGGCTCGCCGAACCACGAACGACGGGTCGGCTACTTCCAGCGCTCCGAGGCGGGGACGAAGTCCAGGCCGCGGTCGCCGGTGTAGATCTGCTTGGGACGGGCGATCTTCTGGTCGGTGTCCTGCACCAGCTCCAGCCACTGCGCGAGCCAGCCCGGCGTGCGGCCGATCGCGAAGAGGACGGTGAACATCTCCGGCGGGAACTGGAAGGCCTCGTAGATCAGGCCCGAGTAGAAGTCGACGTTGGGGTAGAGCTTGCGCTTGACGAAGTACTCGTCGTTGAGCGCGATCTTCTCCAGCTCCTGGGCGATCTCGAGCAGCGGGTTGACCCCGGTGACCTCGAAGACGTCCTCGCAGGCCTTCTTGATGATCTGCGCGCGCGGGTCGTAGTTCTTGTAGACCCGGTGGCCGAAGCCCATCAGCCGCTCGTTGCCGTTCTTGACGCCCTCGATGAAGGCGGGGATGTTCTCCTTCGAGCCGATCCGGCGGAGCATCCGCAGCACCGCCTCGTTGGCACCGCCGTGCAGCGGGCCGTAGAGCGCGGCGATCCCGGCCGCCACCGCGGAGTACGGGTCGACCTGGGAGGAGCCGACCGAGCGCACCGCGTTGGTGGAGCAGTTCTGCTCGTGGTCGGCGTGCAGGATGAACAGCACGTCGAGGGCCTTGACCAGCCGCGGGTCGGCCTCGAACTTCCGCTCGCTCATCTTGAACAGCATGGACAGGAAGTTGGCGGTGTAGCCGAGGTCGTTGTCGGGGTAGACGAACGGCTTGCCCTGCGCGTGCCGGAACGACCAGGCGCCCAGGGTCGGCATCTTGGCGATCATCCGGACGATCTGCATGTGCCGGTTGTCCGGGTCGCTGATCTTGGAGGCGTCGGGGTAGAACGTCGACAGCGCTCCGACCGAGGCCATCAGCATGCCCATCGGGTGCGCGTCGTAGCGGAACCCGTGCATGAAGCCCTTGACGTTCTCGTGCACGAAGGTGTGGTACGTGATCTCGTGCTCCCACGCGTCGTGCTGGTCCTTGGTCGGCAACTCGCCGTGGATCAGCAGGTACGCGACCTCGAGGAAGCTCGACTTCTCGGCCAGCTGCTCGATGGGGTAGCCGCGGTACTCCAGGATGCCCTTGTCACCATCGATGAAGGTGACCGAGCTCCGGCACGACGCGGTGTTGGTGAAGCCGGGGTCGTACAGGGCCAGGCCCGGGTCGTCACCGGGGAGGCGGATCTTGCCCAGGTCGCCGGCCCGGATCGTGCCGTCGGTGATGCTGAGGTCGTACTCCTCGCCGGTCCGGTTGTCCCGGACGGTGAGGGACTCGCGGGCAGCTCCGTTGTCTGAGGCGGGGTGCGCCTTGGCCGGGGCGTCGGTCACGTCGGCTCCTGGGGATCTCGTGGACTCGCGGACAGGGGTCGTGCTAAACCTAATCCCCCCGTGCCGGGGACGGAAACCGAGGTCAGGCGGCGTCGTTTTGACCGCCCCGGCGGCCGCCGGTAGTCTTGTCGGTCGCGGCTGCCCGCAGTTCTTCCACCGTGCTCACGAGGCGTGTTCGATGCGTTTCGGGGTGCAGGAGAGACTGTGACGGCGAGGCCCACGTCAGGTCCATTCCTGTTGGACCACCCCTGACGACATCGATCTGAGACGAAAAGGCAGTGACCGTGCGTACGTACAGCCCCAAGCCCGCTGACCTCCAGCGCGAGTGGCACGTCATCGACGCCACCGACGTGGTGCTCGGCCGGCTCGCCGTCCAGACCGCCACCCTGCTGCGCGGCAAGCACAAGCCCACCTTCGCGCCGCACATGGACGGCGGTGACTTCGTGATCATCGTGAACGCCGACAAGATCTCTCTGTCCGGCAACAAGCGCGTCACGAAGATGGCCTACCGCCACTCCGGCTACCCGGGCGGTCTGACCACCACGTCCTTCGGCGACCTGCTCGACAAGGACCCGCGCAAGGCGATCGAGAAGGCGGTCTGGGGCATGCTGCCCAAGAACCGTCTGGGTCGTCAGCTGCTCACCAAGCTCAAGGTCTACGCCGGCCCCGAGCACCCGCACCAGGCCCAGAAGGCCACCCCCTTCGAGATCACCCAGATCTCCCAGTAATCCACCCCTGCCCAGCTTCACCAGGCCGCGCAGACCAGCAAAGCGACGAGGAACTCTTTCGTGACTGACACGACCACCGAGCAGCAGGACGTCGAGGAGACCTACCAGGTCGACGAGCAGGGCGTCGCCTACAGCAGCGAGAGCGAGGCCTCGGCCGACGCCCCGCCGCGTCCGGCGACGATCGCCCCCGCCGCGGCCACCGGTCGCCGCAAGGAGGCGGTCGCCCGCGTCCGCCTGGTGCCCGGCACCGGCCAGTGGACCGTGAACGGTCGCACCCTGGACTCCTACTTCCCGAACAAGCTGCACCAGCAGGTCGTCAACGAGCCCTTCGTGACCACCGACCTGGTCGACCGCTTCGACGTGATCGCCCGGATCCACGGCGGCGGCATCACCGGTCAGGCCGGCGCGCTGCGCCTCGGCGTGGCCCGGGCCCTGAACGCCATCGACCTCGAGGCGAACCGCCCGTCGCTGAAGAAGGCCGGCCTGCTGACCCGCGACGCGCGCGTCATCGAGCGCAAGAAGGCCGGGCTCAAGAAGGCCCGCAAGGCTCCCCAGTACAGCAAGCGCTGACCGCGGGGACCCCGGTGCCCGACGGCGTCGCACCCCGGATCTTCGGCACCGACGGGGTCCGGGGGCTCGCCAACGGCATCCTCACCGCGGAGCTGGCCCTCGACCTGTCGGTCGCGGCCGCCCATGTGCTGGGCGAGACCGGTGCCTTCGACGAGGGCCCCGGTCGTCGTCCGGTGGCCGTGGTCGGACGGGACACCCGGATCTCGGGTGAGTTCCTCGAGGCCGCGGTCGTCGCCGGCCTGGCCTCGGCCGGGGTCGACGTGCTCCGGCTCGGGGTGCTGCCGACGCCCGGCGTCGCGCACCTCACCGACGCCCTGGGTGCCGACCTGGGCGTGATGATCTCCGCCAGCCACAACCCGATGCCCGACAACGGGATCAAGTTCCTCTCCCGCGGCGGCATCAAGCTCGACGACGACGTCGAGCGGGCGATCGAGCAGCGTCTGCGTGAGCCCTGGGACCGCCCCACCGGAGGTGGGGTCGGCCGGATCACGACGTACGCCGCCGCGGTCGACGACTACGCCGACCACCTGCGCGCCACCCTGGACCGACCGCTGGCCGGCCTCAAGGTCGTCCTGGACTGTGCCCACGGCGCCGCCCACCGGGCCGGGCCGCAGGCGCTGCGGGCCGCCGGGGCCGAGGTGGTGGCCATCTGCGACGCCCCCGACGGGTTGAACATCAATGACGGCTGCGGCTCCACCCACCTCGAGGTCCTGCAGGCCGCGGTCCTCGATCACCGCGCCGACGCCGGCTTCGCCCTCGACGGGGACGCCGACCGCTGCCTGGCCGTGGACCACGCGGGGGTCGTCGTCGACGGCGACCAGATCCTGGCCGTGCTCGCCCTGGCCCTGCGTGCCGAGCAGACGCTGGTCGACGACACGGTGGTGGTGACCGTGATGAGCAACCTGGGCTTCGTCCAGGCGATGGAGCGCGAAGGCGTGAAGGTCGCCCAGACCAAGGTCGGCGACCGCTACGTCCTGGAGGCGATGAAGGCCGGCGGCTACTCGCTGGGCGGGGAGCAGTCCGGCCACGTGATCCTGAGCCGGCACGCCACCACCGGCGACGGCATCCTCACCGCCCTGCAGGTCCTGGGCCGGATGGCCGACACCGGGCGCTCCCTGGCCGACCTGGCCGGGGTGATGACCCGCCTCCCGCAGGTCCTGGTCAACGTCCCCGGGGTCGACCGCACGCGGGCCGGCAGCGACCCGGTCCTGCAGGAGGCCGTCGTCCTGGAGGAGGCGGCCCTGGCCGGGTCCGGCCGGGTGCTGCTGCGACCCTCGGGCACCGAGCCGCTGGTCCGCGTGATGGTCGAGGCCACCAGTGGTGAGGAGGCCCTCGCCGTCGCCCAGCGGCTGGCCGACGTGGTCCGCGAACGTCTGGCCCTCTGAGGGTGCTTCGAGCGTGGTGACCACGATCCGGGTGATCGACCCGCACGACGACCGCGACCTGCAGGCGTGGCACGCGACGTACCTTGCCGCGGAGTCGTACGAGCGGCCCTACGCAGCGCCCTTCGCCTACGACGAGATGCGCGCCCTGGTCCGGGCGGCGCCGGTCGGCCGTGAGGTGGTCAGCCTCGTGGGTGAGGAGGACGGAGTCGTCGTCTGTGCCGGCGGGCTCTCCCTGCCCCTCAAGGACAACCTGCGGCGGGCCTCCGTCGTGGTCCACACCCACCCCGACCACCGGCGTCGCGGTCACGCCACCAGGATGCTGGACCGGCTGGAGGCGATGGCGGTGGAGCGCGGCCGGGAGGTGGCCGCGGCCCTGCAGGACCACGCCTACGACCTCGGGCCCAGCGGCGCCGGTGACCCCGGGATGGACCTGCTGGCGCACCGCGGCTACGTCCTGGCCCTCGGTGACGTGCAGCGCACGCTGGCCCTCCCGGTCGACGACGCCCGGCTCGCGGCGCTCGCCGCGGAGGCGGCGCCGCACCACCGCGGCTACACCGTGCTCAGCTTCGTCGGACCCGTCCCGGACGACCTGGTCGAGTCCTACGGGCGTCTGGTCGGGACGTTGGTGACCGAGGCCCCGACCGGCGGCCTGACCGTGGAGACCGAGGTCCACGACGTGGAGCGGGTCAGGGCCGACGAGGCGGTCCTGGTCGAGGCCGGGCGGACGGCGTACACCACGGTGGCCCTCGACCGGACCGGGCAGGTGGTCGCGTACACCACGCTGGTGGTCCCCGAGCACGACCCGGGGAAGGTGTTCCAGTGGGGCACCCTGGTCCACCCCGACCACCGGGGTCACCGGCTCGGGGTCGCGGTCAAGGCGGCCAACCACGCCGAGCTCGCGCGCCACGTCCGTGACCGGCACACCGTGCTGACCTGGAACGCCGAGGTGAACGCCCCCATGATCGCCGTCAACGAACGTCTCGGCTACCTGCCCACGGCGCGCTCGGCGGAGCTGCAGAAGCAGCTCGGCTGACCGACGCGACCGGCGCAACCGACCGGGTCAGCCCACGGGACGGGCGCGCACCTCGCGGAGCAGGTTGGCCGAGAACCGGTCGCCCATCCGCTGCACGACCCCGGACATCACCTTGGACACGGCCGGCTTGGCCGCGCGGGGCAACGGCAGCTCCACGCACAGCTCGAGCTTGATCCGCAGCCGGGTGCCGCCGTCGGCGTCGTCGAGGATGTACCACCCCTCGGCGGCGGCCCGCTCGGGCCTGCCCTGCGGCGGCGCGTGCACGAAGTCGATGCGGTGCTCGGGGTCGAAGGTCATCTTCTCGGTGAAGGACGGCGCCACGCTCAGGCCCAGGACCGGGATCCGCGCCATCTCCCAGTGCCACAGGTCTCCGTCGGCGGTGATGTGGTCCAGCATCGGGGTCAGCCGCGGCAGGGCCGCCGGGTCGGTGAGGACCGCCCAGATCACGGACCGGTCGGCCGTGACCACGGCCTCGCTCTCGGTGGTGGCGGTGAACCTGCTCATGACACGGTCTTCCTGTCGCTCGGGACGGCTCCACTGGTCCTACCCACCCGGTGCCAGAACCATCGCTGCAGCAGCAGGGTGAGGGTGCCGGCCAGGACCATGCCGGCGATGTTGATCACGAGCTGGACGAAGGCGGGCCAGATCTCGCCCCAGACCCCGGCCCCGACGCACAGGGCGATCGTGCCCGCGGCGGGCACCGTGGTGACCGAGATGAACACGCCCACCAGGGGCCCCGACTTCGCGGTGCTCAGGGCCAGCACCCCCGCCATCCCCGCGAGCACGGCGATCACGAAGGACCAGCCGTCGGGCTTGACGATGAAGTCGGTCAGCGGCCCGGTCGCGACGTCGGTGGCGCTCGCGTGCCCGGTCAGGTGCGTGACCCACCAGAACGGCACGGCGAGCGCGACGGCCACGACGTACCCCACGAGCAGGGTCCGCGTGGCGCCGGGCAGGATGCTCCAGCGGGGCCGGGCCAGCCCCACGCAGATCGCCGCGACCGGGGAGAACTCCGGCCCCACGACCATCGCCCCGATGATCAGGATGGGCTGGTCGAGCAGCCGGCCGCTGCCGGCGATCAGGGTGGCCAGGGTGAGGAACACCAGGTAGGCGAAGGACAGCGAGCTCTCCCGGCGCACCCGGTCCTCCACCGCGTCCCAGACCAGGCCGTCGTCGGGGCTGCCGGGAGCGGCCACCTCGGCGGCGTCCGCGGCGTCGGACAGCAGCGTCCCGGGGTCGGTGAACATGATCGAGCCCTCGTGGTGGACCCGCAGCCCGCGCAGCTCGCCGACCACCGCGTGCGCACCCTCCCGTGCGACGTCGCAGGAGACCATCGCCCCGGGCGGCTTGCGGTAGGCGTCGTGGAACACCGCCAGGTTCGTCACCGCGTCCGAGGCCGCGAGCAGGTCGAGCACCTCGTCGAGGTGCTCGGGCGGGATCCGCATCTCCAGGTGGATCACAGCTTGCGCAGCCTGACCCAGCTCACCGAGTGGTCCCCGGCCTTGCGGAGCACGAGGTTGGCCCGGGCCCGGGTGGGCGCGATGTTCTGGCGCAGGTTCGGTCCGTTGATCTCGTCCCAGATCCGGCCGGCCTCGGCGGTGGCCTCGTCGACGCTGAGGTCGGCGTACTTGCGGAAGTAGGAGGTGGGGTCGCGGAAGGCCGTGCGCCGCAGCCGCAGGAACCGCTCGGTGTACCAGTGCCGGATGTCGGCGGTCGCGGCGTCGACGTAGACCGAGAAGTCGAAGAAGTCGCTCACCGCGAGCCCGGTGCGGCCGTCGCCGCGGACCCGGGCGGGCTGCAGGACGTTGAGCCCCTCGATCACCACGATGTCCGGGCTGGCCACCACCACCGGGTTGTCGGGGGTGACGTCGTAGACCAGGTGGGAGTACGTCGGGGCGACCACCTCGTCCTTGCCGGACTTGATGTCGACGACGAAGCGCAGCAGCGCCTTGCGGTCGTAGGACTCCGGGAAGCCCTTGCGGCCCAGCAGCCCGCGACGCTCGAGCTCGGCGTTGGGCAGCAGGAAGCCGTCGGTGGTCACCAGCGAGACCGAGGGGTGCTCGGGCCAGTGCGCCAGCATCTGCTGCAGCACCCGCGCGGTGGTCGACTTCCCGACCGCCACCGACCCGGCGACCCCGATCACGAACGGCGTCCGGGGCGGCTGGGGCCGGTCCAGGAAGCTCTCCTGCGCGCGGTGCAGGGTGCCCGCGCTCTCGACGTACAGGCTGAGCAGGCGGGACAGCGGCAGGTAGACCTGACGGACCTCGTCGAGGTCCAGCTCGTCGCCCAGGCCCCGGACCCGGTCGATCTCCTCGGCCGAGAGCGGCTGCTCGGTGGCCGTGCCGAGCTCGGCCCAGGCGTCCCGGTCGAGCTCGACGTACGGCGAGGGGTCGCGCTCGTGGCTGACGTGCGCCCGGTCGGCGCTGCGCCCGGTCGTGCGCCCGGTCGTGCGCGGAGGAGGCCATGGCGAGCATTCTTGCCCAGGCGGTCCCGGCGAGTCGGACCCGACCCGGCAGGCGCGCTGTGACGGCGGCGGCGCGGCCCGGCCCTAAACTCGCACCATGTGCGGAATCGTCGGATACGTCGGGGACAGGTCAGCCCAGTCAGTGGTCGTCGAAGGTCTGCGACGGCTGGAGTACCGCGGCTACGACTCCGCGGGCATCGCCCTGGTCCACGACGGGTCCATCGTCGGCGACAAGCGGGCGGGCAAGCTGGCCAACCTCGACAAGGCGCTCGCGGAGTCGCCGCTGCCGGGGTCCGGCACCGGCATCGGCCACACGCGGTGGGCGACCCACGGGGCGCCCAACGACCGCAACGCCCACCCCCACCTCGGCGCGACCGGGCGGGTCGCGGTCGTGCACAACGGGATCATCGAGAACTTCGCCACCCTGCGGACCGAGCTCGAGGCCGAGGGCCACGAGTTGCGTCTCCGAGACCGACACCGAGGTCGCCGCCCACCTGCTGGAGCAGGCGGTGGTCGGGGGAGCAGACCTGACCGCGGCGATGCGTGGCGCTGTGCGGGCGTGCTGCAGGGGGCCTTCACCCTGGTCGCCGTCGACGGCCTCGACCCCGACCGGGTCGTCGCCGCCCGCCGCAACTCGCCGCTCGTGGTCGGGCTGGGCGAGGGTGAGAACTTCCTGGCCTCCGACGTCGCCGCCTTCATCGAGCACACCCGGCGGGCCCTCGAGCTGGGCCAGGACCAGGTGGTCACCCTGACCCGCGAGAGCGTGAGCGTCGTCGACTTCGACGGCGCCCCGGCCGAGGGCCGCGAGTTCCACGTCGACTGGGACCTGACCGCCGCCGAGAAGGACGGCTTCGACTGGTTCATGCGCAAGGAGATCTTCGAGCAGCCGCGGGCCGTGGCCGACTCGTTGCTCGGCCGGCACGACGAGGACGGCCAGCTCCAGCTCGACGAGGTGCGGATGTCGCGAGGAGGAGCTCCGCGGCGTCGACAAGATCATCATCACCGCGTGCGGCACCGCGTTCTACGCCGGACTGGTCGCGAAGTACGCCATCGAGCACTGGACCCGGATCCCGTGCGAGGTCGAGCTGGCCCACGAGTTCCGCTACCGCGACCCGATCCTGACCCGCGACACGCTGGTCGTGGCGATCAGCCAGTCGGGGGAGACCGCCGACACGCTGATGGCGATCCGGCACGCCCGCGAGCAGCGGGCCAAGGTGCTGGCGATCTGCAACACCAACGGCTCGACGATCCCGCGCGAGTCCGACGCGGTGATCTACACCCACGCCGGCCCCGAGATCGGCGTCGCCTCGACCAAGGGCTTCATGACCCAGCTGGTGGCCTGCTACCTGCTCGGGCTCTACCTCGCCCAGGTGCGCGGCACCCAGTACGGCGACGAGATCGCCGCGGTGGTCGCCGAGCTCGACCACGATGCCGGACCGGATCCAGCGCATGCTCGACCGGTCCGAGCAGGTCTACGCGCTGGCCGAGGAGCTGCGAGGACGCCCGCTCGGTGCTGTTCCTGGGCCGCCACGCGGGCTACCCGGTGGCGCTCGAGGGGGCGCTGAAGCTCAAGGAGCTGGCCTACATCCACGCCGAGGGGTTCGCGGCCGGCGAGCTCAAGCACGGCCCGATCGCGCTGATCGAGGAGGGCCTGCCGGTCTTCTGCGTCGTCCCGCCCCGGGGCCGCGACTTCCTGCACGACAAGATGATCAGCGGCATCCAGGAGGTGCGCGCCCGCGGCGCCCGGACGATCGTGATCGCCGAGGAGGGGGACGACGAGGTGGTGACGTACGCCGACGTGCTGATCCGGCTGCCCGGCCTCGTCGACGCTGCTCCAGCCGCTGGCCGCGGTGGTCCCGCTGCAGCTGTTCGCCTGCGAGCTGGCGACGGTCATGGGCAACGACGTCGACCAGCCGCGCAACCTCGCCAAGTCCGTCACCGTCGAGTGAGCGGGCGAGACCGGTGATCGTCGGGCTCGGGCATCGACGTGTGCGAGATCGCGCGGTTCGAGGCGTCGCTGCGGCGTACCCCCGCGCTGCGCCGAGCGGCTGTTCACCGCCCGAGCGCGACCCGTGCCGCCGGCCTCGCTGGCCGCGCGGTTCGCCGCCAAGGAGGCGATGGCCAAGGCGCTCGGCGCCCGGCCGGGACTGGCCTGGCACGACGCCGAGGTGGTCTCGGAGGAGTCCGGCCGGCCCCGAGCTCGAGCTGCGGGGCACCGTGCCGGGCCGCGCGCCGACGCGCTGGGCGTCAGCCGCGTCCACCTCTCGCTCAGCCACGACGCGCGGCATCGCCTCGGCCTTCGTGGTGCTGGAGCGTCACCGCGTGATGCGCGAGGCGCACACCGTCGACGCAGGTCCGCGACGGCCGAGGAGGCGCTGCTGGCCCGGGCACCCCCGAGGGCGCGCTCATGCAGCGAGCCGCCGCCGGGCTGGCCGACGCGCATCGCCGACTTCCTCGGCCGCGGCTACGGCGCGCCGCGTGCTGCTGCTGGTGGGCGCGGGCAACAACGGCGGCGACGCGCTGTACGCCGGGGCCGCGCCTGGCCCGGCGCGGTGCCCCGGTCGACTGCGTGCTGCTCGCCCCCGACCGGGCCCACCCGGCGGGACTGGCCGCCCTGCGCGCCGCCGGGGGCCGGGTGGTCGCCGCTCCGCGCGGCGGCGTACGACGTGGCGGTGGACGGCATCGTCGGCATCGGCGGGTCGCGGGCCGCTGCGACCGGACGCGGCCCGGTCTGGTGGCCGCCCTGGGGGACGTGCCCGTGGTGGCCGTGGACACCCCTCGCGGGGTCGGACGTGGACACCGGGCAGGTCGACGGGCCGCACGTGCGGGCGGTGACCTGACCGTCACCTTCGGCACCCACAAGCCCGTCCACCTCGTCGACCCCGGCGCCGGGGCGTGCGGGGTGGTGCACCTGGTCGACCTGGGGCTGGACCTGCCGGACCCGGCCGCCGAGGCGCTCCAGGCCGACGACGTCGCGGCGCTGCTGCCCCGGCCCGCCCCCGCCGCGCAGAAGTACACCCGTGGCGTCGTCGGCGTCCGGGCCGGCTCGGACCGCTACCGCGGGGCCGGGCTGTCAGCGTGGCCGGCGCCGCCGGCGGCCTGGTGGGCATGGTCCGCTACGTGCCGGCGGGCGGGGGAGACCTGGGCGGCCCGCCCGGCTCGGGGTGGCCGACCTGGTCACCGCCGCCCACCCGGAGGTCGTGGTCGGTCCCGGCCGGGTGCAGGCCTGGGTGGTCGGCTCCGGCGGGGGCGACGACGCAGCCGACCAGCTGCGGGCCGCGCTGGCCGACGAGCGTGCCGGTGGTCGTGGACGCCGACGGTCTCGCCGCCCTGGCCGCTCTCGACGGCCCGCTCGGCGTCCCCGCGGTGCTCACCCCGCACGCCGGCGAGCTGGCCCGGTTGCTCGGCGTCGAGCGCGCGGAGGTCGAGGCCGACCAGCTCGGCTCGGCCCGGCGGGCGGCCGAGCGGTACGGCTGCGTGGTGCTGGCCAAGAGCCGGCACACCCTGGTCGTGCACCCCGACGGCCGGGTCCGGGTGACCACGGTGGGGCCGCCGTGGCTGGCGACCGCCGGAGCCGGTGACGTGCTCGGCGGGCTGGTCGGCGCGCTGCTGGCCGCCGGGCTCGAGCCGTTCGACGCGGCGAGCGTCGGCTCGTGGCTGCACGGGCAGCCGCGGAGCTGGCCCGGCCCGGAGGACCGGTCACCGCCTCGGAGGTGGCCCGGGCGGTGCCCGACCTCTGCGCGAGGCTGCTCGGGCCCGCGTGAGCCGCTCTGGGACACTGGTGCCCGTGATCCCGCCCGTCGACGTCCGTCCGCGCGCGGAGATCGTGGTCGACCTCGACGCGGTCCGGGCCAACGTCACCGCCCTGCGTGCCCGGGTCGCCCCGGCCGTGGTGATGGCGGTGGTCAAGGCCGACGGGTACGGGCACGGGATGGTCGAGGTGGCCCGGGCCGCCCGCGAGGCCGGGGCGACCTGGCTCGGCGTGGCCGTGGTCGAGGAGGCGCTGGCGCTGCGCGCCGCCGGCGACACCGGTCGGCTGCTGGCCTGGCTCGCCGTGCCCGGCGAGGACTACCGCGCGCTCCTCGAGGCCGACGTGGACGTGACCGCCTACACCGTGGCCGAGGTGGCCGAGGTCGCCGACGCGGCCCGGGCGGCCGGCCGCAGCGCGCGGCTGCAGCTCAAGGTGGACACCGGACTGAGCCGTGGCGGTGCCGCCGCCGCGGAGTGGCCTGCCGTGGTCGGGGCTGCGTGCCTGGCCCAGGAGGCCGGGGACGTCGTGGTCACCGGCGTCTGGTCCCACCTCGCCTGCTCCGACGAGCCGGACCACCCGGCCAACGACCGCCAGGAACAGGCGTTCCGGGAGGCGCTGGCCCTTGCCGAGAGGGCCGGGCTGCGTCCCGAGGTGCGCCACCTGGCCAACTCCGCGGCCGCCCTGACCCGGCCCAGCGCCCACTTCGACCTGGTCCGCTGCGGCCTGGCCACCTACGGGCTCTCGCCGGCGCCGGACGTGGACACCGCCGCCGGGTTCGGTCTCTCTCCCGCGATGACCGCCCGGGCCCGGCTCGCCGTGGTCAAGCGGGTGCCGGCCGGGGCCGGTGTGTCCTACGGGCACACCTACGTCACCGAGCAGGAGACCACCGTGGCCGTCGTCCCCGTCGGGTACGGCGAGGGGATCCCCCGCGCGGCCTCCTCGGCAGCCCCGGTCCAGGTCGCGGGCCACCGGCACACGATCGCCGGACGGGTCTGCATGGACCAGTTCGTGGTCGACGTGGGCGACCAGCAGGTCTCCGTCGGGGACCCCGTCGTGCTCTTCGGGCCGGGCGGGCGAGGGCGAGCCCACCGCGGAGGACTGGGCGCGGGCCTGCGGCACCATCTCCTACGAGATCGTCACCCGGGTCGGGGGGCGGTTCGTCCGTCGCCACACCGGTGCCGCGTCCGCGGGGGTGGGTCCGTGGTGAGCCGGATGACCCGCCTGGCGGTGCTGGCCGGCACCGGCGCGGCGGTGGCCGCCGGGGTGGTGCTGGACCGCAGGCTCGGGTTCCACGAGCGCCGTGGGCTGCCCCAGGACGAGGACGGCTTCGTGCTCGGCTCGCTGCGCGGGGAGGCCCACGAGGTGGTGGCCGACGACGGCGTCCGCCTGCACGCCGAGGTGGACGAGATCGCGCCGTACCGTCGCCGCTCGGACGTGCGCCGACCGGGCCACGGTGGTGTTCGTGCACGGCTTCGCGCTGACCCTCGACTGCTGGCACTTCCAGCGGCTCGCCTTCCGGGGCAAGCGTCGGATGGTCTTCTACGACCAGCGCTCGCACGGCCGCAGCGGCCGATCGTCGACCGAGCACGCGACGATCGAGCAGCTGGGCCGCGACCTGCACCAGGTCATCGAGACCCTGGCCCCGGACGAGCCGGTGGTGCTGGTCGGGCACTCGATGGGCGGCATGTCGGTGATCGCGCTGGCCGAGCAGCACCCCGAGCTCTTCGGGACCCGGGTGGTCGGCGCGGCGCTGATCTCGACCACCGCGGGCGGGACGCGGACCCACAAGGTGGTCAACCGCTACATCCCGGACACGGTCGGCCGGCGCGTCGTCGAGCGGGGCCTGCTCGTGGCCGGCCAGCAGGAGCGGCTCCTGGAGCTGGCCCGCCGGCACGGCTCGGGGATCAGCCTCCGCGTGGTGGAGGAGTTCGCGTTCGGCGACACCGGGGTGCCCAAGGACTACGTCGCCTTCGTCGACCGGATGATCTCCTCGACCCCGCTCAAGGTGCTGGTGGAGTTCGTCCCGCAGTTCGACCTGCTGGACAAGTACGACGCCCTCGACGCCCTGTCCGACGTACCGACCTGGGTGATGGTCGGCACCGCCGACAAGCTCACCTCGGTGGGCCACTCCCGCAAGCTCGCCTCGCGCATCCTGGGGTCGCACCTGGTCGAGCTCCGTCGAGGCGGCCACATGCCGATCCTGGAGTTCTCCGACCGGGTGAACGCCCTGCTCGAGCGGCTCCTCGCCGCCGCCGACGACCTGATGGAGGTCCCCGAGTGACCACGCCCGTGACCGTGGCCGGCACCGTGACCGTGGCGGAGGTCGGTCCCGAGGCGGCCGCCGTCGTCCTGGGCATCGTCCGGGCCGGCTTCGGGGGCCGGCCCGAGCTGGACCCGCCGTCCACGGCCCTGGAGGAGACCGAGACCTCGCTGGCCGACGCCCTCGGGGCCGGTGGCGGGCTGGTGGCGTCGGTCGACGGCCGCCCGGCCGGTGCGTTGCTGATGTCCCCCGAGCCGGGCTCGCTGCTGCTGCGCCGGGTCGCGGTCCGCCCGGACGCCCAGCACCACGGGGTGGCCCGGGCGCTCTCGGCCACGGTCGACGACGTCGCCGCGCGGCGTGGCTTCGCCCGGGTGCACCTGACCGCTCGGGCCGAGCTGCCCGGCACGGTGCGCTTCTGGCAGAGGCTGGGCTACCGTGAGGTGGGTCGCGACGGTCCCGTCCTCGACCTGGCCAAGGAGCTGCCGGTGACGCTGCCGGCCCCGACGGCCGAGCACACCCGCCGGCTCGGCGGACGTGTCGCGGGCCTCCTGCGGGCCGGCGACGTGCTCGTGCTCACCGGCGACCTCGGGGCCGGGAAGACCACCTTCACCCAGGGGCTGGGGGCCGGCCTGGGCGTCCGCGGTGACGTCACCTCGCCCACCTTCGTGATCTCCCGGATCCACCCCTCGCTGGTCGGCGGGCCCGCGCTGGTGCACGTCGACGCCTACCGGCTCGGGCCCGGGACGGGGTCCGACTCGGCCTCCGTCGAGCTCGACGACCTCGACCTCGACGTCTCGGTGGAGGAGTCCGTGACCGTCGTGGAGTGGGGCGCCGGGCTCGCCGACAGCCTCGCCGAGGACCGGCTGGAGGTCATCCTGACCCGGACGCGCGGCGAGACCGAGGACAGCGAGGAGCGCACGGTCACCCTGGTGCCGCTCGGCGCCCGCTGGGTCGGGTCGGACCTGGGCCGGGCCCTCGCCTAACCTTCTTGGCGTGCTGCTCGCCCTCGACACCTCCACCCCGTTCGTCGCGGTGGCGCTGTACGCCGACGGCACGGTCCTCGACTCCGCCACCAGCGACCGTCCCCTGCAGCACGGCGAGCGGCTCGCGCCGATGATCGCCGAGGCGCTGGCCCGGACCGGTGCGCGCCGGACCGACCTGACCGGGGTCGCCGTCGGGGTCGGCCCCGGCCCGTACACCGGCCTGCGGGTCGGCCTGGTCACCGCCCGCACCCTCGGCCTCGCGCTCGGCCTGCCGGTCCGCGGGGTGGGCAGCCTCGACGTCCTGGCCGTGCAGGCCGCGGCCGACCTCGCCCCGGGGGAGCCCTTCGTGGCCACCCTCGACGCGCGCCGCAAGGAGCTGTTCTGGGCGGCGTACGACGCGGACGGGACGCGGCTCGAGGGTCCGTCCGTCGACCGACCGGGCGACCTGCCCGCCGACCGCCTCGTCGTCGGCGCCGGGCCCGGGCTCTACCCCGACGCGTTCGACCGGACCGGTGGCCCCGCGGCGCCGGACGCCGGCTGGCTGGCCCGCGCCGTGGCCGAGGGGCTGGCCGAGGTCGTCGAGCCCGAGCCGGTCTACCTGCGCCGCCCGGACGCGGTCGCGCCCGGCCCGCCGAAGCGGGTCTCGTGAGCGTCGTGGTCGGTGCGGCCACCCCCGCCGACGCCGCCGCGGTGGGCGCCCTGGAGGACCTGCTGTTCGGCCCGGACGCCTGGTCGGCGGCCTCGGTGACCGAGGAGCTGACCGGGCCGCGGCGGACTGCGGTGGTGGCCCGCGAGGACGATGCGGTCGTCGGCTACGCGGTGACCCTGCACGGGGACGACCTGGTCGACCTGCAGCGGGTCGCGGTGGTCCCCGAGCGCCGTCGCGCCGGCCTGGCCCGCACCCTGCTCGCCGCCGTGACCGCGGCCGCGCCGGCCGGCGCGACGCGGATGCTGCTCGAGGTGGGCTCGGGCAACGTGGCGGCCCGGGCGTTCTACGCCGCCGAGGGGTTCGAGCAGATCGACCGGCGACCGCGCTACTACCGCGACGGCAGCGACGCGCTCGTGCTCAGCCGGCCCGTCGCTGCCCGTGCCGCCGAGGAGGAGGACGCGTGAGCAGGACCGACGAACCGCTGGTGCTGGGCATCGAGACCTCCTGCGACGAGACCGGGATCGGGATCGTCCGGGGCCGGACCCTGCTGGCGGACGCGGTGGCCTCGTCGGTCGAGGAGCACGCCCGCTTCGGCGGCGTCGTGCCCGAGGTCGCCTCCCGGGCGCACCTGGAGGCGATGGTGCCGACGATCGAACGTGCCTGCGCGACGGCCGGGATCCGGCTGGCCGACGTGGACGCGGTCGCGGTCACCAGCGGCCCGGGGCTGGTCGGTGCCCTCCTGGTCGGGGTCGCGGCGGCCAAGGCCCTGTCCCTGGGCCTGGACAAGCCGCTGTACGGCGTCAACCACCTCGCCGCGCACGTCGCCGTCGACCAGCTCGAGCACGGGCCGCTGCCCGAGCCCTGCCTGGCCTGCTGGTCAGCGGCGGGCACTCCTCGCTGCTGCGGGTGGAGGACGTGACCACCGGCGTGACCCCGCTCGGCGCAACGATCGACGACGCGGCGGGGGAGGCCTTCGACAAGGTGGCCCGGCTGCTCGGCCTGCCCTTCCCGGGTGGTCCGCACATCGACCGCTCGGCGCGCTCGGGCTCCTCGGTGGCGATCGACTTCCCCCGCGGTCTCACCTCCCGGCGCGACCTGGAGCGGCACCGGTTCGACTTCTCGTTCTCCGGGTTGAAGACCGCGGTGGCCCGGTGGGTCGAGGCCCGGGAGGCGGCCGGCGAGCCGGTGCCGGTGGCCGACGTGGCGGCGTCCTTCCAGGAGGCGGTCTGCGACGTGCTGACCCGCAAGGCGGTCGACGCCGCGCGGGCCGAGGGGATCACCGACATCCTGGTCGGCGGCGGGGTGGCCGCGAACTCCCGGCTCCGGGTGCTCACCGAGGAGCGGGCGGCCCGGCACGGCATCCGGGTCCGGGTGCCCCGGCCGGGGCTGTGCACCGACAACGGCGCGATGGTCGCCGCCCTCGGTGCCGAGATGGTGGCCCGCGGCCGGACCCCCTCGCAGCTCGACCTGCCGGCCGACTCCAGCCTCCCGGTCACCCAGGTCCAGACCTAGCTCCTCAGGGCCGGGCGGAGAAGAACAGCGGGGGCGAGACGTCGTCGCCACCGGTCATGGCGCCGCCCGAGACGTTGGTCAGGTCGCCCAGGGGCGTCATCCGCATCAGGCTCCACGCGCCCTTCTCGTAGACGGTCGCCAGCACCGTGCCGGCCGCGTCACCGCCGTCCCAGACCGCGCTGTTGAGGAAGGACTGGGCCTTGGCCGAGCTGCGGTAGTCGACGAGCACCTCGCCGGTCGTGGCGTCCAGGATCGCCAGGCTGCCGTCACCCACGCCGTCGGTGTACGCCGGGTGGCCCAGGACGTACCTCCCGTCCGGGCTGAACGCGCCGAGGGTGTAGTCGCAGGTCCTCCACAGCGGCGCGGCGTCGGGGTCCAGCAAGACGCTGCAGGAGCCGGTGTCGCTGACCTCGGTGACCCCGGCGACCCGCCCGTCGGAGGCCACGCCGCCGACCAGGAGGAGCCCGTAGGCGGCGTCGGTGATGCCGTGCGAGGAGGCGTAGTACGCCTCTGTGCGCTCACCTCGGACGTTGTAGTAGACGACGCAGCCCCCGGTGCCGTCGGCCCCACCGCCCTCCTTGCAGGTCCCCGAGCCGAGCACGCCGGCCGGGCTGCTCCCGGGGCGCGCGTCGGCGGCGCTGTTGAGGGTCAGCGCCGGGCCGTCCGCGGTGAGCGAGGTCATCACCCCCTCGGGGGTGGCGTAGACGACGATGCTGCCGTCGGCCGAGACCGCCAGCGACCCGGCGGCCGGGTGGCTCTCGGTGACCGCGCCGGAGGAGTCCAGCAGGTCGACGGACCCGCTCCGAACGGCGACCCAGCCGTCCCCGAGGGGCGCGACCTGCGTGTAGTCCGCGGCCACCGGCACCTGGCTGCCGTCGGGCAGGTTGATCGCCCCGTCGAAGAGGTAGGGAATCTGCGGCTCCCCGCCGCGGGCCTGCACCTGGGTGGTCAGCACCACCTGGACGGGGCCACCGACCACCGGGGGAGCGGTCGGGTCGACCGTCGTGGACGGGGGTGGGGTCTCGGAGGGGGTGGGGGTGGCGCTGGTGGTGACCGCGGGGCCGCTGTCGGGGCGGCCGGTGACGTCGGGTCCCAGGGCCAGCCCGACCGGCACGGCGACGGCCAGGACCGCGGCCGCGGCCAGACCGGACACGGCCACCCGGCGCCGCCGGATCCCGCGCGCCCGGCCCTTGACGTCGTCGAGGGTGAGCAGGTGGTCCGGGCCGAGCTCGTCGGCCTTGCCCCGCAGGGCCGCTCGCAGCGGGTCGTGGTCGGTCATCGCTCCTCCTCGGGTGACTCGGGGCCCCTGGTGTCGTCCAGGTCGCCCGCGCGGGTGCGCATCGATGCGAGTGCGCGGCTGGTCTGTGACTTGACGGTGCCCACCGACACCCCGAGGACGGCGGCCGTCTCGGCCTCGCTCAGCTCCTCGTAGTAGCGCAGCACCACGGCGGCGCGCTGCTTGCGCGGCAGGGTCTGCACGAGGTCCCACAGGGCGGGGTCGTGGCCGCCTGCGGGGTCGGCCGCGACCTGCTCGGGCAGCTCGGTGGTGGTGGTCTCGCGCTTCTTCCACGGCCGGCGCCACAGCGAGTTGTGCTCGTTGACCAGGATCCGGCGGACGTAGCCGTCGATGGACTCGGCGCGCTGCACCTTGTCCCAGCTCAGGTAGAGCTTGGCCAGGGCGGTCTGCACCAGGTCCTCGGCGGTGTGCCGGTCACCGGTCAGGACGTACGCCGTGCGCAGCAGCGCGGGCTGGCGGGCCTGCATGTACTCGGTGAACTCGGCGTCCCTGTCCCGCTCGCTGTCCCGCGTCATCGTCCCCGTCCCGCGTCCGCCTGATCGGCTGGGTTGCATGGCGACCTGCACCTCCCCACATCCTTCCCTCGGCAGCGGCTCGACAGGTCCAAGACGCGGCCGGGGGCCGGAAGGTTGCACGAGAGGTTGCACGTCCTCCTCGGTCGGGCCGGTCAGTCGGGCCGCCCGGTCGCGGCCAGGGCCACGCCCAGGCCGATCATCGAGACCCCGCCGACGGTGCCGAGGGCCCGCCCCCGGTCGGCCGAGGCGTTGAACCAGGTGCGCAGCCGGCTGGCGGTCAGCGCCCACAGCCCGTCGGAGAGGAAGCCGATGGTGAAGGCGAGCAGCCCCAGCACGAGCAGCTGGCCGGTGACGTGGCCGGTGCTGCGGTCGACGAACTGGGGGAGCACCGCGGCGAACATCATGAACGCCTTCGGGTTCGACACCCCCACGACGTACCCCTGGCGCAGCGCCTGGCCCCACGGCAGGGGTCCGCGGGAGTCGGCGGCCGCGACCTGCAGCCCGCGGCGGTGACGCAGGGCCTGGACCCCCAGCCAGACCATGTACGCCGCTCCAGCGAGCTTGAGCACGGTGAAGAGCACCACCGACCCGGCCACCACGGCGGCCAGCCCGAAGGCGACCAGCACCACCACGGTGAGCAGGCCGAGGGAGTTGCCGAGCACGCTGAGCAGGGCCACGGTCCGGCCGTAGGTCAGGGCGCGGCCCACGACGAACAGCACGCTGGGTCCCGGGATCGCGATGATCACCAGGGCGGCGAGCCCGAAGGTGACCAGCTGGTGGACGGTGACGAGGTGCATCCGAGCAGTCTGGCAGCAGGTCGGCCTCGGCACGGTGCTCAGCCGAGCGGACGGACCAGCAGGGCGGTGCCCTCCCCGGCGACCCGGGTCATCACCAGGGTGCCCTCCTCGGTGCCGCGCAGGGCCAGCCGGGCCCGCAGCTGCTCGGGCACGACGGCGACGCCCCGCTTCTTGATCGTCAGCCGGCCGATCCGGCGCTCGCGCAGGGCGGCCTTCAACGGCTTCTCCCGGTACGGCAGCTCCTCGAGCACCTCGTAGCCCCGGGCGTACGGCGTGGTGGCGGCGGTGTCGGACCCGACGTAGGCGATGTGCTCGTCGAGCAGCCAGCCGTCGACGCGGTCGGCGGCGGCGGTGACCAGTCCGGCCCGGACGACGGCACCGTCGGGCTCGTAGAGGTAGCGGCCGACCGGCCGGGTCGCCGACGGGCCGGGGTCGTCGGCCTCGGTCAACGTGGCCAGGCCCCGGGCGGCCATCACGGTCGCGCGACGCGTCGCGGTGGCCAGGTGCGGCGACCAGAGCACCGCCTCCTTGACCTCCCCACGGAAGCTCACCCACTCGGCCTCGGTCCCCGCGGGCACCCGGTCGTGAGGGATGCCGGGGGCCACCTTGACCACCGAGGCGCGGGTGAGCAGGCGCTCCACGAACGACCAGGGCGGGGTGTAGGCGTCCGGGTCGAACACCCGACCGCGGGCGGTGCGGCGGCCCGGGTCGGCGAAGACCAGGCCGAAGGGCGAGAGGTCCAGCGTGGTCCCGTCGGCGACCTGGACCGCCCCGGCCAGGCCCAGGGCGGCCAGGTTGGCCCGCGCGACCGCGACCCGCACCGTGTCCAGGTCGACCCCGGCGGCGGTCAGCCCCGCCCGGGAGAGCTCGACCAGGTCCCCACCGACGCCGCACCCCAGGTCGAGCACGGACGAGGGGGAGGCGAACGAGATCCGCGCCGCCCGGTGGGCCGAGACCTCCGCCCGGGTGGACTGCTCCAGGCCCTCGGAGGTGAAGTACATCCGGGCCGCGTGGTCGCCGAACTTGGTGGTCGCCGAGGAACGCAGGGCGGCCTGGGTCATCGCCACCGCGGCCAGCGGCGCGGACACCTCGCGCCGGAGCCGTTCTCCCGCGCGGAGCGGGTCGACCCCCTCGGACCGCAGTCGGACCGCCTCCTCCAGGACGCTCTGGCCGGCGGGGGTGAGGAGCCAGCCGAAGGCCTCGAGGTCCATCCGCGCAGTCTCGCACCACGGTCGTTTCTGGCACTCGACTTGACCGAGTGCCAGCCCGACAGTAGTTTCGATCTTGGCACTCTCCCCGTGAGGGTGCTAATCCGCTCGGCGGGAGTGTGACCCCCGCGACGGCGCACGATTGCCGGGCGAAAGTCTTGGAAGTTCATCTCTCGAACAACGAGAAAGTGGAGGTCGACGACGTGTCGGTCAACATCAAGCCTCTCGAGGACCGCATCCTCGTGAAGACGCTCGACGCCGAGCAGACCACGGCCTCTGGCCTGGTCATCCCGGACACCGCCAAGGAGAAGCCCCAAGAGGGCGAGGTCCTGGCGGTCGGACCGGGTCGGGTCGACGACAACGGCAAGCGCGTTCCCGCTCGACGTGAGCGTCGGCGACAAGGTCATCTACAGCAAGTACGGCGGCACCGAGGTCAAGTACTCGGGCCAGGAGTACCTCATCCTGAGCGCGCGCGACGTGCTCGCCGTTCTCGGCTGACCCTGCACCACCTGTCGCCTCACCTCATCGTGACCGCGACCGCAGCACCCAGAAGCAGCATCTGACACCGCCCCGGGCGGCCTCCGGGCCCCCGGGGCGGTGTCGTCTCCCAACATGACGAAAGGCAGTGACTCTTCGATGCCGAAGATCCTGGAGTTCGACGAGCAGGCTCGCCGCGCCCTCCAGCGCGGCGTGGACAAGCTCGCCAACACGGTCAAGGTGACGCTCGGCCCCAAGGGCCGTTACGTCGTCCTCGACAAGAAGTGGGGCGCCCCCACGATCACCAACGACGGCGTCACGGTGGCCCGCGAGATCGAGCTCGACGACCCGTTCGAGAACCTCGGTGCGCAGCTCACCAAGGAGGTCGCCACCAAGACCAACGACGTGGCCGGCGACGGCACCACGACCGCCACGGTCCTGGCCCAGGCCATGGTCCACGAGGGTGTCCGCGCGGTTGCCGCGGGCATCAACCCGATGGCCCTCAAGCGGGGCATGGACAAGGCCGCCGCCGCGGTGGGCGACGCCCTGCGCGAGGCGGCCCGCGACATCGACTCCAAGGCCGACATGGCTGCGGTGGCGACGGTCTCGAGCCGCGACGCCGTCATCGGCGAGCTGCTCGCCGAGGCCTTCGACAAGGTCGGCAAGGACGGCGTCATCACCGTCGAGGAGTCGAACACCTTCGGCACCGAGCTCGAGTTCACCGAGGGCATGCAGTTCGACAAGGGCTACATCTCGCCCTACTTCGTCTCCGACGCCGAGCGCATGGAGGCCGTCCTCGACGACCCCTACATCCTCCTGCACCAGGGCAAGATCAGCTCGATCTCCGACCTGCTCCCGCTCCTGGAGAAGGTCATGCAGGCCGGCAAGCCGCTGTTCATCCTGGCCGAGGACGTCGAGGGCGAGGCCCTCTCGACCCTGGTCGTGAACAAGATCCGTGGCACCTTCAACGCCGCCGCCGTGAAGGCCCCGGCCTTCGGTGACCGTCGCAAGGCCATGCTGCAGGACATCGCCGTGCTCACCGGCGGCCAGGTCGTCGCTCCCGAGGTCGGGCTCAAGCTCGACCAGGTCGGTCTCGACGTGCTGGGCACCGCCCGCCGCGTCGTGATCACCAAGGACAACACCACGATCGTCGACGGCGGTGGCGACGCCACCGAGGTCAGCGGCCGGGTGAACCAGATCAAGGCCGAGATCGAGAAGACCGACTCCGACTGGGACCGCGAGAAGCTCCAGGAGCGTCTCGCGAAGCTGGCCGGCGGCGTCTGCGTCGTCAAGGTCGGCGCGGCCACCGAGGTCGAGCTCAAGGAGAAGAAGCACCGGATCGAGGACGCCGTCTCCGCGACGCGCGCCGCGATCGAGGAGGGCATCATCCCCGGCGGCGGTTCCGCGCTGGTGCACGCCGTCTCGGTGCTGGTCGGTGACCTGGGCCTGTCCGGTGACGAGGCGTTCGGCGTCCGCGTGGTGGCCAAGGCCGCTGACGAGCCGCTGCGCTGGATCGCCGAGAACGGCGGGGTCAACGGCTACGTCGTCGTCGCCAAGGTCCGCGAGGGCGAGAAGGGCGAGGGCTACAACGCCGCCACCGGCGAGTACGGCGACCTGATCGCCCAGGGGATCCTGGACCCGGTCAAGGTCACCCGCTCCGCGCTGGTCAACGCGACCTCGATCGCCGCGATGCTGCTCACCACCGAGACGCTCGTGGTGGAGAAGCCCGAGGAGGACGAGGACCACCAGCCCGCGTCCGGTGGCCACGGCCACGGTCACGGTCACTGAGACCCGCCACACCTCACAGCGCCGAGGGCGCCGCACCGGGAGACCGGGGCGGCGCCCTCGCCGCACGTCCGGGGCCGGTCAGCCCCGGGGCGCGGCCACCCACAGCATCGGGTCTCCCCAACCGAGGTGCTCGACGCCGTGGTGACCGAGCGCCAGCGCGACCAGGGTGCGGCGGTGGGCGGCGAAGGTGAGCACGTGGGCGATCATCCCGCCGTAGGTGAACACCTCCGGCGGCTCGCACAGCGCGTCGACGAAGGTGTCGTCGAGCCGCTCGTCGGCCACCACCTCCCGTACCCGCGCCAGGTACGCCGGGCCCTCGGCGGCGAGCCGGTCCCGCATCCGGTCCAGCGGCTCGTGGTCCTCGACCGACCAGTCGTACTCCCGCGACTCCATCGCCGCGTTCCACATGCCCATCTGGCCGACCAACCGGGACAGCAGCGAGCGGATCGTCTGCCGGTCCTCGTCGACGTCGAGGACGATCGGCCGGTCGAGGGCGTCGTCGGGCAGGCGGCCGGCGGCGGTCACCATCTCGCCGGTCAGCCAGACGTGGTGCTCGACCATCGTGGTCATCAGGTCCAAGGAGCTGACCTTGTCTCGTACGGGCAGGCGCAGGCCTGCGGGTGGATGGAAGTGGACGCCGCTCGGCGCCTCGATCTGGAGGTGCCCGGGCCGTCGTCGCCACGCGGCCGGCTGGACGCCGTACGCACGGGTGAAGGCCCGGGTGAAGGCCTCGTGGGAGCCGTAGCCGGCCTCCACCGCGATGTCGACGAGCGGCGCCCGGGTGGTCAGCATCCGGTACGCCGCCCGCTCCAGCAGGACGCGCCGCCGGAAGGCGCTGGGCGGCTCGCCGGCCACCGACCGGATCATCCGGTCGAAGTGGAAGCGGGAGAAGTGCAGTCGTCCCGCCCACGCGTCCGGGGTCGTCTCGTGGTCGTCGAGGGCCTCCGCGAGGCGTTCGACGAACCGGGAGAAGGTGTCCTGGGCGACGTTCACGACCTCATCCTCACCCGGCGAGCGGGCATCGGGCTTGACCGCGCTTGCTGTCCACTAGGGTCGAAGGGCCGGACGACGAGGCCGTACGAACCAGGGAGACGCGCATGATGGTGGGCAGGACCGGCCGGGTCACCGGCCGCATCGGGCCCGGCCAGGTCGGCGAGGTGATGATCGCGATCCGCGGCGGCAGCGAGGCGTTCAACGCCCACCCGTACCTCGAGGACGAGGAAATCCCTGCCGGAGCGCTCGTCGTCGTGATGGAGTACCACGAGCCGCGCACGCTGTACGTCGCCCGCGCACGCTGACCGGCACCCTGGCCGGCACCCTGGCCGGCACCCTGACCGGCACCCCGCGCAGTCCGTCCCCACCCCAGGAGTCCCATGTTCGTCCTCGTCGGTTCCGTCCTCGTCGCCCTCCTCGTGCTGATCGTCCTGTTCCGGATGGTGTGGCGGGTGGCGGAGCCGAACGAGGCGCTGATCATCTCCGGGCTCGGCGCCCACGGGGAGGCCAGCAGCGACGAGTCGCGCGGCTTCAAGATCATCGTCGGTCGCGGCACCGCGGTGATCCCGGGCTTCCAGACCGTCCGGCGGCTGCCGCTGGGCAACAAGACGACCGGGCTGATGGTCAACGCGGTGTCGAACCAGTCCATCCCGCTGACCGTCAAGGGCGTGGTCGCGTTCAAGGTCGGTGACGACCAGTCCTCGATCCGCAACGCCGCCCGACGGTTCCTCGAGCAGCGCGACGAGGCCATGGTGGCCACCATCCACGAGCTGTTCGCCGGTCACCTGCGCGCGATCGTGGGCGGGATGACGGTGGAGGACATGCTCCACAACCGCGAGGAGCTGACCGCCAACATCCGGTCGTCGCTGGCCGACGACCTCGGCAAGCTGGGCCTCGTGGTCGACTCGCTGCAGATCCAGGAGATCGACGACGAGTCCGGCTACATCGCCAACCTGGGCAAGCCGCAGGCGGCCTGGATCGCCTCCAAGGCCCGGATCGCCGCGGCCCAGCGCGACCAGGAGGCCACCGAGGCCGAGCAGGCGGCCGACGCCGCCAAGGCGTCCGCCGTCCGCGGCTCCTCGATCGCGCAGGCCGGCTACCAGGCCGAGGTGGACCGGGCCAAGGCCGAGTCGGCGCAGTCCGGACCGCTGGCCGAGGCCAAGGCCCGCCAGGAGGTCGTCCGGGCGGAGACCGAGACCGCCGAGCTGGACGCCGAGCGCAAGGAGAAGGTGCTCGAGTCCGAGGTGCGCAAGCCTGCCGACGCGGAGGCCTACCGCCAGGTGACCCTGGCCAACGCGGACCGGGAGGCCAAGATCGCCGGGTCGCAGGCCCAGGCGCGGGAGCGCGAGCTGCAGGGCCAGGCGGTGGCCACCGCCACCCAGCTGACCGGCAACGCCGACGCCGCCGTGGCCAAGACCCGCGGCCTGGCCGAGGCCGACGCCTGGAAGGCCCGGGGGCTGGCCGAGGCGGAGGCGTCGCGGGCCAAGGGCCTGGCCGAGGCCGAGGCGATCAAGGCGAAGGCACTGGCCGAGGCCGACGGCATCAAGGCGCGCGCCGAGGCGCTGGCCCAGAACCAGGACGCGGTGATCGCCCAGACGATCGCCGAGAGCTACCCCGAGATCGTCCGGGCCGGGGCCGCGGCGCTGGGCAACATCGACAACCTGGTCGTCCTCAACGGCGGCGAGGGCATGGAGGACCTGCTCGGCCGGGCGATGACGATGGGCGGCGCGGGCCTCGGGATCGCCCAGAAGCTGATCGCCTCGATCCAGGCGCAGGCCCCCGGCGCGCCGTCGTCCCAGGGCGCGACGCCGGGCGCGTCGCTGCGTGAGGGCTCGGTAGACTGAGGGTCCCCCCGCCCGGCACCGGAAGGTCTCCATGAGCCTCACTCCCGCAGGAGTCCCCGACAAGTTCCTCCCCCTCGGGCTGACGTACGACGACGTGCTCCTGCTCCCGGGTGAGACCGACGTGATCCCCAGCGAGGTCGACACCTCCGCCCGGCTCACCAAGGGCCTGAACCTGCGGATCCCGCTGGTCTCCAGCGCCATGGACACCGTGACCGAGTCGCGGATGGCCATCGCGATGGCGCGCGAGGGTGGCATCGGCGTGCTGCACCGCAACCTCTCCATCGAGGACCAGGCCTACCAGGTCGACCTGGTCAAGCGGACCCAGACCGGTCGGATCAGCAACCCGGTCACGATCGGGCCCAAGGCCACCCTGGAGGAGCTCGACGAGATCTGCGGGGAGTACCGCGTCTCGGGGCTGCCGGTCGTGGACGAGGGCAACCTGCTGCTCGGCATCATCACCAACCGCGACCTGCGCTTCGTGCCGGTCGCGGAGTGGGGCACCCGGCTGGTCGGCGAGGTGATGACCCCGATGCCGCTGATCACCGCCCCGGTCGACATCGACCGCGAGCACGCGGCCCAGATCCTGCGCAAGCACAAGCGCGAGCGCCTCCCGCTGGTCGACGACGCCGGTCACCTGGCCGGCCTGATCACCGTCAAGGACTTCATCAAGTCCGAGCAGTACCCGCACGCCTCGAAGGACACCGAGGGACGCCTGCTCGTCGGCGCCGCGGTCGGCTACTTCGGGGACTCCTGGACCCGGGCCGCCACGCTGGCCGAGGCCGGGGTCGACGTGCTCGTCGTCGACACCGCCCACGGCCACGCCCGGCTGCTGCTCGAGATGGTCGAGAAGGTCAAGAAGGACCCGGCCACCCGCCACGTCCAGGTGATCGGCGGCAACGTCGCGACCCGCGCCGGGGCCCAGGCCCTGGTCGACGCCGGGGTCGACGCGGTCAAGGTCGGCGTGGGTCCGGGCTCGATCTGCACCACCCGCGTGGTGGCCGGGGTCGGGGTGCCCCAGGTGACCGCGATCTACGAGGCCTCGCTGGCCTGCCGGCCCGCCGGTGTCCCGGTGATCGGCGACGGCGGCCTGCAGTACAGCGGCGACATCGCCAAGGCGCTCGTCGCCGGGGCCGACACGGTCATGGTCGGCTCGCTGCTGGCCGGCTGCGAGGAGAGCCCGGGGACCTGATCTTCGTCAACGGCAAGCAGTACAAGTCCTACCGGGGGATGGGCTCGCTCGGGGCGATGTCCTCGCGGGGCAAGAAGTCGTACTCCCGGGACCGCTACTTCCAGGCCGACGTGACCAGCGACGACAAGCTGGTGCCCGAGGGCATCGAGGGGCAGGTCGCCTACCGGGGCCCGGTCTCCGCGGTGGCCCACCAGATGGTCGGCGGCCTGCAGCAGTCGATGTTCTACGTCGGGGCGCGCACGATCGCCGACCTGCAGGACAAGGGCCGCTTCGTGCGGATCACCTCGGCCGGTCTGAAGGAGAGCCACCCCCACGACATCCAGATGACCGTGGAGGCTCCCAACTACGCGGGCCGGTAGTCCGGTGCCCTCCTTCAGCGCGGCGCAGGTCGAGGCCGTCCAGCGCACCGTCGGCGAGCACGCCGACACGCTCGTGGGGCTGTCCCACGCGATCGCCGCCGATCCCGAGCTGGCCTACGACGAGCACCGCGCCGCGGCCCGCTGCGCCGACCTGCTCGCCGAGCACGGCTTCGACGTCGAGCGTGGCGCGTACGGCCAGCCCACGGCGTTCGCGGCCCGGCTGGGCACCGAGGGGCCGCACGTCGTGCTGTGCGCGGAGTACGACGCCCTGCCCGGCGTCGGCCACGCCTGCGGGCACAACATCATCGCCGCCTCCGCGGTCGGGGCCGGACTCGCCCTGGCCCCGTTGGTGGCCGGGGCCGGGTTGCGCGTGACCGTGCTCGGCACCCCGGCCGAGGAGGCCGGAGGAGGCAAGGTCGACCTGATCCTCGCCGGCGCGCTGGAGGGGGTCGACGCGGCGCTGATGATGCACCCCTCGCCGTACGACGACCACGCGCCCAGGGCCCTGGCCATCGAGGAGTGGCGGGTCGTCTACACCGGCCGGGCCTCGCACGCGTCGTCCGCCCCCGAGCTGGGCCGCAACGCGCTCGACGGGTGCGTGGCGGGCTACACGGCGCTGGCCATGCTGCGCCAGCACCTGCGCCCGCTCCAGCAGGTGCACGGCGTCATCGTCGACGGCGGCCGGGCGGCCAACGTGGTGCCCGAGCGCGCCGAGGCGTCGTACTACCTGCGGGCCGTCGACGCCGACTGACCTCGAGGACCTCCGGACCCGGGCGCGGGCGTGCCTGGAGGGCGCGGCCACGGCCACCGGGACCACGGTGGTGATCGAGCGCGAGGGGCACGTCTACGAGCCGATCGACGCCCACGCCGGGCTGGCGGCCGTGTTCGGCGCGGCCTGCGAGGCGGTGGGTCGGCCCTACGTCCCCGACCCGGCCGGTGAGGGAGTGAGCGGGTCCACCGACTTCGGCAACGTCAGCCAGCTCGTGCCCGGGTTGCACGCCGACCTGACCGTCCACGCCGGCGGCGCGGTCAACCACCAGCACGAGTTCGCCGCGGCCTGCGTGGCCCCGGCGGGGGACCGGACGATGCTGGAGGCCGCCCAGGCGCTGGCCCTGACCGCGCTGGCGCGTGGCGGCGGACCCCGGGCTGGTCGGGCGACCTGTCCGACCTGGCCGGTAGGGTTCTGCCCGTGCAAGAGATCGAGATCGGCCGTGCCAAGCGGGGTCGTCGGGCCTGGTCCTTCGACGACATCGCCATCGTCCCCTCCCGGCGCACCCGGGACCCCGAGGAGGTGTCCACCGCCTGGCAGATCGACGCCTACCGGTTCGACATCCCGGTGGTCGCCGCGCCGATGGACTCGGTGATGTCGCCGTCCACCGCGGTGGAGTTCGGCCGGCACGGCGGGCTGGGGGTGCTCGACCTCGAAGGCCTGTGGACGCGGTACGACGACCCGACCGACCTGCTCGCCGAGGTGGCCTCGCTCGACGAGGCCAACGCCACCCGCCGGATGCAGGAGATCTACTCCCGGCCGGTCCAGCCCGACCTGATCACCCAGCGCCTGCACGAGATGCGCGCGGCCGGCGTGACCGTCGCCGGGAGCCTGTCCCCGCAGCGGACCAAGGAGTTCGCCAAGTGCGTCGTCGACGCCGGGGTGGACATGTTCGTCATCCGGGGCACCACGGTCTCGGCCGAGCACGTGTCGGGGCAGGCCGAGCCGCTGAACCTCAAGGAGTTCATCTACGAGCTCGACGTGCCGGTGATCGTCGGGGGCTGCGCGACGTACCAGGCGGCGCTGCACCTGATGCGCACCGGCGCGGCCGGCGTGCTGGTCGGCTTCGGCGGTGGCGCCGCGCACACCACGCGGACGGTCCTGGGCGTGGCGGTGCCGATGGCCAGCGCGGTGGCCGACGTGGCCGCGGCGAGGCGGGACTACATGGACGAGTCCGGAGGCCGCTACGTCCACGTGATCGCGGACGGCTCGATCGGCCGGTCCGGCGACCTGGCCAAGGCGATCGCGTGCGGCGCGGACGCAGTGATGATCGGCTCCCCCCTGGCCCGGGCCACCGAGGCCCCCGGCCGCGGCTTCCACTGGGGGTCGGAGGCCTGGCACGAGAAGCTGCCCCGCGGCGAGCGGATCCGGATCGGCACCTCGGGCAGCCTGGCCGAGATCCTCTTCGGCCCCTCCGTCTCCGCCGACGGCACGATGAACCTGGTCGGCGCGCTGCGCCGGGCGATGGCGACCACCGGCTACACCGAGCTCAAGGAGTTCCAGCGCGTCGAGGTCGTGGTCGGGTAGCCCGCCTCGGGGGACCTGGTCAGGGGGTCTCGGGCGAGTCCCCGGCCGCGACCTCGATCCGGACCATGCGGTAGCCCAGCATCCGCTGGAAGTGGCGCAACCCGTTCGGGAGGTTGCTCATGGTGGCGGTGTTGGCGAGATGGCGTACCCCCCGACCGACCAGTTCCTCCACCAGCACCGCACTCATCAGGTACCGGCTGTCGCTGGCGGCGGGGGAGTCCTCGAGGGTCCGGAAGTAGGACAGCATGGCCCACTCCCCGTCCACGGGCACGGCGGCGAGCAGAAGCGGTTCGTCGTCCGAGCGGTAGGCCACCAGCCAGAGGTCGAGATCGAGCAGCCAGCGGTTGTCCACGTCGTCGAAGCGGTACTCCTGCTGGGGGTGGCTGCGTTCGCGGTCCTCGGACAGGGCGATCAGGCGCAGGCGTTCCGCGGGGTCGTCGACCGGCTTCCAGTGGACCCCGGCGCGCTCCGCTGCGCGGGTCTTGCGCCGGAGGGTCTGCTTGGACGCCCCCAGGCTGTACCTCCCGGGTTGGACCGGCAGAAGCAGCAGGGAGGTCACCGCGTGCAACGGCGTGCGCAGGAACGCGGTCTTGTAGGTCCGTCGCTTCACATGGGTGAGGCCCTCACGGATCAGCCGGGCCTCGGCCGTGTCGGACAGGTGTGCCTCGACGACGGGCAGGTCACGTGCGGCGCGCAGGGCTCGCCACAGCCGACGCGGTCGGCGCACCAGCTGAGCGGCGCCGGGTTGCCCCTGCTCCACGTAGTCGGAGAAGAACGGTGCCAGGAGGGCTTCGGGGTCGGCGTCGGGACCGGGAGCGTCGGAGGCCGACCACCTGGCCCCCAGCACCCTCGGTCTCGCTCGCCGGCGCGCGCCTTCCAACCCCACCGTGATGTCCTCCCCCGGACGACGTGATTGCGGCCATGTTAAGCGCGAACCGGGATCGGATACGAGGTCCGGTCCTCGACCCGATCAGACCGGAGCAACCCTACTGAACGGTAGCCTGGCGTCGAACGGCTCGGATAGCCTCGGAACATGAGCGCCGCCGTGCCGTCCGACCCGTCCCGCAGCGGCGCCCCCACGCGAGACGTGCTCGATCCCGACGTCGACCCCGCGGCCACGTACGCCGTCGACCCGGCCCGGGTCCGCAGGCTGACCAGGCTGGTGTGCGCGTCCGGGACCGGGACCGCGCGGGTCGTCTCGCCCCTGACCGGCCAGCCGATCGGGGACGTCCCGCAGTCCACCCCGGCCGACGTCGAGGAGGCCTTCCGTCGGGCCCGCCGCGCCCAGGTGGCCTGGGCCCGCACCTCCGTCGGGGAGCGCGCCGAGCGGATGCGACGCCTGCACGACCTGGTCCTGGACCGTCAGGACGAGATCATGGACCTGATCTGCTGGGAGTCGGGCAAGGCCCGCAAGCACGCCTTCGACGAGCCCCTGCACATCGCGCTCACGGCCCGGCACTACGCCCGGGCCGCGGCCGACCACCTCGCTCCCCGACGGGTCCAGGGGGTGGTGCCCGGTCTGACCCGGGTCGAGGTCACCCAGGTCCCCAAGGGCGTCGTGGGCATCATCTCGCCGTGGAACTACCCCTTCACGATGGCCCTGTGCGACGGTCTGCCCGCGTTGATGGCCGGCAATGCCGTGGTGGCCAAGCCCGACGCCCAGACCATGCTCAGCGCGCTGCTCGGCCTCGAGCTCCTGCGCGAGGCGGGGTTCCCCGACGACCTGTGGCAGGTCGTCGCCGGTCCCGGCGCCGAGATCGGCCCCGAGGTGGTCCGCCGGGCCGACTACGTCTGCTTCACCGGCTCCACCGCGACCGGGCGCCAGGTCGCCCGGGAGTGCGCCGACCGGCTGGTCGGCTGCTCCCTGGAGCTCGGCGGCAAGAACCCGGTGCTGGTGCTGCGCGACGCCGACCTCGACCGGGCCGCCGAGGGCGTGGTGCGGGCCGCCTTCTCCACCGCCGGACAGCTCTGCGTCTCGGCCGAGCGGATCTACGTCGCCGACCAGGTCTACGACCGCTTCGTCTCGCTGTTCGTCTCCCGCGTCGAGGCGATGAGCCTGGGCGCCTCCACCGACTGGGGCGTGGACATGGGCACCCTGGTCTCCGCGGCCCAGCTGGCCACGGTGACCCGGCACGTCGAGGACGCCCGCGCCCAGGGCGTCCGGGTGCTGACCGGCGGCCGGGCCCGGCCTGACCTGGCGCCGTACTTCTACGAGCCCACCGTCCTGGAGGGCACCACCCCGGGCATGCAGTGCTTCGACCAGGAGACCTTCGGTCCGGTGGTCTCGGTCTACCGGTTCTCCGACGAGGCCGACGCGGTGGCCCGGGCCAACGACGGCGACTACGGGCTGAATGCCTCGATCTACACCCGCGACGGCGGCCGCGGCCGTGCGCTGGCCCGGCAGGTCCGGTGCGGGACGGTCAACGTCAACGAGGCGTTCGCGGCCACCTTCGCCAGCGTCGCCTCCCCGATGGGCGGGATGCGGCAGTCCGGGCTGGGCCGTCGCCAGGGCCGCGAGGGCATCCTGCGGTTCACCGAGTCCCAGTCCGTGGCCACCCAGCGGCTGCTGCGCCTGGGTCCGGTCGGGGGGCTCGACGACCGGGCGTACGCCGCGGTGATGACCCGCGCGGTCCGGCTGATGACCCGGCTGGGCCGCGGGTGACCGGGCTGGACTTCGACGTCCTGGTGGTCGGCTCGGGGTTCGGCGGCTCGGTCTCGGCCCTGCGGCTGACCGAGAAGGGCTACCGGGTCGGGGTGCTCGAGGCCGGCGCCCGGTTCGAGGACGCCGACTTCGCCGAGACCTCCTTCGACCTGCGCCGGTTCCTGTTCGCCCCGGCACTGGGCTGCTACGGCATCCAGCGGATCCACGCGGTCAAGGACTCGCTGATCCTGGCCGGTGCGGGGGTCGGCGGCGGGTCGCTGGTCTACGCCAACACCCTGTACGAACCGCCGGACGCCTTCTACGACGACCCGCAGTGGTACGGGATCACCGACTGGAAGGCCGAGCTGGCGCCGTACTACGACCAGGCCAAGCGGATGCTCGGGGTGGTGGAGAACCCGCTCCGGACTCCCGCGGACGACGTGATGGAGAAGGTCGCGCACGAGATGGGCGTGGGGGACACCTTCGGTCCCACCCCGGTCGGGGTCCTCTTCCCCGGCCCCGGCCAGGCCGAGGGCGAGCGGGTCGAGGACCCCTTCTTCGGCGGTGCCGGCCCTTCCCGGCACACCTGCACCGGGTGCGGCGGCTGCATGACCGGGTGCCGCTACGGCGCCAAGAACACGTTGGTGAAGAACTACCTGTACCTCGCCGAGCGGCTCGGGGCGACCGTGCTGCCCCTGACCACCGTCACCCGGGTCCGGCCGCGCGAGGGCGGGGGGTACGACGTCACCGTCCGGCACACCAAGTCCCTGCGGTCCCGCGCCGCCAGCACCCGGGTGCTCACCGCCGACCAGGTCGTCCTCGCCGCGGCGGCGATCGGCACCCAGCGGCTGCTGCACACGATGAAGTCGGACGGCCACCTGCCCGGCGTCTCCGACCGCCTCGGACACCTGTCGAGGACAAACTCCGAGTCGATCCTCGGCGCGATCGCCCCGGACACCTCGGTCGACTACAGCCGGGGGGTGGCGATCACGTCGAGCTTCCACCCCGACGAGCACACCCACGTGGAGCCCTGCCGCTACGGCCGTGGCAGCAACGCGATGGCCCTGCTGCAGACGGTGCTCACCGACGGCGACGGCCCGCACGCCCGGTGGCGGACCTGGCTGCGCGAGCTGTGGCGGCAACGGCGGGAGGTGCCCGGGTTGTACGACCTCAGGCACTGGTCGGAGCGGACCGTCGTAGCGCTGGTGATGCAGACCGCACGACAACTCGATCACGACGTACCCGCGCGCGGAGCCGGCTGACCGGACGCCGGGTGCTGGGTTCCCGGCAGGGCCACGGCGCTCCGAACCCGACCTGGATCCCGGTCGCGAACCGGGTCGTGCGGCTGATGGCCGGCGTCATGGGCGGCACCGCGGGCGGGTCGGTCGGCGAGCAGTTCGACATGCCGATGACCGCCCACTTCCTCGGCGGCTGCGCGATCGGGCAGACCGCCGAGGACGGGGTGGTCGACGGCTACCAACGGGTCTTCGGGCACCCTGGACTGCACGTCGCCGACGGCTCGGCCGTCTCGGCCAACCTCGGGGTGAACCCGTCGCTGACCATCACCGCCCAGGCCGAGCGCGCGATGGCGCTGTGGCCGAACAAGGGCGAGGCGGACGCGCGGCCGGCCCTGGGGTCGGCGTACCGGAGGGTGCCGGCGGTGGAGCCGCACCGTCCCGCGGTGCCGCCCTCGGCTCCGGCCGCCCTCCGGCTCCCGATCGTCGCCGTCTCCTGAGCCGATTCCTGGGCCGACTCCTGGTCGCTCCTGGGTCGACTCCTGGGCCGACTCCTGGGGCAGGTCAGCGCAGGGTCGAGCGCCGACGGGCGCGGACCAGGAGCAGCACCCCGCCCAGGGCCAGCACGCCGCCCGCGGCCCACGTGGCCACCAGGGACCAGTCCGTCGGCCAGTCCGGGGCCGGGAAGTCCCGGGTCGGACGGCTGAGCAGGTTCGTGGCCAGCGACACCTCGGTGAGCGGGACGCCTGCCTCGATCGTGACCAGGGTGCGGGTCTGGGTCGGCTGGTCCAGCCGGGGGACCAGCACCGACTGCAGCGCCAGCCCGTCACCGTCCTGGACGAGCATGGACACCCGGTCCTCGGCGTCCCAGCCCAGCACCCGCACCTGGCTGCCGGACGGGGCACCGTCCACGTCGCGGGTCAGCAGGCCGCGGGTGTCCGGGTTGCCGACGGTGAACCACCCGCGGTCCGTGGAGCCGGCGGCGACCCGCCGGGTGTCCGGGGCCCAGGCCGCCGTCCACTCACCGACGCCCCCGTTGAACGCCTGGACCGGGGTCCTCCGGTCCGGCGACCAGGTCTTCGGCCGGCCGTTGCCCACCGCGACCAGCTCGCCCGTGTCGGAGACCGCCGGCCCCGTCTCGGTCACGGGCAGGCCGTCGGCCGTGACCCGCTCACCGGTCGTCGTGTCCAGCCGCTCGGTGGAGAAGCCGCCGGCCTCGACCGTCCCGGAGCCGGCGGCGGCCACCTCGAGGTTGTAGGCGAGGTAGCGGCCGTCGGGGGACCAGGAGAAGCCGTGCGCGTACACGCCGAACCCCTCCTCGATCGCGCACGCTCGTCACCTCGCCCGTCGTCAGGTCGAGGATCCGGACCCCGCTCGGGGTGTAGTCCGGCACGTCACCGCCCACGACGTACGGGTTCCAGGTGTAGGCCAACCGCGTGCCGTCGGGGGAGAGTGCGACGACGGTGTTGTCGAAGCGGAACCAGGCGTCGGGGTCGAAGCCGGGCAGGGTGACCCCGCGGTACGCGCCGTCCAGCGCGGACACCGCGACCAGCGCGCCCTCGTTGACCGGGAACACGGCCGCGGTGGGGCCGAGGTCGAGCCCGGTGGCCGCGACCTGGTCGTCCCAGCGGTAGCCGTCCTCGGTCCGGGAAGCCAGCCGGTCCGGCACCGCGTGGATCACCCGCGGCATCGCGGGGTCCGCGGACCCCGCGGCGGGACCACTGTCGGCCGGGCCGGGTCGGGCCACCAGGGAGGCCCCCAGGCCGACCGCGAGGACCAGCGTGGCGGCGGCGCCGGCGCGCAGGGCGAGGCCGCGCCGGTGGGCCCGGCGGCCGCGGGTCCAGGTGTCACCCGGGACGTGGACGGCGGGCTGGTCCTCGGCGAGTTCGTCGAGGAGGTCGCGCAGCGGGCTCATCAGGACCCCTCGCCGACGGTGACCAGCTCGGCCAGGTGAGGGGCTCGCTTGCGCAGCCGGTCCAGCGCCTGGCGGGTGCCGGACTTCACCGTGCCCACCGTGACCCCCAGGACGGCCGCGGTCTGGGCCTCGGTCAGGTCCTCGAAGTAGCGCAGCACGAGCACGGCCCGCTGCTTGGGGGTCAGGTCGGCCAGCGCGTGGCGCAGGGCGACCCTGAGGTCGACGTCGGGCTCGGTCGAGGGCCGGTTCTCGGCGTGCCAGCCGGCCGGGCCCTCCAGGGAGAGCTCGGTGAGGTGCCGCCGACGGCGCCAGGCCGAGATGTGCTCGTGGTAGAGCGCTCGACGTACGTACGGCTCCGGGTCGCCCTCGATCCGGTGCCAGGCCTTGGCGGCCTTGAACAAGGTGGTCTGCACGAGGTCCTCCGCGTGGTGGTGGTCTCCGGTGAGGAGGTACGCCGTCCGCGCCAGTGCGCGGGAACGTGCGGCCACGAAGGCGTCGAACGCCTGCTCGGCCTCGGTGTCACGTCTGTGGTTCCGACTCGATGTGGTCACTGCCCACCTCCCTTCACCACCTAGGACGCCGTCAGGGGGTCCTGTGGAGGGTAGGTCGCGCGAACTTTCTTCGGAGCGGTTCCTCGTCGTGGCGCGCCGGGTGCGGTGTCCAGGGCCCGGCCGGGAGGAGGGTGGGCCGGGCCCTGGAGGGTCCGCGCACAGGACGTGGACCGCAGAGAGCGACGACGGGAGGGTGCACCGGCTCTCTGCCCCGTCCAACGAGGGCTCACGATGTGGGTCACGCCGTCGTGGGGAAAAACCTCGGCGCCGACCTCGGTACACTTCCCGCTCACCCGGAGCCCGCCGAAAGGTCCCTCTTGACCACCGAACACGACCTGGTTCTCGTCGTCGACTTCGGGGCGCAGTACGCCCAGCTCATCGCCCGCCGGGTCCGCGAGGCGCGGGTCTACTCCGAGATCGTCCCGCACACCATGCCGGTCGAGGAGATGCTGGCCAAGGGCCCCCAGGCCATCGTCCTGTCCGGCGGGCCCTCGTCGGTCTACGAGCCCGGCGCCCCGCAGATGTCCTCGGCGATCTTCGAGGCCGGCGTGCCGGTCTTCGGGATGTGCTACGGCTTCCAGACGATGGCCCAGGCCCTCGGCGGCGAGGTCCGGCGGACCGGGCGCTCGGAGTACGGCCGCACCCCCGTCACGGTCAGCGAGCCCGGCACCCTGCTGGCTGCGGTGCCCGAGCAGCACCGGGTGTGGATGAGCCACGGCGACTCGGTCGTGGCCGCCCCGGCCGGCTTCACGGTCCTCGCCTCGACCGAGGGGTCCCCGGTCGCGGCGTTCGAGGACGTCGCCCGCGGCCTCGCCGGTGTGCAGTGGCACCCCGAGGTCCTGCACACCGAGCACGGCCAGGTGGTGCTGGAGCACTTCCTGCTCGAGATCGCCCGGTGCCGCCCGACCTGGACGATGGTCAACATCGTCGAGGAGCAGCTGGAGACGATCAAGGCCCAGATCGGCGACGCGCGGGCCATCTGCGGGCTGTCCGGCGGGGTCGACTCGGCGGTCGCCGCGGCGCTGGTGCAGCGCGCGGTCGGGGACCGGCTGACCTGTGTCTTCGTCGACCACGGCCTGCTGCGCAAGGGCGAGGCCGAGCAGGTCGAGCGGGACTTCGTCGCCGCCACCGGGGTCTCCCTGCACGTGGTCGACGCCCAGCAGCGGTTCCTGAACGCCCTGGCCGGGGTCACCGACCCCGAGACCAAGCGCAAGATCATCGGCCGGGAGTTCATCCGGGTCTTCGAGCAGGCCGAGACCGACATCATCGGCGAGGCCGCGGAGGCCGGCGAGAAGGTGCAGTTCCTGGTCCAGGGCACGCTCTACCCCGACGTCGTGGAGTCCGGCGGCGGCACCGGCACCGCGAACATCAAGTCCCACCACAACGTCGGCGGGCTGCCCGACGACCTGCAGTTCGAGCTCGTCGAGCCGCTGCGCACGCTGTTCAAGGACGAGGTCCGGCTGGTCGGCGAGCAGCTCGGCCTGCCCGCCGAGATCGTCTGGCGGCACCCGTTCCCCGGCCCGGGCCTGGGCATCCGGATCATCGGCGAGGTCACCGCGGAGCGGCTCGACATCCTCCGGGAGGCCGACGCGATCGCCCGGGAGGAGCTGACCCGCGCGGGCCTCGACCGGGACATCTGGCAGTTCCCGGTGGTCCTGCTGGCCGACGTACGCTCCGTGGGCGTGCAGGGCGACGGCCGCACGTACGGCCACCCCGTCGTGCTGCGTCCGGTCACCTCCGAGGACGCGATGACCGCCGACTGGGCGCGGCTGCCCTACGACGTGGTGGAGGCGATCTCGACCCGGATCACCAACGAGGTCCGCGAGGTCAACCGGGTCACCATCGACGTGACCGCGAAGCCCCCGGGCACCATCGAGTGGGAGTGAGCGCCGGCTCCTCGTCCGTGCCCCACCGGGTGGTCGTGATGGGGGTCTCCGGGTCGGGCAAGTCCACCGTGGGGCTGGCGCTGGCCGAGCGCCTGGGCGTGCCGTTCGCGGACGCCGACGACCTGCACCCGGCGGCGAACGTCGCCAAGATGGCCGCGGGCCACCCGCTCGACGACGACGACCGCCGGCCCTGGCTGGAGCTGATCGGCCGCTGGCTCGCCGACCACCCCGACGGCGGCGTGGTCGCCTGCTCGGCGTTGAAGCGGGCCTACCGCGACGGGATCCGGGCGCACGCCGCCGATGCGGTCTTCCTGCACCTCGACGGTGCGCACGAGGTCATCGCCCGGCGCCAGGCGGGCCGGCCCGGCCACTTCATGCCCGCCTCCCTGCTCGACTCCCAGTTCGAGACCCTCGAGCCGCTGGGCGTCGACGAGGCCGGCGTCGTCGTGGACGTCGCCGAGGACGTGGACACCATCGCGCAGGTCTTCCTCGACGCCGACCCCGCCCGCCGACCCGTCACGTCTTGACGCAAGACGTGACGGCTCGACCGGGTTCCGGCGTCAAACGACGTGACCGGGTCCGGCGGCGGTGGGGGCGCCCCGGAGGTCCGGAGTTCCTATGATGCGGGGAGTCCCCGCAGCACGCGGGGTCCGTCGAAGCAGGAGACCCATGAGCCGCCTCACCACCCGCATCCAGACCTCGGTCCGGGAGTGGCTGCTCCGGCGCGCCGGCGGCCTGGACCTGTCCAAGATCGACAAGGTCCCCGACCGGCTGACCTGGCCGCTGGTCCGCGACCGGTACGACCCGGTGCCCCGGCTCGGCGCAGCTGCGCGAGGCCGAGCCGGTCTCGAGGCTCACCGCTTCCTCGGCCTCGACGTCTGGGTCGTCACCGGCGAGGCCGAGGTCCGCGAGGTGCTCGCGCACACCACGGCGTACAGCAACGACATCCGGCCGTACGTCGGCCGCAGCGGCGACGCGACCAGCGGTGACATCGGCGGGCTCGGCTTCACCGACCCGCCCGAGCACAGCCGGCTCCGCAAGCTGCTCACCCCGGAGTTCACGATGCGCCGGCTGGAACGGCTGCGTCCCCGGATCCAGGCCATCGTCGACCGCCAGCTCGACGAGATGGCCGCGGCCGGGCGGAGAGGTGGACCTGGTCGAGGCCTTCGCCTTCCCGGTGCCCTTCCTGGTGATCTGCGAGCTGCTCGGCCTGCCCGACGAGGAGCGGGAGACCTTCCGGCACCTCGGGTCCGCACGCTTCGACGTGACGTACGGCGGCACCGGGGCGTTCGGCGCGGTGTCGGCCTCGCGGGAGTTCCTCATGGACTTCACCCGCCGCCAGCGACTGGACCCCGGCGAGGGCCTGGTCGGGCAGATCGTCCGCGAGCACGGCGACGAGATCAGCGACTTCGACCTCGGCGGCCTGGCCGACGGGGCGTTCACCGGGGGCCTGGAGACCAGTGCCAGCATGCTGGCCCTGGGCACCGCGGTCCTGCTCGAGCACCCGATCGCCTTCCGCCGGCTGGCCGAGGACCCCTCCAGCGTGGACCAGATCGTGGAGGAGCTGCTGCGCTACCTGAGCGTCGTGCAGATCGCCTTCCCCCGCTTCGCCAAGCAGGACCTGGTCGTGGCGGGCCGGGCGATCAAGGCCGGCGACGTGGTGATGTGCCACCTGGCCGGGGCCAACCGCGACCCCCGCTCCGGGGCCGGCGACGCCTTCGACGCCGAGGGCACGCACGGGGCCCGGGCGGCCGGCAGCCACCTGGCCTTCGGGTACGGCTTCCACCGCTGCGTGGGGGCCGAGCTGGCCCGGATGGAGCTGCGGATCGCGTTCCCGGCGCTGGCCCGGCGCTTCCCGCGACCTCGCGCTGGCCACCGACGACGTCGACTTCCGCCAGAAGTCGATCGTCTACGGCGTCGAGTCGCTCCCGGTCCGGCTCGGTGTGGCCGAGCTCTCCACCACCCCGTAGGTCGTGGTCCGCTCGCGGACCGGTCGACCCAGACCGCCGGCGATGTCGGTCAGCTCGGCGACGGTCTTGGCCGAGCCGTGCTCGGAGCCGGCCATCCGGGAGATGGTCTCCTCCATCAGGGTGCCGCCGAGGTCGTTGCTGCCCGCGTGCAGCATCCGCCGGGTGCCCTCGACGCCGAGCTTGACCCAGGAGGTCTGGATGTTGTCGATCCGGCCGTGCAGCAGGATCCGGGCGACCGCGTGGACGGCGAGGTTGTCGCGCAGGGTGGGGCCCGGACGGGCCACCCCGGCGAGGTAGATCGGAGCGGAGGTGTGCACGAACGGCAGCGGGACGAACTCGGTGAAGCCACCGGTCTCGTCCTGGAGGCGCTGCAGCACCCGCAGGTGCGCCACCCAGTGCTGGGGGCGGTCGACGTGGCCGTACATCATCGTGGCGCTGGACCGGATCCCGAGCCGGTGGGCGGTGGTGACCACCTCGACCCAGGCCGACGTGGGCAGCTTGCCCTTGGTCAGGATCCAGCGGACGTCGTCGTCGAGGATCTCCGCGGCCGTGCCCGGGATGGTGTCCAGGCCGGCCTCCTGGGCCTTGAGCAGCCAGTCGTGGATCGACAGCCCGGTCCGGGAGGCGCCGTTGACGACCTCCATCGGGCGAGAACGCGTGCACGTGCATCTCCGGGACCCGCCGCTTGACCGCCGAGACCAGGTCGAAGTACGCCGTGCCCGGCAGCTCCGGGTCGATCCCGCCCTGCATGCAGACCTCGGTGGCGCCGAGCTCCCAGGCCTCCTCGGCCCGGTCGGCGACCTGCTCCAGGGACAGCGAGTAGGCGTCGGCGTCGGTGCGCCGCTGCGCGAAGGCGCAGAACCGGCAGCCGGTGTAGCAGACGTTGGTGAAGTTGATGTTCCGGTTGACGACGTAGGTCACGTCGTCGCCGACCGTCTCGCGCGCGGAGGTCGTCCGCGATCCGGCACACCTCCTCGAGACCGGCCCCGTCGGCGGTCATCAGGGCGAGCGCCTGCTCGTCGGTCAGCGACCGTGGGTCGCGCTCGGCCTGGCGCAGCGCCGCGGAGAGCACCGGGTCCGGGCCCGGGGCGCGTGGGGCCGGGTCGGCCGTCCGGTCGTCGGCGACCTGGTCGCGCAGCGACTGCCAGTCGCCGTAGACGTCGTCGAAGTCGGCCCGCCGGTCGGCGGTGCGGCCCAGCGTGTCGATGGTGGTGTGCAGGTCGGTGCGGCCGGTGCCGCCGCCGGACTCGGCGAAGCCGCCGTCGGGCTCCTGCCAGGGCAGTCCCACCGGACGGGGGTCGGCCACGCGCGAGGCCGTCGGGCCCGGCCAGGGCGTCGACGTGGCTCCGCACCCGGGGGTCGATCCAGGGCTCGCCGGCGCAGGACGTGCTCGGGGTGGACGGTGAGCCGGGCGCGCAGCGTGAAGCCGGCAGTCGGCGCTCACCGCGCGCAGCCGGTCCAGGTCGGGCCAGGGCCGCTCGGGGTTCACGTGGTCCGGGGTCACCGGGGAGACGCCACCGAAGTCGTCGACCCCGGCGCCGAGGAGCGCCGCGCACTCGGCCAGGTCGACCAGGTTGGGCGGGGCCTGGACGCGCATCCTGGGTCCGAGCACGATCCGGGTGACCGCGATGGCCGCGAGGTACTCCTCCAGGCCGAGGTCGCCGACGGTGCGCATCGCGGTGTCGGGCTTGGCCCGGAAGTTCTGCACGATCACCTCCTGCACGTGGCCGAAGTCGCGGGCCACCCGCCGGATCGCGAAGATGCTCTCGGCCCGCTCGTGGAGCGTCTCGCCGATGCCGACCAGGATCCCGGTGGTGAACGGGACCGAGAGCCGTCCGGCGTCCTCGAGCACCCGCAGCCGGACGGCCGGGTCCTTGTCGGGGGAGCCGTGGTGCGGCTGCCCGCGCTCGGTGAAGAGCCGGGTCGAGGTGGTCTCCAGCATCATCCCCATCGAGGGCGAGACCGGCTTGAGCCGGTTCAGCTCGGCCCACGACATCACCCCGGGGTTCAGGTGCGGCAGCAGCCCGGTCTCCTCCAGGACCCGGACGGCCATCGCGCGGAGGTAGTCCAGGGTGGAGTCGTAGCCGTGCTCGTCGAGCCACTGCCGCGCCTCGGGCCACCGGTCCTCGGGCCGGTCGCCGAGGGTGAACAGCGCCTCGGTGCAGCCCTGGGCCGCGCCGGCGGAGGCGATGGCCAGGACCTCGTCGGGGGAGAGGTACATCGACTGCCCCGCCGCGGCCAGCTTGCCCGGGACGGTCACGAAGGTGCAGTAGTGGCAGCGGTCCCGGCACAGCCGGGTCAGCGGGATGAAGACCTTGGGGGAGTAGGTCACCACGCCCGGTCGTCCGGCGGCGACCAGGCCGGCGTCGCGGACCCGGGCGGCCGCGTCGGTCAGGGCGGCGAGGTCCTCGCCGCGGGCGGCCAGCAGCACCGCCGCCTCGGCCACGTCGAGGCTGGCGCCCCGACCCACCCGGGCGAGCGCGCGGCGTACCTGCTGGGAGGTCGGCGTCGGCTCGTCCATCCCGCGAGCCTAGCCAGGGGTGCCTGTGTGTCCCGCGTCACGCCCCACCGGTCGGCTCTCACCCCTGGGGAGGTGGTGCCGTGGAGGTGCCGTCCGTAGGTTCAGGAGGTGACCCAGCCCTCGCGTCCCGTCCGGCTCCGCGCTGCCCACGACCCGGAGGAGCAGCGCCTGGTGGACCTGGCTGCGCACGCGAGGGCTGCCGCCGCGGACATCTCCGCCGCGGCCGACCTGGCCCGGACGCTCTCCGCCGACCCGGACCTGGTCCCGGGCCACGGGCGGACCACCTACCTGTGGGAGGTCCTGGCCACCCTCGGCGCGGTCGACCTCACCGTGGCCCGGGTCGTCGAGCCGCACCTCGATGCGCTCGCCATCCTCGACCAGGCCCGTGACGGCCAGCCCCCCGCCCGCCCCCAGGACGGGGAACCGCTGTGGGGCGTGTACGCCGCGGAGGGGCCCGCGCCCCGGGTGGAGGCCCGTCGGCAGGCCGGTCCGGACGGTGAGGAGTGGGCGCTCACCGGACGCAAGCACTGGTGCTCCCTGGCCGCCACGGTCGACCGGGCCCTGGTCACGGCCTGGGTCTCGGAGACCGAGCGGGGGCTGTTCTCGGTGCCGATGCGGCACCCCGCCGTGCACCCCACGCTCCAGGCCTGGGTCGCCCGCGGACTGTCGGCGGTGACCAGCACGGCGGTCGACCTCGATGCCGTCCCCGCCCGGGCCGTCGGCGGCCCGGGGTGGTACCTCTCCCGGCCCGGCTTCGCCTGGGGCGGGATCGGCGTGGCCGCCGTCTGGTACGGCGGTGCGGTCGGTGTGGCCCGCCGCCTGCTGGAGGCGACGCGAGCCCGGGAGCCCGACCAGCTGGCCCGGATGCACCTCGGGGCCGTCGACGGCTCGCTGCACGCCGCGCGGGCCGTGCTGGCCGAGGCCGCGGCCCTGGTCGACGCCGGCCAGGCCGAGGGCGCGGACGGCGCCCGCCTGGCACACCGGGTCCGCCAGGTCGTCCGGCGCAGCGCCGAGGACGTGCTGACCCACGGCGACCACGCCCTGGGCCCCGGCCCGCTGGCGCTGGAGGAGAGCCACGCGGCCCGCGTCGCCGACCTGCACCTGTACCTGCGCCAGGAGCACGCCGAGCGCGACCAGGTCGCCCTCGGCGGCGGGCTCGCTCGACCTCGCCGGGGGTCCCTGGTGACCACCGGGAGGAGCGCGGGGGGACGTTGGTCGGTCCGGGTCGTGATCCCGGCCCGCGACGAGGCCGAGCTGATCCCGCGGTGCCTGGACAGCGTCGCCGCGGCCGTCGCCCGCCTGCAGGCGGTCCGGCCCGGCACCGAGGTCGTCGGTGACCGTCGTGCTCGACTCCTGCGTCGACGGCACCGCCGCGCTCCTGGCCGACCGCCCAGGGCTCATCCTGGTCGCCGTCGACCACGGAATGGTCGGGGCGGCCCGGGCCGCGGGGATCGCGCACGCCACGTCCGCCGATCCCGTGCCGGACCGGGTCTGGCTGGCCAACACCGACGCCGACACCCTGGTGCCCCCGACCTGGCTGGTGGCCCAGCTCGACCTCGCCGACCTCGGCCACGAGGTCGTCCTGGGCACCGTCGAGCCGTTCCCGGCCGACCTGTCCCCCGAGCTGCTCGAGGCCTGGCACGCCCGGCACGACCTCCGCGAGGGGCACGACCACGTGCACGGGGCGAACCTGGGCCTGACCCTGGCGGCGTACGACCGGGTCGGCGGCTTCGGCTGGGTGCGGGTCCACGAGGACGTCGCAGCTCGTCGAGCGGCTCCGTGCCGCCGGCGCGCGGTGGTCCAGCACCAACAGCACCCGGGTGATGACCTCGGGGCGCCGGTGGGGCCGGACCCCGGCGCGGGTTCTCGGGCTACCTCGGGCTCCTGGAGGAGGGCGCGTGAGCGCCGTCTTCGAGCACGGTGACGAGACCACCCCCGAGGCCGCCTGGCTGCGCCTGCCGGACTGGGCCGGGGTGCCGGACCTGGACCTGCTCGACGCCGCCGGGAGCGCCGCCGTCCCGGCTGGTGGTGGTCGCGGCCCACCCCGACGACGAGACGCTGGCCATGGCCGGGCTGCTCGCCTGGTCGGGGCGGACCGGGGTGGACACCGTGCTGGTGATGGCCACCGGCGGGGAGCACTCCCACCCCGACAGCACCACGCACACGCCGGCGGACCTGCTGGCGCTGCGTCGTCCCGAGCTGGTCGCGGCGCTCGGGGTGCTGAACCCGGCGGCCGGCGTGCGCTGGCTCGGGCTGCCCGACGGCGGCGTCGCCGGCCACCTCACCCCGCTGGGGGAGGCGCTGCACCGCGGTGGTGGACGCCGGCACGCTGCTGGTCTCCACCTGGCACGGGGACGGCCACCCCGACCACGAGGCGGTCGCCCTGGTCGCCGCCCGGGTGGCCCGGGCGACCGGGGCCCGGCACCTGCAGGCGCCGATCTGGCTGTGGCACTGGGGCAGCGCGGCCGACGTCCCGTGGGCGTCTGCACGGCGGCTGGGGCTGGACCCGCACACCCGGGAGCTCAAGCGGGCCGCGGTGGCGGCGTACCCCTCCCAGCACGAGCCGCTCAGCCCCGCGGCGGGCGACGAGGCCGTCCTGCCGCCCGGGGTGATGGCCCACTTCGAGCGCGACTTCGAGGTCTACCTCGAACCGCTCCAGGCCCCGGAACCCGGTCCCGCCGGCAGCGTCTTCGAGGCCCTGCACGCCGACTCCACCGACCCCTGGAGCCTGACCACGTCCTGGTACGAGCGGCGCAAGCACGACCTGACGATGGCCGCCCTGCCCGCGGCGCGGCTCGGCCGCGTCCTGGAGGTCGGGTGCTCGGTCGGGGTGCTGACCGAACGTCTCGCCGCCCGCGCCGACCACGTCGTCGCCCTGGACGTGAGCCGGTCCGCGCTGGACCTGGCCGCCGCCCGGCTGGCCGGGACCGGCCACGTGGACCTGCTCCGGATGCGGGTGCCCGACGAGTGGCCCCCCGGCGGCTTCTCGCTGGTGCGTGCTCTCCGAGGTCGGCTACTTCCTCACCCGCGACGAGTGCGAGGCGGTCGTACGCCGGGCCCTGGACTGCCTGACCCGGGCCGGGTCGCTGGTGCTGGTGCACTGGCGGCACCCCGTCGAGGGCTGGCCCCTGGACGGCGACGGCGTCCACGGGCTCGCCGGGGAGATCGCCACGGCGGCCGGGTTCCACGCCACCGCCCGGCTGGAGGACGAGGACTTCCGCCTCGACCTCTGGCGCCGCCGCGGCCTGCCCAGCGTGGCTGCGGCGGAGGGCAAGCTCTGACCGGGGCCGGCTAGAGCAGGTCGTCGGGGTCGTCGTCGTGGTCGCCCCGTCCGACGCCCCGTCCGACGCCCCGTGCGATCGAGGCCACCAGACCGGCGGCGCCGGCGGCGAGCAGGATGGCCGGCAGCACCCAGCGGAAGCCGTCCAGGCCGATCACCCCGGCCTCGCGCAGCGCCCAGGTGCCGGCGATGCCGAGGAAGACCAGGCCGAAGACGAGGTGGGTGACGTTCACGGGATGGGTCTTCATGGCTGCCTCACCTGGATGTGTCCGAAGTCGAGGTCGAGCGAGAGCTCGACGGTGGAGGTGGTGGTCGTCGCCCGGCTGGGCAGGTCACGGGAGAGCGCCGTCCCCCACCCGTCGCGGACGGCGTTCGGGAGCTCGATCATGCCGGCGCCGTCGATGGTGGCGTCCACGGTCACGGCCATGCCGCGCGGCACGATGACCACGATCTCCCCGACGTTGACGTGCAGGTCGAGACGGCGCCCGTCGACGGCCGAGGGCTCGGCGAGGTCGCGGAGGTCGAGCTCGATCCGACCCGCGGGGACGGAGTACCCGTCGGCCAGATCGACCGCGCTGGTCGGCCTCAGCACCAGGTCGCGCTCACCGCTGTAGCTGGGGTTGGCGACCGCCGCTCCGCCGATGGCGACGCTGGACACGAGGCCGAGCAGGATCAGACCGCCGGCCCGTCCGACGAAGGCGCCGAGGACCAGCGCGAGGCCGATCACGGCCAGCGCGGCGGCGGGGTACGCCGCGTCGGCGACCGGGCCGCCCGCGGCGTCCCAGAGCCCGAGGCCGCCCAGGACCAGGGCCAGCAGGGCCAGGGTCGGGAGGAAGAGCAGCGGACCCGTCCGGCGCGGGTCGAGCGGGGCCGGAGGGGGCGGCGGAGGGGCCCAGACCGCGGTGGGCGGCCCCCCGTCCGAGGGGGGCGGGCCGTACGCCGCAGGTCCGTACCCGGGGGGTCCGTACGCCGGGGGTGCGTGCTCGGGCGGCACCGCAGCCACCCCGCCGCCGCGGGTGCGGTCCCGGGTCAGCATCACCGCGAAGAGCACGATGGCGACCACGGCCAGGGGCCACCCGACGCCGAACCCGTTCCAGCTGTCGGAGAAGGCCAGCAGGGCGCCGACGGCCAGGGTCCCGATCAGCAGCACGTTGCGGGTGGAGTCCTTGGCGCCGATGACCGAGCGGCCGGTGTCCTCCTCGGGGACCAGCAGCCACATCGCGGCGTACACGACGAGGCCGGCGCCGCCGAAGAAGACCAGCACCACGAGCAGGACCCGGATGATCGTCGGGTCGAGGTCGAGGTGGCGGCCCAGGCCGCCGGCGACCCCGGCCACCTTGCGGTCGGTGCGGCTGCGGCGCAGGGCGCGGTAGTCCTTGAGGTTCTCGGTGTTCCAGCCCCCGGCCGGGTGGTCCGCCACGGGCGGTTGCGGGGGTGACGGGGTGGGTGGGGCCTGCGGTGTCTCGGTCATGGCTCCAGCCTGGTCGGTGCGGACGGCCCGCACCATCGGGGACGACCCTGATCCTCCCCGGTGCCGGGAGTCAGGGGCGGCCCCGGGGACTCGGGGTCCGACCAGGGTCCTCACGCATGGTCGTCGCCACCTGCCCTCTGCGACGATGGGCGGACCATGAGCCTGACCCAGACCCCCGAGGGGACCCGCGCCGTCGAGGTGGCCGCCCGGCGTGCCACCCGCAGCGCCGAGGGCTCCTACCTCGGCGGCGTCGCCGGCGGTCTGGCCACCCACCTCGGCGTCCGGCCGCGCTGGGTCCGGGTGATGTTCGTGGTCACCGCGCTCTTCGGCTTCGGCCTGGTGTTCTACGCCGGCCTCTGGCTGGCCCTCCCGCTGCAGAGCGCCCCCGAGCGCAGCCCCGGCCTCGACGCGGCGTCCCGGCAGGGCAAGCGACCCGGCCGGACCCGCCGCTGGCGCGACGCCGGACCGCTGGTCGCCGTCGGTGCGGTCCTGGTCGGCACGGCCGGGCTGCTGGACGTGTCCTTCAACGGCCCGGTGTTCTTCTGGCCGGTGATGTTCGCGGTGGCCGGGGTGATGCTGCTGTGGCGCCAGGCCGACGAGGCGCAGCGGGAGCGCTGGCTGGACACCACCGGCCGGGTCGGCCTGCGGCGCGTGGTGCTGGGCGACGGCGGGCCCGCGGCCTGGGCCCGGATCGCCACCGGCCTGGGCCTGCTGGCCACCGCGCTGGTGGTCTTCGCCGCCCAGACCGGCCGGGTCGCGGTGGCCCGCGACGTCGTCCTGGCCGCCGGGCTCGGGGTGCTCGGCCTGGCCGTCACGCTCGGGCCGTGGCTGCTCCGGCTGGCCTCGGACCTCACCGAGGAGCGGGCCGAGCGGATCCGCTCCCAGGAGCGGGCCGACGTCGCCGCGCACCTGCACGACTCCGTGCTGCAGACCCTGGCCCTGATCCAGAAGCACGCCGCAGGACGCCGGCCAGGTGGCCCGGCTGGCGCGCGCCCAGGAGCGCGACCTGCGGCAGTGGATGTACGGCGAGCCGACCGCCGCCGAGGGCACGCTCGCCTGCCGCCCTGCGGCTCGCGGCGGCCGAGGTGGAGGACACCCACGGCGTCCCCGTCGAGGTGGTCACCGTCGGCGACCTGCCCGCCACCGAGGAGCTCGTGCCCGCTCGTCCGGGCGGCCCGGGAGGCGATGATGAACGCCGCCCGCCACGCGGGCGCCGCCCGGGTGGACGTCTACGCCGAGGTCGGCGGCCGCGAGGTCGAGGTCTTCGTCCGCGACCGCGGGCGCGGGTTCGACCCGGACCGGGTGGCCGAGGACCGGCTCGGCGTCCGGGGCAGCATCATCGACCGGATGGAGCGGCACGGCGGCAGCGCCGCGGTCCGCTCCGCGCCCGGCGAGGGCACCGAGGTCCGGCTGCACCTGAGCCTCAAGGGAGAGGGACGCTGATGAGCACCCACCAGACCGGAGCGACGGGACGCACCGTCGTCATCGTCGACGACCACGCGATGTTCCGGGCCGGGGTCCGCGCCGAGCTCGCCGGCCACGTCGACGTGCTCGGGCCGAGGCCGAGGACGTCGACACCGCGGTGGCCGCGGTGCTGCGCGCACCGTCCCGAGGTCGTGCTCCTCGACGTGCACCTGCCCGGCGGCGGAGGCGCGGAGGTGATGCGCCGGGTCGGGCACCGCGCGCCCGGCACCCGCTTCCTCGCGCTGTCGGTCTCCGACGCGGCCGAGGACGTGATCGGCACCATCCGCGGCGGGGCCCGCGGCTACGTCACCAAGACGATCACCGGTCCCGAGCTGGTCGCCGCCATCGACCGGGTCGCCGGCGGCGACGCGGTGTTCTCGCCGCGCCTGGCCGGGTTCGTGCTCGACGCCTTCGCCGGCTCGATCGAGGTCGCCCAGGTCGACGAGGACCTCGACCGGCTGACCGAGCGCGAGCGGGAGGTGATGCGGCTGATCGCCCGGGGCTACGCCTACAAGGAGGTCGCCTCGAGCTGTTCATCTCGATCAAGACCGTCGAGACCCACGTCTCGAGCGTGCTGCGCAAGCTGCAGCTGTCCTCGCGGCACGAGCTGACCCGCTGGGCGAACGACCGGCGGCTACTTTGAACCCATGACCGACCCGGATGCCGCCACCCCCGCGCCCGCCCCGGCCGACGTACCGCGCCGCGTGCTGGTCGCCGGCGCGTCCGGCTTCGTCGGTCGGCGGCTCTGCCCGCTGCTCGTCGAGCGGGGCCACGAGGTGGTGCGCGATGACCCGCCACCCCGAGACCTACGCCGGGGTCGGGCGAGCCGGTCTTCGGCGACGTCCACGACCCCTCGACCCTCGCCGCCGCGCTCGAGGGGTGCGACGCGGCGTACTACCTCGTGCACTCCCTGGACTCCCCGGACTTCGAGCGGCTGGACCGCGAGGCGGCCACCGCCTTCGGGGAGGCCGCCGCGGCGGCCGGGCTCCGGCGGATGGTCTACCTCGGCGGGCTGGGCAAGGACGACGACGACCTGTCCGCCGCACCTGCGCAGCCGCCGTGAGGTCGAGCAGCTGCTCGGCGCCGCCGGGGTCCCGGTGACCACCCTGCGGGCCGGCATCGTCATCGGCCACCAGGGCCTGTCGTGGGAGATGACCCGGCAGCTCGTCGAGCGGCTGCCGCTGATGGTGACCCCGCGCTGGGTCTCCACCCGCACCCAGCCGATCGCGCTGGGCGACGTGGTCCGCTACCTCGCCACCGTGCTGACGGTGCCGGAGACGACCGGCCGGGCCCTCGAGGTCGGCGGCGACGAGGTGCTGCGGTACTCCGAGATGATGCGCCGGGTGGCCGGGGTCGCAGGGCCGCCCGCTGTTCCTGCTGCCGGTGCCGCTGCTCTCGCCCAAGCTGTCCTCGCACTGGCTCAGCCTGATCACCGACGTCGACGCCAAGGCCGGCCGGTCCCTGGTCGACTCCATGGTCAACGAGGTGGTCGTCGACGACGACGAGATCCACCGGCTGATCCCCTTCGACCGGGTGGGCTTCGACGACGCCGTGCGCGAGGCCCTGGCCGAGCGGGCCGAGGACCTCGGGCACGCGTCGGGCCTGCTGGGCCGGCTCCGTCGTCGCCTGCCGATGTCGCTGGCCCACCGCGTGCCGGTGCGGCACGACGAGTCCGAGGCCGTCGTACGCCGTCCGCCGACGGGTGGTCGCCGGCACCTCGGTCCTGGGCGCCGCGCTGCTGGGCGTGGGCCTGTCCACCCGGCCCGGGTCCAAGGCGCTTCTACGTCACCACGATGGGCGCGGCCTCGCATGTGGACCGCGGGCGGCTTCGCCTCGGGCCCCCTGCACCTGGGCTGGATCCAGCACCAGGACAGCAGCCTGCGTCGCCCGGTGCTCACCCCGGTGCTCACCGGCGTCGGGGCCTTCGGGTTCTTCTACGGCGTGCGCCCGGGTGGCCAAGGAGATCCCGCCGCTGAGCCGGGCGATCGCAGCCGTGCTGCAGTTCGCCGAGGAGGGCGAGGACTCGCTGGTCCTGCTGACCGCGCTGGCCAACGGCGTGGGCGAGGAGATCTTCTTCCGCGGGGCGGTCTACTCCGCGCTCGGGGACGACCACCCGGTGCTGGCCACCACCGCGGTGTACACGGTGGCCACGATCCCCACCCGCAACCCGGCCCTGGTGCTGGCCGCCGGGGTGATGGGCGGCCTGTGGGGCGCGCAGCGACGGGCCGCGAACGGGCTCCAGGCCCGGTGCTCACCCACCTGACCTGGTCGACCCTGATGGTGCAGTACCTCCCGCCCGTGTTCCGCGACACACCCTCCGCCGACGAGACGGCGCGGGTCGTCTGAGACTGCCTAGGTTGACCTCATGAGCTTCCTCAACGACGTGCTCCTGTTCCTGCACCTGCTCGGGATGGCCAGCCTCTTCGGCGGCCTGTTCGTCCAGGTCCGCAGCGACCCGCGGGTGGTCAACAACGCGATCTTCCACGGCATCCTCACCCAGGTGGTCACCGGTCGCTGCTCGTCGGCGTCCTGGAGGGCCGCGACGAGGACGTCGACCACGCCAAGATCGGCGTCAAGCTCGTGGTGGCCCTGGTGATCGGCGGGATCGTCTGGGTCAACCGCAAGAAGCCGGCGCTGACCACCCCGACGTACCTGACCCTGCTGGGGCTGACCGTCCTCACGTCGCGGTGGCGGTCTTCTGGCACTGACCGGCTCCCCGCGCGGCGGGGTCGACGAGGCGCGCTCCTGCTGCTGGGCGTCGCCGGGCTCGCGCCGGTCGCCTGCGGCGCCCGGACCACCGGTGCTGCCGGCTGGCCGCCTGGGGCTGCGACGCGAGACCGCACACGGGAGAGCCTGGTCGTGACCTGCGCCTCGACGATCCGCGCAGGTGACGGACGTCGTCGCCAGTCTGTACGCCAGCCCGCCCCCGAGCCGAGCAGGTGCGGCTCGTCACGTAGGCTGACCTGGAGCGCCGCCACCAGTGACGGCTGCGGCACCGCCGCCTACGCGGGCCAGCCCGACCGGGCTCGACGTCGTGGTCGGCCCACGCCTACGGGCTGGCGGTCGACGTGAACTCGTTCATGAACCAGCTATATCCACACCGGTCGGACACCTGCTGCCGGCGCTCGCGTCGGCCTACCCGGCCCGGTGGCGGCGACCGGGCACGGGTCCAGGGGCGAGGACACCGAGCGCTCGCCCGGGACGGCTAGACCTGAGGGCGGGACTGCTCGTCCGAGCCTGGGCCCGACTGCACTCCGCCGACGAAGGCCGGTGACGCCGCGATGGACGCTGTCGGTCCCCGAGCCATAGGCTGAGCCGGACCCTGACTCGTTCCCGCAACCCCGACCGCAGCAGGCACGAGGCAGTCCCGCATGACCACCGAGGAGCAGGCCCTGTTCCGGCCCGAGGAGGTGACCGGCGACCGCCGCCCGCCCCGCGCCGGCGTCGATCGCCCGACCAGCTGCTCGAGGGGCTCAACGAACCGCAGCGCGAGGCCGTCGTCCACGCGGGCGCCCCGCTGCTCGTCGTCGCGGGCGCCGGCTCGGGCAAGACCCGGGTGCTCACCCGCCGGATCGCCTGGCTGATCTCCGAGCGCGAGCGCCCACCCGGGCTCGATCCTCGCGATCACCTTCACCAACAAGGCCGCCGCCGAGATGCGCGAGCGGGTCGAGGACCTGGTCGGCGGCGCGCGCCCGGATCATGTGGGTCTCGACCTTCCACTCCGCGTGCGTGCGGATCCTGCGCAAGGAGATCGAGCGCTTCGGCTACAAGTCCGGCTTCTCGATCTACGACGTCGGCCGACTCCAAGCGGCTGATGACGCTGGTCTGCAAGGACCTCGAGCTGGACCCCAAGCGCTACCCGCCCGCGCGGTGCTGCACTGGGTGTCCAACCACAAGAACGAGCTGGTCGACCACGAGACCGCGCGGCCAGGGCCGAGAACGACCTCGAGCGCGCCTACGCCGAGGCCTACGCGCGACTACCAGCAGCGGCTGCGGGCAGCCAACGCGCTGGACTTCGACGACCTGATCATGACCGACGGTCCACCTGCTCCAGGCGTTCCCCGAGGTGCGCGAGACCTACCGCCGCCGGTTCCGCCACGTCCTCGTGGACGAGTACCAGGACACCAACCAGGCGCAGTACGCCCTGGTCCGCGAGCTCTGCGGCGGAGGACGCCGTCGGCGTACGACGTGGAGACGACGCCGACGCGGTCGGGCCGGCCGAGCTCATGGTCGTCGGCGACGCCGACCAGTCGATCTACGCCTTCCGCGGGGCCAACATCCGCAACATCCTCGACTTCGAGGAGGACTTCCCCGACGCCGCGGACGATCCTGCTCGAGCAGAACTACCGCTCCACCCAGAACATCCTCACCGCCGCCAACGCGGTGATCAGCCGCAACCAGGGCCGCAAGCCCAAGAACCTCTGGTCCGACCAGGGCCGCGGCGAGCAGATCGTGGGCTACGTCGCCGACGACGAGCACGACGAGGCGCGGTTCGTCGCCAAGGAGATCGACACGCTCACCGACGCCAGGGCGGCCAGGCCGCGCGACGTCGCGGTGTTCTACCGGACCAACGCGCAGTCCCGGGTCTTCGAGGAGGTGTTCATCCGCGTCGGGATGCCCTACAAGGTCGTCGGCGGGGTGCGGTTCTACGAGCGCAAGCGAGGTCCGCGACGCCCTCGCCTACCTCCGCATGCTGGCCAACCCGGCCGACGAGATCAGCCTGCGCCGGGTGCTCAACGTGCCCAAGCGGGGCATCGGCGAGCGGGCCGAGGCCTGCGTCGAGGCGCTGGCTCGCCGCGACGGCACGACGTTCTTGGCCGCGCTGCAGCGCGCCGAGGAGGCGCCTGGCATCGCGACCCGCTCGGTCACCTGCATCCGCGGCGTTCGTCGCGATGGTCGAGGAGCTCAAGTCGATGGTCGACGCAGGGGAGCGCGCCGACGTCGTCGCTCGAGGCGACGCTGGCGCCGCAGCGGCTACCTCGCTGAGCTCGAGGCAGTCCGACGACCCGCAGGACGAGACCCGGGTCGAGAACCTCGCCGAGCTCGTCGCGGTCGCGCGCGAGTTCGCCGACGAGCCGGTGCCGCCGCCGTCGACGACCCGGCCGACCTGACGCCGGCCCGTCCGGGCGTGCCGGAGTTCCTCGAGCGGGTCGCGCTCGTGGCCGACTCCGACCAGATCCCCGACCAGGACGACGAGGAGCCTGGGCGTCGTCACGCTGATGACGCTGCACACCGCCAAGGGCCTGGAGTTCCCGGTGGTCTTCCTCACCGGCCTCGAGGACGGCGTCTTCCCGCACCATGCGCTCGCTGGGTGACCGGCCCGAGCTCGAGGAGGAGCGCCGGCTGGCCTACGTCGGGCTGACCCGGGCCGAGCAGCGGCTCTACGTCTCCCGCGCGCTCGTCCGCTCCGCCTGGGGCGCGCCGTCGCACAACCCGGCATCCCGCTTCCTCGACGAGCTGCCCGACGAGCTCATGGACTGGCGCCGCACCGCCGCCGAGCAGACGTCGTGGAACCGGACGGTCATGCCCGCAGCTGCCGCAGCGCCGGCTACGGCTCGGCGAGCGCTCGCGCGGATGCCGAGGCGCGCGGTCAGAAGCCGCGAGGTCCCGAGCCTCTCGCCGGGCGACCGGGTCACCCACGACTCGTTCGGCCTCGGCACGGTCGTCACCATCGAGGGCGCTGGCGACAAGGCGGTCGCCTCGATCGACTTCGGCTCCCACGGGGTCAAGCGGCTGCTGCTGCGCTACGCCCCTGTCGAGAAGCTCTGACCCGGGCGGCGGGTGGGGCTACGGCGTGATGCCGTGGAAGACGAGCGCCTGGATAGGGGTCGACGGGGTCGCCGGCGCCGGGACGGACCTCGAGGTGCAGGTGGGGACCGGTGGTGTTGCCGGTGGCGCCGACCGCGCCGATCGCTGCACCGCGCGATCACGGTGTCGCCGGTCCCGACGCCGATGGCCGACTGGTGGCAGTACCAGACCTCGGTGCCGTCCCGCAGGGTCGACGGTCCGGTTGCCGTAGGCCCCGGCCCAGCCGACCTCGGTGATCGTGCCGGCGGCGACGGCGCGGATCGGCGTCCGCTCGGGGCGGCGAAGTCCAGGCCGGTGTGGCAGTGCGACCACAGGCACTGCACTCCCGAAGCGGGCGGTCAGGTGGTAGGCCGCCGGGGCGCGAGGGGCGAGGACCCAGGCGCGTCCGTGGACCGGGCTCGTGGACCGGGCCGCTCCTCGGCCGCCTGCGCCGCCGGGCCGGTGGCCGGGTGCCGGCGGGACGTGAGGCCGGCCTCGACCTGCATCCGGTCCGCGGCGGGCGCGGTCCCGGACGCGGTCCTGGGCACCGGTAGGCGCCGGCGGGGGACGGGCCGTCGAGGGGAGCACTCGCGGCCACCCGAGCGCGGGCAGGACACCGCGCCGAGGCGACGTCGCGACCGGGCTGCGGTCCGACGCGCCGCGGGCCGACGGGACACGGGTCCGGACGGGGAGCCCGGCGAGCTGAGCCGCCGCGGCGCCGCCTCACTCCGAGCGGTCACGACAGGGGGGTCAACCCTAGGGGCGATCATCCCCGACGGAGGCATGCCGCAGTCCCGGAGTGGCCGCAGGACGGTCCGGGCCCCTCGGTGCGTACTCGAGGTAGTGACGGGCATCTCACACCCCTCCTGCCCCCATCGGGGAGGGACCGCACTAAGGCTACTTTGACGACGTGACCACTCACGAAGTCCCCGGCCGCACGGGCCCGGTCCTCCACCATCGTGCTGGAAGATCGCCATGGCGCTCACCGGACTGGTCTTCATCGGCTACGTGCTGCTGCACATGTACGGCAACCTCAAGGTGTTCGCCGGCCAGGAGTCCTTCGACAGCTACGCGGAGCACCTGCGGGGTTCGGCGAGCCGATCCTCCCGTACGCCGGGCTGCTGTGGATCATCCGCGTGGTGCTCATCGTCGCGCTGCGTCGTGCACGCGACCGCGGCATACCGGCTGTGGGCCCGGGCGCGGGGCGCCCGCCCGCGTCAAGCTACGTCGTGAAGAAGGCGGCCCCGGGACGTGGTCGGCCGGACGATGCGCTGGGGCGGCACGGCGCTGCTGCTGTTCATCGTCTTCCACATGCTCAACTTCACGACCCGCACGTGACGCCGGGCGGCGACTCCGACAGCCCCTACCGCGGCTGGTCAACGCCTTCCAGCCCGAGCACTGGTGGGTCGCGGTGATCTACCTCCTGGCGATGGCTGCGCTCGCGCTGCACCTGCGGCACGGCATCTGCAGCGCGGCGCAGACCTCGGGCTTACCGGCACCGCGGCGAGGCGCGACGCTGGAACCTCGCCGGGTACACCGTGGCCGTCGTGGTGGCCGGCGGCTTCGCGCTCGTCCCCCTGTCCGTCCTGTTCGGCATCGTCGATTGAGGTCCTGCGGAGACTGAGACGCACCGTCCGCCCGAGACCGCTCGTCCCGGGAGCCTCGCCCCGGCACCGGGGACGCCGCGGGCTACTACCTGCGAGGGCGCCCCGGTCTCCGACACCAAGGCGCCGGAGGGGCCGGTAGCCGACCGCTGGACCAAGCGCCAGTTCGACGCGCGGCTGGTCAACCCGGTCAACCGCCGCAAGCTGAGCGTGATCATCGTGGGCACCGGCCTGGCCGGCGCGTCCGCGGCGGCCACGATGGGCGAGGCCGGGCTACGACGTCAAGGCGTTCTTCTACCAGGACTCGCCGCGCCGGGCGCACTCGATCGCCGCCCAGGGCGGCATCAACGCGGCCAAGAACTACAAGGGCGACGGCGACTCGACGTACCGGCTCTTCTACGACACGGTCAAGGGCGGCGACTACCGCAGCCGCGAGTCCAACGTGTACCGGCTGGCCGAGGTCAGCACGAACATCATCGACCAGTGCGTCGCGCAGGGCGTGCCCTTCGCCCGTGAGTACGGCGGCCTGCTCGACAACCGGTCCTTCGGCGGCGTGCAGGTGTCCCGGACGTTCTACGCCCGCGGGCAGACCGGCCAGCAGCTGCTGATCGGCGCCTACCAGGCGCTGGAGCGGCAGGTCGGCGCCGGCAGCGTCGCAACCTACGCCCGCCACGAGATGCTCGAGCTGATCGTCGTGGACGGCAAGGCCCGCGGCATCATCGCCCGCGACATGGTCACCGGCGACATCGAGACCCACCTCGCCGACGTGGTCGTGCTCGCCTCGGGCGGCTACGGCAACGTCTTCTACCTCTCCACCAACGCGATGGGCTGCAACGTCACCGCCACCTGGCGGGCGCACCGCAAGGGCGCGCTGTTCGGGAACCCCTGCTACACGCAGATCCACCCGACCTGCATCCCGGTCTCGGGAGAGCACCAGTCCAAGCTGACGCTGATGAGCGAGTCGCTGCGCAACGACGGCCGGATCTGGGTGCCGAAGAACGCCGAGGACCGCGAGAAGGACCCGCGCCAGATCGCCGAGGAGGACCGCGACTACTACCTGGAGCGGATCTACCCGGCTTCGGCAACCTGGTCCCGCGCGACATCGCCTCCCGCGCCGCGAAGTACCAGTGCGACGACGGCAAGGGGGTCGGCCCCGGCGGGCTGGGCGTCTACCTCGACTTCGCCGACGCGATCGCCCGGATGGGTCGCAAGACCGTCGAGTCCAAGTACGGCAACCTCTTCGACATGTACGCCCGGATCACCGGCGAGGACCCGTACGAGACCCCGATGCGGATCTACCCGGCCGTGCACTACGTGATGGGCGGGCTGTGGGTCGACTACGACCTGCAGTCCAACATCCCCGGCCTGTTCGTGACCGGCGAGGCGAACTTCTCCGACCACGGGGCCAACCGGCTCGGCGCCTCCGCGCTGATGCAGGGTCTGGCCGACGGCTACTTCGTCCTGCCGAACACCATCCGCGACTACCTCGCCGACGGTCCCTTCGAGAAGGTCGACGAGAACCACCCCGCGGTCGTCGAGGCGCGCGAGGCCGTCGAGGGCCGGATCGCCTCGTTCCTGTCGATCAAGGGCACCCGCAGCGTGGACAGCTACCACAAGGAGCTGGGCCACATCATGTGGGAGTACTGCGGCATGGAGCGCAGCGAGGAGGGCCTGAAGAAGGCGATCGGCCAGATCCGTGACCTGCAGACGGACTTCTGGCAGAACGTCAAGGTGCTCGGCAGCGCCGAGAGCCTCAACCAGTCGTTGGAGAAGGCCGGCCGGGTGGCCGACTTCATGGAGCTCGGCGAGCTCATGTGCATCGACGCCCTGAACCGTCGCGAGTCCTGCGGCGGCCACTTCCGCACCGAGTCCCAGACCGAGGACGGCGAGGCGTTGCGCAACGACGACGACTACGCCTACGTCTCGGCGTGGGAGTGGGGTGGGGAGGCAGGACAGCCGATCCTGCACAAGGAAGACCTGGTCTACGAGTTCGTCGAGATGAAGCAGCGGAGCTACAAATGAGACTTACCCTCAAGATCTGGCGCCAGCCGGACAGCACCGCCCCGGGCGGGATGCACACCTACCAGCTCGACGAGGTCTCCGAGGACATGTCGTTCCTGGAGATGCTCGACGTGCTCAACGAGCAGCTCAACGCCAACGACGAGGAGCCGATCGCCTTCGACAGCGACTGCCGTGAGGGCATCTGCGGCATGTGCGGGCTGATGATCAACGGGCAGGCGCACGGCCCCGAGGTCACCACGACCTGCCAGCTGCACATGCGCTCGTTCACCGACGGCGAGACGATCACCATCGAGCCCTGGCGGGCCGACGCGTTCCCGGTCCTCAAGGACCTGTGCGTCGACCGTTCCGCGTTCGACCGGATGATCCAGGCCGGCGGCTACATCTCGGTCAACACCGGGTCCGCCCCCGACGCGCACGCGACACCGGTCCCCAAGCACAACGCGGACCGGGCCTTCGACACCGCGACCTGCATCGGGTGCGGGGCCTGCGTGGCGGCCTGCCCGAACGCCTCGGCCTCGCTGTTCCTCGGCGCCAAGATCACCCACCTCGGCGAGCTGCCCCAGGGCCAGGCCGAGCGGGACACCCGGGTCCTCGGGATGGTCGCCCAGCACGACCACGAGGGCTTCGGTGGCTGCACCAACATCGGGGAGTGCGCGACCGCGTGCCCCAAGGGGATCCCGCTCGACGTGATCTCCCAGCTGAACAAGGACCTTCGCACCGCGCTGAAGCACGGCGCCGCGTCCTGACCCTTCCGCCGGGCCGGCCTCCACGACCTCACGGTCATGGGGGCCGGCCCGTCGGCGTACCTGCTCCCGCGGGTCGGCTGTGACGTGGGCGACGTGGCTGTGACCCGGACAACAGGACTAGGGTCGGGACGGCAGCCCCGCCGCCCCAGTGTGGTGCGGGGAGTCCCTACACAGACAGGCTGACTTGTGGACCTGATGGAGTACCAAGCGAAGGAGCTCTTCGCCAAGCACGGGGTGCCCGGTGCGCCGGGCATCGTCGCCACCACCCCCGCCGAGGCGCGGGCCGCCGCCGAGGAGCTCGGCGTGTGCGTGGTCAAGGCGCAGGTGCAGGCCGGCGGCCGCGGCAAGGCCGGGGGAGTCAAGCTGGCCAAGACCCCTGACGAGGCCGAGCAGCACGCGACCGCCATCCTGGGCATGCAGATCAAGGGCCTGACCGTCCACCGGGTCCTCGTCGCCCCCGCGGCCACCATCGAGGAGGAGTACTACTTCTCCTTCCTGCTCGACCGCGCCCAGCGGCAGTACCTCTGCATCGCCAGCGTCGAGGGTGGCGTGGAGATCGAGGAGGTCGCCAAGACCAACCCCGACGCGGTCAAGCAGATCGCCATCGACCCGGGCACCGGCGTCGACGAGGCCAAGGCCCGCGAGATCGTCGCCGAGGCCGGCTTCCCCGACGCCCTGACCGACCAGGCGGTCGAGACCGTCCTGGCGCTGTGGAAGGTGTTCGTCTCCGAGGACGCCACCCTGGTCGAGGTCAACCCGCTGGCCCGGCTGGCCGGGGACAAGCTCGAGGCCCTCGACGGCAAGGTCTCCCTCGACGAGAACGCCGAGTTCCGGCACGCCGACCACGCCCAGTTCGCCGACACCTCCGCGGGCGACCCCCTGGAGGCCAAGGCCAAGGCGCTCGGTCTCAACTACGTCAAGCTCGACGGTGCGGTCGGCATCATCGGCAACGGCGCCGGCCTGGTGATGTCCACCCTCGACGTGGTGGCGTACGCCGGCGAGGCCCACGGTGGGGTCAAGCCCGCCAACTTCCTCGACATCGGGGGCGGCGCGTCCGCCACCGTGATGGCCAACGGGCTCGACGTCATCCTCAACGACGAGCAGGTCAAGTCGGTGTTCGTCAACGTCTTCGGCGGCATCACCTCCTGCGACGCGGTGGCCAACGGCATCGTCGGTGCGCTGGACATCCTCGGTGACGAGGCCAGCAAGCCGCTGGTCGTGCGCCTCGACGGCAACAACGTCGAGGAGGGCCGCCGGATCCTCGCCGAGCGCAACCACCCGCTGGTAACGCTCGTGGAGACGATGGACGGCGCGGCCGACAAGGCCGCCGAGCTGGCGAACGCCTGAGAACCGGGACGGACAACACATGTCGATCTACCTGAACAGCAAGAGCAAGGTCATCGTCCAGGGCATCACCGGCGGCGAGGGCACCAAGCACACCGCGCTGATGCTCAAGGCCGGCACCCAGGTCGTGGGCGGCGTCAACGCGCGCAAGGCCGGGACCACCGTGACCCACACCGCGGCCGACGGCAGCAGCATCGATCTTCCGGTCTTCGGCTCGGTCAAGGAGGCGATGGCCGAGACCGGGGCGGACACCTCGGTGGCCTTCGTGCCGCCGGCCTTCACCAAGGACGCCTGCCTGGAGGCCATCGACGCCGGCATCGGCCTGCTCGTGGTGATCACCGAGGGCGTGCCCGTCCAGGACACCGCCGAGGTGTGGGCGCACCTGCAGGGCACCGGGACCCGGATGATCGGGCCGAACTGCCCCGGCATCATCACCCCCGGAGAGGCCCTGGCCGGGATCACCCCGGCCACCATCTCCGGCTCCGGGCCGGTGGGGCTGGTGTCGAAGTCGGGCACGCTGACCTACCAGATGATGTTCGAGCTGCGTGACTTCGGCTTCTCGACCGCCATCGGCATCGGCGGCGACCCGATCGTGGGCACCACCCACATCGACGCGCTCAAGGCGTTCGAGGAGGACCCGGACACCAAGGCCATCGTGATGATCGGCGAGATCGGCGGGGACGCCGAGGAGCGCGCCGCGGCGTACATCAAGGACCACGTCACCAAGCCGGTCGTCGGCTACGTCGCGGGCTTCACCGCCCCCGAGGGCAAGACGATGGGTCACGCCGGCGCGATCGTGTCCGGCTCGTCCGGCACCGCGCAGGCCAAGAAGGAGGCCCTCGAGGCCGTCGGCGTCAAGGTCGGCAAGACGCCGTCCGAGACTGCCCGGCTGATGCGGGAGATCCTGCAGACGCTCTGACTCGCGCACCGAACCGCACGCACGACGCCCCCGGGACCTGGTCCCGGGGGCGTCGTCGTACGTGGGGGTGGGGTCAGGACGGCGGCGGGGCCGAGCCCGAGCCCGTGCTGACCTCGCAGTCCTGGGTGGAGAACGGGCACAGGTCGGTGATCACCGGCTGGAGCTCCTCGGCGCCGGCCACCGCGTTCTTGAGGGAGAACGTCGGGCGGACGGCCCCGATCCCCTCGCCGCCCTGCTCGGAGAGCAGCACGACGTTGCCGACCACGACCACCTGGATGACGTCCTCGCCGATGCTCGGCTGGTCCCCGGTGTAGTACGTGCGCTGCACGGTCCAGCTCCGGTCCCCGACGGTGTTGTCGACGACGGTGGCACGGACGCTCGAGGCGCCGCCGTCGAAGGACTCCTCGGGGCAGGACCTGAACAGGTCGACCAGTGCGGTGGCGTCGCGCAGTGCGGCCTCCGGGTCGGTCTGGACGGTGACCTCGCGCAGGATCAGGTCCTCCGGTGCCGACCAGCGGAACGCCGACCGGGTCACCGGCTCGGGATCGTGGCGCCAGGTGCGTCCACAGGCCTCGACCTTCTCGAACGCCGGCACGTCGGGTCCGGGCGGGGTGAGGTCCGGGTCGCCCTTGATCGCGTGGGACCCCGCGAGCAGGTCGAGTCCCGGTGGCAGGGAGACCTGGTACGCCTCGCCGACGTGCGTCGTGGTCGTGGGCGGGCTCACCGAGGGCTCGGGGGAGTCCGTGGTCGTGGACGGCAGCTGGGTGGCCGGGCCGGTCGGCGGCGGGGCGGAGGTGACGTCGCCCGAGCCGAGCAGGCTGGTCGCGGTCACGGCGGCCGCCACCACGAGGCCGGCGGCCAGCGCCTGGCCGGTCGTCCGCATCCGACGGCGCCGGTCGCCGCGTCGTCGGACGTCGTCCGCACCGAGCCGGTTCCGAGGGCCTTCGGGGGTGTCGTCGACGAGTGGGCGGAGGGGGTCGAAGAGGTCAGCCACGGGGAGCTCCTTCCGGGGTGTCGGTCATCAGGGTGAGCAGGGCGGTACGTCCGCGGGAGAGCCGGGCCTTGACGGTCCCGACGGGGGCGCCGACCTCGGCCGCGACCTCGGCCACGGGCAGGTCGCACAGGTGGTGCAGGACCAGGGCCCGGCGCTGGTCGGCGGGGAGCCGCTCCAGGGCGGCCATCAGGGCGACCCGGGACTCGTCGGGTCCCGGGGTCGTGCCCGGTGGCTGCAGGGCCCGGTCCGGTGGTCTCCGGGCCCGGACCGTCCGTCTCCACCGGCTCACCGCCAGGCGGTAGGCCGTCGTGCGGACCCACGCCTCGGGGGAGCGGGCCCGGTCCAGGGACCGGCGGTGCGACCAGGCCCGGACGAACGCCTCCTGGACGCATTCCTGGGCCTCGTCCCGGCTGCCGATCATGGCCTGGACCTGACCGACCAACCTGGCGAACGACCCCTCGTAGAAGGCGTCGAACTCGACCTCGTCCATGGCGTCCCCCGTCGTCGTGCTGATCTGAGCTGTCATGAGTGCTTACGCCCCACGACGCAGGCCGGTTGCATCCCTTCTCGGGGGGATCAGGAGCGGCGGCTCCGCAGTCCGCACCCGTTCGGGGACCACAGGCACATCTCGTCGACGACATCCTGCACGGCGGCCACGTCCCGCTCGAGGCTCGCCGCCGGATCGGGGGTCACCTGCTGGGAGACCAGCACCGCGTTGCCGTAGCGGACCACCACGAGCAGCTCCTGGCCGCCCCCCTCGGTGACGCGGCGGACGGTCCAGGCCTCGTCGCCGAGGTCGACCTGCGCCACCGAGGTGGTGACCGGGGTCGTGGTGGGGTCGGTCTCGACCGGGCAGTTGTCGAACTCGGCCACGAACCGCTCCAGGATGCCTTGGGCGGCCAGGGTGGCCGGGGACAGGTCGAGCTCCTTGGCCAGGACGAGCTCGCGGCTGACGAGCGGTCCGTCGCCGTTGTCCAGGGTGAGCGCCAGGCGGTCGGTGACCTGGCCGAGCAGGTCGTAGGTACGGCCGCACGCCGTGCGCCCCGCGAACGTCTCGACGTCGCGCGCCGGGCCGTCCAGCGCGTCGGCGCTGCGCACCACCAGTCCGGCGGCCAGCGGGAAGTCCGGCGGGATGCCTCCCGGCCGGCGGATGTCCGGGCCGAGGTCCAGCCGCTCCCGCTGGTCCGGGCCGGGGCCGTTGCCCCCGCGACCGAGGTCGGCCAGGGACCAGCCCGTGCGGTCGGCCACGACGGCGCCGCCGCCGAGCAGCAGCGCCAGCAGGGTCGCCCCGACCAGGGCGCGGAACCGGGTGCGGCGGCTCCGTGCCCGGTCGCCGTGCCGCCGGACCTCGCGCAGGGTCGGGAACGGGCCGACCGGGGGGACCCAGCTGCCGACCAGGCGGTCGACGGCGTCGAGGCCCCCCAGCTCCCGGACCCCGGTGGCCAGCCAGTCCGTGGCGGTGGCGGCCGGCACCCCGAGCTCGGTGCCGCAGCCCGCGACGGGCACGCCGGCCAGGTGGTGCAGCACCACGGCCCGCCGGGGTCCGTCCTGGAGCCCGTCGAGGGCGGCGAGGAGAGGTTGCTGGTCCCCCGGGCCGGACGGGGCCGCGGACGACCGGCCCGTGCCGGCCAGCGCGCGTCGACGTACCCAGGCCTCGGGCGCCCCGTCCCGGTCGAGGCGGCGACGCTCGGCCCACGCGGCGACGAAGGCGTCCTGGGTGCGTTCCCGGGCGTACGGCAGGTCGCCGGTGAGCGCCCAGACCTGGCCGACCACGCGGGGCAGGGCCGCGGCGTGGAACGCCTCGAACTCGTCCTTCTGCACCGGGACCTCCCTTCCCCACGGGTTCGCGCGCGGGACCGGTCCGGATCGGCGCGTCCGACCAGCAGGCTCAGGTCACCGCGAGGCGCCGCGCGTACGCCGGGTCGCGGTGCTCCTCGTTCTCCAGCACGGCGACGAGGTGCTCGACGGCGTCGACGACGTCGGTGTGGGTGACGTAGAGCGGGGCGAACCCGAAGCGCACCACGTCGGGGGAGCGGAAGTCCCCGACCACCCCACGGGCGATCAGCGCCTGCACCACGCCGTACGCCTCGGGGTGGCGCAGGGCGACCTGGCTGCCGCGCCGGGCGTGCTCGCGCGGGGTGAGCACCTCGAGCTCGGGCAGCCGCTCGTCGACCAGCTCGATGCACAGGTCGGTCAGGGAGAGCGAGGCGGCCCGCAGGTCGTCCATCAGCACCCCGTCGAAGACCTCCAGCGCCGCCTCGAGGGCGGAGAGCGCGACCACGGGAGGGGTGCCCACGGTCATCTGCTGGGCCCCCGGCGCCGGGGTGAACTCCAGGGACATCGCGAACGGGTCGGCGTGGCCCCACCAGCCGTGGACCGGCTGGTCGAGATCGGCCTGGTGCGCGGGGGCCACCCAGACGAAGGCGGGGGAGCCGGGACCGCCGTTGAGGTACTTGTAGGTGCAGCCCACCGCGAAGTCGGCCCCGGCGGCCGTCAGGTCGACCGGCACGGCGCCGGTGGAGTGGCACAGGTCCCACAGGGTGACCGCGCCGGCCTCGTGCGCGGCCGCGGTGAGGCCGGTCAGGTCGAACATCGACCCGGTCCGGAAGTCGACGTGGGTCAGCGCCAGCACCGCGACGTCCTCGTCGAGCGACGCGGCCGGGTCGGCCGGGTCGCACCAGCGCAGGGTGAGGCCGAGCAGCTTCGCCACGCCTGCCGCGACGTACCCGTCGGTGGGGAAGGTGGTCGGCTCCAGCACGATCACCGACCGGTCGGGCCGCAGCCGGGCCGCGGCGACCATGGTCTTGAACAGGGTCACGCTGGTGGAGTCGCCGACCACGACGTCCTCGGCGGCCACGCCGAGCATCGGGGCCAGCCGGCGGGCGACCCGGGCGGACAGGTGCGTCCAGTCGGCGGCGTTCCACGAGGCGACCAGGTCCTGGCCCCACTCCCGGCGCAGCACGTCGGCGACCCGGTCGGGCACCGCGTGGGGCAGCGCACCGAGCGAGTTGCCGCAGAGGTAGACCGTCTCGGCGGGCAGGTCGAAGAGGTCCCGGCGACCGGCCAGGGGGCTCTTCTCGTCGAGCGCAGCGGCATCGTCGCGGGTGGTCGGCATGACGTCTCCTCGGGATCGGGCGGGTGCACGGGCGGCAGGGTCAACGTACTCCGGGCGGGCCCGGACGGACCGATCGGCGTGGGACCGCAGCCGGGCCCGGGCCCGGGGTGAGACTGGTCGAGATGACCTCTCTGCTGCCCTCCCGACCGTCGTCCCCGTCGGGTCCCCCGGGGACCGACGCGGGCCCGCGGACCCCGCGCTCGCTGGCCCTGACCTCGGCCCTGGCCGGGATCGGCGCCCCGGTCGTGGCGCTGCTGCTGTTCTGGGCCGTCGGCCTGGTCGGCTGGTTCGGCTCCGACGGCGGCTCGCACGGCGACACCCGTGACGTCCTGCGGCTGGCGGCCGACACCTGGCTCCTCGGGCACGGTGCCCACCTGACCCTCGGGCCGGTCCTGGTCACCGCGTCGCCGTTGGGGGTGACGCTGCTCTGCGCGGTGCTGACCTACCGGTTCGGCCACCGGGCCGGGCGCACCTCGGGCGTGGAGGACCTGCGCGCCGCCGGGCTCGCCACGATCGTCCTGGCCGGCGTGTACGCCGTCGTGTCGATGACCGTGGCGCTGCTGGCCTCGACCTCCGGGGTCGAGCCCGGGCTGGGCCTGGCCTTCCTGGGGGGCGCCCTCCTCGGTGCCCTGGCCGGCGGGGCCGGGCTGCTCCGCGGGTCAGGCCTGGCGGTCGAGCTGCGCGCCCTGCTCCCGCTGCACGTCCGGTCGGTGGCCTACGCCGCCGCGGCGACGTCGGTCCTGCTCGTCGCCGCCGGTGCCCTGCTGGCTGCCGTGGGCCTGGCGCTGCACTTCTCGGCCGCCGCCAACGTCGCGGAGTCCCTCCGCCTGGACGCGACCGGCGGAGTCCTCTCGGTGGTCCTGTTCCTGGCCCTGCTGCCCAACGCCGCGCTGCTGGGGGCGGCCTACCTGCTCGGTCCGGGCTTCGCGGTCGGGGCCGGCACGATCGTCTCCCCGGCCGCGGTCACGATCGGTCCGCTTCCGGCGGTGCCGGTCCTGGCCGCGCTGCCGTCCGACGGCTGGGCGCCCGGCTGGGCCGTCCTCCTCACGCTCGTCCCGCTCGTGGCTGCGGCCGGGTCGACCTGGTGGGCGGGCCGGGTCCTGCCCACCCGCTCGTGGCAGGTCGGCGCGGCCCGGGGACTCGGTGGCGGGGTGGCCGCAGCCGTCCTGCTCGCCGTCGCCCTCTCCTGGGCCGGCGGCTCGATCGGTCCCGGCCGGATGGCCGTGACCGGGGTGGGCGCCGGCACCGTCCTGGCCTCGGCCGTCACGTCCCTGGGCCTGGCCGGCCTGGTCGGCGGGCTCCTGGCCACCTGGTGGACCCGTCGCCACGACGTCGACGAGCCCGCGCCCGTCGACCGGGTCCGCCCGGCGCGTCCGGAGCGTCCGGCCAAGCCGCTGATCCCCGGGCGACCGGTCCGCCGGAAGGCGGATGGGGGACCGGAGACGGCGCCTGACCGGCCCGACCTGTCCAGCGAGGACACCGTGCAGGTCAGGCTCGATCCGCCTCGGTAGCCTGTGCGGGTGCCCCCCACCCCTCCTCGCCCTCCGGCGCGCCTCGTGGTGCTGGTGTCGGGCAGCGGCACGAACCTCCAGGCGATCCTGGACGCCTGCCAGGACCCGGCGTACGGCGCCGAGGTGGTGGCCGTCGGGGCCGACCGCGGCGGGATCGAGGGTCTGGCCCGGGCCGAGCGGGCCGGGGTGCCGACGTTCGTCCACCGGGTCAAGGACTTCGCCGACCGCGACGCCTGGGACACCGCCCTGACCGCCGCCTGCGCCGAGCACGCCCCGGACCTCGTGGTCCTGGCCGGGTTCATGAAGCTGGTCGGGCCGGCCTTCCTGGCCGAGTTCGAGGGGCGCTGCGTGAACACCCACCCGGCGCTCTCGCCGTCGTTCCCGGGCATGCACGGACCGGCCGACGCCCTGGCGTACGGCGTCCGGGTCACCGGGGCGACGCTCTTCGTCGTCGACGCCGGGGTGGACACCGGGGCGATCGTGGCCCAGGCCGCCGTACCGGTCCTCGACGACGACGACACCGCCTCCCTGCACGAGCGGATCAAGGTGGCCGAGCGGCAGATGCTCGTCGACAGCGTGGGCCGGATGGCCCGAGAAGGTTTCACCCTCAGCAACAGGAAGGTCCGGTTCGGACAGTGAACGACAGCAACGACGGCAAGCGGCAGATCAAGCGGGCCCTGGTGTCGGTCTACGACAAGACCGGCCTGGAGGAGCTGGCCCGCGGCCTGCACGAGGCCGGGGTCTCGCTGGTCTCCACCGGCTCCACGGCGAGCCGGATCGCCGCAGCCGGGCGTGCCGGTGACCCCGGTGGAGGAGCTGACCGGCTTCCCCGAGTGCCTCGACGGCCGGGTCAAGACGCTGCACCCGCGCGTGCACGCCGGGATCCTGGCCGACCTGCGCCTGGAGTCCCACCGCGAGCAGCTGGCCGAGCTCGAGGTCGAGCCGTTCGACCTGGTCGTGGTCAACCTCTACCCGTTCACCGACACCGTCGCCTCGGGGGCCGCGCCCGACGAGTGCGTGGAGCAGATCGACATCGGCGGACCCTCGATGGTCCGCGCCGCCGCCAAGAACCACCCGTCTGTCGCGGTGGTCACCTCCCCGGCCCGCTACGACGCGGTCCTCGACGCCGTGGCCGCGCGGTGGCTTCAGCCTCGACCAGCGCCGTCGGCTCGCAGCGGAGGCGTTCGCGCACACCGCGGCGTACGACGTCGCGGTGGCCTCCTGGATGGGCAACGTCCTGGTCGACACCAGCGACGGCACCGGCTTCCCCGCCTTCGTGGGGGCGACCTGGGAGAAGGCCGCGACCCTGCGCTACGGGGAGAACCCCCACCAGGCCGCCGCGCTCTACCGCAGCTGGCCCGGGGCGGGCTGGCCGGTGCCGAGCAGCTGCACGGCAAGGAGATGAGCTACAACAACTACGTCGACGCGGATGCGGCCCGGCGGGCGGCGTACGACTTCGACGAGCCGGCCGTGGCGATCATCAAGCACGCCAACCCCTGCGGGATCGCGGTCGGCTCCGACGTCGCCGACGCGCACCGCAAGGCCCACGCCTGCGACCCGGTCTCCGCGTTCGGCGGCGTGATCGCCACCAACGCGGCCGTGTCGGTGGAGATGGCCGAGCAGGTCGCCGAGGTGTTCACCGAGGTGATCGTCGCGCCGGCGTACGACGAGGGGGCGGTGGAGGTGCTGACCCGGAAGAAGAACATCCGGGTCCTGGTCGTCCCCGCCGACGACCAGCGGGGCGGCGCCGAGCTGCGCACGATCAGCGGTGGGCTGCTGATGCAGGCCCGCGACCTGGTCGACGCCGACGTGGACGGCGGCGGGGACGCCCCGTCCTCGTGGCGCCTGGCCTGCGGCGATCCCGCGTCGCCCGAGGCCCTGGCCGACCTCGCGTTCGCGTGGACCGCCTGCCGCTCGGTGAAGTCCAACGCGATCCTGCTGGCCTCCGACGGTGCCTCGGTCGGTGTGGGCATGGGCCAGGTCAACCGGGTGGACTCCTGCCGGCTGGCGGTGACCCGGGCCGGCGAGCGGGCCCGGGGCGCTGTCGCGGCCAGCGACGCGTTCTTCCCGTTCCCCGACGGCCTGGAGATCCTCATCGAGGCCGGGGTGACCGCGGTCGTGCAGCCCGGCGGCTCGATGCGCGACGACGCGGTGGTCGAGGCCGCGAAGGAGGCGGGCCTGACGATGTACTTCACCGGCACCCGGCACTTCTTCCACTGACCCCGGTCCCAGGCCCACCACGAACGACGGCTCGGCGCACCGGGAACGACGGGTCGGCCGGATGAGAGGATGCAGCACGTGACGGCACAGATCCTGGACGGCAAGGCCACCGCGGCGACGATCAAGCACGAGCTGACCGAGCGCGTGGCCGCGCTGCGCGACCACGGCGTCGTCCCGGGGCTCGCGACGGTGCTGGTCGGCGACGACCCGGGCAGCCGGTGGTACGTCAACGGCAAGCACAAGGACTGCGCCGAGGTCGGCATCACCTCGATCCGGGTGGACCTGCCCGGCCGACGCCCCGCAGAGCGACGTCGAGGACGCCATCGCCGCGCTGAACGCCGACCCGGCCTGCACCGGCTACATCGTCCAGCTGCCGCTGCCCCGGCACATGGACGAGAACACCGTCCTGGGCCTGATCGACCCGGGCAAGGACGCCGACGGCCTGCACCCGACCAACCTCGGTTGGCTGGTCCTGGGCCGCGCCGCCCCGCTGCCCTGCACCCCGCACGGCATCGTCGAGCTGCTCCGTCGCCACGAGGTCGGGATCGCCGGGGCCGAGGTCTGCGTGGTCGGCCGTGGCGTCACCGTCGGTCGGCCGCTGGGGCTGCTGCTGACCCGGCGCAGCGAGAACGCCACGGTCACCCTGTGCCACACCGGGACCCGCGACCTCGCCTCGCACGTGCGCACCGCCGACATCGTCGTCGCCGCGGCCGGCGTCCCGGGGATCATCTCCGGCGACATGGTCAAGCCGGGCGCGGCCGTGCTGGACGTCGGGGTCTCGCGGGTGGACGGCAAGATCGCCGGCGACGTCGCCGCCGACGTGTACGACGTGGCCGGCTGGGTCTCGCCCAACCCGGGCGGGGTGGGGCCGATGACGCGGGCGATGTTGCTGGCCAACATCGTGGAGGCCGCCGAGAACGCCGTCCGGTGAGCCCCGCCGCGGCCGAGCAGGTCCCCGACGAGGAGCCGTCGAGGCCGTACCCGCAGCCCGAGCACAGCCTGGCCCCCCGCGCCCCGCGCACCTTCGGGGGAGCGGTCTACCTCGCGGTCCTGGCCGTGACCGCGCTGGGGCTGTCCATGGTCGTCCTGGACCGGTGGCGGGCCGGGCTGACCGTGATGGGCGGGGCGCTGCTGTGTGCCGCGGTGGCCCGGCTCGCTGGTCCCGAACGACAACGCCGGGATGCTGGGCATCCGGCGCAAGCTGGTCGACGTACTGCGACGCGGCGGTCGCCGGCGTCGCGCGGGTCTGCTACTGCCTCGGCGTCGTCTCCGAGCGGCGCGGCCTCGTCTGGGACGCTCGGCCGTCGCGCCGGGCACGGCGCTGGCGTCTCGGCCAGCTGGCCACGACCGGGCGCATGGCGCCGCACGGTGTCGCGGCGGACTCATGCTGCTCCTCGGCGATCGACGTCGACCCTGCTGAGGATCGGTCGTCGCGCCGGTCATGCTCGCGACCGGTCGTCCCGACGCCGCCGGACCCTCCATCGGCATCAAGACGTGACGGGTGGGCTCAGATCAGGCCGAGCTCGGTGACCGCGTCGCGCTCCTCGACCAGCTCGGCCGCGGTGGCGTCCATCCGGCCGCGGGAGAACTCGTCGATCTCCAGGCCCTGGACGATCGCCCAGTCCCCGTTGCTCGTGGTCACCGGGTAGGAGTAGATCAGGCCCTCGGGGATGCCGTACGAGCCGTCGGAGGCCACGGCCATCGAGACCCAGTCGTCCTCGGCGGAGCCGGTCAGCCAGTCGCGGGCGGCGTCGATGGTGGCCGAGGCGGCCGACGCGGCCGAGGAGGAGCCCCGGGCCTCGATGATCGCCGCGCCGCGCTTGGCCACGGTCGGGATGAAGTCGTTCTCGATCCAGGCCTGGTCGCCCACGGTCTCGGCGGCGTTCTTGCCCGACACCTGGGCGTGGAACAGGTCGGGGTACTGCGTCGCGGAGTGGTTGCCCCAGATCGTCATGTGGGTGATGTCGGTGACGCTCGCACCGGTCTTCGCGGCCAGCTGCGAGATCGCCCGGTTGTGGTCGAGCCGGGTCAGCGCCGAGAAGCGCTCGCGCGGGATGTCGGGGGCGTTGGTCATCGCGATCAGCGCGTTGGTGTTGGCGGGGTTGCCGGTGACGCCGATCCGGATGTCGTCGGCGGCGACCTCGTTGAGCGCCTTGCCCTGGGCGGTGAAGATCGCGCCGTTGGCCGAGAGCAGGTCGCCGCGCTCCATGCCCTTGGTGCGCGGGCGGGCGCCGACCAGCAGCGCGAGGTTGGCGCCGTCGAAGATGTGGTTCGGCGTCGTCGCCGATCTCGACCCCGGCCAGGGTCGGGAAGGCGCAGTCGTCGAGCTCCATGACCACGCCCTCGAGCGCCTTCAGGGCAGGGGTGATCTCCAGCAGGCGCAGCTGCACCGGGGTGTCGGGACCGAACAGGGCCCCGCTGGCGATGCGGAAGAGCAGGCTGTAGCCGATCTGGCCGGCGGCGCCGGTCACGGCCACCTTGAGGGGGCTGGGTCACGACGGACTCCTTGCGGGAAACGACGGTGGGCGGAACCCTGCCGACGCTAGCAGCGGCGCGCTCAGGCGCTGAGGCCGGCCGCCTGCCGGACCTCGCGCCAGACCTGGTCCCGGTCCCGCTCCGACTCGCGCGTCCAGGGCACGAGGTGGTCGTTGCGGGCCCGCCGGTCGTGCCACAGCCGGCCGGCCTCGGGGGCGGGCTCGACCGCGGTGAGCCACACCGAGGTGTCCGCGCCCTGGTCGGCGTCACGCAGGATCGGCCCGGTCAGCCGGTGGAAGCCCGGCAGCGACTCCACCACCCCGGGGGTGTCGGCCCAGCCGGGGTGGGTGGCGTAGACGCTGACCCCGCGGGGTCCCCAGCGCCGGTCGAGCTCGGGCAGCAGCGAGACCTGGATCCGCTTGGTCCGGGCGTACGCGGTGGCCGGCTTGTAGTCACCCTCGAGGTACTCCACGTCCCCGGCGGGCAGCGACTGGGCGTACATCCCGCCCGAGGTCACCATCACCACCCGACCGTTCCCGGCCGCCAGCGGCTCGAGCAGCAGGTCGGTCATCAGCACCGGACCCAGCACGTGCAGGGCCAGCGTCATCTCGTGGCCCTGGGCGCTCTCGGTGCGCTCGGGCGGCATGGCGCCGGCGTTGTGGACGATCCCGGCCAGGACCGGGACGGCCTCGGCGAGCTCGGCCGCGAACCGGCGTACGTCGTCGAGGTCGGACACGTCGCAGCGCCACAGCTCCAACGAGGCGTCGGGGACGGCCCGGAGCATCTCGGTCCGGGCCTTCTCGCCCTTGTCGGTGCTGCGCACCACGAGGTGGACCCGGGCGCCGAACCGGGCGAGTCCCTCGGCCGTGGCGATCCCCAGGCCCGAGGAGGCGCCGGTGACGACCACGTCCTGGCCGTGCAGGGCGCCCGGTCGCGCGTCCTCGGGCCAGCCGGGCAGACGACGGCGCACGGCGTACCCGAGCTTGGAGTAGCCCGGGGCCACCGCCTTGTCCAGCACGGTGTCCAGGGCCGAGCCGAGCCGGTCGCCGACGGAGGCTGAGTGCGTCACGGCGATCAGAGCCGGTCGAGGGCGGTCTTCATGCCCTTCTCGGCGTCGTCGCCGAGCTTCTTGAAGGCCAGGCCGAGGAGCGGTGAGAGCACCGGGGCGATCTTGCCCACCAGGCCCTTGAACTCGAAGTCCGCGTTGTACCTCACCCGGGTCCCGCCTGCTCCGGTGGAGGTGAAGGTCATCGTGTCGGTGGCCTGGACGGTCTTGTTGTTGCCGACCAGCACGAGGCGCTCGTTGGGCACCAGGGTGCGGACGACGTACTCCAGCTCGGTCTTGCGACCCGCGAAGGACGAGACGTTGTGGTACTTCGTGCCCACCCCGCCGGTGCCGGAGGTCCTGGTGGTCTCCACGGTGCCGGGGTCCCACTCGTTGGTGTGGGTGAAGTCGCTGAGGTAGGCGAACACCTTGTCGACTGAGGTGGCGGTCTCGACCGTGCGGGTGATCTCCATCCCCCCACCCTAGGAATCGTGTCCAACCCCGGCGTCGCGGGCGACCTGGTCGACCTGGCCGACGTGGGCGATCTGACCGAGCTGGCGCCACAGGACCACCACGAGCAGCGCGGAGCCGACGAAGCCGAACCAGAACGGCGCGGTGATGCCGCCCCAGCGCGCGGCCAGCCCGCCGATCGGGGTGCCGACCAGCATCCCGACGAAGCTGCCGATCATGTACACCGACGCGACCCGGCCCTGGAGCTCGTCCGGGACGGCTCGCTGCCGGATGGTCTGGGAGGTGGTGGTCCACACCGTCGCGTGGGCGCCGAACAGGGCGAGGACGACCAGGGCCACCGCGACCGAGCCGGTCAGGGCCAGGGCCAGGTGGGTCAGCGTCTCCAGGACCAGCCCGATCCGCATCAGGGTGGCCAGTCCCAGGGTCCTCTCCAGCCAGCCGTACGACGCCGCCCCGGCCAGCCCGCCGACCGCGCTCGCGGTGGCCAGCCAGCCGAACCCGGCCTCGCCCATCCCCAGGTGCTCCTGGGAGTAGAGCACCAGCACCGCCCAGGCCGCCCCGAAGGTGACGTTGAACAGCACCAGGGTGATCGCCAGCGTCCGGACCGGCGGGTGCCCCCACAGCCAGCGCATCCCCTCGACCACCTCGGCCCGCACCGAGCGCCGAGCGGCGTCCTCGGCGAACCGGCGCTCCGCGCGTCGCAGCGCGATCCGCGAGACCAGCACCGCCCCGACCAGGTAGCACGCGGCTGTGGTGGCGAAGGGCACGCCGCGGGCCGCGGCGAACAGGAAGGCCCCGATCGGGGGGCCGAGCAGCTGGTTGCCGATCAGGAAGCCACCACTGACCCGGGCGTTGGCCACCCCGAGGTCGTCACGGTCGACGAGCCCGACCAGGAGGGTCTGGCTGGCCAGGTCGGAGAAGGTCTCCCCGGTCCCGAGCAGGAAGACCGCGACCAGCACGACGCCGATGCTGACCGTCCCGGTGGCCACGGTGCCGGCCAGGGCCAGCAGCACCACCGCCCGCGCGGTGTCGACCAGCACCACCAGCCGGCGCCGGTCGAGCCGGTCCACCATGGCCCCGGCGAACACCCCGAAGAGCAGCCAGGGCAGCTGCTGGAGGAACACCGCGGCCGCGACCAGGAGCGGGTCGCGGGTCTGGGAGGCCACCAGCAGCGGGCCGGCGGCGAGCAGGATGCCGTCGCCGACGTTGGCCACGGCCACCGACCCGAGCAGCCAGCGGAAGCTGCGCCCCAGGCGCGGCGGCGCGAGGTGCCCGACGAAGTCCACGCCGGAGGGTAGGTCACCGCGGCGGTGTCGGGCCACGCGGATGTCCGGCAGGATGGAGAGGCGCCGCCTCCGGCGGCATGAGGTATCTTGACGTCAAGAAACTTTTCCGGACATCCGAAGGGACCGTCGTGACGGACTCGAAGATCATCTACACCCACACCGACGAGGCGCCGCTGCTCGCGACGTACTCGTTCCTGCCGATCATCGAGGCGTACGCCGCGAAGGCCGGCGTCGCGGTCGAGACCCGCGACATCTCCCTGGCCGGGCGGATCATCGCCCAGTTCCCCGAGCGGCTCGAGCGCCGAGCAGCGGACCGACGACGCGCTGGCCGAGCTGGGCGCGCTGGCCAAGCACGCCCGAGGCCAACATCATCAAGCTGCCGAACATCTCGGCCTCCGTCCCGCAGCTGAAGGCGGCCATCGCCGAGCTGCAGGCGCAGGGGTACGACGCTGCCCGACTACCCCGACGACCCGAAGACCGACGAGGAGCGCGACGTCCGGCCGCGCTACGACAAGGTCAAGGGCAGCGCGGTCAACCCGGTGCTGCGCGAGGGCAACTCCGACCGCCGCGCGCCGGCCTCGGTGAAGAGCTACGCCCGGAAGCACCCGCACTCGATGGGCGCCTGGTCCGCGGACTCCAAGACCAACGTCGCGCACATGGGCGCCGACGACTTCCGCTCCAACGAGAAGTCCGCACGTCATGGCCGGCGACGAGCGTCGCTGCGGATCGAGCACGCCGGCGCCGACGGCACCACGACCGTGCTGCGGGAGTCGGTGCCGGTCCTGGCCGGCGAGGTCGTCGACGCCACCGTGCATGCGGGTCGCGGCCCTGCGCGAGTTCCTCGCCGCGCAGATCGAGCGGGCGCAAGGACCGAGGGCGTGCTGTTCTCGGTGCACCTGAAGGCCACGATGATGAAGGTCTCCGACCCGATCATCTTCGGCCACGTCGTGCGGGCCTTCTTCCCCGAGGTCTTCGCCGAGTACGGCGACGTGCTCGCCGCGGCCGGCCTGCGCCCCAACGACGGGCTCGGCGGCGATCCTCAACGGGCCTCGACGCGCTCCCCGACGAGCGCGCGAGGGCATCAAGGCCGCCGTCGAGGCGGGCTCGCCGACGGCCCCGAGCTGGCGATGGTCGACTCCGACAAGGGCATCACCAACCTGCACGTGCCGAGCGACGTCATCGTCGACGCCTCGATGCCGGCGATGATCCGCACCTCCGGCCACATGTGGGGCCCCGACGGCGACGAGGCCGACACCCTCGCGGTCATCCCGGACAGCAGCTACGCCGGCGTCTACCAGGTCGTCATCGACGACTGCCGCGCCCACGGCGCCTACGACCCGACGACGATGGGCTCGGTGCCCAACGTCGGCCTGATGGCGCAGGCCGCCGAGGAGTACGGCAGCCACGACAAGACCTTCGAGATCCCGACGGCCGGCACCGTCGCGGTCGTCGACACGCGACGGCAACGTCGTCCTCGAGCACACCGTCGAGCGCCGGCGACATCTGGCGCATGTGCCAGACCAAGGACGTCGCCGATCCGCGACTGGGTCAAGCTCGCCGTCACCCGCGCCCGCGCGACCGGCGCCCCGGCGGTGTTCTGGCTCGACGAGAGCCGCGCGCACGACGCCAACCTGATCGCCAAGGTCAAGCAGTACCTGCGCCGAGCACGACACCGACGGTCTGCAGATCGAGATCATGACGCCCGAGCGAGGCGACCGCGTTCTCCCTGGAGCGCATCCGCCGGGGCGAGGACACCATCTCGGTCACCGGCAACGTGCTGCGCGACTACCTCACCGACCTGTTCCCGATCCTCGAGCTGGGCACCAGCGCCAAGATGCTCTCGGTCGTCCCGCTGATCAACGGCGGCGGCCTGTTCGAGACCGGCGCCGGCGGCTCCGCGCCCAAGCACGTGCAGCAGCTGGTCAAGGAGAACTACCTGCGCTGGGACAGCCTGGGCGAGTTCCTCGCGCTCGCGGTCAGCTTCGAGCACCTGGCGCACGACCACCGACAACGCCGCGCGCCCAGGTGCTCGCCGACACCCTCGACCGCGCGACCGGCACCTTCCTCGACGAGAACAAGTCGCCGAGCCGCAAGCTCGGCGGCATCGACAACCGCGGCAGCCACTTCTACCTCGCGCTGTACTGGGCCCAGGAGCTGGCCGCAGCAGACCGACGACGCCGAGCTGGCCGCAGGCGTTCGCCGCGCTGGCCGAGACGCTGGCCGAGCGACGAGGAGACGATCGTCGACGAGCTGCTCGGCGGTGCAGGGCTCCCCGGCCGACATCGGCGGCTACTACCAGCCCGACGCCGCCAAGGCCGCCGGCGGTCATGCGCCCGTCGACGACCCTCAACGAGGCGCTCGCCTCGCTCTGAGCACGGCCGACCGGGGCGATCCCGGCCTGATCCGCAGCCGCTGACCCCCCCGGGGGTCAGCGGCTGCGGCGTACGAAGACCGTGGAGACCTTGTGCGCCCGCATCCGGCCGTCGACCTGGATGCGCAGGGTGAGCGCCTCGCGCGGCTCCGCGCGTCCGTCCCGGGCGACCGGGACCGACACGACCGCGCTACGGCGACCCTCGGGCAGGGCCTCGAAGGTCGAGAACCGGCAGCGCGAGAGGTTGGCGCGAGGACCCGGGCACCGCGCGTTGGCCGCCAACCACCGGGCGCCGAGGTCGTTCGCGTGCACCGACTTCGTGCCGCGTGGTCCGCGAAGACCCTCGAGAACCACGCCGAGGAAGAAGTTGGTGGGTCGGGACAGGGTCACGCGCCACTGTGCCGACTGCCCCTCCGAGACCCGCTTGTGCACGGGGCGGATGGTGACCTTCGGTGCGGGGTCGTCGTCGGTGATCACCACCGCGCCGTCGAGGTCGCGGACCATCACGCCCCGCACCGCGTGGGCGACCAGGCTGATCGTGCGGCGCTTGTCCCCGAAGCGCTCTGTCGCCGCGGTAGGGCCAGCCGATCACCCCGGAGGTCACTCCGGCCGGCACCTGCACCACCCGGGTGCCGTCGTCGCGCGAGGAGGTGTTCCCGGTGCCGTCCAGGCGGACCCGCGCGGGGAGAGGCCAGCGGCGCGGTCAGGGAGTACGGCACCTTGGCCACGTGCTTGCCCTTCCCGCCCTCGAGGACCCGCACGCGCAAGGTCCAGCAGCGGGATCCGCTTGGCCGGACCGGCCACCCGGGTCGGCGGCACCGCGGCGACGTCGAGCACCCACACCCGGCCCGAGCCGTTGCGGGCGACCAGGTCGACGCCGGTGAGGCGGCCGAGGTCCACCCCGGTCACGTACCTGCGTCCACCCTGATGTTCTCGGCCCAGTACTTGCCCACGTACGCCGGCCGCGCGGGAGGGACTGAGCCTCGCCGCCCTCGGGCGTGACGGTGGTCGTGCGGCCCTCGGCGTCCCGCAGCCGCACATCGAGGTCGACCAACGTGCCGGCCTCGTCCACGACGGTGCGCAGGTCGAGGCTCGAGGCCTCCGAGGCGTCGAGGGAGGGGAAGGTCAGGCCGCCGCGGCGCCAAGGCGGTCCAGCCCAGCTCGAACGCCTCGTCGAGGGCGGCGGGAGGCCACCGCCGGCCAGTGCGGTGCCTCGTTCGGGTCGGTGAAGCGGCCGCCGGGGCCGCGGTGCGCTGGACGGCGTGACGCCGCGGCACAGCGAGGCCTGGGCCGACCCCAGGTGCAGCACGGCGTCCAGGCCGGCGCGCGGGCGCCGAGCCGCCAGCGGCGCGTCGCTGTAGGTGACGGCCCCGCCCTGGGAGCCACCCGACGGCCGCGCCGTCAACCAGCGGGGCGAACAGGGTCTCGCCCGAGGCGAGGAGCCGCACCGCACCGCTGACCAGGGAACGGGCGACCAGGCGCTGGTCGTCGGCCGCCAAGCGGGTCGGCGCGCCGGGGCGCAGACGCCGCGGTCGACGTACCAGTCGTCGTCGGAGGACCTTCGGACAGCCGGCGTCCACTCGGTGTTAGCAAGAACCTGAACGAAGTAGGTGGCCACAGCCA
>CAWJLZ010000015.1:0-4352 GCA_963843825.1 uncultured Actinomycetota bacterium
CGGCCGCCGAGGGCCGGCTAGGCGTCTGGCAGGGCCGCGCGCAGCCAGCGCGACCCGGGGCCCTCGGCGGCGGCCTCGTCGGAGGGGTTGAAGAGGGTGCAGCGGCCGAGCGAGAGGCAGCCGCAGCCGATGCAGCCGTCGAGCGAGGACTGCAGCGCCTGCAGGCGCCGGATCCGCCCCTCGACGAGCTCGGCCCACTGCCGGCTCATCCGCCGCCACTCCCGCTGGGTCGGCGCCCGGTCGACGGGGAGGCCGGCCAGCGCGTCCGCGATCTCCTGCAGGGAGAGGCCGACGACCTGCCCGGCGGCGACGACCGCCAGCCGCCGCAGCGTGTGCCGGGGGAACTGGCGGTGGTTCCCACCGGTGCGCCAGGACCGGATCAGGCCGCGGTCCTCGTAGTACCGGACCGTCGGCACGGTGACCCCAGCCCGGCGGGCGAGCTCGCCGATGCTCAGCAGCTGGTCGGGAGCGATGCGCGGCACGGGCCGAGTGTGCCGCGCCCGACCCTTGACCTCAAGTGCCCTAGAGGTTGTTGGCTGAGCCGCATGCAGCTCACCCGCGTCACCCTGCCCGCCGCCGACCCTTCCCGCGCAGCCGCCTGGTACGCCGAGATCCTCGACCTGCCGGTCTTCCGGACCGGCCCGGAGGCCCAGTCCAGGTCGGTCGCACCGCACTGGTCCTGCGCGCCTCGCCGCCCCCGTCCGGCACCCACCACCTGGCCTTCACCGTCCCGGCGGGGACGCTGGCGGCGGGCAAGGCCTGGCTGGACGGCCGGGCTCCGCTGCTGTCCCGCGACGGCGCCGACGAGTTCGACACCGCTCCGAGCTGGAATGCCCGCTCCGTCTACTTCACCGGTCCGGAGGACTCGGTGCTGGAGCTGATCGAGCGTCGGGACCTCGACCACTCCCCCCACGGGCCCTTCGCCCACCGACCCTTCTCGGCCGTCGACCTGCTCTGTGTCAGCGAGGTCGGGATCGCGGTCCCCGGCGTCCGGGCGGTCGCCGCCGCGCTGCGCCGGGACGCCGGGATCGAGGCGTACGGCGACGAGCCCGGGGAGGACTTCGGCGCGGTGGGGGACGTGCACGGCCTGCTGATCCTCGTGCGCGCCGGGCGGGCCTGGTTCCCGACCACCGGGAGGACCGTCGCCGCCGTGCCGACCGTGGTCGAGTCCCGGGGTCCGCGCGCCGGGAGCTACGAGCTGGGTCCGGGCCAGCGGCTCGACGTGCACGGCTAGGACGTGGCGGCGATCTCCTGCCCGAGCCGGCGCAGCTGCGGCAGCGTGGCTCGCAGCCCGGCCCGCCGCTCGACGAGGTCGGCCGGCGTGCGCAGCCCGAGCAGGTCGGCCACCGCCGCGGCGAACGCTCGGTGGTGCCGCTCCCGGTCTGGGGCGGTCGTGGCGTCGAGGATCTGCAGGCAGCGCGCGAAGGTCGCGACCAGCCAGAAGACGGCCTCCCGGTGCTCGCCGCGCTCGACCATCGCGGCCGTGCCGTCGACGGCGACCGGACGGGCGGCCGGGGTGATGTCGGAGGCGAAGAAGAACGACGTGGGGCCGGCCGCCGTCGCCGCGTCGAACGCGTCGGTGAGCGACCGCAGGTGCTCCTCGACGAGGCGAGGCGTGGTCTCGCGGCAGCCGAGCTGCGTGAGCAGGACCGGGTAGTGGTCACCCCGCCCGCGCTCGACCAGCACGTCTCGAGCACGCAGGTAGCGCAGCCGGACGGTGGGGTTGCGGCCGGCGGCCACCAGGACGACGTGGGTGGACAGGCTGGTGGGGAACAACCAGCCGGTCACCGCCTCGGGCCAGGACCCGCTGACCAGGGCCGGGGCGGCCATCCGCGCGAGCACGACGTCGCAGCGCTCCTGCACCACCTCGGGCCGGCTCACCAGCGGCGCGACCGCAGCCCGCAGCCGCGCGAGCCGCCCGTCCGGGTCGGTCAGGACCGGCTCGCAGCGCACGGAGGGGGCGAAGCTGGGCGCCAGGTGGGGCACCCGCGCCACCCGCTCCGGATCGGCGAGCTCGGACCAGGGCAGATAGGTCACCTCGACCCGCACGCCTCGCACGTCGAGCTTGCCCAGCTTCGGCGGGGCCGGGCCGTCCACCACCACCGCGACGTCGACATCGGACTCGCGTGCGAGCTCGTCGGCGGGATCGGCCTCCAGCGTGGAGCCGGCGAGGAACGACCCGACCACGGGCAGGGAGGCGAAGTCGTGCGCCTCGACCCACGCCCGGGCCACCGCTTGGGCCTGGTCGATCCGCACCCGGCCAGGCTAGGCCGCGCCAGCTGGATCCCGCTCGATCCGGCTCGATCCGAGCGGGCCGGACCGGTCAGGAGAGGATGAGCCCATGGCCGACCAGCAGCGCCCGCGACCGCCGGAGCCGGTGGTCCTCGCTCTCCCCGAGCTGAGCGACGCCGTCGCCCACGACCTCGTCGGCGACGAGCGGCACGAGGCCGTCCGGGTCGCCGATCTCGACCTCGGTGGAGCCGACCTCGCGCGCTCCACCTTCGCCGAGTGCCTGTTCGAGCGGGTGGGGCTGCACGAGACCGACCTGCGCGGGGCCCACCTGGTCGAGTCACGCCTGACGCAGGTCGACGCCCCCGTGCTGACGGCACCGCGCGGCAGCTGGCGGCAGGTCGTCATCGAGCGGTCCCGCCTCGGTGCGGTCGAGACGTACGAGTCGACCTGGCGCTCGCTGCTGGTGGGCGACTGCAAGCTGGGCTACCTCAACGCCCGCAGCAGCCGGTGGCAGGACGTCACGCTGCGCGGCTGCCGGGTGGACGAGCTCGACCTCAGCGGCGCGAGGCTCACCCGCGTCGCCTTCGAGGACTGCCGGATCGGCCGCTGCGCGCCGCGGGTGCCACGCTCGTGGACGTCGACCTCCGGACGGCCCGGCTGGAGGTGGTCGACGGACTGGCCGGGCTGGCCGGGGCATGGTGAGCGAGCAGCAGCTGACCGAGCTGGCGCCACTGCTCGCCGACCACCTGGGGATCCGCGTCGGTTGAGGCCTCAGTGCCCGCCGGGGCGGGCGGCGCGCGCGGTGGGGTTGGGTTCGAAGGTGGAGCGGACCGGGTCCAGCCGCGCCAGAGCAGGAAGAACAGCCCGAGCACGAGCATCCCAGGCCCAGCCAGAGGTTGATGTTCATCCCGGCCGCCTTGTCGAGCTCGGCCTGGCTGGTGAGAAGCCGTAGATCATCGAGCAGCCACCCGTAGAGGATGAACAGGCAGCCGATATCAGGCGGATGTGGAACAGCTTGGCGGCCGCCGAGGTGACGGTGCCGCTGCTGGTGCCGGTGGTTTCGCTGTGGCTCATCCCACGCGCCGGTTCAGATGAAGAGGAGAGGGAACGGGACGAGGACGATGCCGAGTGCGGTGAAGCCCAGCAGCTTGAGCAGCCACCGGCGGCGGACGTGGCCCTCATGCGGGTCACCGGCGGCCGGGTGGGGCTGCCGGAGGTGGGCCCGACCCATCTCGTCACCGGCTTCGGCTTGGTGAGCAGTGACACGACCACGGTGACGACCGCGTCCACCACGAAGGCCGTGATGGCGCCGTAGAAGTTCAGCATCTGCGCGTTGATCGGCTGGGAGGTGTCACCACCCGGGTAGAAGTAGCTGATGTTCGGCCCGATCAGGTATTGGAAGGAAAGAGCCGCGAAGAAGCCGGTCACCAGCCCGGTGAAACCGCCCAGGGACTGGTCCGCTTCCAGAACATGCCGATGATGAAGGTCGCGAAGACCGGGGCGTTGAAGAAGCAGAACAGCGCCTGGATGTAGTTCATGATGTTGCTGAACTGGGAGGCGATGAAGGCCGTCCCGATGCCGATGACGATGCCCACCACGGTGACCACCCGGCCCACGTTCAGGTAGTAGTGGTCGGGGTGGTTCTTGCGGACGTAGGTCTGCCAGATGTCGTAGGTGAACACGGTGTTGAACGAGCTGACGTTGGCCGCCATGCCGGCCATGAACGCGGCGAGCAGGCCGGCGAGCGCGATGCCGAGCGTGCCGTTCGGCAGGTAGGTGTTCATCAGCAGCGGGATGGCGTCGTTGTAGGTGGCCGCTGATCCTTCCCTGGCCGAGGTCGGGGATGATCGCGATGGCGATCAGGCCGGGGATGATCGTCAGGGCCGGGATGAAGATCTTCGGGAACACCTATCAAGGGGTGCGCTCCGCGGCAAGATCCTTGGCCGATAGCGCCGGCTGCACCTCCGTGAAGTTCGTCGTCCAGTAGCCGAAGGACAGCACGAACCCGAGACCCATGGCGATGCCGATCCAGTCACCCAGGGGGTTGAACCAGTTGCCGACCCCCGTCCCCGCCCAGGTGGAGAAGTGGTTCTCGAGCCCGGGCCGGCCCGCGAGCCGGG
>CAWJLZ010000016.1:0-4291 GCA_963843825.1 uncultured Actinomycetota bacterium
GACGGCGCGTCGAGTGCGCGCCCCAGCACGCCGGATGGGCGCCTGGGGAGTTGCAGCGCGCACTCGATCTCGCCGACGGCAGGCTAGGCGTCCGGCAGGGCCGCGCGCAGCCAGCGCGACCCGGGACCCTCGGCGGCGGCCTCGTCCGAGGGGTTGAAGAGGGTGCAGCGGCCCAGGGAGAGGCAGCCGCAGCCGATGCAGCCGTCGAGCGAGGACTGCAGCGCCCGCAGGCGCCGGATCCGCCCCTCGACGAGCTCGGCCCACTGCCGGCTCATCCGCCGCCACTCCCGCTGGGTCGGCGCCCGGTCGACGGGGAGCTCGGCCAGCGCGTCCGCGATCTCCTGCAGGGAGAGGCCGACGACCTGCCCGGCGGCGACGACCGCCAGCCGCCGCAGCGTGTGCCGGGGGAACTGCCGGTGGTTCCCACCGGTCCGCCGGGACCGGATCAACCCGCGGTCCTCGTAGTAGCGGACCGTTGGCACGGTCACGCCGGCCCGGCGGGCCAGCTCGCCGATGCTCAGCAGCTGCTCGGGAGCGATGCGCGGCACGGCCCGAGTGTGCCGCGGCCCGGCCCTTGACCTCAAGTCCGCTAGAGGTTGTTGGCTGATCCCCATGCACCTGACCCGCGTCACCCTGCCCGTCGCCGACCCTCCCCGGGCAGCCGCCGGTACGCCGATGTCCTCGACCTCCCCGTCTCCCGGACGGGCCCGGAGGCCCAGGTCCAGGTCGGTCGCACCACACTGGTCCTGCGCGCCTCGCCGCCCCCGCCCGGCACCCACCACCTGGCCTTCACCGTCCCGACCGGCACGCTGGCGGCGGGCAAGGCCTGGCTGGAGGGCCGGGCCCCGCTGCTGTCCCGGGACGGCGTCGACGAGTTCGACACCGCTCCCAGCTGGAACGCCCGCTCCGTCTACTTCACCGGACCGGAGGACTCGGTGCTGGAGCTGATCGAGCGTCGCGACCTCGACCACTCCCCCCACGGACCCTTCGCCCACAGACCCTTCTCGGGCGTCGACCTGCTCTGTGTCAGCGAGGTCGGGATCGCGGTCCCGGACGTCCGCGCGGTCGCCGCCGGGCTGCGCCGGGACGCCGGGATCGAGGCGTACGGCGACGAGCCCGGGGAGGAGTTCGGGGCGGTGGGGGACGTGCACGGGCTGCTGATCCTCGTGCGCGCCGGGCGAGCCTGGTTCCCGACCACCGCGAGGACCGTCGCCGCCGTGCCGACCGTGGTCGAGGCCCGGGGCCCGCGCGCCGGGAGCCACGAGCTGGGTCCGGGCCAGCGGCTCGACGTGCGCGACTAGGAGGTGGCGGCGATCTCCTGCCCGAGGCGGCGCAGCTGCGGCAGCGTGGCCCGCAGCCCGGCCCGCCGCTCGACGAGGTCGGCCGGCGTGCGCAGCCCGAGCAGGTCGGCCACCGCCGCGGCGAACGCCCGGTGGTGCCGCTCCCGGTCCGGCGTGGCCGTGGCGTCGAGGATCTGCAGGCAGCGCGCGAAGGTCGCGACCAGCCAGAAGACGGCTTCCCGGTGCTCGCCGCGCTCGACCATCGTGGCCGTGCCGTCGACGGCTACCGGACGGGCGGCCGAGGTGATGTCGGAGGCGAAGAAGAACGACGTGGGGCCGGCCGCGGTCGCCGCGTCGAACGCGTCGGTCAGCGACCGCAGGTGCTCCCCGACGAGGCCGGGCGTGGCCTCCCGGCAGCCGAGCTGCGTGAGCAGGGCCGGGTAGTGGTCGCCCCGTCCGCGCTCGACCAGCACGTCCCGAGCCCGCAGGTAGCGCAGCCGGACGGTGGGGTTGCGGCCGGCGGCCACCAGGACGACGTGGGTGGACAGGCTGGTGGGGAACAACCAGCCGGTCACCGCCTCCGGCCAGGAGCCGCCGACCAGGGCCGGGGCGGCCATCCGCGCCAGCACGACGTCGCAGCGCTCCTGCACCACCTCGGGCCGGCCCACGAGCGGCGCGACCGCAGCCCGCAGCCGCGCGAGCCGCCCGTCCGGGTCGGTCAGCACCGGCTCGCAGCGCACGGTGGGCGCGAAGCTGGGCGCCAGGTGGGGCACCCGCGCCACCCGCTCCGGATCGGCGAGCTCGGACCAGGGCAGGTAGGTCACCTCGACCCGCACGCCCCGGACGTCGAGCTTGCCCAGCTTCGGCGGGGCCGGGCCGTCCACCACCACCGCGACGTCGACGTCGGACTCGGGTGCGAGCTCGGCGGCGGGATCGACCTCCAGGGTGGAGCCGGCGAGAAACGACCCGACCACAGGCAGGGAGGCGAAGTCGTGCGCCTCGACCCAGGCACGGGCCACCGCCTGGGCCTCGTCGATCCGCACCCGGCCAGGCTAGGCCGCGCCGGCTCGCTCCGCCTCGATCCGAGTCAGGCCGGACCGGGCAGGAGAGGATGAGCCCATGGCCGACCAGCAGCGCCCGCGACCGCCGGAGCCGGTGGTCCTCGCCCTCCCCGAGCTGAGCGACGCCGTCGCCTCCGACCTCGTCGGCGACGAGCGTCACGAGGCCGTCCGGGTCGCCGACCTCGACCTGGGCGGAGCCGACCTCGCGCGCTCGACCTTCGCCGAGTGCGTGTTGGAGCGGGTGGGGCTGCACGAGGCCGACCTGCGCGGGGCGCACCTGGTCGAGTCACGCCTGACGCAGGTCGACGCCCCCGTGCTGACCGCACCGCGCGGCAGCTGGCGCCAGGTCGTCATCGAGCGGTCCCGGCTCGGTGCGGTCGAGGCCTACGAGTCGACCTGGCGCTCGCTGCTGGTGAGCGACTGCAAGCTGGGCTACCTCAACGCCCGCAGCAGCCGTTGGCAGGACGTCACGCTGCGCGGCTGCCGCGTCGACGAGCTCGACCTCAGCGGCGCCAGCCTCACCCGCGTCGCCTTCGAGGACTGCCGGATCGGCACGCTGCGCGCCGCGGGCGCCACCCTCGTGGACGTCGACCTCCGCACCGCCCGGCTGGAGGTCGTCGACGGGCTCGCCGGGCTGGCCGGCGCGTGGGTGAGCGAGCAGCAGCTGACCGAGCTCGCGCCGCTGCTCGCCGACCACCTGGGGATCCGCGTCGGCTGACGCTCGTCCCGTCGCGCGACCGCCTCCCTCAGTGAGCGGGGGGACGGCTTCGGGCGCTGGCGATCTCTGCTTCCGTCGGCGGCTTGACCTCGAGCGGGTCGAGCCGTCGCCAGAGCAGGAAGAGCAGGCCCAGCACCAGCATGCCGAGCCCGAGCCAGAGGTTGATGTTGACGTTCGCCGCCTTCTGCAGCTCGGCGTCGCTGGTGAAGAAGCCGGCCACGGTGAGCAGCACCCCGTAGACGACGAACAGCCCTCCGATCATCAGGCGGATGTCGAAGAGCTTCGCGGCTGCGGACTGGGTCGACGTTTCCTGGTCGGTCATGGTGAGTTCTCCCAACGCTTCAGATGAAGATGAGGGACAGGACGAGGACGATGCCGAGCGCGGTGAAACCGAGCAGCTTCGGGGACTCCCACCAGCGGCGGACGTATCCCTCGTGCGGGTCGCCGGCCGCCGGGTCCGGGACTCCCCAGACCAGACCGGCCAGCTCGTGCTCGGGCTTGGGCGTGGTCACCAGCGTGACCACCACGGTGACGACGGCGTCCGCGACGAAGGCGGTGATCGCGGCGTAGAAGTTGATCATCTGCGCGTTCGGCTCACCGTCGGCGACCTGGCCGGCGTTCATGTAGGACCAGTTCGGGCTGATCAGGTACTGGAACGCCGCGGCGCCCGCGGTACCCGCCACCAGACCCCAGAAGCCCGCCCAGGCCGTGGTCCGCTTCCAGAACATGGCGATGATGAAGGTCGCGAAGAGGGGCGCGTTGAAGAAGCCGAACAGGGTCTGGATGTAGACCTGGATGTTGTTGTAGCCGGCCGCGATGAATGCTGTCCCGATGCCGATGATGATGCCGACGACCGTGACCACTCGACCAACGTTGAGGTAGTAGTGGTCGGGGAAGTTCTTGCGGACGTAGGTCTGCCAGATGTCGTAGGTGAAGACGGTGTTGAACGAGCTCACGTTGGCTGCCATGCCCGCCATGAAGGCGGCGAGCAGGCCGGCCAGCGCGATGCCGAGGGTGCCGTTGGGCAGGTAGTGGTTCATCAGCGCGGGGATCGCGTCGTTGTAGGTCGGTGCTCCCGCCTCGCCGGTACCCAGCTTCGGGATGACGGCGATGGCGATGAGACCGGGGATGATCGTCAACGCGGGGATGAAGATCTTCGGGAACGCGCCGATCAGGGGCGTGCGCTCCGCGGCCGACAGGTTCTTGGCCGACAGCGCCCGCTGGACCTCGGC
>CAWJLZ010000017.1:0-36662 GCA_963843825.1 uncultured Actinomycetota bacterium
GGTGACCAGGCCACCACCGACCCGGGTCCAGGGACCGGCCGCGGCAGGGGCGGTGTAGACGCGGTACCCCGCGAGGTGGGCGTCGCCCACCGGGTCCCAGGAGAGCGCCAGCGTCCGGGTCACCGGCTGCGAGGGCCAGGTTGACCGGTCTCGCCGGAGGGGAGGTGTCGCGCCGGGACACGGTCACCGTCGCGGTCGAGGTGACCGCCCGCGGCAGACCCCGCACGGCCGGCGCCACCGCGCGGAGACGGCTCGCGCCCAGCTCCCGCGAGGGCACCCGGAACGACACCACGCCCTCGGCGTCCTGCTCGCCGACCCCGACCACCGACCACGCTGCCGGACCCACCCTGGACCGGAGCTCCACGGGGCGACCCGCCCGCGCGTCGTGGAACCGAGCCCGGGCCACCGCCCCACCACCGCGTGCCACCGACCTCGGAGCCGTCAACGTGCCGCCCAGCCGCACGGTGGGGTGACTACGGACGGGTGCGGTCCAGACCGCCCGGGACACCCCGGTGACTCCGGGTGCGGTCTCGTCCTCGGGCGCAGGACCAGGCGTGCGCGCCGTCTGCGCGACGCTGATCCCCGCGGCGACCACGACCCCCACGGCCACGAGCGGCCCCACCACGAACCGGCCACGACGCCGGAGCCAGCCGTCCATCCCGAACACCCCCGTCCGCGAGACGCGGCACCAGCCCCAACCGGCGTCAGCCGTCGTCCCCCTGTCAGGCAACCACCGCGCCGCACCGGGTCACATCGGGCAAATGTCCGAACCGGGGGGTCAGGAGACCAGTCCCTGCCGGAACGCCCACGCGGTGGCTTCTGCCCGACCCCGGACCTGGAGCTTGCGGTAGATGGCGGTGGAGTGGTGCATGACGGTCTTGGGGGCGAGCCCCATTCGCGCGCTGATCTGCTTGTTCGTCGCCCCGGTGGCCAGCTCGGTCAGGACGTGCAGCTCGCGGACCGTCAGCTCCTGGGAGTAGCGCTGGCCCGGGATCGTCCAGCCCGCCACCGGGTCGGGAGCGTCGTCGGCCCGGGCGACGGTCATCGCGTAGTCCAGGACGTCGCCCAGCGAGCCGGTCCCCGCCGCGTCCTGCACCGAGAGCGAGAACACCTCCTCGCCCAGGGCACGCCTGGTGGCGGCCACGGCCGACGCGTACACGCCTGCCCATGCCGGCGGGGACAGAGCCTCCAGCTGCTCGCGGTAGGGCTCGACCAGGCCGATCAGCCCGGCGGCGCGCTCGAAGTCGCCGCGGCCCACCGCGACCGCCACCATGACCCCGCCGAAGGTCACCTGGGCCACCCACGGCGGGGTGACCCGCATCAGCGCCAGACCATCGACCACCCGGCTCGCGGCCAGCCGGAGGTCACCGGAGGCCAGGGCGTGACCCGCCCCGACCTGCAGCAGCAGCGCCTCGTAGCGGGGCTCGTTGCAGCGCCGGATCATCTTCAGCAGGTCGTCGATCGACGGCGCCCTCTCCAGGAGCGGCGCGGCCCGGTCCTGCGGCAGGCCGAGCACCAGGAGCATGGCCACGATCAGCGAACGCGGGTCCTCGCTCACCAGCGCCTGGTCCAGCGACCGCTCGCCCAGCCGGCAGGCCTCGTCGTCCTGCCCGTACTGGTTGTGCACCATCCCGACCCACGCGCTGAACCGGGCGATCCAGACCGGGTCACCCACGGACTCCGCCAGCGGCAGCGCCTCCGCCGCGGCAGCCGCGGCTCCCGCCAGGTCGCCGGTCACGGGCACCGTCTGCATCATGATGGCGTGGCCCAGGAGCAGCAGGCCCTCACGCCCGGACTCCCGGGCCCGCTGGACCCCGGACGCCAGGACCCGCTGCGCCGCACCGGCCGCCTCGGGAGCCTCGGTGGCCAGGCGCAGGTGGGCGAGCCGCAGCATCGCCTCGGTCACCAGCTCGTCGTCCTGGGCCTCGAGCAGGTCGTCACGACCGCCCGAACGCCCGACGAGCACGTCGAGCGCGGGGGCCACGAAGCCGTCGAAGCCGCGCCGGAGCGCGAAGGGCGCCAGGCTGCACGCCAGGCGCAGCGCGGCGTGATCCTCCTCGTGCGCCACCAGGTGCCCCAGGGTGAGGCGGAGGTCGAGCTCGGACCGCTCCAGCTCCTGCAGCGAGAGGTCCTCGGCCGCGCGCTCGACCGGCGCTCCCCGCGCCGTGCCGAAGTCCACGACCGCGAGCCGGTAGGCCTCCTCGGCCACCGGGAGCCCGTCGGTCTCCTCCAGGCGTGCGCGAGCGAAGGAGCGCACCAGGGGCACGAGCCGGTACGCCGGGTCACCGGTGCTGAGATCGGCCTCGGCCAGCCGGCGGTCGACCAGCTCGGAGACCAGGTCGAAGGTGGTCCGCTCGCCCGGTCGCACGCCGCCGACCCGGAGCCGGTCCAGGACGCTGTCGATCATCTCCATCGGCGCGGGGCCCGCGAAGAGCGACAGCAGGCGCAGCATCCGCGAGGTCTCCTCGTCGAGGAGGTCGTAGGACCACCGCAGGGCCGCGGTCATGCTGCGGTGCCGCGCGGGCGTCCCCTCGTCACCGCCCACCGACTCGGCCTCGGTCAGCAGGTCCAGGTGGTGGGCCACCGTGCGGGCGGGCAGGAAGCCGAAACGGGCCGCCAGGAGCTCGATGCCCAGGGGCAGCCCGTGCACGCGGCGACAGAGCTCGGCGACGGCGGCCAGGTCCTGCTCGGTGGGCACGAAGAGCGGATCGGCCTGGTGCGCGCGGCGGCAGTAGAGCTCGACGGCCGGGAACCGGGCCAGGTCCCGGTGCTCGAGGGAGGCCGGAGGCACCTGGAGCGCGTCCAGCCCGAGGACACGCTCCCCGGCCACGCGCGACGGGTGCAGGCTCGTCGCGACGAACCGGTAGCCGGGACAGGTCTCCAGCAGGACCGTGAGCGGGTGAGGCTCGCCGCCGAGCTGCTCGCAGCCGTCCAGCGCCACCAGCCCGGGACCGGTCATGCTCGCCTCGCCCAGGCGCTGGGCGACCGACCCGGCTCCACCGGCCGGGAGAGCCACCGCCGACGCCACGGCGAGCAGGACGCCCTCGAGGTCGGTGACACCGTCGAGCCGCGCGACCACCGGCCGAGGCGGTCCTCCCCCCACGACCGCACCCCGGGCCACCTGGTGCCGGGCCAGGGCCAGGACGAGCTCGGTCTTGCCCACCCCGCCCGGGCCGGTGACCGTGACGAGACGGTTGGCCGGGTCACGGACCAGGTCGACGAGGGCCTCGAGCTCGGCCGACCGGCCGACCAGGAACCCGCCTCCGAGCGGGGAGCCGTCGTCGTCACGCATGCCTGCGTCGACCGAGAACATAAACGCACACTTTAGGGGGATGCGTCCGGATCTGTCACTGATCGTCAGGCCCCACGGGGCGGATGAGCTGACCTGTAGGCCGGGTTCTGTCCTCGCACACCTCACGGTGTCAGCGATGGGCGACCATCCATCTGGGACCGCCGTTGCCGGCGGCCTCGTGCGATCTACCCGCGAGCTCGGGCGGGCCGCCCTCGAACGCTCGCGCAGACGTCGTACCCGGAGGTCGTGCGTCCTCTTGATCTTGCTCCAAGTGGGGTTTACCGAGCCGTTCCGGTCACCCGGAACGCTGGTGGTCTCTTACACCACCGTTTCACCCTTACCGGGGCCCTGTCGCCAGGAGCCTCGGCGGTCTGTTCTCTGTGGCACTGTCCCGCGGGTCACCCCGGGTGGGCGTTACCCACCACCTTGCCCTGTGGAGCCCGGACCTTCCTCGACCCCAGGGAGACCCTGGTGCCGCGGTCGCCCGGTCAGCTCATCCGCCCACCCAGTCTAGGGCCGAACCCGCGGCCTGGGTGACGGCTCGTCGAGTCGTACCGTCTTCCGTGGGCCTCCCAACCCAGGACGACGGGTGGAGCGACCGGCGTCGTGCCGGTCCGGCACCCAGGAGCCGTCCGACGCCTCGTGCACGCGCCCTCCCCAGTCCGGTGAGTCCCAGTCGACCATGTCTGCACCTCCACCTCGTCGGCCCCACCGGCTGCGGCGACCTCGTGCCTCCACCCTCCTGCAGCAGCAGTCGTGCGCCCAGAGTCCTTCACCTCACATGTGGCCCGGGCTCCGGGGCGACACGCGCGTAGTGCACGCGTATCGGGTGCTCCCCCGTCCCGGCTCCCCAGGCGCCCTCAGGGCACCTCGAAGCGGACCTCACGGGTGGCCGGGTCGGCCGTCACCAGCCGGGCCTCCACCTCGGTGCCCAACGGGAGCGGGTCCTCGGTGCCGGAGCGGACCTTGGCGGCGACCGCGGGCTCGGTCACCATCAGCTCGCCGTCGCGCGGGTTCTTCTCGCTGACCTGCACCACCATCGCCGGGAAGGACTGCCCCACCCGCTCCTCCAGCAGGACGGCCTCGACGAGGTTCAGCACCTCCCGCTCGTAGGAGTGGGCCAGCCGGTCCGAGGCCCGCATCTGAGCGGGGAGCTCGTCGAGCCGGGCCAGCACCCACGCGGGGACCGGCTGCCCGGCGGTCAGGGCCACGCAGACCTCGCCGCCGTACCGGTCCACGAGGCGGCGCAGCGGCGCGGTCACGTGGGAGTAGGTCGAGGCGATCGCCGCGTGCAGCGGCTGCTCGGGCAGCGTGCCGTCGAAGGAGACGTACCCCGACCCCCGCAGCAGGCTCGTGCTGGCGGTGAGCATCGCCGCGTGGTCGGCTCGCGACGGGTCCAGGGTCCGGATGAACGCGGGGTAGTCCGTCGCGTCGGGCCAGGCCACCCGCAGGGCGCGGGCAACCCGGCGCAACCGGGCCACGTCGCGCGGGTCGGCCGGGGCCAGGGTGCGCAGCACGCCGACCCGGTGCTCGACCATCATCGCCGCGGCCGAGATCCCGGTGAGCAGCGAGATCTGGGCGTTCCAGACCTCCACGTCCAGGGACTGTCGGAAGACCAGGTCCCAGTGGCCGTCGACGCGCTCGACCTCCTGGTCGGGCAGCGGCAGGCTCACCCCGCCGCGGGCCACCTCGCGCTCCAGCCGGAGCCGGCCGACCTCGCGGAGCAGCCCGAAGACCGGGTCGGCCCGCCCGGCGTCGAGGTCGGTCTGCACCCCGGCGTACGACAGCTTGGCCCGGCTGCGCACCCGGGCCCGCTCCACGCGCACCCCCGTGCCCTCACCGCTGGAGTCCACGTCGATGGTCCACAGCAGGGCCGGACGCTCGCCGTCGGGCAGCAGCGAGCAGGCTGCCTCGGAGATCGCCGGCGGGTGCAGCGGCACCTTGTCCCCCACGCCGTACAACGTCTGGCCCCGGCGGTGGGCCTCCTCGTCGATCGCCCCGCCGGGGGTGACGAAGGCGGCCACGTCGGCGATCGCGTAGAAGACCCGGAAGCCGTCGCCACGGCGCTCGAGGTGCAGCGCCTGGTCGAGGTCGCGCGAGGTCTCGGGGTCGATGGTGACCAGCGGCAGGGCCGTACGGTCCAGGTCCGGCAGCCGAGGCGTCCTCGCGGCCTGCTCGGCCTCGGCCAGGACCGCGTCCGGGAACCCCGAGGGGACCTCCAGCTCGGTGCGCACCGCGTCGAGACCGCGCCGCAGGATCTCGTCGGTCTGCTCGGACTCGCCGTGCATCCTGACCACGCGTCTCGGCACTGCCGCCACCTCCCGCAACGTTGCTGGTCAGGCCACCCTAGGGTGGGCGCCGTGCTGATCCTCCTGCCTCCCTCGGAGGGCAAGTCCGCGCCGCGCCGCGGCCGGCCGCTGGACCTGGACTCCCTGAGCTTCCCGGACCTGCGCGAGCCGCGTGCGCAGGCCCTCGACGCGCTGGTCGCGCTGTGCACCGGTGACCCCGGGGTGGCCGGCACGGTGCTGGGGCTGGGGCCCACGCAGACCGACGCGATCAGCCGCAACGCCTCCCTCCGCGTGGCACCGACCGCGCGGGCCGACCAGCTCTACAGCGGCGTGCTGTACGAGGCGCTCGACCTGGCCGGCCTCGACCCGGCGGCCCGGCGTCGGGCCACCGCGCGGCTGGCGGTGGCCTCCGGCCTGTTCGGGCTGCTCCGGCCCGGGGACCGGGTGCCGGCGTACCGGTTGGCCGGCCAGGTCACCCTGCCCGGTCTCGGCGGCGTCGCCGCGCACTGGAGCCGGCACCTCGCCCCGGCCGTCACCGAGGCCGCCCGCGGCGGGCTGGTCGTGGACCTGCGCTCCTCGGCGTACACGCCGTTCTGGCGGCCCTCACGCGAGGAGGCGGCGCGCGTGGTCACCCTCCGGGTGCTGCGCGAGGCCGACGGCCGCCGCACCGTGGTCTCCCACTTCAACAAGGCGACCAAGGGCCGGTTGGTCCGGGCCCTGCTCGCAGACGGTTCTGCGCCCCGCACCCCGGCCCGGTTCGCCGAGCTGCTGGGCGACCTCGGGTGGCACGTCGAGGCCGCACCGTCCGCGCCGGGGCGACCGCAGGGCCTCGACGTCGTCGTCGCCGCGGTCTGAGCCGCCGGGCCGGCAGGGTCAGGGGGTCCAGAACCCGCTGGGCCGACCGTTGAGCAGCCGCAGCACCGGTCGTCCGTCGGGGTACCACGCCAGCACCGTCACCGAGGCCGGTGCGACCTCGGTGCGGAACAGCGAGGTCGGCGGCAGGTCGAGCACCAGGCCGGTCAGCACGGTGATCGGGGTCAGGTGGGTGGCCGCGACGACCGTCCGCCCGGCGTACGTCGCCAGCAGCCGGTCCCGGGTGCGCTCCATCCGGGCCCGCATCGCCGAGCGGGACTCCCCCGTGCCGCCGGCCGGCTGGTCGGCGTCGGTGAACCAGGACGAGAAGACCTCCGGCTCGCGCTCGTGGACCTCGGCGTAGGTCAACCCCTCCCAGGAGCCGAACCCGGCCTCGACCAGGCCCTCGTCGGTCTCGTACGACGTGCCCAGGGCCTCGGCGAGCACCTCCGCGGTCTCCCGGGTGCGCCGCATCGGCGAGCTCAGGAGCACCGGCGAGACCCCGGCCAGGGCGCCCAGCCACTCGGCGGTGGCCCGGACCTGCGCTCGTCCGTCGTCGTTGAGCGGGGGGTTCCCGCCGGTCGAGCCGGAGAACACCCGGGCCCGGGTGTGGTCGGTCTCGCCGTGCCGGACCAGCACCAGGGTGGTCGGCGGGCCCTGCTCCCACGGCGGCACCGGCAGGGCGGACGGTCGGGTGGCGGCGGGCTCCCGCGGCGCGGTCGTCCCGTGGACCGTCCCGAGGGGGCCGTCGAGGGCCAGGTTGGCCAGCCGGTCCGCGTGGGCGTTCTGCTCCCGCGGGATCCAGGTGTACGTCGTGCCCGCCGGCGCCAGCCGCGCCGCCTGCGCGGCGAGCGGCTTCATGTCCGGGTGCTTGATCTTCCAGCGGCCCGACATCTGCTCCACGACCAGCTTGGAGTCCATCCGGACCTCGAGCTCGGCGCCGTCGGTGTGCTCGCGGTAGAGCTCCAGCCCGGCGATCAGCCCGCGGTACTCGGCGACGTTGTTCGTCGCCACGCCGATCCGCTCGGCCCGCTCGGCGAGCACCTGGCCGGTGACGGCGTCCTTGAGCAGCGCGCCGTACGCCGCCTTGCCCGGGTTGCCGCGCGAGCCGCCGTCGGCCTCGACCACGACTGCCCCGGGTGGATCGGCGTCAGGCCCCACCGGCATCCTCAGATCCCGGACTCTCCGGTGCGCACCAGGATCCGGCTGCACTCCTCGCAGCGGACCACCTCGTCGCGGGGCTTGTGGCTGATCACGTCGAGGTCGCCGCTGTTCAGCTCCAGGCTGCAGCCCTCGCAGCGCCGGGCGCGCAGCAGCGCCGCGCCGACCCCGCCCTTCTGCTCGCGCAGCCGGTCGTACAGCGCCATCAGGTCCTCGGGCATGCCGTCCACCGCCGCCGCGCGCCGCTTCTGCACGTCGGCCCCGTCCGCGCGGACGGCGGCCAGGTGGGTGTCGCGGGAGTCGGTGAGCTCGGCGATCCGGGTGTCGATGTCGGTCATCTGGCTGCGCAGGGAGGCGACCTCGGTCTGGGCCTGCTCCAGCTGCTCCATCACCTCGAGCTCCTCGTCCTCGAGGTTGCTGATCCGGCGGTCCAGGGACACCAGCTCGTGCTGCATCCGCTCGAGGTCCTTGGGGTTGGTGACCGCACCGCCATCCATCCGCTGCTGGTCGCGCACCCGGCGGTTGCGGACCGTCTCGACGTCCGCGTCGGCCTTGCGCTGGGCGCGGGTCAGGTCGTCGACGCGGACCTGGGCGTCGCGGGCCTGGCCGTCCCACTCGGCGCGGGTCGCGCCGAGCTCGGCCAGCTCGGCGGCCTCGGGCGGGTTCCGGAGCTGGTGGCGCAGCAGGTCGAGGCGGCTGTCGAGCTCCTGGACGTCGAGCAGCTTGAGCTGGGCGAAGGGATCGGCGTTCACCGGTGGGGCTCCTCAGATGGTGACTCTCGGGGCGGTCGCGCGCTCAGACCCGGAACGTCCAGGGGTCGGTCACGAGGGTGCTCACGCGGGTGTCCACCGTATCCCCCGCCGCGGCCACCGCCGCACGCACCTTGCGCTCCACCACCGGCAGCCACAGCGACTCCGCCGCCCAGTGCGCGACGTCGACCAGGGCAGGACCGCCGGCCTCCCCGGACTCCGAGGCTCGGTGGTGCCTGAGGTCGGAGGTCACGTACACGTCGACCCCGCTCCGGCGGACGTCGTCGAGGAACGAGTCGCCCGCTCCGGCCCCGACGGCCACCGTCCGGACCACCCGCTGCGGGTCCCCTGCGACCCGGACGCCGTGAGCCGTCGCGGGCAGCGCGGCCGCGACCCGTTCGGCGAAGCGCTGCAGCGTGGTGTCCTCCGCGAGCCGCCCCAGGCGGCCATGGCCCCGCCCGGACCCGGGCGGGCCGGTGGGGACCAGCACCCGTGGCTCCCGGAGCCCCAGGGCCTCCGCGATCGCGGCGTTGACCCCGTCGGCGGGGACGTCGGCGTTGGTGTGGGCGGTGAACAGGGCGACTCCGGCACGCACGAGCCGGTGCACGACGCGTCCCTTGGGCGTCGTCGCGGCGACCGAGCTGGTCGCAGTGAGCAACAGCGGGTGGTGCACCACGACCAGGTCCGCCCCCAGCTCGAGCGCCTCGTCGACCACGGCCTCGACCGGGTCGACCGCGAACAGGACGCGGCGGACCTCCTGCTCGGGGTCCCCGCAGACCAGCCCCACCTGGTCCCACTCCTCGGCCCACGCGGGGTCGTACCAGGAGTCGAGCAGGGCGGTGAGCTCACGCAGACGCATGAGCCGGAGCGTAGTGGTGGGCGCAGAGGGGATCGAACCCCCGACCACCTCCTTGTAAGGGAGGTGCTCTACCGCTGAGCTATACGCCCCTGGAGCGGAGCGAGCGTAGCCGACCTGGGCCTGCCGCTCGAAAATGGGGCAGCCGCTGGCGTCTCGGGTCACCAGCGGCTGCAGGATCAATAGTGCACCATGAAGTAAAGCGATGTCACGTCTCGGCGGACGAGTTCAGTAAAGTTTTAGGTCAGGTGACCGACTTCGACCAGATAGGCCTCCACGTCGCGCGGGTCGGCGAGTGCGTGGTGAACCGTCCAGGCCACCTTTCCCTCTCTGTCGACGACCACCGTGGAGCGGGTCGCCGCCCCGGTGGCCTCGTCCAGGACGCCGTAGGCCGCGGCCACCGCACCGTGCGGCCAGAAGTCCGACAGCAGGCTGAAGCCCAGGTCGTCCTGCTCGGCGAAGGCGCGCAGGGAGAACAGCGGGTCGCACGAGAGGGCCAGCACCTCGGCCCCCGCTTCTCTCAGACGGGGCCAGGCGTCGCGCAGCGCACGAAGCTCCCCGGTGCAGACCCGACTGAAGGCCCACGGGTAGAAGACCAGCACCACGCTCCGCTGCCCCCGGTACGACGAGAGCCGGACCGTCTCGCCGTGCTGGTTGCGCAGGGCGAAGTCAGGCGCCGTGTCGCCGACCTCCACCCGGTTCATCCGGCCTCCCCGCCCGCCAGGCGGTCCAGGTCGCGCTTGAGCAGCTTGCCGGTCGCGTTGCGCGGCAGCTCGTCCACGACCACGATCTCCCGCGGCACCTTGAACCGGGCCAGGTGGGCCCGGACGTGCGCCCTGAGGTCGTCCTCGTCGACCCGGCCGCCTGCCTCGAGCACGACGAACGCGCGGAGCCGCTGCCCGTACGCCGCGTCGGGCACCCCCACCGCCGCCGCCTCGCGCACGTCCGGGTGCCGGGCCAGGCAGTCCTCGACCTCCTGGGGGAAGACGTTCTCGCCGCCGGAGACGATCATCTCGTCGTCACGGCCCTCCACGAACAGCCGGCCGTCGGCGTCGAACCGGCCCACGTCCCCGGTGCTCATCAGCCCCTCGACCATCGTCTTGCCGCCCCCGCCGGTGTAGCCCTCGAACAGCATGCCGTGACCCACGAAGATCCGCCCCGTGCGGCCGGTCGGCACCGGTCGGTCCTGGTCGTCGTACAGCCGCACCACCGTCCCGTACGGCGGGCGGCCGGCCGTGCCCGGGGCGGCCCGCAGGTCCTCGGGGGTGGCGATCGTGGCCCAGGCGACCTCGGTCGAGCCGTAGAGGTTGTAGAGGTGGTGGCCGAACCGGTCCATCCACTCCAGCCCCAGGTCGCCGGGCAGCGCCGACCCCGAGGCGGCCACCACCTTGAGCCCGGACAGGTCGTGGGCGTCCAGGACCTCGGGCGGCAGCGCGAGGATCCGTTGCAGCATCACCGGGACCACGACCAAGGAGTCGCAGCGGTGCTCCACGAGCAGGTCGAGACAGGCCTCGGGGTCGAAGGAGCGGCGGAGCACGACGGTCGACTCCAGCACCAGGGCCAGGGCCAGGTGGGCCCACCCCCAGGTGTGGAACAGCGGGGCGGCGACGTGCGTGCGCCAGCCCCGGCGCAGCGGGATGCGGGAGAGCAGCGCGACCCCGGCCGTCGCCCCGGCGGCGACACCGGGCAGGTGGCGCGGGGCGCCCTTCGGCGTCCCGGTGGTCCCCGAGGTCAGGATGACCACACGGCTCTGCCGCGGCGGTGACGGCAGCTCGGCGTGCGGGTCCCCGTCCGCGATCAGCCCGTCCAGCGTGGGTACGTCGGGGTCCGCAGTGGTGCCGGGGTCGACCCAGGCCAGCACCCGGCGTACGTCGCCCGCGCCGGCCAGCAGGGCGGTGAACTCCTCGTCGTGGACCACGACCGAGGGCCTCTCCCGGTCGAGCACCCCGACCAGCTGCGGGCCGGCGAAGGAGGTGTTGAGGTAGAGCAGGTCGGCACCGAGCTTCGAGGCGGCCAGGGTGGCGTCGACGAACCCGCGGTGGTTGCGCACCATGAGCGCCACCGCGTCGCCGCTGCCCACCCCGGCGGCGCGCCAGGAGTCGGCCAGGGCCGTGCCGCGCTCCTCGATCTCACGGTAGGTCAGCTCCCCGCGCTCGTCGACGAGGCCGACGCCGTGGGGGTTGCGCACCGCGAGCGCCGCGAACCCGCCGGCCGGGCCGACCCCCCACCGGTGCAGGGTGCGGGCCAGGCGAGCCAGCGTGAGCGGTGAGTACGGGCGGACCAGGCCGCTGCGCAGGACGGCACCGGCGCCGCTCACCCCGGCTGCGCTGCCGGTGACGACACCGACCGCCAGGCCGGTGAGGCGACCCGTGATCTGCCTGTCCTCGCGCTGGGTCAGTGCGCGGCCGCCTTCGGGGCCGCCAGCCGGGTGGCCGTCCAGTCCTTGCTGACCGCGGCCGTCGTGGTGATCGCGAGACCGGCCACCGGGGCCGCCTCGGTCACGTCGGCGGGGTTGACGGAGTTCGGGCGGCCGACCTTGGGGGTCAGCAGCCAGATCGTGCCGCCCTCGACCAGGTCGGTCAGGGAGTCCACCAAGGCGTCGACGAGATCGCCGTCCTCGTCGCGCCACCAGAGCAGCACCGAGTCCACGACGTTGCCGTAGTTGCTGTCGACCATGTCGCCGTCGACCGCGTCCTCGATCTCGATCCTGAGCTGGTCGTCGACGTCCTCGTCCCAGCCCATCTCCTGGACCACGGAACCGGGGCCGAACCCCATCCGCTCTCCAGCGTTCTTGGTGTCCGCGCCACCGGGGGTCGCGCTCACGTCAGGCTCCTCCACTTCGTCCGGTCCGGGGCCGGGTCGGCCGTCGGACACTGCTGTCTGCCGGATAGTCCACCGGAGATGCGTCCCAGGTGCAACCTGTTCGCTCCGGTTGGGCCCGAACCGACCCCCTCCCACTACTCGCCAGTACTTCCAGGGGCTGCAAGGATGGCACCGTGGCTACCCAGGACAAGACCCCGGAACGTACCCCGGAACGTCCCTCCGTGATCCATGAGGGGCTCCCCACCCAGCTTCCTGACATCGACCCTGACGAAACCCGTGAGTGGCTCGAGTCGTTGGACGAGATGATCGCCGGACGTGGGCGCGAACGCGCCCGCTACGTGATGCTGAAGTTGCTGGAACGATCCCGTGAGAAGCAGGTCGGCGTGCCGGCCCTGCGTTCCACGGACTACATCAACACCATCCCGCCCGAGCGCGAGCCGTGGTTCCCCGGCGACGAGGAGATCGAGCGGCGGATCCGCGCGTTCCTCCGCTGGAACGCCGCGATCACCGTCTCGAGCGCCAACCGCAAGGGACTCGAGGTCGGCGGTCACATCGCCACCTACCAGTCCTCGGCCTCGCTGTACGAGGTCGGCTTCAACCACTTCTTCCGCGGCAAGGACCACCCGGGCGGTGGCGACCAGGTCTTCATCCAGGGCCACGCCTCCCCCGGCATCTACGCCCGGGCCTTCCTCGAGGGCCGCCTGAGCGAGGAGCAGCTGATGCGCTTCCGCCAGGAGGTGCAGCACGGTGTGGGCAAGGGGCTGTCGTCGTACCCCCACCCGCGCCTGATGCCGGACTTCTGGGAGTTCCCGACCGTCTCGATGGGCCTGACCGCCCTCAACTCGATCTACCAGGCGCGGTTCAACCGCTACCTGCACAACCGTGGCTTCAAGGACACCTCCGACCAGCACGTCTTCGCCTTCCTCGGCGACGGCGAGATGGGCGAGCCGGAGTCGCTCGGCGCGATCGGCCTGGCCGCCCGCGAGGAGCTGGACAACCTCACCTTCGTCGTCAACTGCAACCTCCAGCAGCTCGACGGCCCGGTGCGGGGCAACGGCAAGATCATCCAGGAGCTCGAGTCGTTCTTCCGCGGTGCGGGCTGGAACGTCATCAAGGTCGTCTGGGGCCGCGAGTGGGACACCCTGCTGGCCCGCGACGTCGACGGCGTCCTGGTGAACAAGATGAACTCCACCCCCGACGGTCAGTACCAGACCTACTCGGTGGAGGGCGGGGCGTACGTCCGCGAGAACTTCTTCGGCGGCGACCCGCGCCTGCGCAAGATGGTCGAGCACATGAGCGACGACCACATCGGCAAGCTGCCGCGCGGTGGTCACGACTACCGCAAGGTCTACTCCGCGTTCGACTCGGCCACCAAGCACGTCGGCCAGCCGACCGTGATCCTGGCCAAGACGATCAAGGGCTGGACGATTGAGTCGCTGGAGGGCCGCAACGCGACCCACCAGATGAAGAAGCTGACCCCCGACAACGTCAAGCGCTTCCGGGACCGGCTCTACCTCCCGCTCAGCGACCGCGACATCGACGACTCCTACGAGCGCACCGGTGCCGCCCCGCTGTACCACCCCGGGGCCGACTCCCCCGAGGTCGAGTACATGCTCGAGCGGCGAAAGCAGCTCGGCGGCCCGATCCCCAAGCGCGAGGTCCGGGCCAAGCACCTCAAGCTGCCCGGCGACAAGGTCTACGCCGAGCTCAAGCAGGGCTCGGGCAAGCAGTCGGTGGCCACCACGATGGCCATCGTGCGGCTGCTCAAGGACCTGATCAAGGACCCGGAGATCGGCTCGCGCATCGTCCCGATCGCCCCCGACGAGTTCCGCACCTTCGGCATGGACTCGATGTTCTCGACCCACAAGATCTACAACCCCGCGGGTCAGACGTACGAGTCGGTCGACCGCAAGCTGCTGCTGGCCTACAAGGAGTCCCCGCAGGGCCAGCTGCTCCACGAGGGCATCTCCGAGGCCGGCGCGATGGCCTCGACCACGGCGGTCGGGTCGTCGTACTCCACGCACGGCGAGCACATGATCCCGTTCTACATCTTCTACTCGATGTTCGGGTTCCAGCGGACCGGTGACTCGATCTGGGCGATGGCCGACCAGCTGGCCAAGGGCTTCCTGATCGGCGCCACCGCCGGTCGGACCACCCTGACCGGTGAGGGCCTGCAGCACGCGGACGGTCATTCTCCGCTCCTCGCGGCGACCAACCCCGCGGTCGTGCACTACGACCCGGCACTGGCCTACGAGGTCGGGCACATCGTGCGCAGCGGACTGGAGCGGATGTACGGCTCCACCGAGAAGGACCCGCACGGCGAGAGCGTGATCTTCTACATCACGGTCTACAACGAGCCGTACTCCCAGCCCAAGGAGCCTGACAACCTCGACGTCGAGGGGCTGCTGCGGGGGATCTACAAGACCTCCGACGCTCCCGAGTCGCTGCCGGCCGACGCCCCCAAGGTGCAGCTGATGGCCTCCGGCGTGGGGTACCCGTGGATCGCGCACGCGCAGAAGATGCTCGCCGAGGAGTGGGGTGTGGCCGCGGAGACGTGGTCGGTCACCTCCTGGAACGAGCTGGCCCGCGAGGCCGGCGAGGCCGAGGAGTGGAACCTGATGCACCCGTCGGAGGAGCCCAAGGTCCCGTACGTGACCAGCAAGCTCCAGGACGCCGACGGTCCGTTCGTGGCGGTCAGCGACTACATGCGGGCGGTGCAGAACCAGATCGCCAAGTGGGTCCCCGGCGACTACCACTCCCTGGGTGCGGACGGCTTCGGCTTCGCCGACACCCGGCCGGCCGCTCGGCGGTTCTTCCACATCGACGCGCAGTCCGTCGTGGTGCAGGCCCTGGCCGCGCTCGCCGCCCGCGGTGAGGTCAAGACCGACGTGGTCCAGGAGGCCTTCGACAAGTACCAGATCGACGACCCGACCGCGGTCGCCGGCGTGAAGCAGGAGGGCGGCGACGCCTGACGCCGACCCGTCACGTCTTCACCCAGATCACCGCCGAGTCGTCACGTCTTGCTCGCAAGACGTGACGATTCGGCGGTTTTCGGCGTCAAGACGTGACGGGTCGGCGCGGAACCGCGTCAAGACGTGACGGGTCGGCGGGTCAGGCGATGGTGACGACGCGGGAGTCGGGGATCTCCATCCCGGTCGGCGCGCCGTGCTTGAGCAGGGCCCGCCACCGGCCGCGGCTGTAGACCGCGGGTTCGGTCCGGCTCATGAACCGGTGCACCGTCCGGACGAACTCGTCGGGGTAGTCCTTGTGCGGGAAGTGTCCTGCCCCCTCGACGATCTTCACCGTCGCGGTCTGGGCGATCCGGCGGACGGTCTCGGCGTGCTTCATCGGGATGACCTGGTCCTCGCTGCCCCAGATCACGCACATCGGCATCTGCTCGGTCAGGTAGGCCCGGTCGACCATGGTGATGATCTGGCCCCGGTAGTCGACGCAGCCGCGGACCACGTGCACCAGGGCGCGCCGGGCCCGGGGGTCGCGGATGTTGTCCACGATGTCGGCCACCTCGTCGAGGTCGTGCAGGACGGGCGTGTCGATCTTGGCGGCGGTCCGCATCGCGCCCGTGGTCAGGTGGCGGACGCCGGGCAGCGTGACCACGCCCATCGCCGCCTGGAAGAAGGGGAGGGTCACCGCCCGGATGGCCGGGGTCACCTCGCGACCCAGGCCGCCGGGCGCGACCAGGATCATCCGCTCGGTGCGCTCGGGGAACTGGTAGGCGAACTGCATGGCCACCCCGCCGCCGAGGCTGTGGCCCACGACGGTGACCTTGTCGATGTTGAGCAGGGTGATCAGGTCGCGCATGCCGTTGGCGTAGCCCCCGACGCTGTAGTCCGCGCGCGGCTTGTCCGACAGGCCGTGGCCCAGCAGGTCCGGGGCGATCACGGTGTAGTTGCGGGCCAGCTTCTCGATGACCGGGGCCCAGGTCGTGTGGTCGCAGGCCATCCCGTGCAGCAGCAGGATCACCGGACCCTGGCCGGTCTTGACGAAGGCGCGCCGGTGGCCGTGGACGGTGACGTACTGGACCTCGAGGGGGTCGGTCATCACCGTGCCTCTTCTCTCCCGGACGCCGTCACGGCGCGTTCCTGCGGCGTTTCCCCCGGAGCCACCCGCCGTGCGTGCACCGCAGGTAGACCCCACTATTAGACCCCGTTTCCGCACCCGGTGCACCATCGGGGCCCCGGTGGCGTGTCCGGACGGGGCCGTCCCTGCCTAGGGTTGGGCCGTGACCAAGCCCCGGAGCCGCGCCCAGATCGCCCGGCAGATGCAGCGTGGCGTGGGTGGGCTGACGACCACCTCGCTCGCCCGCATGGAGCGCGAGATGCCGTGGTTCGCCGAGCTGCCCGCCGAGCACCGGGCCTGGATCGGCATGGTGCTGCAGGCCGGCTTCAACAGCTACATCACCTGGTTCCGCAACCCCGGCGACCCCGCTCCGGCGCTGACCGTGGAGGTGTTCGGCAACGCACCGCGTTCGTTCGCCGGCGTGATCACGCTCCAGCAGACCGTGGCGATGATCCGGCTCAGCATCGAGGTCGCGGAGTCCGACCTGGCCCGCTCGGTCTCCCCCGAGCACGCCGGCGAGGTGCGGGAGAGCCTCCTGCGCTACGGCCGGGAGCTGGCCTTCGCCACGGCCGACGTGTACGCCCGCGCCGCGGAGATGCGCGGTGCCTGGGACGCCCGCCTCGAGTCGCTCGTGGTCGACTCGATCATGCGGGGCGACCCCGACGAGACGATCCGCACCCGGGCCAGCGCCCTGGGCTGGATGGAGTCGGGCCACGTGGCGGTCGTGGTCGGCCGGGCCCCCGAGCCGGACCCGGACCGCGAGGCGGTCGTCGACCAGGTGCGCACGATCGCCCGCCACGCCGGCCTCGACGCGCTCGGCGCGGTGCAGGGGGACCGCCTCGTCGTCGTGGTGGGCGGTGTGGTGGATCCGGACAAAGCAGGCGCACTCGTGGGTCCCTGCTTCGGCCCCGGAGCGGTGGTCGTCGGACCCGTGGTCTCCGACCTCCTCCAGGCCCACCGCTCCGCCGTCGAGGCGGTGGCGGGGCTGCGTGCGGCCCCCGGGTGGCTCGCTCCCCCCGGACCGGTCACCAGCGAGGACCTGCTGGCCGAGCGCGCGCTCGACGGCGACGAGCTCGCCCGGCGCCGAGCTGGTCAGCGATGTCTATGCCCCGTTGAGACTGGCGGGCTCCGGCGTGCTGGACACGGTGACCGCGTACCTGGACCAGGGGGGCTCCATCGAGGGCGCCAGCCGGGTGCTCTTCGTGCACCCCAACACCGTCCGGTACCGGCTCAAGCGCGTGGTCGACATCACCGGCCTGGCGCCCGGTGACGCCCGTCACGCCTTCACCCTGCGGGTCGCACTGGTCCTGGGACGGCTGAGCCTGGACCGCGACCCCGGGGACGTCGATTTGTAGGATTCCTCCAAAACGCGTCCGCCAAAGTGGTGGACCTCTGAGGCGCACCCGCTCCCCCGCAGCCGAGATCATGGAGTCATGCTCGTCATCGTCGCACCCGGCCAGGGGGCCCAGTCCCCCGGCTTCCTCGAGCCCTGGCTCGCCGACCCGCAGTACGCTGCACGCCTGGCCTGGCTGGGCGCGGTCTCGGGCCTGGACCTCGTGCACTACGGCACCGAGGCCGACGCCGACACGATCCGCGACACCGCCGTGGCCCAGCCGCTGCTGGTCGCCTCCGCCCTGGTCGCGGCCCTGGACGTCCTGCCCGCCGAGGGCTCGGACGTGACGGTGGGGGCCGTCGCCGGTCACAGCGTCGGCGAGCTGGCCGCGGCCGCCCTGGCCGGCGCGATCAGCCCCGAGCAGGCCATGGTGCTGGTGCGCGAGCGCGGCCGCTCGATGGCCGAGGCCGCCGCCAGCACCCCCACCAGCATGACCGCGATCCTCGGCGGCGACCGCGACGAGGTCCTCGCCGCGCTCGACAGGCACGGGGTCACCGCGGCCAACGACAACGGTCCCGGCCAGATCGTCGCCGCCGGCACCGTGGAGCAGCTCGCCGCCCTGGCCGAGGACCCGCCGGCCCGCGCCCGCCTGGTCCCGCTGTCGGTCGCCGGGGCCTTCCACACCCACCACATGCAGCCCGCGGTCGACGTCCTCGACGGCCTGGCCTCGGCGGTCGTCACCGGCGAGCCGGTCGTCCCGGTGCTGTCCAACCGCGACGGCACGGTCGTCGCGGAGGGCCGGGAGGTGCTCGACCGGATCGTCAGCCAGATCGGCAGCCCGGTCCGTTGGGACCTGTGCATGGACACCATGCGCGAGCTGGGCGTGACCGGTCTGCTGGAGCTGCCGCCCGCCGGCACCTTGACCGGCATCGCCAAGCGTGCAATGAAGGGGGTCGAGACCTTCGCCCTCAAGACCCCCGACCAGCTCGACGACGCCCGGGCCTTCGTGCTCAAGCACGGGTCCGCCCCCACCGCCCCGACCAGACCGAAGGTGCCCACGTATGACCGAACTCGCTTCGATCACCGGCGCGACGCACACCGCGATCCTCGGTCTCGGGTCGTACCGCCCCAGCCGCATCGTGCCGAACGCCGACATCATCGACGCCATCGACTCCTCCGACGAGTGGATCCAGCAGCGCTCCGGCATCAAGGAGCGCCGCTTCGCCAACGACGAGGAGTCGGTCCAGATGATGGCCGTCGCCTCGGCCCGCGTGGCCCTGGAGCGCTCGGGCATCGACGCGGCCCAGGTCGACGGCGTCATCGTGGCGACGATCTCGCACCTGATGCAGACCCCGGCGGTGGCCGCGGCCGTGGCCCACGAGATGGGGCTGAACCGTCCGGTCGCCTTCGACATCAGCGCCGCCTGCGCCGGCTTCTGCCACGGCGTGGCGCTGGCCTCGGACATGATCAAGGGCGGCAGCGCCAAGTACGTCCTGGTGATCGGCGTGGAGCGGCTCTCCGACATCCTCGACCTCGACGACCGGGGCACGGCCTTCATCTTCGCCGACGGCGCCGGCGCCGTCCTGGTCGGACCCTCCGAGACCGCGGGCATCTCGCCGGTCGTGTGGGGCTCCGACGGCGAGCAGTACGACCTGATCCGCCAGCGCGAGGACTGGCGCGACGTGGTCGCCTCCCCCAAGCCGGTGATGCCGCACCTGGTGATGCAGGGCAACGCGGTGTTCCGCTGGGCCGCCTTCGAGATGGCCAAGACGGCGCAGGCCGCCCTCGACCTGGCCGGGATCACCACCGACGACCTCGACCTGTTCGTCCCCCACCAGGCCAACATGCGGATCATCGACGCCATGGCGCGCTCGATGAAGCTGCCCGAGCACGTCGCCATCGCCCGCGACATCGCCGAGCAGGGCAACACCTCCGCGGCCTCGATCCCGCTGGCGCTGGACAAGCTCGTCGAGCTCGGCCAGGCCAAGAGCGGCGACCTCGCCCTGATCATCGCCTTCGGCGCGGGCCTCGCCTACGCCGCCCAGGTGGTCAAGGTCCCCTGATCCCGCGGCCGCGCCCTCTAGCGTGACCGTTGCACGACCCGCACGACTGAGCTGAGACCGTACGCAACGCCTACTACCCAAGGAGCCCCCTGTGGCCAGCACCTCCGAGATCCAGTCCGAGCTCGCCGTCATCGTCGAGGAGATCGCCGGCGTCCCCGCCGACGACGTCCAGATGGACAAGGAGTTCGTCTCCGACCTCGACGTCGACTCGCTGTCGATGGTCGAGATCGTCGTCGCCGCCGAGGAGAAGTTCGGCGTGCGCATCCCCGACGACCAGGTCAAGAACCTCAAGACCGTCGGCGACGCCGTCAACTTCATCGACTCCGCCCAGGCCTGACCCGACCTTCCGGGACCGGCCCGCCTGAGCCGGTCGCGGGGAGCACAGGCTCCCCGCGGGTGCAGGCGGGTCGGCACGGATGAGGAGTGATCGTTATGAGCACGACCCGTGTCCTGGTGACCGGTCTCGGCACCACGTCCCCCGTCGGTGGCAACACGGCGACCACCTGGAGGCCCTGCTCGCGGGGCAGTCCGGCGTGGACGTCATGAAGCACGACTGGGCTGAGCAGCTGAGCACCCAGATCGCCGCCGAGGTGGCCGTCGAGCCGGGCGACGTGCTCGACCGGGTCAAGGCTCGCCGCCTCGACCGCTCCGGCCAGTTCGCGATGGTCGCCGCGCTGGAGGCCTGGGCCGACGCCGGCTTCGGCGAGGGCGGGGCCGAGGTCGACCCCGAGCGCCTCGGCGTGGCGATGGCCTCCGGCATCGGTGGCGTCACGACCCTGCTGAACAACTACGACCAGCTCCTGCAGAAGGGCCCCCGGCGGGTGTCCCCCTGTCGATCCCGATGCTGATGCCCAACGGCCCGGCCGCCAGCATCGGTCTGGCCCTCGGGGCCAAGTCCGGCGTCCACACCCCGGTGTCGGCGTGCGCCTCGGGCAACGAGGCGATCGCGCTGGGCATCGACCAGATCCGCCTGGGTCGGGCCGACGTCGTCGTGGTCGGCGGGACCGAGGCGGCCGTGCACGCGCTGCCGATGGCCGCGTTCGCCCAGATGATGGCGCTGTCCAAGCGCAACGACGACCCCACCCGGGCCTCGCGGCCCTGGGACAAGGGCCGTGACGGCTTCGTCCTCGGTGAGGGCGCTGCGGTGCTGGTGCTCGAGTCCGAGGCCCACGCCACGGCGCGGGGCGCCCGGGTCTACGCCGAGGCCGCGGGCGCCGGCATCACCGCCGACGCCCACGACATCGCCCAGCCGGACCCGTCGGGCCTGGGCGCGACACGGGCGATGGGCATCTCGCTGCGCGAGGGGGGACTGTCCCCCTCGGACATCGTGCACATCAACGCCCACGCCACCTCGACCCCCCAGGGCGACCTGGCCGAGGCCGGAGCGATCCGGCAGGCGATGGGTGGGGCCCTGGACGGGATCGTGGTGACCTCGACCAAGTCGATGACCGGGCACCTGCTCGGTGCGGCCGGGGCCCTGGAGTCCCTGTCGGTCGTCCTGGCCCTGCGCAACCGCGTGGTGCCGCCGACGATCAACCTCGACGACCCCGAGGACACCGGCCTCGACATCGCCACCGCGGTGCGGGAGCTGCCCTCGGGCCAGATCGCGGCACTGAACAACTCCTTCGGCTTCGGCGGCCACAACGTCGCCATCGCCTTCAAGAGCGTCTGAGCCGCAGCACGACCGACCAGCACGTCCACGACGGGCGCCCCGGAGCAACCTCGGGGGCGCCCGTCGTGCGCGTGCGGCAGGCGTTGTGCCGCCTGGTGACCTCGGCCCGGCTTTGGTAGAACCGGGGGCATGACCCCGGTCGAGCAGCGCCGTGCCCGCCTCGTGGCCCGTCAGCTGTCCCCCGTGGGCACCACCCTGGAGGCCGCCCGGTCGGTCCTGGTCCTGCACGCCACGGACCCGGCCACGGTCTACCTCTCGGTGCTGGCGCGGGCCCCCGGCCTCGGTCTGGCCGACGTCGCCTCCGCGCTGTACGAGGACCGGGCGCTGGTCCGGATGATGGCCATGCGGCGGACCCTGTTCGTCGTGCCGCGGGACCTGGCCGACGTGGTCCACCACGCGGCCGCGGTCGGCGTCGCGGCCACGATGCGTCGGCGGCTGCTGACCGAGCTGGCCGCGGCACCCACCGACCCCGTGCTGCCCGAGGGCCCCGAGGCCCTGGCGACGTGGCTGACCGGGACCGAGCAGGGGACCGAGCGGGCGATGGCCGCCCTCGGGACAGCCACCGGGGCCGCCCTCGGTGCGGCCGAGCCCCGGCTGCGCACGGCGATCCTGCCGCGCACCGACAAGGCCTACGACGTGCGGCGCACCATCACCTCCCAGGTCCTGGCCCTGCTGGGCGCCGAGGGCCGCTTGGTCCGGGGCCGACCGTCCGGCTCGTGGACCTCGCGCCAGCACACCTGGGAGGCCGGGACCGCCTGGTGGCCCGACGGGGTCCCCGACCTCGACCCGGCCGCAGCGAGAGCAGCCCTGGTCGCGGCCTACCTGCGCCGTTTCGGGCCGGCGAGCGAGGCCGACGTGGCCTGGTGGACCGGGTGGGCCCTCGGGGTGACCCGGAAGGCGCTGGCCGCCCTGGACACGGTGCCCCTCGGCGACGGAGTCGTGCTGGCCGAGGACGAGGCCCCGGTCGCCGACCCCGGGCCCAGCGCGGTGCTGCTGCCGGCGCTGGACCCGACCCCGATGGGCTGGAAGGGCCGGCACTGGTTCCTGCCCGAGGACCCGACCCCGTTCTACGACCCGTACGGCAACGTCGGCCCGACGATCTGGTGGCGCGGCGAGGTGGTCGGCGGGTGGGCCGTGCGCCCCGACGGCACGCTCGCGACCCGCCTGGTCGCCGACCGCGGCACCGAGGCGACCGAGGCGGTCGGTGCGGCGACCGAGGCGCTGGCCCCCCGGCTCGAGGGGGCCACGGTGGTGCCGTCCTTCCCGACCCCGCTCGAGCGTGCGCTCAGGTCAGGGGCGTGAGCCCGCGGACCCACGCGGCGTCCCGGGCGTAGATCTCCCCGTCCCCCCGCTCCAGCGCCCGGCGCTGGCCCTCGTTGCCGGCCTCCGCCTCCTCCACCATGAAGCGGCTCAGCCCGTCCAGCCGGTCCGCGGCGTGCTCCAGCACCAGCCGGGGAGCCAGGTCCGTGCCGTACGCCGCGAGCAGGACGGCCAGGCGGTGCAGCTGCTCGGTGGCCGACGAGGGGGGCACGTCGGGGTTCGCCGGATCGGTGAGCGGTGCGAACCGGTAGGCCAGGTAGGCCAGGTCGTGGACCCGGGGTCCGGGTGAGGCGGTGTCGAAGTCGATCACCCCGACCGGCTGTCCGTCGGCCCACACGAGGTTGTCGGGCGCCAGGTCCTGGTGGCAGACCACCTCCTCCGGACTGACCGGGGGCAGCCGCCACACCGGCTGCTCGGGGCGGAAACCCACGGTGGCGTCGTGCAACCGGCGCACCAGCCGCCCCACCGCGACCAACGCGTCCTCGGCCCACACGTACACCGGCATCGGGTACGCCGGCACCTCACCGGGCAGGTAGGTGAGCACCTCCCGGCCCTCCTCGTCGAGGCCGAGCGGCTCGGGCACCTCGCCGAACCCGTGGGCGCGCAGGTGCCGCAGCAACGCGTGGACGGTGGGGGTCCACGGCCCGGCGGCGCGCCGCACCGTGTCACCGACCCGCGCCACCGGGGTGGTGCTGCCGCCGGTCAGCGGCTCCTCCGGGGGACCGGCCACGGCTCGGGGCTCACACCACCTGGTGCAGCCACCGGACCGGAGCGCCGTCGCCGGCGTACCGGAAGGTCTCGAGCTCGTCGTCCCACGGCTTGCCCAGCAGCCGGTCGATCTCGATCTCGAGGGTGGCCTCCCCGAGCGCGGCCCGGACCACCGCTGCCTTGAGCCGGTCCTCGGGGATCATCACGTCACCGTGCACGCCGGTGACGGCGTGGAAGACCCCGAGCTCGGGGGTGTAGGAGTAGCGCGCCCCCTCGGTGGAGGGGGTCGGCTCCTCGGTGATCTCGAAGCGCAGGTGCTTCCAACCGCGGAGCGCGGAGGCGATCGAGGCCGCCGTGCCGGCGTTGCCCAGCCAGGAGAACTCGGCCCGGTAGGACCCTGCCTGGGCAGGCTGGGGCGTCCACTCGAGGTTCACGGCGTTGCCGAGAACACCGCCCATCGCCCACTCGATGTGTGGGCACAGCGCGGACGGCGCCGAGTGGACGTAGATGACGCCCCTGGTCGTTTGACGTGTGGTCACCGTGGCCTCCTGTTGATCCGGCGTCGAGGTACGCCTTCCCCAGCGATCTCGTGTGGACCCAACAGGTGGTCTCGGAAACGGTATGCGGTTGTTATGAACCAGTGTGCGGCACATCCGCCGCTTTTGCCACAGGAACCTCAGAAGTAACTGGCTCCAGTGTGCCCCACGGCCGGCGAGGTGTCTCCTCAGCCGCGTCTGCTCCGGGCCCGCAGCCGGGTCGAGGGCATCGGCGGGGCGAGCAGCCGGTCGCCGGCGAACCCCTCCACGTGCCCGAACCGGGCCGGCCGGTCCTCCAGCCCGCTGCCGTTCCAGGCCTCGCGCTGGGCGACCACCTCCTCGTGGCTGCGGCCGATGAAGTTCCACCACATCACGATCTCCTCCTCGAAGGGCTCCCCGCCCAGGAGCAGCGCCACGGCGTCACCGTCCGGCGCCGCCAGGGTCAGCTCGCTGCGGCCGTCGCCGAGGAAGGTCATCTGCTGGGCCTCCACCGGCCGGCCGTCGACCTCGACGGTGCCGCCGACCGCGAGCACGCCGTGCTCGAACCCGGCGTCGACCGGCAGCCTCAGCGAGGTGCCGGCCGGAAGCACCACCTCGGCCCCCAGCAGCGGGGTGTACGCCGGGGCCTCGGACCGGTGCCCGGCCAGCTCGCCGACCATCACGGTGACCCGGGCGCCCTGCTCGGTGAACGAGGGCAGGTCGGCCAGGTGGGTGAAGGCGGGCGCCACGCTGTCACGCACCTCGTCGGGCAGCACCACCCACAGCTGGACACCGTGCAGGACGTCCGGGGCGTCGTCGGGCGAGACCTCGGCGTGGCAGATCCCGTGCCCGGCGGTCATCACGTTGAGCTGCCCGGGACGGATCAGCTGGTCCGAGCCGAGGCTGTCGGTGTGCCGCCCCAGGCCCTCGAAGAGCCAGGTCACGGTCTGCAGCCCGGTGTGCGGGTGCGGCGGCACCCACATCCCGCCGATCTCCCGGATGTCGTCGGGCCCGTAGTGGTCCAGGAAGCACCACGCCCCGACCATCCGGCGGACCTTGTGCGGCAGGAGCCGTCGTACGTGGGTGCTGCGTCCCAGCAGGACGTCCCTCGGCTCGAGGGGCTCGTGGACGCTCTCGAACGTGCTCATGCCCCCAGTCTGCCGCGACCGACCGGTCCCGTCACGCGTGCAGGAGCGCCGCGAGCAGCGCCCCCACGCCGCACACGACGGCTCCGGCGGCCCGTGCGCGGTCGGCAGCCAGCAGCCGGGCGACCAGCCGGTCGTCCCGTCCGGCACCGAGGCGACCGTGGGTCGGGGCCGCGACCAGCGCGGTGGCCAGGAAGGACACCGCGGCCCCGACCGCCGAGACCAGCACCCACGGGTCGGGACCCACCACGACCAGGGCCCACACCCCGACCGCGAGCAGCACGCCGTACACCACAGCCACGAGGGGGGCGATCGCCCGGGAGTGGGCCGCGTGCGCAGGCTCCCAGTCGGGTGCCGCGGCCAGGGCCGGGTAGACGACCCGGGTGACGGTGAGCTGGAACCCGAGGTGCAGGGCCGCGGCGGCGACCAGCACCGTGAGCACACGATCGGCGGACATGGGCCCAACCTAGGGTGCGTCCGGGAGCCGGGTGCGGCAGAGTGTCGCCATTGCCTGCGCTTCGGGGCGCGGGGACGAGTCCGGGGAGCCGCCATGACCGCCGACACCACCACGGAGGAGTCCGCGCAGGGCTCCGACCTCAAGCGGGTGATGGGGCCCAAGCTGCTCCTGCTGTTCATCGTCGGGGACATCCTCGGCGCAGGGGTGTACGCCGTGACCGGCACCATCGCCGGGGAGGTCGGCGGCATCGCGTGGCTCCCGTTCCTGGTGGCCTTCGCGGTCGCCGGGCTCACCGCCCTGTCGTACCTGGAGCTGGTGACGAAGTACCCCCAGGCCGCCGGGGCGGCGTTGTACGCCCAGAAGGCGTTCGGGCTGCAGTTCGTGACCTTCCTGGTCGCCTTCGCGGTGGTGTCCTCCGGCATCACCAGCGCCTCGACCTCCGCCCGGCTGCTCTCCTCCAACCTGCTCGCCGGGCTCGAGGAGACCCTGGGGGGCGCCGGGCTCGGCTGGCTCCCGGTGCCGACCGGGGACACCGCCGGTCTCGTGGTCGCGCTGCTGTTCATGGTCCTGCTGGCCGCGGTCAACCTGCGGGGCGTGGGCGAGAGCGTGAAGTTCAACGTCGTGCTCACCCTGGTCGAGATGCTGGCCCTGGCCATCGTCATCGCGATCGGGCTGTGGGTGGTCGCCAGGGGCGAGGGCGACCTGTCCCGGGTGACCACCTTCCACGGCTCGGGCGACACCAGCGCCGTCCTGGCGGTCACCATCGCCACCGCGGTGGCGTTCTTCTCGATGGTGGGCTTCGAGGACTCGGTCAACATGGTCGAGGAGACCAAGGACCCGACCCGGGTGTTCCCCCGGGCGATGCTCACCGGGCTGGGGATCGCGGTGGTGATCTACATGCTGGTGGCGGTGGCGGTGGTCGCGATCTTGTCGCTGGACCAGATCAAGGCCGGTTCCGACACCGAGCAGGGGGTCCTGCTCGCTGCGGTCAAGCAGGGTCTGCCGAATTTCCCGGTCGGCGCGATCTTCCCGTTCCTGACGGTGTTCGCGGTGGCCAACACCGCGCTGATCAACATGCTGATGGCCAGCCGGCTGGTCTACGGGATGGCCAAGCAGGGGGTCGTCCCCCGCGCCCTCGGGCGCGTGCTGCCGGGCCGCCGGTCGCCCTGGAGCGCGATCGCGTTCACCACCGCCCTGGCCCTGGTGCTGATCGTGGTGGTCGCCCAGCTGGCCGAGAGCACCGTCACCGCCCTCTCGGGCACGACGGGACTGCTGCTGCTGTGCGTGTTCGCCCTGGTCAACGTGGCCGTGGTCGTCCTGCGTCGCGACGACACCAGCACGCCCAGCTTCCGGGCCCCGGGCTGGACCCCCGCCGTCGCGGCGGTCGCCTGCCTGGTGCTGGCCGGACCGTGGGCTCGGCACCGGGAGGACTGGATCCAGTACCGCATCGCCGGCGGGATGCTCGCGGTCGGCGTGGTGCTCTGGGTCGTGACCTGGCTGGCCAACCGGGCCTCGGGGTCCGGGGGGACCCGGTTGGACGTCGAGAACCTGGACGAGTGAGACCCGGCCCGGAACTCGACCGGTCCAGCGTCTTGCGCGCCGGGCCCTGCGTGCTGTCGGATGAGGCGTCCGTCACTCGGGAGGCCCCAGTTGTCCGTGCTGTCCGTACGTCGTGGCACCGCCACCGCACTCGCGCTCGCGCTCGCCCCGTTGGCCACCGCGCTGCCCTCCGCGGCCGAGACCCCGGGCGACACGGGCGCCCGGCACTCCTCGGCCCCCGACCCCGGCACGCCGGAGCGGTCGGCCACCACCCGGCTGGCCGACCGCCGGAGCCTCGTCGTGGGCGACCGGCTCTACCAGATGGGCACCGAGGACGGGTTGTACCCGGCCACCGGCTTCCACACCCGCGGCGAGATGGGTGGCTTCTGGACCCCGCCGGTGAAGCTGCTCGACGGGATCTGGTTCCGGGCCGGCGGCAGCTGGCTGACCGCCCGCCGGTACACCAGCGGATGGGGCTACCAGCAGATGGACCTCGGCACCCACGCCGGGGTCCGCGTCACCCGCACCGACTTCGCCCCCGACGGGTTGCGCGCAGGACTGGTCGGCCTGCGCCTGGACTCCCCCCGCGCGACCACCCTGAGCCTGGACGTCGACGCCCACTCCGAGCTGATGAAGGTCTACCCCTGGGGTGAGACCACCCCGTCCCAGACCGACTACAACCTGCCCGACACGGGCTCCGTCGACGCCCGCGGCCTGGTGTTCCGCGAGCGCGGCACCCCGCCGGTCCCGCACGGCGAGGCCCACGACTACGCCGCCGTGGTGGGCTCGCGACTCACCCCGACCGGCACCCGGCTCGGGCCCGACCACCGCGGGCCGCAGGACCCTGCCGTGGTCTGCCCCGCCTCGGGGCCGTCCGCTCCCCCGGCCCCGGACCGCTGCGACGACACGGCGTACGGCCAGGGCACCGGGGGCCGGCTGAGCTACCGGGTCCGGATCCCGGCCGGGGGCCGCACGGTCTGGTTCGCGGTGGCCGGCTCCGACCGCGGGCTCAGGGCCGCCAAGGCCGACCGGGACAAGGCTCTGGCCCACCCGCGGGCCCTGCTCCGCGAGGTCACCCGTGACCGGGTGGCGGTGGCCAGCCGCACCCGCGTCAACCTGCCCGGCGACCCTCTGCTCGAGCGCAGCGTGCTGTGGAGCAAGCAGAACCTCGCCGAGTCGGTGCAGGAGGCCCGGCACCTGAAGGTGCGGGTGACCAACGCCGGCACCCGCTACCCGGCCCCGAAGGGCACGGTCGACAAGATCCGCTGGCTCGGCGCCGGGTGGCCCGACTACCCGTGGCTGTTCGCCACCGACGGGGAGTACACCGCCTTCGCCGCGGTGGCCGCCGGCCAGTTCCGCGCCATCGAGGACCACCTGCGCGCCCTGCGCGACGTCAGTCGGGTGGCCAACGGCCGCAGCGGCAAGATCGTGCACGAGGTCACCCCGGACGGCCAGGTCTACTTCGGCGCCAAGGGCGACGACGGCAACACCGACGAGACCGCGAAGTTCGCCAGCACCGTGGCCCTGGTCTGGCGCTGGACCGGCGACGACCGGTTCCGTGACTCGATGTACCGCACCTCGGTGCGCGCGATGCACTACATCTACCGCGAGCTCGACGCCGACCACGACGGTTGGCCCGAGGGGCTGGGCAACGTGGAGCGGGACGGGATGGGCCAGGAGAAGCTGGACAACAGCGTCTACACCCTGCGCGGGCTGCGCGACCTGGCCGACCTCGCGCGCAGCAAGGACGACCGACGCACGCAGCGCTGGGCCACCACCCGCGCCCAGAAGCTGCAGCGGAAGTTCGAGCGGACCTGGTGGTTCGGCCCGACCGCCCACCAGTACGCCGACTCCCTGGCCGACCCCGGCAACGAGCAGGTCTTCCAGCGGCACTGGATCGGGCTCACGCCCGTGGAGGCCGAGCTGACCCTCCCGAACGGCCGGACCCGCCCCGTGGCCGCACGACGGCACGCCCGTCGGGTCGTCGCCGGACGCGAGAAGCCCTGCTACAGCGGGGAGTTCGGGCTGTTCCACACCGGCACCGGTGCCACCGGCGACCCGGCCGGGAACCCCGGCGCCACCTGCGACACCGCCACCTCCTCGGTGGTCTCCGAGCGCTCGGTCTTCACCCTGAACACCTCGATCATGGCCGTGGCCGAGGCCGCCCTCGGCCGGCTCGGCGCCGACCAGCTGCAGCGGTACACCACCGCCAACGCCCGGGTGCAGCTCGACCCCTCGGTGTGGGAGCTGCCCGGCGCGATGCCGGAGATCTCCCCGTCCCCCGACTTCGGGGCCAACATCGACAAGCCGCTCACCGAGCGGTCGATGGCCCTGCAGGCCTGGGGCACGTACGGCATCCTCTGGCCGGTCGTCCACCACGAGCTCGGGGTCACCCCGGACATGGGACGCAACCGGCTCCGGGTCGTGCCGCAGGTCCCCGGCGGCCAGCGGCGGATCTCGGGACGCGACATCCGGGTCGGTCGCTCCCACGTGGACGTCCGGGCGGTCCGGGGCCCGCACGCGCTGCGCACCGTCGTCGACGCCCCGCTCGGCGTCCGGCTCACCCTCGGGGCGGTGCTCCCGAAGGGTGCGCACCTCGCGCGGGTCCGGCTCGACGGTGAGCGGACCCGGGCGAAGGTCGTGCACACCTCGCGGGGCCGTGAGGTGTGGGTGCAGGTCTCCCGGGTCACGCGGATCCACCGGCTCCGGGTCACCCTGCGCTGAGGGCCGGGGACCGCCCGCTCAGCGCAGGTGGGTGTCGAAGAAGCGCAGGATCCGGCCCCACGCGTCCTCGGCCGAGTCCTGGTGGTAGCCGAGCCCGACGACCTTCTCCACCACCGAGAAGGGTCCGGCGTTGTGCCGGTTGAGGAACGAGTGGCCGGCGTCGGCGTACTCCTTGACGTCGTGCTCGACCTCGGCCTCGACGAGCGCGCCGGTGAGCGTCGCGGCCGCCCCGCGCAGGGCCCGGTCGCGGCCGCCGTAGCTGGCCACCACCGGGCAGGCGCCCCGCAGCGCCGCGGGCAGGTCGCGGGGCAGGATCCCGTAGTTGGGCGCGGACGCCTCGAAGCCGCGGGAGGCGGTCATCAGCGCGAAGCCGCCGCCCATGCAGAACCCGATCACCCCGACCGTGCCGGTGCAGTCCTCACGGTCGGCGAGGAAGACCCGGGCGGCCTCGATGTCGGCGTACACCGGGCCGTGTCCCGAGACGAGCGAGGCGATCGTCGACCGCAGGCACCGCACGGCGCCGCCCTTGCTGAACAGGTCGGGGGCCACGGCGAGGTAGCCCGCCGCGGCCAGCCGGTCGGCCTGCTGCCGGGTGTCGTCGGTGAGGCCGAACGCCTCGTGCAGGACCACCACCCCGGGCCAGGGGCCCGCCCCCACCGGCGGCACGGCGAGGTGGGCCTCGAGCCGGGAGGTCGTGCCCCCGCCGGGGACCACGACGCGGGTCATCGTGCGGACCTGTGCTGCTGCGACGGCTGCCTCATGGGCCGAACCTAGCGGTGCCCGGTCGCCACCACGACCAGCTCGGTCGCGCAGAGCAGGACGAAGGCGCCGGTGAGCGACGCGGCCGCCACCCCGTCCGGACCGCTGCCCCCGCGCCGGACCCGGAGCAGGACCAGCACCGCGAGCAGCCAGACCGCCGCGAGCAGCAGGGTGGCCGGGCCCAGTCGCGACGGGGCCAGCCGCGCCACCAGGGCGGCCCCGGCGACCAGCGCCAGCGACGTGCGCTGCCAGGCCAGCGCGGTGCGCTCCCGGGCCAGGCCGGGCGCCGGCTCGGCCACTCAGAGCCCCTGCAGGACGACGGCGAGGCCGACCGCGGCGAGGACCAGGGCCAGCGGCAGGCCGAGCCCGCTGGTGCGCAGGGGCTCGCCCCGCCGCATCGCCCGCTCGGCCCGGGCCCAGCCGGCCCACGCCCCGAGGCCGCAGACCAGACCCACCAGCACCAGCACCGTGGCCAGGACGGTCTGGAACCACGCCGACCAGGTCAGGGTCACCGTGTCCAGGGCGACCCCGGCGGCCAGGAAGGCCAGCCCGGTGCGGACCCAGGCCAGGAAGGTGCGCTCGTTGGCCAGGCTGTAGCGGTAGTCCGGCTCGTCACCGGTCCCGTAGACCCAGCGGGGGCGGCGCGCGCGGGCGCCGGAGGGGCGGTGCGGCTCCATGGGTGCCATGCGCGCCAGTGTGCCCCCTCCGGTCCCCCGCCCGTGACTGGCCTGCCTAGGGTGTGCGCGTGTCCCCGACCTCCCGCCGCCCACGACCCGAGGTCCTGACCCGCTCCGGGGTCCGCTCGCGCGCCCACGAGCACGTCGACGTCTCACCGATCACCCGCCCCACGGGTCCGCCGAGCACCCGGCTCGCGCTCGGCGAGGTGACCACCCCGTGGGCCGCCGTACGCCTGGTGGGTGCGGCGCCCCGGCTGCGGGCCCAGCCCCGGGGCGACGGCCACCTCGTCGTCGACGTGCCGGGCTGGAAGGCGCCGGAGCTCACCGGGCTGCCGATCCGGCGGTACCTCGCCTGGCTCGGCTACGAGGCGGCCTCCTGGGGCCTGGGCACCAACACCGGCAGCCCCGAGCGCGACGCCGACCTGCTCGCCCGCTCGGTGGTCACCTGGGCCCAGGACCGGGGCGCCCCGGTCTCCTTGGTCGGGTGGAGCCTGGGCGGGGTGATCGCCCGCGAGGTCGCCCGACGCCACCCGGAGCACGTGCGCACGGTGATCACGTACGGCACTCCGGTGGTGGGGGGACCGAGCTTCACCGCCGTCGCCCGCGCGTACGACGCCGCGACCCGGGACCGGGCGGCGCGGACGTCCGCGGAGCTCGACGCCGCCTCACCGATCCGGGTGCCGCTCACCGCGATCTACTCCCGGCGCGACGGAGTCGTGTCGTGGCGGGCCTGCGTCGACCGGGTGTCGCCGTCCGTCGACCACGTCGAGGTCGGTTCGACCCACCTCGGGCTCGGTCTCGACCCGGACGTGTGGGCGGTCGTGGCCGCCCGGCTGCACACGAGCCGGCCGGACTGAGGCTCAGGCGTCGGCTCGGACGAAGTCCGCGACGACTCTCCCCAGCCGGTCCCCGGCGTCCTCCTGGAGGAAGTGACCGGCCCCGGTGAGGACCGGGTGCTCCCGGCCGGCGGCCCCCGGCACGACCTTCCGCAGGACCGGCGCCATCGCCGCGGTGATCGGGTCGCCGTCGCTGAAGGCGATCAGGAACGGCCTGTCCCAGGTGCGCAGCACCTCCCACGCGGCCCGGTTGGCCGCCGTGGCCGGGTCGTCCGGGCTGGTCGGCACCAGGGTCGGCATCGCCCGCGGTCCCGCCTTGTAGGTCTCGTCGGGGAACGGCGCGTCGTACGCCGCCCGGACGGTGCCGCTCAGCCCGGCCCGGCAGCCGGCGGCCACCAGACGGCCCACGTCGAGGGTCGGCGCGGTCTCCACGGCCCGGCGGAACCGCCACCACACCTCCGGCATCGTGTGGTCGCCGGTGGGCAGCCCGGTGTTGGCGGCCACGACCCGGGCGAAGCGGTCCGGGTGCTCGGCCACCAGGCGCAGGCCGATCAGGCCGCCCCAGTCCTGGCCGACCAGGGTGACCTCGCGCAGGTCGAGGACGTCGAGGACCAGCGACCGCACCCACTCCACGTGCCGGGCGAAACTGTGGTCGGCCACCCGGGTCGGCTTGTCGGAGCGGCCGAACCCGACCAGGTCGACGGCCACCGACCGGATCCCGGCGTCGGTGAGCCGGTCGATCACCGTGCGGTACAGGTAGGACCAGGTCGGCTCGCCGTGCAGCAGCAGCACCACCGGACCGTCGTCGGGGCCGGCCTCGACCCAGGACATCCGCAGCCGGCCGCCGTCGCCGTCGGGGACCTCGGCGTACCGGGGCTCGTGGTCGAAGCCGTCGAGGGCGGCGAACCGGTCCTCCGGGGTGCGCAGGGTCTCCATCCGCGCAGTGTGCCAGCCGCTCCCCCAGGGCCGGTCGGTCACCGAGCGCCCGGCAGCGACCACCAGGTGTCCATCCGCGGCACGGGCGGCGCGTCGCGGCCGTGGTCGAGCACCCGGGCGGCGCGGAAGAGGAAAGCCGAGATGCCGGCCGCCCCCTGCATCCAGCCCACCCCGGGCGGCAGCAGAGGTTCGTCGGCGCGGTGCTCGAGGAACCTCCAGCACACCCCCGACCCGTCCCGGACCGCACGCGCGAGGAGCGCGTCGGCCATCCTCAGACCGAACGCCAGGTCCCGCGGCTCACCCGCCCGCAGCCAGGAGGCCAGGAAGACCTCGCCCACCCCGGCGGTGCCGCAGCACTGCCCGTCGTTGTCCCAGAACCCTGGGCGCAACCGCTCCGGCACCCCGGACCCCGCCACGCTGGTCAGGCAGCGACGGTGCCAGGCCAGCGGCGGCTCCCCCGCCACGTCCGTGACGCCCGCGGTGTCGAGGGCCCCGAAGAGCAACGACGTCCCGGTGGGACCGTGGCACCAGGTGTAGGTCACCTCGTCGAGGTCCGTACGCCGCCGCGGCACCTCGCGCGGGACCCGGAAGCCGCCGCCCGAGACGTCGCCCAGGGTGAGGAGGTGCTCGGCCCCGGCGACGGCTGCGTCCACCAGGTCGGGTCGTCCGAGCTCCGCGCCGGCCAGCGCCAGCGCGGCGGCGATGCCGGCCTGGCCGTGCGACAGGTTGGGCATCAGGGTGTCCTCGTCGGTGCGGAAGCGCGCCGGGACCATCCGCCACAGCAGCCCGGCGCCGACCTCCTCCCCCTCGGCCACCAGCACGTCGGCCGCCCGGGCGGCCAGCGCCCCGGCGCGGGGCACGCCGTGCCGCCGTGCCCACAGTGCGGCGAGCAGCACCCCGGCGGTCCCGAGGGTGAGGTCGTTGACCCTGGCTCCGGGCAGGTACCGCGGGGGTTGCACGACGCTCTGGGGCCAGCCGTCCGAGGAGGCCAGCGCCGAGAGCCGGTCGACCGCGTCGGCCGCACCGTCGGCCCCGAGCGCGAGGAGCACGCCGATCGTGCTCGGCAGGCCGTCGAAGAACGTGCAGTCCTGCTGCTCCGGGACGACGCCTCGGACCCGTTCGGCGACGGCTCCGGCAAGCTGTTCCTCCTCGTCCGTCCAGGCCCGGGTGGCGCGGACCTCGGCCAGCAGGTGGGCCAGCCCTCCGGTGCCGCTGTGCAGGCCGTCCCGGTCCCAGGGCGGCTCGGCCACGGGCGGGTCGGTCACGCTCCACGGCACCCAGGGACCGTCGTCCCAGCGGACCTGGTCCAGGACCCAGCGCAACGCCGCCTCGGCCGTCTCCCGGTACGCCTCCGCACGGGTCATCCCCGATGATGGCCCACCGGGGCCCCGGGTCAGGAACCCGCGTGCGCCCAGCCGCCGAGCCAGGCGGCCAGCGACGCGTCCTCGGGCAGACCGACGAGCCCGTCGGCGACCTCGGAGCGGGACTCGACGAGGTCCGGTCGTCCCCACCGCGCTGCCCGCCGGGCCTCGCGGAGCCCGGTCACGGTGACCAGCCCGCGAGCCTGGTGCTCCACCTCGACGCGGCCGGAGGACGCCCCGGCCAGCAATCGGGCCCAGGCCCCCTCGGCGGCCAGCACCCCTCGGTGGACGTGCAGGTGCAGCCGGTACGCCGCCAGGTCCGGCTCGCTGCCCTCGTCGACCGCCTCGACCCGGGGGTCGGCGCCGAGCACCACCGCCAGGGGCGCGGCCACCAGCACCCGGGCGGACGGCAGGTCGCGCAGCAGTCCGTCGAGCGTCACCGCCGCCTCCCGTCCGGTGAGCCCGGAGGCCAGGGTGACCACGACGTCGCGGGCGCCGAGCAGCAGACCGCGGGCGGCAACCCCGGGAACCCCCACCCGGGCGGCCACGGCCAGCGTCTCGCGGGTCGCCGGGTCCGCCCCCGACCCGGAGTGGTCCCGGGGGGCCTCGCCGGCGTCGGGACCGTCGTGCCAGGCCACCGCGGCCGGCTCGTGGGCGACCAGCCCGCCACCGGTCCAGCTGCGGTGCGCCCACTCCCAGTCCTCGCCCCCGTAGGCGTCGAAGGACTCGTCGAAACCGCCGGTCTCCTCGAACCACCAGCGGCTGCAGGCGACGACCGCGGAGATCACGAAGCGGAACGACAGGGCGTCGGCGTGCAGCAGGTCGGCCGAGCTGACGTACGCCTCGCGCAGCCAGACCGGCTCGACCAGCTCGTGCTCGGGGCCGACCACCTCGACCGGCGCGTCGACGGGGCAACCGGTCAGGTCGGCGTGCCGACGGCGACCGACGACCACGGCGTCGGGCAGCAGCCGGGGCAGCCGGGTGACCTGCTCGACGTACCCGGGCTCGGGGGTGGTGTCGGCGTCCAGGAAGACCAGCACCTCGCCCGTGGCAGCCGCGGCGCCCAGGTTGCGCGGCCGCGGCTGCTCGGAAGCCCCGGTCCTCCTGACGCACCAGCCGGACCCCGTCGGGGACCACCGGCGGCACACGCGAGCCGTCGTCGGCGACGACGACCTCGAGCAGGTCGGCCGGCCAGGTCTGCCGGGACAGCGCGTGCAGGGTGCGGGCCAGCTGCTCGGGCTGCTCGTAGTGGGTCACGACCACGCTGACCGGTCGCGGCGGCGCCGGGGTGCCGGCCACCAGGTCCCAGCGGTTGCCGGGCACGGCACTGCCCCAGGGCGGGTTCACCGGGAGGCCCACCAGGCGAGGTAGGCCGCGGCGGCGTCCTCGAGACGGTGCGAAGGGGGCTGACCCGCCGGCAGCCAGCCCGAGCCGGGGTCGTCGGCGGCGGAGGCCAGCGCGTCGACGAGGTCGGCGTCGTCGAAGAGCCGGTAGCAGCCCGGACGCAGCGCCGCCATCTCCCGGGCGTAGGCCGTGTCGCGCACCAGAGGCCGTCTTCCGGCGGTCAGCCAGGAGTTCATCGACCCCGAGGCCGAGACGTTGCGGTGGGCGGCGACCCCCACCGACACCTCCCGCATCGCGGTCAGCAGGTCGGCGTCGGAGAGGTAGCCGGTGACCTCGAAGCCCACCCCGACGCCCGCGGCCAGGGCCTGCAGCTCCTCGACCAGGTCGTCGTGGTGGGGGCCGGCCGCCCCAGGGCCCGGACGGTCACGGCGCGACCCTCCCGGGCAAGGACCCCGGCGGCCTCGACCACCTCGTGGTGCCCCTTGCCCGGGTAGAGGAACCCGAGCACCCCGACCGTCGCGGTGCCTGACGGAGCCGGTCGGGCCGACCGGTCCGCGGCCCACCCGACGACGGGCAGCGGGACGACCGCGCCCGGAGCCGCGGTGCCGCGCGGCAGGGTGTGTCGCTGCACCAGGTCGCGCTCGTGGCACCGAGTTGGTGGCCCAGCCCGCGCCGGCCGCGACGACACGGGCGTACGCCGCCCGGCGGGCCTCGAACGAGTCCCCGTCGGTGGGCTGGGGGACGTCGTGCAGCGTCAGCGTGGTGGGTGCCCGGCGGCACCAGCGCTCGACCGCGGTGGCGGCCGCAGCCGGGTCCGACCCCAGCAGCCGGTCGGTGAAGTGCAGGTGGGTGGCCACGCCCTCCGGCGGACCGTCCGCCCACGAGACCGTGTCCGCACCGACGGCCCCGGCGAGCTGGGCGGCGTAGAGGACCACACCGTGGGTGAGCGGGCCGGCCAGCACGTGCACCGGCGGCACGCTCATGCCGGCACCACCGCGTCCGGGACACGCAGGCCCAGGACCGCACGCAGCCGGGTGGACCGGGTCAGCGCCTCGGCCAGCATCTCCGGGTGCTCGGCGTACCACTCCAGGTGGGCGCGGTGCCGTACGTCGTCCTCGACCTGCACGCCGTCCACCAGCCACCACGAGCGGAGGCTCGCGGTCGGCTCGAACACC
>CAWJLZ010000018.1:0-98302 GCA_963843825.1 uncultured Actinomycetota bacterium
CAGGGACGTGGTGTACGACGGGCCCGACCTGAGCGTGGCGTCCTGACAGCAGGACGGCCACCGCGTGATCCTTCAGAAGACCTGCGAAAGCACGACTGAAGGAGACACCACGATGACCGTCGACCCCAACTCTATTGACCTGCCTGCGTTCATGGCCGAGCACCTCGCAGCGTGCCGAGCCTGACCTGCTCCGATCGATGCTGCACACGTTCGTTCAGGCGTTGATGTCGGCCGAGGCCGACGCGATCTGCGGGGCGCCTTATGGCGAGCGCAGCCCGGAGCGGACCAACTCCCGCAACGGCTACCGGACCCGGGACTTCGACACCCGCACCGGGAGATGGAGGTCGCGATCCCGAAGCTGCGTGAGGGCTCCTACTTCCCTGACTGGCTGCTCGAGCGCCGCCGGCGGGCCGAGCGGGCACTGACCACCGTGGTCGCCACCTGCTACCTCCTCGGTGTCTCGACCAGGCGGATGGAGAAGCTGGTCGAGACCCTCGGCATCACCCGGCTCTCGAAGTCGCAGGTCTCGGTGATGGCGAAGGAGCTGGACTCCCACGTCGAGGACTTCCGCACCCGCCCCCTCGACCAGGGGCCCTACACGTTCCTGGCCGCCGACGCGTTGACGATGAAGGTCCGTGAGGGCGGCCGGGTGGTCAACACCCACGTGCTGGTCGCGACCGGTGTCAACGCTGATGGGCACCGCGAGATCCTCGGCCTCGACATCTGCTCCGCGGAGTCCGAGGCCGGCTGGCTGACCCTGTTCCGCGGCCTGAACGCCCGCGGCCTGACCGGCGTCAAGCTGGTCACCTCTGATGCCCACTCCGGCCTGGTGGCTGCGATGAGCGCCACACTTGACGGCGCGGCCTGGCAACGATGCCGCACCCACTACGCCGCGAACCTGATGTCAGCGACCCCGAAGAGCTCGTGGGGCTGGGTCAAGGCGATGCTCCACTCGATCTATGACCAGCCCGACGCCAAGGCCGTCCACGCCCAGTTCGACCGCGTCCTCGACACCCTGGCCGAGAAGCTCCCCGCGATCGCCGAGCACCTGGAGGAGGCCCGTGCCGACATCTTGGCGTTCACCGCGTTCCCCAAGGAGATCTGGCGTCAGATCTGGTCCAACAACCCCAACGAGAGGCTGAACCGCGAGATCCGTCGCCGCACCGACGTCGTCGGGATCTTCCCCGACCGTGGCTCCGCGATCCGGCTCATCGGCGCCGTCCTGGCCGAGCAGCACGACGACTGGGCCGAGGGCCGCCGCTACCTCGGCCTCGACGTCCTCGCCCGCTCACGCATCGCCCTGATCAACACCGACCAGACCACCACCGAGAAGGAGGACCTGACACCCGCCGCACTTACTGCCTAGAGTGCAGCCACCGGATCACGCGGTGGCCCTCTCATCCACCACGACCGTGGACCTTCCCGGTGGTTGAGCGGTGAGGGGAGCGAGCGTGTCGAAACCACCACCCTTCCCGGTGGTCATGGCTCGTGGTTTCGACTCGGCGCTGCGCGCCGGCTCAACCACCGAGGTCACCCTGCCCGGTGGTTGAGCGGTGAGCGGAGCGAGCGTGTCGAAACCACCACCCCGCCCGGTGGTTTCGAGCAGTGAGCGGAGCGAGCGTGTCGAAACCACCACCCTGCCTGGTGGTCGTGGCTCGTGGTTTCGACTCGGCGCTGCGCGCCGGCTCAACCACCGAGGTCACCCCGCCTGGTGGTTGAGCGGTGAGCGGAGCGAGCGTGTCGAAACCACTCTCCGCCGTCGTGACCTGTGGTTTCGACTCGGCGCTGCGCGCCGGCTCAACCACCGAGGTCACCCTGCCTGGTGGTTGAGCAGTGAGCGGAGCGAGCGTGTCGAAACCACTCTCCGCCGGTCGTGACCTGTGGTTTCGACTCGGCGCTGCGCGCCGGCTCAACCACCGGGGCGCTGCGCGCCGGCTCAACCACCGGGGCGCTGCGCGCCGGCTCAACCACCGGGGTGCTGCGCGCCGACTCAACCACCAAGGCGCTGCGCGCCGGCCCACCACGGTCCCGGCCGGGGCGAGCCGGGCCAGGTCGAGGGTGATCGTGCCCGGCCCGCAGCCGATGTCGAGGACCGGGGCGTCGTCGCGGACGTGGGGCAGCAGGTACGCCGCGGAGTTCTCGGCGGTGCGCCAGCGGTGCGAGCGCAGCACCGCCTCGGCGTGAGCGTGGGTGTAGACCTCGTCGCTGCTCACCGCAGGATCGTCCCACCCGCGGCGGTCCACCCGAGCCGTGCGTCACGGGGCGGAACGGGCACGGACTAGCCTGAGGGGGATGTCTGTCACGCACACCGCCGCCACGCGCGCCCTGGCCGCCTCCGTCGAGGACCTCGAGGCCGAGCTGGTGGACCTCAGGCGCGACCTCCACGCGCACCCGGAGCTGGCCTGGTCCGAGGAGCGCACCACCAAGTCGGTGGCCGAGCGGCTCGACCAGGAGCAGGTCGTCGTGCGTCCCCTGCCGACCAGCGGGCTCGTGGCCGACATCGGTGCCCCCGACGGCCCGGTCGTCGCGCTGCGGGCCGACCTGGACGCGCTGCCCGTGGAGGACCAGACGACCGACCCGTGGCGCAGCCAGCAGGACGGGGTGGCACACGCCTGCGGTCACGACGTCCACACCGTCGCCCTGCTGGGGGCCGGGGTGGCCCTCCAGCGGCTGCACCGCGTGCACCCGCTGCCCGGGCGGGTCCGGCTGCTCTTCCAGCCCGCCGAGGAGGTCATGCCCGGCGGAGCCCTGGAGGTGATCGCCTCCGGCGCGCTCGAGGGTGTGACCCACGCCTTCGGCCTGCACTGCGACCCGTCGCTGGACGTGGGCCAGGTCGGCCTGCGCGTGGGGCCGCTCACCGGCGCCGCCGACAGCCTCAAGGTCCGGCTGACCGGACGCGGGGGGCACACCTCGCGACCGCACCTGACCCAGGACCTGACGTACGCGCTGGGGGTGCTGGTCACCCAGCTCCCGGCCGCCCTGAGCCGCCGCCTCGACCCGCGGGCCGGCGCGAGCATGGTCTGGGGCCTGATCCGGGCCGGCTCGGCCCGCAACGTCATCCCCTCCTCCGGCGTGGCCGAGGGCACGGTGCGGATGCTCGACCCGGTGGCCTGGGCGGAGGCCGAGGAGCTGGTGCGCGGGCTGATCGCCCAGATCGTCGCGCCGTACGGCGTGGTGGCGGAGGTGGACTACATCCGCGGGGTGCCCCCGGTGATGAACCAGCCCCAGCCGACCGCGGTGCTCGCCGACGCCGTCGAGCTCACCCTGGGGGAGGAGGGCGTGGTCTCGACCACCCAGAGCCTGGGCGGCGAGGACTTCGGGTGGTACCTCGAGTCCGTGCCCGGGCTCGATGGGCCGGCTGGGCACCCGTACGCCCGGGGGCCCGACCTTCGACCTCCACCAGGGCGACCTGCGGATCGACGAGCGCGCCACCGCCATCGGGGCCCGGGTGCTGGCCCAGGCTGCGTACCTCGCGCTCCGGGGTCGACCCTGACCCGTCACGACTAGGTAACAAGTCGCTCCAGGACTGCTCGGAGGTCATTCGATGTGACCTACCCGGTTTAGTCTGCAACCAGTCACGCCCGGCCGGGGTGGGTGGGGATCTTCCTGCGAGATCCTCCTGACACTGCAACGGGAGGATCGACTCTTGCGTCGACTCAGGAAGACATCCGTGGTTCTGGCCGCGGCGGCGCTCGTGCTGACCGCGTGCGGGGGCAACAACGACACCACCAGCTCGTCGGGCGGCACGACCAACGACTCGGCGGACGCCTGCAAGTCCGCCACCGGCGACGGCCCCAAGGTCGGCCTGGCGTACGACGTCGGCGGCCGTGGCGACGACTCCTTCAACGACTCGGCGTACGAGGGCATGAAGAAGGCCATCGCCGACCTGGGACGCGACCTGCACCGAGGCCAAGGCCGCGCAGGGTGAGAACGACACCACCCGCGCCGAGCGTCTGCGCACCCTGGCCGACGCGGGCTTCAACCCGGTCATCGCGATCGGCTTCATCTACTCCCCGGCCGCCTCCGAGGTCGCCGCGGACTACCCGGACACCGACTTCGCCGTGATCGACGGCTACAGCCAGTTCGTGACCCCCGGCGAAGAACCTGGTCGACCTGACCTTCGCCGAGGAGCAGGGCTCGTTCCTGGTCGGCGTCGCGGCGGCGATGACCTCGAAGGCCAAGCACATCGGCTTCCTGGGCGGCACGCACAGCGACCTGATCAAGAAGTTCGAGGCCGGCTACACCGCCGGTGCCGAGGCGGTCGACCCCAAGATCAAGGTCGACGTCAAGTACCTCACCGAGGACCCGAACGACGGCGCGACCGGCTTCGAGAACCCGGCCGGTGGCAAGACCGCGGCCGACGGCCTCTACGACGGCGGCGCCGACGTCGTCTACCACGCGGCCGGCAAGTCCGGTCAGGGCCTGTTCCAGTCCGTCGCCTCGCGGCGGCGACGGCTTCTGGGCGATCGGGGTCGACTCCGACCAGTACGTCACCGCGACCGCCGACCAGCAGCCGCACATCCTCACCTCGATGCTCAAGCGCGTCGACACCTCGGTGTACGACGTCATCAAGTCGGTGGCCGACAACTCCTTCGTCGACGGCAACAAGACCTACGACCTGGCCTCGGACGGTGTGGGCTACTCGACCTCGGGTGGCTTCGTCGACGACATGAAGTCCCAGATCGACGAGTACGCCACGAAGATCAAGGACGGCGACATCAAGGTGCCGACCGCCCCCAAGGGCTGATCGGTTCCCGCACAGGGACGACAGCACAGCACGACGACGGGCCGGGCCCGGGACTGCGCGGTAGCGTGTGGCCCCGGGCCTGGTCCGTCCCCGGGGACGCGACGGAAACGAACGCGAGGGAGGGCGATGACCACGACCACGGAGTCCGGTGCGGCCGCGGGGCCGGCAGCGGGCACGGACGCCATCAGGGTGAGCGGGATCGGCAAGCGCTTCCCCGGCGTGGTGGCCAACCACGACGTGGAGTTCACCGTCGCCTCGGGCACGATCCACGCGCTCGTCGGCGAGAACGGTGCGGGCAAGTCCACGCTGATGAAGATCCTCTACGGGGTCCAGCGCCCGGACGAGGGCACCATCGAGGTCGACGGTTCCGTGGTGAACCTGTCCACCCCGGCCGACGCGATCGCCCGCGGCATCGGCATGGTCTTCCAGCACTTCATGCTGGCCGACAACTTCACCGTCCTGGAGAACGTGACCCTGGGGGCCGAGAAGCTGCACGGCATCGGTGACCAGGCCCGGGCCCGGATCCGCGAGCTGTCCAGCACGTACGGCTTCGACCTCGACCCCGACGAGCTGGTCGAGGACCTCGGCGTCGGGGAGCGCCAGCGGGTGGAGATCCTCAAGGTGCTCTACCGCGGTGCCCGGATCATCATCCTCGACGAGCCGACCGCGGTCCTGGTGCCCCAGGAGGTCGAGGCGCTGTTCGCCAACCTCCAGGAGCTCAAGCGGCAGGGCTACACCCTGATCTTCATCTCCCACAAGCTCGACGAGGTGCTCTCGGTGGCCGACGACATCACGGTGATGCGCCGCGGGACGACGGTGGCCTCGGTCCGGCCCGCCGACGTCACCGCGCACGAGCTCGCCGAGCTGATGGTGGGCGGCGAGCTGCCCTCGCCCAGCACGGAGGAGTCCACGGTCACCGACGAGGTCAAGCTGGAGCTGCGCGACCTGACCGTCACCGACTCGGGCGGCCGGGTGGTGCTCTCGGACATCGACCTGACCATCCACGCCGGGGAGGTGCTGGGCATCGCCGGCGTCGAGGGCAACGGACAGCTCGAGCTGGTCGAGACGATCGTCGGCATGCGGACGCCCACCTCCGGCACGATCCGGATGGACGACGCCGACATCACCGGATGGTCCACCCTGGAGCGCCGGCAGAGCGGGATCGGCTACGTCCCCGAGGACCGCCAGCGGCACGGCCTGCTGCTCGACGCCCCGCTGTGGGAGAACCGGATCCTGGGCCACCAGACCCGCGAGCCCAACGTGAAGGGCCCCTGGCTGGACCGCAAGGGCGCCCGGACGGACTCCGAGCGGATCGTCGCGGAGTACGACGTACGCACCCCCGGCATCGACACCACCGCCCGGGCGCTGTCCGGCGGCAACCAGCAGAAGTTCATCGTGGGTCGCGAGATGAGCAGCGCCCCGGTCCTGCTCGTCGCCTCCCACCCGACCCGGGGCGTGGACGTGGGGGCCCAGGCCCAGATCTGGGACCACATCCGCACCGCGCGCCGCCAGGGCCTGGCCGTGCTCCTGGTCTCGGCCGACCTCGACGAGCTGATCGGGCTCTCGGACACCATCCGCGTGCTGCTGCGAGGCCGCCTGGTCGGCGACTTCGACCCGCAGACGGTGACGCCGCAGGAGCTCGGCTCGGCGATGACCGGTGCGGAGGGTGGGCACTGATGGGCGCCGGACGACGCCTGCTGCTCTCGGTGGCGGCCCCGGTCCTGGCCCTGGTCATCTCCGCGGTCGTGGCCACCCTGGTGCTGCTGTCCACCGGTGACGACGTCGGCGCCTTCTGGTCGACGATGCTGGCCTGGCCGGCGAACCGCAACCTGGTCAACATCCTCAACTACGGCTCTGCGCTGTACCTCTCCGGCGTGGCCGCGGCGATCGGGTTCCGGATGAACCTGTTCAACATCGGCGTCGAGGGCCAGTACCGCCTGGCCGCCTTCGCCGGGGCCGTCTTCGCCGGCGAGGCCTGGCTGCCCGGGAAGCTCAACGTCCTCGGGGCGATCCTGGTCGCCATGCTGGTGGGCGCGCTCTGGGCCGGGCTGTCCGGCCTGCTGCGGGTGACCCGGGGCGTGAGCGAGGTGATCTCCACGATCATGCTCAACGCGATCGCCGGCTCGCTGGTCGGCTTCTTCATCAACCGGGTCGGCGTGCAGACCGGGGTGTCCACGAGCACCAAGAACCTGCCCGAGAGCAGCCACGTCGGGGGCATCACGCTGTTCCCCGGGGCTCCGGGCGTCTACGGGCTGGCGCTGCTGGCCGTGCTCGTGGGGGTGGCGTACGCCGTGCTGCTGAACCGGACCCGCTTCGGGTTCGAGCTCCGCGCCACCGGCATGTCGGAGAGCGCAGCGGTGGCCAGCGGGGTCAACGTCAAGAAGATGATCGTGGTCTCCATGCTGATGTCCGGCGCGGTCGCCGGCCTGATCGGGATGCCGGTGCTGTTCGGGCAGGCCTACAACTACGGGACCTCGTTCCAGACCGGCATCGGCTTCGCCGGCATCGCGGTGGCGCTGCTCGGTCGCAACCACCCGGTCGGGATCGCGGTCGGCGCGCTGGTGTTCGCCTTCCTGGCCGAGCAGGGCAACCTCCTCAACATCCTGGCCGGGGTCTCCCAGGACATCGTCGGGGTGACCCAGGGCGTCATCGTGATCGCGGTGGTGATCGCCTACGAGGTCGTCCGCCGCTACCGCGTCGGGGCCGAGCAGGCGGCGGTCTCCGCACAGCTCGAGAGCCACACCGAGGTCAAGGGGTCCGCGGCATGAGCCAGACCGCAGCACCGTCCGCCGCGCGGACCGGTCGCGACACCAGGCCCGGAATGGACACCCGGCTGCGCTGGACGCTGTACGTCCTCGGCGCGCTCCTGGTCATCTCGCTGCTCCGGGTGGTGACCGGGGCGAACGACGTCTTCTCCTCCGGCACGATCCGGGCCGCCCTGATCGCCTCGGTCCCGATCGCCCTGGCCGGCCTCGGCGGGCTCTGGTCCGAGCGGGCCGGCGTGGTCAACATCGGCCTCGAGGGGATGATGATCCTCGGCACCCTGGGGGCCGGCTACTTCGGCTTCCACTACGGCTGGATCGCGGGGCTGCTCGGCGGGGCCCTGCTCGGTGCCCTGGGCGGCGTCGTCCACGCGGTGGCCACCGTGCTCTTCGGCGTCGACCACATCGTCTCGGGGGTGGCGATCAACATCATCGCCCTGGGAGTGGCCGGGTTCGCTGCCGAGTCGCTGTTCTCCGGGCTGCCCGGAGGCGGTCCGACGCAGTCGCCGGCCCTGCCGTCCCCGCCGTCGATCAACCTGGACTTCATCTCCGGCCCGGCCGGGGACCTGGAGGACAAGGGCTGGTTCCTGCTCTCCGACCTCGCGGCCGTCGTCGGGGCGCTGACCCGCAACCTGAGCCTGGTCACCGTGCTGGCCTTCGTGCTGGTCGCCGGCAGCGGCTGGCTGCTCTGGCGCACGTCGTTCGGGCTCCGGCTGCGCTCGTGCGGGGAGTCCCCGTCCGCCGCGGAGTCCCTGGGCGTCAACGTCTACCGCTACAAGTTCCTGGCCGTGACCGTCTCGGGCGCGCTCGCCGGGCTCGGCGGGTCCTTCCTGGCCATGGTCGCCTCCTCGGGGTTCCAGCAGGGACAGACCGGCAACCGGGGCTACATCGGTCTGGCCGCGATGATCTTCGGCAACTGGCGACCCGGCGGCATGCTGGTCGGCTCGGGCCTGTTCGGCTACACCAACGCGATGCAGCTGCGCAGCGGCGGGGAGTCGCTGCACGCGCTGCTGCTCGGCGTCGCGGTGATCCTGCTGGCCGTCATGGTCGTCCAGCTGCGGCGTCGTCAGACCCGTGCCGCGGTGGTCTCCGGGGTCGCCGCGCTGCTGGCCGTGCTCTGGTACCTCACCACCGACCAGGTCCCGCGCGAGTTCACCACCATGGCGCCGTACGTCGCCACCCTGCTCGTGCTCGCCTTCGCCTCCCAACAGCTGCGCATGCCGGCGGCGGACGGACAGGTCTATCGCAAGGGCTCGGCCGGCTAGTGGCGAGCCAGGACGACATCGACTGGGCGGCGCTGACCGCGGCCGCGGTCGAGGCCCGCGGGCACGCCTACGCGCCGTACTCGGACTACCAGGTCGGCGCGGCCGCCCTCGTCGACGACGGCAGGCTGGTCAGCGGCTGCAACGTCGAGAACGCGGCGTACGGCGTCGCGCTGTGCGCGGAGTGCGGCCTGGTCTCCCAGCTGCACCTGAGCGGCGGTGGCCGGCTGACCCACTTCGTCTGCGTGAACAGGGTCGGGGAGGTGATCATGCCGTGTGGTCGGTGCCGCCAGCTGCTCTGGGAGAACGGCGGTCCCACGCTCCAGGTGATGACCGTGCGCGGGGTCCGGCCGATGAGCGAGGTGCTGCCCGATGCCTTCGGTCCCGACGACCTCCTGTGACCTGGGCTCGGCCGAGCTCGTCTCCGACCCGTACGCCGCGCTGGCCCGTGAGCGCGCCGCCCACCCCGTCGCCTGGCACGAGGAGTCGGGTCGCTGGCTGACCTTCGACCACGCCTGCGCCGGCGCCGTGCTGCGCGACCGTCGGCTGGGTCGGCTGTGGCAGGACCGCGAGCCGGTCGCCACGCTGGAGCCGTTCAACCTGCTGCACCGCCACCAGATGATGGAGAACGAGCCGCCGGTGCACACCCGGATGCGCCGCCTGGTCGCGGGGGCGTTCAACAAGGGGCACGTCGAGCGGCTCCGGCCACGGGTCAGGGAGCTGGCCTCGTCGCTGCTGACCGAGGTGGACCCCGAGGGGTTCGACGTCGTGGCGCAGTACGCCGAGCCGTTGCCGGTGCTGGTGATCGCCGAGCTGCTGGGCGTGCCCACCGAGCTCGCGCCGCAGCTGCGCGGGTGGTCCCAGGCCATCGTGCGGATGTACGAGCCGGCACCCTCCCCGGACGTCGTCCGGGCTGCGGTGGCCGCGGCCGAGGAGTTCGCCGACCTGGTCCGCGGGCTGGTCCGCGAGCGGGCCGCCCACCCGCGGGCGGACCTGGTCTCGGACCTCGCCCACCCCGACGGGCCCGGGCCGGTGCTCAGCGAGGACGAGGTGGTGGCCACCGCGGTGCTGCTGCTCAACGCCGGGCACGAGGCCTCGGTCAACGTGTTCGGCAACGGGCTGGTCTCCCTGCTGAGGGCTGGGCTGCCGGTCGGTCCCCTGGGGCACCCGGGCGTGGTCGCGGGGTGCGTCGAGGAGATGCTGCGTCACGACTCCGCGCTCCAGCTCTTCGAGCGCACCGCCACCACCGACGTCACCCTGGGCGAGGTCACGGTGAGGCAGGGGGAGAAGGTCGCTGCCCTGCTCGGCGCCGCCCACCGCGACCCCGCGGTCTTCGCCGACCCCGACACCTTCCGGCCCGACCGGGACCCCAACCCGCACCTGGCCTTCGGCGCCGGGCTGCACTTCTGCCTGGGCGCACCGCTGGCCCGGATGGAGCTGGTCGAGTCGGTCGGCCACCTGTTCCGCACGATGCCCGACCTGCGCCTGGTCGGCGAACCCCGCTCGCGCGGCACCTTCGTGCTGCGCGGCCACACCTCGGTCCCGGTGGCCGGACAAGGAGGACCACGATGAGCGAGCCCTTCGACGCGGTCGAGGTGATCATCGCCAAGCGCGACGGCGCCGAGCTCGACGACGCCCGGATCGACTGGGTGGTCGATGCGTACACCCGCGGGGTCGTGGCCGACGAGCAGATGTCCGCGCTGGCGATGGCCATCCTGCTCAACGGGATGAACCGTCGCGAGATCGCCCGGTGGACCCACGCGATGATCGACTCGGGCGAGCGGATGGACTTCGCCGCGCTCTCGCGCCCCACCGCCGACAAGCACTCGACCGGTGGGGTGGGGGACAAGATCACCCTGCCCCTGGCCCCGCTCGTCGCGGCCTGCGGGGTCGCGGTGCCGCAGCTGTCCGGTCGTGGGCTCGGGCACACCGGCGGGACCCTGGACAAGCTGGAGTCCATCCCGGGCTGGCGTGCCGCGCTCAGCAACGAGGAGATGATGCGCCAGCTCGAGGACGTGGGCGCGGTGATCTGCGCCGCCGGGTCCGGGCTGGCTCCGGCCGACAAGAAGCTCTACGCCCTGCGTGACGTGACCGGCACGGTGGAGGCGATCCCGCTGATCGCCAGCTCGATCATGAGCAAGAAGATCGCCGAGGGGACCGGCGCGCTCGTCCTCGACGTGAAGGTCGGGACCGGGGCGTTCATGAAGGAGCGCGAGCCGGCCCAGGAGCTGGCCGAGACCATGGTCGCGCTCGGCAAGGACGCCGGGGTGAGGACGGTGGCGCTGCTCACCGACATGTCCACCCCGCTCGGACGGACGGCGGGCAACGCGCTGGAGGTGCGCGAGTCCGTCGAGGTGCTGGCCGGGGGAGGTCCGGCCGACGTGGTCGAGCTGACCCTGGCCCTGGCCCGGGAGATGCTGGCCGGGGCCGGGCGCGACGACGTCGACCCCGCCGACCGGTTGGCCGACGGGTCCGCGATGGACGCCTGGCGGCGGATGGTGGCGGCCCAGGGCGGGGACCCCGACGCGGCCCTGCCCACCGCGCGCTACACCGACGTCGTCACCGCCGAGCGCGACGGGGTCGTCACCCGGCTCGACGCGATGGCGGTCGGCCTGGCCGCGTGGCGGCTGGGCGCCGGTCGCGCCGCCCAGGGGGAGCCGGTGCAGGCCGGGGCCGGCGTCGAGATCCACGCCCGGCCCGGCGACCGGGTCAGTGCCGGGCAGCCCGTGCTGACCCTGCACACCGACGACGAGGGCCGGTTCGCCCGGGCCCGTCAGTCGCTGGAGGGCGGGCTCGACCTCGGGACGTCGTACGAGGCGGGGGACCTGGTGCTGGGCCGGGTGGACTGAGCCGGCTCCTGGTGGATGGGCTCAGCCCAGCATCAGCACGACGGTCTCGGCCACCACGGCGGGCTTGGCCACGTCCTCGATCTCGACCGAGTACCCGACCACCAGCTGGGTGCCGGCGGACACCTCGTCCACGGAGACCACCTGGGCGGTGGCCCGGACCCGCGAGCCGACCGGCAGCGGGTGCGGGAAGCGGACCTTGTTGACCCCGTAGTTGAGCTTGGGGCCGGGGGTGTCGAGGGAGAACAGCTGGGAGCCGAGCATCGGCAGCAACGACAGGGTGAGGTACCCGTGGGCGATCGTCCCGCCGAACGGTCCGTCCGCGGCGCGCTCACGGTCCACGTGGATCCACTGGTGGTCCCCGGTGGCCTCGGCGAACTGGTCGACCCGCTCCTGCTCGACCGTCAGCCACTCGGTCGGCCCGATCTTCTCCCCGATCGCGGCGGTCAGCTGGTCGACACTGGAGAACACCTTCATTCCTCACGCCCTCTGCTCTGGTCTGATGGACTCATGGCAGAACCTAGCGGAACCCCCCTCCCCGACCCGACGACCACCGTCCCCGGCGACCTGGTGCGTCGTGCCCCCAAGGTGCTCCTGCACGACCACCTCGACGGCGGCCTCCGTCCCGGGACCATCGTCGAGCTCGCCGCGGAGATCGGCCACGAGCTGCCCGCCGGTGACCCCGACGCGCTGGCGGCGTGGTTCGTCGACGCCTGCGACTCGGGCTCGCTGGTGCGCTACCTGTCCACCTTCGACCACACCGTGGCGGTCATGCAGCGGGCCGAGGACCTGCGCCGGGTGGCCCGGGAGTGCGCCGTGGACCTCGCCGCCGACGGCGTGGTGTACGCCGAGGTGCGCTACGCCCCCGAGCAGCACCTGGAGGCCGGGCTGACCCCGGACCAGGTCGTCGACGCCGTACGCACCGGGTTCGCCGAGGGCGAGGAGTCCGCCCGGGCCTCGGGTCGGCCGATCGTCGTACGCCAGCTGCTGACCGCCATGCGGCACCAGGCCCGCTCGCGCGAGATCGCCGAGCTGATGATCGCCAACCGCGACCACGGCGTGGTCGGGTTCGACATCGCCGGGGCCGAGGCCGGTTTCCCGCCCACCCGGCACCTGGACGCCTTCGAGTACCTCCAGCGTCAGAACGCCCACTTCACCATCCACGCCGGGGAGGCGTTCGGCACGCCGTCGATCTGGGAGGCGCTGCAGTGGTGCGGCGCGGACCGGCTCGGCCACGGCGTACGCATCATCGACGACATCACCGTCGACGACGACGGCGTACCCCACCTGGGGAGGCTGGCCGACTACATCCGCGACACGCGGGTTCCGCTGGAGATGTGCCCGACCTCCAACCTCCAGACCGGGGCGGCCGCCTCGATCGCGGAGCACCCGATCGGCCTGCTGACCGAGCTGCGGTTCCGGGTCACCGTGAACACCGACAACCGGCTGATGAGCGGCACGTCGATGGGGGTGGAGATGCAGAAGCTGGTCGACGCCTTCGGCTACACCGCGTCGGACCTGCGGTGGTTCACGGTCAACGCGATGAAGTCGGCGTTCCTGCACTTCGACAGGCGGCTGGCGCTGATCGAGGAGGTCATCAAGCCCGGGTACGCCGCGCTCGAGGACTGACCCGGCGGCTCAGACCTCGTCGAGCGGGCGCAGGTGCCGGGCCGCGATCTCGCGTCCCTTGGCGACCCGTCGGGCGTACTTCTCGTCCCCGCCGAGGTGCTCGGTCTCCATCCAGACCCGCACGACCTCCAGCGCGAGCGCCTGGCCGATGATCTTGCCGCCGATGCAGAGCACGTTGGTGTCGGAGTGCGAGCGGGCCAGCGCGGCGCAGAACGGGTCCTGGCAGACCGCCGCGTCCACGCCCGCGACCCGGTTGGCGATCATCGCGCTGCCGTAGCCGACACCGTCCACGAAGATGCCGCGGTCCACCTCGCCCCGCCCGACCGCCAGAGCCGCGGGGTAGACGTGGTCGGGCAGGTCGCAGGGCGTCGGTGTCGGCGGGACCGAAGTCGACGGTCTCGTGACCCTCCTGGCGCAGCAGGGCCTCGATGTCCTGCTTGAGCGGGAAGCCGGCGTGGTCACTGGCGAGCGCGATCCTCATGGGGTGAGCCTCGCACCACCTGGTCCGGCGGACCAGAGGGCGGGCGTCCACAGGGCCCTCACAGGCCGGAGTGCGTCGCGTCTCAGCGGGGCGCAGGAGGCTGGACGGAGCCGGCCGGCGGGGCCGTCGACGAGGAGGTCGTGGTGAAGAAGCGCAGTGACGTGGTGCTCCCGGTGGCGGCCGCCGGGGTGATGGTCGGGGCAGTCGTCCTGCTCGGTGTGCAGTACGGGGTGGGGACGCTCCTCGCCGCTGCCGGGTTCGCGGCGCTGATCCTCCTGGCGCTCGGCGTGGCCGCGCTCGGTTCCTTGGCCCTGGTGGTGCGTCGACGGCTGAAGCAGCTGACGCACCTGCCGGACCTGGGCCGGCCCTACGTCACCCATCACGAGGACGGCATCGTCACCGGTCTGCTGCACGACGCCGCCGGCAACCTCGTCCTGGAGGTGGCAGCCGGCGCGAGGCAGACCGTGGTCATGGACGAGCAGGGCGCGCCGGACCACGTGACCTCCGCCGGAGCGACCACCTCCCGCTGGCGGCTCCCCGGCTCGGCCGGCGCCGGAGCCGAGGACCTGGGCCGCTTCGAGGCCCTCCGACGCGAGCACGTACCCGTACGCCTGGTCAGCGAGGGCGTCGTCGCGCTCACCGGCCCGATGATGACCAGCTGGCGCCTCGAGGCCGACAACGGCCTGGTGGTCCAGAGCCAAGCCTGACCCTGTCGGTGGTCGAGCTCATCGCCTCGGTGGTTGAGCAGCGCCCCCAGGTCGGTGGTTGAGCAGCGAGCGGAGCGAGCGTGTCGAAACCCTGTCCGGTGGTTGAGCAGCGAGCGGAGCGAGCGTGTCGAAACCCAGGATCCGGTGGTTGAGCAGCGAGCGAAGCGAGCGTGTCGAAACCACCTCCCACACCCCCCGAAACTGTCGGTGCCCACCCCTAGATTCGACCTATGAGCACAGCAGTCGTCGAGGTCGTCACCGACTCCGTCGACGTGCTCGGACTCGACCCCGCCGGCACCTTGGAGTACGCGGTGGCCCGCCGGAAGGCAGCGGAGAGGGAAGCCGCCGAGGAGCTCCGCGCGGTCACCCACTGGGCCGATCTGCACGCCTGCAACCCGGTCCACGGGGCCATGGACCCCGGCCTCAGCGACGACATCGCCCGCCGCTCGATGCGCCACTTCGCTGCGACCGGGTCGAACCACCTGCCCGGCCTCGAAGGCGAGCTCCGCTGGCCGGTCAGGGTGCGTTCCGGGTCGAGGAGTTCGCGGTCTGTGAGCTCGCCACCGCCCTCGGGATGTCCGAACCCGCGGGCCGGGCCTACGTGGGTCAGGCCCTCGAGCTCCGCGACCGCCTCCCGAGGCTCTTCGCCGAAGGTGATGACCGGGGTCCTCCCGGCGTGGAAAGCCCGCCAGGTCGCCGAGCAGACCATCCCGTTGGTCGGTGACGCCGTCGACTACGTCGACCGCCACCTGTCCCGGATCGCGCACAAGCTGACGGTGTGGCAGACCACCAAGTGCGTCGAAGCCGCGATCCTCCGGTTCGACCCAGACCTGGCCGCCGAACGAGCCGCCCGTGAGGCCGAGAAGCGCGGGGTGTGGGTCGAGGACCGCATCGACGGCACCTCCACCGTCCACGCGGTCGCCTCGACCCCCGACGCCCGCGCGTTCGACGCCTCCCTGAACGAGGTCGCCACCGTCCTCGGGGCCCTCGGCGACCCCGACTCCCGTGACGTACGCAGGTCCAAGGCCCTCGGAGTCCTCGCCGACCCGCAGTACGCCCTGGACCTGACCACCCCCGGCGCGACCCCGGACGCGTGAACCACGAAGACGGTTCGACGATGCACCTCCACCTCCACACCGACGCGATCGACACAGGGAACGGTGTGGTCCGGGTGGACGGGGTCGGGGCCCGGTCCTTCGCCGGGGTCGAGGACTGGCTCCGGCAGTTCGCCCCGGGGCCACGTCAAGGTCACCCCGGTGGTCGACCTCACCGACCACCTGTCCGTGAACGCCTACGAGGTCCCCGACCGGTTACGCCGCCAGATCGATCACCGCGACCCGACGTGCAGGTTCCCGTGGTGCCAACGCCAAGCCAAGACCGACCTGGACCACACCGTGCCCTGGGTCCCACCCGACGAGGGCGGCCCACCGGGCCAGACCTCGACCTCGAACCTGACCCGCCTGTGCCGTTTCCACCACCGGGTCAAGACCCACGGCGGCTGGACCTACCAGCGGACCACGACACCGAGGTCACCTGGACCTCACCCCTGGGCCGGACCTACACCGTCGACGAGCACGGCACCACCCTGCCCCAAGACCCGCCCCGGTGGTTGAGCCGTGCGCAGCAACCCCGGTGGTTGAGCCGCGAACGAAGTGAGCGAGTCGAAACCAGCCCGTCGGTCGAGCCTGTCGAGACCCGTGGTTTCGACTCGGCGCTGCGCGCCGGCTCAACCACCAGCACCACCGTCGAGCTTTCGACTCGGCGCTGCGCGCCGGCTCAACCACCTCACCACGTGGTTTCGACTCGGCGCTGCGCGCCGGCTCAACCACCCCACCCGTCGGTCACTTCAATGGTTTCGACTCGGCGCTGCGCGCCGGCTCAACCACCACCTGCGCTGCGCGCCGGCTCAACCACCACCTGCGCTGCGCGCCGGCTCAACCACCGCCTGCGCTGCGCGCCGGCTCAACCACGGGCTTCGTGGGGCGGTCGGGCGATACTGCGGGGGTGGGCGTACGCAACTACCTGGTCGAGGGAGTCTCCGGCACCGGCAAGACGGCGGTGTGCCACGAGCTGCGGCGGCGGGGGCACCAGGCGGTCAACGGGGACAGGGAGCTGGCCTACCAGGGGGATCCCGTGACCGGAGAGCCACTCGACTCCGCCTCCCACGAGCACCACCTCTGGGACGTCAGTCGGGTGCGGGCCCTGGTGGCCGACCGGCGGTCGTCTGCGACGTTCTTCTGCGGCGGCTCCCGCAACTTCGCGAGCTTCCTGGACCTCTTCGACGCCGTCTACGTGCTCGAGGTCGATCTGGCCACCCTCCACACCCGGCTGGACCGGCGGGCGGAGGGCGAGTGGGGTGCGCAGCAGGTCGAGCGTGATCTCATCGTCCGACTCCACCGCACCCAGGAGGACCTTCCTACGAACGGCGTCCGCATCGATGCGACTGCGCCGCTCACGGACGTGGTCGACCAACTCCTGCGTCTGTCGGGTCTGGCCGGATCAGCGAGCGCCGACCTGCCCTGACGCCACCAGCCAGTCCCTCCTGAGCAGCCCGAACACCCAGGAGTCCGAGACGTCGCCGTTCACCACGCAGTCTTCCCGCAAGGTGCCCTCGCGGACGAAGCCGAGCTTCTCCAGGACCCGGGCAGAGGCGAGGTTGCGCGTGTCGGTCTCGGCCTGCACCCGGTTCAGGTCCAGGGATGCGAACCCCCACTGCAGCAGGGCGCGGGCTGCCTCCGTGCCGTAGCCGTGACCCCAGGCCGCCTCGTCGAAGCAGTAGCCCATCGAGGCGCTGCGGAAGTCGGGGTTCCACCGGGTCAGGCTGCACCAGCCGAGGAAACGTCCGTCGGTGACGAGGTCCACGGCCACTCGTGCTCCGCTGCCCTCGTCCGCCAGATCACGGCAGGTCGCCAGGAAGCGGTCGGCACGTGCTCGGTCTGTCCACGGCGGCGAGTCCCAGTAGCGCAGCACGTGCGCGTTGCTGTGCACGGCGAACAGTGCGTCGGAGTCCTCATCGGTGAACGGACGCAGCCGCAGGCGGTCAGTATGGATCGTGGGGGTCGGCAGGAGCATGACCACCATTCTCACCGCACGAAGGGCCTCAGATGCCGCGGCTCATCCTGAGTGAGTGGGCCTCGACGGTTCCGTCCTCCGCCGTGGCGTACGGGACGCGCTCACGCACCGCGAAACCCCGCGCGAGGTAGAAGGGGATGCCCATCTCGTTCCCCTCGGTGACCGAGACCCACTGCTCGGAGGCTCCCGCGGACCTCTGCTGCTGGGTGAGGAAGTCCAGCAGCGCGGTGCCGAGGCCGCGCCCGCGACGGTCTGGGTCCAGGTAGAGCACGTACACGTGGCCAACCGACCCCTCGGTCACCCCGCCTCCGGCCGCCCCGAGGACCTCGTCCCGTTCGGATACCGCGACGACGTAACCCTGCCAGGCGGCGCTCTCCTCAGCCGTCGCAATCTCCCGTCGCACGCGCTCGGGGCCGTAAAATTGTCGAGCCTGACGTTCGATGGTCGTGGGGGACAGCAGACCAGCGGACGAGACCGCGAAACCCGCTCGACAGACGTCGCACACCGCCGCTTCATCCCCCTCGCGTGCTCTGCGTACGTCGTACCGGAACTCACTGTCCACGATCGTGACTCCCACGGGCCCCGGGGAGCTGCGTGACCACGACGTACGCCTCGTCGGCACGCATCAGCCGGCACCCCGCGTCGCGCGCCCGGGCCAGCACGGCGGGCTCGGCGCGGAGCAGTGACACCCCTCGACGGACCAGCACCCACGGGGGCTTGCGGGCCTCGCGCAGGTCACGCGCCAAGCGTCGGACGAAGGTCGAGCAGTCGCGGGTTGTGCACGCAGACCGCGGCGGCGACGAGCCCGCGCTCGCGGCAGGGACCCACGATGGCGTCGGCGAAGATCCCCTCGGCCAGCACGTACGCCGCGCCGTCCAGCGTGACCACCCGGTGCCCCACGCGACCGTCGTGGGCGATGTCGTACACCGGGACGTCCGCCCGCCCGGTCCGGCACAGCGCGTCCAGCGCTGCGACGGCGTCCTCGCACGACCACGAGGCGGGGTCGTCCCAGTCCACGATCGCCCGCCCGCCGGGCAGGTCGACCCGGGGGAGGTTCGGGTCGTCGCCGTTCTTGTAGAAGTCGTCGAGGTTCACCACGGGTAGCCGCAACGACCGGGACAGGCGGCCGCAGAGGACAGACTTGCCCGAGCCCGAGGGGCCCGCCACGACCACCACCTGAGCCTGCATGCGGCAGGACGCTACCGGACCTCCGGCCGGGGGGCGGCGCGGAGGCCCGGCAGCTCAGCCGGCCGCGGGGGAACGGCGGCTGCGCACCGCGACGACCGCCGCGGCGAGAAGGGCCAGCACGCCGGCTCCGCCGAGGGCGAGACCGGCTCCCGAGCCGCCGGTGGCGCCGCCGCTCGAGTCGCTGCCTGAGGTGGGGACCGCGGCGGTCGTGGTCGGGTCGTCGCTCGGCGTCGAGGACGGGGACGGCTCCGGTGTCGGCGACGCGATCGGCGCGGGCGCCTCGACGTACGTCGGTGCTCCACCCACCTTGCCGGTCACGCCGAGCGAAAGGGTGAACGGCACCAGGTAGTCGTCACCGTCGGGGTCCTCCTCGAGGTAGACCGACACGGTGTAGACGCCGTTGATCGAGGCGCCGCCGGACGACGAGGAGGTACCCCGGGCGCGGTAGCTGATCGGCAGCGTCGTGGCGGCGATCTGCTGTCCGTTGCCGGCCAGGAAGGTCTGCCTGCTGGGACCGTCAGTGATCGCGCTGCTGGCCGCGAGGCGGCGGGTGGGGGAGAACAGGGTGACGTTGGTGAGCTCGTCGCCGAGCCCGATCGCGTCCGCGAGCTGCGTCGACGCCGGGGGGAAGGACACCAGCGCCGTGAGCCTCTGGCCCCAGTCCGCCTTCACCTGGTAGGTCAGGACCTCGCCGGGCACGATGCTGTCGCGGTAGGAGCCGGGCTTCAGGAGCGGGGCGTCGTCGAAGGACGAGCCGCCAGTGGTGCGCTTGCCCCTGCCCCGCGGCGGCGCGACCCAGCGGTCGTCGTCCTCGGGCTCCGGGAGCGCGGCCGGATCCTGGACCGGGGGCTCCTCGTAGACGCGGATCTCCAACGGCTTCTCGGCGTTGCGGTCCAGCGCCTTGTCGGTGACGGTGGCGATGATCGAGTCCGAGGTCGAGCACGGACTCCCCTCCTCGACGTCGCCGAAGCTGGAGACGTCGCCCGCACTGGTGCCGGCCGAGATGAGCTGCCCCGAGCTGAGCTGGGTGAAGTCGACCGCGGTGCCGCAGCTGTCACCCTCGGGGGTGGCCAGGTCGATCAGGATCTGCTCGCCGTAGCTGGAGGAGTTGCGCACCGAGGCCGCGACGTGGAGCGTCGAGCCGGGGATCTCGCGGGCCACCTCGTAGGTGCGGACGTCCTCCTTCTGGGTGCCGATCCGGTCGAGCCAGTCCCCGGCGTCGATCGTCGGCGCCCCGTCGGCCGTCGGGGTGCCGGCGACCCGACGGCCGATGGTCTCGAACGGCCGGGACGCACGGGTGGCGAGCTTGACCAGGCTCGCGGCGAGGTCGGCGGCGGAGCCGGCGTCGTAGTAGACGCCGTGCCCGGCGCGGGCGATGCACTGCAGCTGCTCGCGGGCGGCTCCGTCGACGTCGAGGCCGACCACGTCGATCTTCAGGTCGATGCCCTGCTCGGACAGGTTCCGGGCCACCACGCAGGGATCGGGGGCGCAGGTGGGCTCCCCGTCGGAGACGAGCACGATGTTGCGCTTGCCCTCGGTGCCGAGGTCCTGGCCGGCCTGCTGCAGGGCGTACCCGATCGGCGTCTCGCCGTAGGGCCGGTACGACCGGATCGCGGACCTCAGGTCGGCTCGGTTGCCGGTCTCCACCGGCACCACGAGCTGGGAGTCGGTGCACGCCCCGGCGTCACCGCGGGAGAACACCGTCGCGCCGTAGACCCGCAGCCCCACCGGCTGGTCCGCGGGCAGCGACCCGACGACCCGGCCGAGCGCCGACTTGGCCGCGGCGATCTTCGTGCCGCCGCCCGAGGCGGGCTCGGCCATCGATCCCGACGAGTCCAGCACCAGCACCAGCCGTCCGGCGTCGCCGTCGGCGCGTGCGGTGGGGACGTTCCAGGCCACCAGGTAGGCGACCACCAGCAGGACCAGGACCAGACCGGTCCCTCGTCGGGTGCGTGCGTCGGTGAGCATGTGTTCCCCCTCGATCAGATTTGCAGATGCAAAGGTACTCACGGCCGGGCGGCTTTGGCAAACCTCTGGCTCTCCCCGGTCCGGAGGGGGCTAAGGTTTCGCGAAAGCAAAGAATACGGCGGCGTGAGGGGTGCGGGTGACGAAAGCGGTCAGCGAGCAGCAGCGGCACAACCAGGCCGAGCAGGAGCGGATGTACGGCGCGCCCCTGGGGGACCTGCTCCGCGACCTGGCCGAGGTGTACTCCCTCTCCCAGGGTCGGCTGGCCGCGGTCCTGGGCATCTCGGCCCCGATGCTCTCCCAGCTCGCCTCCGGCCACCGGGTCAAGATCGGCAACCCGGCGGCGGTGGGCCGGCTCCAGCGCCTGGTCGAGCTCGGTCACGAGGTGCGGACCGGGGACCTCGACGCCGGCCGAGGCCCTGGCCCGGGTGGAGAGCGACGCGCCCACCCCCTTCCTCACCCTGAGCACCCGGACCACCCCGCGCCGGGGGGCCGAGCTCGTCCAGCGGCTCTTCCGGGGGGCCGCACCGGCCGAGGAGTACGCCGCGGCCGCGGACCGGCTCGACGACGACCACCCCGACGTCGCCGCGCTGCTGCGCACGTACGGCGCCGGACCTCTGACCGCCGCCGAGGAGCACTTCGGTCGGTCGATCTCCTGAACCACCGATCTACGGCGAACCACCGGGGCGCAGGGGGCTGCTGTGGCATGCTGACAGGCGCCAGGGGCGCCGCGGTGCCGTCGTCGTCCGAGGGGGTCGCAGCCGGTGGGTGAGCTCTTCGCCGGGCGCTACGAGCTCGTGGACCTGCTCGGCTCGGGCGGGGTCGGCAGCGTCTGGCGGGTCTGGGACCGCAAGGCCGGGGAGTACAAGGCCGCGAAGGTGCTGCGCCAGTCCGACGGCGAGTCCCTGCTGCGCTTCGTCCAGGAGACCTCGCGGAGGATCGACCACCCGCACGTGGTGGCCCCGCACGGCTGGTCGGGCGAGGACGACCGGGTGATGTTCACGATGGGCCTGGTCGACGGCGGATCGTTGTCCCAGCTGCTCTCCGACCACGGGCGGCTCCCCGTCGGGTGGGCCGGTGAGCTCACCGCCCAGGCCCTCTCCGCCCTGGTCGCCGTCCACGACGCCGGCCTCGTGCACCGCGACGTCAAACCGGGCAACCTGCTCCTCGACGCCACCGGCACCGAGGCCCCGCACCTGTGGCTCTCGGACTTCGGCGCGTCTGCCCAGCTGGACGCCCCCCGGCTGACCCGGGTCGGCACCGTCATCGGCACCCCCGGCTACGTGGCCCCCGAGCAGGCCGAGGGGGCCGACCCGCACCCGGCCCAGGACGTGTACGCGTTGGGGGTGGTGACCATGCAGATGCTGACCGGCATCACCCCGGGCGTCGACTCCCGGCTCCCGCCGCGACCCTCCGGCTCCTCGAACGCCCTGGTCGGGCTGTGGGACCTGTCCCTGCGGATGACCAGCCTGGTGGTGGCCGAGCGTCCGTCCGCCCGGGAGGCCCTCGAGGTGCTCGACGGTGTCCTGGGCGCACGGGACCTGCGGGCCGGCAACGATCCCGACAACCCGGTGGAGGTCTTCGACCAGACCCCCCGGCTCCCCGAGGGCTGGACCCTGCTGGGCCCCGGCACGTCGGACGAGCATCCTCCCGCGGTCGCGGCCGAGACCCGACCGCAGCCCGTCACCGAGGCGCCGACCTCGGTGCTCACCGTCTCGCCGCCCGCCACGCGGATCACCCGTGACGCCCCCGAGGAGGCGCCCCGGCCGGGGGTGCCTCGACTGGCCTGGGTGCTGGCCCTGCTCGGGCTGCTGCTGATCGTCCTGGCCGCGGTCGTCTGGTGAACGGCTTCCCGACGGCGCTCCTGCTGTTGTTCGCCGCCGTGGGCCTGGTCTTCGTGGTCGTCGGGATCCGTCAGATCGTCACCTCCGCCTCCCTGCGCCGTGACGGCGTCGTCACCGACGCCGTGGTCACCGACCTCCGCTACGTCCGCCCGTCCACGACGGGAGAGCCGGCCAGCGGCCTGTTCTTCCCCGTGGTGCGGTTCACGACGGCGACCGGGGAGCAGGTCGAGACGCCGACGCTCGTCGGCTCGAGCCCGGCGCCGGCCCGGCCCGGTGACCGGGTCCAGGTCCGCTACGACCCGGCCGACCCACGCCGTGTCGAGCTCACCTCGCTGCGCGGGCAGACCCGGACCCTCGGGTGCCTGCTGGTGGCCCTCGGCGCGGTGCTGATGGGGTTCAGCGGACTGCTGGTGGCCGTGGTGCGGCTGGTGGGTAAAAGTTTGTCCTGACATCGATCCTGAGGTGACTCCGGTGCGTGACGCGGGGTAACCAAGATCCCGCAGGCTCGTTGAACGGGTCGGTTCGGTCCACCGGGGGGTGGGGCCGATGGGGGGAATCGACGTGGGGGGGACCACCGGTGTACGACGTTGTGGCGTGCGGTTTTTCCGCGGCCGGGCTCGACGCGCTGCCTGAGGCGGCGGCGGTGCGGGTGCTCCCGGCGCCGACCGACCCGGTCTTCGCGGAAGCCGCCTTCGAGGTGCTGCGCGAGCGGGAGCACGAGCACGCGCTGGTCGTGCACGCCGCCCATCCGGCCGGAACGCGGCGGATCCGCACCGTACGGTCGCTGCTCCGGTCCACCGGCGTGGTGCCGGTGGCCCTGCACCGTCCGGAGACCGGGCTGGCCGTGCAGACGGCGTGGCTGGCCGCGCCTGGCCGCCCACGGCGTGGGCGCCGGGGTGGCGCTGGCCTCCCTGGACCGGATCGCGCGCCACCTCCCGACGTACGCCACGACGTCCTCGGTGGCACGCCTGGCCCTGCCGGAGGTCCGGATGCGGCACCACGTGCTGTCCTGGCTGCCCGGCACCTCCTTCGGCATCGACCTGGGGTCCGACGTCCGGGTGGCGGTCGGTCGGTTGACGCCGGCGAACCCGCTGCCCGAGGCCGGTGCCGACCTGGTGTGGAGCGGTGACCGCCGGCTCGAACCGCACCTGGCGGAGGCCCGGCCGGCCCGGGTCAACCAGACCCTCGAGCTCCGGCCCGAGGCAGCGAGCCCCTGGTGGGGAGGCGCGCGCCACTACGAGCACACGGTCGTGCCCCGCGACCTCGAGGCCTTCGTCGCCTCGTTGACCGACGAGGACGCCGTGTCCACCACCTGTTCCCAGTGCGGCGAGGTAGCCGCCGACCACTGCCCGTTCTGCCAGAGCTCGGAAGGCGTCGCCGCATGAACCCTCGTCAACGCCGTGGCGTGCTGTTCCTCGCGTTCGCGGTGGTCGGTGCTGTCGCGGTCTTCTTCTCCGTGATCGGCTACGTCAACGACGTCGAGAGCCAGGTCGGCAACCGGGTGACCGGCTACGTCCTGTCCGACGACGTGCCGGCCTACAAGGCGCTGTCCACCAGCGACCTGGATCGGGTCGAGATCCCGCAGCGGTGGTTGCCGGACGGTGCGGTGCGGCAGCGTCAGCGACCTCAGCGGCCAGGTCACGGCCTCGCAGCTGGCCAAGGGGACCCTGCTGGAGGCCAGCAACCTGGTGCCCCGCCGGATCTCGCGGCCCGGGCAGCGGGAGATCGCCGTCCTGGTCGACGCCGAGACCGGCGTGGCCGGCAAGGTCCGCCCCGGGGACTACGTCGACGTGTGGGCGACCTTCGACGAGTCGGTGACCGGGAGCGGGCCGCGCACCAAGCTGATCGCCCAGCAGCTGCTGGTGATCGACGTCGGTATGAGGGTCAACCGCGAGAAGTCGGCCCGCAACGGTGCGTTGGCCGAGGGCCAGGCCGTGCCGGTGACCTTCGCGACCGCGCGGCAGCAGATCCAGGCGCTGTCCTTCGCCGAGAGCTTCGCCAGCGAGACCCGGTTGGCCCTGAGGCCACCGGGCGACGGGAGCCTGGTCCCCGGTGACCAGCGCACCTACGAGGAGACCTTCGGCACCGTGAGCGCGGGGAAGAAGCCATGATCGCCCGCGCCCTGCTCGCCATCTCCCGCGAGGACCTGCGCAGCCAGACCATGGCGGCGCTGGCCGAGATGCAGGACGTCGAGGTCCTCGGCGTCGTCGAGAACTCCAACGACCTGCTCCTGGCGGTCGACACCAACGCCGAGGTCGACCTGGTCCTGATGGACGACCAGATCGGCAGCCTGCCGTTCCTGCCGCTCACCCGTGAGCTGGTCGGCCGGCGACCCCGACCTCGGGGTCCTGCTGATCACCCACCGACGCGCAGCCGTCGTTCTTCCAGGCGGCCATGGACGCCGGTGCCCGCGCGGTGCTGGACTCGCCGCCCTCGGTCGACGAGCTCGGGGTGCGGATCCCGACCATCATCGAGTGGCAGCGGCAGGTCCGCGGCCTCGGCGGTGGCGGCCTGGGTGGCCAGACCGCCGCCGGACGGCTGGTGGCCTTCACCGGGGCCAAGGGGGGCGTCGGTACCACGACGGCGGCCCTGCACGTCGCGCTCCTGGCCGCGTCGGTGAATCCGAGCCCGTCGGGTGTGCCTGGTCGACCTCGACCTCCAGCAGCGCGGTGTCCGTCAGCTGCTCGACCTGAACAGCCGACGCACCGTCGCCGACCTGGCGACCGTCGCCGACTCGCTGACCGGGCGCAACCTCGACGAGGCGGTGTTCGTCCACCAGAGCGGGCTGCGCGTGCTGCTCGCGCCGGTGCAGGGCGAGCAGGCCGAGGACATCACCAGCGAGATCGCCCGGCAGGTGCTGGCCGCGGCCAAGGCGCACTTCGACATGGTCGTGGTCGACTGCGGGTCGGTCGTCACCGAGGCCAGCGCCGTGGGCATGGAGTTCGCCGACGACATCCTCATGGTCACCACCTCGGACGTCCCGTCCCTGCGGGCCTCCCACGACAAGATCGAGCTGCTGTCCCGCCTGCAGGTGGCCAAGAGCAGCGAGATCACCCTGCTGTTCAACAAGGTCAGCTCCCGCAACGAGGTGCAGCCGGAGTTCGGGCGCCGGATGACCGGAGCGCAGACCATCCGCACGACGCTGCCCGAGGACTGGCGCCGCTTGGAGCCGGTGGCGAACTCGCTGTCCCCCTCGAGCTGGAGGACGGCCCGTTCCGGCGTGCGGTCGTCGCGCTGGGCCGGGAGCTGCGCCTCGGCGCGGACCCGGCTCCGGCCGTGGCCTCGTCGAGCGACCCGGCGGGCGAGACCGACGGGCTCCCCGGGCCGGTCAGGCGCCGACGCCGCGGCAAGGTGCGGGCCGAGGCCGGACAGGTGACGATCGAGGCGACCGTCGGGATCGTCGTGGCCCTGCTGATCTTCCTCATCCTCATGCAGACCGCGCTGTACGCGATGGCCACCGTGTCGAGCCGTCGCGCGGCCGACGCGGCAGCGCTGGTCGGCAGCCGTGGGGGGACGACGGCCGAAGCGCTCGCGGCAGCGGACAACCGTACGCCCGACATGTTCCGGGTCCACGTCCGTCACGACGGCTCGGAGAGGTGGGAGGCGCGGCTCGAGGTCCCGTCCCTGCTGCCCTTCCTGAACCGGGACATCACCTCCACCGGCACGGCGACGGACTGAGATACTCATGATGACAAGAAGTGTCGGCCGCGCCCGCGACGAGGGCGGCCAGGCCAGCCTCGAGATCATCGGGATCATCCCGATCGTGGCCCTCGTCCTGGGCGGGATCATCCAGCTCTTCCTGGTCGGGTACGCCGCGGTCTCCGCCGAGTCCGCGTCGCGGCTCGCGGCCCGCGAGTTCTCCAAGGGGGCGTCCTCACCGGCGGCCGAGGCGATCGCCCGGCAGGAGGTCGGCTCGCTGTTCAAGCCCACCGCAGAGGTCGCTACCGGCAACCTCTCCCAGGCCGGGGACGAGCCCGGCACGAGCTACGTCGGCGGCCTGGAGACGCCGGTGTCGGCCAAGGTCAGTGCCACCGTCCCGTTCCTCGGCATCGGCGTGGCGAACCTCGACATCACGGTGACCCGGTACACCGTCCTGCCCCGGACGGAGGGCTGACCCGTGTCCTTGCGCAACCGGCAGACCGACCTCAACCTGAGCTCCGTCGTCGACGACGACGGGGTCGCCTACCTCAAGACCCTGCTGCTGCAGGAGGTCGACCTGAGCGAGCTCTCGGCGCTGTCCGAGGACCAGCGCCGCGCCCGGCTCGAGCGGGTCGTCGGCCACCTGCTGACCCGTGAGGGACCGCTGCTGCACCAACCGCGAGCGTGGCCTGCTCGTACGTCGCGTGGTCGACGAGGCCCTCGGCCTCGGCGTGCTGGAGCCGCTGCTGCGGGACGAGACGATCACCGAGATCATGGTCAACGGGCCCAGCGAGATCTACGTCGAGCGCGTCGGGCCGGATCCAGCTGCTGCCGCTGCGGTTCAGCTCGGAGGAGCAGGTCTACCAGGCCATCGACCGCATCGTGGCCGGCGGTGAACCGCCGGGTCGACGAGTCCAGCCCGATGGTCGACGCCCGGCTGCCCGGGGGTGAGCGGGTCAACGTCATCGTGCCGCCGCTGGCCGTCGACGGCCCGACGATCACGATCCGGCGCTTCCCGCGGCCGTACTCCGTGGCCCGGCTGGTCGAGCTCGGGCGCGATCGACGAGGACGGCGTCGGTGCTGCTCGCAGGGCCTGGTGCGGGCCCGGCTCAACATCGTCGTCTCCGGCGGCACCGGCTCGGGCAAGACCACGATGCTCAACGCGCTGTCCTCCTTCATCCCCGCGCGACGAGCGGATCGTCACCATCGAGGACGCGGCCGAGCTGCCGCTCCAGCAGGCCCACGTGATCCGCCTGGAGGCGCGGCCCGCCAACGTCGAGGGCACCGGTGAGGTCACCATCCGCGACCTGGTCCGCAACAGCCTGCGGATGCGGCCGGACCGGATCATCGTCGGCGAGATCCGCGGCGGCGAGGCCCTGGACATGCTCCAGGCGATGAACACCGGCCACGAGGGCTCGCTGGCCACGGTGCACGCGAACTCGGCCGAGGACGCCCTGCTGCGCTCGAGACCCTGGCCACCATGGCGAGGTGCAGCTGCCCGACGTCGACGCTGCGGGACCAGATCAACAGCGCCATCGACGTGCATCGTGCAGCTGTCCCGGCTGGCCGACGGGTCGCGCCGGGTCGCCGAGGTCCCGCGGTCACCTCGCTGCACAGGGAGGACTACGCCTGGCGCCGGTGCTGGCCTTCGAGGCCGACCCGTGGGGCGGCGCCGGACGGGTGACCGGCCGCTACGTCACCGCGCCCCTGCCGGCCCGCTTCGCCGACCGGCTCGCGCTGGCCGGCGCAGAGCGTGCCCGCGGCGTTCCGGGAGGCGACTGCGGTCGGGGAGGCCTGAGCGATGAGCATCTCCGTCATCGTCGTGCTCCTGCTGGGCACGCTCGCCTTCGTCGTGGTCGGCCTGGCCGGCCTGGTCCGCGAGCAGTCCCGCCGGCAGTCCTTCTCCATGTCGGCCAACGTCGACCGGCAGGCCTGGCCTGACCCGAGCCCGCCGACTGACCGAGCGGCGCATCCTGCGGACCTCGCTCGGGCCGTCGTCTGCGTTGGCAGCTGGACAACGCCGACCTCACCGTGCCGATCGCCGACACGGTGCTGGTCGGAGCGGCGGCGGCCCTGGTGGCAGCGGTGATCTCCTTCCAGGTCGGCGGGCCGGTCTTCGCCCTCCTGACCCTGGCCCTGATGGGCTTCGGTGCGCGGGCGTGGTTCCGCCGGAGGGAGGAGCAGCGGCTGGCCAAGTTCATCGAGCAGCTGCCCGAGCTCGCACGCCTGCTGGCCAACGCCACCAGCGCCGGTCTGTCGTTGCGTGCCTCGCTCGGCGTCGCGGCCCAGGAGAGCGTCGACCCGGTGCGGACCGAGCTGGCCCGGGTCAACGAGGAGCTCGCCCTCGGCGCCAGCATCGACGGCACCCTGGAGCGGATGGTGGCCCGGCTGCCCTCGCGCGAGCTGGGCGTGCTGGTGAACGTGCTGGTCATCCAGTCCCGCGCCGGCGGCCGGATCGTCACTGCCCTCCAGGGGATCACCGAGGCGCTCGAGGTGCGACGCGACCTGCGCCGTGAGGTGAACACCCTGCTCGCCGGGTCCAAGGCCACCGCGCTGGCGGTGGCCCTGCTCGGCGGCCTGATGGTCCTGCTCGTGCACCGCTCCGTCGACGGGGGGCTGCGCGCGCTGCTGGCCAACCCGATCGGCCTGGCGATCTTCCTGGTCAGCGGGGGACTGTTCGTCTTCGGGATGCTGACGATCCGCAAGGTCAGCAAGGTGGACGTCTGATGGCCTTCCTCCTCGGGCTGTGCACGCTGGCCACCATGGCCATGGCGCTCGTCGGGTGGCGGATGTTCCGCGACCCGGGCGTTGCCTACGCCGGTGCGGCCGGCTACTCCGCCGACCTGGACTCCGCGCCCCGGCGCAGCCTGGTCGGACGGCTCCTGTCCTTCCTCGACCAGGCGGTCGGCGGCCGGGTCCTCGGCCAGGTCGGGGGAGCGTCCCGTGACAAGCTCCGCGCGGTCATCGAGCGGGCCGGCACCCCGGGCGGGCTGACGGTGGAGCAGCTGATCCGTCGCCAGGCGACCTGGGCCTTCCTCGGGGTGCTCGCCGGACTCCTGCTGCTCAGCCGGGGCACCGTGTTCGGTCTCGTCCTGCCGGTGGCCGGTTGGTTCCTGCCCCGGTTCGGGTTGTGGTCCCAGGGCCGCGCCCGGTCGGCGGCCATGGAGCGGGAGCTGCCGGACTTCCTCGACGTCCTGGCGGTGACCATCAGCGCGGGTCTCGGCTTCCGCGCCGCGCTCCGCCGCGTGGCCACCCTGGTGGGCGGCCCGGTGGGCGAGGAGATGCTCGTCGCGCTGCGCCAGATCGACCTCGGTCGGTCCCGGCGCCAGGCGTTCGAGGACATGCGCAACCGCACCTCCGCCCCGTCCCTGCACAACTTCGTGACCGCCTTCCTCCAGGCCGAGGAGCTGGGCACCCCGCTGCGCGGTTTCCTGGAGGCCTACGCCAAGGAGCTGCGGCGCACGGCCGGGCAGCGGGCACGGACCGCGGCCGCCCGGGCCAACCCCAAGATCAGCCTCGCCCTGACCCTGATCATCATGCCGGCCCTGTCGCTGTTCATGATCGGCTCGCTGGTCCTCATGGCGTTCGGACTCTGAGGCCGCACCGTGGCCGTCCTCCTGAGCAGTGCGCGCGACGACGTCTTCGAGCGGGTCGAGGCGCTGACCGGCATCGCCCGCACGATCCTCGACATCCGTCTGCTGCTCGGGCTGCTGGCGGCGTTCTGGATGCTGCTCCGCGGGGCCGACAACACCGTCCTGCTGGTCATGCTCGCGGCGATGGCCTGGCTGCTGCTGGTGCTGCTGCGCTGGCGGACCCTGGGCCGGGTCGTCTGCACGCACCCGGTCGTCCTGGCCGTCGACGCGCTGCTCTGCTTCGCGGGGTTGGCCGCGACGGAGGTGATGAGCCCGCTGATCCTGCTCCTCGGCAGCAGCGCCCTGATGACCGGCCTGTGCCTGGACCGGCGCGGGGCCGCCTTCTTCGCCCCGCTGATGGTCGCCGGTTGGTGGGTCGTATACACCGCGACGCCCCCGGCGGGAGTGAGCGCTCCCGACGTCTTCGTCCAGGTGGCCGGGGTCCCGGTGCTCCTGGTGGGCGTGAGCTTCCTCGGGGCGGGCATCCGCGCCACCGTCCTGTCCGCCGCGGAGGTCGAGCGCGAGCTGCGGGTCCAGATGCGCTCGGCGGGGGTGGCCGAGGAGCGCGCCCGGATGGCGCGGGAGATGCACGACTCCCTGATCAAGTCGCTGCACGGGCTGGCCCTGCTGGCCGACAGCGTGCCCGGCTGGATCGACCGGTCCCCGGACCGGGCCCAGGACCAGGCCCGGCGGCTCTCGGACCTGATCCGGGTGGCCGGACGCGAGTCGCGGGAGATGGTGCTGGCCATGCGCCGCGCCGACGCCCGCGACCGGGTGGCCGACCAGGTGCGCGAGACGGTGGAGCGGTGGCGGGCGACGTCCAACCGCAGCGTGGTGCTGACCACCGAGGGCGACCCGGACCTGGCCACCGAGCCGGCCTACGAGCTGGTCGCCGTCCTGGGCGAGGCCCTGGAGAACATCCGGCGGCACACCCCCGAGGAGGCCGCGGTCGTGGTCACCCTGACCGAGGACCACGGCTGGCTGCGCCTGGTCGTCACCGACAACGGCCCGGGGATGCCTCGCCGAGCAGGCCCGCGACGGGCGGCCGGGGCACTTCGGGCTGCTGGGGATGCGCGAGCGGGCGGCGCGGGCGGGGGGCCAGCTGACGGTGTCCAGCCGGCCGGGAGTCGGGCACCACTGTGGCGGTGCGTCTCCCGCTGGCGCCGCAGGACGACCGAGGACGTGGGGTCGCGCGACGTGCCACAGCGCGAGCGGGGAAGCAGGGGGAGCGGGTCATGGGCGTGAAGGTGCTGCTGGTGGACGACAACCAGGTCGTCCGGATGGGGCTGCGCAGCCTGCTGGAGCTGGACGCGCGGATGGAGGTGTGCGGGGAGGCCGCCTCCGGTCGCGAGGCGGTGGCGCTGGCCAGCGCCCACCGCCCCGACGTGGTGCTGCTCGACGTCCGGATGCCCGACGGGGGCGGGCTCGACGTGCTGGCCACCCTGACCCGGCTGAGCAAGGTGCTGATGCTGACCTACAGCGACGAGCCGGCCGTCGTGGCCCAGGCTCTGCGGGGCGGGGCCACGGGCTACCTCGTCCACGGGTCCTTCCAGAGCGACGAGCTGGCCACGGCGATCGTGGACACCGCTGCGGGTCGGCCCCGGCTCTCCCCGGCCGCCGCGTCGGTGCTGCTGCAGGGGTTCACGGGCATCGCTCCGCCCGGGCCGCAGCCGACCAGCCACGACGTGCCCGCACCGTCGCCGAGCCCCGGCCCGCGGGCCGGGTTGGCCGACGACGTGGTCCGGGCCCACCACCTCAGTCGCCGCGAGGTGGACATCTGCACGCTGATCGTCTCCGGACGCAGCAACCCGGAGATCGCCCGGGCGCTGTTCATCGAGGAGAAGACGGTGAAGAACCACATCAACCGGATCTTCGCCAAGCTCGGCGCCACCACCCGGGCCGAGGCGATCGCGGTCTGCCTGGGCACGCGGTAGGGCCCTGGACCGGGCAGGGGATGGGGCCCGGATGGGGCCCGGGGACCCTCGGGCGCCCGGTTCCCGATCCGTAACTTCCCTGATGTCGCACCGAGCGACCACCACCAGGACCGGCACCGGTCCCCGAGAAACGGAGCACCCCCATGAACGAGATCGCCGCTCGCCTCCAGGCCACCCTGCACGTCTTCCTCGCGCACCGCTCGGAGAAGGGGCAGACCACCGCCGAGTACGTCGGCATCGTGGCCTTCGTGGCCCTGCTGGTCGTGGCCCTGATGGGCACCACCGACATCTTCGGCTCGCACGTGAACGAGATCATCGGCAAGGCCTTCGACAAGATCAGCTCGAAGCTCGGATGAGGCCGGCGCGACGTCACGGCCGTGAGGAGGGCCAGGTCACCCCGGCCCTGCTCACGGCCGTCATCGGAGGGTTCGCCCTCGCCGTCGCGTTCGTCTCCCTGCAGGGCGTCCTCGACCAGAGCGGGCGCGCCGCGTCCGCCTCGGACGCGGCCGCCCTCGCCGTCGGCCAGGAGCACGAGCGAGCGCTCTTCGCGATCTTCGACGGCAACCAGGGCAACCACCTCGGCCAGCTCGTGGACCTGCTGGACGGGACCGGGACTCCCCGGGCGCAGGTGGTGGCCCAGGAGTACGCCTCCGCCAACGGCGCCGACGCCGTGTCCGTCAGCTTCGACGGCTTCGACCTCGGCGCCCGGCGCTGGGAGTACACCGTGACCACCCGCCAGCAGGACACCGTGTCCGGCGGGGACGTCTCCGCCCGCTCGGAGAGTGAGTCCCGGGTGGCCGTGGAGGTCACCTCCGGGCTGTGCTCACCGGGCAACGGGATCGGCCTGTACGTCAACGGCGTCTGCGCCGGAGTCGACGTCCTGGTCGGTCTCTGCGACCTGGAGCTGAACCCGCCGGAGCCGGTCGCGGACGATCCGGCGCCCGGCGACGGCGACGGCCCTCCTCCGCAGCCGCCGGACCCGGTCTTCACCCCGCCGCCCGGATTGGCCGGCGTGGGCTGCGTCCACCCCCGTGACGTCCTGAAGCTGGACGTCCAGCTGGTCAACTGATCGACCCCCAGCCCCAGCCACGAGAGAGGTGGTCCCGATGCACCGTTCCCCGCGCCGTCCCACCGCTCCGCGCTCCGAGCACGGGGCCACCACGGTCGAGTACGTCGGCATGGTCGCGCTGGTCGTCCTGCTCGTGCTGGGCATCGTCCTGGTCATCCCCGGTGTCCGGGCCGACAGCACGAGCATCATCAACAAGGCGTTCTGCCGGATCGGCGCCCCCCTGGGCTTCGCCGGCTGCAGCAACGAGGACCTGCCCGACTACGTCCCCACCGACTGCACCGTGGGCAGCCACGAGGGCACCGCCGGTGGCAGCATCGCCATCATCGCCGAGGCGAAGGGGGAGAGCGGCTACAAGCTCTCCCGGATCCGCGAGCGCCAGGACGACGGCACCGTGAAGGACACCTTCGTGGTCCGCACCAAGGGGGTCGTCGGCGGCGGGTACGAGTTCACCCTCGGGGGCGGCGTCGAGGCCTCCACCGGCAGCGGTGGCGGCAGCGCAGGAGCCTCGGGGTCGGCCAAGATCGAGGGCGACGTGACCTGGGGCAAGGAGTACACCTTCGACAGCCTCGACGCCGCCCAGGCCTTCATCGACGCCTACAAGGACGGGTTCGGCGAGTTCGGCTCCGATCCCGAGGGTGCACCACCGGCCAGCTCGGAGTACTACGAGCTCGGAGCCAAGGGGTCGATCAAGGGTGAGGTGGGGCCGTTGTCGGGGGACGCCGGCATCAAGGCCGTGCTGGGGGTCCAGAACTACCGCAACGGTGACCGCAAGGTGAAGCTGGCGATGACCGTCGACGCCGCGGTGAAGCTCGGCATCCCGGTGCCGGACTCGATCCTCAAGCTCAGCGCGGAGGCCAAGGTCTCGGCGATGGTCACCGCGGACGTCACCTTCGACAAGGACGGCAACGTCGCGTCGTTCTCCGGCAGCGTGCAGCTCACCCCGACCGCTGCGGCCGGCGTCGAGCTGAACACCGACCTGGCCAAGCCGGGCTCGGGCAAGCACGCCAAGCCCCAGACCCTGCAGGGGCTCACCCTGCCCCCGCTGCTCCGCCTGGACTACGGCCGCAACTACCAGGTCAACTTCTCCACCGACTTCCGCCGTCCCGACGGCTCCTACGACTACAGCGCCATCGGCGCCCTGTCGGAGCAGATCGGCGGGTGGATCACCGGCGGTGACGTCTCCCAGGAGGCCAAGGACGCGCTGGCCACCCAGCTCAACGAGCACTCCACGATCACCTACAACGAGTACGACTACAGCAAGCAGGAGACCAAGTACGGCGGCAAGGTGAAGATCCTCTTCGTGAAGGTGGGCGGCGAGGTTCACTTAGTCACCGTCGACCAGGACCTTGTGTCGGGATACTTCTACGACCCGGTCCAGCAGCTCTGGTCCGAGAACATCCTGTGCGAGTCGTGAAGGGAGCCCGGATGACCACCCCCACCCGACGGCGGCCGACCGCGGTCCTCGCGGCCCTGCTCGCCCTGGTGACCGCCCTGACCCTGGCCGGCTGCGGCAGCAAGGAGGACGACGTGGACGCGTCGCTGCGCTCGACCGGTGACCAGGCGTTCAGCCTCGTCCCGGCTGCGGAGGGAACCCAGCACGTCACCGGCCACGGCGTCGTGCTCGAGGTCCCGGCCGGCTGGGAGTCCTACGACGAGAAGGACTCCTTCGACGGCACCACCTACGAGTGGGCCGTCTCCGAGCCGGACCGGGCACCGGCCCCGGCGTACGTCCAGTTCAGCATGGGCAAGCCCGAGAAGGGCGCCGGCTACGACGAGATCGCCGAGGCCACCAAGCAGCTCGGGACCACCGACGACAGCTTCGAGCTGCTCGACGAGGGTGACGCCGACGTCCCGGGAGCGGAGCGGGCGAAGTTCCTGCGCTTCCACGTCACGCTGGACAACCAAGGCACCCCGGTGGAGGTCGAGCAGCTCCAGCTGTACGTCGAGCTGCCCGACGGTGAGGTCTCCACGATCCGCTTCATCGCCCCGCGGGGCGAGTGGGACGACACCATGGCCGGTGTCTACGACAGCCTCGTCGTGGCCGAGAGCGCGGCCGCGTGAGGACCGGCGTGATGACCAGGCCCGTCGCGCTGGCCCGGGCGCTCATCGTCACCGTGGTCGTCTGGGCGGTGGGGACCGGCGTCGTGGTGACGCTGTTCTCGCTGCTCGGGGCGTCCTCGACGATCCGGCTGGCCGACCAGACCGACCGGTCCCAGGTGGTCTGGCTCGGCGCTCATGCGTTCGTCGCCTGCGTCGCGGCGCTGACCGGGGTGGTCCTCGGCGGGAGCGCGCTGGTGCGTCGGCCAGGTCGCCCTGCCCCGCACTGCTGCTCTCCTGGTCGGATCGACGACGCTCGGCTTCTCGGCGCTCGCGGCTGTGCTGCTCGCCGCCGCGGGCTTCTACGAAGGGGCGGCGTTGCCGGCCGCGCTGGCCGGACTCGTCATCGGCGTCCTGGCCGCGACGGCGTACCTGGTCCTGACCGGCGACCCGGGCTCGCCCGACCCGTACGGCTGGGCGGGCCGCCGCGCCGTCCCGACCTCCCGCAGCTGGGGGAGCCGCTGAGTGAGGCCCAGGGCAGGACGCCGACGTGAAGGAGCAGGACCACAGGTCCTGCTCCTCTTCGTGCTGTCCACGCTCGTGCTCGCCCTCGTGCTCGGGGTCCTGGTGGCCCCCGCGGCCCCGGCGGTGGCGGCGAAGCGGCTGCCCCTGCGGGTGATGGTGGTCCTCGACGTGTCGGGGTCGATGGCCCGTGACGACGGCTCCGGCCGGCACCCTGCTCCAGGGCGCCCGCTCGGCGCTGGGCGAGCTGGTCCGGTCCTTGCCGCGCGAGACCGTGCTCGGGGTCCGCGTCTACGGCTCGGAGTACGCCGGGACCGACCGGGCGGTGTCCTGCGCCGACTCCCGCCTGCTGGTGGCACCGGGACCCGTCCGGCCCGGCCGCGTGGTGCGAGCCACGCGCGCGGCTGCGGCCCACCGGCGACACCCCGATCGGGCTGGCCCTCCAGCAGGCCGCCGACGACCTGGGGGACGCCCCCGCCTCCCGCCGGGTGGTCGTCCTGATCAGCGACGGGGAGGACAACTGCAGCCCCGCCGACCGGACGCCCTGCCAGGTGGCCCGCAGCCTGCGGGGGCAGGGGGTCGACGTCTCGGTGCAGACGATCGGGTTCGCCCTGGGCGGCGCGGCCGCGGCCCGCCGCGCCCTGCAGTGCATCTCCCGGGCCACCCGCGGCACCTACTACGACGCCCGCAACACCGATGCGCTGAGCGCCGCGCTGGAACGGATCAGCAGCAAGACCCTCGGCGGGCTCGGACAGGCGAAGGAGCTCAGAGGGGCCCGTAGCCGGAGCGGGGCCCCCAAGATCGAGCCGGGGTCCTACCGGGTGCGGCTGCTGCCCGGCGACGCGGTCTGGTTCCGCTTCGCCGCCCCCACCGGCTCCGCGCCGCGGGTGCTGGCCACGGTCAGAGGTCTGCGGTCGTTGGCCGTGCCGGTCACCGACCGGCGCTGCCCGGCCTGGCGGGTGGAGCTCTACAACCCCTACGGCGAAGGGGGGACCTATCCGCCGTACGGCAACGCCGGGCGCTTCGACGGTGTCGGCTTCGGGGTCACCGGCGCCTCGTCGGCCGGGCCGGTCTCGCCCGGGTGAGCAAGGGCATCGACTACGCCGGCACCTGGGCCGTGCAGCTCTCCCTGGCCCGGGACACCCTGGACACCTGCTCGAGCCGGCTCCCGGTGGCCCGCCCGTTCACCGCGCGGTTCTCCCTGGCCCTGGGCGGCGACTCCCGCGGCGGCGGCGGCGGCGCGCCGGGCCGGCCCGGCTCCTCGGCGGGAACCGGCACCGACGACCCGTCTGCCGGAGCCGACGCCCCCGACCGCACCCAGCACGGTGGCCGAGCCGGACGCGGCCACGAAGTACCTCACGCCCGTGCGACCCAGCACCCCGGCGTGGGCCTATCCCGCGACCGCGGTCGGGCTGGTCCTGCTGGCCGGGCTGATCGGGGTCAGCCTCGTGCTGGCCCGCCGCCGGCGGACCCGCGGCTGGTGACGTCGACGGTGCTGCCGGGGGCCAGCCCCCAGCGGGCGAACGCGCCCGCCTCGGCCTCCAGGACGCCCCGGCTGCGCCAGGACCAGGGCCCCAGCCGGCCGGGCTCCATCGTCCGGACCAGCAGCACGGCGCCGCGCTTGTCGACGTGGGCCACGTCGATGGCGAACCTCATCCGGAACGTGTGGACCTGACGGGCAGGGGCGAGCCACAGCGCGCCGTCGAGGCCGGTGCGGCCCAGCAGTCCCTTGCTGCGGGTGCGCGCGGTGACCGCGCGCTCGAGCAGCGCGACGTCGCGGCCGTCGACCAGCAGTCGCCCGGGTCCGGGGTGGTCCTCGCTCACCGTCTCGTCACTCACTGGCCGATCGGGTGCCAGACCGTCTTGGTCTCCAGCAGCCACGACATCCGGTCGAGTCCCCGGGTCGAGGGTCCAGTCCTCGGCCACCGGGCGGCGCACCCGCTTGAGGTTCTCGGCCGCCGCCTCCTCCAGCGCGGTCGGCGTCGCTCGGCCGAGGCCCCGGTGAGGTCGAGCGCGTTGACGTCCATGTGCGAGGCCAGGGTCGGCGCGGTGTCGCCGCAGCGCGCCGGTGAGCAGGTTGACCACGCCCCCGGGGACGTCGGAGGTGGCCAGCACCTCGGCCAGGGTCACCGCGGGCAGCGGGCGGTCGGCCGCGGCGGCCACGACCACGGTGTTGCCGACGACGACGGCCGGCGCGAGCACGCTGACCAGGCCCGAGCAGCGAGGAGTCCTGGGGCGCGAGCACGGCGACCACGCCGGTCGGCTCGGGCACCGAGAAGTTGAAGTACGGCGCGGCCACCGGGTTGGTGCCGCCGAGCACCTGGGCGACCTTGTCGGCCCAGCCGGCGTACCAGACCAGGCGGTCGACGGCCTGCGTCGACCTGGGTCTCGGCCTGCCGCTTGGTGCCGCCCTCGCCGCGCTGGACCTCCTCGACGAACTGCGAGCGCCGCGCCCTCCAGCACCTCGGCGACCCGGTAGAGCACCTGGCCGCGGTTGTACGGCGGTCCGGCCGGCCCAGCCGCCGAACGCCTTGCGGGCGGCGACGACGGCGTCGCGGGCGTCCTTGCGCGAGGCGTACGCCGCGTTGGCGAGGAACGCGCCCTTGGCGTCGTGCACCTCGTAGGTGCGGCCGGACTCCGAGCGCGGGAACGCGCCGCCGACGTAGAGCTTGTAGGTCTTGCGGACGTCGATGCGCGCTCAGCGGTCGAGGTAGCCCTCCAGCCCGTGCCGGCCGCCCTCGCGGCCGTAGCCGGACTCCTTGTAGCCGCCGAACGGGCGAGGTCGGGTCGAACTTGTTGAAGGTGTTGGCCCAGACCACGCCGGCGCGCAGCCGGTCGGCCATCCACAGGATCCGCGAGCCCTTGTCGGTCCAGACGCCCGCGGAGAGGCCGTACGGCGTGTTGTTGGCCTTCTCGACCGCCTCGGCGGGCGTGCGGAAGGTCAGCACCGAGAGCACCGGGCCGAAGATCTCCTCCCGGGCGATCCGGTGGGCCTGGGTGACGCCGGTGAAGATCGTCGGCGGGAACCAGAAGCCCGTGCTCGGGCAGGTCGCACGGCGGCGACCACCGCTCGGCGCCCTCGGCGTCGCCGATCGTCGGACAGCTCGCGGATCCGGGCCAGCTGCTCGGCGGAGTTGATCGCGCCGACGTCGGTGTTCTTGTCGAGCGGGTCACCGACCCGCAGCGTGGACATCCGGCGCTTGAGCCGCGCCAGCACCTCCTCGGCGACCGACTCCTGGACCAGCAGCCGCGAGCCCGCGCAGCAGACGTGGCCCTGGTTGAAGAAGATCCCGTTGACGATGCCCTCGACGGCCTGGTCGACCGGGGCGTCGTCGAAGACGATGTTGGCGGCCTTGCCGCCGAGCTCCAGGGTGACCCGCTTGGCGTCGCCGGCGACCGCCCGGGCGATCTGCCGGCCCACCTCGGTGGAGCCGGTGAAGGCCACCTTGTCGACGTCGGGGTGGGCGACGACGGCGCGCCCGGTCGTCCCGGCGCCGGTGACGATGTTGACCACGCCGGCCGGCAGGTCGGCCTGCTGGCAGATCTCGGCGAACAGCAGCGCGGTCAGCGGCGTCGTCTCGGCGGGCTTGAGGACCACGGTGTTGCCGCAGGCCAGCGCGGGCGCGATCTTCCAGGCCAGCATGAGCAGCGGGAAGTTCCAGGGGATGACCTGGCCGGCCACGCCGAGCGGCTGCGGGTCGACGGGCCGAAGCCGGCGTGCTCGAGCTTGTCGGCCCAGCCCGGCGTAGTAGAAGAACCAGGCCGCGGCCTGCGCGACGTCGACGTCGCGCGACTCCCGGATCGGCTTGCCGTTGTCGAGGGTCTCCAGCCACCGCGAGCTCGCGGGCGCGCTCCTGGAGCAGCCGGGCGATCCGGAAGAGGTACTTGCCGCGCTCGCGGCCGCGCATCCGCGACCAGGTCGGGTGTACGCGCGGCGGGCGGCCCTGACCGCGCGAGTCGACGTCGGCGTCGGAGGCCTGGGCGACCTCGGCGAGCACCTCCTCGGTGGCCGGGCTGATGGTCTTGAACGACCCGCCGGTGCCGTCGACGAACTCGCCGTCGACGAACAGGCCGTACGACGACGCGAGGTCGACGACCGCGCGGGACTCCGGGGCGGGGGCGTAGTCGAACACGGGGGCCATGTCCTCAGTCCAGGGTGAAGTAGTCGGGGCCGGAGTAGCGGCCGGTGGTCAGCCTGGTGCGCTGCATGAGCAGGTCGTTGAGCAGGGTGGAGGCGCCGAACCGGAACCAGTCGCGGGTCCAGCCAGTCCTCGCCGGCGGTCTCGTTGACCATGACCAGGTACTTGATCGCGTCCTTGGCGGTGCGGATCCCGCCGGCGGGCTTGACGCCCACCATCTGGCCGGTGGCCGTCGCGGAAGTCGCGGACCGCCTCGCAGCATCACCATCGTCACCGGCAGGGTCGCGGCGGGCTGGATCTTGCCGGTGCGAGGTCTTGATGAAGTCGCGCGCCGGCCAGCATCGCCAGCCAGGAGGCCCGCCGGACGTTGTCGTAGGTCTGCCAGCTCGCCGGTCTCGAGGATCACCTTGAGGTGGGCGCTGGTGCCGTCGGCGCTGTCGCAGGCCTCGCGTACGGCGACGATCTCGTCGTAGACCTCGCAGGTAGCGCCCGGACAGGAAGGCGCCGCGGTCGATGACCATGTCGACCTCGTCGGCCCCGGCCTCCACCGCGTCGCGGGTGTCGGCGAGCTTGACGTCACGGGCCGCCCGGCCGGACGGGAAGGCGGTGGCCACCGAGGCGACGTTGACCGCGGTGCCGCACGAGGGCCTGCTCGCCGCGGCGACCAGGTCGGGGTAGACGCAGACCGCCGCCACCGAGGGCAGGTCGGGTCGGCGGGGTCGGGCCGGAGCGCCTTGGCCGCCAGGGCCCGCACCTTGCCCGCGGTGTCCGCGCCCTCCAGCGTGGTCAGGTCGACCATCGAGATGGCCAGGTCGAGGGCGAAGGCCTTCGCCGTCGTCTTGATCGACCGGGTCGCCCAGCATCGCGGCCCGCGCCTCGGCGCCGACCTGGTCGACCCCGGGCAGGCCGTGCAGGAAGCGGCGGAGCGACGCGTCCGAGGAGGCGGCCTCGGCCAGGCCGGAGGCGTGAACGGCAGTGGTCATCGGGTCAGTTTGAGGGCCACCGGCAGACTGGCCCCATGCCCACCCAGGCCACGGCCCCTGCGCCCGTCCAGAAGTTCAAGCCCACCAGCGGCACCCTGCTCGCCCCGCTCGGCCTGACCGCCCTCGGTCTCGTCGTCGTCGCGTCGCTGGTGAGCGAGCCGAACCTGTTCGGGCTGCGGATGGCGCTGGGGGCGAGCCTGCTGATGGCAGTGGTGTGGGTGGCCCTGGTCCGGCCCCGCGCCACGGCCTACGCCGACGAGCTGGTGCTGCACCACATGGTCAGCGACACCCACGTCCCGCTGGCCCTGATCGAGATCGTGGTCGTCCGGCACACACTCAACGTGTGGGTGGGGGACAAGCGCTACGTCGTGCGCCGGCATCGGACGGTCGAGCCGCCAGATGATGAAGCGGAGCCGGTCTCAGATGGGCGTGATGGGGGCCACCCAGAACGACGACCGCCGGTCCGCCAGCGACGCCGCCTCGATCGGCCAGGGCACCGACTACGGGACGTTCGTGGAGACCCGGATCGACGGCCTGGCCTCCCAGGCCCGGCGCGACCTGCGCGGCCACGAGCCGGCCGCGGTGCGCCGGGAGTGGGCGGTGCCCGAGCTGGCCACGCTCGGGGTGCTGGTCCTGGCCCTGGTCGTCTCGCTGGTCCTCTAGACCATCCCGGACCCGGCTCAGAGGCCCAGGGCGGCGGCCAGGTCGACGCGGACCGCGTCGAGGCGCTGCGCCGCGACGATCCGGGCCGCGCCCAGCCCGTCCTCGGTCTGCTCGGCCACCGCGACCACGGCCTCGAGGTAGGCCTTGAGCTTGGGCTCGGTCCCCGACGGCCGGACGACCACGCGGGCCCCGTCGGCCAACGTCAGCCGCAGCCCGTCGGTGGGCGGCAGACCCGCGCCGCCCTCGGAGAGGTCGTCGACCTGCTCCACCGTGAGGTCGCCGAGGCGCTCGGGCGGTGAGAGCCGCAGCCGGTCCAGGGCGGCGGTGATCAGCGCGGTGTCGGTGACCCGCACGCTGAGCTGGTCGGTGGCGTGCACCCCGTGGGCCAGGGCGATCTCGTCGAGCCGGTCGATCAGGGTGCGGCCCTCGGCCTTGAGCCGGGCGGCCAGCGCCAGGACCAGCAGCCCGGCGGAGAGCCCGTCCTTGTCCGCCGCCACCGAGGGCGCCACGCAGTAGCCCAGCGCCTCCTCGTAGCCGAAGGCCAGCCCCGGCACCCGCCCGATCCACTTGAACCCGGTCAGGGTCTCCTCGTACGGCTGCCCGGCCGCCTCGGCGAGCCGGCCCAGCAGCGAGGAGGAGACGATCGAGGCGGCGTAGGTGCCCCTCGACGCCGCGGCGCAGCAGGTCGTCGCCGAGCAGGGCGCCGAGCTCGTCGCCGCGCAGCATCCGCCACCCGTGGGGACCGGGCACACCGACGGCACAGCGGTCGGCATCGGGGTCGTGGGCGAGGATCAGGTCGGCGTCGTGCTCGGCCGCCAGCGCCAGCGCGAGGTCCATCGCGCCGGGCTCCTCGGGGTTCGGGAACGCGACGGTCGGGAAGTCCGGGTCGGGCTCGGCCTGCGCCGCCACGACGGACGGCCGGGGGAAGCCGGTCGCCTCGAGCACCTGGCGCCAGACCGCCCCGCCGACGCCGTGCAGCGGGGTGTAGACCGACACCACGTCGCGGGGGCCGTCCTCGACGAGGGCGGCGACGGCGGCGACGTAGGCCTGGAGGAGGTCGTCGCCGAGCACCTCGCCCGGGTCCCCCCGGGGCACGTCGGCCGGGGCGCCGACCGCGGCGATCCGGGCGGCGATCTCCGCGTCGGCGGGCGGGACGATCTGGCTGCCGTCGCCCAGGTAGACCTTGTAGCCGTTGTCCTGCGGCGGGTTGTGGCTGGCGGTGACCATCACCCCGGCGACCGCGCCGAGGTGCCGGATGGCGAAGGCCAGCACCGGGGTCGGCAGCGGCCCGGGCAGGACCAGCGCCCGGAAGCCCGCGCCGGTCATCACCTCGGCGGTGTCGGGGCGAAGACGTCGGAGTCGTGGCGGGCGTCGTACCCGACCACCACGGTGCCGCCCGGGGTCGCGCCCTGGTCGGCGAGGTAGGCCGCCAGCCCGGCGGCCGCGCGGGTCGACCACGACCCGGTTCATCCGGTCCGGGCCCGGCGCCCAGGGCGCCGCGCAGGCCGGCGGTGCCGAACTCCAGGCGGCCGGCGAACCGGTCGGCGAGGTCCTCGGCCGGCGGCCCGGCGGGGTCCGCCTCGGCGGCGGCCAGCACGGCCTCGAGCTCGGCCCGGGTGCGCCGGGTCGGGGTCCTCGGCGATCCAGGTGCGGGCGCGGGCGAACAGGTCGGACGGGTCGGACGGCACGGGGAGGTCGCTCACCCGGGCGACCCTACCGAGCGGGTTCCGGGGCCGGGTCAGCGCCGACGGGCGGAGAACACCGGGGTCTGCCGGGCGAAGGCGGCCTCCCGCGCGGCCCGGGTGTTGGCGCTGAGCAGCAGCACCAGCTGCTCGGCGCGCTCGCGGGCGAAGATCCGGCGCGGTCCGGCCGAGACCGCACCGTCGAAGAGCCGCTTGGCGGCGGCGACGGCGTCGGGGGAGCGGGTCAGCAGCCGCTCGACCAGGGCGTCGGCGGTGGCCACCGGGTCCGCGGCCAGCTCGGTGACCAGGCCCAGGGAGTGCGCGCGCTCGCCGGAGAAGGTCTCCCCGGTCATGGTCAGCAGCTTGGCCTGGTCGAGCCCGACCAGCTCGGTCAGGGTGCGGATCCCGGACATGTCGGGGATCAGGCCCCACTTGGTCTCCAGCACCGACCACTGCGACCCGGGCGTGGCCGACCCGCAGGTCCGCCCCCAGCGCGAGCTGGAGCCCGCCGCCGTAGCAGTGCCCCTGCACGACGGCGATCACCGGGACCGGCAGCCGCCGCCAGCCCCAGGCCGCCTCCTGGAACACGTTGGTGCCGCGCCAGGGGGACGGCACGAAGGAGCGGGCGATCTGCGCCGGGCTGCGCATCGCGGAGGCGAAGTCCAGGCCGGCGCTGAAGGACTCACCGGCGCCGCTGAGCACCACGGCGCGCAGCGTCCGGTCCCGGGCCAGCCGACGGCTCGTCGCGGCCAGCTCGGCGAGCATGTCCAGGGTCAGCCCGTTGAGCTTGTCGGGCCGGTCCAGCCAGACCCGGGCCACCCCGTCGTCGACGGTGCAGGTGATGTTCCGTGCCGAGGTGCTCGTCATGGGGCCATCCTCCTCCTCGCTGGTGAGGATCGCCGGTGGGCTCAGATCCGGGGGACCAGGGCGGCGAGCAGCGTGCCCATCCGGCTGGCCGCGGCCCGGCCGGCCTCGAGCACCTCGCGGTGGTCCAGCGGCTCGCCCGACATCCCGGCGGCGAGGTTGGTGACCAGCGAGATGCCGAGCACCTCCAGCCCGGCCTGGCGGGCGGCGATCGCCTCCAGGGCCGTGGACATGCCGACCAGGTCGCCGCCGATCGCCCGGACCATGCGGATCTCGGCCGGGGTCTCGTAGTGCGGGCCGGGGAACTGGACGTAGACGCCCTCGTCCAGGCTCGGGTCCGACCTCGCGGCACAGCGCCCGCAGCCGGGGGGAGTACAGGTCGGTGAGGTCGACGAAGTCGGCGCCCTCGATCGGGCTGGTGGCGGTCAGGTTGAGGTGGTCGCTGATCAGCACCGGGGTACCGGGGGCCCAGGCTCGGTCGAGGCCGCCGCAGCCGTTGGTCAGCACGACCGTCGCGGCAGCCGGCCGCGGCGGCGGTGCGCACGCCGTGGACGACCGGGCGCGACGCCCGAGGCCCTCGTACAGGTGGGTGCGGCCGAGGAAGACCAGCAGCGTTCCGGTCGCCGGCAGCGCACCGAGCGGACCTGCCCGCGTGCCCGGCCACGGCGGGGGCGGCGAAGCCCGGGCAGGTCGGTGCGTGGCGACGTCGGCGGTGGCCTCGCCGAGCGCGTCGACGGCGGGCAGCCAGCCCGAGCCCATCACCAGGGCGACGTCGTGCCGTCTCGACGCCGGTCAGCTCGCGGAGCCGGTCGGCGGCCGTCGCGGGCGAGAACGTGCGGGGCTGGCGTCGCTGGGGTCGCGGTCATCCGCGCAGCGTAGGTCAGAGTCCGCTGGACCGGCAGGGGCGGCGGCGCAGGGCCGTCGACGTAGTCCACCGGTGCGTCGGCGGCCTCCGCGGCGTCGGCCAGGATGCCGAGGTACGACGCCGACGGCAGCCCGCCCTCGTAGGCGTCGAGGACGTAGGCCCAGGCGACCTGCTCGTCGTCGAGCAGTGTCGCACCCGGACCTCGGTCTTGCGGTACAGGCCCATGTCGACGCTCTCCCAGCTCGTCGAGCGGGCGCTCGTCCTCGTCGGTGACGTCGTACAGCGCGACGAAGACCTGCTCGAACGGGTCCTCGACGATCGTGGCGAGCGCGCCGTCCCAGCCGAACTCCTCGCCGCCGAAGGTCAGCCGCCAGCCCTGGCAGCCAGCCGGTGCCCTGCAGCGGGGAGTGCGGGCAGCGCTCGATCATCGTGCGGCGGGTCCAGGTTCGGCCCGTACGCGGCGTACAGAGGCACGCAGGCAGCGTAGTCACTGTCCGCCCCGGCGTCGGGCGACAGGGCCGCGGCCGACAGTGGAACACTGGGGCCGTGACTCACGTGGCGATCATCGGTGGCGGACCCGGCGGCTACGAGGCGGCCCTGGTGGCCGCCCAGCTCGGCGCCGAGGTCACCGTGGTCGACCCGACGGGCTCGGCGGCTCCGCGGTGCTCACCGACTGCGTGCCCAGCAAGACCCTGATCGCGACCGCGGAGGCTGATGGCCGGCCTCGAGGTCGGCCGGCGAGCTCGGCATCCGACATCGCCGGCGCGTCGGCGACCGACGCCGCTCGTCGACCTCGGCCGAGGTCAACACCCGGGTGCTCGCGCTGGCCGGGCGCAGTCCGACGACATCGACCAGCGGCTCGACCGCGACGGCGTCCGGATCGTGGCGGCGACGGGCGGCTGGACGGTCCGCAGCGGGTCGTGGTCGACCACTCCCGACGGCGGCGAGGAGACCCTCGAGGCCGACGTCGTGCTGCATCGCGACCGGGGCCGCGCCGCGCACGCTGCCGACCGCGCAGCCCGACGGCGAGCGGATCCTCACCTGGGAGCAGGTCTACGACCTCGACGAGCTGCCCGAGCACCTGATCGTCGTCGGGTCCGGGGTGACCGGCGCCGAGTTCGCCGGCGCCTACAACGCGCTCGGCATCGAGGTCACGCTGGTCAGCAGCCGCGACCGGGTGCTGCCGGGCGAGGACGCCGACGCCGCCGAGGTGCTCGAGGAGGTCTTCAAGCGCCGCGGCATGACCGTGCTCGGCGAAGTCGCGGATGGCCGTCGGTGGCGCCGCGACGGGCGACGGCGTGCACGGTCACGCCTGGAGGACGGCCGCGACGGTCGAGGGCTCGCACTGCCTGCTCGCGCTCGGCTCGGTGCCGAACACCGACGGGACTCGGGCTGGAGGAGGCCGGCGTCGAGCTCGAGCGACGGCGGGTTCGTCACGCGTCGACCGGGTCTCGCGCACGTCGGCCCGCGGGGTCTACGCCGCCGGCGACTGCACCGGGCGTGCTCATGCTCGCCTCGGTCGCGGCGATGCAGGGCCGCATCGCGATGTGGCACGCCCTCGGCGACGCGGTGGCCCCGCTGGACCTGCAAGCGGTGTCCTCCAACGTCTTCACCGCCCCCGAGATCGCGACCGTCGGCTGGACCCAGAGCGCCGTCGACGCCGGCGAGATCGACGCCGAGGTGCGTGATGCTGCCGCTGGCCACCAACGCGCGGGCCAAGATGCAGGGCGTCCAGGACGGCTTCGTGAAGCTGTTCTGCCGGCCCGGCACCGGCATCATCGTCGGCGGCGTCGTCGTGGCGCCGCGGGCCAGCGAGCTGATCCACGCGATCGCGATCGCGGTCGGCGCAGAACCTCACCGTCGACCAGCTGGCCCACGCCTTCACCGTCTACCCCTCGATGAGCGGCTCGGTCGCCGAGGCCGCGCGCCGCCTGCACCACGTGCGCTGACCGCGTTCTGCTGCTAGGGCCGGAGCCGGTCGGGGCAGGATGGACGGCTCCGACCCGCACCCCCCACCTCACCCGATCCCTGGAGGCACCCGATGAGCTCTCGGCTCCGGGCGACCGCCGTCGCTGTCGTCGCCGCCGGCCTCGTCGCGGCCACGCCCTCAGCTGCTGCCGCAGGGAGCCGACGCGGTGGCCCCGGTGACGCCGGGTGGCGGTCGACCAGAGCTACCGGGTGCCCGCCTCCGGCCGGCTGACCGTGACCGGGCACGGGTACGGGCACGGGCGCGGGATGTCGCAGTACGGCGCCAACGGCGCGGCCACCGCCGGGCTGACCCACGAGGAGATTCTGGCCTTCTACTACCCCGGCACCGAGCTGTCCCGCGCCGCGGGCCGGCTGCGGGTGCTGATCACCGCCGACACCAGCGACGACGTGGTGGTGACCGACCGGGCCGGGCTGAAGGTGCGCGACCGGGGTGCGGGGACGACGTACCCGCTGCCCGGCGACGTCGGGGCGAGCCAGTGGCGGATCCGTGCCGGCAAGGGCGACGCGGACCAGGTGTCGTACCGAGCAGGCGGCTCGTGGCACGTGCTCGAGCTGGGTGGGTCGACGACGCTGCACGGGGAGGGCGAGTTCCGGGCCCGCGGGCCGATCGAGCTGGTGCTGCCGAGCGGGACCAGAACGTACCGGGGGTACCTCCGGGCCGCGCGCACCGGCACCGGCTCGGCCCGCGACACCGTCAACGTCGTCCCGCTGGACGCCTACGTCAAGGGCGTCGTGGCCTCCGAGATGCCCGCGTTGTGGAAGCCCGAGGCGGTCCAGTCCCAGGCCGTCGCCGCGCGGACCTACGCGCTGCGCTACACCGAGGACCGCGGGCAGATCTGCGACACCACCTCCTGCCAGGTCTACGGCGGGGTGGGTGCCGAGCACCCGGCGGGCAACGCCGCGGTGAAGGCGACGGCCAAGCAGGTGCTGACCTGGACGGCGCGCCGGCCTTCACCGAGTTCGCCTCCAGCTCGGGCGGCTGGACGGTGGCCAGCGCGGTCCCGTACCAGGTGGCGCAGAAGGACCCGTACGACGACTGGTCGGGCAACGCGAACCACACCTGGTCGGTGCCGCTGTCGGCCTCGACCATCGAGGGCCGCTACCCGGGGCTGGGCTCGCTGACGCGGATCAGGGTCACGGCACGCGACGGCAACGGGCAGTGGAAGGGCCGGGTGCTGGCTATGGTGCTGGTCGGCAAGCGCGGCAGCGTGAGCCTGACCGGGGACCAGTTCCGGCTCGCCTTCGGGCTGCGGAGCAGCTGGTTCTCGTTCTGAGCGTCGCACGAGGGGGAGAGATGACCGATCGCAGCACCGAGCTGCACGTCGCGCAGGTGGCCCACACCAAGGTGGTCGGCGCCTTCCTGCTCGACAGCCTGGCACTGGGCCTGTGGGCCGTCGCGGGGATCGTCCTCCTCCTGGGCATCTTCGTCGCCCCCGGCAGCGACAGCGGGCGCGACTCCTTCGTGGGGCACTTCTGGTTCGGGACGGTCCCCGCGGCCGGAGCGGCCACGGTCCTGCAGCTGCGGGCGCGGACGCTGCGCAAGAATGGGTGACATCCGACGACCGCTCGACCAGGGGAGAGACATGGCTGACCAGGGAACCCAGGCGCGGGACACGCAGGCGAGCCTCGTCGCAGGGCTGGTCCTGCAGGGCGTGGCCCTGGGCCTGTGGGCGATGACCGTGGCGGTCGTGGTCCTGATCGTCGTGTCGTGGATGGTCACGCTCAACAGCGGGTCGGTCCAGCTCTCCCTCCGCTTCCTCGTCGCGGTGGTGCCGCTGGCCGCCGGCGCGGCGGTGGTGCAGACTCGGGCCACCATGCTGCTGGCCCGAGGTCGGTAACCGCCTGCTGCAGGGCAGCGGGCAGGTCAGTCGACGACGGCGATCATCGCAATCGAGACCAGCAGACCCGGCCGGTCGACGCCGATCTTGGAGACGCACCGTGGCGGCTCCAGGTCGGGGAAGAACTCGGTGAAGACCTCACTGACGACGCGGGCGTCCTCGGAGCGTTGCAGCAGCGTGTAGACCATTACGGCGTCGTCGAGCTCCGCGCCCGCAGCGCGCAGGATCGCCTGGCAGTTGAGGAGCGACTGAGGGGTCTGCTCCCTGACCGTCGGACCGGCGAGCTCCCCGGTGGAGACGTCGACCCCCATGGTGCCGCCGACGTAGACGGTGTTGCCGGCCCTGACCGCCTGGCTGTACCCCGGCTCGAACTCCGGGGCCTCGGGGATCGAGATGGACTGCTTGAGTCTGGCCCTGGGGTTGCTCCGGGGTCGATGGCCACCACAAGGCGGGGTCGAACAAAGTTTCGAAAAGCGTCTCGTCATGTGGGATGGCGGGGTCGAACTGTCGGTGACTCCCGGTTGGCTGGTCACATGGACAGAACCCCGGGCGCGACGCTGCTGACGGCACTGGAGGCCGCGCACGCCGCGCTGGACTCCGCCGTGACCAGGGACGCGCACGGGCAGGCCACGGGTTGGGTGTCCGCCGAGGGACTGAGTGCCGCGGAGCTCGCCCGGGCCGTGCTGCTGCAGGCACGGCTCGAGGGTCGGGTCGCCGGACTGCGGCTGCACACCGTCGCGGCGGCGGACGCGGCGGACGCCGCCTCGGCCATCGCGGCCAGCGACACCGGGGCCTGGGCCGCGTCGGCGACGGGTCGGAACCGGTCGCGCTCCTGGGGAGGGACCTGGCTGGCCGGGCTGCTCGACACGCGCTACCCCCATGTCCGGTCGGCGCTCGCCGACGGGCGGATCGGCGAGGAGCACGCGCAGGTGATCGTGAGGGCGGCCGAGAAGGTCGGTGAGGCGCTGCAAGCACAGGAGGCCGGCGAAGGTCCCGTCGAGGTGACCGCCGAGGAGCTGGCGGTCTGCGAGGCGCAGCTGGTGGCCCGTGCCGAGACGATGACCCCGGCCCGGTTGCGTCGGGCGGCACGCCGGTTGCTCGACCCGCTCTCGTCCCGGTTGGCCGACCTGCACACCGAGCACCTGCTGGTGGCTCAGGAGCGGCGCGCGGAGGCCGAGACCTGGCTGACCCTGCGCGACGAGGGGGACGGCACGTTCTCCGGGCGGTTCCGGATCCCCGAGCTGCACGGAGCGATCCTGAAGAAGGCGCTGGAGACGCTCGGGTCGCCCCGACGACGCGGCCGTGACGCCCGGGCAACCTCACTCTCGACCCGACGCTGCCGGCGATGTCGGAGCGGCTCAACTGGTCCGAGGCCCTCGGGGCGGCGTTCTGCGAGGTGCTGGAGCACCTGCCGACCACGGGCCACGCGCGGACCTCGATCAGCCTGGTCGTGCACGTGCCCGAGGCCCAGCTCCGCGCCGGAGCAGGCGCCGGGCTGCTGGACACCGGCGGTGAGCTGAGCATCCACGAGGTGCGGCGGCTGGCCTGCTCGGCCGGTCAGCTGCCGGTGGTGCTGGGCGGAGCGAGCCAGGTGCTCGACCTGGGGGCGTCGACCCGGCTGTTCACCCGGGCCCAGTCCGTGGCCACTCTCGGCCACGTGGTCGGGCTGCGCCGCGCAGGGCTGTGACCGCCCGTTCGCGTGGTGCGAGCTGCACCACCTGAGGCCGTGGGGCGAGGGCGGACCGACCGACCTGGCCAACGCGCTGCCGCTGTGCGGGTTCCACCACCGGCGGGTGCACGACCCGCGGTACGAGCACCAGCGGCTGCCGGACGGCGGGCTGCAGTTCCAGCATCGCTGGCCGAGCAGACGCGGTTCCGGCGTTCCACCGGAGCGGCGGGCAGGACAGCAGCCGGGCTGGCGGGCGGCGTGACCTTGGGCTCGGCTTCGGGGCGACGTCCGGGGTCAGTCCTTGATCTCGCAGACCACCGCGCCGTTGGTGAGGGTGGCGCCGACCTCGGTGGTCAGGCCGGTGACGGTGCCCGCCTTGTGGGCCTTGAGGGGCTGTTCCATCTTCATCGCCTCCAGGACGACGATCACCGCGCCCTCGGTGACGGTGTCGCCCTCGGCGACCGCGACCTTGACCACGGTGCCCTGCATCGGGGAGGTGACGGCGTCGCCGGAGACGGCGGCTCCGGACTTCGTTCCGGAGGCGCGCTTGCGGCTTGCGGGCCTCGGCCGCGCCGCCGCCGGCGGCGCCGCCGCCGGCGGGCGCCGAAGGCGAGGGAGCCGGGCAGGGCGACCTGGAGCCGCTTGCCGTCGACCTCGACGGTGACCCGCTGCCGCTCGCCGGCCCCGTCGTCGTGCTGGTCGCCGGCGTCGCCGGTCGGGCAGTAGGGCGGGAGGGTGTTGTCGAACTCGGTCTCGATCCAGCGAGGTGAACACCGAGAACGCGGACTCGTCGCCCACGAACGCCGGGTCGGAGACGACTGCCGCGGTGGAACGGGATCACGGTGGGCATGCCCTCGACGACGAACTCGGCCAGCGCGCGGCGGGACGCGGGCCAGCGCGTGGTCGCGGTCGCGGCCGGTGACGACGAGCTTGGCGATCAGGGAGTCGAACGCGCCGGGGACCGTCTCGCCCTCGTCGTAGCCGCCGTCGAGACGGACCCCGGGCCCGGACGGGGGGCGCCAGCGCGGTCAGGGTCCCCGGGGCGGGCATGAAGTTGCGAGCCGGGGTCCTCTGCGTTGATCCGGAACTCGATGGAGTGGCCGGTGACGCTCCGGGTCGTCGTAGCCGAGCTCCTCGCCGGCGGCGATCCGGAACATCTCGCGTGACCAGGTCGATGCCCGGTGACCTCCTCGGAGACGCAGTGCTCGACCTGGAGCCGGGTGTTGACCTCGAGGAAGGAGATGGTGCCGTCCGTGCCGACCAGGAACTCGCAGGTCCCGGCGCCGACGTACCCGGCCTCGGACAGGATCGCCTTGGAGGCTCGTAGAGCTCGGTCGATCTGCTCCGCGGTCAGGAACGGCGCGGGCGCCTCCTCGACCAGCTTCTGGTGGCGGCGCTGCAGCGAGCAGTCGCGGGTGGAGACGACCACGACGTTGCCGTGCGGTGTCGGCCAGGCACTGGGTCTCGACGTGGCCGCGGCTTGTCGAGGTACCGCTCGACGAAGCACTCGCCGCGGCCGAAGGCCGCGACCGCCTCGCGGACCGCGGAGTCGAACAGCTCGGCGACCTCGTCGATCCTCCCGGGCGACCTTGAGGCCGCGGCCGCCGCCGCCGAAGGCGGCCTTGATCGCGATCGGCAGGCCGTGCTCCTGGGCGAAGGCCACGACCTCGTCGGCGCTCGGCGACCGGGTCGGCGGTGCCGGCCACCAGCGGGGCGCCGGCCTTGCTGCGGCGATGTGCCGGGCCTGGACCTTGTCGCCGAGGGCGTCGATCGCCGCCGGCGGGGGGCCGATCCAGATCAGCCCGGCGTCGATGACGGCCTGGGCGAACGTCGGCGTTCTCGGCCAGGAAGCCGTAGCCCGGGGTGCACCGAGTCGGCGCCGGACTGCGTCGGCGACGTCGATGATCTTCTCGATCGACGAGGTAGGACTCGGCCGGTGTGGACCCGTCGAGGGCGTAGGCCTCGTCGGCGATCCGCACGTGCAGCGCGTCCCGGTCGGGTTCGGCGTACACCGCGACGCTGCCGATCCCGGCGTCACGACAGGCCCGGACCACCCGCACCGCGATCTCGCCCCGGTTGGCGACCAGGACCTTCTGCAGCGACTTCGGTTCGGCCATGTCGGGGTGCTCCTCGTGGGTCGGTGAGCGCGCACACGTCTCGCGTCGATCTGGTCCGGAGTCTAGGACCCGGCTCAGTCGGGGGTGACGTCCCGGCGTGTGAAGCAGACCACTCCGCCCGCGACCAGGACGCCGGCCACGCCCGACAGCACCAGCACCGGAGCGAGGTCGAGGGTCGCCCCGGGCAGCGCCGGCACGTGCACGAAGGGCGACAGGTCCTGCAGCCACCCGGGCAGCCCCATCAGCGCGCCCAGCTCACCGAGGACCAGGCAGGCCACCAGCAGCCCCCACGAGTACGCCGTCCACCGGCTCCGCACGCCGAGCAGCAGCACGCCCGCGCCCAGCACCACCCCCACGGCGGGGAGCCGGACGAGGGCTGCCGCGAGGTCCCGGCCGACGTCCCCGGTGGTGCCTCCGGCGGCCGCATGGGCGAGCCCGGCGGTCAGCCCTCCGGCGGCGACAACCAGCGCGGTGGCGGCGCCGAGCACGGCCAGGTGCGCGCCGAGCCAGCGCGCCCGACCCGTCCCGGCGGCCAGCAGGCTCTCCAGCCGCCCGGACGCCTCTTCCGCGTGGATCCGGGACAGCCCGCTGAGGGCGAACCCGGCCGCGATCAGGCCGAGGAAGCCCATCTCGCTGGACAGGAAGGCGTCAGTCAGCACCGACGTGCCCCCCAGGCGCTGGACCAGCTCCCGGGCCTGCGGGCTGTCGAGCAGGCCGTCGACCCGGGTGGACAGGTTGCCCAGGACCGCGCCGAGCAGCGCGAACCCCAGCGTCCAGCCGAGCCGTGGCGCCGCGGTGCAGCCGCCAGGCGAGCCCGAGGGGCGAGCCGAGCCGACCTCGGGCGGGCCCCGGTCGGTCGGCGAGCACGCCGGCGCCGAGGTCGCGCCGGTCCGCGACGCGGCCGCCACGGCGGCGGCGCGAGGGCAAGAGCGACCAGACGAGCAGGAGCGAGCGGCCAGAAGCGGTCACCGGCGAAGGGCCGGACCTGCTGGGCCCAGCCGACCGGGCAGAGCCAGGTCAGCCAGCCGAGCCCGGCCGGCGTCGGCGACCGCCCGGACGCCGTAGGCGACCGCCAGGGCGGCCACGGCGAACCCGCGGGCCCCGCGTGCGCCGGAGGTGAGCTGGGCGGCCACCGCGGCGACGCCGGTGAAGGCGAGTCCCGCAGCCGGCCCAGGCCGCGCCCAGCGCCGACGCGTCCCGGGACCCCAGCCCGGCGAGCGGCCCGGCCGCCGCCAGGGCCGCGGCCACCAGCGCGCCGACGGACAGCGCCGCCGAGCGCCCCGACCAGGACCGCCGCCAGCAGCGGCGCGTGCCGGCCGACCGCGCCCGGCGGCGACCAGCTCGGTCCGGCCCAGCTCCTCGTCGGCGCGGGTGTGCCGGATGACCAGCAGCGCGCAGAGCGAGGGCCACCAGGGCGGCGCCGAGCACGACCAGCTTGAAGAAGGCGAGCGCGCCCAGCGAGGTCGGCGTCGTAGACGGCCCGTAGAGCGCCACCAGGGCCGGGGTGGCGTTCACCGCCCTCGGCGGCCTGCACCCGCGAGGCGACGGTGGGGTAGAGCCCCTCGGTCGCGGTCGCCGAGGCCGACGGCCACCACCGGAAGAGCAGCACCCAGACCGGCAGCGACCACCCGGTCGCGGCGCAGGGCCAGCCCGGAGGGCAGGATCCGCCGTGCCGGCCGTGGGTCACCGGCCTCGAGCGCTGGTCGTAGTGGCGCAGGAACAGCTGCTCCAGCGTCGGCGGCCGGCTGGTCAGGGAGGCGATCCCGGCGGTGCCGAGCACCGCCAGCAGCGCACCGACCTCGCGTCGTGGGCACCTGCAGCCGCACCCGCTGCCCGTCGACCTGCAGCCCGTGCACGCCCGGCACCGTCGTCCAGGGCGGGGACCGGCCCGACCAGCGTGGCGTCGATGTCGGTGTCGGTCAGGTGCCGCAGCTCGGCCAGCGTGCCGGTCTCGCACGGTGCGGCCGGCCCGGACGATGCTGACCCGGTCGCACAGCGCCTCGACCTCGGACAGCAGGTGGCTGCTCAGCAGCACCGTCCGGCCCCGGTCGCGCTCCTCGGCGACCACCCGGCGGAACACCTCCTCCATCAGCGGGTCGAGCCCGCTGGTCGGCTCGTCGAGCAGCAGCAGCTCGACGTCGCTGGCCAGGGCGGCCACCAGCGCGACCTTCTGCCGGTTGCCCTTGGAGTAGGCCCGGCCCTTCTTGGTCGGGTCCAGGTCGAACCGCTCCAGCAGCTGCGCCGCGCCGCTGCGGGTCGAGCCCGCCGCGGAGCCGGCCGAGCAGGTCGATCACCTCGCCGCCGGTCAGCTGCGGCCACAGCGTCACGTCGCCCGGGACGTAGGCCAGCCGGCGGTGCAGCGCGGTCGCGTCGCGCCAGGGGTCGCCGCCGAGCAGCCGGACCTCGCCGGACGTCGCGCGCAGCAGTCCGAGCAGGACCCGGATCGTGGTCGACTTCCCCGCGCCGTTGGGGCCCGAGGAAGCCGTGCACCTCCCCGGCGCGGACGGTGAGGTCGAGCCCGTCGAGGGCGCGGCGTCCGGCCGAACTCCTTGACCAGCCCGACGACCTCGATCACCGCCGGGTCCCGGCCCCGTCCATGAGGTCAACGTACTCCCGGAGCGCCCTGTCCGAGGCGGGCCAGATCGGCGTGGCAGCGGGCCTCGACCGCGTCGAGCTCGGCCAGGGTCGCGTCGATGTCGGCACGGCGCTGCGCGAGCTCGGCCCGGCGGACGTCGCACTGGGTCGATGAGGTAGCGCAGCTGCCCGGCCTCACCGGGGGAGTCGTCGTACATGTTCACGATCACCGCGATCTGGTCCAGGGAGAACCCGAGCCTCTTCCCCCGCAGGATCAGCTCCAGACGGATCCGGTCGCGCTGGTGGTAGACCCGCCGGCTGCCCGACCCGCTCGGGAGCCAGCAGGCCGAGGTCCTCGTAGTGCCGCAGGGTCCGCAGGGTGACGCCGTACGCCTCGGCCAGGTCGCCGATGCTCCAGGCCGACGGTCCGGACGGGGGAGGGGGTCCACGGGTCCACCTTGCCTTACGTTGACGTAAGCGTCAGACAATGAACGTATGTCGAGCTACGAGCTGTCCCCCGAGCACGAGGCCTTCCGTCGCAGCATGCGCGACTTCGCCGAGAAGGAGGTCGCCCCGCACGTCGCCGAGTGGGACAAGGACCACCACTTCCCGGTCGACCTGGTGCACACCATGGGCGACATGGGTCTGTTCGGCCTGACCGCTCCCGAGGAGTTCGGCGGCGCCGGGGAGGACGGTGACTTCACCAGCCTCTGCGTGGCCATCGAGGAGCTCGGCCGGGTCGACCAGTCGATCGGCATCACCCTGGAGGCCGCGGTCGGGCTGGGGATCAACCCGATCCAGACCTTCGGCACCCAGGAGCAGAAGGAGCGCTGGCTGCCCGACCTGGTCGCCGGGAAGACCATGGCCGGCTTCGGCCTCACCGAGCCCGGCGCCGGGTCCGACGCCGGGGCCACCCGGACCCGCGCGGAGCTGGTCGACGGCGAGTGGGTGGTCAACGGGGCCAAGCAGTTCATCACCAACTCCGGCAGCGACATCACCTCGGTCGTCACCGTCACCGCCCGCACCGGCACCCGGACCACCGCGGAGGGCCAGGAGCGGCCGGAGATCAGCGCGATCATGCTGCCCGCGGGCACGCCCGGCTTCGTCGCCGAGCCGGCCTACGACAAGCTCGGCTGGCACATCTCCGACACCCACCCGCTGGCCTTCAGCGACGCCCGGGTCCCCGAGGACCACCTGCTCGGGGAGCGCGGCCGCGGGTTCGCCCAGTTCCTGGCCACCCTCGACGACGGCCGCGTCGCCATCGCCGCGCTGGCCGTCGGCTGCATCCAGGCGTGCCTCGACCTCAGCGTGCAGTACGCCGGCGAGCGGACCACCTTCGGTGGCCCGATCGGGCGCAAGCAGGGCGTCGCCTTTCAGATCGCCGACCTCGAGGTGATGCTGCAGGCCTCCCGCGCCCTCACGTACAAGGCCGCGGCAATGAAGGACGCCGGTCGCGACGCGGGGCCGACGTCAAGGCCTTCAAGCAGGCGGCTGCGGTCGCCAAGCTGTACGCCACCGAGTCCGCGGTCACCGCGACCCGGATCGCCACCCAGGTCTTCGGCGGCTACGGCTTCATGGAGGAGTACCCCGTCGCCCGGTTCTACCGCGACGCCAAGATCCTGGAGATCGGCGAGGGCACCTCGGAGGTGCAGCGGATGCTGATCGCCCGCGGCCTCGGCCTCCCGGTCGAGTAGCCCACCGAGCTGGTCGAGCTGGTCGAGACCCACCCGTCGGTCGAGACCCACCCGTCGGTCGAGCTTGTCGAGACCCCGTGGTTTCGACTCGGCGCTGCGCGCCGGCTCAACCACCGGGCCCGTCGGTCGAGACCCACCCGTTGGTCGAGCTTGTCGAGACCCCGTGGTTTCGACTCGGCGCTGCGCGCCGGCTCAACCACCGGGACGTTTGCTGCGCGCCGGCTCAACCACCGGGACGTCTGCTGCGCGCCGGCTCAACCACCGGGACGTCTGCTGCGCGCCGGCTCAACCACCGCTGTGTCTGTCGGTCGAGCTCGTCGAGACCACCGGACCACCCGGACGGGCCATGGCGTGACTCGCGCGACACGGCACGGTCCCGGTCGGGGGGCCGGGGGGTCGTACCCTTGTCCCATGGGACGACGGTTGCAGCGCTTCGCCACCGAGGTGGCGAAGTTCCTCACCGTCGGCGGCATCGCCACCGTCGTGGCCCTGGTCATCTTCAACTACCTGGTGCACGGCCGGATGGGCGGCCCGGGGCTGCTCAACGACCAGCCCCTGCTGGCCTACCTGCTGGCCAACACCGTCGGCATGCTGGTCAGCTACCGCGGCAGCCGGTCCTGGGCCTTCCGGGACCGCGAGGCGGTCGGGCGCGCGGGCGGCCGGGTGTCGTACTTCGTGATCAACACGGCCTCGATGGCCATCCCGCTGGCCTGCCTGGCCTTCAGCCGCTACGTCCTGCACCGCACCGACCCGTTCGCCGACAACATCGCCGCCAACGGCGTGGGGCTGGTGCTGGGCACCGCGGCCCGCTTCGTGCTGATCCGCGAGTTCATCTTCCTCAACCCGCACAAGGCCGCCCTGCGCCGCGGCGAGATCCCGGCGGCCCCAGTGACCCCGGTGGTGCCGGGGCCGCCGCAGCCCGTGAGCCGGGGCTGGTCCTGCCAGAGGAACGCGTGAGGCTGCTCGTCACGGGCGGCGCCGGGTTCATCGGCTCCCACTACGTCCGCACGGTGCTGGCCGGCGCCTGGGGCGGACCGCGCCCGACCAGTGTGGTGGTGCTGGACGCGCTCACCTACGCCGGCAACCGGGCCAACCTGGCGCCGGTGGCCGACGACCCTCGCCTCACCTTCGTCGAGGGCGACATCCTCGACGCCGAACGCGTGGACTCCCTGGTCGCGGCGGCCGACACGGTCGTCCACTTCGCGGCCGAGTCGCACGTCGACCGGTCCATCGACGGTGGCCGGGCCTTCGTCGAGACCAACGTGGTCGGCACCCAGACCCTCCTCGACGCCGCCACCCGGCACCCGGTGGAGCGGTTCGTGCACGTCTCCACCGACGAGGTGTACGGGTCGGTCGAGGTCGGGTCGTGGACCGAGGGGAGCCCGCTGCTCCCCAACTCGCCGTACTCCGCCTCCAAGGCCTCCTCGGACCTGCTGGCCCGGGCCTACCACCGCACCCACGGGGTGCCGGTCTCGGTGACCCGCTGCTCGAACAACTACGGGCCGTACCAGCACCCGGAGAAGGTCATCCCGCTCTTCGTGTCGAACCTGCTCGACGGCCGCCCCGTGCCGCTGTACGGCGAGGGGCTGAACGTGCGGGACTGGCTGCACGTCGACGACCACTGCCGGGCCATCCACCTGGTGCTGGCCGGCGGGCGGGCGGGCGAGGTCTACAACATCGGCGGTGGCACCGAGCTGACCAACCGCGAGCTGACCGGGCTGCTGCTCGACGCCGTCGGCGCCGACTGGGACATGGTCCGGCGGGTGCCGGACCGGCTCGGGCACGACCTGCGCTACTCGGTGGACTGCACCAAGATCGCCGACGAGCTCGGCTACGCCCCGGGGGTGGACTTCGCCACCGGGTTGGCCGACGTGGTCGCGTGGTACCGCGACCGGCGCGACTGGTGGGAGCCGCTCACTGGTCGCTGACCCGGTCTCAGCCCAGCAGCCCGCGCTCGCGCGCCTCGGCCAGGCTCTGCGCGTCCCGGTCCCGCGGTGAGAGCACGTAGGTCAGCGGTTCGCCGGCGAGGTCCTCGGTGGGCCAGGCGATCCCCAGCGTCGGGTCGAACGGGTCGATCGTGTGCTCGCGTGCGGGGTCGTAGCCGGTGCTGCACAGGTAGGTGACCACCGAGTGGTCGGCCAGCGCGAGGAACCCGTGGCCCAGCCCCTCGGCGAGGTAGACGCAGCGCGGCGACGCGGCGTCGAGCAGCACGGTGTCCCACCGGCCGAAGGTCTCCGAGCCCACGCGCAGGTCCACGACCACGTCGAGGACCGCGCCGGCGAAGCAGGTGACGTACTTCGCCTGGCCCGGGGGCACCTGGGAGACGTGGATCCCGCGCAGGGTCCCGGCCTGGGACAGCGAGCAGTTGGCCTGGGCGATCAGCGGGGAGTGCTCGGCGAACCGGCCGCCGGTGACCTCGCCGAGCAGGTCGGCGCGGTACCACTCGTAGAACGCCCCCCGGTCGTCGCCGTGCACGGTGGGCACGACCTCGAAGGCCCCGGGCACACTCAGCTCGTTGATCTGCACGCCCCGTACGATACGGACGGTTCCGGCCCTCCCGGCGGCCGGTCGTCCCAGGAAGGCTCCGCATGCGCTGGCTGGTCACGGGGGCGGGAGGCATGCTCGGCCGCGACCTGGTCGCCCGGCTGACCGCGGACGGCGCGGACGTCGTGGCGCTGACCCGCGCCGAGCTCGACGTGACCGACGGCGACGCGGTGGCCGCGGCCCTGGCCGGGGTCGACGTGGTGGTCAACTGCGCGGCCTGGACCGACGTGGACGGCGCCGAGAGCCAGCCCGCGGTGGCCGGGTCGGTCAACGTCGGGGGCACCCGCACCCTGGCCCGGGCCTGCCGACGCACCGGTGCGTGGCTGGTGCAGGTCAGCACCGACTACGTCTTCGCCGGCGACGCCACCGAGCCGTACGCCGAGGACGCGCCGCTCGCGCCGGTGTCGGTCTACGGCCGGACCAAGGCCGAGGCCGAGGACGCCGTCCGCGCCGAGCTCCCGGACCGCCACCTCGTGCTGCGGACGGCGTGGCTCTACGGGGCGCACGGCGGCTGCTTCCCGCGCACCATCGGCCGCCTCGCCCTCGAGCGGCCCGAGCTGCGGGTGGTCGAGGACCAGGTCGGGCAGCCCACCTGGACCTGCGACGTCGCCGACCTGGTCGTGCGCCTGGTGCGGGCGCAGGCCCCCGCCGGGGCCTACCACGCCACCTCGTCGGGCTCGACGAGCTGGTGGGGGTTCGCCCGCGAGGTCGCCCGTGCCGTCGGGGTCGACCCCGAGGTGGTCCGGCCGGTGGGGTCGGAGGAGTTCGTCCGCCCGGCCGAGCGACCGGCGTACTCGGTGCTCTCGCACGCCGCCCTGGAGGAGGTCGGGGTGGCTCCGATCGGCGACTGGCGCGAGCGCTGGCTGCTGGCGGCCCCGGTGGTGCTGGAGGGGATCAGAGCAGGAGGGTGAGCAGGTACTGCCCGTAGCCGCTCTTGAGCAGCGGCTCGGCGCGGTCGCGCAGCTCGTCGTCGGAGAGCCAGCCCTTGCGCCAGGCCACCTCCTCGGGGGCCCCGATCTTCAGCCCCTGCCGGGCCTCGACCGTGCGGATGAACGCGGTGGCGTCGGCCAGGGAGTCGAAGGTGCCGGTGTCCAGCCAGGCCGTCCCGCGCTCCAGCACGGTCACGTGCAACCGGCCCTGCTCCAGGTAGCGACGGTTCAGGTCGGTGATCTCCAGCTCGCCCCGCGCGCTGGGTCGCAGCTCGCGGGCCATCGGCACGACGTCGGCGTCGTAGAAGTACAGGCCCGGGATGGCCAGGTGGCTGCGCGGGTGGGCCGGCTTCTCCTCCAGCGACACCGCGCGGCCGTCCTCACCCAGCTCGACCACGCCGTAGGCCGAGGGGTCGGCCACCCAGTAGCCGAAGACCGCGGCTCCGTCGAGGTCGGCGAACCGGTTGAGCTGGCGGCCGAAGCCGGGGCCGTAGAACAGGTTGTCGCCGAGCACGAGCGCGGCCGGACCGCCGTCGAGGAAGTCCGCGCCGATGGTGAAGGCCTGGGCCAGGCCGTCCGGGCTGGGCTGGGTGGCGTAGGTCAGCGAGATGCCGAACCGCGACCCGTCCCCGAGCAACCGGGTGAAGGCGTCGTGGTCCTGCTCGGTGGTGATCACCAGGACGTCGCGGATCCCGGCCAGCATCAGGGTGCTGAGCGGGTAGTAGACCATCGGCTTGTCGTAGACCGGGGTCAGCTGCTTGCTCACGCCGAGGGTGATCGGGTGCAGTCGGGAGCCGGTGCCACCGGCGAGCAGGATGCCGCGCATGGCGGTCAGTGTGCCCCAGTCGGGCCGCCCGAGGGTGCCGACCACAGGGTGTGCCAGGTGACGCCGAGCTCGGCCAGCATCTCCCGCAGCAGCGGCAGGCCGATCCCCACGACCGTGTGGGGGTCGCCCTCGATGCCGGTGACGTACGCGCCGCCGAGTCCGTCGAGGGTGAAGGCGCCGGCCACGCGCAGCGGCTCCCCGGTGGCGACGTACGCCGCGATCTCGTCGTCGGACAGGTCGGCGAAGTGCACCACGGTCCGGGCCGAGCGGGAGACCTCGCGGTCCGACGCGGTGTCCACCACGCAGTGCCCGGTGTGCAGCACGCCGGAGCGGCCCCGCATCGACCGCCACCGCCGGGTGGCGACCTCGGCGGTGCCCGGCTTGCCGTGCACCTCGCCGTCGAGCTCGAGCACCGAGTCGCAGCCGACCACCAGCGCCGGGTCCCCGGTGAGTCGGTCGACCACGGCCCGGGCCTTGAGCCGGGCCAGGGCCACCGACAGCTCGGCCGGGTCGGTGGTGTCGAGCTGGGACTCGTCGACGCCGGAGACCACGACCTCGGGGTCCAGCCCGGCCGAGCGCAGGGTGGCCAGCCGGGCCGGGGACTGCGAGGCCAGGACCAGTCGGCGCACGGTGCTCACAGGCGCGCCAGCGAGGCCATCAGCGGGTCCAGGCCGACCGAGCCCAGGTCGAGGGCCTCCCGGTGGAAGGTGCGCAGGTCGAAGTCCGCCCCGCGCCGGGCCCGGGCGTCCTCGCGGGCCTGGAGCCAGAGCCGCTCGCCCACCTTGTACGAGGGCGCCTGGCCCGGCCAGCCCAGGTAGCGGTCCACCTCGAAGCGCAGGGTCGCGTCGTCGTCGCGGCAGTGCTCGCGCATGAACGCATAGCCGAGGTCGGGGGTCCAGACCTCGCCGGGGTGGAAGCCGAACGGGTTGTCGGCGGGGATCCGCAGCTGCAGGTGCATCCCGATGTCCACGACCACCCGGGCCGCGCGCATGCCCTGGCCGTCGAGCATGCCGAGCCGGTCGGCGGGGTCGGAGAGGTAGCCGAGCTCGTCCATCAGCCGCTCGGCGTACAGGGCCCAGCCCTCGCCGCTGCCCGAGACCCAGCAGAGCTGGCGCTGCCAGCGGTTCAGCAGGTCCGTGCGGTACGCCGTCTGGGCCACCTGCAGGTGGTGGCCGGGCACGCCCTCGTGGAAGACGGTGGTGACCTCGCGCCACGGGTGGAAGGTGTCGATGCCGGCCGGCACCGACCACCACATCCGGCCGGGCCGGCTGAAGTCCTCGGTCGGCCCGGTGTAGTACACGCCGCCGTCCTGGGTGGGGGCGATGCAGCACTCGATCCGGCGGATCGGGTCGGGGATGTCGAAGTGCACGCCGGCCAGGTCGGCGACGGTCCGGTCGGCCAGGTCCTGCATCCAGTCGCGGAACTGCTCGCGTCCCTCGACGCAACGGGCGGGGTCGCCGTCGAGGTGCGCCGCGGCCTCGGCGATGCCCGCGCCGGGCACGAACCCGTCGGCGATGGTGAGCATCTCGTCCTCGATCCGGCGCAGCTCCTCCCAGCCCCAGGCGTAGGTCTCCTCCAGGTCGACGGTGGCGCCGAGGAAGTACCGCGACGCCAGCGCGTAGTGGTCCCTGCCCACCGCCTCCACGTCGCGTCCGCGCGGGCCGAGCTCCTCGGCCACGAACCGCCCGGTCTCGGCGAACGCGTCGGTGGCGTCGGCGGCGTGCCGCTCCAGGTCGCCCCGCAGCGACCCAGTGGGCGCGTCCGCGACCAGGCGGGCGAAGACGCTCGGGCCGCCGGTCTGGCCGGTCCAGCGGCGCACCTGCTCGGCCACCGCGGCGTACTGGCGCTTGGCCGAGACCTGTCCGGCGTCGGCGGACTCCGCCAGGCTGCGGCGGTACCCCTCCAGCGTCGGGCGGACGGCGGCCAGCCGGCTGTCCACGTCGCGCCAGCCCTGCTCGGTGGAGGTGTCCATCAGGTCGAAGCAGCCGCGCACCGAGTGCAGACCGCTGGAGATCACCGAGACCTCGGACCGGGTGACCCCGGCCTCGGAGCGTTCCAGCATCAGGGTGAGCCGCTCGACCAGGGCGTCCTGGGCCGCCTGCTCGCGCAGGTCCACCGGCTCCGCGGCGCGGGCCGCGGCCAGGGTGCGCCGGATGAGGTCCTCCCGGGCGGCGTACCCGTCCGGGCCGAGGTCGGGCAGCCGGTCCTCGTGCCCACCCAGGCCGTGGCCGGTGGCCGTCACCGGGTCGAGCGCGGCGTAGGACTCGACGAAGCCCTCGGCCACCGCGTCGACGGGGCGGTCAGGGGTGGTCGGGGGTGCGGGCGTGGTCACCGCGCGACTCTAGCCGGGGCCGTGCGCACCCCGGCGCTACGTTGTGGGGGTGTCAGCCGGACGGTCCGCGGGACGACGATGGGCCCTGGTCGCCCTCGGTCTCGTCGTGCTCGTCGCGGCGCCGATCCTCGTGCAGGCCCGGCCCGTCGCGCAGCCCCCGGTCTCGGCGACCGCGCTGCTGGCGATGATCCGGGACTCGACGGACGTCCCCTTCACCGGACGGGCCACCTCGCGGGGGCGGGTCTCCCTGCCCGCGCAGGCCTCGCTGGAGGGGGTGGCCACCCTGCTCGGGGGCAGCAACGACCTGCGGGTCTGGTGGTCCTCGCCCGCGACGTGGCGCACCGCGACGGTGCGGACCACCGGCGAGACCGACCTGCTGCACCGTGACGGCGGGACCGTCCGCTGGGTCTACGAGTCCAAGCGGGTCACCCTCAGCCCGGACGTGCCGGTCCGGCTGCCCGAGTCCGCCGACCTGCTCCCGAACGTCCTGGCCCGTCGCGTCCTGGCCGGGGCCCGTCCGGGCGAGGTCAGCCGGATCGACGCCGTGCGGGTCGCCGGGCGGACCGCGGCGGGCCTCCGGCTGACCCCGGCCGACCCGCAGGCCAGCATCACCGCGGTCGACGTGTGGGCCGACCCGGCCACGGGGGTGCCGCTCCGGGTGGACCTGCGCTCGGGGACCGGGCCCGCCGCGCTGACCTCCTCGTTCTCCGAGATCGCCTACGAGCGGCCGGCGCCGTCGACCCTGCGCTTCACCGCCCCCGCGGATGCCCAGGTGTCCTTCGACCAGACCGTCGACATGGCCGCGGCGGCCGACCGGTACGCCGCCCGTGACGTCCCGGACCGGCTCGCCGGACTGCCCACCCGGGCCCTGGGCCTCGGCTCGGTCGGCGTGTACGGCCGCGGGCCCACGTTCCTGCTCGCCATCCCGCTGCGCGAGTCCGACGCCCACCGGCTGCGCCACGAGCTGGCGGACCGGCCCGGAGCGGCGTGCACGACCCTCGGGTGGCAGGTCGCCACCGGCCCGCTCCGGCTCGTGGTGCCCCCGGCCACCGGGGCGGGCAGCTGGCTGCTGGCCGGGACGGTCACCCCGCGGGCGGCGACGCGGGCCGCCCGCGAGCTGGTCGCCGCCGACGGGGGCCGGACCGGGGAGGACTGCTGGTGAGCGGGCTGGCGATCGGCACCCGCGGACTGACCAAGCGGTTCGGACCGGTCCTGGCCGTGGACGGCCTCGACCTCGAGGTGCGCGAGGGCGACGTCTACGGCTTCCTCGGGCGCCAACGGCTCGGGCAAGACCAGCACGGTGCGGATGCTGCTCGGGCCTGGTGCTGGCCACCTCGGGCGAGATCGAGGTGCTCGGCGAGCCGATGCCGCGCTCGTCGGCCACGGTGCTGCCCCGGGTGGGCACCCTGGTCGAGGGGCCGGCGGCGTACGGCCACCTCTCGGGCCGGGCCAACCTGCGCGCTCTTCGACGCGATGGGCGGCGGCTCGGGCCGGCGTACCCGGCGGCGCCGGGTCGACGACGGTCGCTGGAGCAGGTCGGGCTCGACCACGCCGGCCGACCGCCGGGTGCGGGGCTACTCCCTCGGCATGCGGCAGCGGCTCGGGCTGGCCGCCGCGCTGCTGCGGGACCCGCGGCTGCTCGTGCTCGACGAGCCGACCAACGGCCTCGACCCGCAGGGCATCCGCGAGATGCGCGACCTGCTGCTCGAGCTCAACGCCGCGGGCACCACGATCTTCCTGTCCAGCCACCTGCTCGCCGAGGTCGAGCAGCTCTGCACCCGCGTCGGCGTGCTCGACCGCGGCCGGCTGGTCGTGCAGGAGGACCTCGCGGTGCTGCGGGCGCCGACCGGCCGCACCGTCGTCGCGCACGCCCGACGCCGCCGGAGGCGATCGCCCTGCTCGACGGCCGGGTCGAGGTCCGGCGACGGCGAGCGGCTCGTGGTGCGCGGCGACGACGCGGCCGGCGCTCAACGCCCTGCTGGTCGGACGGCGGGGTGCCGGTCAGCGAGCTCGGCCCCGAGCGGCGGGGGCTGGAGCAGGTCGTGCTCGAGGCGACCAGCGGGAGCGGGGGACGTGCCGGTGATCACGCGTCGAGCTGGTCAAGATGCTGCGCCGCCCGCGGACCTGGGTGACGATCGCGCTGCTCAACGCGCTGCCGACGCTGGTGGCGGTGCTGCTCGCGGTGACCGACCTCGGTCCCGCAGCCGGGCGAGGGGCCGGCGTTCCTCTCGGCCGTGCTCACCGACGGCACGCTGTTCCCGCTGGCCGCGCTCGGCATCGTGCTGCCGCTGTTCATGCCGGTCGCGGTCGCGCTGCACGCCGGGGAGGCCGTCGCCGGGGAGGCGCCAGGCCGGCACGCTGCGCTACGTCCTGGTCCGGCCCGGTCGGCCGCACCCGGCTGCTCGTCGCCAAGCTGGTCAGCATCCTGGTGCTTCGTGCTGCTCTCGGTCGTCGTCGTGGCCGCCGTCGCCTACGTCGTCGGCTCGCTGCTGCTCGGCGACGGCAGCGGCGGCTGCGTCACCGGGGTCTCCGGCACCTCGCTGACCCCGATCCAGCTGGTCGAGCGGACCCTGCTGTCGGTCGTCTACGTCGCGCTGTCGATGCTCGGCGTCGCGGCGCTGGCGCTGTTCCTGTCCACGGTCGGCGACTCGCCGCTCGGGCGCCGCGATGGGCGCGCTGGCCTTCCTCGATCGCCTCGACCCTGCTGCTCACCCTCGACGCGGCGCAGGCGCTGCACCCCTACCTGCCGACCCGCTACTGGCTGGCGTTCGTCGACCTGTTCCGCGACCCGATCCTGCTGGCGGGACCTGGTCCGCGGGCGTGGCGCTGCAGGGCGTCTACGTCGTGGTGTTCCTCGGGGCGGCGTGGGCCAACTTCACCACCAAGGACGTCACCAGCTGGACTCAGCCCGCAGGTGACGTCCTCGGGAGCCGTCGGCGGCCCGGGACCCAGGGCCGAGGCCGAGCAGCGGCCAGCACGACCGGGTCCCCGGGCAGGTGCGCCGTGGGCGGCCGGTCGCCGGGGCAGACCGACTGCACGGTGAGGTCCAGCGCGCCGTCGAGGGCGGGCGATGTCCGGCGGGACGACGACCTGGTCGGAGGTGGACCAGACCGAGACGCACGCGGGCCGGACGGGGGTCTCGTCGCCGCGCGTTGAGCCGGCGCAGCAGCGCGCTGTCCGGGGCGAGCTGCGGCAGGCCCCCGGGCAGCCGCGCGGAGTCCGCGGCCGAGCCGCGACAGCGGTGCCGTGGTGCGGGGAGCCCGATGGTGAGCACGCGACGGGCCAGCCCGTCGCCGCCGTGGTCGCGCACCCAGAGCCGGGCGACCACCCCGCCGGCGGAGTAGCCGACGACGTCCACCGACGGCGCTCCCGTGCGCGCCGAGCGCCTGGTCGACCGCCTCGCCGAGGGCGTCGGCCTGGGCGTCGAGGTCGCCGGTGTTGTCCGCCGACGGGCGGGCGACGACGGCCTCCCGGCCGCCCGGCCTCGAGGCGTCGCGCGCAGCGGCTCGAGGGAGGCCGTCGCCCCGCCGTAGCCCGGCGACCAGGACGACCGGCCCGGGCTGGCCCTGCGGGACGGGGCGGGCCGGTCGAGCCGGCGACGAGGACCGCAGCCCGCCGGCCGACCGCGGCGCAGGACCACGAGCGCGACCACGGCCGAGCACGAGCCGACGTCGCGCCGGGGCGAGGGCGTCGAGCACGGTCGGGGGCGGGGCGCGTTCGGGGTGCGGTCAGCGGGGCAGGGCGCTGGGCCGCCAGCCGCCGGGGCCGGGCGGGTGGGGGCGGCGTACGGCGCGGTGCGGGCGGCCCAGGCGGAGACCGGGCCGCGGCGGCGCTGCGGCTCGCGCGGCGGCCCGCTGGGCGGCGACGCCGGAAGGACGGCGACGACGGCGGCGACCTCCTCGGGCGTCGCGTCGCCGCGTGATCGCGACGAGCGGGGCTGCGCCACCAGGGTCGTTCACTCGGGTCGCTCACAGCGGGATGTTCCCGTGCTTCTTGGGCGGCAGGGACGCGCGCTTGGTGCGCAGCAGCCGCAGCGCGCGGACGATCTCGGCGCGGGTCTTGTGGGGGTCGATGACCGCGTCGACGTAGCCCCGCTCGGCGGCGATGTAGGGGTTGGCCAGCGTGTCCTCGTAGTCGGCGATCAGCTCGGCGCGGCGGCGCCTCGGGGTCCTCGGCGTCCTTCGCGAGCTCGGTGCGGTAGAGGATGTCGACCGCGCCCTGCGCGCCCATCACGGCGATCTGGGCGGTCGGCCAGGCCAGGTTGACGTCGGCGCCGAGGTGCTTGGAGCCCATGACGTCGTAGGCGCCGCCGTAGGCCTTGCGGGTGATGACGGTGACCAGCGGGACGGTGGCCTCGGCATAGGCGTAGATCAGCTTCGCGCCGCGACGGATGATGCCGTTCCACTCCTGGTCGGTGCCGGGCAGGAAGCCGGGCACGTCGACGAACGTCAGCACCGGGATGTTGAAGGCGTCGCAGGTGCGCACGAAGCGCGCGGCCTTCTCGGAGGCGTCGATGTCCAGGGTGCCGGCGAAGCTGCATCGGCTGGTTGGCGACGACGCCGACGCGTGCGGCCCTCGACCCGGCCGAAGCCGATCACCATGTTGGGCGCGAACAGCGGCTGCACCTCGAGGAAGTCCTGCGTCGTCGAGGACGGCCTCGATCACGGTGTGCATGTCGTAGGGCTGGTTGGGGGAGTCCGGGATCAGCGAGTCCAGCGCGAGGTCGACGTCGTTGGGCTCGAGGTCCGCGGGCTCGTCGTACACCGGCGGCTCGTCGAGGTTGTTCTGCGGCAGGAAGGACAGCAGCGCCTTGACGTAGTCGAGCGCGTCGTCCTCGTCGGAGCCCATGTAGTGGGCGATACCGGACTTGGTGTTGTGCGTGCGCGCGCCGCCGAGCTCCTCCATCGTCACGTCCTCGCCGGTGACGGTCTTGATCACGTCGGGGCCGGTGATGAACATGTTGGAGGTGCCGTCGACCATCACGATGAAGTCGGTGACCGCGGGGGAGTAGACGTGGCCGCCGGCGCAGGAGCCCATGATGAGGCTGATCTGGGGGATGACGCCCGAGGCGTGCACGTTGCGGCGGAAGATCTCGCCGTAGAGGCCGAGCGAGACCACGCCCTCCTGGATCCGGGCGCCGGCGCCCTCGTTGATGCCGATGATCGGGCAGCCGGTCTTGATGGCGAGGTCCATGACCTTGACGATCTTCTCGCCGTAGACCTCGCCCAGCGAGCCGCCGAAGACGGTGAAGTCCTGGGAGAACACGCAGACCTGGCGGCCGTCGATCGGTGCCGTAGCCGGTGACCACGCCGTCGCCGTACGGGCGGTTCTTCTCCAGCCCGAACGCGGTCGAGCGGTGCCGGGCGAGCTCGTCGATCTCGACGAAGGAGCCCTCGTCGAAGAGCTGCTCGATCCGCTCCCGGGCGGTCAGCTTGCCCTTGGCGTGCTGCTTCTCCACCGCGCGCGCCGAGGCCGCGTGGACCGCCTCGTCGAGTCGGCGGCCAAGGTCCTCGGCCTTGCCCGGCCGTGCGTGATGTCGATTCGCTCGGGGACCTCGGTCGACTCTCCTGACGTGCCGGGGTCGGTCTCTTGCCATCCGACGGGGGTTCGTCGGTCAATCTAGTGCGTGTGAACGACGACCGGGCCAGCCGCCCCTCCCCCGACCGTGCCCCCCTCGACGCCGCCGTGCTCGAGGAGGTGGCCGCGCCCCTGGACCTCGGTGGAGGTGCTCGGCGCCACCGGGTCGACCAACGCGGTGCTGGCCGACCGGGCCCGCGCGGGGGCGGTCGAGGGCCTCGTGGTGGTCACCGAGCACCAGACGTCCGGGCGGGGTCGGCTGGGCCGCGTCCTGGGAGACCCCGGCCCGCGCCGCACTGACCTTCTCGGTCCTGGTCCGCCCGCGTCGGGTGCCCGAGGAGCGCTGGCCGTGGCTGCCGCTGCTGACCGGGGTCGCGGTGGCCGACGGCCTGGCTGCGGCCGCCGCGACCGCCGGTGCTCGCTGAAGTGGCCCAACGACGTGCTGCCCGACGGTCTCAAGCTCGGCGGCATGCTGGTCGAGCGGGTCGAGACCCCCGACGGCCCGGCCGCGGTGCTGGGCATCGGGCTCAACGTCTCCACCCTGCGCAGCGAGCTGCCCGTGCCGACGGCCACCTCGTTGGTCCTGGCCGGCATGGTCGCCCCGGACCGCACCCTGCTGCTGCTGCACGTCCTGGACGCGCTGGCGTCGGCGTACGCACGGCGTGGGTCGACCGGCCGGCGACCGCCGCGGGCGGCCTGCGCGAGGACTACACCGCGCGCTGCGGCGACGCTCGGCAGCCGGGTCCGGGTCGAGCTCCCGTCCGGGGGCGCATTGGAGGGCACCGCGACCGCGGTCGCGGTGGGCGGGGGGCTGGTGGTGTCCACCACCGGCGGTGAGGTCACCGTCAGTGCCGGGGACGTCGTCCACGTACGTCCGGTCCCGAGGCGCCGGTCGTGGGATGATCCCGCTGTGTCGATCTCACCCAAGCTGCTCAACGAGGGCGAGCACGTCGTCGTCACGACGCGCACCCACGTCAAGGTGCTCATCGGGGCCGTGCTGATCCTGCTGGTGACGGTGTTCGTGGCCGCGTTCCTGGCCGCCCTGGTCAACGACCGGGTCGCCAACGACGCGCTGCGCACGGCCCTCGGCGTGGTCGTCGGCGTGGTGGCCGCCGTCGTGGTGGTGGTCTGCGTCGTCCGGCCGTTCCTGCGCTGGTACACCACGACGTACACGTTCACCGAACCGGCGCTTCATCCAGCGCACCGGCTTCATCGCCAAGGAGGGCCGGACGATCCCGCTCAACCGGATCAGCGGCGTCGACTTCGAGATCGGGGTGGTCGACCGGCTCTTCGGCTGCGGCACGCTGGTGGTCTCCGACGCCAGCGAGCAGGGCCGGGTGCCGCTGCACGACATCCCCCGGGTCGAGGAGGTCCAGCGGATCGTCGCCGAGGAGCTGCACCGGCTCACCGCGGAGGGCGCGACCGCGCCAGCGATGACGGCACCTGAGCCCCGCCCGGTCGACCGCCCGGTCGAGGGGCCGCCAGCCGACCGCCCAGCCGGCCGCCCGGTGCCGGTCCACACGGTCGCCGACCTGTCCGCGGCCAGCGGCCTGTCCGAACGGACCACCCGGCGCTTCTTCCGGGCGCTGGGCTTCCCCGACGCCCGCGACGAGGTCAACTACACCGACGACGACCTGGCCACCCTGCAGCTGGTCGCCGAGACCGCGCGCGAGCACGGCGTCGACCTGGGCACCGTGATCCGGCTGGCCCGGGCCGTGGGCCAGAACGTGGCCCGGATGTCGGACTGGCAGGTGGCCGCGATCGCCTCGCGGGCCGAGCAGGTCAGCGCCGAGGACCCGTCGGTGGGCACCCGCCACGACGCGGCCGAGCAGATCTCCGCCGACGTGGCCGAGGCCATGCAGGCGGTGCTGGTGTACTCCTGGCGCCGCCACCTCACCGCGGCCCTGGCCCGCCTCGGACCTCTCGCCCCAGGCCGACGAGGACGCCACCACCGCGACGGTCACGGTCGGGTTCGCCGACCTGGTCAACTTCTCCGAGCTCTCCAACGAGCTCGACACCAACCGGCTGGGGGAGCTGGTCGAGATCTTCGAGGCCCGCAGCGGGGACGTCGTCGCCGCCCACGAGGGCCGGATGATCAAGACGCTCGGCGACTCGGTGCTGTTCCTGGCCGAGGACGCCGACAGCGCGATGGCGATCGCCGAGGGGCTGATCGAGGTGATCGGGCACGACGCGCGGCTGCCCGACGTGCGGATCGGGCTGGCCACCGGGACGGTCGTGACCCGGATGGGGGACGTCTTCGGACCGCCGGTCAACCTCGCCGCCCGGCTCACCGCGCTGGCCCGCCGCAACCGGGTGATCACCGACGACGCGACGGTCGAACGGCCTGCGGGCCGGCGGGTACGAGACGATGCCGGCTCACCGCCCGCCCGCTGCGGGGGTTCGGCCTGGTCGAGCCGGTGGCCGTCCGGCGGCGCTGACCGCGCGACCGACCGTCAGCACGGAGCGGGGCGAAGGCCGAGCGATCGCACGGAGTAGTCCGTTCGGGCCAATCTCCGCTGGTTCCAGGCGCGAATGTCCGAATATGCCGGGAACCTTACGCGTGTGTTGACAGTCCAGGGGGTCGAGGTCGACCCAGTAGCAGCGCCGCGTGTGGCGCGACGGCGTCGAGCTCCGCCTGTCGAAGAAGGAGTTCGACCTGCTGCACGCCCTGATCCGGCGGCCCGGGCGAGATCGTCACCCGCGACGCAGCTGATGCTGGAGGTGTGGCAGACCACCTTCTGGACCTCGGCCAAGACGATCGACGTCCACCTGGGCTGGCTGCGCCGCAAGCTCGGTGACGACACCCGGCACCCGACCCTGATCACCACGATCCGCGGCCGTGGGCTGCGGTTCGAGCTGGCGAACCGCCCGGCGGGCCGCCGGCCAGCCGTCCTCGACGCCTCCCGGGCCAGCTGAGCCCAGTCCTCCCCTACCCGCCCCGCCCACCCCCGCGGCCGGCCCCGACCGGTCGTGACTACGCTCGTGCCGTGACGACACCGGCCGACGCCACCCGTCCTCGCCGTCATCGGTGGCGGACAGCTCGCCCGGATGATGGCCCAGGCCGCGGTCGGCCTCGGCGTGCCGCTCCGCCTGCTCGCCGAGGCCGAGGGCGTCTCGGCCGCCCAGGTCGTCCCCGACGCGACCGTCGGCGACTACCGCGACCTCGAGACCCTGCGCCAGGTCGTCGCCGGCTGCGCGGTCGTCACCTTCGACCACGAGCACGTGCCCACCGCAGCACCTCGAGACGCTCGCCGCCGAGGGCCACGCCTGCCGCCCCGGTCCCGGCCGCGCTGGTGCACGCCCAGGACAAGGCCGTGATGCGCGCGCGTCTCGACGCGCTCGGCGTCCCGTCCCCGCGGCACGCCGTCGTCACCGACCGAGGCGGAGGTCAGGACTTCGCGGCGTCGGTCGGCGGCTTCCCGGTGGTGCTGAAGACCACCCGCGGCGGGTACGACGGCAAGGGGGTCTGGGTGGTCGACGACGCCGCCGGCGCGGCCGCGGCCTTCGGCGCCGCGGCCGCGGCCGCGGGTCCAGATCCTGGCCGAGGAGAAGGTCGACTTCCGCCGGCGAGCTGTCGGCCCTGGTGGCCCGCTCGCCCTCGGGGCAGGTGGCGGCGTACCCGGTCGTGGAGTCGGTGCAGGAGAACGGCATCTGCTGGGAGGTGACCGCGCCGGCGCCCGGACCTGGCCGAGCGACCTGGCGCTGGAGGCCCAGCAGGTGGCGATGAGGGTCGCCGCCGAGCTCGACGTGACCGGCATCCTGGCCGTGGAGCTGTTCGAGACCACCGACGGCCGGATCCTGGTCAACGAGCTCGCGATGCGCCCGCACAACACCGGGCACTGGAGCATGGACGGCGCCGTCACCGGCCAGTTCGAGAACCACCTGCGCGCCGTGCTCGACCTGCCGCTCGGGTGCGCCGGACGCGCGCCAGCCCTGGACGGTGATGGTCAACATCCTCGGCGGCGACCACGGCGCGCTGTCGGAGAACCTGTACGCCGGCTACCCCCACGTCTTCGCCCGGGACCCCCGGCTGAAGGTGCACCTCTACGGCAAGTCGGTGAAGCCGGGTCGCAAGGTCGGCCACGTGACGGCGTACGGCGAGGACCTGGACGAGGTGCGGGAGCGCGCCCGGCACGCAGCGGCGTGGTTCCGCGGCGACCTGGGAGAGGAGAGCGAATGAGACCGCAGCAGACCGGGCCAACGGGCCCCTGGTCGGGATCGTGATGGGGTCGGACTCCGACTGGCCGACGATGAGGGCGGCCGTCGAGGCGTGCGAGGAGTTCGACGTGCCGCTGCGAGGCCGACGTCGTCTCCGCGCACCGGATGCCCGACGAGATGCTGGCCTACGGCCGTGCGGCCGCCGGCCGGGGGCTGCGGGTGATCATCGCCGGCGCCGGCGGCGCCGCGCACCTGCCCGGGATGCTGGCCGCGGTCACGCCGCTGCCGGTGATCGGCGTGCCGGTGGCGCTGAAGTACCTCGACGGCATGGACTCGCTGCTCTCGATCGTGCAGATGCCGGCCGGCGTGCCGGTCGCCACCGTCGCGGTCGGCAACGCCCGCAACGCCGGGCTGCTCGCCGTCCGCATCCTGGCCGCCTCCGACGAGGTGCTGCGCACCCGGATGGACGGTTCCAGGCCGACCTGCGCGACCAGGCGCGCGCCAAGGGGAAGGTCGTCCGGGATCGGCGGTCCCCGCTCGGCCGGCTTCTGACCCCCCGGCACTCAGAGCCGGGGGTACTCCATCGCCGGACAGGTGTCCATCACCATCGGCACCCCGGCCGCGGTGGTCCGGGCGTACGCCGCCTCGTCGAGGATCCCGAGCTGGAACCAGACCCCGCGGGCGCCGATCGCCACCGCCTGGTCGGCGAACTCGCCGGCCGACTCCGAGCGGCGGAACACGTCGACCACGTCGATCGCCGAAGGGCACGTCGGCCAGCGAGGCGTAGCCCTGCTCGCCCAGGACGGTCGGGGGCGTCGGGGTGGATCGGGACGATCCGCTTGCCGTGCTGCTGGAGGAGGCGGGCGATGGAGTACGCCGTGCGGAAGGGGTCGCCGGAGAGCCCGACGATCGCCCAGGTGGGGCAGTCCTCGAGCAGGAAACGGATGTGGTCCTGGTCCAACCAGGGCGCCGAGAGCTCGCGTTGCATGTTGCGAACCTAACCTCCGGGGCGTGCATTACCCACGAGTAGGATCCGTGACATGACCGACAGCTACCCCATGTTCGCGTTGTCCGAGGAGCACCAGGCGATCCGCGAGGCGGTGCGGGCGGTGTGCGACGCCAAGGTCGCCCCCTTCGCCGCGGCGGTCGACGAGGACGCCCGCTACCCGCAGGAGGCCGCCGACGCACTGACCGCGGCGGACTTCCACGCCCCCCACGTGCCCGAGGAGTACGGCGGTGCCGGGGCCGACGCGCTGGCCGTCTGCCTGGTCATCGAGGAGGTGGCCCGGGCCTGCGTCTCCTCCTCACTGATCCCCGCGGTGAACAAGCTCGGCTCCCTGCCGGTCATGCTGGCCGGCTCGGAAGACCTGAAGAAGACCTACCTGACCCGGCTGGCCGCGGGGGACGGCGGCTTCTCGTACTGCCTCTCCGAGCCCGAGGCGGGCTCCGACGCGGTGTCGATGAAGACCCGGGCCGTGCGCGACGGCGACGACTGGGTGCTCAACGGGGTCAAGCGCTGGATCACCAACGCCGGCGTCTCGGAGTTCTACACCGTGATGGCCGTGACCGACCCCGAGGCCCGGTCCAAGGGGATCTCGGCCTTCGTGGTGGAGAAGTCCGACGCGGGGGTGACCTTCGGTGCCCCGGAGAAGAAGCTGGGCATCAAGGGCTCACCGACCCGCGAGGTGTACTTCGACAACGTGCGGATCCCCGGCGACCGGATGATCGGCGCCGAGGGCAGCGGGTTCGAGACCGCGATGCGCACCCTGGACCACACCCGGATCACGATCGCGGCCCAGGCCGTGGGCGTCGCCCAGGGTGCGCTGGACTACGCGCTCGGCTACGCCCAGGAGCGGACCCAGTTCGGCAGGAAGATCGCCGACTTCCAGGGCCTGCAGTTCCTGCTGGCCGACATGGGGATGAAGGTCGAGGCGGCCCGGCAGATCACCTACGCCGCCGCCGGCCGCTCCGAGCGCGGCGACAAGGACCTGACCTTCTTCGGCGCCGCGGCCAAGTGCTTCGCCTCCGACACCGCGATGCAGGTCACCACCGACGCGGTCCAGGTCCTCGGCGGCTACGGCTACACCCGGGACTACCCGGTCGAGCGGATGCTGCGCGACGCCAAGATCACCCAGATCTACGAGGGCACCAACCAGGTGCAACGGATCGTGATGGCCCGCCAGCTGCTGGCCGGGATCCAGTCCGAGCTCTGAGGTGCGGTGACCCGTGCCGCGCGCTCCCACACGCGACACGGGTCACCCCTCTCACTGGCGCATCGGACCGTCGGGGGACTCCGGTCCGTGCGCGTCGCCCGGCTGGTTGGGGGATCCGGCCTTCGGCGTGCTCACCATTCTGCCGGGGTCGGCGCCGGAGGTCTTGAGGCGACCGCACCCATTCGTCCTGGTGCATCGCTACTAGAGCGGCGTGCGGTTCCTCGTCCGCCCTCACCCTCCTGTCACCGACCTCCGTCGCACCGAGCCGCGGCGGCCCGGTCACCTTCCTCGCGGTCGTCCACGCCCAGGGCGCGCAGGACCTCACCCCCGCGAGCATCGGGTCCTCCACCACCATGCGGGTAGGGCACCGTCGTCCGGGGCGGCTCCACCAGGACCGTCACGGTGTCGCTGGGGAGCGACCAGCCGACCACCTGACCGGCGCCACCCGCCGTGAAAGAGGTAGCCCGCGCCGCGAACTCCCACTCGCGACACGGGCCACCTCTTTCACTGCGCGGGGGACCCGAGTCGGGTCGCGTTCCCTGCGCTCCGCCGGGCCTCGCGGATCGGATCCGGGCCTGCGGCGTACTCACCATCATGCCGGGACGCAGGCCCGCGGTCATGAGTCCGCGGACCCCTCCTGGTCTAGTGCATCGCTACCACCCGGTCGGTGGGTCTGGCCGGGTCCGGGGGCCGTCAGAATGACCGGGTGACCACCTTCCACGCGCCCTCCTGCCGGTGATCACCCGCCGGCTGACCCTGCTCCTGGCGGTCTCCTGCGGGGCGGCGGTGGCCAACCTCTACTGGGCCCAGCCGCTGCTGGACTTCATCGCCGAGGACCTGCACGCCTCCACCGCGGTCGCTGGGTGGCTGATCACCGCCACCCAGCTCGGGTACGCCCTCGGGGTGCTGCTGATCGTCCCGCTCGGGGACGTGCTGGACCGGCGCCGGCTGGTCCCGACCATGATGGTGGCGGCCTCGGTCGCCCTGGTGCTCTGCGCCGCGGCCGGGTCGGTCGGCCTGCTGCTCGGCGCGATCACCCTGCTGGGGCTGACCACGGTGTCGGGGCAGATCCTGATCCCGCTGGCCGGCGACCTGGCTCCTGAGGCCGAGCGGGGCCGGGTGGTGGGCACCGTGGTCTCGGGCCTGCTGGTCGGCATCCTGCTGTCGCGGACGATCAGCGGCCTGGTCGCGGGGGCGACGGGCTGGCGGACCGTCTTCGCCGTCGCGGCCGCGACCGACCTGGTGCTGGCGTACCTGCTGTTCCGGGCCATCCCGCCCCTCCCGGTGAAGGTGCGCTCGCGCTACCCGGCGCTCATCGCCTCGGTCGGGGCCCTGGTGGTCCGGGTGCCCACGGTCCGCTGGACGCTGGCGATGAGCGCGACCGGCTTCGGGCTGTTCACGATGTTCTGGACCGCGCTGACCTTCCTGCTCAGCGGGCCGCCCTTCGACTACTCGGTCTCGGTGATCGGCCTGTTCGGGCTGGTGGGGCTGGCCGGTGCGGTCGCCGCGCAGCGGGCCGGGCGGCTGCACGACCGCGGGTGGTCCCTGCCCGCCACCGGGGCCGCCTGGGTGGCGCTGCTCGCCGCCTTCGTGCTGGCCACCTTCGCCGACGGCTCGGTGGTGCTGGTCGTGCTGGTGGTCGTCCTGCTCGACGTGGCCGTGCAGGGCCTCAACATCCTCAACCAGGCCCGGGTCCTCGCGGTCTCCCACGACCTGCGCAGCCGGCTCAACACCGCCTTCGTCGTGGCCAACTTCCTGGGCGGCGCGCTGGGCTCGGCCGCGGCCCCGCAGGGTGCCCCGTAGAGTCGCCCAGATGTCGGTGGTGATGTCGCGGCGCGACCTGGAGTTCCTGCTGTTCGAGTGGCTCGACGTGGAGAAGCTGGTCACCCGTGACCGGTACGCCGAGCACTCCCGGGAGACGTTCGACGCGGTCCTGGAGCTGGCCGAGACGGTGGCGACCCGGCACTTCGCCTCGCACAACAAGCGCAACGACTCCGAGGAGCCGACCTTCGACGGCGAGCGGGTCCACCTGCACCCGGAGGTGGCCGAGGCCCTCGACGTCTACGCCCGCAGCGGCTTCGTGGCCGCCACCTTCGACGAGGAGCTCGGCGGTCTGCAGCTGCCCCAGGTCGTCTTCGCCGCGGTCTCGGCCTGGTTCCAGGCCGCCAACTGCGGCACCGCGGGCTACCCGTTCCTGACCCAGGCCAACGCCAACCTGCTGGTGGCCCACGGCTCGGGCGACCAGGTCGACAGGTTCGTCCGGCCGATGCTGGAGGGCCGGTTCTTCGGCACCATGTGCCTCTCCGAGCCCCAGGCCGGCTCCTCGCTGGCCGACGTGACCACGACCGCCACCGAGCAGCCCGACGGCACCTTCCGCCTGCGGGGCAACAAGATGTGGATCTCCGGCGGGGACCACGAGATGGGCGAGAACATCGTCCACCTGGTGCTCGCCCGCACCGCCGGGGCGCCGGCCGGGGTCAGGGGCATCTCGTTGTTCCTGGTGCCCAAGCACCTCGTCGACGACGAGGGCGCCGTGACCGAACGCAACGACGTGGTGCCGGCCGGGCTGAACCACAAGATGGGCTGGCGCGGCACGACGAACACCCTGCTCAACTTCGGCGAGGGCCGGCACACCCCCGGCGGGGAGCCGGGCGCGGTCGGCTACCTGGTGGGCGAGCAGCACCGCGGCCTGGCCCTGATGTTCCACATGATGAACGAGGCCCGGGTGGGGGTCGGCCTGGGTGCCGCCGCGCTCGGGTACACCGGGTACCTCAAGGCCCTGGAGTACGCCCGGACCCGCACCCAGGGCCGCCCGCCCGGGGCCAAGGACCCGGCCTCCGCGCCGGTCCCGATCATCGAGCACGCCGACGTGCGCCGGATGCTGCTGACCATGAAGGCCTCCGTCGAGGGCGGGCTCGGCCTGGTCCTCTACGCGGCCCGGCTGGTCGACGAGGAGCGGACCGCGACCGACCCCGAGCTGGCGCGCGAGGCCCACCTGCTGCTCGAGGTGCTCACCCCGGTCGTGAAGTCGTGGCCCTCGCAGTGGTGCCTGGCCGCCAACGACCTGGCCATCCAGGTGCACGGCGGCTACGGCTACACCCGGGAGTACGACGTCGAGCAGCACTACCGCGACAACCGGCTCAACGCGATCCACGAGGGCACCCACGGCATCCAGGGGCTCGACCTGCTCGGGCGCAAGGTGGTCCAGGACGACGGGGCGGCGCTGCGGCTGCTGCTCTCGCGGATCAAGGCCACCGCCGGGGAGGCCGAGCGGGCCGGGGGCGACCTGGCCGTCGACGGTGCGGCGCTGCGGGCCGCGGCCGAGCGGCTCGCCGAGGTGACGCGCAGGGTCTGGTCGGCGGGTGACCCCGTACGGTCCCTGGCCGACTCCTCGCTCTACCTCGAGGCCGCCGGGCACGTGGTGGTCGCCTGGGTGTGGCTCCAGCAGGCCCTGGCTGCGGGCGGGTCCCCGGGCGACTTCTACGACGGCAAGCGCGCCGCCGCCCGGTGGTTCCTGCGGCGTGAGCTGCCGCGTACGACCGCCTGGTTCGACGTGCTGGAGCGGCTCGACGCGACCCACCTCGACCTGGCCGACCCGGCCTTCTGACCCGGGACGCCGCGACGCGGCGGGCTCGCGGGCACGGCAGGATGGCCCCATGAACACCGAGGTGACCGTCGCGGTCCTGCTCGTCGGGGTGGTCCTGCTGACGCCCCTGTCGACCCGGCTGCGCGTGCCGCAGCCCGTGGCCCTGACCCTCTTCGGGCTGGCGCTGGCCGTCCTGCCGTTCTCGCCGACCCTGGAGCTGCCCGCCGAGCTGATCCTCCCGGTGGTGCTGCCGCCCCTGCTGTTCGCGGCGACCCAGCGCACCACGATCACCGAGTTCCGCGCCCAGGCCCGGGCGATCCTGGTGCTGGCCGTCGGCCTGACGGTGGCTACGGCCGGCGTCGTGGCCGTGGTCGCCCACACGGCGGGCCTGGGCTGGCCGGCGGCCTTCGTGCTCGGCGCGGTCGTCTCGCCACCGGACCCGGTCGCGGCCACCGCGGTGGCCCGCACCCTGCGCCTGCCGCACCACCTGGTGACCATCCTCGAGGGCGAGGGCATGTTCAACGACGCCACCGCCCTGGTGCTCTACAAGGTGGCGGTCGCCGCGGCCGTGTCCGGAGCGATCTCCTACGGCGGAGCGGCGACCAGCCTCGTCCTGGCCGTGATCGGCGGCACCCTGGTGGGGCTGCTGCTCGGGGTCGTGACCCGGTGGGTGCTGGCCCGGATCCACGACGGCTACGCCGAGACCACCGTGACCGTCCTGGTGCCCTTCCTGGCCTACCTGGGGGCCGAGGAGCTCAACGGCTCCGGTGTGCTGGCGGTGCTGGCCTTCGGCCTCTACCTGCGCAGCTACGGCCACCAGGCCACCACGTCGCAGGGCTGGCTGCTGGGCCGCGCGGTGTGGTCCTACGCCGACTTCCTGGTCACCAGCCTGCTCTTCGCCCTGCTCGGCTTCGAGCTCGTCGCGGTGATCGGCGAGACGCAGGTGGACGGTGAGACCCTGCGGCTGGCCGGACTGGTCATCGTCGTCGTGGTGGTCTTCCGCGCGCTCTGGGTGGTGATGGCCAGCCGCGTCGCCCGGCACCGGGCCCGCCGCCGGGAGGAGCCGCTGCCCTCGAACTGGCGGGAGACGACCGTCGTGTCCTGGGCGGGCATGCGCGGCGTGGTCACCGTGGCCACCGCGGTCGCCCTCCCGGCGACCACGGAGGCCGGGGCCCTGCTGCCCGGGCGCGAGGAGATCGTCGTGGTCGCCCTGGCCTGCGTGCTGGTCACCCTCGTGGTCCAGGGGCTGACCCTGGCACCGCTGACCGTGCGGCTGCGGGTCGGCCGGCCCGCCGGTGAGAACGGCGAGGTCGCCGAGCTGCGGCGGGAGGCGGCCCAGGCGGCCCTGGACGAGATCTGCGCGGACGACCCGGACCGTGTCGACCCCTCGGTGCTCAGCGCGGCGCGGCTGCAGTACGAGGGGTACCTGGCCGCCCAGGAGGCGATGGAGGAGGCCCGGAGCGCGGTCCGCGGCGACGGAGGGGACCCGGCCGAGGAGCTGCTCGGCGGTGCTGCGCCGGGCCACCGACACCGAGCGGTCCCTGGTGCTGGCCCGACGCCGGAACGGGCAGGTCGCCGCGGAGACCGCCGACGAGGTGCTGCGCGACATCGAGGGCCGGGCCCTGCGCGACTTCGACTGAGTCGGGGTGGTCGCGGTGGGGCACCGACCCTCGGGGGGTCGCGCTCAGAGCACCTGGGTGCCGTACATCTCACCGAGCGGGTCGGCGATCAGCTCGATCCGGGCGCCGTCCGGGTCGGTGAAGTACACCGACACCCCGCTGTGCACCTCGTGGTCCACACCGGCCTCCTCCAGGCGGCCGACCAGCCGCTCCCAGCGCTCGGGGTCGACCGAGATGGCCAGGTGGTGCAGGCCGCCCAGGACCTCGGCGTACGGGCCGACGTCGAGGCCCGGGAAGTCGAAGAAGGCCAGCAGGTTGCGGTTGCCGATGTCGAAGAAGAAGTGCGAGGAGCCCGGGTAGTCGCGGTTCTCGATCAGCTCGGTCAGCGGGAACTCCAGGACGTCCTGGTAGAACCGCACGGTGCGCTCGACGTCGCTGCTGACCAGCGCGGTGTGGTGCAGGCCGCGGGCCGAGGACGCCGGGCGCTCCCCGGCCGGGCGCAGGTGCCGGGTGCGGATGTCGTCGCGGGCGGCGTCGAGTGCGGCCAGGTCGCGCCCGGTCCCGTCCTGGGCCTGGTGGTCGGTCATGGTGCTCCTCCGGAGGTGGGTTGGGGTGGTGGTCGCTCAGGCGGCCAGGGTGGCGTGCATCTCCCAGACCAGGATCTCGGCCGCCTCGGTGGCGGTCACCCGCTGGCCCCCGGTCGCGGTGAACCGGACGGCGTCCCCGGTCTCCAGCGGTCCGGCCCCCTCGAGGGTCACCGAGCCGCGGGGCACGAAGAGGTGCAGGAAGGGTGCCTCGGGCAGCTCGACGCTCTGGCCGGGCTGCAGCCGGGCGGCGTACAGGGCGGCGTACCTGTTCTTGATCCGGATCGCCGAGGCGCCGTCGTGCTTGTCCATCCCCGAGGCGACCGGGACCAGGCCGCCGGCCAGCAGGGAGTCGTCGATCTCGAGCTGCTCGTAGCCCGGGACGATGCCGGACTCGTCGGGGACCACCCACATCTGCACGAAGTGCACCGGGTCGGTGTGGGTCTCCCCGCCCAGGCGCCAGGAGTCGTTCTTCTCCGAGTGCATGATCCCGCGGCCCGCGCTCATCCGCTGGGCCAGGCCCGGGTAGATCACGCCGTTGTGGCCGGTGGAGTCCTGGTGGACCAGGGAGCCCTGGAGCACCCAGGTGACGATCTCCATGTCGCGGTGCGGGTGGGTGTCGAAGCCGGTGCCGGGGTCGACGACGTCGTCGTTGTTCACCAGCAGCAGGCCGTGGTGGACGTTCCCCGGGTCGTGGTGCTGGCCGAAGGAGAACGAGTGCTTGGAGTCCAGCCAGCCGAAGCTGCTCTTGAACCGGTCGGCCGCGCGGCGGACGTCGACTCCGGGGGTGAGGTTCACGGTGTTCATGATGAGGTCCTTCCGGGCCAGGGGGAAGCAGGCAGTCGGGTGGGGGAGGGTCAGGCGCTCTTGACCGCGGAGACCTCGAACTCGAGGGTGATCTTCTCGCTGACCAGCACGCCGCCGGTCTCGAGCGCGGCGTTCCAGGTGATGCCGTAGTCCTTGCGGTTGACCACGACCGAGCCCTCGAAGCCGGCGCGCTGGTTGCCGAACGGGTCGGTGGCCGCGCCCTCGAAGGTGAAGGGGATCGTGACGGAGTTGGTGACGCCCTTGATGGTCAGGTCGCCGGTGAGCTCCAGGGTCGAGTCGTCGGTGACGGCGACCGCGGTCGAGGCGAAGGTGATCTGCGGGAACTCGTCCATCGCCAGGAAGTCGTTGCTGCGCAGGTGGCCGTCGCGCTGCTCGTTGCGGGTGTCGATGCTGGTGGCCTCGATGGTCAGGGTGGCCTGCGAGGCGGCGAGGTCGTCGCCGTCGACGGTCACGGTGCCGGCGAAGTCGTTGAAGGAGCCGCGGACCTTGGTGACCATCGCGTGCCGGGCGACGAAGCCGATCCGGGTGTGGGTGGGGTCGAGGGTCTAGGTGCCGGTCAGGTCGCTCAGGCCGGCGGCGGTGGTGGTGGGGGTGGTGGTCATGGGGTTCTCCTCGGGTCGGGCGACACAATCTGGGTGATGTGTCACGTTGATAGTCCCCTCAACTTGGGTGACGTGTCAACTATTCCCGGGTAGGGTGGAGGCATGACCTCGGACCCCCGGTGGCTGACCGACCGCCAACAGCTCGCCTGGCGACGCTGGCTCGCCCTCAACGCGCGGCTGCCCGCCGCGCTGCACCGGCAGCTCCAGGACGACTCGGGACTCTCGCTCCAGGACTTCGACGTCCTGGTCGCGCTGACCGACGTCACGGAGTCGCGTCAACGGGTCTCGGACCTCGCAGCCACCCTGGCCTGGGAACGCAGCCGGCTCTCCCACCACGTCACCCGGATGGAGCGGCGCGGACTGGTCCGGCGGGAGGAGTGCGTCGACGACGGTCGCGGGGCCTTCGTCGTGCTCACCGACGCGGGGCGGGAGGCCATCGAGGCCGCGGCGCCGGCCCACGTCGACCACGTGCGGCACCTGCTGTTCGAGGCCCTCACCGACGACCAGGTCGACGCGCTGTCCGACATCACCGCCACCGTGCTGGCCCGGCTCGACGGCTGAGACGCAGGTGTCGCAGGTGACGCAGGTGTCGCAGGGTCGCAGACGTCGCAGGCGGCCGCCGGGGTGGCGGTGGTCTGGTCCGACGCGCCCGCGGCGGACGCGCACCTGCTCGTGCGGCGTGAGGTCGCGCGCGTACGGGGCGGTGCGGAGCGCGAGGTGGTGCTCGGCCACCACTGTCCCCGGTGCGGGAGCGACCGGCACGGACGGCTCCTGGTGGCCGGCCGGCCGGGGGAGCAGCCGCTGGGGGCCGCGGTGGCCCGGACCGCGGGCATGGTCGTGGTGGCGCTGTCCGTCGCGGGGCCGGTCGGGGTGGACGTCGAGCGCCTCGATGCCGCCCGCTTCGCCGGGGTCGACCGGCTGCTGGACAAGGTCGTGCTCGCGGGGAACGACCCGGCGTCGGACCGGGTCGCGGTGGCGTGGGTGCGCCGGGAGGCGCTGCTCAAGGCCGCCGGGCACGGGCTCGCCCTGCCGCCGGAGCAGATCGGGATCGAGGAGCACGACGGCCGCCCGGTGGTGACCGCGTGGCCCCGGACCGGCGGACCGCTCCCGTCGCTGTGGCTGGTCGACCTCCCGCTGGGCAGCCGGGTGCGCGCGAGCGTCGCGGGGGTGGGGGACTCCGCCCCCGGGGTCAGCGTGCGGCCGGCAGGCCCGGCAGCTCCGGCTCGCTGAGCCAGCGCTGCAGCAGCGCCTCGACGGCGTCGCACCGGTCGGCCGCGACGCCGCCCCGCACGTGGTCGAGGAACGCCTCGGTGGAGACACCGCTGTGGCGGTGGGTCGTGGCCCAGTCGCGCAGCAGGCCGAAGAAGGCGTCGTCGCCGACGGTCAGCCGCAGCGCGTGGAGGGTCAACGCGCCGCGCTTGTAGACGCGGTCGTCGAACATCGTCGCGGGTCCGGGGTCACGGAGCACGAAGTCCTCGTCCTTGGTGGCCAGCCGGTCGTGGTGCTCCCTGGCCCGGTCGTCGGCGCTCTGCCCGCCCGAGGCCTCCGACCACAGCCACTCGGCGTAGCAGGCGAAGCCCTCGTGCAGCCAGATGTCGCTCCAGGAGGTGGCGGTGAGGCTGTTGCCGAACCACTGGTGGGCCAGCTCGTGGGCCACCAGCCGGGTGCTCGACCAGTCGTCGTCGAGGAAGTTGGCCCCGAAGGTGGAGAAGCCCTGGGCCTCGAGCGGGATCTCGAGCTCGTCCTCGGTCACCACGACCCCGTACTCCGCGAACGGGTAGGGGCCGAACGCCTCGACGAAGGTCTCCAGCATCTCCGCCTGGCGGCCGAAGGCCAGGGAGAGCCGGGACCGCAGCCGGGCGGGCGCCAGGGCCCAGGAGGTGACCGGGCCGGGCAGGTCGACCCTGACGTACCGGCCCACGTGGACCGTCGCGAGGTACGCCGCCATCGGCTCGGTCTGCTCGTGGACCCAGGTGGTCGAGCTCGAGTGCCGGGTCCGCGCGGTCTGCACGCCGTTGGCCAGCGCCCAGTAGCCGGACGGGACGGTCAGCGAGATCCGGTAGCCGGCCTTGCTGTCCGGGCGGTCGTTGCAGGGGAACCAGGACGGGGCCCCGTGCGGCTGACCCGCGACCAGGGCCCCGTCGGTCAGCTCCTCCCAGCCCGCGCTGCCCAGGTGCCTCGTGCGGACCTGCCGGGGCTGTCCTGCGTAGGCGACCACCACGACGACGTCCTGCCCCGCGGGGGTCTTCTCGCCCAGCGCCACCACGAGCCGGTCGCGCTTGTGGCGGTGCTGCGCCCTGCGCCCGTCGACGGTGACCTTGGTGACCTTGAGGGAGTGCAGGTCGAGCTCCAGCGCGCTCGTGGCGACCAGCAGCCGGCAGTGCAGGGTGGCCCGGCCGGAGAGGTGGTTGCCCTCGACCTTGTAGCTCAGGTCGAGGTCGTAGGACAGGACGTCGTACGTCGCGTCGCCGTGCCCGGGGACGTAGGCGTCGGTGCCGTCGGAGGAGCCGGTCACTCCCGGGTCTCCGCGCGCCGCTGGTCGGCGGGGTCCAGCCAGGGCCCGATCGGGTTGCCGATCCACCGCGTCTTGTCGGGCACCGTCTCGCCCCTCATCACCAACGACACGGGGCCGACCGTAGCGTGCCGCCCGATCTCGGCCGCGGGCAGGACCACGCTGTGCGGGCCCAGCGTCGCGCCCGCGCGCAGGGTGACCCGGTCCAGGCTCATCACCCGGTCGTGGAACAGGTGCGTCTGCAGCACGCAGCCCCGGTTGACCGTCACCCCGTCCCTCAGCACGACCAGGTCGGGCTCGGGCAGCCAGTAGCTCTCGCACCACACGCCCTTGCCGATCCGCGCGCCCAGCGACCGCAGCCACAGGTTCAGCGCCGGGGTGCCGGTGGCCGGCCCGGCGAACCAGGGTGCGGCGAGCACCTCGACGAACGCGTCGGCCACCTCGTTGCGCCACACGAAGGAGCTCCACAGCGGGTGGTCCCGGGTCACGTGGCGGCCGACCAGCGCCCACTTCGCCGCGGTCGTCACCACCGCGGCCAGCGCCCCGCCGACCATCAGCAGGAGTCCGGCCACGGCGACCGCGACCCAGGGCGCCGAGGAGGCCAGCAGGGCCTCGAGCGCCACGACCACGCCCACCGTGAGCAGCACGGCCACCAGGACGGGGACGAGCCGGCACAGCTCCACCGTGGCCCGCGCCGCGCGCAGGCCCCGGGACGGTGCGTAGGTGCGACCGGCGTCGGTGTCCTCGTGGGGCCGGCGCAGCAGGACCGGCGGGCTGCCCAGCCAGGAGGAGCCGGCCTTGACCCCCTTGCGGCGGGGCGCTGCGGAGAGCACCGCGACCAGGGCCTCCCGGGGAACCTTGCGTCCCGGCGCGGCCATCCCCGAGTTGCCCAGGAACGCGCGCTTGCCGATCTTGACCCGCTCGACGCGCAGGTACCCACCGCCCAGCTCGTAGCTGCCCAGCAGGGTGTCGTCGGCCAGGAAGGCCTCGTCGTTGATCGTGGTCAGGCTGGGCAGGAGCAGGACCGTGGACGCCTCGACGTTCCGGCCGACCTTCGCGCCGAGGAGCCGGAGCCAGGCCGGGGTGAGCGCGCTGGCGTAGAGCGGGAAGAGCCAGGTCCGGCACTCGTCGAGGACCCTGAGCACGAGCCAGGCCTGGCAGGCCTGACGGCCCTGCACCGGGTGGTGGCCGGGGGTGAGGCCGACCGAGGCGGCCCGGACGATCCCGGCCGCGAGCCCCGCGGTGACCAGCAGTCCCACCAGGGCGCCGACGGGGAGCCAGGGCAGGCCGTGCCCGACGGCCTCACCCAGGGAGGCGGCCCCCCGGACGGCGGGGAGGACGACGAGCGCTCCGCAGAGCACGGCGACGACCGGGACCAGGCTGACCAGCAGGCCGGCGGCGGCGTACGCGACGGTCCACCAGGGCCGGGGCCGGGGCCGGGTGGCCGACCACGGGCCGCGCGCCGTGCCCACGGCCACCGCCGGAGCGCCGGACCAGAACTCGCCGGCGGGCACGCGGCCCAGGACGGAGGACCCGGCCCCGACCTCCGCGCCGCGGCCGACGTGCGCCCCGGGCAGCAGGCAGCTGCGCGTGCCCACCCGGGAGTCGGCCCCGACGTCGAGGATCCCGAGGTGGAACTCGTCCCCGTCCACCCAGTGGCCGCTGAGGTCGACCTCGGGCTCGATCGAGCAGCCGTCGCCGAGCCGGAGCATCCCGGTGACCGGGGGCAGCGAGTGCAGGTCCACCCCGCGGCCGACCTCGGCCCCCAGGGCCCGGGCGTAGAGCGGGATCCACGCCGCCCCGGACACGTGGGTGGCGCCGAGCTCGTCGGCCAGGCGCTCGGCCAGCCAGACCCGCAGGTGGACCTTGCCACCCCGGGGGTGGCTGCCCGGGGTGACCCCGCGCAGGACCACCCGGGCACCGAGCACGCTGAGCGCCATCCGACCGACCGGGAGCACGAGCAGCGCCCAGCCCAGCAGGACCCACCCCCACGGGACCGTCGGCAGGAAGTCCAGCCCGGCCCAGGCGGCGAGGGTGTTGTTGCCCAGCCCGACCCAGGTCAGCCAGCGCAGCCCGGTCAGCGAGCGGAGCCCGAGGGTGGCCAGCAGCAACCCGGCCTGGGTCTTGGGCGGCGTCGGCAGGACCGCGTCCCGGCGGGTCGCGGCCGGGGCGGCGAGCGCGTCGAGGGCCGCGACGAGCTGCTCCACCGTCGGGTTCTCGTAGAGGTCGGCCACCGTGACCTCGGGGTAGCGGGTCCGCAGCCGCGAGACCACCTGCGCCGCGGTCAGGCTGCCGCCGCCGAGGTCGAAGAAGTCGTCCGAGGGGCTCGCCACCGTCGCCCCGATCACCTCCAGCCACAGCTGCGCCACCCAGGCCGCGTCGCCGTGCAGGGCTGCGCGCTGGCCGGGAACCGGCCCGGGCAGCGGCCAGGGCAGCGCGTCCCGGTCGACCTTGCCCGAGGTGCGCGTCGGGATCGCGGCGACCGCCGCCAGCCGCGGCACCATCGGGGCCGGGAGGGCCGCCCGGAGCCGGTCCAGCGCCGCGGCCGGGTCGAACCCCGCCCCGGTGGTCACGTAGCCGACCAGCACCTCGTTGCCCGCCGGCGTACGGCGGACCGCGGCCGCGGCCGAGGTCACCCCGGGCAGGGCGAGCAGGGCGCTGTCGATCTCTCCGAGCTCGATCCGCCGTCCCTGCACCTTGACCTGGTCGTCCGCGCGGCCCGCGAACAGCAGGCCCTCCCCGTCGAACCGGACCCGGTCCCCGCTGCGGTACGCGCGCGCCCAGCCGAGCGAGGGCATCGCGGCGAACTTCTCGGCGTCCTTGGCCGGGTCGAGGTAGCGCGCCAGGCCGACCCCGCCGATGATCAGCTCGCCCACCTCGCCGTGGGGCACCGGCTGCCCGGCCTCGTCGACGACGGCCAGGTCCCACCCGGCCAGGGCGGTGCCGATCCGGACCGGGCCCTCGCGGCTCAGCAGCGCCCCGCAGGAGACCACGGTGGCCTCGGTGGGGCCGTAGGTGTTCCACACCTCCCGCCGGGGGTCGCAGAGCCGGGCCCCGATCTCGGGGGGACAGGCCTCACCGCCCAGGATCAGCAGGCGCACCCGGTCGAGGGCCTCGGTGGGCCACAGCGACACCAGGGTGGGCACGGTGGAGACGACGGTGATCGCGTTGGCGACCAGCCAGGGGCCGACGTCGACCCCGGTGCGGACCAGCGAGCGCGGCGCGGGGACCAGGCACGCGCCGTGGGCCCAGGCCAGCCAGATCTCCTCGCAGGAGGCGTCGAAGGCGACCGAGAGGCCGGCCATCACCCGGTCGCCGGGACCCAGCGGGGCGGCGGTGAGGAAGAGGTCGGCCTCGGCGTCCACGAACGCCGCCGCGGAGCGGTGGCTGACCGCCACCCCCTTGGGTGTGCCGGTGCTGCCGGAGGTGAAGATCACCCACGCGTCGTCGTCCGGGGTCGGGTCGACCAGGGCGCCGCCGGGCTGCTCCGCGCGAGCGCCCGCGATCCCCCCGCGCAGGCTGACCACGCCCTCGTTGCCGACCACCGCGACCACCCCGGCCTCGTCGAAGACCAGCCGGGCCCGCTCGTCGGGGTCGTCGACGTCGGCGGGCACGTAGGCCGCCGCCGCGCCGAGGATGCCGAGCACCGCGACGTACAGGCTCGACGTGCCGGACTTGGCCCGCAGGCCCACCCGGTCGCCGGGCCGCACGCCCCGGGCGACCAGCTCGGCGCTGAGCGCCTCGGCGGCCTCGGTGAGCTCGGCGTAGGTGAGCACCTCACCGCCGGTGTCGATCGCCGCCGCGTCGGGGTGCGCCGCCGCGGTGTCCCGGAACACCTCGACCAGGGTGCGCGGCTCCGGAGCCTGCCCGGCGCGGAGCAGGGTCAGGGCGTGCGGGTCCGAGGAGGTGGTGGGGGGCACCTGCCGCAGTCTGGTGCACGCAGGTGAACAACCGGCGACCGCAGCGCGGCGCCGAGGTCCGGCCTCAGGCGGGCACGGACTCCTGGTGGAGCATCAGCCGCTGCGCGGCCTCCCGCTCCACGAAGATCGGCACGAAGTCACGCACCCGGCTGCTGCCGTACTCGGCGAACAGCTCGCTCACCGTGCGCTCGACCTCGGTGGAGCTGAGGTGGGGGAACCGCGCGCTGAGTCGCGAGGTCACCTGGGCGAGGCCCTTGGGCTCCACGGAGTTGTCCATGGGTCTATTGCAGAGGATCGGGCAGGCGCGGCGCCAGGGGTCTTTGGGCCCCCCCGGGGCGTGACCCACCTCACGTCTCCTCGCCCAGCACCTCGCCGGCGATCCGGAAGGCCGTGTTGGCGTCCGGCACTCCGCAGTAGACCGCCGCCTGGAGGAGGACCTCGGTGAGCTCGGCGACGCTCAGGCCGTTGGTCCGCGCCGCGCGCAGGTGCATGGCCAGCTCCTCGTGGTGCCCGCGGGCCACCAGGGCGGTGAGGGTGACCAGGGACCGGCTGCGCCGGTCCAGTCCGGGGCGGGTCCAGATCGTGCCCCAGGCGTAGGTGGTGATCAGGTCCTGGAACTCCGCGGTGAGGGCGGTGACCCCGGCGGAGGCGCGTTCGACGTGGGCGTCCCCGAGCACCTCGCGGCGCACCCGCATCCCCTCGGCGCGGGCCTGGTCGAAGGTCCGGGCCGGGCTCTGCCGGTCGTACGCCGCGGCGCGGTCGGCGTTCTCGCAGATCAGCCGGGCCACCGCGACCGGCTGCTCGGCGGGGGCCAGGTGGCCGGTGCCGGGCAGGACGACCAGCCGGCCCCTCCGTACGCCGTCGGCCACGTGCCGCAGGGACGGGGTCGGGGTGACGCTGTCGTCGGCCCCGGCCACGGCCAGCACCGGGGTGGTGACCTCGTGCAGCCGGTCGCGCACGTCGTAGGTCGCCAGCGCCTCGCAGACCGCGGCGTACCCCTCGTCGTCGCAGGTCTCGAGGTCGTCGAGCAGGGTCGCGGTCACCGCCGGCTCGCGCTCGGCGAACCCCGGGCCGAACCACCGCCCTGGGGTGGCCTCCAGGAGCACCCGGGTGCCGCCGTCGCGCACCGCGGCCGCCCGGTCGGCCCACATCGGGGCCGACCCGATCCGGGCCCCGGAGCAGGCGACGACCGCCGAGGCGACGCGCCCGGGTGCGTCCAGGAGCAGCTGGAGCCCGACGGCGCCGCCCGCGGAGTCCCCGGCGTGGTGGAAGGGCTCGTCGGTCAGCCGGTCGGCCTCGGCCAGCACGGCCGCGGCCAGCCCGGCCACGTCGAAACCGGTCGCCGAGGCGCTGCCGCCGTGCCCGGGCAGGTCCCAGCCGACGACGTGGAAGCGGTCGGTCAGCGCGTCCGCACACGCCCCCCACAGGGTGCGCACCGAGGTGCCGAGCGAGGGCCCGAGCAGCAGCAGCGGACCGCTGCCGCCGAGGTCGTGGACGGCCACCCTCAGCGAGCCGTCGTTCGTGGTGGTCGCGGCGGTCGGGGGAGTGGTCACGGGTGGTCCTCCAGGTAGGTCTCGCCCCGGGTCAGGGCCTCGTCGACGAGCAGGCCGGCGGCGCCGAGGTAGCCGTCGGGGCCGGGACGGGTCAGGGAGCCCAGCGAGCGCTGCTCGGCCAGCAGGTCGTCGGCGGCCGGCTTCGGCGGTCGCCCGCATCCGGTCGGGGTGCACCACCAGGCCGGTGAGCAGCTCGGCGGTCAGCGAGGACGCCACCGGGGCGGAGCGTCCCAGTGCCCGCAGGGCGGGCCACTCGGCCTGCCAGGCGCCGTCGGGACGGTCGTCGACCGCGCAGGCAGCCGCGGCGTGCAGGACGGCGGCGTGCGCCGGCGCGCCCAGGGCCCGGCCACGGACGAGCACCGAGAGGACCGGGTTCTGCTTGTGCGGCATGGTCGAGGACCCACCACGCCCCCCGGCGACGGGCTCGCCCAGCTCGGCCACCTCGGGCCGGACCCGGACCAGCACGTCCGCGGCGATGGTCCCGTACGCGTCCAGGCAGGCCACCAGGGCGTCCGCGACCCGGGTCAGGGGACGTCGCCGGGTGTGCCAGGGCGGTGCGTCGACCAGGCCCAGGGCACCGGCCAGGTCGCCGACCAGCGCCCGGGACGAGGCGGGGGCGCCCTCGGCGCCGACGGTGCCGGCGAGCAGCTCGGTGGTCGCGGCCAGGGTGCCGGCGGCACCACCCACCTGCACCGGGAGGGCCGCGGCGGCCCCGGCCAGGTCCTCGGCGGCGTCGAGCACCCCGTGCAGCCAACCGGCCGCGGTGAGGCCGAAGGTCGACGGGACCGCGTGCTGGGTCAGGGTGCGGCCGGCCTGGAGCGTCGACCGGTGGTCGCGGGCCAGGCCGCTCAGGGCTGCCACCTGGGTCCGTACGTCGGCGGCGACCCGGGCGGCCACCTCGCGCAGGCACAGCGCGAGCGCGGTGTCGACGACGTCCTGGCTGGTCAGGCCGCGGTGCAGCCACCGGGCGTGCTCCGGCTCCGTGGCCGCGAGCCGTTCGCGCAGCAGGGACACCAGCGGGATCACCGGGTTGCCGCCCTGCTCCGCGGCCCGCGAAATCCCGGGCAGGTCCGCCTCGCGCACCAGCCCGTGCAGGTCCGGCGTCGGGCCGGCCGGGGCCAGCCCGACACCGGCCAGGACGCCCAGCCAGGCCTGCTCGACCGTGACCAGGGCCGTGAGCAGCGCGCGGTCGGACATCAGGTCGCCCGCGCGCTCGTCCCCGGGTGCGAGGAGATCGCTCACCGGGCGTGCCGGGGGAAGCGCAGGAACACCGTCTCGCCCGCACCCTGCAGCCGGACGTCGAAGTGCAGCGTGCCCGGGGAGCCGTCGGCACCGGGCTCGTGAGCGGCGACCAGGGTCGCGCGACGGTCGTCGGGCAGCGCGGCCAGCAGCGGGTCGGCCGCCAGGTCCTCGGCGGGCAGGTAGACCCGGGTGAAGAGCCGGTTGAGCAGGCCGCGGGCGAAGACCGTCATGGCGACGAAGGCGGGGCGGTCCGGCTCGGTGCGACCGGGCAGGACCGTGGTGAAGGAGTAGCGACCGGTGTCGTCGGTGGCCGCCCGGCCCCACCCGGTGAAGGTGTAGCCGTCCCGGTGCAGCGACCCGGGCTGCGAGGACACCGCGCCCGCCGCGTCGGGCTGCCAGATCTCCAGGAGCGCGTCGGGCACCGGGTCGCCGTGGCCGTCGAGCACGAGGCCGGTCAGCCGGACGGCGTCCGGTCGGCCCACCGGGACCAGCCGGTGGTCGTCGGGGAAGGGCAGGGCGTAGCCGTAGAACGGGCCGATGGTCTGTCCCGGGGTGGCGACGAGGCCGGTCACCGGTCGTCCTCCTGCTCCAGGGGGGTGCTGTGCGAGCCGGTGAGGACGATGTCCCACCGGTACCCCGTGCTCCACTCGGGCCTGGTCACCTCGTGATCGTAGGTCGCCACCAGGCGCTCGCGGGCCCGCCGGTCGGTGATCGCGGAGAAGATCGGGTCCAGGGCGAACAGCGGGTCGCCGGGGAAGTACATCTGGGTGATCATCCGCTGGGTGAACTCGCGGCCGAACAGCGAGAAGTGGATGTGCGCCGGTCGCCAGGCGTTGTGGTGGTTGCGCCACGGGTACGGGCCGGGCTTGACCGTGGTGAACCGGTAGCCGCCGTCGGGGCCGGTCAGACAACGACCCACGCCGGTGAAGTTCGGGTCGAGCGGGGCGTGGTGCTGGTCGCGCTTGTGGAGGTAGCGACCGGCCGCGTTGGCCTGCCACACCTCGACCAGCTGGCCGGCCACCGGGCGCCCGTCGCCGTCGAGGACCCGGCCGGTGACCACCATCCGCTCACCGATCGGGTCGCCGCTGTGCTGGATGGTCAGGTCGGACTCCAGCACGTCGACGTCGGCGTGACCGAAGGCGGGCGAGGCCAGCTCGATGGTCTCCGGGTCGGCGTGGTGCAGGTCCTTGGTCGGGTGCCGCAGCATGCTGCTCCGGTACGCCGGGTAGTCCAGCCGCGGCTGGGTCTCGGGGGTCGAGCCGTCGGCCAGGGCGGACTCGTAGGCGGCGGTCAGCGCGGCCATCTCGGCGCTCACCTCGGCCTGCGTCGTGGTGGGGGAGGTCGTGGTCACGTCCGGGACGCTAGGGGCCGCGACCGGGGGGCGTCGACCGTAGGCTTCCGCTGAACGAAAGGAACGACGATGGCCGGGAACGCGGCACAGGCGGGGCGCACCGTGACCTCCCGGGTGCTGGCCGTCCTGGGCGCCTTCGACGACCAGCACCGCCGGCTCACCCTCAGCGACATCGCCCGGCGCGCCGACGTGGCCCTGCCCACCGCGCACCGGCTGGTGGGCGAGCTGGTCGACTGGGGCGCGCTGCACCGCGACCCGTCCGGCCGGTACGTCGTGGGGCGCCGGCTGTGGGACCTCGGTCTGCTCGCCCCGCTGCAGTCCGGGCTGCGTCAGGTGGCCTCGCCGTTCCTGCACGACATCTACGCCGCCACCCTGGCCACCGTGCACCTCGCGGTCCGCGACGGCTCCGAGGTGCTCTACGTCGACCGGCTCTCCGGGCGCGCCTCGGTCCCGGTGGTCAGCCAGGTCGGCTCCCGGCTGCCGCTGCACGCCACCGGCGTGGGCAAGGTGCTCCTCGCGCACGCCCCCGACGAGGTGCGCGAGCACGTCCTGGCCCACCTGACCCGGCACACGGCGTACACCGTGACCCAGCCGGGACGCCTGGACGCGGAGCTGGGCCGGGCCCGTCGGGAGGGGTTCGCCCAGACCAGCGAGGAGATGAGCCTGGGCGCCTGCTCGGTGGCGGTGCCGGTCCGCCCGCCCGACGGTCCGGTCGTGGCCGCCCTCGGCATCGTCGTGCCCAGCCTGCGCCGGGACCGGGCCCGGCTGGTCGCGGCCCTGCAGGTCGCCGCCCGGGGGATCGGACGCAGCCTGCCGGTGGACTGAGAGCCGGCGGGCGGCTTCCGGCCAGCGGAAGGGTTCGCTTGGCCGCGCGAGGACGCGCGGGGTCCGATGACCCCATGTCGCCCACGCCTGCCGCCGGATCCCGTCCGCCGACCCGCTCCCGCACCACCGTCGGCATCGTCGGCGGCGGTCCCGCCGGGCTGATGCTCAGCCACCTGCTGGCCCTCGCGGGCATCGAGTCGGTGGTGGTCGACGACCGCACCCGGCTGAGATCGAGCAGACCGTCCGGGCCGGGATCCTCGAGCGCGACAGCGTCCGGCTGCTGGTCGACACCGGCGTCTCGGACCGGGTGCTGACCGAGGGGCACGAGCACGCAGGGCATCGAGCTGGCCTTCGGCGGCGCCGGCGCACCGGATCGACTTCGCCGAGCTCATCGGGGCCTCGGTCTGGCTGTACCCGCAGACCGACGTCTTCGTCGACCTGGCCGCGGCCCGGGACCGCGACGGCGGCGACGTCCGGTTCGGCGTCGGCGACACCGAGGTCGCCGACCTGCACCGGCGCAGCCGGTCCTGCGGTTCACCGACGCCGACGGCGTGGCCCACGAGGTCGGTCTGCGACTACCTGGTCGGGGCCGACGGGTCGCGCAGCCTGTGCCGGCGCCAGGTGCCCGAGGCGGAGCGGCGGCAGTACTTCCGGGAGTACCCCTTCGCCTGGTTCGGCATCCTGTGCGAGGCACCCCCGAGCGCCCCCGAGCTGATCTACAGCCACTCCGAGCGCGGCTTCGCGCTGATCAGCCAGCGCACCGAGACGCTGCAGCGGATGTACTTCCAGTGCGACCCCGAGGAGGACGTCGACGCGTGGTCCGACGACCGGATCTGGGCCGAGCTGCAGGCCCGGGTCGGTGCCAACGGCTTCACGCTGAAGGAGGGGCCGATCACCGACACGGCGGTCCTGCGGTTCCGCAGCTTCGTCTGCGAGCCGATGCGCCACGGCCGGATGCTGCTGGCCGGCGACGCCGCCCACACCGTGCCGCCGACCGGGGCCAAGGGGCTCAACCTCGCCCTGGCCGACGTCCGGGTGCTGGCCGAGGTGCTGGAGCGGGCGGTGCCGCTCGCGGCGACGACGCGGTGCTCGACGAGTACACCGACCGGGCGCTGGAGCGGGTCTGGAAGGCCCAGCACTTCTCGTACTGGATGACCACGATGCTGCACCGGCTGCCCGACGCCACCGACTTCGACGTGCGCCGCCAGGTGGGCGAGCTGGCCTCGGTGGTCGGCTCACGGGCCGGCCTCGACGTACCTCGCCGAGGGCTACACCGGCTGGCCGGCCTGAGCGCCCCTAGGCTGACGTGCACCCGACCCGAGGAGCCGAGATGTCCGAGCAGCCCGAGCCGACCCGTGAGGTCGTCGACGTCCCCGAGCAGCAGCGCTACGAGATCCGCGAGGGCGGTGAGCTGCTGGGGTTCGCGGCCTACCAGAAGGCCGACCGGCTGATCGTCTTCACCCACACCGAGATCGAGCCGAAGTCGGAGGGCAAGGGCGTCGGTGGCGACCTGGTCCGTGGCGCGCTCGACGACGTCCGCCGGCAGGGCCTCCCGGTGCTGCCGGTCTGCCCGTTCGTGCAGGCCTGGATGGGTCGGCACGCCGACTACGCCGACCTGGACTACCGGGCGCCGCGGAGCACGGCCACCGACTGAGCCGAGGTCGGGCCAGCCGTCAGGGCGCCAGGCCGGAGGCCCGGCAGAGGTCCTTGCCGATGTCCGCGGTGCGGTCCTTGGCGATCAGGTCGAACAGCTGCGCGGCCCGCTCGGCGTCCCAGGTCACGGCGAGGTCGACGATCGGGACCCCGCAGGTCAGCCCGTCGGGGCCGTCGACCTTGGTCATGGCCAGCGCGAAGCTCCGGCCGCGACCGGACCGGTGTCCTTGCTGACCCGGACCGTGTTGGCCCCGCCCGTCACCACGCGCCAGTAGCGCACGGGGTTCACGAAGGTCTTCCAGGAGACCACCTCGTGGCCGATCGCGCCGACCACCTCGCGCTGGTGCCGGGCCCGGTCGATGTCGCCCAGGGTCTGGGTGTGCCGCGAGCGGGCGTACCCCAGGGCGGTCGCGCCGTCGGCCTGCTGGCAGCCCTTCGCGATGTCGAGGTCGGCCAAGGGGTCCTTCATGGCCTCGGTCGGACAGATCTGGATGCCGCCGACGGCGTCGACCAGGTCGACGAAGCCGGTGAAGCCGATCTCGACGTAGTCGTCGATGCGCAGCCCGGTCGCGTCCTCCACGGTCCGGACCAGGAGCCTCGGCCCGCCGTAGGCGAACGCCGCGTTGATCTTCGTCGTGCCGTAGCCCGGCACCGGGACCAGCGAGTCGCGGGGCAGGGAGACCAGGGTGTCGGGTCCGCTCCCGGTGTGCAGCAGCATGATCGTGTCGGTGCGCCGGCCGGCCAGCCCGGCGCGGGCGTCGGAGCCGACCACGAGGTACGTCGTCCCGGGCTGGTCGGCCGGCCGGTTGCCGGCCGGGTCGGCGTTGACCTTGCTCACCGTCGACCACGCGTAGAGGGGGACCCAACCAGGAACAGCACGTAGGCCAGGACCACCAGCAGCAGCCACCGGACCCGGAACCGGCGACGCCGGCGGCCCGACCCGGTCCCGCCGGGGCGGCGGGCCGAGGGCGGCGGAGGAGTCCCCGGGTCGGCGCGATCCGACTGGGCGGGGGACCACCGGGAGGACCGGAGGGCGCGCCGCCGCCTGCGGGGCCCGTGGGGCCGGTGGGCCCACCGGGGCGGGGCGTGCGGGACGGCTGGCCCATGGTGGGCATCATCCGGGTGGCGTCGGGGTCCTCGGCCGCGTCCGGACCGTTGCCGTACAGCCAGTCGTACTCGTCGCGCTCTCCGGGCATGGGCCGAAGGTACCGCGCGGACCTGTCCAGGGCAGATCGGCGCGGCTGGTCCGGCGTGCCGTGGCCGGAGTGGCCGGTGGGACTGGTGATACTTGCCGGACCCCCCGCTCCACCACCGCGAAAGGCCGCGCATGTCGCCCGTCACTTCCCCCGGGGCGCGCACCGAGGACCGGGAACGTACGTCCGAGAGACGCTTCACCCCCAGTCCCAGACCTCCCGGATCCGGCTCCGCCGAGCGCTCGTGCTGATGGTGATGACGCTGCTGATGCCGGGCTCGGCCCAGCTGGTCGCGGGGGACAAGCGGGTGGGGCGCCTCGCAATCCGGGTGTGGCTGGGCTGCCTGCTCTCCCTCGCCCTGGTGATCGGCCTCGGCCTGCTCTCCCACGGCTTCGTGTTCTGGTTCGGCTCGAACACCGTCGTCCTGGGCACGCTGCGGCTGGGCCTCTGCGTCCTGGCGATCGGCTGGGCGCTGCTGCTCATCGACGCCTGGCGCCTGGGCCGGCCCCTGGAGCTGCGCCAGCGCCAGCGGCTGCTCGTGGTCGGCGTGAACGGCGTGATGGTGTTCGCGGTGGCCGGCTCGCTGCTCTTCGCCTCGCACATCGTCGCGGTGCAGAAGGGCTTCATCGCCGCGATGTTCGGCGACGGCGTGGTAGCGCCGCCGAGCACGGCCGCTACAACGTGCTGCTGGTCGGCGGCGACTCCGGCCTGGGCCGCTGGGGCCTGCGGACCGACTGGATGACCGTGGCCAGCATCGACGAGGAGACCGGGAAGACCATCCTGTTCGGGCTCCCGCGCAACATGACCAACTTCCCGTTCCCGGCCGGGTCGACGATGCACAAGGCCTTCCCGCGCGGCTACGACTGCGCGACCTGCGAGCTGAACAGCCTGGCCACCTGGGCCGGGGACCACCGCGACCTGTTCGACGGCGTCGCCGAGCCCGGCCTGGACGCCACCATCCAGGGCGTCGAGGGCATCACCGGGCTGAAGATCAACTACTACGCGATGGTCAACCTCGCAGGGGTTCCGCGAGCCTGGTCGCCGCGATGGGCGGTCTGACCCTCAACGTCCGGGACCCGATCCCGATCGGCGGATCGGCGAGCAGGGCCGATCGGCACCATCCCCGCCGGCGTCCGCAAGCTGAACGGCTTCGAGGTGCTGTGGTTCGCCCGGTCCCGGATGGCCGCCGACGACTACTCGCGGATGGCCCGGCAGAAGTGCGTGATGAGCGCGATGGTCCAGCAGCTCAGCCCGCAGACCGTATCACCAAGTTCGAGTCGCTGGCCACGGCGTCGGAGAACCTCATCCAGACCGACCTGCCGGCCTCCCAGCTCGGCACGTTCGCCGAGCTGGCCCTCAAGGCCCGCAGCCAGGACATCGGCACGGTCTCCTTCGTGCCGCCCGCGATCAACACCGGGGATCCCGACATCGCCAAGATCCGGTCGATGATCACGCGTGCCGTCGACCGCTCCGAGGCCCCCGCCCGGACGGCGTCCGCCGCGTCGGGCACGCCGCGCTCGTCGGGCAAGGGCTTCTCGGCCCGGCACCAGGGTGCCAGCACCGGCGGCTCGATCGGCAGCATGGCCAACGGCTACGCGGCCAACCAGTCGAAGGACCTGTCCAAGGTCTGCTGAGCCTGCTGAGCCTGCTGAGCCTGCTGAGCCTGCTGAGCCTGCTGGGCCTGCCGACCCGTCCCTCCCGCCGTAGGTCGCGCTCTCCACCCCGGATCGTCGCCGTCGTCGTCACCTGGAACCGCTCCTCGATGGTCTCGCCGAGCGCACCTGGTGGGCCGCTCCAGCGTGGCGGGTCCGCCCCGACGCCGTGGTGGTGGTCGACAACGCC
>CAWJLZ010000019.1:0-127441 GCA_963843825.1 uncultured Actinomycetota bacterium
GCGGCCGAGGGCAGTGCCCCACCGCGCCGTACCTTGCGCGCCGGCTGGCCCCTCAATCACGAGCAGACTCCTGAGCCGGATCCCGGGATAGCGTTCCCGAGGTGACCTTGAACCACGTGAGACGCGGGAGCGGCACCCCACTGTTGCTGGTGCACGGTCTGGGCGCGGGGTGGAGATCTTGGCTTCCGATCATGGAGGCGCTGGCGGAGCGCCGTGAGGTGATCGCTGTGGACCTGCCGGGATTCGGTGAGACGCCCCCGTTGTCCGGCGAGGTCTCGATCGCGACCTTGACCGACTCCGTCGTTGACTTCATCCGTGAGCAGGGATTGGACGGGGTCGCGACCGCCGGGCAGTCGATGGGCGGTCGGATGGTGCTCGAGCTCGCGCGGCGGGGCTTGGTGGCGACACCGTGGCTCTCGACCCGGGCGGCTTCTGGAGCGACCGGGAGCGTCAGGTCTTCAGCGCCACGTTGCGTCCATCGATCGCCTTGGTCCGCGCGATGCGGCCCACGTTGCCGACTCTGCTCGGCACTCGAGCAGGCAGAACCGTGCTGTTGGCGCAGCTCTCGGCGCGGCCCTGGGCGCTCTCGTCCGACACCGTTCTGCCCGATGTGCGCGGGCTGGCCGACGCACCGTCGACCGGCGCGGCGATGGACGCCCTGACCAGAGGACCCAAGCAGCAGGGCGCTCCGGCAGGCACGGTGCCCGGTCGGGTCACGATCGGTTGGGGTCGTCGTGATCTGGTGACCGTGCCGAGGCAGGCCGCCCGCGCAGCGGAGTTGTTCCCCGACGCGGTTCTGCACTGGTTCGAGCGGTGCGGTCACTTCCCGCAGTGGGACGCCCCGGACGAGGCTGCGCGACTGATCTTGGACGGCACCGATTGAGGCCGGGTGCTCTACCCAGCCGACGACAGCATCCGTCGGCTTGGGCGGTCCGCTTGCGGGGCGGCCTGGACCAGGCGTCTAGCGCGGGTCAGCGCTCCTTGACAGTCATACGCGGCGGAATGACCTAGTCCGGCATGTGCTTGCGGTCACGGACGGCCTGGGCGGGATGCCAGCAACAGCTCCCCTCAGACTTGATGAGGTGCGTCCCGGGACTTGGACTACTGCAGAGGTGGTGTCACCACTTCGCCAGCTCTGGCAGGACGGACGGCGCGTTCCTGACCAGGGTGGTCTTCCACGGGATCTTTCCCTCGTTCTGGAGCCGTCCGATGAGGACGATTGGGTTGATGCCTAGATCTGTGGCGACGGCCGTTACCCATCCCTGGTTGATTCGCTCAGGGACTGTCGGGATTCCTTCGGCAGTACCCAAGAGGCAGCTCGTTCGTCTGCTGGTTCCTCAAGTCCGAGGGTGGGTTTTTCCCCTCGGTCGTCGATGACCAGGGACTTCCCGTCTAGGTGGCCGAGGTTGATGTGAGCGATCTCGTGGAGGAGCGTGAAGAGCACCTTGTCGAAGCGCTTGCCTCGACCCGAGATTCCGATTACGGGGCCGCCGTCCTCGTGTAGGAGTGAGCAGCCATCCATCTTGCTTCCCGGGAATGCCTCGACAAAGACCAGTCGGACACCCACCTCGGCGAACAGCTCGGGCAGGCTTGCGATGTCCTTCGGCTTGGCGACGATCTGAGTGAGGCGGCCTGCCAGGTCCGCCAAGGCGTCTGCGTCGAACTTCTCGACCTGAATGTCTTCCGCAGCCCGGCGGACGCAGGCGACCCATGCGAGCTGGGTGCTTGAAACTTCTTCGTCCGCTTTCGATCGCCGTGCGGCCAGCAGCAGTTCGGGCTCCTGGTAGATGTCGTCGATCCGGTATAGCTCCTTGAGTTCGCGTTCCTGCTCCGAGGCCGTCGACCCCTTGAGTAGGCCTCGCTGCAACATCACGCCGATCGGGGCTAGGTCCTTGAGTCGCGCCCGCAGGCGCACGATGCTCAGTTGCTCCTGGGCATGGGCGTTTTGCCCCTGTCGCCACAAGTAGTAGCGGTCCTGCATGGTCAGCCACATCTCCGGCGATGTGCCGAGGGCAGCCGCGATCTGGGTAGCGGACTCGCGGGTGATCTCCTTCTTGCCCGAGATGATCTCGGAGACGAACTGTGCGGGCCGGCTCAGGATCTCAGCGAACTCGGCCTGGGTCCATCCCCGAGCCTCCAGCTCGTCAGCAAGCACCTCGCCGACAGGAAAGATCTCGGCTAGGGCAGCACTCATCGCGACGCCTCCTTTCAGTGATAGTCGACCAACTCGAGGACTACGACAACCCTGCCGTCGTCCCCGGTGTGGAAAGTCAGGATCAGTCGGAACTGATCGTTGAGCCGGACGGAGTACTGCCCCGCCCTGTCGCCCTTGAGCTTCTCGAGGTTCAGCGATCTCATCGCGCGCAGGTCACGCTCGTCGAGCGCGCCGTCGAGCACCTGGATCTTCTTGCGGTATGCGACGACCAAGTCGCGTCCCCACTGCTTCGGGCGGAAGTCGGCTTCCTCCGCGAGACGACGCAGCTCCTCGTCGCCGTACTCGATCTTCACTCGGACTCGCTCCATCACCCATCGGCTGATGCCGCGAACCTACCGGCGCTGCCTCGAGATCGAGAGCGCGACGCGCCGGCCCAAGCTCAGGTTTAATCGTGTTCTCCTCATCACCCTTGCACTGAAGAGCATACGTCGAGTATATCAGGACACAAGGCCGCAGACAGCGGACCCCGAGGCCATTAGGAGGCCCTACAGATGAACGACCACCACGAGTCCCGCAAGAAACTGACGATCTCGATCGACGGCGTCGACTACACGACCCGCGACGACGACCAGGAGGCCGCATCCCTCCTGCGACTCGCCGGCGTCGATCCGGCGCAGTACGACCTCGCCAAGATCAAGCACAACGGCGAGCCGAGGGTCTACCGCGACGAGAAGGTCATCGACCTCAAGGACGGCGACGCCTTCGTCACCGTGCGTCAGAGCGCCCAGGTCGCCTGATGGCCGTCGCCCCGATCCCGATGGACGGCGCGTCTCGGTTCATCGCCGACCTGGAGGAGGAGGGCCACGAGCCCACCGTGTGCGGGGACGTCGTGAGGTACCACGTCGTCCCCGCCACCGGCGCTCGTGCGGGCCAGAAGGTCCTCACCGGCGTCAGCGCCAGCGAACTGCAGGGGTGGCCGATGGCTCCACCGCACTGGATTCACCTCGAGAACGACGTGAACTTCGCCCAGACCAACACCGACAACCAGGACTGCGCCGAGGGCTGGCGCCGCCACTCCCGCGACACGGGCTTATGGGACATGAGCCGCAAGCCGATCCACCTCTGGATCAGCCACGTCCGCTGCGTGCTCGGGCAGGCGATCTGAGATGTACGCCCACTCTGTTGCCATGACCCAGAGCGTGCACGACACGCTAAGGTCTCATCTCCTCCGGCGTGACGGGCAAGAGGACATCTGCCTGGCGACTTACGCCGTCTCCACGGGCGCCACCCGCACCACGCGTCTCCTCCATGAGGTGCACCTGCCGGCGGACGACGACCGACACGTTCACGGAAACGCGACCATCCAGGGCAGCTACGTCCTGCGGATTGCCGCGCTCGCTGCGCAGCGCGGACACGGCGTCGCCATCCTCCACAGCCACCCTGGTGGCCGCGGATGGCAGCGGCTCAGTAGCCCGGACGCTGATGCCGAGAGTTCCTATTCGCTTCTCGTCGAGCAGGTCACCGGCCTACCGCTGGTCGGCCTGACCCTCGCCGGTGACGCCAACTGGTCCGCCAGGCTTTGGAACGACGGGCGGCCGGAGTGGGCCGGCTCAGTTCGCCGCGCAGGGACGACGCTGATGGTGTCCTGGAACGACGATCTCGTCCCGCCGGCCCGTCTTGAAGAATCGCAGCTCCGGACCATCTCGGCATGGGGACACGAGCGCCATCGCGACATCACCAGACTGCGAGTCCTGGTCGTTGGGGCCGGCAGTGTGGGGTTGGACGTCATCCAGCGTCTGGCCGCGACCGGCATCGTCGAGATCGGCATCATGGACTTCGACCGGGTGCACGTGGTCAACCGAGACAGGATGGTGGGCGCAACGCGGCGCGATGCTCGCTTGCGACGACGCAAGATCGACGTTGCGGCACGGCTGGCGCGCCTGGCGGCAACGGCCGACGGATTCAAGGCACATCGCCACCAGAACAGCATCTGCAGCCCCGAGGGGCTCGCAGCGGCGCTTGACTACGACGTCATCGTCTCCTGTGTCGACCGCCCGTGGCCGCGCGCCGTGCTCAACTCGATCGCGTACGCCGACCTCATCCCGGTCATCGACGGCGGTATAGCGATCGACACGTTCAAGGCCGGCGGTATGCGCGGTGCGACCCGACGCACGCAGTTGGCCGGCCCGGGCGTTGCCTGTCTGGCCTGCTCCGGCCAGATCAACATGCTGGACGTGACCCTCGAGATGAACGGTGACCTTGACGACCCCGAGTACATCCGGCGCGCCGGGCGGGAGCCTGTCTCGGGCCGGCCGAACGTCGCAGCGCTGTGCGCCGGGGTCAGCGCGAGCCAGCTCGAGCTCTTCGTCAGCCTCGTGGTGCACCCCGGCGGCCGAGGGGTGCCCGGCCCCTTGCGGTTCATGCTTGCTCCGCACCACCTCGAGCACATGCCGGCCACCTCGCAGCCGTACTGCGCGGCGGAGCAGCAGACAGGACTTGGGGACGCCCGCACCGACCTGTGTCGGCCTACCGGACCCTGGTCCTCTCAGGAGGGGGACGGCCTGACGTGGATCCGACGCCGCCTAAGCGAGCGCATCGACTCCTACATCGAGCGGCTGCTCAACCGCTGACAACTCCAGCAGGTGCGAGGGCGCCGGCTGCCGTCCTTCTCTAGCGACTGAAGCTATGCGCGTCATTCTGGGCGGTGTGGGGGACACCTCGGTGATCATCGCGACGACCGCAGCGGGGTCCTGCACGGGCATGCTGCCGAAGCGGAAGAACACAGGCGGATCTTCGGCGTCGAGCCAGGCGTGCAGCGCCGGGTTCGGGCCGCTCTCGCCGCCGAACGCTCGGCGCGGTTGGTCGTCCAGGGAGAGGAAGCCGACGAGCGGTCGGCGGGGCCCCATCGCAGCCGGGGGACCAACAGCCGGTCGTAGTCCGTGAGGTCGAGGTCCAGGTGGTCGGGCCGGGAGCGGCGCTGGGCGGGCGCGGTCTTCGCCAGCGGTGGACCAGCGTCCTCCCGGGCGCACTGTGCAGCATCATTCAGGCCGCCCAGGCCCATGCGGTTCGGACAGACGGCCTCACCTGTTGGCTGTCCGGCCAGCGGGCGGGCCTCGAAGCCGCGGGCCCAGGGAGGTCGCGCTCGCGACGCCGGAGCTCGCGCCGAGGACGATGAGGGCAGGGTGTCGCCGCGGGTACCGGAGGTGAGCATGACACCCGCCATCGGGAGACACGAGGGCCCCGTGGGGCGAGGGGCTCGTGTGCCCCGGACCAGTACCGGCAGAGGCAACACGTTCGAGGGCGACCCCTCCAGCCACGCTGACCGTGACCGATCGGCTCAGGAGCTCCAGCTCGAGCTGAGTCAGTCGTCGCGCAGGGCTCGGTGCTGGTCCACGTTCCGGCCCGCCTGGGGGTCCCGCACCGGATCGGCATCGACGCTGGCGATGGTTTCGTCAAGCGGAGTGCCTGTCGGGAGGCGGCTGTGGTCCCTGGTGACGTTCGCTCCGCTGGGACGGCTTTCGTCTGCTTGCACTTCCCGACCCTAGTCCTGCAGTCCGGGCTCACCCGGTTCGTACGACACTCCGGCGGCGGCCCGTATGTCACGTTTTGGCACGAGAGGTGAGACTCCTCGCAGATCTTTTGCCATGACGACGAGTGTGTCTCTTCGAGAAGACACATGGGTGGCGATCGCGTCCGGAACACCGAGGGGGCAACCGTGTCGAGACAGTGGCGGACCCACCGCTCGGGCGCTGCGGATGCTGCGGCGCCGGTTCCGACCATCGACCTCGGCAGCCTCGACGAGGAGACGTTGGCCGACCTCGTGGCCGAGGCTCGTGAGGTCGAGCTCGGTGGTCCGTTCGTGGGGTCCCACAGGCTCCAGCGGCTGGGGCGATTCACTCCCGGGTTCCTCCTCAGCGTGGCGGTCGTCGCGTCCGACCCGGGCCTGCCGGTCCTGACGCGCATGCTGGTGGTGGCAGCAGCCCTGACCTGCCTGGCGGCGGCGGTGTGGGTTCCCTGGCGGCGACTCCCGCGTGACGCGCAGGGCTACCTGGTCATCGTGCCCATCGCCCTCGTCGCCGCCCTGATGGCCGTGGACGACCGGCTGAGCTCGCCGTACTCCTGGCTGGAGCTGCTGCCCCTGCTCTGGCTCGTGCTGTACGAGCGGCTGCGCATCCTGCTGTGGGGCCTGGCCGTCATGGCGGCTGCATTCGGCGCCTTCTTCGTGCTGCACCCGACGTCGGGACAGGTAGCGGGGCTGCTTCCGCCCGTCCTCGTGTCGTTGATGTTCCCCCGGTTCCACACGTTCGCCAGGGCGGCTCGGAGATCGATGTTGGCGCAGTCCGAGCATGCCTACCGCGACCCGCTGACCGGGCTGCTGAACCGTCGCGGCCTGTCCCAGCTCGCGTCGTCCACCGTGGGTCCGACCGACGCCGGGCTGTCCGCGATCTACGTCGACGTCGACCACTTCAAGACCCTCAACGACCGTCTGGGCCACGCCGGCGGCGACCAGCTGCTCGAACAGCTCAGCCTGCGGCTCGCGGCCAGTGTCCGCCCCGGTGACCTCGTCGCCCGGATGGGGGGCGACGAGTTCGTCGTGATCGCGCAGGGCGAGCCGGACGTGATCGAGCGGATCCGGGACCGGGTCGAGAGGGTGGCCAACATGGAGCCGTACGAGGTCGGTGACACCTCCGTCTCGATGACGTTGAGCGTCGGCGTCAGCACCGCCCGCCCGCCGTACGACCTCGCCACGCTGGTCGGCGACGCCGATCGCGCCATGTTCGAGGCCAAGTCCACCCGCCACCACCCGCGTGGCCGGACCGCGGTCCCTTCCTAGGCTGTCGACGATCCCGGCGGGTGACGAGGTGGGAGATCGGTGCTGAGCCCCTCTCCGAGACGGTTTCGCCCGGCCAGCGGGACAGGTCTGGGTCGCGAACATTGACCCATCTGGTTCAGCGTGCAACACTCAACCGTATGGTTCACCAAGCGGAGCTCGACCGGGTGTTCGGGGCACTGTCGGACCCCACGCGACGCTCGATCCTGGAGGCACTGGGTCGCGGACCCGCCACGGTGACCGAGCTGACCGAGCCGTTCGGCGTCTCGCTGACCGCCATCAAGAAGCACCTGCACGTTCTCGAGGAGGCCGGGCTGGTCGAGACCGAGAAGGTGGGACGCTCACGCCACTGCCGGCTCGGCAAGGAGCGACTGGCGGACGCGATGTCCTGGATCTCCTTCTACCAGCGTCTGTGGGAGCGCCGCATCGACGGCCTGGACGCCTACTTCACCCTGCAGAGAGGAACCGACAATGAGTGACCCCAGCACGACCAGCGACCTGGAGCTGCGCACGTCTCGACACCTGTCGGCATCCCCCGAGGAGGTGTTCGACGCCTACACGGACGCAGAGAAGCAGAAGATCTGGTTCTCGATCCTCGACGAGGAACCGGGCATCGTGGAGATCGAGGTCGACCTGCGCGTCGGCGGTCAGCAGGTGGCGGTGTGGGGCCCCAGCGAGGACGTCCTGTTCCGGGAGACCCAGACCTTCGTGGAGATCGACCGCCCGCACCGGCTGGTCACCCGGTCCGAGGGGACCTCTCCCGACGGTCAGACGATGTCGACCCGCATCACGGTCACCTTCGAGGCCGACGGCGACGGAACCCTGATGGTGGTCCACCAGACCGGGTTCCCGGTCCCGGAGGTGCGCGACTTCTTCACCTCCGAGGTATGGGTCGGAGCCCTGGACCGCCTCGCGGCGTACCTCGGCCAGAACACGTCCCGGAGGGGTCGATGACCACCGTGGAGGCACCTACGACCCGACCGCGCACCACCGGACGTGCTCTCGTGGTCCTCACGGCCACGGCGACCGCGGTCCTCGTCAACCTGCTCGCGTTCACCCTCGGCAGGCTCGCGGGGGGCGACTTCACCTTCAGCCGCAATGGCACCACCGTGGCGGTCGACGCCCTGACCGTGGCCGGGTTCTCCGCCGTTCCGCTCGGCGCCGGCTTGGTCGTCGTCGCCCTGACGGCGCCCCGCATTCCGTGGGTCACGCGGGTCGCAGTCGTGCTCGCACCCGTCCTTGCCGTCGCGACCATCGCGGTCATGACCCTCCCGGTCGACCTCGACACCGTGAGCACTCTGGCTCTGGCGAGCTGCCACCTGACCCTCGTGCCGATCAGCGTCGTGGCGATCCGCCGCCTCCGCCCCTGACGTCACGCAGGCGGAGTTGCTGGGCGCGCCCGTGCCCGCCCGTGCCCGGGCTGGGGACCAGGCTGCATCTTCTCTGCTGCCGGGTGCGAGGGTCAGGCACACTGCAGGAGTGTCCGACGCGCTGCGCAACCTGCTCGCCGCGCCGCCGGACCTCCCCGTCACCGCGGGCCTGGCCGCTCTCGACCAGGCGCTTCGCGCCCGCGGGGTCGCGGTGGTCCAGGCCCCGCCGGGCACGGGCAAGACGACCCTGGTCCCACCCGCGGTCGCCGACCTCGTCGCCGGACGGGTCGTGGTCACCCAGCCCAGCCGGATCGCTGCCCGCGCTGCTGCGCGGCGGCTGGCGCACCTGCTGGGCGAGCCGGTGGGGGAGACGGTCGGCTTCTCCGTGCGCGGAGAGCGGCGGGTCGGTCGGGGCACCCGTGTCGAGGTGGTCACGACCGGTCTGCTGCTCCGACGGATCCAGCACGATCCCGAGCTGGCCGGCGTCGGGGCCGTCGTGCTCGACGAGGTCCACGAGCGCCATCTCGATGCCGACCTGACCCTGGCGCTGCTCGTCGACATCCGGACCAACCTGCGTGAGGACCTGTCCCTGGTGGCGATGTCGGCCACCATCGAGGCCGAGCGGACGGCCGCGCTGCTCGGGGGGGCCGACGGTCCTGAGGGGCCCGACGGTTCCCGGGGCGCCCCGGTGATCCGCGTCGACGGTGCCCTGCATCCGGTGCAAGCGGTCTGGTGCCCGTTGCCGGCGGGGTTGCGCCGTACCGACGACCGCGGGATCACCCCGGCCTTCCACGACCACGTCGCCGCGACCGTACGACGCGCGCTGGTCGAGCACGAGGGGGACGTCCTGGTCTTCGTGCCGGGGGTCGCCGAGGTCGAGGCGACCCTGCGTCGCCTGGCCGACGTGGACGCGTCCGTCCTCGCCCTGCACGGACGGCTGTCCGGCGCCGAGCAGGACCGTGTGCTCAGTGAGGGCCCGCGTCGACGGGTGATCGTCTCGACCGCCGTCGCGGAGTCGTCGCTGACGGTGCCCGGGGTCCGCGTCGTGGTGGATGCCGGGTTCTCCCGCGAGCCGCGCACCGACCACCGTCGCGGACTGGCCTCCCTGGTCACCGTCGCGGTGAGCCGGGCAGCGGCCGAGCAGCGGGCGGGACGGGCCGGACGGCTGGGGCCGGGCGCCGTGCTGCGCTGCTGGTCCGAGGCCGAGCACGCGCACCTGGCCGCCCACCCGGAGCCCGAGATCGCCACCGCCGACCTGACGGCCTTCGCCCTGGAGGTGGCGTGCTGGGGGAGTCACGACGTGCGCGACCTGGCGCTGCTCGACCAGCCACCGGCCCACGCACTGTCGACAGCCAGGGGGGTCCTGGTGGACCTGGGGGCGATGACCGAGGACGGGAGAGCCACCCCACGGGGCCGGGTGATCGCCGGCGTGCCGGTCGACCCCAGGCTGGCGCGTGCCCTCATCGACGGCGCGGACCTCGTCGGCGCCAGGCGGGCCGCAGAGGTGGTGGCGATGCTGAGCGAGGACGTACGCGCTCCCGGCGGAGACCTCGTGGCCGCGCTCCGGTCGCTGCGCGCCGGCCCGCGAGCAGGCTCGTGGCGCAGCCAGGTCACCCGGCTGGAGAAGGTCGTCGGGAACCACGGCACCGTCGGCGACCGCGGACGGGCGTCTACCACGACCGAGCCCTCACCGACGACGTGGCGGTGGGGCTGGTGGTGGCCCTGGCGCATCCGGACCGGATCGCGCGCAAGCGCTCCGGGGGCTCGAGCTACCTGATGACGTCCGGGACGGGCGCGGCCCTCGATCCGCGGACCCCGGGACCCCTGGCCGGCCTGGAGTGGCTCGCGATCGGCGACGCCGAACGCCGGCCCGGCCAGCGAGAGGCCCGGATCCGGGCGGCGGCCCCGCTCACCGAGGATCTGGCGCTGGAGGTGGCCGGGGCCCAGTGGAGGGAGGAGGACGAGGTGACCTGGACCGGAGGGCGGGTGCTGGCCCGACGACGTACGCTGCTGGGCGCGATCGAGCTCGGTTCCGTCCCGCTCGGAGATCCGCCGGCGCAGGCCGTCACGGACGCGATCCGGGAGGCGCTGGCGGGGGAGGGGATCGGTCTGCTCACCTGGTCGGAGGCGGCCAGGGCGCTCCGTGCCCGCCTCGACTTCCTGCACCGCGCCCTCGGTGACCCCTGGCCCGACGTGAGCGACGTGGCCCTGACGCAGGACCTCCAGTCGTGGCTCGGACCGCAGCTGGCGCGGGTCCGCTCGGCGGCGCACCTTCGTCGCGTCGACGTGGCTGCCGCGCTGCGGGCGATGGTGCCGTGGCCGCAGGCGGGCCGGCTCGACGACCTGGCGCCGGAGCGCGTGCAGGTCCCCAGCGGGTCGAGCGTGCGGATCGACTACTCCGCCGAGCAACCCGTGCTCGCCGTACGACTGCAGGAGGTCTTCGGCTGGACCGCGGCACCTGTCCTCGCCGACGGTCGCGTCCCCCTTCTTCTGCACCTGCTCTCACCTGCGCAACGCCCTGCGGCCGTCACGGCGGACCTGGAGTCCTTCTGGGACAACGGCTACCCGGCCGTGCGGGCTGACCTGCGTGGGCGCTACCCCAAGCACGCCTGGCCCGAGGATCCCCGCACCGCGGCAGCCACCGCACGGACGAACAGACCCCGCCCCCGACGGTGACCGGCGGGTCGACCGTCCGGGTACATCCTCTGCCGCAAGGGGGTCCCGCCGCACCGGTCAGCGGTGGGCTGCGACGGGCTCGGGCATCGATGCCGAAGTCGTGCGGGGCCAGGTCCAGGCGGAGCGGAGGATGAAGGCGAGGACGGTCACTTCGACCACGACGCCGAGGCCGTAGAAGTACACCCAGGACTCGCCGACCACGTTGAACGCCGAGACGGGGATGTAGAGCGATGCCACGACGAGGTTGAGCGGGCGGTTCGCACGGGCGGGCAGTGTCATGGAGAGCAGGATCATGAGGGCTCGGGATCCCGACGAGCACGAGCGAGGTGACGACGAAGGTCTGGCTGATGTCGAACTCGAAGACGACGCCGGCCAGGATGTCGTCGATGACGCCGGGCTTGTACAGGTGGAGGTAGTCGACGTAGATGTAGAAGAACATGAAGCTGGTCCAGGCCGCGGCGAGCTTCGCCCTCACCGGCGTGGGCGGGTCGTGCAGGCTGTCTGGTCGTGGTGCTGGCGGTCTGTCGTGACATGGGTCTTCTCCTTGCTCGGTGGTCCGGCCTCTGCGTCCGGTGGCTCCACGCTCGCGGATCGCCGGCCCGGCCGCATCGGCGTCGAGGCCGGACCCGCCTCGGCCGTGGGGAGGAGCGGCGGTCTCGTTCTTTCGGTCGGTCCCCGACGCCTCGCGCGGTCCCTAGGCTGGGTGGGTGATCACCAACGCCCTGCGCTCGCTGTGGGCCGAGCCCCGCGCCACGGACGCTCCCGCACGGGTGTCGCGCGACTGGGTGCTGGTCGGGGTGTTGATGGTGACGGCGCTGCTCGAGGGAGTCCTCCGGGACGACGTCGCCTGGCGGCCGTTCGCGACGATCGTGGCGGTCGGGCTCGCGCCGGTGCTGCTGTGGCGGCGTACCCAGCCGTTGGCCTGTGTCGTGGTGGCGCTTCGGCACCGCGATGGTGCTGGGGCTGGCGACCCTGGTGGCCGGGGTCCCGAACGTGGGCCTCGACACGATGGTCTACGTCCTGGTGCTCGTCTACGCGCTGGTCCGCTGGGGCTCGGGGCGCGAGATCGTGATCGGGCTGGCGGTGGTGCTGGTCGCTGCGGTGATCGGCACGGTCGCCGACTACACCGGGCCGGCCACGTCATCGGTGGGTTCGCGCGTCCTGGCTGCGGCGGCCGCGGGCGGAGCGGCGTTCCGCTACCGCGCCGAGAGCTGGCGCCGGGCGTTGGACCAGATCCGCAGCCAGGAGCGGGTCGGCCTCGCGCGCGAGCTGCACGACATGGTCGCCCACCACGTCTCGGCGATCGCCGTGCAGGCGCAGGCGGGCCGGGCGATGGCCGGGCAGCGACCCGAAGCGGCGCTCGAGGCGCTGGCGGTCATCGAGGGGGAGGCGTCGCGGACGCTGGCGGAGATGCGGGCGATGGTCCGGGTGCTGCGCGACGGGGCGCCGGCGGAGTACGCCCCCCAGCCCGGCGTCGCCGACCTGGCGTCCCTCGCCCGCCGCGACCCGGTCCCGGTCGTCGACGTGGAGCTGCCGGACGACCTGGACGAGCTTCCGCTCCAGGTCGACGCGGCGGTCTACCGGCTGGCGCAGGAGGCGCTGACCAACGCCCTGCGGCACGCCCGCAACGCCTCGCGGGTGGAGATCCGGGTCGTCGAGGGCGCCGGAACGGCTGCGGCTGACGCGTGACCGACGACGGACAGGTCGACCCGGCACGGTCGGCGAGCCACGGCTTCGGGCTGCTGGGGATGACCGAGCGCGTGCAGCTGCTCGGCGGCACGCTGCGCGCCGGGCCGGCGCCCGAGGGCGGGTGGGCGGTCGACGCCGAGCTGCCGACGAAGGTGCGCCGATGACGGTGCGCGTGCTGGTGGCCGACGACCAGGACCTGGTGCGCACCGGCCTGTCCATGATCCTCGACGCGCAGCCCGGCATCGAGGTCGTCGGCCAGGCCGCCGACGGCCACGCCGCGGTCGAGCTGGCGCGTCGGCTCCGCCCCGACGTGTGCCTGGTCGACATCCGGATGCCCGGGCTCGACGGCATCGAGGTGACCGAGCTCCTCGCCGGGCGGGGCGTCGCGGACCCGATGGCGGTGGTGGTGATCACGACGTTCGACCTCGACGAGTACGTCCACGGCGCGCTCCGGGCCGGCGCCCGAGGCTTCCTGCTCAAGGACGCCGGGCCGGAGCTGCTCGTCCAGGCGGTGCATGCCGCCGCCGTCGGCGATGCCCTGATCGCGCCGAACATCACCCGGCGGCTGCTGTCCACCCTGGCCGCCAGGGGACCGTCGAGCCGACGTACCCAACCGATCGAGCCGCTCACCGACCGCGAGGAGGAGGTGCTGGCGCTGGTCGCCCGCGGCCGCACGAACGCCGAGATCGCCGCCGACCTCTTCATCGGCCTGACGACCGCCAAGACCCACGTCGCGAGCCTGCTGACCAAGATCGGCGCCCGCAACCGGGTCGAGATCGCGATGTGGGCCTACGACACCGGCCGGGTGGGGGACTGAAGCCGCGGACGAGGGCGTCGACCTAGCTGGCTCTCCCTGTCGTCGAGCGTCGCAGCAGGATGAGCACGACGGCGAGCGGCCACAGTGCCTGGGCGCCGGCGACGACCCGCTCGGTGAGGCCGAGCAGCCGGTCCTGACCGAGCTCCCAGGCGAACCAGCCGAGCAGCGCGAGCAGGCCGCCGGTCGCCCAGCGGCCCTCCGCCTTCGTGGGCAGACCCGAGAGGGCGGGCCAGAGGGCCAACGCCACGAAGCTGACCGTCGCCGCCGGGAAGTGGCCGGCCGAGGGTTGCGGGAACGCCGCGACCAGGACCGCGGACACGCCCCCTGCCGCGAGCACCACCCGGCCCCCGACGGCGGCTTCGTCGAGCCCGGCGGCGGTGGCGACGTGGGCACCACCGAGCACGACCAACGCGGAGGTCATCACCCAGCGGTCGTCGGCACCGTGCGCGGCCAGCGCGCTGATGGTGTCGCGCACCTGGTCGAACCCGTCCCGCTGGCGCGCCGCGGCCACCAGCCAACCGCCGATCAGAGCCGTCGGAGCCAGCACGGCCGAGAACGGCACCCATCTGCGCATGCCGAGGAGTATGCCGGTCCTCTGCGCGTGGCCGGTACCCGCCTCGTGCCGCCGCCTGAGGCGGGTCAGGCGGTCTCGGCGATCTGCTTGATGGCGTTGAGGGTCCGGGGGATCCCGGCCAGGGCCTGCTGCGTGCGGTCCTCGATCTCGCCCGCAGCCCGGTCGCCGTACTTGTCGGCGAACATGGACAACCCCTCCGGCAGGAACTCCCAGGTCTCGGTCAGCCGGGTGCCCGCTCCCTCCGGCTCAAGGGTGAATCCCCACCGCACGAACGTCCCGCCCACGATCCAGGCGAACTCGCGGCCGCGGTCCGCCGCGACCACCTGGGACCGGGTGTCCCAGGTGCGGTCGGGGAGCTCGTTGTGCCCGGTGAACCAGGCCCCGACCTGTCCCGGCTCGGCGTCCTCGTCCCACCAGCACGAGGTGCAGACAGGGCTCCACTCACCGGTCCGGGTGATGTCGCTGACGAGGTCGTAGACCGCCTCGGGGGTGGCCGCGACGAGCACCGCGTCCTGATGGGTCCGTGACGCTGCTGAGGTCATCCGCTCACTCCTGTGTCGATGGGTGCCTTGCGACCGTACCGGGCTCGGCGCCGGGGACGGCTGGTCATGCGAGGTCGACACCCTCCAGCTCGAGCTGGCTGCGCCGGCGGGCCTCCTCCTCCGCCTCGGCGTCGAGGCCGCGGGAGAAGAGGAAGTACAGCCCGCCGGCGACGACCAGGCCGACCGCGAACGAGATGTCGGCGCCGCCGATCCGGCTCGGCGATCGGGCCGGTGAACAGGCCGGGCAGCGAGAAGAACGGGATCATCAGCAGGAAGCCGACGCTGTAGGCGACGAGCCCGCGCCAGGCCCACCGGCCGTAGATGCCCGTCCGGGTTGAAGATCTCGGTGATCGCGTACCTGCCGTGCCGCACCGCGTAGAAGTCGACGAGGTTCACCGCCGTCCACGGCACGAGGAAGTAGAGCATCAGCAGCACGAAGTTGTTGAAGCTGCCCAGGTAGTCGTCCGGGATCGAGCAGCGCGACCACGACGGTGATCAGGCCGACGACGACCAGACCGACCACGCGGGTCCGGACGCCGGCCCGCACCGGCTTGAACGCGTCGATGCCGCTGACGCTGGTGAGCATCGCGCCGTACGCGTTCACGCCCATGATCGAGATGAGCGCGAGCGTCGAGATCAGCACGACGATCGTGCCGAAGCCGGGGAAGAGGTTGTCGCCGACCTGCTTGATCGAGCCGATCGCGTCGACCTTCGGGATGCGGCTCGCGAGCAGCGCCGCCGAGGCCCATCAGCCAGACCGCGGAGCCGGCGGCGCCGAGGTAGGTGAAGAAGATGAGCTTCGGCGCCGAGGACTGTCGCGGGCAGGTAGCGGGAGTAGTCGGAGACGTAGACGGCGTAGCTGATGTTGTAGCCCGCGGCCAGCGAGAACTCGATCAGGAAGCCGGTGCCGTCCCAGCCGCCCGCCTTGCGCTGCGGCCGGGAGCAGGCAGCGTCGTGAACGCGAGCACGGTCGTGATCGCGAACGCGACGACGAGCAGGTAGGTCAGCCAGCGCTGCACGAAGTGCAGCAGGTCGTGGCCGACGACAGCGATCACGATCGACAGCGCCGTGAGCACGGGGTACCAGAACCACTTGGCGTCCGGCAGCACCAGGCCGATGCCCTGCGTCGCCAGGATCACGTCGAACACCATGAAGCCGATGTAGACGAACACGGTCGCGAGGAACGGGACCACGACGCCCGCGGCTGCCGAACTGGGCGCGCGACTGGATCATCTGCGGCAGACCCATCCGCGGGCCCTGGTTGGCGTGGAAGGCCATGAAGAAGGTGCCGAAGCAGGCGCCGAGCACGACCGCCAGGAACGTGAAGCCGGCGGACAGCCCGAGCTCGGGCCCGAGGAACCCGATCACCATCGTGGGCAGCACGAAGTTGCCGGTGAACCAGAACGGCGCCTGGTGCCACAGCTTGCCGCGGCGCTCGGACCACGGGCACGTAGTCGATCGAGTGCCGCTCGATGACGGGCCCGGCGGCGCTGCCGGGCTTGGTGCTGTTGGACATCAGGTGCTCCTCGGCTGGATTCGTGGGTCGGTCTGGAGAGACGGGTGGGATCGCGTCGCGGGCTCATCCGAGCTCCTGGTAGCCGGCGGCGATGCGCGGCCAGGGGTAACGCGGCCTCCCAGCGGGCCGCGACGTCGAGCAGCCGCGGTCCGCCCAGCGCGGCATGGTCACCTGCAGCCCGAAGGGCATGCCGTCCGCCGAGCGGCCGGGTCGGCAGCGAGACCGCGGGCAGGCCGGTCATGTTCTGGATCGCGGTGGAGTACGCGGACGGGCCGAGCAGCCCGGTCGTACCGCCATCGGGCGCCCACCCGGTCTCCGCGACGGTCGGGGTGACGAGCGCCGCGCCACCCGCGAGCAGCTGGTCCAGGCGCGCGACCGCGTCGAACCGGCGCCGGCGCGCGGCGAGGTAGTCGTCTGCGGACACCGCGAGCCCTGCGAGGAGGAACTCGCGGGCGCTCGGATGCAGGCCGTCCGTCGACCGCTCGATGCGCTCCCTGCCGAACACCGACGCGTGCTCGGCGGCCGCGATGCACGAACCAGTCCTCGTCGGGCTCCAGCCGGGGAAGAACCAGTCGGGGCCCCGGTGCTCGACCGGCACGCCGAGCAGCGCGGGCGAGCTGCTCGGCGCCGTGCGGAAGGCGTCGACGACCTCGGCGGGCAGCGGCCCGAGGTCGTCCGTGCGCTCGGCCACGATCAGGCGGGTCGGGGAGGGCGAGGGCGGCAGCGGTGTCGGCAGCGCCGTCGGGTCGCCCTCGACGGGGCCGGCGACCACGTCGAGCAGGAGCCGCAGGTCGTCCGTGCCTGTAGCCATCAGCCCGTCGGTGGAGAAGTCGATCCAGTCGGGTGCGGTGCGCCTGCCGATCACGCCGTTCGTGGGCTTGTAGCCGAGGAGGCCGCAGAACGCGGCGGGGATGCGGACCGAGCCGCCGCCGTCCGTGCCGGTCGCGATGGCGGCGAGGCCCGCGGCCAGCGCGGCCGCCGATCCGCCGCTGGATCCGCCGGGCGATCGGGCCGGGTTCCAGGGGTTGCGCGTGGCGCCGAACAGCGAGGTTGTCGGTGAACCCCTCGATGGAGAACTCCGGGACGTTGGTCTTCCCGACCACGATGGCGCCCGCCGCGCGCAGCCGCCCGACCGTCAGACGCCGTCGCGTTCGGCGACCGGGGCGTCGGCGAACCAGCGCGACCCGTGGGTGGTGCGCAGCCCGCGGACGTCGTCGTTGTCCTTCGCGAGCACGGGCAGCCCGGCCAGCGGCCCGGGCTCCTCACCGCGCGCGACCGCCGCGTCGACGGCGTCCGCCTCGGCCCGGGCGGCGTCGGCGCGCTCGGCGACGACGGCGTTGAGATCGCGGTGCGCGCTCGATCCGCGCGAAGGACCGGTCGACCAGCTCCCGAGCGGTGGTGCGCCCGCTGCGGACGTCGTCCGCGAGCCGGCGGAGCATGCCGGGTGCGGAGTGCTGTCATGCGTCCTCCGTGCCGTCGACGACTCGCAGGCACGGTAGCCCTCTGTTGCCTGACAGGCAACGTCTGATGCCCAGAACGAGCTGAGCACTGCTGCGCGGTCAGGCGCTGCCGCTCCACGGCGCCGGCGAGAGGACCCAGACGATCTCCGCGCCGCGCGAGGTGCTGGGGTTCTCCCAGGTGTGCGGCTCGCTGCCGCGCAGGGTGAGGGCGTCCCCGGCGGTGAGCCGCTCGCGGCGGTCGGCGAAGACGATGTCGACCGTGCCGCGGAGGACGTAGGCGACCTCGATCTCGCAGTTGATCGTGTAGAGGTCCGAACCGCCGGAGGCGCCGGGCTCGGCGGCGGTGTGGATCAGCTGCAGGCGGGGTTGGCCGCGCGGAGTCATCAGCTTCTCGACCACGCCGGTGCCACCGAGGTTGATGTTGGGGGCCTTGTCGCGGCGGATCACGTCGACGTCGGGTGCGCTGAACAGCGATCCCGGGTCGATGCTCATCACCTCGCAGAGGGTGATCAGGGAGGCCACGCTCAGCGAGGTCTCGTCGCGCTCGGCGCGGCTCAGGAAGCCCTTGGTGAGGCCCGCCGCGGTGGCCAGCTGGTCGAGCGTGTAGCCGCGGGACCTGCGCGCGGCGCGCAGTCGGGCGCCGAGCCGGGCGCCGTCGGAGGTCGGCGAGACGGGCAGGGGTCGCATCGTTCTCCTCGGGCGCTCGGGGAAGGCTCGCGTCAGGTTAGTCCGTGCCCGGTGCGGCGAGCTCCATGGCCACGGCCCGTACGGGAGCGCCGTCGGCCGCCTCGAGGGCGATCGGGAAGCAGGACACCACGGGGTCGGGCCAGCTGATCGCCGCGAGGTTGCGGAAGTTCTCGCCGATCACCCCGCCGGCCTCGGCGATCAGGTGGTGGACCGGGAAGCCCTCACCCGGGTGGTCGTCGTCCGGGGTCTCGTCGAGGTTGATCGCGTCGATGCAGATCGTGCGCACGCCGAGGTCGAGGATCCGCCGGGCCGCCTCGGCGTCGAGGAACGGGTTCTCGAAGTACGTCGGGGTGCCGTAGTGGCTCGACCAGTCGGTGCGCAGGAGCACGATGACACCGGGCGCCAGTCGGCCGGCCACCGGCGCGACGTGCTCCTCCCAGGTGATCCGGCCGCGGGCGGCCAGGCCGGTGGCGTCGACCACGACCGCCGGCCCGAAGAACCGCTCCAGCGGCAGCTCGTCGATGCGCGGGGTGTCCGCGTCGAAGTGGAACGGTGCGTCCACGTGGGTTCCGGTCTGCGAGCCCATCGACACCGAGAGCAGGTTGAAGCCGTCCCGCTCGACCGTGCTGTGCACGGTGAGCCTGGGCTCCGGGTCGCCCGGGTAGACGACGGTCCCGCCACCCACGGGGACGGACAGGTCGACGATGCGCGTGATCCTCATGGGCAACAACTATTGCATGACAGTAAACCCGCGGGCTAGGGTCCGCTGCGAGAAGAGCAGATCGGCACGCTCGACGACGACACCTGGAGAGACATGGACGAGCACCAGTACGACGCGGGTCGCGGTGGGACGCCGGCGATCGAGCGCCCGCGCGTGACCGACGTGGAGCAGCACGGGATCGACACGATCCCGGCCGAGCACCGGCACTCCCGGCCCCTGGACCTGTTCCGGATCCAGTTCGGCGGGGCCAACACGTTCGCCACCATCATCCTGGGGACGTTCCCGGTCCTGCTGGGCCTGTCGCTGTGGCAGGCGCTGGCGGCGACCGTGGTCGGCGTGGTGGTCGGCTCGGTGTTCCTCATGCCGATGGGACTGTTCGGGCCGCTCACCGGCACCAACAACGCGGTCAGCTCCGGCGCCCACTTCGGGGTCCGCGGCCGGATCGTCGGCTCGTTCCTGTCGTTGCTGACGGCGGTCGCGTTCTACTCGATCTCGGTGTGGGTGAGCGGCGACGCGGTCGTCGGTGCCCTGGTGCGTCTGACCGGCATCGGGGACTCCGACCTGCTGCGCGGCATCGTGTACGCGATCCTCGGCGGCATCGTGATCGTCGTCGTCATCTACGGCTTCGCCTTCATGCTTCTGGTCAACAAGATCGTCGTCTTCGGGAACACCGCGCTCATCCTCCTCGGGGTCCTCGCCTACTCCGGCCGGATGGACTGGGGCTACGACCCGGGCCCGTCGGCGTACGCCCTCGGCACCTTCTGGCCCACCTTCGTGCTGTCGGCGCTGATCGTGATGGGCAACCCGATCTCGTTCGGCGCGTTCCTCGGCGACTGGTCGCGCTACATCCCTGCGGGCACGCCCGCCAAGCGCATCCTCGGTGCCACCTTCGGCGCCCAGCTGATGACCCTCGTGCCGTTCTTCTTCGGAGTCGTCACCGCGACCCTGGTGTCGGGAGAGGCCGACTACGTCGTGGCGCTGATCAACATCTCGCCCGGGTGGTACGCCGCCCTGCTGATCGTGGTGGCCTTCCTCGGCGGTCTCTCCACCGGCATCACCTCGCTCTACGGCACCGGCCTCGACTTCTCCTCGGTCTTCCCGCGGCTCTCGCGGGTCCAGGCCTCGCTGTTCATCGGCGCGCTGGCGTTCGTGTTCATCCTGGTCGGTCGCCTGGCCTTCGACCTGATCGCGAGCGTGAACGCCTTCATCGGTGCGATCGTCATCTGCACCACACCCTGGATGGTCATCATGACCATCGGCTACGTCGTGCGCCGCGGTCACTACAGCGCGACCGACCTGCAGGTGTTCAACCAGGGCCGGGTCGGCGGGGCCTACTGGTTCAACGCCGGCGTGAACTGGCGCGGCATGGCCGCCTGGATCCCGTCGGCCGTGCTCGGCCTGCTCTTCGCCAACTACCCGCCGCTGATCGAGGGCCCGTTCCGCAACGTGGCCGGCGGTGTGGACCTCAGCCTGCTGGTGGCGATCGGCCTGGCTGCGGTGGTCTACCTGGTGCTGCTCTTCGCCTTCCCCGAGCCGCGCTACGTCTTCGGGTCAGACGGTCCGCTCGGCGTGCCGAGCAGCGACGCACCCATGCCCGAGGTGAGCGACGACCACAAGGCCTCGACGCACCGCACCCGCAACCGGACGACGGTGGACCGATGACGTCCCAGCCGCCCCGCATCACCTCCGGTGGTCACGTCGGCCAGGTCGACGCGACCGTGGTCCCGCGCTTCGCCGGGCCGGCCACCTTCGCTCGCCTGCCGCGTGTCGACGAGGTCTCCGACGTGGACGTGGCCATCGTCGGGGTGCCCTTCGACGCCGGGGTCTCGTACCGGCCAGGCGCCCGTTTCGGCCCCGCCCACGTGCGGGAGTCCTCCCGGTTGCTGCGGCCCTACAACCCGGCGGCCGACGTCGAGCCCTTCGCCACCCAGCAGGTCGTCGACGCGGGCGACATCGCCGCGAACCCCTTCGACATCGAGGCGGCCATCACCCAGATCGAGGCCGGCGCCCGCGCCCTGCTCGAGCGCGCCGACCGGCTGGTGACCATCGGCGGTGACCACACCATCGCACTGCCGCTGCTGCGCGCCGTCGCGGCGAAGCACGGTCCGGTCGCGGTCGTCCACTTCGACGCGCACCTGGACACCTGGGACACCTACTTCGGGGCCGCCTACACCCACGGCACCCCGTTCCGCCGCGCGTCGGAGGAGGGGCTGATCGACCGCAGCGGTTGCCTGCACGTCGGCACCCGCGGGCCGCTGTACGCCCGCCAGGACCTCGTCGACGACCAGGAGCTCGGCTTCCAGGTCGTGCCGAGCGTCGAGATCGACGACCTGGGCGCCCGCGGCATCGTGGAGCGGATCCGCGAGCGGGTGGGGGAGCGGCCGGTCTACGTCTCGGTCGACATCGACGTGCTCGACCCGGCCTTCGCGCCGGGCACCGGCACCCCCGAGGCCGGCGGGATGACCAGCCGTGAGCTGCTCGCGATCCTGCGCGGGTTCGCTGAGCTCAACCTGGTCGGGGCCGACGTCGTCGAGGTGTCGCCGGCCTACGACCACGCCGAGGTCACCGGGATCGCGGCCTCCCACGTCACCTACGAGCTGCTGTCCGCGCTCAGCCCCCGCCCGCTCACCGAGGAGCAGCCATGACCACGGCCGGAACGACACAGGACGAGGTGCGCGAGGCCGCCCGTCGGCTGGTCGCGGCCTTCGCCGCGCACGACACGGCGGCGTACTTCGCCAGCTTCGCGCCCGGGGCGACGTTCGTCTTCCACACCCACGAGGTTCCGCTGGGCAGCCGGGAGGCCTACCAGCAGCTGTGGGCCGGCTGGGAGCAGGACGGCTTCCAGGTGCTCTCGTGCTCGTCCTCGTCGCAGCAGGTGCAGGTGCTGTCTGCCGACGCTGCCGTGTTTAGCCACCGGGTGCACACGGTCGTGCGGACCGGTGACGAGCAGGAGGCTCTCGACGAGCGCGAGACCATCGTGTTCGCCCGGCAGTCCGACGGCGTGTGGCTCGCGGTGCACGAGCACCTCTCGCCGACGCCCGGCGGAGCCCCCTGACCCATCGAGCGACGTGGAGGTCCTCCCGGCGTACGGTTCGAGGGAACCGCGCCGGCGGTGGGATGCGGGAGGTCGCCATGACCGAGGAGCAGCAGTACGAGGTGGTAAGGCAGGGAGCCGGGTTCGAGCTTCGCCGGTACGGCGCGCACGCGGCCGCCGAGGTCGAGGTGGACGGCTCCTTCGAGGGAGCCGGCAGCTCGGCCTTCCGGCCCCTGGTGGGCTACCTCCGCGGCCAGAACCGGACCAACGAGAGCCTGGCGATGACCGCCCCGGTGCTCCAGCTCCGGGGCGACTCCGAGGCCGGGCAGGCTGCGGAGACGGTGACCACCCAGACCTCCCCCGGGCGCTATCTCGTGTCGTTCGTGATGCCCCGGGGCTCGACGCAGGACTCGCTGCCCGACCCGGGCGACGCCCGGGTCGCGATCCGGTCCGTGCCCGAGGAGCTTGCTGCTGCGTCGCGGTACTCCGGCCGGTGGACGTCGAGCTCCTACCACCGCCAGGTCGTCCAGCTGTTGGAGGCGGTGCGTGACGGGGGGCTCGAGGTGACCGGGCCCGTACGTTTCGCCCGCTTCGACCCGCCCTGGACGCCGTGGTTCCGACGGCGCAACGAGGTGGTTGTCCCCGTGCGGGACCACTGACCACTTCGCGGGCCGGGACTCCCTTGCCCGTTCCGGATGTCGGGGGACAGGCATAGCCTGACGAGCATGAAGCGCTACGTAGAGGCAGACCTGGCGGGTGCGGAGTTCCGCGAGTGCGACCTGAGCAACACCCGGCTGATCGGCGTGGTCATGCAGGACGCCGTGATCGACGGGCTGGTGACCAACCTCGTGGTCAACGGCGTCGAGGTCATGGAGTACGTCGAGGCCGAGCTGGACCGTCGCCACCCGGTCCGCCGGCTCATCCGCTCCGACGACCTGGACGACGTGCGCCGGGGGGCGCGCCAGCTGCGCGCTGACTGGGCTGCCACCGTGGCCCGCCTGCGGACCTCACCCGGCGTCGAGCACGAGAGCGTGAACGACGAGTGGTCAGCGGTGCAGACGCTGCGCCACCTGGTCTTCGTCCACGACTCGTGGTTCCGGCGCTGCTGCCTCGGGTCGACCGACCTGTTCACTCCGATGGGGTTGGGCATCGAGGACCTGCCCGACCGCGAGGAGCAGGGGCTCGACCCGGCGGCGGACCCGACCCTCGACGAGGTGCTCGCGGTGCGGGACGAGCAGGCGGCCGAGCTCGAACGCTGGCTGGACGCGGTCACCCCCGAGCACCTCCAGGAACCGGCACCGATCCCCGACGACGACCGGTGGCCGCCGTACGCACGCGGACGGTCGGTGCGGCAGTGCCTGGGCACCGTGCTCGGCGAGGAGCACGAGCACCACCGGTTCTGCGAGCGCGACCTCGACCTCATCGCGAGCCAAGGTCGCTGAGGTCGAGCCGTCACGTCTTGACGCCCCTGCCCGACCGGCCGGGCAGGGGCGGACCGGCCACCGTCATCACTGCCGTGCCCGCGGTGACCCTTCCTTCCCCGGAGTCATCCCACAGATGCGATGAAGCTGATTGGTCCCGGAAACAAACCCCACCCGCCGACCGAGCGTGGCCCGCGGCCAGGCCTTCTAGGCAACGGGGTGGCCGTGGACCTTGGCGTACAGGCTCTGCACCGACTCGAGGATCGACGCCACCGAGACGACGGGATCGGTGCCGATGGCGAAGACCTCGTGCAGGACGGTGTCGTCGACGAAGACGATCTCGACACCCGTGTACGGCGTGCCCTTCCGGGCGCCGGTCTTGGTCACCGCCTGGGCCTTCGCGATGCCGGGCACCTCCAGGGGTGTGACCTTCATGCCCGGGTCGGCCTCGGAGTTGGCGGCGAACAGTCGGTCGGCCTCGCGCTGCGCGGCGTCCTCGGTGGTGTACTGAGCTGCGATCGAGAGGGCGAACGCGTGCGCCTGGGTCGCGGGCTCGAACTGCACGGTGGTGCCGCGGACCATCCCACTTCGCTCCAGCTTGGTGATGTCCTTGTCGTGCTCCTCGGCGAACGCCGCGAGGTCCTGGACCGTGGGCTCAGCGTCGCTGACGAAACCGGGAAGGTCGGTCCCGGAAAGGACGTGCTCACTCAGCGCGAGCGCCGCCGGTGTCGGCTCCGGCGGGGGAGTAGCGGCGCCGGTCGGCGTCGCTGTGGACCCACCGCACGAGGTGAGCGCGACGAGGAGGGCGGTGCCGGCGGCGGCGACGGTGAACCTGAGGGTGTCCATGGGAGGCCTCTCGGGAGGAAGGGACGGTTTCCCCCTGACGCTAGGAAGTCAGCGCCGACACGGTCACCGGCCCAGGGTGCACCTCACCCCTCCGCGGGTCGTGTGAATCTCCCTACCTGGGAGGGGGGTGCTGCGCCGGACACGTCGCTAGCGTGGTGGGGGTGACGAGGAGCCGACTTCGCGGTGCCGAGAGGTACACGACGGGGGTCGATGCCGCTCTGGCCGGGATCCTGGCGGCCGGCGCCGGCGTCGAGACCCTGCTGCACGGGGGTGACTACGTCGCCCTTCGTGCGGCGTTCGCGGTGCTGACCGCAGCGTCGCTCGTGCTCCGTCGCCGTCATCCACCGATCTCGGCCGCGCTGGTCGCGGCCGGGCTGGCCCTGGAGTCCCTGGTGACGGAGTCGCCGGACGAGATCGCAGTCCTGCTGTGCGTGCTGGTCAGCGCATTCTCGGTCGCGGCTGAGGCGGAGCGGCGCGAGGCGTTCCTCGGTCTCGGACCCCTGGCGATGGCAGTGGCGGTCTCGATCAGCGTGGATCCCTCCGACGAGGCCGCCAACATCCCGCCCACGCTGATGCTCTTCATCGTGCTCCCCGCTGTTCTCGGGTTCGCCTTCCACGCACGGGGACGCGACCTGGCCGGCCTGGCCCTGCGCAACGAGGTCCTGGTACGTGGGGCCGAGCGTGCGATTGACGACGAACGTCGCCGGATCGCCCGCGAGCTCCACGACGTGGTGTCGCACGCGGTCACCCTGATCGCGGTGCAGGCCGAGGCAGGCCAAGCCCGGTTCGACGACGATCCGGACTCCGCACGCAGGGCGTTGGCCGCGATCGGCGACACCAGCCGGGATGCCCTGTCGGAGCTGCACTCGCTCCTCGCGTTGCTGCGCGCGCCGGAGGAGCCGACCTTCCTGCCCGGTCTGGCCGGCCTGCCGGCTCTCATCGAGGGAGTCCGCGCCGCTGGACTCACCGTGGACCTGCGCCAGGTCGGCGTGCCCGCTGCGCTGCCGGCGAGCGCGAACCACGCGGCCTACCGGGTCGTGCAAGAGGGGCTCACCAACGCGCTCCGCCACTCGCGCCGCCCGACCGTGGTGGTCGAGGTGGCCCACGACCCGGGACAGCTGAGGCTGTCGGTCACCAGCCGCGGCGCACCGCACCACTCGGCGTACGGCGGCACGGGTTCGGGTCTCGTAGGCCTGCGTGAACGCATCGAGTCGGAGGGGGGCTCTCTGGAGTCCGGCCGTGCGGACCGAGCGACGTACGTCGTGACCGCGGTTCTTCCGGTGACCTCGTGATCCGCGTGGTCGTCGTCGACGACGAGGCCCTGGTCCGGGACGGGCTGGCCGCGATCGCCGCTGCCGACCCGTCGATCGAGGTCGTCGGCACGGCCGAGGACGGCGTCACCGCCCTCGAGGTGGTGGCTCGGACCAGCCCCGACGTGGTCCTCATGGACATCCGGATGCCCCGCCGCGACGGCATCGCGGCGACCGCGGACGTCGTCGCCCACCACCCGGACTCACGGGTCCTGGTGCTCACGACGGTCGAGACGGACGAGGTCGTGTACGCCGCGCTGCGGGCCGGAGCCAGCGGGTTCCTCCTCAAGAGCTCGCCCCGCGAGCAGCTGTGGCACGGCATCCGCGCGGTCGCGGACGGCGATGCCCTGTTGGCGCCGAGCGTGACGCGACGACTCATCGAGGCCCAGCTCGGCTCGCTCAGGCCGCCTGACCGACGGTCGATCCGGCTGACCGCGAGGCAGACGGACGTCGTCCGCCTCGTGGCCCAGGGCCGTTCCAACCGAGAGATCGCCGACACGCTGCACCTCGCCGAGACGACCGTGAAGGGCTACGTCGGGGAGGTGCTGGCCCGGCACGGCCTTCGGGACCGCACGCAGCTGGTCGTCCTCGCCTACGAGTCCGGGCTGGTCCGGCCTGGGGCGGGCCAGTCGCCGAGGGAGCACTGAACCTGCTGGTGGCCGCACCCGACGCTGGACGGTCGACGGGGCTGGACTCGAGGACATCATCCTCGACTCACCCGGTGCCGTGGCGATCGGCCGTTCCTGTAGCGTCCGAATCGTGGGGGAGTTGACACGGCGTACGGTGCTGGGCGCAGGTGTTATGGCCGTCCTGTCCGGGTGCAGCCCGGGAGGAAACAGGTCGTCCGACGTCCCGTCGACCTCCCCACCGGTCAGCCCTCCGGTCAGCCCGCCGGGCGGTGTCTCCGCCACGCCGAGCGGCCGGGTTCCCTGGGGACAGCTGCGCCGCTCGGTGACCGGGACGCTCGCCCTGCCCCAGGACCCGTCGTACGACGAGGTGCGGTTGCTGGAGAACCCCCGGTACGACGGGGAGCGACCACTCGGCGTCCTCACGCTGCGGGTCCGTGCAGGACGTCAGGACCGCGCATCGCCTTCGCCCAGGACAACGCCCTCCCGGTCGTGGTCCGGTCGGGCGGTCACAGCTATCCCGGTTGGTCCGGTGGAGGCTCGCCGCGGGCGCTGGTCATCGACTGCCGCGGGCTGACAGCGGTCCGCCTCGACGGTGCCACCGCCACGGTGGGGGCCGGCGCCGCCCTCGCCCCCGTCTACGACGTCCTGAGCAGCGGCGGGACGGGCCATCGGCGCGGGGTCCTGCGCCACGGTCGGCGTGGCCGGGCTGACGCTCGGCGGAGGGGTCGGTGTGCTCACCGCGCGACTTCGGGCTGACCTGCGACCAGGTCAGGTCGATCGAGATCGTCACCGCGGACGGCACGGTGCGCACGGCGAGTGCGGACAGCGACAGCGACCTGTTCTGGGCGCTCCGAGGCGGTGGAGGCGGTCACCTCGGGGTGGTCACCTCGTTCGAGTTCGTGACCCGCGCGGCCCCGACGGTGAACACGGTGTACCTCGAGTGGCCCTTCACCGCGGCGAGCGAGGTGATCGCGGGCTGGCAGGAGTGGGCGCCGCACGCGGACCCACGGATGTGGTCCACGCTGAAGGGCCTCGGAGGGCAGAGTCACCCGGACGCGCCCACGCTGCTGATGTCGGGCACGTGGACCGGCCCCGAGCGCAGCTTCCAGGCGCAGCTGTCCGGCCTCCTGGACCACGTGCCCGCGCCCACCGTGGACTCCCGGCGCACCCGCAGCTACCGCGACGCCATGTTCGGCTACGCCGGCTGCGACCTTGCTGCGGCGGACCGGTGCCACACCGGTCCGGGTGGGCTGCTCCAGCGCGAGCCCGCGGCCGCGACCTCCCACGTCATGTACGACGCACTCGACTCCTCCGGCATCGCCGACCTGCTCGCCCAGGTCGAGGCCGCCCAGGGGTCCGGCCTGAAGGAGGCGGGCATCTCCCTCGATGCGCTGGGCGGCACGGTCCGGACCTTGCCCCCGGCGACGACCGCCTTCGTGCACCGCGCGGCGCTGGCGACCGTCCAGTACACCGCGACGTTCCCGCCCGGCACCGCCGTGGGGGCGGACGCCTACGTGCGGGGCTTCCGGCGGGCGATGGTGCCGCACTGGGGCAACCACGCCTACGTCAACTACGCCGACGCGAGCATCGAGAGCTACCGCCAGGCGTACTTCGGGGCCAACGCCGAGCGACTGGCGCAGGTCCGCGCGACGTACGACCCCGACGGCTTCTTCACCCAGCCCCAGACGTTCTGAGGGCCCCGGCCGGCAGCAACCGGGTCCGCGTCACCTGGTGGGGGTCGCGGGCCATCTCGAAGTCGAGCCCGGTGTCGGCCCGGACGCGGTCCATGACCTCCAGGGTGCTGACCGTGTCGGCCCAGGGACGCAGCGGCGAGCCCGTCTCGCCCGCGGCCACGCGTCGGGCGACCTCGGCGGCCTCGAAGTGGAGTGCGTCGTGCTCGACCATCGGCTCCTCCCACGACAGCGACGGTCCGTTGCGCTGGTGCAGGGTCATCGGGCCGGGCAGGTAGTACCGGGTCCCGAGGTCGACACGTCCCTCGGTTCCGATGACGCTGGCCGTCGTCGCACTGTCGGCGAGGATCGTGGTGTGCAGCGACGCCGTCGCCCCGGCCGCCGTGCCCAGGGCGACCGCCAGCTGGCCGTTGATCCCGTTGGGGGCCGGCGTGGCGACCGCCCTCACCACGTCGGGTGCGCCCAGGGTCCAGGTGGCGAAGGTGGCGGCGTACGTCCCGAGGTCGAGGAGTGGTCCCCCCGCCAGGTCCTCGCGCATGATCCGGTGCGGCTCGTCGAACCGCTCTCCCATGTCGGCGTGCACCGCGACGATCCGTCCGAGCTCCCCGGAGTCGAGGACCTGTCGCAGGACGTCGAACTTCGGCAGGAACAGGGTCCACATGGCCTCCATGCAGAACACCCCCGCGCGGGCGGCTGCCTCGCCGATGGCCCGCGCCTCGTCGGCGTCGAGCCCCACGGGCTTCTCGACCAGGACGTGCTTACCGGCCTCGATCGCGAGCAGGGCGTGCCGGCGGTGGTAGTTGTGCGGGGTGGCGACGTAGACGACGTCGACGGCGGGATCGGCCACCAGCGCGTCGTACGACCCGTGGGCGACCGGCGCGCCCCACGACCTCGCCGCCCGTTGGGCCGACTCCGTCGTGCGTGACCCGGCGGCCTGCACGACCTGGCGGGTGTGCCGTCGCAGCGAGGCGACGAAGGTGTCGGCGATCCACCCGGTGCCGAGGATCCCCCAGCGAAGCGGCGGAGCAAGGGAGGAGTCCGCGGTCCGCGGGGTGGGCAGCGAGGTCAGGGTCATGAGGGTCCCGCCTGGTCGGATGGCGTGGTCGGTGGGGGCGCGGTAGTACGCCTGACAATAAAAGTGGGGGTCAGGCGGGTGGAGGACGGAACCGTCGTGTCGCCGTCGAGCTGCCCGCACAGGAAGGCCGCCGCCCGCGTCCCGAGCTCGAGGAGGGGCTGCCCGACCGTGGTCAGCGCCACGGGACGGATGCCGGCCAACCGGGTGCCGTCGTACCCGACGACCGAGACGTCCTGCGGCACCGACAGGCCCCGGTCGGCGACGGCGGCCAGGGCCCCGATCGCGGCGAGGTCGTTGACCACGAACAGCGCGGTGGGTGGTTGCGGCAGGTCCAGGGCCTTCGAGGCGCCCTGGTAGCCACCGTCCTCGGTGAAGGATCCCTTGACGATGGTCGCGTGGTCGCCCAGCCCGTGGCGCCGCATCGCGGCGCGGTAGCCCGACCGGCGGTCCCGGGCGACCGAGCTCGGTCCGCCGTCCACGTGAGCGATCCGCCGGTGACCGAGCCCCACCAGGTGGTCCACGGCGAGCCCGGCGCCGAGCACGTCGTCGTTCCGCATCGATCCCAGGTGGGGGACGCCCTTCTGCTCGCTGCCGATGATGACCGCGGGGCACTGTGCGGTGATGGCCTCCCGCGCGCCGTCGGGGAGGCGGTGCCCCACGGCGATGATCCCCTCGACCCGGAACTCGAGCAGCTTCTCGAGCTCGGCCCGCTCGGCGGCCGGGTCACCGCCGACGACCACGATGGTGCGGTAGTCCCGGCGTCGCGCCTCGGCCTGCACCGCACCGAGGATGTCGGCGGTGATCGGGTTGTGCAGGTCCAGGACGAACACGCCCACCGTGCGGGTCCGGTGCGCCCCCAGGGCGTGCGCGGCGGCGTTGCGCCGGTAGCCCAGCTCCTCGGCTGCCTCCAGGATGGCCAGTCGGGTCGCGGGAGCGACCCGGGGCGCGTTCTGCAGCGCCAGGGAGACCAGCGACTTGGAGACCCCGGCCCTCGCCGCGACGTCCCGGATCGTCGGGTGGGCAGGAACGACCGGCTCGGTCTGCTCCGGTCCTCCGGCGGGGTCGACGGACGGCGGCATCAGACGCCTCGCCGCTGCTGCGCCATTCCGTCCTCGAGGGCGGCCCGGGCCTCCTGCACCGCGGTGAGCTCGCTGACCTCGGGGACCCCGACCTGCCAGAACAGGCCGCCCTCGGTCCAGTCGGACTCGCGCACGTCGACCACGATCACGCTTGTCCGGTCGTGGCCACGGGCCTGCTCCAAGGCGGCCTCGAGCTCGCCGACGGACGACGCCCGGGTGGAGTACGCGCCCAGCGACGCCGCGTGGGCGACGAAGTCGACCCGGACGTCGCTGTGCGGCCCACGGGAGTCCCGCAGCATGTTGTTGTACGAGGCGCCGCCCTGGTTCCTCTGCAGGCGTTCGATGACCGCGAAGCCGGCGTTGTCGCACACCAGGAGGATGAACTTCTTGCCCGACAGGACCGAGGAGTAGATCTCGCTGTTGAGCATGAGGTACGACCCGTCACCGACGAGACAGAGCACCTCGCCCTCGGTGCGCGCGAAGGCCGCACCCCAGGCCCCCGCCGTCTCGTAGCCCATGCAGGAGAAGCCGTACTCGCAGTCGAAGCTGGCCACGGACTTGCTGAGCCAGTTGACGTTCAGCTCGCCGGGCAGCCCTCCGGCCGCGGTCATCACGTAGTCCTCGGGGGCGGCCGAGCGGTGCAGGGTTCCGACGACCTGGGCGTAGCTCAACGGCAGCCGGCCGTCGTCGGCGACACGGCCGGCGACGAACTCCAGGAGGCGCTGCCGGAGCTTGGTGCCCTGCTCGGTCCACTGCTTCGGGGCGGTCCAGTCGCCGAGCCGCGCGGAGAGCTCGACGAGGCTCTCGCGTGCGTCGCCGACCACCGGCGTCGAGAGGTGCTTGGTGGCGTCGAAGCGGGCGGTGTTCAGCGCCACGATGCGCGCGTCGTCGTCGAAGAGGGTCCACGACCCGGTGACGAAGTCGTTGAGCCGCGTGCCCACGGCGAGCACGAGGTCGGCGGCCCGGCAGGCCTCGTTCGGTTCGGCGGCACCGGTGACTCCGACGGGACCGGTGTACCGGGGGTGGTCGGCCACCAGGGAGGACTTGCCGGCGACCGTCTCGACGACCGGGATGCCGTGCCGGAGGGCGAAGTCGGCCAGCTCGTCCTCGGCGAGCGAGTAGTGCACGCCTCCGCCGGCGACGATGACCGGGCGCTCGGCCGTCCTCAGGGCGGCGACCGCCTGGTCGAGCTCGAGCTGGTCCGCCCGCGGCCGTGGCACCCGGTGGACGACCGGCGCGAAGAAGCTCTCCGGGTAGTCGTAGGCGGTCGCGGCGACGTCCTGGGGCAGACCGAGGAAGGCCGGGCCGCAGTCGGAGGGGTCCAGCAGGGTCCGGGTCACCTGGGGGAGGGAGTTGAGCAGCTGGGCCGGGTGGGTGATCCGGTCCCAGTAGCGCACGACGGGACGGAAGGCGTCGTTCACCGTCGTGCTCGGGTCGCCGAAGTGCTCGACCTGCTGCAGGACGGGGTCGGGCAGCCGCGAGACGAAGGCGTCGCCGGAGATGAACAGCGCCGGGATCCGGTTGGACATCGCGACGCCGGCGGCGGTGACCATGTTCGTGGCACCGGGCCCGATGGAGCTGGTCGCCACCATCACCTGCCGGCGACGGGTGGCCTTGCCGAACGCGACCGCGGCGAGACCCATCCCCTCCTCGGTCTGGCCCCGCCAGACCGGGATCTCGTCGCGGTGCTGCTCCAGGGCGTGGCCCAGGCTGGTCACGTTGCCGTGGCCGAAGATCGCGAAGACCCCCGGGTACAGCGGCACCTCGGCGCCGTCGACCACGGTGCGCTGCGCGACGAGGTAGCGCACGAGTGCCTCGGCCGTGGTGATCCGTACGGTGCTTCCCGCGGTGGTCCTGGTGGCGCTCATCGGTCCGTCCCCCCGAGGTCCTGCACGCTCTGCCAGCCACGCGAGTCCCACGAGTCGATGAGGGCCTGCTGCACGCTGACCACGTCGACCGCCTCGGAGAAGCCCGGGGTGAACCGCTCGCCGGTGGCGAGCGACTCGAGGAAGTTGAAGTCCTGGATGGTGATTAGGTCCTCGAAGCCGATGCTGTTGGCCTGGCCGGGGACGAAGGCACCGTGGAACGGGAACCGCTCACCGCCGAAGATGGTGGTGTACCCGGAGCTGGGCGAGTCGGTGACCGCGTAGTACTGCAGCTCGTTGATCCGCTCGTGGTTCCACATCAGCGAGCCCTTGGTGCCGTAGATCTCGAAGGCGTTCTGGCTCTCGGGACCCACGACGGTCCGGCTGGCCTCGAAGGTGCCCGTGGCGCCGGCCTCGAAGCGGCACAGCATCGAGGCGAAGTCCTCGTTCTCGACCGCGCCGGTGGGGTCGTCGGGACTGCCCACCCCGTAGTGGCTGGCCGTTCCCGTCGGCAGCGGGCGCCGCGGGATGGTGGTGTTGGCCATGCCGACGACCTCGGTGATCGGCCCGACCAGGAACTGCGCCATCGCCACCGAGTGGCTGAGGATGTCGCTGGTGACGCCGTAGCCCGCCTGGTCGAGAAAGAACCGCCAGGTGAGCAGGCCGAGCGGGTCGCTGCCGTACATCGACAGGAAGCGGCCCCGGTAGTGGGTGATCTCGCCGAGCGCGCCGGACGCGATCAGCTCGCGGGCGTGCAGGACCAGGGGGGACCAGAGGTAGCAGTAGCCCACCCCGGTGGCGACGCCCGCGGCCTCGGCGTGGCGATAGGCGGCCACGGCGTGCTCGGGCTTGCCGCCGATGGGCTTCTCGCTGAAGACCGCCTTGCCCGCAGCGGTCGCCGCCTCGATCATCGGCAGGTGCATCATGTTGGGCGCGGTGATCCACACGGCGTCGACGTCGGGAGCGGTGACGGCCTCGTGCCAGTCCTCCACCGCCCGCTCGAACCCGAAGTCCTCGACGGCCTGGCGACGCCGGTCGGCCACCGGGTCGGCGCACACGACGAGGTGTGGGTCGAAGGAGCGCTGGGGGAAGTGGGCCGGGATGCGTCGGGCGGAGCGGGAGTGGGCCTGGCCCATCCAGCCGAGGCCGAGCACGGCGATGCCGATCCGGGTCCTCATCGGTTCACCTGGCCCGAGGCCGCGGTCATCGGGAGCCGGGAGTCCAGGCCCTGGTCGGGCCACGTGTCGCGGATCCAGTGGTGGTCCGGGTCGTCGCAGAACGCCATGGTGCGCTCCTGGGCAGGACCCGCCAGGACGTTGAGGAAGTACATCGGGTACTCCGGCTGGGCGGTCGAGGGGCCGTGGTAGCCCTGGGCGACCAGGTGCACGTCGCCGTCCAGGACCGTCACCGTCTCGTCGGAGGACCCGTCGACGGTGTAGACGCGGAACAGGCCCTGCCCGTGGGGGTGGCCGTGCGCCTCGTCCAGGCGACCCATCCGGAAGTAGTAGATCTCCTCGTTGGTGGGCTTGCAGTCGCCGATGCCGTCGTGGCGGTGGGGCGGCCAGGACGAGACGTTGCCACCGGGGGTGAGCACCTCGCAGACGTTGATCTTCTGGGCGCCGTCGAAGGAGTCGGGCGTCGCGATGTTCGTGACCTGGCGGGAGGCGCGTCCTCCGCCGCGCACCTCCACCGGCACGTCCTCGGCGCGGGTCAGGCGCACCGGGAGCTGCTCGGTCGCCCGCGCCGTGCACAGCGCGACCTCCCCGCCGGCCGCCGCGATCTCGACGGAGGCACCGAGGGGCAGGTAGATCCAGTCCGAGATAGACGCGAAGACCCCGGTGCGTCCGCGCAGGGTGTGGGTCTCGCCGTCGACGGTGACCTCGACGTCGGTGGCGGACAGGGGGACGAGGACCCCCTCGAGGCCGTCGAGCACGCGGGTGGCGGGTCCGGCGGCGAGGTCGAAGACCTCGAGGCCGCTGTAGGCCCACCCGGCCTGCTCCGGCGTGACCGTGACGAGGGTGTCCTCGGTGGCCAGCGTGCCACCGCGGTAGTGGTTGGTCATGAACGGTCCTCCTGGACGTACGGGCTGGGCTTCGGCGCAGTGGGGTGGACGAGGTCGCCCGCGCGGTCGACGGCGTCGCGCACGCTGAGCACCTCGGGGTAGAGCAGGGCGCGGCCGGGGACCAGACCACGCACGTTCGGGACGCGCAGGGCGCGTTGCCAGGCTTCGAAGACCCCCGCGTGGTCGCGGCCGACGTCCCCGCCCAGCATCAGGACCGGGCAGGTCGTGGCGGCGGCGACACGCGCGGGGTCGGCGGTCGCGGGGATCTTGAGCCACGTGTACGCCGAGGAGGACCCGAGACCGCTGGCCAGGGCCACCATCCGCACCAGCGCGTCCTCGGAGGGGTCCAGCTCGACGCCGCCCTCGGGCCGGGTGCGGTAGGGGAGCGGCTCGACGAGCGCCATGATGCCTGCGTCGGCCAGCCGGGTGACCAGGCGCGCCACCGTCTCGAGGGTGCGGGCCACCCCCGGGTCGGTCGGCTCGACCCGCAGCAGGGTCTTGCCGCCGTCGAGACCCAGGGACACGACGTGCTCGGCGTCGTAGGCGGTGAGCCGGTCGTCGAGCTCCCAGGTGGCCCCGGCGACACCGCCACGGTTCATCGTGCCCACCGCGAGCCGGCCGTCCAGCGCACCGAGGAGCGCGAGCTCCTCGAGGACGTCGGCGCTGCCGAGCACCCCGTCGACACGGGGGTCCGCGAGACCGGTCACCAGGCGGTCCAGCAGCGAGCGGCGGTCCGCGGCCGCCATCGGGTCGGACCCGATGGCCAGCTTGCCCCGCGAGGTGTGGTCGGCGGCGAGCAGCAGCATCCGGCCGTCGTCGCCGACGAGCGACCGCCGGCGGCGCGACCTGAGTGCCGCAGGGAGTCGTCCGGGCTCGCGCACCCGGGCCTCGAGGAGGGCCAGGTAGTCCTTGTCGCTGATCGCACCGTCGTGGTCAGCCACCGGAGGTCACCCCCGTCGCCTGAGGCTCGGCTGCGGCCAGGAAGGCCTCCAGCTCGGTGAGCGTCGGCATGGCGTCGGCGCAGGTGAGGCGTGAGGTGACCAGGGCGCCGGCGGCGTTCGCCAGCCGCCCGGTCCGGGCCAGCGACCAGCTGTGGACCAGGCCGGCCGCGAGGGCTCCGCCGAAGGCGTCGCCGGCCCCGGAACCGCACCGGGCCGTGACGGGCACCGGGGGGACCAAGACCCGCTCGGCCGCGGTCGCGAGCAGGACGCCGTCGGCACCCATCTTCACCACCGCCAGGCTCACGCCGCCCGAGAGCAGGGCGTCCACCGCCGCGTGCGGCTCGGAGGTCCCGACCGCCATCGCGCACTCGGCGCGGTTCCCGATCACGACGCTCGAAAGCTCGATCGCCCGCGCCGCCGCAGCACTCGCCTGGGCGGGCTCGGACCACAGGGTCGGGCGCAGGTCGAGGTCCAGGACGGTGTGCGGGCGACGTCCGCGCTGCTCGAGCCACTGCATCGCGGTCCGCGCCGTCGCGCCCGCCGCCAGGGCGGCGCCGCTGGTCCACAGCACGCGACAGGTGGCGACGGTGTCGGCGTCCACCGCATCCGCCTCGATCCTGGTGTCGGGGGCCTCCGGCTCCCGCAGGAAGGTGATCGTCGGCTCGGCAGGGTCCTCCAGGGCGACCAGCACCACGGGGGTCCGTCCGTCCTCGCGGACGGCGACGTGCTGCGTCTGCACCCCCAGCTCGGTGAGCTTGGCGACGGTGTACTCACCGAGCGGGTCCGCGCCCACCGCGGTCACCACGGCGGACCGCAGCCCCAGCCGGGCCGCGGCGACGGCCACGTTGCTCGGGCTGCCGCCGATCGACTTCACGAAGGTCTGCGGCTCCAGGAAGGACGCGCCCGCCTCCTGGGCGTAGAGGTCGACGCTGATCCGACCCACGGCGAGCAGGTCGAGGACCTCCGACGTCACGCGTCCTGCTCCACGAGGGGCGCGACGACCTCACGGAGGTAGCGCATCGACTCCGCGACCCCGGTGACCGGTCCCTCGCCCTCGTCGGGGAGGGCCCCGGTGATGGCGGTGTCCTGCTCGATGACGTACCAGCCGTCGTAGCCCGCACCCTCGAGGGCGAGCACGACGTCGGTCAGGGCCAGGTCGCCCTGGCCCAGGGCCGGGAACAGGCCCGCCTGCACGCCCTCCATGATCGAGGTGGAGCGGTCGAGCAGGGCCGGCACGAGGTCCATGCGGACGTCCTTGAGGTGGACGTGTCCGACCCGGTCGACGGCCTGGCGGGCGAACTTCACGGGGTCCGTGCCGCCGATCGCCAGGTGGCCGGTGTCCAGGCACCAGGAGACGTCGCAGTCCTGGAGGACCCGGTCGACGTCGTCGGCGGTCTCGACCACGGTCTGGACGTGCGGGTGCAGGACCTGCCGCAGTCCGCCCTCGGCGCAGATCTCGTCGACCTCGCCCAGCATCCGAACCAGGTGGGCGTGCTCGTCACGGTCGAGGGTGCGTGGCACCGACCAGTCGTCGTCCATCACGGGGCAGGAGACCAGCACCGAGGCCCCGGAGCGGCTGAAGAGCTCGACGACGGAACGGGCCCGGGCCAGCGCCACGTCGCGCTGGGCGGGGTCGTGCAGCACGAGCGGCATGAACCCTCCGAGCAGCGACATGCCGTGGCCGTCGAGCACCCCCCGGATCTCCTCCGGCGTGGTGGGCAGGAAGCCGGGTGCGCCGTACTCGGTGGCCGAGATGCCCAGTGCCGTCATCTCACCGAGCACGCGCTGGGTGGGCAGCATGTGGCCCCAGCCGGGGACCTCACAGATTCCCCAGGAGATGGGGGCGGAAGCGATGCGATCGAGGAAGGACACAGGACAACTCCGGAGGGTTTGCTGGAACGGTCCAGCAAGCGTGCCACAGAGTGCTCTGCATGGCCACCCCGGCAGCCCTGCGCGGCGCAGGGGCCGTCAGGCCGACTGCCGCACCACCAGGTCCACGCCGAGGATCCACGCGTCACCGAGGCCGCTGTCCAGCTCCGGCATCCGCTGCGGGACCGTGCGGCCCAGCCGTTCGAGCATCACCTGGGCCATCAGCCGTCCCTGGTCGACGGTGTTCTGACGGATCGTGGTCAGCGGCGGAACGGCGTCCGCGGCCAGCCCCATGTCGTCGAAGCCGACCACCGCCACGTCACCCGGCACGCTGCGACCGGCCGACTGCAGCCGCCCCATCGCGCCGATGGCCATGGTGTCCGAGGCCACGAACACCCCGTCGACGTCGGGTGCCCTCGCGAGCAGCCGGTCCACCGCCTCGGCGCCTCCACGCGTCGTGAAGTCGCCCACCTCGACCAGCTCCGGGTCGAAGACCTCACCCAGGCCCCGGCGGAAGCCGGTCAGCCGGTCCACACCGGCGATCATGTCCTGGGGCCCGGCGATCGTCGCCAGGCGCCGGCGACCGAGCCCGCGGAGGTGCCGGGCGGCCAGGGCTGCCCCCCTTCATTGTCGTTGTCGACGAAACACACGTCGGCTCGGCGGCCGAACGGCCGCCCGCCCATGACGACCGGGAGTCCGGCGTTGAGCGCGTGGGTCACCACGTCGAACCCGCGGTGCTCGGAGATCACGAGGGCGCCCTCCACCAGGCCGCCGGCGAGGAACGTCTCGAGACGCTCCAGCTCCTCCGGCTCCTGCGCCACGCTCAGCACGAGGTTCAGCCCGGCCCGGTTCAGCTCCTGGCTCACCCCCCGGACGATGCTCGCGAAGAACGGGTCGCCGAAGAGCCGCGCGTCGGACTCGGTGACCAGCAGAGCGACCACGTCGGAGTGACGCGTCATCAGGGCCCGCGCCGCCGGGTTGGGCACGTAGCGCAGGGCCTTGATGGAGGCGTTGACCACCTCGACGAGCCTGGGATCCACCGAGGTGGCCTGGTTGACCACGCGCGACACCGTCGCTCGGGAGACGCCGGCGTGCGCAGCGACCTCCACCAGGGTGGGTCGACGTCTGTGGCTCGGTGGGCCCACAGCGTCGCTGCTGCTCGTGGGTCGAGAGGGCATACGCCACATCGTAGGTTCTCCCGGCCGGTCGGTTCGGCCCTTGAGCGCTCCCTGCCCGACGTCCGGGTCCACAGGTCGACGGTGACGCTCGACGGGCGACCTGTGGGCGCAGCCCGGACCGTCGTACGACTCCCGCTGGCCGGGGCGCAGGAGAGCAGCACCGCCGGCTGACTCCTCAGGTCGGGCGGACCGAGATCAGGCTCGTGCCGAGGTCGCGGATCCGGGCGAGCAGGCCGTGCAGCTCGGACTGGTCGCGCACCACGCCGCGGAGGGTGGTGGTGCCGTCGGCGTGGTGGGCGAGCGCGAAGCCGTCGAACCAGGGGGCCCAGTGCGGGTCCAGGTGCCCCGCGACACGCACCTCGTAGGCGGTGGCGCCGGCGGGGGGAGGCAGCGTCATCGCGCACCGACCGGTACGGCTCCTGGGCCCGGCACCCGTCGGGTCGGTCGACGGACCACCCACTCGGCGATCGCCAGGTTGAGGACCCAGGCCGACACCATCAGCAGGTCGTGGCGGACCACTCCGGAGCCGAGGACGGCCACGCCGACCCCGACCGTGAACGCCTGGGTGCCGGCGCCCAGGCCGAGGGCGTACGCGCGGGTCATCCAGGCACGGTGGCCCCGGAGGTCGCGGTCTCGGACCGCGAGCACGCCGAGGACGATGCTGGCGCCCATCCCCACGCTCACCACGAGGCGGGCCGCCCAGAGGAGGGGACCGGTGCCCTCCTTGGGAGGGTAGGAGAGGGTCATCCACAGCCCGGAGAACGCGACCGTCAGGCCGAGCACCACCAGCAGCCGACCCGCTCGTCGGTGCCAGTCCGGCCGCCGACGACGCAGCCGTGCGGAGAACTGGAAGGCACCCAGCACCGCGTAGGCGACGGCCGCGACGACGTGGACCACCAGGGGGACCGGGGACGCGGCGAACCGGGCGTCGGGCGGCAGGACCTCCGGTCCGCCCAGCACCTGGACGACCCGTCCGGTGCCCGCGGCGACCGGCACGACGGCCAGGGCGAGGAGTCCGGTCGGCACCCACCAGCCCGGCCGCGGGCGCTCGCGTCGCGGCCTCACCGGGCGCCCGCCGTGTCGTGACTGGCCCGGTGTGCTGTGGCTGACGCGGTCGTGCCGTCGGAGCGGGCGACCTGCCACAGCGAGTAGCCCAGCGCGATCATGGCGAGGCCGTTCGGGAAGGCCAGGAACCGGTACAGGGCGTCGGGCATCAGCGACAGCACGGCGGAGGCCAGCCCGCCGACGGCCAGGAGCGCAGCGGCCCACCGGGCCAGGACGCGGGCCCGGTAGAGCGCGACACCGAAGAGAAGGCTGCCGAGCAGGAAGCCGACGCCCTGCAGCGTGAGGGCCTGCTGGAGCAGCCCGATGTCGCCGAGGGCGTGCCGGTTGGTGGCCGCGGCGGTGACGTCGTTGACGTAGGCCGTGTCGGTGTCCGCCAGGGAGGGCAGGACGTACGCCGCGACGAAGGACGTGCAGAGAATGCTGAGGTAGCACAGGGCGTAGAGCACGTACCCCACGAGCCCGAGCACGCCGGTCTGCCGCACCTGGCGCAGGTACATGCCGGTGATGCCGACCAGGGCGAGGACGGCCATCAGCACCTTCAAGGAGTCCCGGACGACCACCTCGGTGGTGGTGACGGTGCTGGCGTCGAGGTAGGGGTGGTTGACCTGGACACCGATGAAGACGGCGCCCGCGGCGATGCCGGCGAGCCCGGCCCACCGGGTCAGGAGGTTCGGGGTGACGGTCATGGCACGCGCCTTCTCTGGTGGGGCCGCGGCGGGGGCTGCGGGGGACACCTGGAACCTAGGGAGGAAGGCGGTGGGTCCGCGTCACCAGATGATGTGAACGGGGATGTGGGTCCCGACAAGCACGCTTGGTTGGTCGAGCTTGTCGAGACCAGGGGGTCTCGACAAGCACGCTTGGTTGGTCGAGCTTGTCGAGACCAGGGGGTCTCGACAAGCTCGACCGGCAGGAACGGCTCGACCGACGAGGAAAAGCTCGACCGACGAGGAAAGGGCTCGACCGACACCTACAGCAGACCGTGCTCGCGGGCCCGGCGTACGGCGGCGGCGCGGGTCCGGACGTCGAGCTTGGTGAAGATCCGCTTGGTGTGGGTGCGCAGGGTGTTGAGCGAGACGTAGAGCTCGGCGGCGATCTGCGGGCCGGTGAGCTCGGAGGCGAGCATCCGCACCACGTCGAGCTCGCGAGGGCTCAGCGGATCGACCAGCGCCGCGGCCACCGGGGCCGCGGGCGGCCGGGCCAGGCCGAGCAGGCGTCGCGCCCAGGCCCCCGCCGGGTCCGACGCCCGGCTCGCCGCGCCCAGCAGGGCCAGCATCGGCGCACCCTCGTCCAGGTAGAGGCGGACGTGGGCGTCCGGTTCCGGGGCGTCGGCGAGCGCCCGGCCCAGCACCTCCAGGGCCTGGTCCGGGTCGCCGCCGGCGTGGTGCGCGAGGGCCTGCAGCACCCGGACCTCCACCAGGCTGCCGCCTCGCCCGCCGGCCGCGTCGTGCAGCCGGTCGAGCAGTCGATGGACCTCGCGCAGACGGGCCTGGGCCAGCAGCAACCGGGCCAGCGTGAGGTACGCGTACTCGTGGAGGTAGACCGGGTCGTCGTCGACCCCGATCCCGGTTCGGCCGGCCCAGCGCATTGCGGCGTCGAGGTCACCCGTGGTGATGTCGAGCCGCGCCCTGGTCGCGGCGATCGGGCGGACGTCGGGGTAGAAACCGTGCCGGTACAGCTCTTCGGCCTCCTGCAGCAGCGCCCGGGCTGCCGCAGGATCACCGCGGGCGGCGAGCACCCGGGCCGTCACCAGCGGCAGGCGGTGCCGGTTCTCCGAGATGGAGGCGTGCTCGGCCATGAGCCGGGCCGTCGCCAGGTGCGCCTCGGCGCCCGGGAGGTCGTCCAGCTCCAGGTCCAGCTCGGCCAGGCCGACGTGCAGGTCGGCAGTGGCGCGGGGGTACGGCGCGCGCTGCGCGGTGGCGGTCGCGAGCGCCCGCTCGTACAGCAGGCGGGCCCGGCCCGGTCGCCCGGTGCCGACCCACAGGTCGCCGAGCACGATGGTGCCGTCCAGCTCGTCGACGAGGTTCCCCGCCGCACGGAGGTTCCGGACGGCCTCGGTGAAGGTGCCGATCGCCTCGTCGAGGTCTCCGGCGGCCCACGCGGCCAGGGCGAGGAAACCACCTGCGCTGCCTCGGACGAGGTGGTCCTCGGTCCCGGCCCGGTCGTAGGCGCGGCGGGCGTGGTGCACCGTGACGGCGAGGTCACCGCGGGCCTGGGCCAGGGAGGCGCGGAAGACCAGGATCGTCGCCGGGGCCGTCCGGAGGTCGTGGGTGTCGGCCCAGCCGGCCGCCAGGTCCGGATCGCGCGCCCCGGCCTCCCACGCTGCGTCGGCCTGGTCGAGGCAGGACTCCCACCCGTCGAGGTCGCCGGCCATCATCCTCGCCGAGCCGGCCAGCATGCTGAGCACGGGACTGGCGCTCACCACGGACTCCGGCAGGGCCGCGGCCCAGCCGAGCAGCAGGCCGTCCTGCCGGGTGCGCCGCACCTCGGGCAGTGCCTCCTCCACCAGGTACGCGGCCCGGGGGAAGTCCTCGGCCGCCAGCGCGTGCCGTACGGCGTCGGCCACCGGGCCGTGCGCGGAGTACCAGTCGCTCGCGCACCGGTGGAGCCGGCGCACCAGGTCGGGGTCGTCGGCCAGCAACCGCGCGCGCAGCACGTCGGCGAACAGGTGGTGGTAGCGGTACCAGGACGCGTTCGGCGTCCAGCGCCACGAGGAACAAGTTGGCGCGGTCGAGGTCGACCAGGGTTGCGGCCCCGCCGGCCTGCCCGCTCACGGCGTCGCACAGCGGGCCGGTGAGCCGGTCGAGGACGGCGGTGCGCAGCAGGAAGTCACGCACCGCAGCCGGTTGGCGGGCCAGCACCTCGTCGGCCAGGTAGTCGATGACGAACCGGTTGCTCCCGGTGAAGGCGGTGAGGAACTCCGCGACCGCGGTCCTGCTCGGCATCGCCCGCACCGACAGGGCGGCGAGCTGGAGGCCCGCGGCCCACCCCTCGGTGCGTTCCTCGAGGGCCTCGACGTCCGCCTGGTCGAGGTCGAGTCCCATGGCCTGGTTGAGGAACAGCGCGGCCTCGTCGGTCGTGAAGCGGAGGCCCGCCCCGCGCACCTCGACCAGCTGTCCGCGGCTGCGTAGCCGGGCCAGCGGCAGCGGTGGGTCGGCACGCGTGGCGATCACCAGGTGGAACGCGTCGGGGACGTGCTCGACCAGGAAGGCCATGGCCTCGTGGACGGCCGGGGCGGTGAGGACGTGGTAGTCGTCGAGCACCAGGACCCGTGGCGTCGACGGCGCGGTGCTGCGGGCGACCGCGTTGACCATGGCGGTGAGACCGGCGGTCGGGTCGCGGGCCAGGGGGTCGAGGACCGCTGCCGGGTCGACGGCGGCACCGAGCCCGTCGAGGACGGCCACGAGGTGTGACAGCAGCCGCGCGAGGTCGTTGTCGCCCTCGTCGAGGGAGACCCACCCTGTCGGTGTGCCGGGGCGTGACTCGGCCAGGCCGGCGACCCACTCGCCGAGCGCCGTGGTCTTGCCGAAGCCGGCCGGCGCCGAGACCAGCGTCAGTCGGTGCCCCGGCTCGAGGGTGGCGTCGAGCTGGTCGAGGAGCCGCCGGCGCACGACGGCCTGCGCGCGCCGGGCGGGCGCGAACAGCTTGGTGGCGAGCACCGCCGTGGACACCCTCGGAGCATAGGGCCGCGACGGTGCGCGGTGCCTCGCGCCGAGGGAGCGGTCACCGGCGGCGGCTCTCGAGGCCGTCGAGGATGAGGTCCAGACCGAACGCGAACTCGTCGGCGAAGTCGTAGCCGGGTTGCAGGTAGTAGTTCTGGGTCATCTCGACCATCGTCGGGTAGGCGCCGGACGCCATCAGCTCGATGATCGGGTCGGCAACGTCCCCGATCGAGTCCGGTCCCTCGAAGGGGAGCGAGGCCTCCTGCAGGGCGAACCCGTAGACGTAGCTGTCGAGGAGGGCGTACGCGTGCGCGGTCAGCTCGGGTGAGAACCCGCCGCGGCGCAGGCAGGCCAGGACGGCGTCGTGGTGACGCAGGGTGGCCGGCCCGGGGGAGGTGCGCGACTCCAGCAGACCGATCGCCCAGGAGTGCTGCCTGAGCCGGTCGCGGGCCGAGCAGGCGCGGCGGCGGATCTGCTCGCGCCACGCGCCGTCGGCCTCAGGGAGCACGATCTCGGCGAACACCAGGTCGACGAGGTGGTCGAGCAGCACGTCCTTGCTGGCGACGTAGTAGTAGACCGACATCGGCTTGGCGCCGAGCTCCTCGGCCAGGGAACGGATGGTCAGGCCGGCGAGGCCACCCTGGTCGGCGACCAGCATGGCGGCGGTCAGCACGCGCTCCTTGCTCAGCCTCGGCCGCACCGGCTCGGCCGCCCGTTCCACTCCGGCCACGTGTCCTCCTGGGATTGACTTTCGTACACTGTACGTTAGTCTCGTACATTGTACGAACATGCACGACGCGCTGGGTCCGGGCCGCGCGACCTCCGACCGCGAAGGCCACCTCATGACCCAGCGCACAGCGCTGTCACCCTCACCCCGGCGGGTCGCGCGCTCGGCCGCCCACCCGGCCACGCCCAGGCTCGACCGCCGGATGGCCGTGCTGGCCGGAGCCGGACTGGTGCTCATCGCGGTCCTCGGTGCCTTCGCCTACCTCGGGGTCGTCGACGGGCTGGTGATCGACGGTGACGCCGCAGGCACCGCGACGCAGATCGACGGCTCCCGCGGGCTGTTCGCCCTCGGGGTCGCTGCGCTCTACCTCGCGGCCCTGCTCGACATCGTGGTCGCCTGGGCGTTGCTCCGCCTCCTCCGCCCGGTCGACGAGCCGCTGGCCCGGCTGGCGGCGTAGCTGCGCGTGGCCTACGCCGCTGTCTTCCTGGTGGCGATCAGCCAGCTGGCGGGGGTCCCGGCCCTGCTCACCGACACCGGAGCCGGTGCCTTCGACCGAGCAGGTGCAGGCTCAGGCGCTGCGAGGGTCGAGACGTTCACACGACATCTGGATGGCCGGCCTGGTGCTGTTCGGGGCGCACCTCGCCGTCCTCGGCTACCTGGTCCTACCGCTCCGGCTACGTCCCCGGCTCATCGGCTGTCCTGCTCGTCGTCGCCGGTGCCGGGTACGTCTTCGACACCTTCCAGGGAGCTTTCGCCGGACTCCACGATCGACGGTCTCCACGGTGACGTTCGTCGGCGAGCTTCTGCTCGCCCTCTGGCTCGTCGCCCGGAGTCGGCGCGTCACCATGGAGGACGGTCGAGTCGATGTCCCCTGACGAGCACACGACACACCGGACCATGCGCGCCGTCGTCCAGGACGAGTACGGCGACGCGAGGCCTCGCCTCGCGCAGGTCGCACGTCCCGAGGTCGCCGACAGGAGGTGCTCGTCCGGGTGCACGCAGCCGGGCTGGACCGCGGCGCCTGGCACCTGATGAGCGGCAAGCCGTACCTGATGCGCCCCGGCTTGGGCCTGCGCGGGCCGAGGAAGCGGGTGCCCGGGGGCGACGTCGCCGGCACGGTGGAAGCGTCGGCCCGCAGTGACGGAGTTCGCGGTCGGCGACGAGGTTTACGGCGTCGGCAGCGGCGCGTTCGCCGAGTACGCGGTCGCCCTGGAGGCGAAGCTGGCCCACAAGCCGGCGGGCCTGTCCTTCGCACAGGCCGCCGCGGTGCCGATCTCGGCCTCCACCGCCCTGCAGGCGCGGTGACCGATCACGGCGCACTCGAAAGGGTCAGCGTGTGCTCGTCATCGGTGCGTCCGGGGGAGTCGGGGAGCTACGCCGTACAGATCGCCGCGGCGTTCGGGGCCGAGGTGACCGGGGTGTGCGGCACGGCGAAGCTCGACCTGGTGCGCTCCCGGGGCCGACCACGTGTCGACCACACCCGCGAGGACTTCGCCGGGCCGGAACCACTACGACGTGGTGCTCGACATCGCCGGGAACCCGTCGCTGTCGCGCTTGCGCCGTGCGCTCACGCCTCGCGGCACGGTCGTCATCGTCGGCGGCGAGGAGGGCGGGAGCCTGACCGGGGGGATGGGCCGCACCCTGCGCGCCCTGCTGCTCTCGAGGTTCACCCGGCAGCGTTTCGTGGCGTTCGTCAACCGGGAGCGGGCCGGCGACCTGGAGCGCCTGGCTGGTCTCCTCGGCTCGGGTCAGGTGATCCCGCACCTGCACCGCACGTACCCCTTGTCGGAGGTCGACCACGCGATGCGCGAGCTCGAGGCCGGGCAGGTCCGCGGCAAGATCGCTCTCACTCCTTGACGGTCCGCGGGCGGCAGCTCGATCGGGCCCGGTCGTCCCCCGATTGAGCAACCTGGGTTGACGAAACCGCACGAGCAACCTAGGTTGACAACCATGACCGAGTCGACGTTGGAGGGGCGGGCCGCCGACACGGCCGACCCGTACGCCGGGCTGCGTGCGGTGGTGGCACTCCGGCGGTTGGCCGACACCCTGGAGCTGAAGCAGGTGCAGGCCGCGCTCGACGCCGGTCTGGGCTGGCCCGAGATCGCCGACGCCCTCGACGTGACTCGTCAGGCGGTGCACAAGAAGCACCGCCACCGCGTCCGCACCGACTCGCTTCCCCGGAGGTCCTGATGTCCCGCAGACGAGCCACCGCAGCCGGCGTCGTGGACGCCTTCCTGCTGGCCACGGCCGCCAACGACGAGGCGGAGCGGCTGGGCCACCCCGAGGTGTCCACCGACCACCTGCTGCTCGGGCTGATCGCCATGGGCGGCGCGGCGGCGGGCGAGCTCCGGCGGCACGGGGTCACCCTGGCCCGCGCCAGGCTGGCAGTGGCCGAGGTGCAGCGGCGCGACCTGCGCACCCTGGGCATCACGGCGCCGGACACCTCCCTGCCCCCGCCGCTCCGCTACGCCCCGGACCTCAAGCCCCTGACTCCCGCGGCGGCCGAGATCGCCTTCGCCGACCTCGCAGACGGTCCGGCGGTGCTGCGCAGGCTCCTGGTGGATCGCGACGGTCCGCCGGCTCGCGTGCTCGCCGAGCTCGGTGTCGGGGTCGACGACCTCGACCTCGCCGGGGTGGTCACGACGCAGGACGGCCCGGCTCCCTTCGGAGCCTGGCAGTCGACCCACTCGGTCCTCACCCCGGTTGCCCGCGAGCGCCTCTGGGCGCTGCTCGACGACCCCCACCGGCGTCCCGGCTGGGACACCGACGTGCACACGGTAATCGTGGTGGACGACGAGCACGTGGTGACGCGTCCCGCGCTGTTCGACGACTCCAGGGTGGCCAGGAGGATCCTCAAAGGCGTGTCCCTGGAGGCCCACCACCACCTGACGGTGCGGGAGGTCGGGCACGTCCTGCAGTGGCGCACGGTCTTCCCCCGGCGCGGCCACGTCGAGCACCTCCGCATCGAGCTGGCCGACGACCCGGCGGGCACCCGCCTGACGTTGTCGCACCGAGACGAGCGGCGGGGCAACGGTCCGGCGAGCCGGCTGCTGCGCTGGATGTCTGCCGCGCACCTGCGGCTGCGGGCTCAGGCCATCACGCAGGCGGCCAGCTGACCAGATCTCTGCCTGACCGGGGACGGACCGCTCCAGCTAGGGCTCCGGGTGATCCGGCGGTGCTCCTGGGCCCGCCCCCGCCCCGCGCCACCGCGAGACGTCTCGAGCAAGGGCGATGAGGTCCGGCGCGGCCTCCCGTGCGCGCAGGCCGGGGCGGTGCTCACCCTGGGCCGCGAGCAGGTCACGGACCAGGATCCCGGAGAACACGGCGTCGGTCAGCTCGTCCACCAGCTCCTGCTGACGCCCGCCGCGGGGCTGCGGATCCCGGACCAGGGAAGCCAGGGCCGGTGCCGCAGGATGCGGTGCGGTACGCCGTCGCGCGGTCCGCTCCGCCGTGACCGAGAGGGCGAGGACGCCGACGACACCCAGCAGGGTCACCGTGCCGACGACCAGGACGGCCGTTTCGACGCCGGTCATCCCGCGTTCTCCGGGAAGGCCAGCCACCGCGCCAGCGCGTAGCTCTCGTGGAGCCGCTGCAGACCGACCAGGATGAGTCCGCCCCAGACCAGCAGGACCACGCCGAGCACGACCAGGACCACGGCCACGAACCCGTTCACGTCCGTGGAGGCGTCGACCGCGACCCCCACGAGGGCGAGCACGGTCGAGACGGCGGCCGCGCCGAGCCCCTTCGCCAGCCCGAGCAGGCGATCGCGCTCCCAGTCGAAGAGCTGGGTCAGCGCCTGCTCAGGTGCCGGCCCACGGGTGGCACGCAGCACCGCGTGCACGCTGACGCCGGGCAGGAGAAGGGCACGTGCCCACGCCGTCGGGGCGGCAAGGTGTCCCACGGCCTCAACGCCCCAGCCCGGAGGCGTTCTGACCGGCTGCGGCGGCGAGGGCCGAGACCTGGTGGCTGATCTCCACGCCGGTGCCCTGCAGGTACCGGCACACAGCCCGGTAGTCCGCCGCACTGACCCTGCCGCTCGCCACGTCGGCCTCGAGGTGATCCTCGGTCGTGGCCCGGACCACCGGGTGCGGGTCCCACGGCCCCGGGTCCTGGCCGCCGTGGTCGGTCAGCTCGCGCAGAGCCAGGACCGAGCTCCAGAGCCCCGGGTCCAGGGTGGCGAAGGGGGCCGGCGCGAGGTCATGCAGCAAGGGGGCCACGGACCCGGCCGCGCCCGGGACAGCGGCCAGGGCGGCCGCGGACAGCGCCCTCGACAGACCGGGGCGGTCGGCCACGCGCCGGAAGGAGTCCACGGCCAGGGCCCGGTGCTCCTCCCCGGTCCGGTCTCGGTCCAGGAGCAGCAGGGTGGCCCATCGAACCAACGCGCCGTCGCGCGTCGTCGGGTCGGCGGCGACAGCCGAGTCCCACACCGTGGCGGCGACCTCGGCGTCCGGCGGGAGCGGGTGCTCCTCCACAGCGGCGACGTAGCAGCACAGCGCGTGGGCCAGCACGCCGGAGGACGCCGTCCTGGTGCGTTGTCCTGCGCAGGCCCACAGGACGTACTCACGTACCTGGAGACTCGTCATCGGCGCGACCATCCTCTCCGTCCTATCCCAACCGGCGAACCGTGTCGAGGGCGACCCGCCGGTCGGTCACGTCACCCCTCGCGGGGTCCGGCTTCGTCCTGGAAGGTGACCGCCGCCGCGTCGAGGGCGTTGCCGGACATGCTGGACGGCGCGTCGTGCAGAACCTCCCTGACCTGCTCGCGCTCCGAGGACAGGCAGGTGATGACCAGCTCGGAGTGTCCCTCGGCCGACGCCGGATCGGCGGTGAAGCCGGCGACCCGCAGGGCGGCCAGGGCAGCAGCGGGGTCGTGCCCGTTCGGCATCCGGAACCTGAGCCGTACCGGGACCAGGACCGGGACCGGGGCCGGTGCGGGGGCCGGGACGCCCGGCCTCCGCCTGCGTCTGGCACGCACGACGCCGACGACGACGGCGAGGACGATGAGCGGGGTGGCAACACGCATGACGGTGCCTCCGTCGTGGTCTGAGGATCGGACTGGGTGGGGGCGGGGGCGGCCCTCGATCCCGCACCCTACGCCCCTGGTGTGCGGCGTGGTTCCTCTCGTGAGACACCTGCGCAACGGCGTTTGCAGGCTCGGTCCGCGCGGGTAGGTAGCGGCTCTACGAGAGGAGTCCTGGTGAAGGCATTGACCTACCACGGTCGGCGGGACGTTCGGGTCGACGAGGTCCCGGACCCGCGGATCGAGCAGCCGACCGACGCGATCATCCGGGTGACCTCGACGGCCATCTGCGGCTCGGACCTGCACCTGTACGAGGTGCTCGGTCCGTTCCTGGCCGAGGGCGACATCCTCGGCCACGAGCCGATGGGCATCGTCGAGGAGGTCGGGTCCGGCGTCACGAACCTCAAGCGCGGCGACCGCGTCGTGGTGCCGTTCAACATCTCCTGCGGCTCCTGCTACATGTGCGACCGTCAGCTGTTCGCGCAATGCGAGACCACCCAGAACCGTGCCCAGGGCAAGGGTGCCTCGCTGTTCGGCTACACCGAGCTCTACGGGTCGGTGCCCGGTGGTCAGGCCGACCTGCTGCGCGTGCCCCAGGCGCAGTTCGGGCCCATCCGCGTGCCCGACGAGCACCCCGACGAGCGGTTCCTGTTCCTCTCCGACATCCTGCCCACCGCGTGGCAGGCCGTGGACTTCGCCGACCTTCCCGCCGACGGGACGCTGGTCGTCCTCGGCGCCGGTCCGGTGGGCCAGTTCTGTGCGCGGATCGGGCGGCACCAGGGCGCGGCGCGGGTCATCGTGGTCGACACCGTCCCCGAGCGCCTCGAGATGGCGCGGCGCCACGGCGCCGAGGTCCTCGACGGCTCGACGGTCGACGACGTGTCCCTGGCCCTGATCGAGATGACCGGCGGACGAGGCGCGGACGGAGTGATCGACGCCGTGGGCATGGAGGCCCACGACTCGCCCGCGGGCAAGCTCGCGCACACCGTGGTGGCAGCCCTCCCGGACGTCGTCGCGAACCCGCTGGCCGACAAGATGGCCGTGGACCGGCTGGGAGCCCTGCGTACGGCGGTCAAGTCCGTGCGGCGTGGAGGAACCGTCTCCGTGAGCGGCGTGTACGGCGGCGAGGTAGACCCGATGCCGATGATGGAGATGTTCGACCGCGGCATCACGATGCGGATGGGGCAGTGCCACGTGAAGCGGTGGATCGACGACATCCTCCCGTTGGTCATGGACGACGCGGACCCGCTGGGCACGCTCGACATGACTACGCACCACCTGGACCTCGCCCAGGCGCCGCAGGGCTACGAGATGTTCCAGAAGAAGCAGGACGGCTGCATCAAGGTGGTGCTCCACCCGTGACCACCGACGGGCCCCGGGTCGTGCTCGTCACCGGGGCCACCTCGGGGATCGGGCGCGCCGCCGCCCACCTCCTGGCCCAGGAGGGTGCTCGGCTGGTGCTCGCGTCGCGGTCGCCCGACACGCTCGAGCAGACCCGTCAGGAGTGCGTGGCACGGGGTGCGGCCGAGGTCCTGGTCGTCCCCACGGACGTGGCTGACGCCGGGGCAGTCCAGACGTTGTTCGACCGCGCTCGCCAGGAGCTGGGGGGCGTGGACGGCGTCGTGCACGCGGCCGCGGTCCTGGCGTACGGCCGCTTCGTGGACGTCCCCCAGGAGGTGTTCGACCGGACCCTGGCCACGAACATCACCGGCACGGCCAACGTCGCCCGGCAGGCGCTCCAGCACTTCGAGGCCCAGCAGTCCGGGTCGCTGGTGGTGATCGGCTCGGTGCTCAGCAAGATGGCGGCGCCGTACATGAGCCCGTACGGCACCAGCAAGTGGGCGATCCAGGGGCTGGTCCGCACCCTGCAGATCGAGGCCCGCACGATGCCCGGGGTCGAGGTCAGCCTGATCTCGCCCGGGGGCGTCAACACCCCGATCTACGACCAGGCCGGCAGCTACACCGGCCACCCCGGGCACCCGCCGCCGCCGGTCTACTCACCCGAGCGCGTGGCCGCGCCGGGTGGTCCGCGCGCTCGACCACCCGACGCGCGACGACAGCGTCGGTGTCGGCTTCGCCAACCCGCTGATGGTCTTCGGGTTCCGGGCGCTGCCGGGCGTGTACGACGCCCTGGTCGGCCCGTTGATGCGCGTGTTCGGACAGGGCCGCGCGGCCGTTGAGGCCAACCCCGGCAACGTGAACGAGCCCGACCCGTCGCGCGAAGCCGTACGCGGTCGCTGGCCGCGGCCCTGGGGGTAGTCACCGACGGGCCGGTGGGAGCGGCGGGCCTGGGCGTGCTGGAGAGGTCAGGAGGCCTGTGCCTCGCCGGTGAGGATCTGGGTGCGGAGGCGGGTCAGCACGCTGGTCAGGAGGCGTGACACCTGCATCTGGGTGACACCGATCCGTTCGCCGATCTCCGCCTGGGTCAGGTCCTCGAAGAAGCGCAGGTAGAGGATCTGCCGATCACGCTCGGGCAATCTGCGCAGGACCGGGCCCAAGATGGCACGGGCCTCTCCGCTGCCGGACGCGAGCTCCACCCCGGGCAGGAAGTCGGCCAGGGTGACCGGGCCGCCGGCCTGCAACGGCTGGTCCAGCGAGCTCGGGCGGAAGCACCCCCGGGCAGACATCGCGGCGTCGTACTCGGCCGCGTCCACCCCGATCGCCGTGATCACGTCATGGCGGTCCGGGTCCCGGCCGAGCTCCTGGGTGAGCCGGTCGATGGTGTGACTCACGTGCCACTGGAGCTCCTGCACCCGTCGTGGCGGCCGGACGGCCCAACCCAGGTCGCGGAAGTAGCGTTGCAGCTCGCCGCGGATCGTCGGGACGGCATAGGAGAGCAGGTCGTTCTCCGTGTCCGGGTCGAACCGGTGGACGGCCTTGGTCAGCGCCTCGAGGGCCACCTGGTCGAGGTCGTCCTGCTCGACCCCTCGGCCGCGGTAGCGGGACGCCACGTCCCGAGCGACCACCTGGTTCACCAGGATGATCTGCTGGAGAAGCTCCTGACGGCGGCACGCCTCGGTGGTCGCCGCGAGGGCCCGAACCAGGTCCGCGGTGCGCTCGGAGCGGCGGACCCGTTCAGGCTTCCTCGACCGCTGACGGGGAAGGACGGGCTGGGAGACGACGGGGGCCACCGGAGTTGTGGAGCCAGACATGGGCCATCCTCGAGACGAACGAGATTGCCCTGCCGGCTTCTTCAACAGGTCACGTGCCCCGGAGCCAACCGGGCTATCCGTTCTTTGCCCCACCGCGTCGCGAGCAAACCCGCGGCCTGGCTCACGAGGGTGACGCCTCTCCGGTCAGCTCCGCCTGGATGTCCTCGAGGCTCCGGCCACTGGTCTCGGGAACCCGGAGGGCGAAGAAGGCGAGGGAGGCGGCCGCAAGGACGGCGTAGAGGAAGAACCCGCCCTGCTGGGTGATCGCGTGGCTGAGGGTCAAGAAGGTCTGTGCCACGAGGAAGTTGGCGCCCCAGTTGCCCATCGTGCACACGGACATGGCGGGCCCCCGGATGCCCACGGGGAAGATCTCGGAGATCATCAGCCAGAACACCGGCCCGAGGCCGATGGCGAACGAGGCGATGAAGAGGACCAGACCCGCTAGTGCGAGCCAGCCGTAGTCGTTCTGGAGGGTCGTGCTCGTGAAGTAGACCCCCAGGAGGATCAGCGAGAGCAGCAAGCCGCTGGTTCCGGTCAGCAGCAGCGTGCGCCGTCCGAGCTTGTCCAGCAGGAGCACGGCCAGGATGGTGAACACCAGGTTGGTGACCCCGACGACGATCGTGGAGGCGAGGGCGGCGCTGTTGCCCATCCCGGTGTCGGCCAGGATCGTGGGGGCGTAGTAGATCACGGTGTTCACACCGACGAACTGCTGGGCCAACGCCAGGCCGAGCCCCACCACGAGCAGCGGTCGGAAGCGGGCCGTGGCGAGGTCCTGGACCGAGGCGCCCTTCTCCTGCTCGTTGGCCTGTTCGATCTCCTCCATCTCAGCATCGATGTCCGCGTCCGGGTCTGCTGTACGGAGCCGTTCCAGGACGTCACGCGCCTTCTCGGGCTGACCGTTCAGGGTCAGCCACCTCGGGGTGTTCGGCACGGTCAGCATGCCGACCGCCAGGACGGCACCGGGGATCGCCGCGACCCTCAGCATCCACCGCCACTCGTTCGTGAAGTCCTTGAACGCATAGTTGACCAGATAGGCCAGCAGGATCCCGGACACGACCGCGAGCTGGTTGAACGAGACCAGTCCGCCCCTGACCTTGGGCGGGGAGACCTCGGAAATGTAGAGGGGCGAGACGAACGACGCCGTGCCCACCGAGATCCCGAGCAGGAACCGGAAGCCGATCAGCATCTCGGCGTTGACCGAGAGCGCACATCCGAGGGCCCCGAGCAGGAGCACGGCCACGATCGCCTGCTGCTCGAAGCTGCCGGCGTGGAGGTCCTTCTTGATGTAGAGCAGGGCGCCTGAGATGACCCCCGTGTCGTAGCCGAAGAGCAGACCACCCACCGCGGCGATCACCGAGATCCGGATCAGCAGCGCGTTGCCCGTCCTGGTGATCTCTTTGACGAAGTTCGTCATCGTCGGCACGCTCCTGCCACAGGCACGGCGGATCGGTGGAGGACCTCGGTGAATTGTTGATCGGACACGGCAGCGCCTTCCCGTCGGGTGCTGGCCTCGAGAGCCACGGTTCCTGCCCGGTACCTGATGTGCGTCGTTCTAAACGTTGGGTTGACGCAAAGATTGGCTAGTGCAACAGTACGCGGGTGAGCGGAACGCTCGACTCTTTTCGTGGGTACCCCTGGACCAAGGACGCCACCGATGACCAGCACCAGACGCGATGCCGCGGCCGCCTCGGTCGGGACCCGGGACGCAGTGGTCGGGCGCGGCATCACGTGGATGGCGTGGTGGGGTCTGCGCTGGCTGGTCGTCGCAGCGCTGGCCGTCGTCGTGGTGCTGCTCGTGGGGAAGTGCTGGTCGGTGCTGCTCCCGACCGTGCTGGCCCTGATCGTGACGACGCTGCTGGAGCCTCTCAGTCGCCTGCTGCACGAGAGGCTGCACCTGCCTCGTGCGCTGGCCGCCCTGGTCACCCTCGTCGCAGTGCTGGCGGGGCTGGGGCTCGTGCTGCTCCTCATCGCCCCCTCGGTCGCCGGACAGGTCGACAACATCGCGCGGAGCGCCTCCGGGGGGCTGCAACAGATCCGTGACTGGCTCCGGTCGAACGACATCGTCAGCCGCGACCAGATCGACACCGCGCTCCGGGCCGTCCAGGGCCGGCTGCGGTCCAGCGCGCGCGGCATCGCCTCGGGCGTCCTCGTGGGAGTCGGTGCCGTCGCCTCGGCGGCCGTCACCGCGCTCGTGACCCTGGTGCTCACGTTCTTCTTCCTCAAGGACGGTCACCGTTTCGTTCCCTGGGCCACGCGTGTCGTGGGGCCGACAGCGGGAGCCCATGTCGGGGAGGCGCTGCGCCGTTCCTGGGACGTGCTCGGGGGCTTCATCCGGGCCCAGGCTCTGGTGGGTGCTGCGGACGGGGTGCTGATCGGCACCGGACTGCTCGTCCTCGGCGTGCCGGCGGCCGTGCCCCTGGCGATCCTGACGTTCTTCGGGGGGTTCGTACCGATCATCGGCGCGGTGGTAGCCGGAGCCCTCGCGGTGCTGGTGGCCCTGGTGTCCAACGGCTTGGCGGGAGCACTCACCGTCCTGGTGATCATCCTTGTGGTGCAACAGATCGAGGGCAACATCCTCCAGCCCATCCTGCAGAGCAAGGCCATGCGGCTGCATCCCGCCGTCATCCTGCTTGCGGTGACACTGGGGTCCGCGCTGTTCGGGATCGTCGGGGCTTTCCTGGCCGTTCCCTGTGCGGCCGTCGGGGCCACCGTTCTGCGCTACGTCGACGAGGTCGTCGGACGGAGCACCGCGAGCCCGAACACCGACGAGCCAGTCCATCAGGAAGGAGAACAAGAATGATCAAGGTCAACGAAGGCGTTCCCGTCGTCGTGGTGACGGGAGGCACGGCAGGGGTGGGTCGTGCCGTCGTGCGCGAATTCGCCGCGGCGGGGTACGACGTGGCCGTCCTGGCCAGAGGTCGCGCCGGCCTCGAGGGTGCCGTGGCGGACGTGGAGAAGAGCGGCCGGCGGGGCCTCGGCATCGCCACCGACGTGGCCGACGTCGCTCAGGTGGAGTCCGCCACGGACCGGGTCGAGGCAGAGCTGGGCCCGATCAGGGTCTGGGTGAACTGCGCGTTCGCCGGATCGCTCGCCTACTTCTGGGACACCAGCCCCGAAGAGTACGGCCGGATGACCGACGTCACCTACCACGGCCAGGTCAACGGGACCCGAGCGGCCCTGCGCGTGATGCGGCCTCGCGACCAGGGGTCGATCGTCAACGTGTCCTCGGCGATGGCCTACCGCGCGATCCCCCTGCAGTCGTCCTACTGCGGGGCCAAGCACGCCGTGAAGGGGTTCACCGAGGCGGTGATCACCGAGCTGCGCGCCACGGGCAGCAGCGTGACGATCGGGCTGGTAACCCTTCCCGGGGTGAACACCACGCAGTTCGGGTGGAACCTGAACAAGATGCCGAGGCACCCCCGCCCGGTCCCGCCCATCGTCCAGCCCGAGGTGTGTGCCCGCTCCGTCCGCTTCTCGGCCGAGCACCCACGACGCAACATGTGGGTCGGCATCTCCACCGCCTACACCGTGCTGGGCAACCGGGTCGCCCCCGCCCTCGCCGACTGGTACCTCGCCAGGACCGCGGTCACGTCGCAGCAGACCGGCACGGACACGCCGCGGTGGGGTTCCAACGTCTTCGAGCCGCAGGACGCCCAGGCTGACCGCGGGGCACGTGGGGCGTTCTCCCGGCACGCCGCGGAGCGGGACCCGGTCTCCTGGGTGGCCCGCAACCGGTTGGCCACGATCGGGGCCGGTGTGGCGGCCGCCGGGGCCGGCCTCGTCTCCGCACAGATCAGGGGTCGGGCGCGATGAGCAGGGTGCGCAGGATCGAGCTCCTCAGGGCCGGGTGGGGAGCGGCGCTGCTGCTGGTTCCCGAGCAGGTGCTGGCGCGCGTGCACCGCGTCACGGTCGACCGGACCAGTGTGACGGTGGCGCGCGTCCTCGGCGCTCGTCAGCTCACGCAAGCGGTCCTGTCGGGGTCGAATCCCAGTCCCGAGGTCCTGGCCTTGGGGGTCTGGGTCGACACGGCCCACGCGCTCACCGCGACCGGGCTCGCTCTCGTCGATCCCCAGCGCGCACGAGCCGGCTGGATCGACACGGCAGTGGCAGGGTCCTGGGCGCTCTTCGGCTACCGCGACCTGTCCACCGCGCGCAGCACAGCGCCCGAGCACGAGCGGCGTCGCGACCAGCTGGCCCGGTGGGTTCTCGGTGTGGTGCCCCTCGGAGGACCGCTTCGGCGGCTTGCCCGCGAGCGCCGGACCAGGTGACGGTCGGCGACCGGGTCAGCGGTTGTTGGCCCGGTCGACGAGCTCCTGGGCGGCGGCACGGAGCTTGATGTTCCCGTGCGACGACGCTCGGGTGAGGAAGGCGAAGGCTCGTTGGTCGTTCATCTGGTAGCGCTCCATCACGATGCCGGTCGCCTGGCCGATGACGGTACGGGATTCCAGGGCCGTGGTCAGCTGGGACACCTGGGTGGCGGCGTGCACCGCGATGGCGGCGTGAGCGGCGAACAGCTGGGCGATCTCGACGGCCTCGGGGTCGAGGTCACCGCGCCCGGTGGAGTAGAGGTTCAGGCTCCCGACGTCGCCGCCCTCGCCCAGGGGGAGCTGGACGGCCAGCTGAGCAGTCAGGCCGGTGGCGGCGACGGCGGCGCTCACGTAGCGGGGCCACCGCTCCTCGTTCGGGAGGTGGGGAACGGCCACCACCCTCTCGGTGCTGAGGGCGTCCAGGCCGGGACCCTCACCCAGGTCGTACTGAAGGTCGTCGAGCTTCCTGACCACCGGGTCCGTCGCCGCACGCGTCTGGAGGTGACCGCTCCGGTCGCGGGTCGTGATGCCGACGTGGTCCACGCCGGCAACCGAGACGCGGACGGCCTCGACGATGCCGCTCAAGGTCTCCTCGAGACTGCGGCCGGCCTCGAGCAGGCCGACGGCCTCGATGCGTGAGCTGCTGCCGTCCGAGGGATGAGCCACGATGTCTCCTTGCCGCTGCCTGGTTGGACCTGCCCTCATCGAGGGCGGTCGCACCGGCGGGGCTCGGGCCTCGCAGATGGATGAGGTTCACCTCACTCCTTCACCGTACGCCACTGTCCTCCGGCGGCGTCCGTGCGCGAGGGGACCCCAAGGGTCACGTCATGATCAGGAACATGATCGCCAGGACGGCCAGGGTCCCGATCGCGTAGGCGGCGACGATGCCGATGTTCTTGCTCGGTCGCGTCAGGTGCATGAGAGTCCTCCAGATGTTTGCGTGTTTAGAACAGTTGCGTTCGGTGAACGTCTCTGTAGTACCCAACGATCGCGACGGCACACTGGTGCCCGGGGTCGCCGTGCAGGAAGGAGGGGGGTCATGGACGGGCATCGTCGTGGTGGACCACTCGTCGACCTGGGGGCGCTGGGATGAGCGCGGTCCCCACCTCCCACGTGCTGCGCGAGTACGCCGTCCTCGCCGACGGGTGGCGCGGGATCGTCGTGGGACCTCGTGGTGACTTCGCCTGGATGTGCATGCCGCGCTGGGACAGCGCTGCAGTTTTCTCCTCGCTGGTCGGTGGTGCCGGCAGCTACGTCGTGGCCCCGGAGGACGTCGACTTCGTATGGGGTGGTCAGTACGAGCCGGGGTCGCTGATCTGGCGCAGTCGCTGGGTGACCACCGACGCGGTCGTGGAGTGTCGGGAAGCGCTGGCCTATCCCGGCGACGAGCGACGCGCGGTGGTCCTTCGGCGACTCGAGTGTGTGAGCGGTCGGGCCCGGGTGCGCGTCGACCTCGACACCAGTGCGGGCTACGGAGAGCACGCGATGGACGAGGTCTCGAAGTCCGGACCGGTGTGGTCCGCCCGCAGCGGTTCCCTGCACGTGCGCTGGTCGGGTGCGGAGGAGGCCGTCCGACGGAATGGTCGGCTGGTCGCCCACGTCGAGCTCGCGGCGGGGGACCGACGTGACTTCGTCCTCGAGCTGTCCCAGGACGAGCTGCCGCACGACTCCGTGGACCCGGACCGGGCCTGGGAGGCGACCTCCACCGCGTGGAGCCGCACGGTCCCGTCGCTCGAGAGCTCCATCGCCCCACGGGACTCCAGGCACGCGTACGCCGTGCTGAGAGGTCTGACGGTGCCCGGCGGCGGGATGGTGGCGGCGATGACCACGTCCCTGCCGGAGCGGGCCGACGCCGGGGAGAACTACGACTACCGCTACGCCTGGATCCGGGACCAGTGCTTCGCGGGGCAAGCCGTGGCGGCGGACGGGGCCCACAGTCTGGTCGATGACGCCGTGGCCTTCGTCAGCAGTCGGCTCCTCGCCGACGGCGACCGGCTCGCCCCCGCGTACGGCGTCGACGGTGCCCCGGTGCCCGAGCAGCGCACCCTCCACCTCCCGGGTTACCCCGGTGCGGACGTGCGGGTCGGCAACTGGGTGCGGCAGCAGTTCCAGCTCGATGCCTTCGGAGAGGCGTTGCTCCTCCTCGGCTCTGCGGCCTCCCTCGACCGGCTGGACCTCGAGCACTGGCGGGCCGTCGAGGCCGCGGTGAGCGCCATCGACAATCGCTGGCACGACCTGGGTGCCGGTATCTGGGAGACCCGCCGGGACCGGTGGACCCACTCGCGGCTCATCTGTGCGGCGGGCCTGCGTTCCGTCGCCGGACACGCACCGGTGGCCCAGGCCGCGGCGTGGACCTCGCTGGCCGACCGGATCGTCGCCGAGGTCGGCAGCACGAGCGTGAGCCCCGAGGGCCACTGGCAGCGGAGCCCGACCGACCCTCGTCTCGACGCCTCGCTGCTCCTCCCGGCGATCCGGGGGAGCGTGCCCCCGGACGACCCCAGGAGTCGGGCCACCGTGGCGGCCGTGCGGGACCACCTCGCCGACGACTACCACCTCTACCGGTTCCGGCACGACGAACGTCCCCTGCACGAGGCGGAGGGGGCCTTCCTCGTCTCCGGCTTCCACATGGCGCTGGCCGAGCACCAGCAGGGCAACGAGAGCGAGGCGCTGCGCTGGTTCGAACGGAACCGGTCGGCGTGCGGTTCCGCGGGACTGCTCACCGAGGAGTTCGACGTCGGCCAGCGCCAGCTCCGCGGGAACCTGCCGCAGGCCTTCGTTCACGCGTTGATGTTCGAGGCGGCCAGGCGCCTGGCCGACCCGGTCGCCGGGGCGGTGCGGTGACCGCCGGCGATCAATGCGCGCTGCCTGGGTACTGAGTTCGCGACCTGCCGGCCGGCAGGTCGGCCACGTCGAGATCGGAGTGACTCATGGACATCACGGACGTCATCTTGTTCCAGCACCACCAGCAGCGCAGAGGCTTCGCCTTGCTCGACGAGCTGCCGCGCGACGACGTGGCGGGTCTTGCTGCCGTCTGGGCCCAGCTGGCCGTCTTCCTGGAGGTGCACGCCGCGGCGGAGGAGAGGTTCTTCTACCCCGAGGTGCTGAAGATCGGACACGGTGCGGGGGGAGCCGAGGACGCCGGCGAGGAGACCGAGGACGCGGTGGGGGACCACAACGACATCCGTGACGCGATCGCCCGCACCCGCGACCACGAGACCGGCTCGGACGCGTGGTGGGAGGCGGTGACCGACGCTCGGCTCGCCAACAGCGACCACATGGCCGAGGAGGAGCGCGAGGACCTGGCGGACTTCCGTCGGCACGCGACCCTCCAGCAACGCCACGACATCGCGGTGCAGTTCCTGGTCTTCGAGGCCGAGCACGCCCAGGGAGTCGAAACCCACGACCTGGACCCGGACGAGTACGTCGAGTCAGGAGGCGCGACCGCCTCCTGAGGGCGCGCATCCGCGGATGCTTGCCCCAGCGCAACAAGGGTACCGGGCCTCGTCGAGACAGGTGCGAGCCAAGGAGGCGTGAGATGGCAGTCGAAGCCAAGGTGTCAGGCGTGGCGCGGTGGTTCGACGACCGGGTGGGGCTGGCTGCGTCGTCGAAGAAGCTCGTGCGCAAGGTCTTTCCCGACCACTGGTCCTTCATGCTCGGCGAGATCGCCCTGTGGAGCTTCGTCGTCCTGCTCGTCACGGGGGTCTTCCTCACGCTGTGGTTCAAGCCCGGCATGGCCGAGACCACCTACGACGGCTCCTACGCACCGCTGCGGGGGCTGACCGTCTCCGACGCGTACGCCTCCGCCCTGCACATCTCCTTCGACGTGCGCGGCGGGCTGCTGGTGCGCCAGACCCACCACTGGGCCGCCAACATCTTCATCGCCGCGATGCTGCTGCACATGATGCGGGTGTTCGTAACCGGCGCCTTCCGCAAGCCGCGCGAGATCAACTGGGTGATCGGCGGGGTGATGCTCCTGCTGGGGATCCTGGAGGGCTTCGCCGGCTACTCCCTCCCCGACGACCTCCTGTCGGGCACCGGTCTCCGGATCGCGGCCGGGCTGATGCAGTCCATCCCGGTCGTCGGCACGTACTTGGTCTTCTTCCTCTTCGGGGGAGCCTTCCCCGGGGACGCGATCGTCTCCCGGTTGTACACCGCCCACGTCCTGCTGATCCCCGGCCTGCTGCTCGCTCTGGTCGGCGCGCACATGATGATCCTCGTGTACCAGAAGCACACCCAGTGGCCGGGTCCTGGTCGTACGAACAAGAACGTGGTCGGGTTCCCGATGATGCCGGTCTACCTGGCGAAGTCGGGGGGGTTCTTCTTCATCGTCTTCGGCGTGACAGCCCTGCTGGGGGGTGTGCTGGCGATCAACCCGATCTGGATGTACGGCCCCTACGACCCGGCGAAGGTGACCGCGGACTCGCAGCCGGACTGGTACATGGGGGTCCCCGAGGGTCTTCTCCGGATCATGCCCGGCTGGGAGACCACGGCTTTCGGGCACACCATCAGCTGGAACGTCCTCATCCCCGGGGTGGTGATGCCCATGGTGATCCTCGTGACGTTCCTCAGCTACCCGTTCCTGGTGGCGTGGGCGAGCAAGGACACGCGCGAGCACCACCTGCTCCAGCGCCCGCGCGACGTGCCGAACCGCACGGGGTTCCTGGCCGCGATGGTCACGCTGTACGGACTGCTCTGGCTCGGCGGCGGGGACGACGTGATCGCCCTGGTGTTCCACCTGTCCTTCACCGCGATCGTGGAGCTGCTGCGCACGGCCGTCTTCGTGGGCCCGGTGCTCGCCTTCATCGTCACGCGGCGCTGGTGCATCTCGCTCCAGCGGCACGACCGCGATCGGCTCCTGCACGGTCGGGAGACAGGGGTGATCACCCGCTCCCCGGAGGGTGGGTACGCCGAGACGCACGAGCGCCTCGACCAGGAGGCGGCGTACACCCTGGTCGCCCGCGAGAGCGCTGACGAGGTCGGCGCGACGCGTTCCGACGGTGAGGCGGCCACCCTCGAGGACGGTGGCAGCCGGCGCTCGCGGCTGCGCGCGGTCCTCTTCTCGGACGGCGTCAGGAGAACGTGACAGCCGTCAGCACGACCACCAGGACACCGGTGACCAGCTCGTTCCCACTCACCGTCGAGGAGTCGTGGGGGAGCAGCAGGGCGCTCGCGACGAGGCCGAGGCCGCAGAGCAGGGACAGGCCCGAGGCCACGAGGCTACGGGTCTCCAGACGCAGCCGCAGACCCGTCAGCACGATCAGCACCACGAAGCCGGTGTCACGCAACGCGCTGTTCTGGCCGGTGACGGTGAAGGGGTAGTCCAGGGCCCACCGGCTCACGAACAGCCACGCCCCCGTCCCAACGAGCAGGAGGGCAGCGGGTCGCCTGAGGGGTGGTCGGGGGACGGTGCCGGTGCGGGCCAGCAGCACCTGCTTGTCGTGGGTGGCGGCGGCGGCCGTGGCTTGCGCATCCGCGCCGGTGAGCCGATCCGACGGCGATACCCCCCGGTGCTCGCCGCCGTGCCTCAGCTCTTCGGGCTCGTCGTGCGGGGGCTCCTGGCCCCGGGTGTCGTACAGGACACCACCGCGCCACGCGGCCAGGAGTCCGACGAGGGTGACCCCGGCGCCGAACCAGGCGACCCACGGATGCCCGGAGCCCAGCCCGAGACCGGCCGCGCAGATGCCGACGAGAGCCAGCCCCGTGCCTCCCCAGGCCAACCGGGTCCGGACCGTGGTGTCCCTCTGGTCCATCGTGCGTGGTCGGTCGGTCATGACGACCCCTCTCGGACAGTCGGATCGAACGGGTCAGCCCTCACCGGGACTACCCTTCTGCCGTACCCAGCTCCCGGTCCGGGCATGTACGCAAGCCCGACGGCGGGGCGCTCGGTGACGTATCGTGCTCGTCGTGGTTGACACAGGAGGCCGGGTGGCGGCGCGAGCGCCGGTCGAGGCGTTGATGGTGACGTCGCGGATCCTGACCGCGGTGGTCTCGCGCTCCCTGGCCGAGGCCGGATCGTCCGTGACGACCCCCCAGCTCCGCGTCCTGGTGATGCTGAGCACCGAGGGACCACTGAACCTGACGGCCGTGGCCCAGTCGCTCGGCGTCAACCCTTCCAACGCGAGCCGCACCTGCGACCAGCTCGTCGAGGCGGGGCTCGTGGTACGTCGCGAGGACAGCGAGGACCGCCGCAGCATCGCGCTCAGCCTGAGCCCGTCGGGCGAGAACCTGGTCGAGCGGCTGATGGCCCACCGGCGGGCGACCTTCAAGCGGCTGGTCAGCAAGCTGGGGGCCTCGGAACGAGCGGCCCTGACCGCCGGCCTGGACGCCCTGAACCGGGCCGCGAGCACGCTGTCCTCCCTCGAGCCCGACGGCGACGACGAGGACCACCTGCTGCGCTGGCTGACCTGAGGGCCGGCGTCAGGTCGGGTCGTCCTCCTGGCGGACGTCCAGGCGCCGCGCCCACCAGGACCCGCCGGCGACCAGGACGACCAGGGCGGAGCCGACGGCGGCCAGGCCCCACGGGTTCGTGCCGTAGGCCCCGAGCGCGGCGTAGGCGACCGTGCCGGGGACCATCCCGATCGAGGTGGCGACCACGTAGTGGCGAAACCGGACCCCGGTCAGACCGGCGGCGTAGTTGATGACGAAGAAGGGCACGAGCGGGACCAGCCGGACGACGAGCACCGCAGGGACGCCGTGGTGGGCCAAGAGCGCGTCCACCCGCGCCAGGCGTCCGCGCAGGAGTCGGTCCACCAGGTCGCGGCCCAGCAGCCGGCCGAGCCCGAAGGACACCAGCGCGCTGACCAGAGCGGCTCCCAGGGCCAGCGCCGCCCCACCCCACAGGCCGAACAGGGCTCCGCTCACCGCGGTCAGCAGTCCCTTCGGGCAGGGGGTGAGGGTCAGACCGGCGTAGAGGGCGAAGAAGAGGACGGGCGCCCACACCCCTGCGGCATCCACGCGCGCCCTCGTCGCCGAGGCGTCGGGGGTCCCCACGGCGAGAGCCAGGGCCGAGGCCGCGAGCAGGATCAGGACCAGCACGCCGGCCTTGACCAGAGCCGCTCGACTCATGGTGATCCTGACCGTGGCTGGAGTGGACCTTCTGCGGCGGTGTTCGCCGACCTCTCGACGTGCCCCCGTCCCGCCATGGTGCCCCACTCCGGACCGCGGGGGTGGGGCGGGATCGGGCGATCGACGGACACCGCTGGACGGATCGGGCATCGTGGGGCGGGCTGACCCGGTCCGGGTCTCCCCGGCCGACCCTCTCCCAGGAGCACACCGGTATGCCTCGATGCCACTTCGCCGCAGGGGCGCTGGTGACCGCCCTCGCCCTGGCGGTCCCGCTGGTCCCGGTGGCTGCCGCCGCGGACGGGACCGGTCCTCCCGACGCCCCGCTCGAGACGACGCTGACCCTGACCGGGCCGGTCGACGCACCGGTAGGGGCCAGGGTCGACCTCGCGGGCAGCCTGGCGGCCGGCGGGGCGCCGCTCAGCGGACCGGTCACCTTGTCACGGGGCCTCGGTGACGCGGTGACCACGGTCCGGACCAGGCCGACCGACGGTGCCGGCTCGGCGACCCTCAGCGTCCGCGTCTCCGGCACACAGCCGCAGAACACCTTCACGCTCACCTACGCCGGGGACGAGACCCACGCCCCGGCCACCTCCGGCCCCGTGGTGGTCACCGCGTACGTCGTCCACAAGGTCGCGCTCGACCTCGCCGTCACCACCCCGGTCGAGGTCGACAGGTCCATCCGCTTCAAGGGCTCGGTGCGCTACGCCGACGGGGAACCGGGCGGACCGACCAGGGAGCCGGTCACCGTGCAACGGCGTGAGGACGGCTCCTGGGTGGACGTCACCACGGCGTTCACCGGCTCCGGCGCCAGGGGCGGCCGTTTCGCAGGTCTCCTCCCGGAGCGCGCCTCGCGCCAGGCCGGGCGCTACCCGTACCGCGCGGTCGTCGGCGCTGCCCGCGACCACGCCGCCGGCCGCTCCGCGCGGACCGGGCTCGTCGTGACCCGGCGCGCGACCACCCTGGGCCTCGTCGGTCCTGCCCGGCTTCGCTACGGCACCCCTGGCACCGTGAGGGCGAGCTGGCGCGACGATCGAGGCGCTGCCCTCTCCGGTGGCCGGGTGACCCTGCAGCGCCGGGACGGCAGAGCCTGGGAGGACGTCGGGACCACGAGGACGAAGCGCGACGGGACTGCTCGTCTACAAGTCATTGTGACCAGAAACTCGGTGTACCGGGCCGTGGTCGCCGAGACCCGGGTCCACCGCGCTGCGGCCGCCAGTCGGCTGCGGATCACGGTGCTTCCTCCCGGTCGTGTCGTGGTGCTCCCCGGCGCCGCACCCCGGCCGCGGATCACGCTGCCGGCGCAGCCACGCGCCAAGGTCGGGGCCGGTGCGCGGGCCAGGACCACCGCCATCCCGGACGCGGTCTGGAACCAGATGGTGGGCCGCACGTGGCACTCCGGCTGCCCGGTCGGCCGGTCCGGGCTCCGGCTCGTGCGGGTGAGCTACTGGGGCTACGACGGGTGGCCGCACCGCGGTGAGCTCGTGGTCGCCGCCTCCGCGGCAGCCCAGTTCGCTGGGGCCTTCACCGACCTGTACGACGCGGGGCTGCCGATCCGGTCGATGTACCGCGAGGACCGCTTCGGCTGGTCGGAGCGGCTGCACGGCGCCGACGACTACGCCTCGATGAGTGCGGGGAACACCTCGGCCTTCAACTGTCGCGGCGTCGTGGGCAACCCGTCGGTGGCCTCGCCGCACAGCCACGGGCGCGCCCTGGACATCAACACCTGGGAGAACGTGTACTTCTCCGCCCGGGGTGTGGAGCCCAACCGCTACTGGGGTTCCCATGCCTTGGCCCCCGTGACGAACCGGAGCGGCGACGACGTCACCGTCCGGGTCCTGCGGGCACACGGCTTCGCGTGGACGTACGGCACCGGGGACGCCCAGCACTTCGACGCGCGCCCGTCCGGCCGCAGGGGAGGGCTCGTGCCGTGGTCGGCGCCGCGCGCCGGCTCAACCAGCACGGTGCTCGACTAGCCGTGGTCAGGACGGGGCGGAGAAGTGCTGGAAGTCCTTGTCGGTCGACCAGGCGCCGCCCCAGCTCCACCCGATGGCGGCGAAGGCGCGGACCACGACGTCGTCGGCCTTGATGGTCCCGTCCGGGACCTCGGCCAGCGGACCCCGGTGGACGTGGGCGAGCAGGGCGGCGACCGGTGGCCGGGCCTCGCGGCCGGTCAGGTAGGGATTCTGCACCGGGTTGAGGTCGATCGCGTTCCCGTAGGCGTGCGCGGACCAGTTGCTGCTCCCGGCCACGGTGCGGCAGTTGAAGGCCGAGGTGTTGTTGGCCGCCATCGAGGCGTCGTCGTCACCGCCGTAGTCGTCCACCAGTCGCATCTGCGCGATCGGCCACCGGGCCTCGTAGAGCGTGCGGAACACCCCCACCAGGTCCTCGGCCCAGCGCTTGTTCACGACCAGCTCCCCGGTGTGGGGCTTGCCGTCGAAGCCGGTGTGGCGCACCTGCAGATAGCGGAGGTCGGCCAGCGGAACCGGGCAGCCCGACCGGTGGCTGGTCTGCAGGCGAGCGCGCAGAGCCGGCCCGAGGGGGCGTACGGAGGCCTCGTAGTCGTCCACGGCCCCGTCGCTCGACTCGTCCACCGGGCTGGTCGGTACGGTGCCAGGCCGGTGCAGCTGCGCAGCTGCTCCCGGGCCTCACGGGCCGCGTCCCGCTCCCGGCCGCGCAACGGGACCGGGGCACCGGACCCGATGATCCTGCCCGGGGTCCAGGTGTCGGAGACGACGCGCCCGTCCTGGACCCGCACGGTCAGCACACCGCTCTCGGACTGGCGGTCGTGGTACCAGACGAAGTTGCCCAGGCCGTAGCCGACATAGGTGTCGTCGAGGTAGCCCGACCCCTGCAGCACGTGCGCGTGGCTGCCCACGATCACGTCCGCACCCGCGTCGGTGAGCTGGCGCGCCAGGCTGCGCTGCTGCTCGGTCGGGCAGCTGGTCGACTCCTCGCCCCAGTGCATGTACACGACGACGACATCGGCCGTGCTGTCGGCCGCCCGGACCGCGGCCAGCAGGGCACGCGGTCGGGCACCGTGGGCGGCAGCCAGCCCCGGTGTGTCCGGGCCCGCGGCCCAGACGTCGCTGGCTCCCTCGCGCGGCGAGGCGTCCCCGGCGAGGAAGGCCACGTCGGTGCCGCGCACCGAGACCACGTGGGGCGCGAACGCCTCGGCGCGGTCGCGGCCGACGCCGATCACCGCGACCGGGCCGTCCTCGGCCGCCCGGAGGGTGTCGGAGAGGCCGACCGGCCCGTAGTCGGCGCCGTGGTTGTTGGCCATCGTCGCCACGTCGACCCCGGCACCGGCCAGGACGTCCAGGGCGGCCGGGGGAGCCCGGAAGTGGTAGCGCTGGTCGGGCACCTCGAGCTCCTTGGCGTCCGGCGTGCCTCCGGTCGTGATCGCCGTCTCGAGGTTCACCATGGCGACGTCCGCGCGGCGCAGGGTGCGGGCGATCGGCCCGAACGCACCCTGGGGGTCGTCGAGCAGGGCGGCCACCCCGAGCTGGAAGTGCACGTCACCGGCGAAGGCCAGGGTCACCGGCCGGCCGGAGGTGGGCGGTTCGGTCGGCGGTGCGGTCGTGGGCCCGTCGTACGCCGTGCCCGGGGTGGCGGGGGAGGGCGGGTCGGGGGCCGAGGACGGCGAGGGCGCCGGCGCCGGTGTCGGCTCCGGGTCGCCCCCCGGGGTCGCGCAGGAGGCCAGCGTGAGAGCCAGACCCACCGCGAGTACGGGCAGCACGGACGCCGGGCGGCCGACGTGGGGGAACGGTCTCGCAGCTCTGGGCACGTGGGGCTCCTCCAGGTCGACAGGGGCTTCCAAGCCCCCACCTCCGAGACGGTGGAGAGGACTCTCCGAGCAAGACGCAGGTTCCACCCCCAAGGTTGCCTGCCCGGTCCAACTCGTGACCAGGTCGCCCCCGACTCGCACCACGGACGACCGAGGACCGGGCCGGGTCGAAACCCTTGACAGGGCGACCACGAGAGGGTGAGATTTGGTCTAGGGTCCAGACACTAAACCAATAGGACGGCCATGACGGAAGCGCTCGACCGGGCGGTGCAGGCGCACGCCACGCACGCGTTCGCCTTCCTGGCGGACCTGGTCTCGGCCGCCAGCGTGGTGGGGACCGAGCAGGGCGCCCTGGAGGTGTTCGGCCACGAGCTGGCCTCCCTGGGGATGACCGTCGACCGGCTGCCGTTCTCCGGCGGGGTCGTCGCCGACCCTCGTGCCGGCGTCACCCAGGCCGACGCCGGGTCGGGCCAGGACCGGTTCCAGGTCCTCGCCACCACCCCCGGTGACGGTCCGCTGACGTGCTGCTCAACGGCCACATGGACGTGGTGCCCGCCGGCACGCCCGACCTCTGGACCTCGCCGCCCTTCGAGCCTGAGCGTCCGCGACGGCCGGCTGTACGGCCGGGGGGCGGCGGACATGAAGGGCGGCTTCGCGGTCGGGGCTGCTGGCGCTGCGCGCGCTGCGGGACGTACGCCCCCGACCTCTTCGCCCGGCGCCGGCTGGGGTTCCTCGCGGTGGTCGAGGAGGAGTGCACCGGCAACGGCACGCTCGCCGCGGTGACCGACCACGGCGTGATCGCGCCCGAGGTCGTGCTGCTGGAGCCCACCGACCTCGGCCTGATGGTCGGCGGGGTCGGGGTGCTGTGGATCGACCTCCACGGTCGTCGCCTCCGCCGCGCACGCCCACGCGGCCCACGCGCACGCCAACGCCGTCGACCTCGGGATGCGCCTCGTCGAGGTGCTGCGCACGTGGGCCCGAGAGGTCGAACCAGGCCGAGCCCGAGCCGAGCATGCGAGCCCGGCTCCCAGCGCCTACAACGTCAATCTCGGCCAGGTCCAGGCCGGCGACTGGACCTCGAGCTCGCCCGCCTCGGCGGTGCTCGGGGTGCGGGTCGGCTTCCCCCGGGGCTGGACCGTGGAGAAGGCCGAGGACGTGGTGCGGGACGTCATCGCCGCCGCGGTCGACGCCGACCCGGCGTTCGTGCACCGCCCCGTCGTCCGCAGCTACCGGCCTGCGCGCGCCGGGGCTACCTCCTCGACACCGACTCCGCCCTGGTCCGCGACCTCAGTGCGGCCCACCTCGACGCCCACGGGGTCCTGCCGGCGGCCTTCACGCTCGGCAGCACCACCGACGCGCGCACCTACCTCAACCACTTCGGCGTGCCCGCGGTCTGCTTCGGAGCCGTGGCGCACGACATGCACGGGATCGACGAGTCGGTGGAGCTGGCAGAGCATCGTCGACGCGGCCCGGACGCTGGCCCGGTTCCTGCTGATGCGCTTCGACGAGGCGCCGGCATGACCGGCGACCAGGGCCACCCCGAGTCGGCCGGCGTCGGCTGGGGCGGCAAGATCCTCGCCCCGCCACGTCGCCGACGACGTGGAGGACCGGCTGGTCACCGCGATCGCGCTCGGGGTCTACGTGCCCGGCCAGCGACTCCCGGCCGAGCGGGAGCTCGCCGCGATGCTCGGCGTCTCGCGCACGACGGTGCGCGAGCGCCCTGCAGCAGCTGGCCGAGTCCGGCTACCTCGAGGTGCGTCGTGGCCGCACCGGCGGTCACTTCGTGCTGCGCCGGCTGGGGACCGGGGTCGGCCGAGCACGTCAGCCGCCACCTGGTCGCCGAACTGGGCCGAGTTCGAGGCGCTCTTCGACGCGCGCACCCTGATCGAGCCGCTCATCGCGCGGACCGCCGCCGAGCGGTGCACCGCCGACGACGCCTCGGCCATCACCGAGGCCATGGAGGCCTACCTCGCCGCTCCCGACCACGACGCCTCGCGGCTGGCCGACTACGCGCTGCACCACGCGATCGCCTCAGCCACCAGGAACCCGATCCTGGTCGAGACCTCGGTCGAGCTGCGGGCACGGATCAGCCTCAACCTCGGGGCCGAGCCGTACACCGACGCCGTGCGGGCGGCAGCGGTCGAGCAGCACCGCCTGCTCGTCGACGCGGTCACCGGTCATCGCGCCGAGGAGGCCGCCCACATCGCCGCCGACCACTTCACCCTGTCCGAGGGCCTGATCCGCGGGCTCGTCGACCGCGCGACGGAGGTGGAGCCCCGGATGACCTCACGTCTGCTGTTCGTCCTGCGCCGGGTCCTGCTGACCGTGCCGGCGCTGCTGGTGATGAGCGTCGTGGTCTTCCTGATCATCCGGCTGGTCCCGGGCGACCCGGTCCGGTCCATGCTGGGCTTCCGGGCCACCGAGGCCAACGTCGTGGAGGTCCGGCACCAGCTCGGCCTCGACCAGTCCCTGGTCCAGCAGTACCTGTCCTTCATGGGTGGGCTGCTGCACGGCGACCTCGGCACCGACATCGTCAGCCACGAGCAGCTCAGCACGCTGCTGGCCCAGCGGCTCCCGGTCACCCTGGAGCTGGCGGGGCTGGCCATGCTGCTGGCCGTCCTGGTCGGCGTGCCCCTGGGCATCCGCGCCGCGACCGGTGGTCGGTGGACCAACCGGGCGACCGAGGGCTTCGTGGTCCTGGGCATCAGCATCCCGGACTTCTGGTTCGGGCATCCTGCTGGTGCTGGTCTTCGCCAGCCAGCTGGCTCTGCTGCCGCCGTCGGGGTACGTGCCCTTCTCGACCGACCCGGTCCTCAACCTGAAGTACATGATCCTGCCGGTGCTCACCCTGGCGGTCGGGGAGGCGGCGTACATCCTGCGCACCACACGGGGCGCGATGGTGGCCGTCCTGGCCCGGCCCTTCGTCACCTTCCTGCGGGCCAAGGGGATCAGCAACCGGCGCCTGGTCTACGGTCACGCGTTGCGCAACGCGGCGCCCGCCATCGTGACCGTGGTCGGCATCCAGGTCGGGGTGCTGCTCGGCGGCGCGATCATCGTCGAGGCGCTCTTCGCGCTGCCCGGGGTCGGTCGGATGCTGGTCACGGCGATCCTGCAGCGCAACTACCCCACGGTGCAGGTGGGGGTCCTCGCCATCGCCACCCTGTTCATCCTGATCTCCCTGGTCACCGACCTCGTGGTCGGCTGGCTGGACCCCCGCGTCCTGGACGGAGAAGGCCGATGACCATCCCGGTCCCCGCCGTGACCACGCGCGTGCGCGCCCCTCGGACGAGTCGCACCTCGGCCCGGTGGCTGGTCGTGGCGGGGGCCGTGGTGCTGGGCGCGCTGGTCCTCCTCGCCGTGGCGGCGCCGTGGCTCGCGCCGCACGACCCGGAGGCGGTGGTGGCCGACCAGGTCCTGGGGTCCCCGAACGCCCAGCACCTGTTCGGCTCCGACGTGCTCGGGCGCGACGTGCTGAGCCGGGTCCTGTACGGGTTGCGGGTCAGCCTGGCGGTGTCGATCGCGGCGGTCCTGGCCTCGGTGGCGGTCGCGGTGCCGCTGGGTCTGGTCGCGGGCTACTTCGGCGGCGCGGTCGACACCGTGGTCTCACGGACCCTCGACATGCTCCTGGTCCTGCCGGCGATGCTGCTCGCGATCACGTTCATCGCGATCCTCGGCCCGGGCAGCCTGGTCGCCACCGTGGCCATCGCGGTGATCTACCTGCCCATCCTGGCCCGGGTGATGCGCACCAGCACCCTGATCGTCACCCGCAACGAGTACGTCGACGGCGCACGGGCGCGCGGGGGCAGCCACCGTCGCATCCTGGTCGGCCACGTCGCCCCCAACGCCCTCGGCCCGGTGGTGGTGCAGGCTTCGGTCCTGGCGGCGTTCGCCCTGCAGCTCGAGGCGGGCCTGAGCTTCCTGGGGCTCGGCACCCAGCCGCCCACCCCGTCCCTGGGCGGGATGCTCGCCGACGGCCGGGACGTCCTGTCCCAGGCGCCCGTGGGTGGAGATCTTCCCCGGCCTCGCCATCGTCCTGGCCGTGCTGGGCTTCACCCTGCTGGGTGAGGGCCTGCGCCGGTCCTTCGACCCGAGAGGGGTCTCGGAGTGAGCGCCCCGGAGACCGACTCCCCACTCACCTTCAGCGACGTCTCGGTGAGCTTCCCGGCCGGGGACGGGTCGAGGACCACCGCGGTGGACTCGGTGTCGCTGGAGGTCCGGCGCGGCGAGATCTTCGGCATCGTCGGCGAGAGCGGCAGCGGCAAGAGCACCCTGGCCAACACCGTCCTCGGTCTGCTGCCGACCTCGGCCTCGGTGTCGGGAGCCGTCGACGTCAACGGTCGCGACGTCCGAGGTCTGTCCGAGGCCGAGCTGCGCCGCGTCCGGGGCGACGAGGTCGCGATGATCTTCCAGGACTCCTCGGCCAGCCTGGACCCGACCTGGTCGGTCGGGGACCAGATCGCCGAGACGATCCGAGCGCACCGACCGATCAGCCGACGGGCGGCCAAGCAGCAGGCCGTGGCCCTGATGGACGAGGTCGGGATCCCCGACGCCGCCGCCCGCTACTCCGACGCCCCGCACCGCTTGTCGGGAGGGATGCGCCAGCGCATCGTCATCGCCGCGGCGCTGGCCAACGACCCCCGGCTGCTGATCGCCGACGAGCCCACGACGGCCCTCGACGTCACCATCCAGGCCCAGGTGCTCGGCCTGATCGACCGGCTCCGTCGCGACCACGGCACCACGGTGCTGCTGATCACCCACGACCTCGGCGTGGTGGCCAGCGTGTGCGACCGCGTGGGCGTGATGTACGCCGGGCGCCTGCTCGAGGTGGGCACCACGGCCGAGCTGTTCGCCCGTCCCACCCACCCGTACACCCGTGCCCTGCTGGCCGCGTCGCCCGGACGCGGCACCCGGGGTGAGCGCCTGCCGGTGATCCCCGCCGAGTGGAGCGTGGAGAGCCTGCAGGTCAGGGAGTCCGGTGACCCGCGATGACCGAGCTGCTGCAGGTCGAGCACGTGACCAAGAGCTACACCTCCGTCGGTCCGCTGTGGGACCGGCGGCCGGTGCTCGCGCTCGACGACGTCACCCTCACGGTCCGGGCCGGTCACACCCTGGGGCTGGTGGGGGAGTCCGGGTCGGGCAAGAGCACCCTGGGTCGCTGCATCCTCGGACTCACCGGGGTCGACTCGGGCCGGATCGTCTTCGAGGGCAGCGACGTCGCCTCGATGTCCCGGGCCGAGCGGTCGACGTTCCGACGCCGGGTGCAGCCGGTCTTCCAGGACCCGTACGGCAGCCTGGACCCGCGGTGGCCGGTGGCCCGCAGCGTGCGCGAGTCCCTGGACAGCTTCCGGATCGGGACGTCTGCCGACCGGGACCGCCGGGTGCTCGACCTGTTCGACCGGGTCGGACTCACCCCGGCGTTCGCCGACCGGATGCCGTCGGAGCTCTCCGGCGGGCAGCGCCAGCGGGTCGCGATCGCCGCGGCCCTGGCCAGCGAGCCGGAGCTGATCATCGCCGACGAGCCGGTCAGCGCCCTCGACGTCAGCGTCCAGGCCCAGATCCTCAACCTCTTCATGGACCTGCAGGCCGACCTCGGTGTCACGTGCGTCTTCGTCACCCACGACCTCGGTGTCGTCGAGCACGTCAGCGACGAGATCGCGGTGCTGCACCGCGGCGTGGTCGTCGAGACCGGCGACGTGGACGCGGTGATGCACAGCCCCCAGCACGACTACACGCGGTCACTGCTCGCCGCCGTCCCGCGTGCCGACCCACCGAGCCCGTCCACGAGTCGCGACCGCCGTACGCCTACCGACACCTAGGAGAACGACATGCCCATGGCAAGCATCAACGGAACCAACCTCAACTACCGGCTGGAAGGGCCCGAGGACGGCGAGACCATCGTGCTGGTCAACGGTCTCGCCGACGACCTGGAGTCCTGGGGCTTCCAGGTGCCGGCCTTCGTCGAGGCGGGGTACCGCGTCCTGAGCTTCGACAACCGCGGCATCGGGGCCAGCGACAAGCCGGCCGGCCCGTACACGTCGCGGATGCTCGCCGACGACGCCAAGGGCCTCGTCGACCACCTCGGCCTCAGCGACTTCCACCTGATGGGGGTCTCGATGGGGGGCATGGTCGCGCAGGAGTACGCGCTGAACCACGGCTCCGACCTGCGGTCGGCGACCTTCGCCTGCACGTACGCCGTGGCCGACCCGTTCTGCCAGACCATGTTCGCGATGTGGGCCGACCTCGCCGGGGCCATCGACGTGCCGTTCGTGATGAGGGACGTCTCCCTGTGGGCCTTCACCGGGCCCTTCTTCGAGGACCGGCCCGAGGACGCCGCGGAGTTCGCCGAGGCGCTGGGGTCCCTGGACATGAGCCTGGAGGCCTACCTGGCCCAGCTCAACGTCATCCAGCAGCACGACACCCTCGACCGGCTCTCGCAGATCGGCGTCCCGACGCTCGTGCTCGCCGGCGAGGAGGACATCTTGATCCCGGTGCGGCTGTCGCGTCGCCTGCACGAGGCCCTGCCGGGCTCGGAGTGGACCACCGTCCCCGGTGGTCACGCCTGCCTGTGGGAGAGCCCCGACCCGTTCAACTCCGCCTACCTCGACTTCGTCCGCTCCCACGCACGCTGACCCCCAGAGAGCCGATCACATGAAGACCTCACAGCACCTGCCCGGCAGGGCCACCCGTCGCCGCGGACTCCTTGGAGCCGTCGCCCTGTCCGCCGCCCTCGTCCTCGCCGCCTGCGGCGGTTCGGGGGGACCGGCGGGAACGGCTCCGGTGACGGAGCGGCCGCGACGATCGTCGACGGGGGAGACCTGCGGGCCGCCCTCACCGGCGAGCCGGACGTCCTCGACCCGGCGACCTCGTCCATCTACACCGGGGCGCAGGTCTACGAGGGGATCTTCTCCAAGCTCCTCGACGTGGACGCCGAGGGCAACTTCGTCCCCGACCTGGCCACGTCGTGGAAGCAGAACAACGCCACGACCTGGACCTTCACCCTGGTGGACAACGCGACCTTCCACAACGGGGACCCGTTCACCGCCGACGACGTCGTCTACACCTTCAACCGGATCCTCGACCCCAAGACCGCGAGCGCGTACGCCGGCCTGTACAGCCAGGTCGACAGCATCACCGCCAAGAACCCCACCACCGTGGTCTTCAAGCTCAAGGGGCCCTTCGGACCCTTCCTGACCAACCTCGCCGCCAACGGCGAGATCGTCGACCAGAAGGCCATCGAGAGCGGCGACCCGGCGCGGGAGCCGGTCGGCACCGGGCCGTTCAAGTTCGTCGAGTGGGTGCAGGGCGACCACATCACGTTGGAGCGCAACGACAATTACTTCAAGGACGGCAAGCCGCACCTGGACACGATCACGTTCAAGTTCCTGGCCAACGACCAGAGCCGCATCGACGCCCTCTCCGCCGGGGAGATCGACTGGGCCGACGCCGTCCCGCTGCAGCAGGTGCCCACCCTCAGCGAGGACCCCCGCTTCACCTACGTGACCAGCGCGACCGCAGGCATCCCGGACTTCCTGGCGATGAACACGACGGTGGCGCCCTTCGACGACGTTCGGGTCAGGCAGGCGTTCGCCCTGGCCATCGACCGCTCGGAGGTCACGAGCGTGGCCTACCTCGGCACCGGCGAGGACGGCCTCATCGAGGTGCCGACCGGGTCGTCGTGGTACGACACCACCGGCATCTTCGCCGCCGACCGCAACGTCGACGAGGCCAAGAAGCTGCTGGCGGCGGCGGGCTACGCAGAAGGTCTCAAGGTGGAGTACCTGGGGCTGTCGCAGTACCCCGAGCTGCTCAAGACCGGACAGGTGATCCGCGACCAGCTCAAGGAGATCGGCGTCGACATGAGCATCAAGGCCGTCGACGTCTCGGTGTGGTACGAGCAGTTCAGCTCCGAAGAACTACCAGCTCACCAGTGCCTACCAGGAGCGGACCATCGACCCGGACAACTTCTACTCCCTCGTGCTCAAGTCCGGTGGGCCGATCAACACCACGGGCTACTCCAGCCCGAAGGCCGACGCGCTCATCGAGCAGGCCGCCGCCAGTGTCGACGAGACGGAGCGTCAGGGTCTCTACACCCAGCTGCGTGACGTGGTGACCGAGGACGCACCGCTGGTCTTCACCCACTACGAGACGATCAACTACCTGATGAACAAGAACGTGACCGGTTCGGTGATCACCCCGACGCTGAGCCTGCACATGGAGGACATCGGCTTCACCGGCTGAGCCGGGGGTCGACGTGGATCTTCGGGGCGGCACCCGCCCTGGCCGGGCGTGACCCGGCCAGGGCGTCGTGGACGCCGTCGAGCCCGACGACGGCGGCCACCATGCGACCGGGGTCGACGGCCCCGGAGGCGTAGGCGTCGATCGTGCCGGCCAGCCCGGCCGAGGCTCCGAGGATCCCCACCGCGGTGACGTCGGCGAGCACGAGCTCCCGGGAGTCCACCAGGCTGGGAGCGGACGCCAGCCCGACGTACACCACCCGGCGACCGGGCTCGACCAGACGGACCGCCCGGGCGGGCACCTCGGCCCCGGTGGAGGCGTCCACCACCCCGTCCCAGGTGAGCGGGGGGAGGGATTCCAGGGTCGAGGTGGTGCCGAGCCCCAGGCCGGCGGCGAAGTCGAGCGCCCGCCCCGGGAGCCCGGCGAGGTGCACCTCGATCCCGCGGGACGTGGCGAGCCCCGCCACCAGCAGGCCGATGGTCCCGGGCCCGACCACGAGCAGCCGCTCGCCCCGCGGTCAGCCCGGCGGCCTCGACGGCACGCAGTGCGTTGCCCCCGGGCTCGACCATCGCCCCGGCGGTGTCGTCGACCGTGTCGGGCAACGGGTGCAGGGCGACGACCGGCACCCGGAGCCGCTCGGCCAGGGCGCCTGGGTAGGAACCACGGATGCCGATCTCGGAGCGCTGCGCGCAGACGTGGTGGCGGCCGGCCAGGCAGCGGGGGCACGTCCGCAGCCGAGCATCGTGTCCCCGGTGACCCGGCGGCCCAGCCAGGACGGCGTCCACTGCCGTCTCCGACCGCGGCCACGGTGCCGCACCACTCGTGACCCAGGCGTCATCGGGTAGTGCGACGTGGCCCTGCCGCACGTACTCCATGTGGCCGGTGAAGAACTCCGCGTCGGTGCCGCAGATCCCGACCCGGGCCACGTCGACGACCACGTCGCCCGGTCCGGCGACCGGGTCGGGGACCTCACGGACCTCCGAGACGCCGGGCGCGGTGAGGACGAAGGCCCTCACCGTGCGGTCGTCGTTCTGTCGATAGGGTCGTCCACGGTGCGCGATGCTACCGACTGAGGAGGGCCGAGGACCCGTGAGCAGCCTTCCGTCCCACGGCGCGCGGGTGGTGCCGGACACCTTCACCTCGGACGTGATCGGCTCGCTCCCGCCTGCGCTCGGGGTGGCGCTCGGCCTCACGGTCCTGGCCCTGGAGATCGGGATCTTCGTCGCCGCGCTCGGCATCATCCCCGGCAACCGACGGCCGTCGACGGGGATGGCCTGGCTGATCCTGGTGCTCGCGGTCCCGCTCTTCGGGCTGGTGGCGTTCCTGCTCTTCGGCACCGCCCGGGTGGAGCGCCGCCGCCGGGACCGTCAGGTGCAGGTCAATGCCGCGATCCACGAGCGGACGGCGGAGGTCGCCGCCCTCGCCGGGAGCGAGCCGCGGCTGGCCTACGTCGCCTCGGTCGCGGCGCTGAACCGGCGCTTGGGAGCGCTGCCGGCCGTGTCCGGCAACTCTGCCGAGCTGTTCTCCGACTACCGGGAGAGCATCGCCGCCATGACCAGGGCGGTGGAGAGCGCCGAGGTCTACGTGCACGTGCAGTTCTACATCACCGCCTGGGACGAGGTGACCGACGCCTTCTTCGCGGCGCTGGTGCGGGCCACCGAGCGCGGGGTGCGCGTACGGCTGCTGTTCGACCACCTCGGCTCGCGGGGCATCCCGGTCTACCGGCAGATGCTCGAGCGGCTGCGGAGGACCACCATCGAGTGGCACCCGATGCTGCCGGTCCAGCCGTGGAAGGGCACGATGCGTCGCATCGACCTGCGCAACCACCGCAAGATCCTGGTCGTCGACGGGCGTGGTCGCCTTCGCCGGCTCGCAGAACCTCATCGAGCCCTGCTACGACAAGCCCAAGAACCAGCGGGCCGGGCCGGGCCTGGGTGGAGCTGACCACGCGCGTGGAGGGCCCGGTGGTGCGCGGCGCTCAACGCGGTCTTCCTGACCGACTGGTACAGCGAGACCGACGAGGTGCTCGAGGAGACCATCGTGCCGGGCCCGCTGACCGCGGCGACCGGCGGGCTGACCGCTCAGGTCGTCCCGAGCGGCCCCGGTTTCGTGACCGAGAACAACCTGCGGATGTTCACCACGCTGATCTACTCGGCCCAGCGCCGGATCTCGTTGACCAGCCCGTACTTCGTGCCCGACGAGTCGCTGCTGTACGCCGTCACCACGGCCGCGCAGCGCGGGGTGGACGTCGAGCTGTTCGTGAGCGCGGTCGGGCGACCAGTTCATGGTTCACCACGCCCAGCGCTCCTACTACCAGGCGCTGCTGGAGGCGGGAGTGCAGGATCCATCTGTACCCCGCGCCGTACGTGCTGCACTCCAAGCACTTCTCCATCGACGACGACGTCGCCGTGCTCGGTTCCAGCAACATGGACATGCGGTCCTTCGCGCTGAACTACGAGGTCAGCCTGATGCTGCTCGGCGGTGACGTGGTGGCGCGGATGCGTCGGGTCGAGGACGCCTACCGCGCGGTGTAGTCGTGAGCTGACCGCCGAGGAGTGGGCCTCGCGCTCCAGGAGCTCGCGGTACGTCGACAACGTGATGCGCCTGACCTCGGCCCTCCAGTGATCCCGGACGGCCTGATCCTGGTCGGCGACCCTGATCCGGCCGCGCGAACCGCCTCAGCCAGGTAAAAACTGGCCTGATCCACCCACAAGGGACCGAATGGCCCATGTCGATCGGCCGTTCGGCCCGGCACACTTCTCGTGGGGGTAGGGACCAGTGGGGTCCCACCGAAATGAGCACTTCGTGCAGTGGGGGTTCTTCAGCATGCGTTCAGCCCGAACCGGGGGGTTCGTGGCGCGGATGGTGGGGGTGGGCATGTTGCTGCCCGCGCTCGCCGTCGCCACGACGTCCGAGCCAGCATCAGCCGTCATCGCCGGGAACGTCATGAGCGGCACCGCGTCGCCGATGTGGCAGACCAACGGCACCGTCGAGACCGTCCTGATCTCCGACGGGGTGATCTACGCCGGGGGCACCTTCAGCAAGGTCCGCCCGCCGGGCACCACCGCCAGCTCGTCGCAGAACGTGACGCGCAACAACCTGGCCGCCTTCGACGCCGCCACCGGGGCCCTGATCACCGGCTTCAACCCGAACGTCAACGGCAAGGTCAAGGCGCTCGACGCCTCGCCCGACGGCTCCCGGATCTACGTCGGCGGCTCGTTCCGCAGCGTCGGCGGGGTGACGCGCAACCGCATCGCCGCGGTGTCGGCGTCCACGGGAGCGCTGGTCAACGGGTTCAACCCCAACGCCGGCTCGACCGTCAACGCCGTGTCCGCCACCTCCTCCGCGGTGTACCTCGGCGGCTCGTTCGGTCGGATCGGCGGGGTCCGACAGTGGTACCTGGCCTCGGTCAGCGCCTCGAACGGGTCGCTCAACACCGCCTTCTCGCCCTCCCTGGAGCGCCGGCCCGACCTGGTCTGCACGCCGGGATCGTTCGGCTGCAACATGGCAGGCGTCGTGAAGTACACCCCGGGCGTCACGGCCGTCGAGGCCACGCCCGACGGGTCGTCTCTGCTGGTCGGCGGCAACTTCGTCGGCACCAACGGCAGCAGCAGCGGAGGCATGGCCTCCCTCAACCCGACGACCGGCGCCAACCGAGCCTGGGACGCCAACACCGTGCAGCCGATCAACACCAACTGCGTGGGCCGCGTCACCGACATCCGGATCGACAACGGCACCGCTTTCGTCACCGGCGAGGGTGACCCGCCCGGGTGCTACGAGGGCACCTACGCCGCCCGGCTCAGCGACGGTCACCTGAACTGGAACTCCTCCTGCCTGGGGGCCACCCAGGCGATCGCCGTGCTCGACGGCGTGCTCTACAAGGGCTCCCACGAGCACGACTGCGCCTTCGTCCAGGGCGGCTCGTTCTCCGGCTACGTCGGCGGCACCAGTCGGGGCAGCTTCGTGCACCGGCACCTGGTCGGCCAGGACGTGCGGGACGGCTCCTCGGTGCACTGGTCGCCGAACACCAACGGTGCGGGCAAGCAGCCCCTCGGCCCGCGTGGTCTCGACACCACGACCCTGCCCAACGGCACCGGTGTGATCGTCGTCGGTGGTGACTTCACCAAGGTCAACGGAGCGGCGCAGCAGGGACTGACCCGCTTCGTCTCCGGGGGTGACACCGCGACGCCGAACGTGCCCGGCCGCAACATCAACGCCGACAAGTGGACCGGCACGCCGATCCAGGTCGCCATGCGCCTGCCGGTCACCGTGCAGCCCACGGCCGCCGGCACGCTGACCGTGGAGATCCCGACGGTCGAGGACACCGACACCGGGGTGCTCACCTACCGCGTCTACCGCGACGGCGCGGCCAACCCGGTCGCCACCCTGACCAGCGAGTCGTTCCCCTGGAGTCGCCCGGTGCTGCGCTTCGACGACACCGGCCTCGCCGCCGGCTCCCGGCACTCCTACCAGGTCACGGCCAGCGACGGGTCCCACGTGAGCGTCAAGTCCACCGCCGTGTCGGGCACCGTGGCGAGCTCGGCCCCGGCCGGCCTGCCCGCGGCGTACTCCGCCCTGGACCCCGACCTGTGGTGGCGCCTCGGCGACAGCGGGACCACCGCGTCGGACGCCACCGGCAACGGCCACGCCGGCGACCTGCTCGGCGGTGCGACCACCGGTGACCCCGGCGCCGTCTCCGGCGACTCCGCGGTCACCCTGAACGGCTCGACGGGGTACGTCACCTCCAAGACGCCGATCTCGCCCACCAACGCCTACGCCGAGGCGGCGTGGTTCAAGACGACCTCGACCACCGGCGGCGTGATCGTGGCCCAGAGCGACCAGCGGACCGGGGCCGGCGGCAACACCGACCGGATGATCACGATGGACAACAACGGCGGCCTGGTCTTCGCCATGAAGGCCGGCCCGTCGAGCGTCTACGGAGTCGGCACCATCAACATCCGCAACCAGGGCCCGGTGTGGAACGACGGGAAGTGGCACCTCGCCGTGGGCAGCTACGACGGCAACGGCAACGCGGCGCTGTACGTCGACGGCTGGCTCCAGGGCACCGCGACCGGCACGCCGTTCGACACCACCGCCAAGGCCAACGGCCTGGGCACGAGCTACCTGCGGGCCGGGTACGCCGACCTGTCGGGCATGCAGATCCGGTTCGGGGTCAACTTCTACAACAACCCCTGGCCGATCACCGAGCACTTCCCCGGTGCCCTGGACGAGGTCACCGTGTTCAACCACGCGCTGAGCGCGACCGACGTGGCGACGATGTTCGCCGCCGGGGTCGGTGGGGGCGCCTGACGGTCCGCTGACGGTCCGCTGACGGCCCGCTGACGGCCCGCTGACGGCCTGCTGACGGCCTGGGACGGTACGGCGGCGAGGAGACCCGGTCTCCTCGCCGCCATTCGCCGTCCCCGGACGGGTCGACGCGGTCGGACCGGTCCTCGGACTCGGAATAACGGGGGCCGGGGATTGGCTTGATACCGTCGAGACACCCCTCCTGCACCCGCAGGACCCCCCGCACGACCGACGACCTCGGTCTTCATGCTGCACGAACAGGATCCTTGCGTGGCCGAAAAGAACTCCACCCACCGTTTCTCCAACACCGCGATGCTCGGCATCACGCGGGTCGAGGCGCCCGTCGTCGTCACCTCCGACGAGCTGGACGACCGGTTGACCGACGTCTACGAGCGCACGCGGATGCGGGGCGGGGTGCTGCAGACCCTCGTCGGCATCCAGCAGCACCGCCGGTGGTCCGAGACCGAGTCCTTCATCGACGGAGCCGTGGCCGCTGGGCAGGCAGCGCTGGAGGCGGCCGGGGTGCCGCTGGCCGAGGTCGGCCTGATGGTCAACACCTCGCTGAGCCGGCGCTGGCTCGAGCCGTCGACCGCGGTCGTGATCCACGACGCCCTGGGGCTGCCGCCGTCCTGCCAGAACTTCGACGTCACCAACGCCTGCCTCGGCTTCGTCAACGGCATGGACATCGCCGCCGCGATGATCGACGCGGGGATGGTCGAGTACGCCCTGGTCATCGCCAGCGAGGACTCCGGGCCGGTCCAGGAGTCGACCATCCGCCGACTGTCCGGACGGCATCACGAAGTCGAGCGACGTGCTCTCGGAGTTCGCCGCCCTCACCCTCGGCTCCGGGTCCGCCGCGATGGTGCTGGGCCGGGCGGACAAGAACCCCCAGGGACACCGGCTCGTCGCCGCCGTCAGCCGCGCCGCGACCCAGCACCACGAGCTGTGCGTGGGTGACAACGAGACGATGATCACCGACCTCAAGGGCCTGCTCGACGCGGGTCTCGAGCTCTGTGCGGGTCTCTGGGCCGAGGCCACGCCGGAGTTCGGCTGGGACGGCGGCATCGACCGCTTCTTCGTCCACCAGGTCTCCCAGGTCCACACCGAGGCGCTGTGCCGGCGGCTCGGCATCGACACGAGCCTCGTGCCTCGCTCGTTCCCGGACTTCGGCAACATCGGCCCGGCCTCGGTGCCCTTCACGTTCGCCGGCAACACCGAGGGCCTCGAGCCCGGTGACCGCGTCCTGCTGATGGGGATCGGCTCCGGCCTGAACGCCACCTGCCTCGAGATCGCCTGGTGAAGCCGGGAACCACTCAGGAGGTGCCACGCCGGGAGGACTCCCGGGACGCTCGACCCGGCACCCCTGACCTCTTCGGCCTGCCCGGGCTCGACCCGGCCTGGTCGCGCACCGTGACCGTGCCGGACACCGCGGGCGTGCCGCGGACCTGGCACCTGCTCGACAACGGGGCCGAGCCCGTGCACGGCACGCTGCTCTGCGTCCACGGCAACCCGACCTGGTCCTACCTGTGGCGGGGGCTGCTGGCCGCGGCGCCCGCCGGGTGGCGCGTGGTCGCCCCCGACCACCTCGGCATGGGCTTCTCCGAGCGCACCGACGAACCGCGCACCGTCACCCAGCGCATCGACGACCTCGGGACGCTGACCGCGGCGCTGGGCATCGACGGACCCGTGGTCACCGTCGGCCACGACTGGGGAGGCCTGCTGTCCCTGGGCTGGGCCCTGGCGCACCGCGACCAGCTGCGTGGCGTCGTGCTCAGCAACACCGCCGTGGCGCAGCCGCCCGGCGACCACGGCCCGCCGCTGATCCGGCTGGCCCACCTGCCCGGCGTCCGCCCGCTCGGCTGCGTGGCCACCCCGACCTTCGTCCGCGGCACCAGCCACCTCTCGCGTCCCCTCCCGCCGAAGGCGGTCCGGGACGCGCTGGCCCTGCCCTACGCCACCGCCGAGCGTCGACGCGCGGTCGGCGAGTTCGTGGCCGACATCCCCTTCTCGCCCGGCCACCCGTCGTACGCCGCCGTGGCCGAGCTGGCCGAGGACGTGCGCGGGCTCGACGTCCCGGCGCTGATGTTCTGGGGGCCCCGGGACCCGGTGTTCGGCGAGCGCTACCTGGCCGACCTGCGCGAGCGCCTCCCGCAGGCGCGGCTGCACCGCTTCGAGGGCGCCTCGCACCTGGTCACCGAGGACGCCCCGCAGTACGCCGACGCGGTCACCGCCTGGCTGGCCGACCTGGACGCCCCGGAGTCGGTCCACGAGCCCGAGCCCGTGGACGCGGTCCCGGGCGAGCCGCTCTGGGGACCGCTGGAGCGCCGGGCCGACGACCTCTCCCCGGTGGTCTCGGCTGCCGGGAGCACGGTGAGCTGGGCCGCCCTGGCGCGCCGGGTCACCGAGCTGGCCGCCGGGATGGCCGCGGCCGGGGTCCGACCCGGTGACCGGGTGGGACTGCTGGTCGAGCCCTCGGCCGACCTCACCTCCGTCGTGTACGCCGCCTGGCGAGCCGGCGCCGTGGTCGTGGTGGCCGACAAGGGCCTGGGGTTCGCCGGCATGCGTCGCGCCCTGCGCGGTGCCGGCCTCGACCACGTGGTCGCCGGACGTGCCGGGCTGCTCGCGGCCCGGGCGATGGGGCTGCCGGGCTCGCGGATCGCCGTGACCCCCCCGACCCCCGAGGTCCGGCGCCTGCTCGGCGTCGACCACGACCTCGACGGGCTGGCCCGGCTGGGCCGCGGCAGCGCGCTGCCCGACGAGCCCGACGCCGACGCCGACTGCGCGGTCGTGTTCACCTCCGGGGCCACCGGACCGGCCAAGGGCGTGGTCTACCGGCACCGCCAGCTGCGGGCCCAGGTCGAGCTGGTCCGCGCGACGTACGAGCTCCGGCCCGAGGACACCTTCGTCGCGGCGTTCGCGCCCTTCGCGCTGCTCGGCCCCGCGCTGGGCCTCGGCTCCTCGGTCCCCGACATCGACGTGACCGCGCCGGACACCCTGACCGCCGCCCTGCTGGCCGACGCCGTCACCGCGGTCGACGCCGCGGTGGTGTTCGCCTCCCCGGCGGCGCTGCGCCGGGTGGTGGCCACCCGCGACGGCGCGACCCCGGCCCAGCAGGAGGTCCTGTCCGGCGTCCGGCTGCTGATGTCGGCCGGCGCCCCCGTCCCGGTCGACCTGCTCCACGCGGTGGCCGACCTGCTGCCCGGGGCGAGCCTGCACACGCCGTACGGCATGACCGAGGCCCTGCCCGTCACCGACGTCTCGCTGGAGGAGATCCTCGCCGCGGGTGCGGGGGAGGGGGTGTGCGTGGGGCGGCCGCTGGTCGGCGTGGACGTCGCCCTGGCCCCCGGGTCCCTGGTCGCCGGCGACCAGCCGGACGCGCTCACCGAGGTCCCGGGGGTGACCGGTGAGATCTGCGTCCGGGCCGCGCACGTCAAGGACCGCTACGACGCGCTCTGGCTCACCGAGCGCTCCTCGAGCGCGCACCCGGGCTGGCACCGCACCGGCGACGTCGGCCACCTCGACGCCGAGGGTCGGCTGTGGGTCGAGGGCCGGCTGGCCCACGTGGCCCGCACCGCCGAGGGCCCGGTGACCCCGGTCGGACCGGAGCAGCGCGTCGAGGCCCTGGCCTCCGTGCGGGCCGCTGCCGTGGTCGGCGTCGGACCGGCGGGCGCCCAGGTCGTCGTGGCCGTCGTGGTGCCCGAGCAGGAGCGCAGCGGGCGTCCCCGGCGGCCCGGTTCCCTCGGCCTGCGTCCGGCGACCGCCGACCTCACCGACGCCGTGCGCCGGGTCGCGGGGGTGCCGCTCGCCGCGGTGCTCGCCGCCGACCGGCTGCCCGTGGACATCCGGCACGCCTCCAAGGTCGACCGCACCGAGGTCGCCCGTCGGGCCGCCGGCACGCTGGCCGGCCGGGACGGTTCGTGAGGCGGGTCCGGTGAGGGTGCTGGTCACCGGGGCCTCGGGGCTCCTCGGCCGGACCACGGCCGGTCTGCTGCTCGCCCGTGGCGACGAGGTCACCGTGCTGCAGCGCCGCCCGGCGCTGATCGGCTGCCGCGAGGTGCTCGGCGACGTGGCCGACCCCGACGTCGTACGCCGGGCGGCGCAGGGGCAGGACGCCGTGCTGCACCTCGCGGCCAAGGTCGACGTGGTCGGCCCCGCGGCCGACTACGAGCACGCCAACGTCGAGGGCACCCGCGCCGTGGTGGAGGCCTGCCGGGCCCGAGGTGTCGGTCGCCTGGTCCAGGTGTCCTCCCCGTCGGTGGCCCACGCCGGACATCCGCTGGTCGGGGCGGGTGCGGCGCCGGCCGACCCGCACACCGCGCGTGGGCACTACTCCCGGACCAAGGCGGCCTCGGAGCTGCTGGCCCTGGCCGCCGACGCACCCGACCTGGCCGTGCTGGCCGTCCGGCCGCACCTGGTCTGGGGACCCGGTGACACCCAGCTGGTCGCCCGGCTGGTGGCCCGGGCCCGGGCGGGCCGGCTCCCGGTGCTGGGCACCGGCGCCGCGCTGATCGACACCACCTACGTCGACGACGCGGCGGCCGCGCTGGTGGCCGCGGTCGACGCCTGCGGCCCGGCCGCGCACGGCGAGCCGCTGGTGGTCAGCGGAGGAGACCCCCGACCGGTGGTCGAGATCCTGGAGCGGGTGTGCCGGGCCGCCGGGGTGCCGGCACCGCGGCACCGCCTGCCGGTGCCCCTCGCGCTGGCCGTGGGGACCGCGGTCGACGCGGTCTGGGCGGTCACCGGCCGGACCGACACCCCGCCGCTGACCCGGTTCCTGGCCGAGCAGCTGAGCACGGCCCACTGGTTCGACCAGCGGCGCACCCGCCGGGTGCTGGGCTGGGCCCCCGAGGTCGGTCTGGAGGCCGGCTTCGACCGGCTGGCCCGCTGGTACGCGGGCTGAACCGGACGCTCCGGACCGCGCCGTGCGGGCGGTCGGAGGTGCCTATGCTGTGCCCACGACCGGCCCGTGCGGGTCCGGGGAGTCGTCGATCCGAAGGAAGCCCCAGATGCTGATCCAGCAGACCACCCCGGTGCCGAGCACCGCCATGCTCGGCCTGGGCGTCTACCGCCCCGAGCGCGTGGTCACCAACGACGAGATCTGCGAGGTCCTCGACTCCGATGACGAGTGGATCCGGACCCGGTCGGGGATCCGCACCCGTCGCTTCTCCGGCGAGGGCGAGGACCTGCTGACGATGGCCACCACCGCGGCCACCCGGGCGCCTCGAGGTCGCCGGGGTGGACGCCGGCCAGCTCGGCTGCGTCATCGTGGCCACCTCGACCCACCCCGAGCACACCCCGGCCGCGGCGCCGCAGATCGCCGACCGGCTCGGCTCGACGGCGGCGGCCTTCGACGTCTCGGCCGGCTGCGCCGGCTTCTGCCACGCGCTCAGCGTCGCCTCCGACCTGGTCCGGGGCGGCAGCGCGGAGTACGTCCTGGTGATCGGCGTGGAGCGGCTCAGCCGGTTCATGGACCCCACCGACCGGGGCACCGCGTTCATCTTCGCCGACGGGGCCGGCGCGGTGGTGGTCGGTCGCGCCGAGGAGGCCGGGATCGGTCCGGTGGCGTGGGGCTCGGACGGCTCGCAGGCCCAGGTGATCCGCCAGACACCGAGCTGCATGGACCCTGAGGACCACCGGGACCCGGTGGTCCAGATGGAGGGCACCGCGGTGTTCCGGTGGGCGCCGTTCGCGATGGCCAAGGTGGCCCACGAGGCCCTGGACCGGGCCGGTGTCTCGGTCGAGGACCTCGACGCCTTCGTGCCCCACCAGGCGAACCTGCGGATCACCCAGACCCTGGCCCGCAACATCAAGCTGCCCGAGAGCGTGGCCGTGGCCACCGACGTCGTGGACTCCGGCAACACCTCGGCGGCCTCGGTCCCGCTGGCGATCGAGGCGATGGTCCGAGGCGGCGAGGCCGCTGCCGGCGACGTCGCCCTGCTCATCGCGTTCGGGGCCGGGCTGAGCTACGCCGGGCAGGTCGTCCGGCTGCCGCCCACGCTGATCGCGTGAGCGGGCAGGGGACGGACGACCGTCCCGCGATCCACGCGACCGAGATCGGCGACGCCGGGCCGCGGGTGGTCTTCCTGCACGGGCTGTTCGGCCAGGGACGCAACTTCACCCAGGTCGCCCGCGCGCTCGAGCCCGACCTCCGCTCGGTGCTGGTCGACCTGCCCAACCACGGCCGGTCGGGCTGGGTCGAGACCACCGACTACGAGGTGGTCGCCGGGATCGTCGCGGACTGGCTGCGGGCGACGTACGCCGACGAGGGACCGGTGCACCTGGTCGGCCACTCGATGGGCGGCAAGATCGCCATGGTCCTGGCCCTGCTGCACCCCGACCTGGTCGACCGGCTGGTCGTGGTGGACATCTCCCCGGCGCCGATCGAGGGCGCGGGGGAGTTCGAGCACCTGCTCGACAGCCTGGCCGCGGTGGCCCTGGAGGACCTGGAGCGCCGCGGTGACGCCGACGAGCTGCTGGCGACCGCGATCGACGACGCCCGGGTCCGAGGCTTCCTGCTGCAGAACCTGCGCACCCGTGGCGACGGCTTCGCCTGGCAGGCGAACCTGGCCCTGCTCCGTCGCGAGCTCGACACGATCGGTGGCTTCCCCGACCTCGACGTCGCCTTCGACCACCCGGTGCTGTGGATGGCCGGCGAGCGCTCGGACTACGTGCGCGCCGAGCACGGACCGACCATGCGCCGGCTGTTCCCGCGGACCCGGGCGGTGACGCTCAAGGGCGCCGGGCACTGGGTGCACTCCGAGGTGCCGGAGGCGTTCGTCTCGGCGCTGCGGGTCTTCCTGCTCGCTCCCGACGCTGCTGGCTGACCGGCTCAGAGCCGGGGGACGCCCGACTCGTCGAGCAGCCGCGTGAGGGTGGTGACCACGCCGTTGTCGAGGTTGCTCGGGGCCTGGTGGTTGGCGCGGTCGAGCACCTCGGGGTGGGCGTTGGCCATCGCGAAGGACAGGTGGGCGGCGTCGAGCATCTCGAGGTCGTTGAGGTAGTCCCCGAAGGCCACGGTCTGCTCCGCGGTGATCCCCAGCGACTCCTGGAGGCGCCGGACGGCGAGCCCCTTGTGGACCCCGTCGGGCATGACGTCGACCCAGTGCGCACCGGACACCACGACCTGCTGGCCGTCCTTGAAGGGCGCCAGGGCCGGGACCACGACCTGGTCGGGCGGGTCGAAGCTGAAGACCGCGACCTTCACGATGTCGTCGTCGTTCACTGCGTCCAGGTCGTTCACCTCGGTCAGCGCCAGGTAGTACGGCGCCACGTGCTGCAGGAACGCGTGGTCGGTGCGCTCGACGTAGGCCGAGCGCTTGCCGCAGACCACCACTCCCAGGTCGGCCCCGTCCCCGGACAGCCCGCGCATCGCGGCCACCACCCCGGCCACCGCCTCGCGGGGCAGCGCGGTGGAGCTGATCTCCACGTCGTCGCGCACGACGTACCCGCCGTTCTCGGCGATGAAGACCATGCCGGCGTGGGTCCGGGCGAACATGTGGGCCAGCGTGGCGTACTGCCGACCGCTCGCGGGGGCGAAGACCACACCGGCCTCGTGCATCCGGTCGATCAACGGCCAGAGGTCCTCGGGCACCTCGCCGTCGGCACCGAGCAGGGTGCCGTCCATGTCGGCCAGGACCAGCCGGACGTCGGGGCGGGCCTGTGGGTCGGCGGTCTCAGCGGTGTCGCTCACGGCGGTGTCGGTCACGGGACCAGGGTCTCAGGACGGCCGAGCAGGGTCGGGGTGCGTCTCAGGAACAGCGCGAGCAGCCCGGTGACCACCAGCAGCCCGGTGGCCAGGGCCACCACCCCCGGCCAGCCCTGCACGGCCCAGGCGTGCCCGGCCAGGCTGCCGAAGACCGAGGAGCCGAGGTAGAACGCGAACAGGTACAGCGAGGCGGCCTGTCCGGTGGAGACGCCGCCGGCGTGCGCCCGGGCCGGGACCCAGCCGCTGGCGACCCCGTGCACCGCGAAGAAGCCGGCGGTGAACACCGCCATGCCCGTGACGATGACCGGCAGCGAGCCCGACAGGGTCAGCAAGGTGCCGGCCACGGCGAGCAGCACACCCAGGGGGAGCACGGCCCGACGCCCGTGCGCGTCGGCCAGCCGCCCGAAGAGCACCGAGCTGACGCTGCCCAGCGGGTAGACCAGGAAGACCAGGCTGGCCGCCCCCAGCCCGAGGTGGAAGGGCGCGCCCTCCAGCCGGAAGCCGAGGGTGTTGAACAGCGCGACCAGGGAGCCGACGCCGCACCCGGCCACGGCGTACAGCGCCAGCAGGCCGGGGTCGGACAGGGCGCGGCGGGTCATCCGCAGCAGCGGGCGCAGGCCGGCCGGGGCGGGGGTGAAGCCCTGCGAGGGGGGCAGCAGCACACGCACGGTGAGCGCGCAGCCCAGGGCGAGGGTGGCGGTGGCGGCCAGGGCCCACCGCCAGTCGAGGACGTCGGCCACCCCGCCGGTCACCAGCCGGCCGGCCATCCCGCCCAGTGCCGTGCCCCCGACGTACAGACCGGCGGCGCGGGCGTGGGTGGAGGGGTGCAGCTCCTCGCGCAGGTACGCCGTGGCGACGGCCGGCAGCCCGGCCAGGGTGACTCCGAGCAGCAGCCGCAGGCCGAGCAGGACGCCCCAGGTGGGGGCCAGCACGCAGCCGGCGCCGACCAGTGCCGAGGCGGTCAGGGACAGGTGGATCAGGCGGGTGCGCCCGACCACGTCCGAGAGCGGACCGGCGACGAGCAGGGCGGCACCGAGGCCCGCGGTGGTCAGCGAGACCGTCAGGGTGGAGGCGGTGGCCGAGACCCCGAAGTCGCGGACGAGCTGGGGGAGCACGGCCTGGGTGCTGTACAGCAGGGCGAAGGTCGCCAGTCCCGCCGCGAACAGCGCGACCACCACGCGTCGGTAGTCAGTGGTCCCCGGGAGGTGGCCCTGGTGGGCCGCACCGGTCGCCGTGGTCATGGCTCCGATTCTGCCCCGCAGGGCGGCCCGTCACTCAGCCCGGCTGGGTCTGCGCGACGTGAGACGCAGCACGGTCGTAGGCCCTCTGGACGGCCGGGGTGTGCTCGGCGGTGAAGGTCTCGGTGCCGTCGTGCGTCCAGTCCGGGGCGGTGTCGCCGCCGGCCAGCACCCAGGCGGCCTGACGTGCGGCCCCGTCGGCCACGGCCTCGGCCGAGTCGGGGACGTCGACGGGGACGCCCCACACCGCGGGGGCCAGCCGGCGTACCGCCTCGGACCGGGCGGCGCCGCCGACCAGCGCGACGCGCTCGACCAGGACGCCTTGGTCGCGCATCCCCTGGACGGCCTGGCCGAGCAGGCCCAGCAGGCCCTCCACGGCGGCGCGGGCGAGGTTCTCGCGGGTCAGCGAGGACAGGGTCATCCCGTGCAGCTCGCCGGTGGCGTGCGGCAGGTTGGGGGTGCGCTCGCCCTCGAGGTACGGCACCTGGACCAGCCCCCCGGCGCCGGGCTCCGCCTTGAGGGCGAGGTCGGAGAGACCGTCGTGGTCGACGCCGAGCAGGGCCGCGGCCGCGTCGAGGACGCGCGCGGCGTTGAGCGTGCAGGCCAGGGGGAGGAAGTCCCCCGACGCGTCGGCGAACCCGGCCACGATCCCGGTGCGATCGGTGGTCGGGGACGCGGAGACCGAGGCCACCACGCCGGACGTGCCGAGCGAGACGCTGGTCTGACCGGCCCGCAGCCCCAGGCCCAGGGCGGCGCCGGCGTTGTCCCCGCAGCCCGGTCCGAGCACCACGTGGTCCCAGCCGTACGCCGGGTCGCCGTGGCCGGCTCGCTCCGACGGGCCGAGCACCCGGGGCAGGACGAGCCTGCGTACGTCGTCCTCGTCGCGGCGCAGGGCCAGCGCCAGCAGGTCGAGGCGGTAGACGCCCAGCGCCGGGTCGAAGTACCCGGTGCCGGAGGCGTCGGAACGGTCGGTGGTGAGCGTGTCGAGCGACGCCGCCCCGCTCAGCCGCCAGGTCAGCCAGTCGTGGGGGAGCGCGACCGCCGCCACTCGGGCGGCGTTCTCGGGCTCGTGGTCGGCGAGCCAGCGCAGCTTGGTCACGGTCAGGCTGGCCACCGGCACCGAGCCGACGGCCTCGGCCCAGCGGCGCATCCCCTCGGCGGCGTCGCCCTCACCGAGCTCGGCGACGAGGTCGCCGGCGGCGTCGGCGGAGCGGGTGTCGTTCCACAGCAGGGCCGGGCGGACGACCTCGCCGTCGGCGTCGAGGCAGACCATCCCGTGCTGCTGACCGGCCACCGCCAGGGCGGCGACGTCGTCGAGCCCGCCCGCGGCGTCGAGGGCGACCCGGAGCGCCTCCCACCAACGTTCCGGGTCGACCTCGGTGCCGGGCGGGTGCGGCGCCCGTCCGGTGCGTACCAGCGCCCCTGTGGTGGCGTCGCGGACCACGACCGTGCAGGACTGCGTCGAGGAGTCGACGCCCACCACGAGGGACATCGGGTGCCTCAGCCGACCAGGTGCTCGACGGCGAGCTGCTGGAGGGCGACGAAGCCGTAGTCACGCTCGGCGGCCTTGTCGGGGTCGAAGCCGTCGTCGGTGGCCAGCAGCTGCTCCACCGTCTCGCCCTCGGCCATCGTCGGCACGGCCAGGTCCAGCACGCCGCTGTAGGCCATCGCCTCCTGGACGCGGGAGTCCGCGCGGAAGGCGCGGGCCTTCTCCGCGAGCATGAGGTAGGTCGACATGCAGGCCTGGGCGGAGGACCAGACACCCTCCATGTGCTCGGTGCGCGAGGGCTTGTAGTCGAAGTGGCGGGGGCCGTCGTAGCGCGGCCCGTCCGGGCAGGACGGGAAGCCGTTCTCGACGAGGTCGACGGTGAAGAAGGCCGACATCAGGTCGCCGTGGCCGAAGACCAGGTCCTGGTCGTACTTCAGGCCGCGCTGTCCGTTGAGGTCGATGTGGAAGAGCTTGTCGCTCCACAGGGCCTGGGCCAGGGCGTGGTTGTAGTTCAGGTTGGCCATCTGCTCGTGGCCGGTCTCGGGGTTCACCCCGACGATGTCGCCGTGCTCGAGCTCGGCGATCAGGGCCAGGGCGTGGCCCACGGTGGGCAGGAAGATGTCGCCGCGCGGCTCGTTGGGCTTGGGCTCCAGGCCGATCCGCAGGTCGTAGCCCTTGGTCTTGATGTAGCCCGCGACGGTGTCCAGGCCCTCCTTGTAGCGGTCCAGCGCGGCGATGACGTCCTTGGAGCCGTCGTACTCGCTGCCCTCGCGGCCGCCCCACATGACGAAGGTGGAGGCGCCCATCTCCGCGGCCAGGTCGACGGCGCGGAGCACCTTGCGCAGGCCGAAGCGGCGGACCGAACGGTCGTTCGAGGTCAGGCCACCGTCCTTGAAGACCGGGTGGGTGAAGGTGTTGGTGGTGACCATCTCGATGACCAGGCCCGCCGCGTCGGTGGCGGCCTTGAAGTCGGTGCAGATCCGCTCACGGGTCGCCTCGTCGGCGTCGAAGGGGAAGACGTCGTTGTCGTGGAAGGTCACGCCCCAGGCGCCGAGGCCGGCGAGCTTCTCGGCGTACTCACGGGGGTCGAGGGCCGGACGGCTGGCGGAGCCGAAGGGGTCGACGCCGGTCCAGCCGACGGTCCAGAGACCGAACGAGAACCTGTCTTCCGGGGTGGGCTGGCGCACCATGCAGCATCTCCTGAGGTATTTGTTGTGTGGGAATACATAATCACTTCGAGCGGCTAGGGTCAAGGGGTGGAGACCAGGTGGACCGCCGTGCCGGGCCCGGCGCGCGGCGGCGACGGACAGGGCGCGGTACGGCAGGCGAGCCTGCGCACGACGAACCTGGCGGCCGCCCTGCGAGCCGTGCTGGGGTCGGTGGACCCGGTGTCCCGGGCCGGGGTCGCCGGTGCGCTCGGCGTGACCCGCTCGACCGCCTCGCGCCTGGTCGACGAGCTGGTCGACTCCGGGGTGCTGGTCGAGCTCGACCCGGGCGCGGCGTCCGGGCGGGGCCGGCCCGGCGTCCCGCTGCGCGCCTCGCCTCGGGTCGCGGCCCTGGGCCTGCAGGTCAACACCACCTTCCTGGCCGCGCGGGTGGTGAACCTGCGGGGCGAGGTCCTGGGCGAGCACCGGGAGACCGCCGACCTGCGGGGCAGCCAGGCGCCCGAGGTGCTGCTCCGGCTGGACCGGCTCGCCGGCCTGCTCCTCGACGACCTGGCCGGAAGCATCGACCTGGTCGGCGCCGGGCTCGCGCTGCCCGGCATCGTCGAGGCGGACTCGGGTCGGCTGCTGGTCGCCCCGAACCTCGGCTGGTCCGACGTCCGGCCCGCGGACCACCTGCCCGGCCTGGCCGACCTGACCCGGGCTCAGCCGCTGCTCCTGGGCAACGAGGCGGACCTGGCGGCGTCGGCGACGGCCGAGGTGGCCCCGGGCCGGGCCGGGCCCCTCCAGGACTTCCTCTACCTGTCCGGCGAGAACGGGATCGGCGCGGCGGCCGTGCTGGGCGGCCAGCTGCTCACCGGACGGCACGGCTGGGCCGGCGAGCTCGGTCACGCGTGCGCCGACCCGCACGGGCCCGTGTGCCGCTGCGGCTCGACCGGTTGCCTGGAGCTGTACGCCGGTCGGCAGGCGATCCTGGCGGCGGCCGGTCTGCCCCCGGGCACGTCCCCCCGGGAGCTGGCGGACCTGGCCCGGGCCGGCCACGTCGGGGCGACCCGGGCGGTCGACGCGGCGGCGACCGCGCTCGCCGTCGTCCTGGGCGGTGCGGTCAACCTGCTCGACCTCAACGTCGTCGTGCTCGGCGGCCACCTGGCCCAGCTCTCCGACGTGCTGGCGCCGCGGCTGGAGCAGCAGCTGGCCCGCCGGGTGCTCTCGGCGCGCTGGGTGCCGCCCCGGGTGGAGGTGCACGGCACCGACGACGCCCTCGGAGCCAGCGGAGCCGCCTTCGTCCCCCTGCGCCGCGTCGTCGACGACCCCGGCACCTGGATCGGCCACCGCACCGCTGGTTAGGCCGGCGCCCAGCGCGATCCGGTGGTTGAGCCGGCGCGCAGCGCCCTCTGGTGGTTGAGCAGCGAGCGCAGCGAGCGTGTCGAAACCATGGTCTCGACAGGCTCGAGCGACGGGCGGAATCGGTGGTTGAGCCGGCGCGCAGCGCCCCCCCGGTGGTTGAGCAGCGAGCGCAGCGAGCGTGTCGAAACCAGGGTCTCGACAGGCTCGACCGACGGGCGGAATCGGTGGTTGAGCCGGCGCGCAGCGCCCTCCGGTGGTTGAGCAGCGAGCGCAGCGAGCGTGTCGAAACCAGGGTCTCGACAGGCTCGACCGACGGGCGGAGTTGGTGGTTGAGCCGGCGCGCAGCGCCGAGTCGAAACCAGGGTCTCGACAGGCTCGACCGACGGGCGGAATTGGTGGTTGAGCAGCGAGCGCAGCGAGCGTGTCGAAACCAGGGTCTCGACAGGCTCGACCGACGGGCGGAATTGGTGGTTGAGCCGGCGCGCAGCGCCGAGTCGAAACCATGGTCTCGACAGGCTCGACCGACGGGCGGACATGGTGGTTGAGCCGGCGCGCAGCGAGCGTGTCGAAACCACCTCCACCAGGGTGTCGAAGCCCCCCGAAATTGTCGGTGCTCACCCCTAGATTCGACCTATGAGCACAGCACTCGTCGAGGTCGTCACCGACTCCGTCGACGTGCTCGGACTCGATCCCGCCGGCACCTTGGAGTTCGCGGTGGCCCGCCGGAAGGCAGCGGAGAGGGAAGCCGCCGAGGAGCTGCGCGCGGTCGCCCACTGGGCTGATCTGCACGCCTGCAACCCGGTCCACGGGGCCATCGACCCCGGCCTCAGCGACGACATCGCCCGCCGCTCCATGCGCCACTTCGCCGCGACCGGCTCGAACCACCTGCCCGGCCTCGAAGGCGAGCTCCGCCTGGCCGGGCAGGGTGCGTTTCGGGTCGAGGAGTTCGCGGTCTGTGAGCTCGCCACCGCCCTCGGGATGTCCGAACCCGCCGGCCGGGCCTACGTCGGTCAGGCCCTCGAGCTCCGCGACCGCCTCCCGAGGCTCTTCGCCGCCGTCATGGCCGGGGTGCTCCCGGCGTGGAAGGCCCGCCAGGTCGCCGAGCAGACCATCCCGTTGGTCGGTGACGCCGTCGACTACGTCGACCGCCACCTGTCCGGGATCGCCCACAAGCTGACGGTGTGGCAGACCACCAAGTGCGTCGAAGCCGCGATCCTCCGCTACGACCCAGACCTCGCCGCTCAGCGCGCAGCAGCAGAGGCGGAGAAGCGCGGGGTGTGGGTCGAGGACCGCATCGACGGCACCTCCACCGTGAACGCGGTCGCCTCGACCCCGGACGCCCGCGCGCTGGATGCGTCCTTGAACGAGGTCGCCACCGTCCTCGGGGCCCTGGGCGACCCCGACTCCCGTGACGTACGCAGGTCCAAGGCCCTCGGTGTCCTGGCTGACCCGCAGTACGCCCTGGACCTGACCACCCCCGGCGCGACTCCGGACGCGGTGGGCCACAGCCCAGCGATGCATCTCCACCTCCACACCGATGCCCTGGAGACAGGGAACGGCGTGGTCCGGGTCGACGGGGTCGGGGCCCGGTCCTTCGCTGGGGTCGAGGACTGGCTCCGGCAGTTGCGCCCCGGGGTCACGATCAAGGTCACGCCGGTCGTCGACCTGACCGACCACCTGTCCGTGAACGCCTACGAGGTCCCTGACCGGTTGCGACGTCAGGTCGATCACCGCGACCCGACGTGCAGGTTCCCGTGGTGCCAACGCCAGGCCAAGACCGACCTGGACCACACCGTGCCCTGGGTCCCACCCGACGAGGGTGGCCCACCGGGCCAGACCGCGACCTCGAACCTGACCCGACTGTGCCGTTTCCACCACCGGGTGAAGACCCACGGCGGCTGGACCTACCAGCGGACCCACGACACCGAGGTCACCTGGACCTCACCCCTGGGCCGGGTCTACCTGGTCGACGAGCACGGCACCACCCTGCCCCAAGGCTGACCCCTGCCCACGGTGGTTGAGCCGCGAACGAAGTGAGCGAGTCGAAACCACCTCACCACGTGGTTTCGACTCGGCGCTGCGCGCCGGCTCAACCACCACCAGCACCGTCGGTCGAGCCTGTCGAGACCCGTGGTTTCGACTCGGCGCTGCGCGCCGGCTCAACCAGCGGAATCTGGTTTCGACTCGGCGCTGCGCGCCGGCTCAACCACCGGGCTGGTTTCGACTCGGCGCTGCGCGCCGGCTCAACCAGCGGGGGCGCTGCGCGCCGGCTCAACCAGCGGGGTGCGGTGCGGTCGGCCCGACCAGAGTGGCTGCAACGGGGTGCAACCCTGTCCGTGGGCGGGCAGGGTGCCTAGCGTCGAAGGCTCCCGATGAGAGGAACCACCCATGACTGTCGCCCACGTCACCGGCGCCGCCCGCGGCATCGGCAAGGCCATCGCCCTCCGCCTCGCAGCGGACGGGCACGACATCGCCGTGTCCGACCTGCCCGCCATGTACGACACCCTGGTCGAGACCGAGAAGGAGATCGCGGCGTACGGCGTCCGTACGCTCTCGCTGACCGGGGACGTCTCGGATCCCGCGTCGGTCCGCGCCCTGGTCGCCGACACCGCCGCGGGCCTGGGCTCGCTGGACATCATGGTGGCCAACGCCGGCATCGCCCAGACCAAGGCGCTGCTCGACGTGACCCCCGAGGAGTACGACAAGGTGCACGCCGTCAACGGCCGCGGCGTCTTCCTCTGCTACACCGAGGCCGCACGTCAGATGATCGCCCAGGGCACCGGGGGCAAGATCATCGGCGCCGCCTCGATCGCGGCCCACAAGGGGTTCGCGCTCCTGGGGGTCTACTGCTCGTCGAAGTTCGCGGTCCGCGCGCTCACCCAGTCGGCGGCCCAGGAGTGGGCCGAGCACGGCATCACGGTCAACGCCTACTGCCCCGGCATCGTGGACACCACGATGTGGGAGGAGATCGACCGCGACCTCGGCGACATCAACCACGTGGGCAAGGGGGAGTCGATGGCCGCCATGGCCGCCGGGATCACCCTGGGCCGGGTCTCGACCGGCGAGGACGTGGCCAAGCTGGTGTCCTACTTCGCCGGGCCCGACTCCGACTACATGACCGGCCAGTCGGTGCTCATCGACGGTGGCATGGTCTTCTCCTGACCGGAACGACCACGGCCCTCCACCGCCGGCGTGGAGCACCGACGGGGGAGGGCCGCAGAAGGAATCAGGTCAGGGAATCATCCAGCTGAGCACCGGGGTGGCCTGCAGTCCGACGATCACGCACATCAGCACCAGCAGCCCGAGGCTCCAGCCGATCACCTTGCGGAACAGCTCGCCCTCGCGCCCGGACATGCCCACCGCAGCGGCGGCGATGGCCAGGTTCTGCGGGCTGACCATCTTGCCGAGCACACCGCCGGAGGAGTTCGCGGCGGCCATCAGGACCGGGTCGAGCCCGGCCTTGGCCGCGGCCTGCACCTGCAGGGCGCCGAACAGCGAGTTCGACGAGGTGTCGGACCCGGTGACGGCAACGCCGATCCAACCCAGGACGGGCGAGATGATGGCGAACAGGCCACCGGTCCCGGCCAGCCACACGCCCAGGGACGCGGTCTGCCCGGACAGGTTCATCACGTAGGCCAGGCCGAGGACGGCCATGACGGTGATGATCGCCGATTTGAGCTCGACGTAGGTCGCGAGGTAGGTCTTGAACGCTCGGCCGGGTGAGACCTTGAGGATCAGCATCGTGATCAGGCCGGCGATCACCAGCAGGCTGCCCGCGGCGGGGAGCCAGTTGAACTTGAACTGCGTGGTGACCGGGTCCCCGGCGTTGTTGGCGACGTCGAGACCGGGCCAGTCGAAGATGTAGGTGAAGGGTGCCTTGGCCAGGAAGTCGACGACGGCCGGGATGTTGGTGATCGAGAAGATCACGATGATGACGAGGTACGGCGCGTACGCACGCATCACGTCGCCCGGGTTGTCGATCGACGGCTTGCGACCACCGTCGTGCCCGGACCCGGTGGTGGTGTCCTGACGGGGAGTGGTCATCGTGGCGGTGGCGGTGCCCAGGTTGCCAGAGGCGGCGTTGGAGGTGGAGGCCAGAGCGTCCTCCTCCTGCTTGGCCTTCTCGGCGGTGAGGGTCTCGGCCGGCTGCCAGACACGCACCAGCAGGACGAGCGAGCCGGCGGCGAGCAGCGAGGCGACGATGTCGGTCAGCTGCACCGAGATGTAGTTCGCGGTCACGAACTGGGCCAGCGCGAAGACCACACCCGCGAGCAGGGCCGGGATCCAGGTCTGGCGGAGGCCACGGCGTCCGTCGACGATGAAGACCAGGACCAGCGGCACGATGAGCGCGAGGATCGGTGTCTGCCGACCGACCATCGAACCCAGCGTGTGCAGGGCGTTGGAGTCCGAGAGGCGCGGGTCGTCGCTGACGCCCGCCGCGATCGGGGCCAGCGTCACGATCGGGATGGCCAGGGCGCCGAAGGCGACCGGGGCGGTGTTGGCGACCAGGGCCACGGTGGCGGCCTTGATCGGGGAGAAGCCGAGCGACATCAGCATGACCACCGAGATCGCGACGGGAGTGCCGAAGCCGGCCAGGGCCTCCAGCAGCGCCCCGAAGCAGAAGGCGATGATGATGGCCTGGATCCGCTGGTCGGGACTGACCTTCTCGAACGACCGGCGCAGTACCTCGAAGTGACCCGAGGTCACGGTCAGGTTGTAGATCCAGACCGCGTTGATGACGATCCACAGGATCGGGAAGAAGCCGAACAGCGCACCGTCGAGCGCGGCGCTGACGCCCTGTCCGATCGGCATGCCGAACAGCAGCACGGCGTCGACCAGTGCGACCAGCAGGGCGATCAGGCCAGCGACCCACGCGCGGAGCTTGAGCCCGCCGAGGAGCAGGAAGAGGACGGCCAGAGGGATCAGCGCGCACAGGGCGCTCAGTGCGAGCGACCCGCCGACTGCTTGGATGTCTTGTTGGAACATGCGGTTCTCCAGAGGGCTGGGCGTGGGGGTGCCGAGGGTGTGGATCGTGCTGGTCGAGCAGGTCGAGCTGGTCGAGCGGATGGGTCAGGGGGCGAGCAGGGCCGAGGCGGGCACGCCCTGGATCGACGCGTCGAGCACCTCGATGGTGTGGGCCATGCCCATCGGGTGGCCGGAACGCTCGATCGCCGAGGCGACCTGCATCAGGCACCCGGGATTGGCGGTCACGAGCACCTGGGCGCCGGTGGAGACGATGTTGGCGGCCTTGCGGTCGCCCAGCTCGCGGGCGGGCTCGGGGTTGACGATGTTGTAGATGCCGGCCGAGCCGCAGCACAGCTCGGCCTCGGCGATCTCGCGGACCTCGAGGCCGGGGATGGCGTCGAGCAGCCGACGGGGCTCGGCCCGGATCCCTTGGGCGTGCGCGAGGTGGCAGGCGTCGTGGTAGGCCACGGTCAGCTCGAGGGGGTGGCGCGGGGCCACCGTCCCCAGCTGGTCGAGGATCTCGGAGATGTCGCGGACCTTGGCCGCGAAACCCTTGGCCCGCTCGGCGTACGCCGGGTCGTCGGCCAGCAGCTCGGCGTACTCCTTCATGGTCGAGCCGCACCCGGCGGCGTTCACGACGACGTGCTCGACGTCGGCGGCCTCGAAGGCGTCGATCAGGCTGCGGGCGAAACCCTGGGCCTCGGCCTCACGGCCGTTGTGCGTGGACAGTGCGCCGCAGCAGCCCTGGCGGGCCGGGACGACGACGTCGCAGCCCTCGGCCTGGAGCACCCGGGCGGTCGCGGCGTTGACGCCGGGGAAGAACGCGCCCTGGACGCACCCGGTGAGCAGTCCCACCGTGGCGCGTCTGGTCCCCGTGGCGGTGATCCGCTCGGGCAGCGGCAGCGCCGGGCCGAGCCGCGGGGCCAGGCTCTGCATGGCCGCCAGGCGCGGCACGACCTTCTCCAGCAACCCGGTGCGGCGCAGCGCCCGGTCGAGACCGGTGACCTGCATCGCCCGCAGCGGGCCGCGCAGCAGCTTGAGTCGGCGGGGGTAGGGGAACAGCGCGAAGATCAACCCGCGCAGCGCCTTCTCCTGGGCGGGTCGCTCGTGGTTGCGCTCGACCTGGGCCCGGGTCTGCTCGATGAGACGGTCGTACTGCACGCCCGAGGGGCACGCGGTCACGCACGCCATGCAGCCCAGGCAGGCGTCCCAGTGCTCGACCATCGAGTCGGACATCGGCTCGCCCTCGAGCCCCTGCTTCATCAGGTAGATACGGCCGCGGGGCGAGTCCATCTCCTCGCCCCACAGCACGTAGGTCGGGCACGTGGTCAGGCAGAAGCCGCAGTGCACGCAGTCGCCGATCAGGGCGGCGTCGGGCGGGTTCTGGTCGTCGAACGCACCCTGCGGAGCGGGGGCACCCCACTGCTGGGCGTCGACGACGCCACCGGTCTCGCCGATGCTCATCTCTACATTCCTCCCACGAAGCGGCCCGGCGAGAGCCGGTGGTCAGGGTCGAACTGGTCCTTCACGCGGTGCATCAGGTCCAGCGCGGGGATCGGGCCCCACAGGTCGGTGGCCCGCTTGACCGCAGCGGGGGCGTCGAGCACCACGGTGCTGCCGAGGTTGCGGGTGCACACCTCACGCAGCGCGGCCACCGCGGAGACGACCTCCGCAACCTCGGTGCCGCTGGGCAGCGAGGCGTGCAGCACCCCGGCACCGCCCGATCCACGCACGTGGGCTCCCACGGTGCGCGCCACGCTCAGGACGTCCGCCAGCCCGGAGAGCACGGTGGTCAGCTTCAGGGCGGTGGCCCGGTCGTCGCCGCGCGCGTGCAGGTCCCACGGGTACGCCGTGAAGTGCTCGGGCCCGGCGTCGGAGACGGTCGAGCCGTCCCCGAGCAGCGAGCGAGTGGTGGCCGCGCGTCCCTCGACGCCCTGCTCGCGGCCCTCGAGCAGGACGGTGACCCGCACGGGTCCGGAGGCCAGCTGCTCGACCTCGACGGCGGCCGGGACGACCTGCGCGTGCACGACGGCCTGGACCAGGTCGTGCGCCGCCTGGGCCCCGTCGACCTCGACGGTGACGAAGCGTTGTGCCCCGGGCACCGGGTGCAGCCGGAACAGCGCCTCGGTCACGACGGCCAGGGTGCCGAAGGAACCGATCATCAGCTTGCCCAGGTCGTAGCCCGCGACGTTCTTGACCACGCGGCCGCCGGCCTTGGCCACCACGCCGTCGGCGCGCACCATGGTCAGCCCGATCAGCAGGTCCCGCATCGTGCCCACGGCGACCCGGCGGGGACCGCTGGTGTGGGTGGCGAGGATGCCTCCGACCGACGCACCCGGCAGGCAGTCGTCGACGGTGACCCGCTGGCGGGCCTGACCGACCACGTCCTGCACGGCCGACAGCGTCGCCCCGGCCTGGGTCTCGACGATCAGGTCTCCCGCCGCGTGGTCGAGGACCTGGTCCATCCGGGTGAGGTCGAGCAGCACGTCGACCCGACGTGGGGGAGCACCCCAGGTGAGCTTGGTGCCGTGCCCCCGGGGGACCACGGCGAGTCCGGCGGCGGCTGCTGCGCGCAGAACCTCGGCGGTCTCCTCGGTGGAGGCGGGGCGGACGACCTGCGCGGCGGGCACGCCGTCGACGTGGTCGTCGGGACCGGCGTCGCGGACGTCGTCGCAGGCGCTCTCGAGCGTCGTGGTCGTCATCAGAAGACCTCCGCCAGCCCGGCGTCCTGCAGCGGGTGGGCACCCTTCCTGCGTCCGGGGACCTCGCCGCACAGGCGGGGCGTCGGGAAGAGCTTGCCGGGGTTGGAGATGTTCTGGGGGTCGAACGCGCACCGGACCAGCTGCATGGTGTCGAGGTCGTCGTCGGTGAACATCCGGCCCATGTACGCGGCCTTGTCGACCCCGACGCCGTGCTCCCCGGTGATCGAGCCGCGGTGCTCGATGCACAGGTCGAGGATGGCGCCGCTGACCTTCTCCGCGGCCTTGCCGGACCCCTCGACCGAGTCGTCGAAGAGCACGAGCGGGTGCAGGTTGCCGTCACCGGCGTGGAACACGTTGGCCACCCGGACGCCGCTGGACGACGACAGCTCGGCGATGGCCCGCAGCACCTCGGGCAGCGCGGTCCGCGGGATCACCCCGTCCTGGACGATGTAGTCGGGGCTGATCCGGCCCACGGCCGCGAAGGCGGACTTGCGGCCCTTCCAGATCAGGGCCCGGTCCGCCGGGTCGGTGGCCAGGCGCTGCTCGAAGGAGCCGTTCTCCTCGCACAGCCGCTCGACGTCGGCGTACTCCTGCTCGACGTCGGCCGAGGCGCCGTCGAGCTCGATGACCAGGACGGCGCCGGCGCCGTCGGGGTAGTTGCACCTCACCGCGGCCTCGGCGGCCTCGATGGCCAGCGCGTCCATCATCTCGATGGCCGCAGGGACGATGCCGGCAGAGATGATCGCGGAGGTGGCGGCGCCGGCCTGGTCGGTGCTCTCGAACCCGACCAGGACCGTGCGCACCTCCTCGGGGAGGCGGGTGAGGCGCAGGGTCACCGACGTGGCGATCCCGAGTGTGCCCTCGGAGCCGACCACGGCGCCGAGCAGGTCGTAGCCGGGCGCGTCGGGGGCGGCGCCGCCGAGGGCGACCACGTCGCCGTCGGGGGTGACCAGGTCCAGGCCCAGCACGTGGTTGGTGGTGAAGCCGTACTTCAGGCAGTGCGCGCCGCCGGAGTTCTCCGCGACGTTCCCGCCGATCGAGCAGATCTGCTGGCTGGAAGGGTCCGGGGCGTAGTAGTAGCCCTCCGGCGTGACCCGCTTGGTGACGTCGAGGTTGATCACCCCGGGCTGGACGACGGCGCGCTGGTCGGCGCGACGGACCTCGAGGACCGAGCGCATCCGGGAGGTGACGATCAGGACGCCGTCGGCGTGGGGGAGCGCGCCGCCGGACAGACCGGTGCCCGAGCCGCGGGCCACGAAGGGCACCGCGTGCTCGGCGCAGGTCGAGACCAGGGCGGCCAGGTGCTCGGCGGTCTCCGGCACGACGACCAGGGCCGGGGTCACCCGGTAGTGCGCGAGCCCGTCGCACTCGTAGGTGCGCAGGCGTGCCCGGTCGGTGATCACGCCGGCCTCGGGAAGCAGGCGCCGGGCCACGGCGGCGACCGCCGCGATCCCGGAGCTCGTGTGCGTCGTCGTCGCGCCGGCCATGGTCTCAGTCCGCCTGGGCGGTGAGGCCGGCGCTCTCGATGCCGGCCACCGCCGCAGCCTCGTCGTTGTCGGAGGTGTCACCGGTGACCCCGACGGCCCCGAGCAGCGTGCCCTCGGAGTCACGGACGAGGACCCCGCCGGGGACCGGGACGAGCGAGCCGCCCACCGCGGAGGTGACCGCGGCGATGAAGTACGGCTGCTGCTCGGCACGGGCCATGATCGAACGGGACCCCATGCCGAGTGACAGAGCCCCGTGCGCCTTGCCGAAGCCGATCTCGAAGCGCTTCATCGACGACCCGTCCTCGCGCTCCACGGCCACGAGGTGGCCGCCGGTGTCGAGGACGACCACGGTCAGGGGCTTGAAGCCGGCCGAGGCCGAGTGGGCACGCGCCCCGGCCACGATGGCGCGGGCGGTCTCCAGGTCCAGGTTGCTCATCAGGCGTTCCTCTCCGCGGACTTCTTGTCAGCGCGACGACGGTGCAGGATCGGCTCGGTGTAGCCGCTGGGCTGCTGCAACCCCTCGAGCACGAGCTCGCGAGCTCCCAGGAAGGCGTCACCGTCGAAGTCGGGGGCCATGGGGGAGTAGGTCGGGTCGCCGGAGTTCTGCTCGTCGACGACCGCCGCCATCCGGCGCAGCGTCTCCTCGACCTGCTCGGTGGTGACGATGCCGTGGTGCACCCAGTTGGCGACGTGCTGTCCCGAGATCCGGCAGGTGGCCCGGTCCTCCATGAGCGGCTCGCCGGTGATGTCGGGGACCTTGGAGCAGCCGATGCCGGCGTCCACCCAGCGCACGACGTAGCCCAGCAGGCTCTGCAGGTTGTTGTCGATCTCGGCCTGCCGGTCCGCCTCCGACCAGGACTCCGGGTCGCCGAGCGGAATCACGAGCAGCTTCTCGCGCTCGGTGCGCCGACCGCCGGCCTGCAGCTCCTCCTGGCGGGCGTGGACGTCCACCTGGTGGTAATGCAGCGCGTGCACGGTCGCCGCGGTGGGCGAGGGGACCCAGGCGCAGCTCGCGCCGGCCTTGGGGTGGTTGATCTTGGCCACCAGCATGTCGGCCAGGCTGTCCGGTGCGGCCCACATGCCCTTGCCGATCTGGGCGCGGCCGAGCAGGCCGCACTCCAGGCCGATGTCGACGTTGAGGTCCTCGTAGGCCTGGATCCAGGTCTCGGACTTCATGTCGTTCTTGCGGACCATCGGACCGGCCTGCATCGAGGTGTGGATCTCGTCCCCGGTGCGGTCCAGGAATCCGGTGTTGATGAAGGCCAGCCGTTCGCGGGCCTCGTTGATGCAGGCCTTGAGGTTGACCGTGGTCCTGCGCTCCTCGTCCATGATGCCGACCTTGATGGTCAGCCGCGGCAGGCCGAGGATCTCCTCCACCCGCTCGAAGAGGTCGACGGTGAGGGCCACCTCGTCGGGGCCGTGCATCTTGGGCTTGACGACGTACATGGAACCGGTGCGGGAGTTGGCCAGCTCGGACTCGCCCCGCAGGTCCTTCATGCTGCCCAGGGCGGTGAACAGGGCGTCGAGGATGCCCTCGGGCACCTCGTTGCCGTCCCGGTCGAGCACGGCGTCGGAGGTCATCAGGTGACCGACCTGGCGGATGAACAGCAGGGAACGGCCGCGCAGGGTGATCTCCTCGCCGCCGGGGGAGGTGTACGCGCGGTCGGGGTTCATCCGACGGGTGAAGGTCTTGCCGGCCTTGGTGACCTCCTCGGCGAGGGTGCCCTGCATGAGCTGGAGCCAGTTGCGGTAGCCGACGACCTTGTCCTCGGCGTCGACCGCGGCCACGGAGTCCTCGAGGTCCATGATCGTGGAGACCGCGGACTCCAGCAGGAGGTCCTTGACCCCGGCGGCGTCGGTCGAGCCGATGGCGTCCTCGGGGTCCACCTGGATCTCGACGTGCAGGCCGTGGTGGACCAGCAGGACGGCCTCGGGGGCGTCGGTCGAGCCCCGGTGTCCGACGAGCTGGGCCGGGTCGGCCAGCCGGGCGGTGTCGTCCTTGACCGTGACGGCCAGGCCCTCGTCGTCCACGCGGTACGCCGTGGCGTCGGCGTGCGAGCCTCCCGAGAGCGGGAAGTGCTCGTCGAGGAAGGCGCGGCCGCGGGCGATGGCCTCGTCGCCCCGGGCCTTGTTGTAGGAGTCACCGGGGATCAGGTCGCCCTCGCGCGCGATCACGTCGGTGCCGTAGAGCGCGTCGTACAGCGAACCCCATCGCGCGTTGACCGCGTTGGTGGCGAAGCGCGCGTTGAGCAGCGGCACCACCAGCTGGGGACCGGCGATGCGGGCCACCTCGTCGTCCACGTCGCTCGTGGTGACGGCCACGTCGTCGGGCTCGTCGAGCAGGTAGCCGATCTCGCGCAGGAAGGCGGTGTAGGCCGTCTCGTCGGGCACACCGGGGTGCGAGCTGTGCCACTCGTCGAGGCGGGTCTGCAGCTCCTCGCGCCGGGCCAGCAGCTCCCGGACGCGCGGCGACAGGTCGTGGACGAGCGCGTCGGCGCCGGCCCAGAACGCCTCGGACTCGACTCCGGAGCCCCGCAGGGCCTCCTCCTCGACGAACCGGTGCAGGCTCGCCGCGACACTCAGTCCGCCGGTCTGGATCCGCTGTTCCATGCCACTCCTTGCGTAGATTTCCGCATCGTGGAAGACTCTTTCCCCACCACGGAAACTATGAGCCATCGGGTGTGATGTCAAGCACGCCACCCGTACCCCGGGAGGAACCACCCATGCCGAAGAGCGCCGCGGTCCCCGGAGGGGTGCAGTCCGTGCACCGGGCGCTGGACCTGGTCGAGATCGTGGCGGCCCGCGGCGGACACCTGACCATCGGCGAGATCGCCGAGGCCACCGGTCTTCCGCTGCCTACCGTGCACCGGTTGCTGGCCACGCTGGTGGACCGCGGCTACATGCGCCGGATGGTCAACCGGCGCTACGCCCTGGGCTTCCGGCTCGTGCCGCTCGGCGCCCGGGCGAGCTCGATGGTGGGGGCCGGGACCGAGGGGGTGCTGGCCGGCCTGGTCGACGAGCTGGGGGAGTCGGCCAACCTGGCCGTGCTCTCCGGCTCGCACGCGGAGTACGTCGCCCAGGTGCCCTCGCGGCACACGATGCGGATGTTCACCGAGGTGGGCCGTCAGGTCGAGCTGCACTGCACCGGGGTGGGCAAGGCGCTGCTGTCCCAGCTCGACGAGCCGCTGGTCCGCGACATCGTGCGGCGGGTCGGGTTGCCGTCGTACACCGAGCACACCGTCACCACGGTCCCGGCGCTGCTGGCAGAGCTGGGCCGGGTCCGCGAGCGCGGGTACGCCGTCGACGAGCAGGAGCAGGAGGCCGGGGTGCGGTGCGTCGCCGTGCCGGTCGGCCCCGAGCCGATGTCCTGGATGGCGGTCTCGGTCTCCGGGCCGGTCACCCGGATGACCGACGAGCTCGTCGCGCGGGCCGTCCCGCTCCTGCTCGAGGCCGGGCGGCGGCTCACCGACCAGATGACCGGCCCCGCCTGATCCCTACCCCAGCGCGACGACCAGGTCGGCGGCGGCGCGGGTGCGCTCGACGACGGCCGCGTTCGGTCCGTCGACGTCGTCCACCCACGCCGCGGCCTCGTCGGCCGGGTGGCCGTGGGAGAGCCGTCGGTCGACGAGCCGCTGCCTGCGCACGTCTGCCGGCACGTCGACGAACCACACCTCGTCGAGGCAGCCACGCACGTCCTGCCACCCCCCGGAGTCCAGCAGCAGGTAGTTGCCCTCGGTCACCACCAGCGGGGTGCCGGCGTGGACCGGGACGGCGCTGCCCAGGGACGCCTCGCGGCCGCGCTCGAAGAGGGGTGCGTAGACGGTGCCCGCACCCGGGTCGCGCAGCCGTCGGAGCAGGGCGACGTAGCCGTCCACGTCGAAGGTGTCCGGCGCACCCTTGCGCTCGCGCCGGCCGAGCCGGACCAGCTCGTCGTTGGCCAGGTGGAAGCCGTCCATGCCGACCAGCACCGCGGCCGGTCCCAGCGCGTCGAGCAGCGCCTCCGACAGGGTCGACTTGCCCGCCCCGGGCGGCCCGGTGATCCCCAGGACCGTACGGCCTCCGCGGCCGGCCAGGGCGCGGGCCCGGTCGACCAGCTCCTCGGTCCTCACCCGAGCAGCCCGCGTCGCAGCCCCGTGGCCAGGGAGACGTCGAGGGGGAGCCGGGGGATCAGGGTGGCCTGGACCGCGTGGTAGCTGTCCGGCTTGCCCGGCCAGGTCACCGCGCTGGGGCTCAGGTCCGGGCTGAGCTCGTGCCACCACGAGCCGTCTGCCCGGTCGAGGAACGAGGTGGCGATGTGGTCCCACCAGCGCTCGTACCAGGCGGCGTACGACGGGTCGCCGGTCGCCGCGCCCAGGGCGTACGCCGCGGCAGTGGCCTCGGCGGCCACCCAGTGCATCCGCTGGCGCACGACGGGACGGCCCGCCCAGTCCACGGTGTAGACGAACCCGGGGGTGCCGTCGGCGTGCCAGCCCTCGCGCACCCCGGCGTCGAACATCGCCCTCGACCCCGCCAGCAGCACCTCGCCGTCCTCGTCGCCGAGGGGTCCGGCGGCCCGCACGTGCAGCGCCAACCGGGCCCACTCGAACCAGTGGCCGATCGTCGCGCCGAAGGGTCGGAACGGGTGGGCCGGCTCCTCGCGGTTGTACTCGGGCTGGGGGGTCCAGGCGGCGTCGAAGTGCTCGGGCAGCCGCCCGTCGTTGTCGCGGGCGAACCCCAGGGCGGCCAGGGTGATGCGTCGCGCGCGGTCGAGCAGGGCCGCGTCGCCGGTGACGTCGTGGGCGGCGAGCAGGGCCTCGACCGCGTGCATGTTGGAGTTGATCCCGCGGTAGCCGTCGACCTCGGTGAAGCCCTCGTCCCACTGCTCGACCATCATCCCGGCCCCCTCGTCCCAGAACCGCTCCCCGACCACCGTGAGGGCGTCGGCGAGCAGCGCGTCGGCCCCCGGCCGTCCGGCCGCCACCGCCGACGATGCGGCGAGGACCACGAACGCGTGCTCGTAGGCCGTCTTGTCGCGGACCGAGGGGCCGTCGGTGTCCACCGCGGCGTACCACCCGTCGTTCGTGGTGTCGCGGAACCTCCCGCGCAGGGCCGCCACCCCGTGGTCGACGAGGTCGGCCGATCCCGGCCGGCCCATCAGGTGGCCCAGGGCGAAGACGTGGGTCATCCGGCAGGTGATCCACAGCTGGACCGGCTGGTCGAGCTGGGGTCGCCCCACCGGGTCCAGCCAGGCGAAGCCCCCCTCGGGGTGCACCGCCCCGCGGCTGAAGTCGAGCAGGCGATCGGTCTCGGTCTCCAGCCAGCGGTGGTGGGCGGGGAGCTGGGGCCAGCGCATGGGGTCCTCCGGGCGTCGGGATGGCGGGGTCGTCGCACGCGGCGCCGACACGGTGCGGGCCGCACGGCCATCCTCACCGCTGGGTCCAGTCCGGCAACACCCCGCGCCGGTCTGGACGAGTTGGTAAAGAGATGAGCTAAGTCCTGATAGGGACCAAAGTCCCGGTCACGCTGGTGGCCTCGGCCTGGTCACCCCAGGATGCCCGCCCCGCCCGCCCCCTCACGATCGGGACCCCCATGCCGACCCGTCACGTCTCGCTGCCCGCGCTCGCCCCCCCGCCCCGCCGCAGCTGGTTCGCCGGCAGCACGCTCACCACCGCCACCCTGCTGGGCTGCCTGCTCGGGATGACCGGGCCGACGGTGTCGCCGGCGACCTCGCTGGCCGACTCCTCGACCGGGCCGGACCGCGCCCACGCCGGAAGCAAGCACCACAAGGCCGCCGCCGGCCGTACCGTCCGCGCCCAGCGCGCGGCGCTCGCCGCCGCGCACCCCGCACCTCAGCACCGCGGCGCCGCCGCAGCCGGGGAGCCACACCGGTGAGCCGTGGCGCGCTCAGGACGCCCCGCGCGTTGCGCGACGTCCCGTCCGCCCGTACCCCGGCGGTGTCCTCGCCGCCGCGACCGACGGTGGTCAGCCGTCGACGACTTCCACGCGGTGCGGTCCCCTCGGCGCGCCGGGTGTCGCGGCGGACCGTGGGCGCGGTGCTCCTGGCCGGGGCCGCGCTGAGTGCCGGGTGGCCGGCCCTGCTGACTGCGACGGCAGCGGACGAGGTCGAGGTCGTGCCGGTGACGGCGCACCTCAGCGGCATGCTGGCCGGCTACGGCGTGCTGGTCCTGGTCTGCCTGATGTCCCGCTGGCCGCTGCTCGAGCACAGCCTGGGGTCAGACGTCCTGGTCCGCTGGCACGCCCTGGGTGGTCGCATCGTCCTGACCCTGGTCCTCGTGCACGCCTGGGCCGCGGTGGTCTCGTGGGCCAGGATGCGCGACGAGTCGGTCGCGGCCGCGCTGTGGAGCGCGCTGCACCTGCCGGGTCTGCTCTCGGCCACCATCGGGACCGCCCTGCTGGTCGCGGTCGGGGTGGCCTCGGCGCGGGCGGCCCGCCGACGCCTGCGCTACGAGGTGTGGCACGGCATCCACCTGATGGTCTACGTGGCGGTGTCGCTGTCCTTCGTGCACCAGCTCGCGGGCCCGGACGTGGCCGGCCACCGGGTGGTCCAGCTCCTCTGGGCGCTGATGTACACCCACGTCTTCGGCCTCGTGGTGCGGCACCGGGTCGTCGCGCCCCTGCGGGCCGCGACGCGCCACCGGCTGCGGGTACGGGCCCTAGTCGACGAGGCGCCCGGTGTGGTCTCGCTGGTCCTGGAGGGTCGTCACCTCGACGAGCTGCGCGCCGAGTCCGGTCAGTTCTTCCGGTGGCGCTTCCTGACCCCGGACACCTGGCTGACCGCGCACCCCTTCTCGCTGTCGGCCCCGCCGACGCCGACCCGGCTGAGGCTGACGGTCAAGGCGCTCGGTGACGGCAGCTCGCTGCTGCACCACGTCGAGGTGGGGACCTGGGTCGTCGCCGAGGGGCCGTACGGCTCGATGACCGCCGCCCGGCGCAGCCGTCGCGACGTCCTGCTCATCGCGGGCGGCGTCGGCATCACCCCGATGCGGGCCCTGTTCGAGACCATGCCGCTCGAGCGCGGTCAGGACCTGCTCCTGCTCTACCGGGCCCGGAGCCCTGAGGAGCTGGTGTTCCGCGCCGAGCTCGACGCCCTGGCTGCGCATCGGGGCGCTCGGGTGATGTACCTGCTCGGTGAGGATCGCAGCTGCCTGACCAGCGCCGGCCTGCAGAACCGGGTGCTCGGCCTCACCTCCCGCGACGTCTACCTGTGCGGGCCGCCGCCGATGGCGAGCGCCGTCCGCTCCGCCCTCGAGCAGGCCGGGCTGCCGGCGGCGCAGCTGCACGAGGAGCGCTTCGACTTCTGAGCACCGCGTGCGGACGCGCGCGGCCGGCGGACCGGGGTCAGCGGCCGAACAGGCGCTGGAGCACGCCCTTGCGCTCACCCTCGGCGCGGGGGGCGACCGGGTGGCCGGAGCACCACTGCGCGGCCGGGACACCGGCCTTGACCTGGGCGACGTGCTGGCCGCAACCGGCCCAGGTGGTCTTGCCGCAGGTCTTGCACTTCACGGGACGGCACATGGCTGGCTCTCCTCCGAGGTCGTGGCGCCCTCCTGGGCCGCCGGGTCCGACTATACCCTAGGGGGTATGTCTGACGCGAGTCGACGCGACCCGACCTGGTCAGGTTCTCCGCAGGTGAGGACTGCGACGCTGGGGGTCCGCACCGTCTCGGACGGCGGTGGCTCTGCGTGCGAAAGCTGGCTCCATGACCCACCGACCCACCGGCCCCGGATCCGACCGCCCACGGTTCAGCGTGGTCGTCCCGGCGGTCAACGAGGAGGGCGGGATCGGGGCCTGCCTCGACTCACTCGCCCGCCAGGACGTCGCCGGAGGAGTCGAGGTGATCGTGGTCGACAACAACAGCGTCGACCGGACCGCTGCGGTGGCCGCCGCCCACGGGGCGACCGTGGTCTTCGAACCCAGGCCGGGGGTCTGCTGGGCGCGGCAGCGCGGCACCGAGGCTGCCCGCGGCGACATCGTGGTCTCCACCGACGCCGACACCACCTTCGAGCCGGGCTGGCTGGCCCGGATCGACGCGGCGTTCCGGGCCGACCCGGTCCGGGTCGCGGTGACCGGGCCGTGCCGCTTCGTCGGCGGACCCCGCTGGGGCGCCGCGTACACCGCGGTGGTCTTCGGGGTGGTCCACCTGGTCTTCGTGCTCACCGGACGCGTGATCTACGCCAGCGCCACCAACATCGCGTTCCGGCGCGAGGCGTGGACCGGCTACGACACCCATCTCACCCAGGGCGGCGACGAGCTCGGCCTGCTGCGCTCGCTGCGCTCCCGGGGCCCGGTGGCCTTCACCCCCGACAACGTGACCCTGACCTCCGCCCGCCGGCTGACCCGGGGGCTGCTCTACAACGTCTTCGTGACCTGCCTCTACTACTACCTGCTCGGCTACGCCCTGAACCGGATCGCGGGCCGCCGGGTGCTCGGGACCGCGCCGGAGATCCGCGTGGACCCCTCCCGCACGCGGAGGTGGGCGTGGGGGGCCGGGGTCGGTGTCGCCCTCGCCGGCTTGCTGATCGCCGGCCGGTTCGGCGTGGGGCTGGCGTGAACCGGTGGGCGGCGGGGTTGGCGGCCGGGACGCTGGCCGGAGCCGGGTACTGGCGCCACGCGTCGCCGTACTCCCAGGCCTGCGGGCCGTTCCCCTACCGGGGCGGGACGTCGGCGAGGACGGTCGCGCTCACCTTCGACGACGGGCCGAATGAGCCGTTCACCTCCCAGGTCGCCTCCGTCCTGGAGGCACGCGGGGTGCGCGGCACCTTCTTCCAGGTCGGCCGGTGCGTACGCCGCCACCCGCGGACCACCCGGGACCTGCTGGCGGCGGGCCACGTGGTCGGCAACCACAGCCACCGCCACGCGCTCACCCGCGGCTGGCGGGTCGAGGACGTGGTCGGGGAGGTGGTCGAGGCCGAGGCGGCCTTCGTCGACGAGGCCGGGATCAGTCCGCTGCTCTACCGGCCGCCGTGGCTGGTCCGGACCCGGCCTGTCCTGGAGGCGCTCCGCGGGCGTGGGCTCCAGGTGGTGTCCGGCGAGTTCTGCCACGCGTGGGAACCCGTGCAGCCACCGGCGGCGTGGATCGCCCGGCGCGCCCTGGCGAAGGTGAGGCACGGCGGGATCGTGATCTTCCACGACGGCTACGACGACCGGGGCGGCGACCGTTCGAGCACCGTCGCGGCCGTCGAGATCGTCGTGGACTCCCTGCTGGACAGGGGATTCTCCTTCGTCACGGTCGACCAGCTGCTCGGTGTGCCCGCCTACCGGCTCCCGTTCAGCGACGGAACCCGCCCTCGGAGCTGAGTACCTGGCCGACCACCCAGGCGCCCTCGTCGCTGACCAGCCAGGCCACCAGCCGGGCGGGGTCCCGGGGCTCGCCGAGCCGGTGCTGCGGGAAGCGTTCGAGGAGGGCCGCCGGAGCGTCGTCGAGGTACCCGGTGTTCACCGGGCCGGGGTTGACCGTGTTCAGCACGATCCCGGCGTCGACCAGGTCGTCCGCGACCGACCAGGTCGCTCCGGCCAGGGCGGCCTTCGACGCTGCGTAGGCGAGGTTGTCGCCCATCGGCCCGAGGGCCTGCCCCGAGGTCATCCAGATCACCCGGCCCCCCGGGCGGCCGTCGTGCTGGGCGGCGAAGGCCTGGGTGAGCAGCAGCGTCGCGCGGGTGTTCACCGCCCAGTGCCGGTCCAGAGCCGCCGCGGTGAGACCGGCGAGCCCGACGGCATCCCCTCCGTGGGCGTGGTTGCACACCAGCACGTCGACGTGACCGAGCAGCCCGTTCACGGCGGGGACAAGGGCCTCGGCCGTCCGGGCGTCGCCCAGGTCGCCCGGCACGTCGACGACGCGTGCCTCACCGCACAGCAACGACCGGAGCTCCTCGAGCAGCCGGGGAAGGTCGTCGGCGGTGCCGTACTCGGCGGCGTCGTGCGGCCGGTGGTGGTGCACGGCCAGGGACGCCCCCATCGTGGCCAGCCGGGAGGCGACCGCGAAGCCGATGCCGCGGCGTCGGCTGACACCGGTCACGACGGCGACACGGCCGGCGAGGGGCAGGGACATGGACGCGAGCGTAGTCCTGCCCCTGCGCGGGAGCTCGGGTGTGGAGCCGAGGTCGCGCGGGCTTGCCCGAGGTGGTTGGCTCGCCAGATGACGCAGCCGGACGGGATCGACGGGACCGATGAGGTCGCCGAGTGGCGTGAGGCCCAGGAGCGGGTGTGCGCGGTGGTGGAGGAGCTGACCGACGCGGAGGTGGAGCAGAAGGTGCCGGCCTGCCCGGACTGGACCGTGCGCGACCTGCTCTCCCACATGGTCGGGCTGGGCGCGGACGTGCTGGACGGCGACGAGCCGGACGACCACAACGCCACCTGGACCGCGGCGCAGGTCGAGGCCCGGCAGGGCCGGACCGCGAGCGAGCTGGTCGCCGAGTGGCGGGCGCTGACCGACGACCTGTGCGCCTGGATGCGCGACCACGGCACCCGGCCGCTGGGGGACGTGGTCATCCACGAGCACGACCTGCGCGGGGCCGTGGACCGCCCCGGCGGACGCGACCACGCCGGGTTCCGCGCGGTCGCCGACCGGATGACCGGACGCTTCGCGGGACGGGTCGAGGCACTGCCCCCGATCGCCCTGGTGGGGCAGCGGCGCACCTGGGTCTCGCGCGGGAGCGTCGAGGAGGCCGCCGTCGTGCTGCGTGCCGACGACTTCGACCTGGGCCGGGCCGTGATGTCACGGCGGTCGGCCGAGCAGCTGCGGGAGTGGACGGTCCGCGGCGACGTGTCGGCGTACCTCGGGGCCTTCGAGGTCCTCGGTCCGCTGCCCGGCGCTCCGCTGACCGACGGGGCCGGGGCGTCGTGAGGAACTGGGCGGGCAACGTCACCTTCTCCACCACCGACGTCCGACGTCCCCGGTCCGTCGAGGAGCTCCAGCACGTGGTCGGGGACGCCGCGACCGTGCGCGCGCTCGGGACCGGCCACTCCTTCAACGCGATCGCCGACACGACCGGCACCCTGGTCTCCACCTCCGACCTCGACCTGCCGGTCGAGGTCCTGGCCTCGCGCTCGGTCGCCGTGGTGCCCGGCGGGGCGACGTACGCCGCGGTGGCCGGCGCCCTGCACGAGCGCGGCTGGGCCCTGCACAACCTGGGGTCGCTGCCGCACATCAGCGTGGCCGGGGCCTGCGCGACCGGGACCCACGGGTCGGGCGTGACCAACGGGTGCCTGGCCACCGCGGTCGTGGGCCTCGAGCTGGTCCGTGCCGACGGCGAGCTGGTCGAGGTGCACGAGGGCCATCCCGACTTCCCGGGGATGGTGCTCTCCCTGGGGGCTCTGGGGGTGGTCACCCGGTTGTGGCTGCGGATCGAGCCGACCTTCACCATGCGCCAGGAGGTGCTGCTCGACGTGCCGTTCGAGCGGGCTGCCGCGCAGACGGACGAGATCCTGGCCTCGGCGTACAGCGTCAGCATCTTCAGTGCCTTCGGGTCGCCCGGGGTGGTGGACTCGGTGTGGCGCAAGCACCGGGTCGACGACGGGGGTGGGCGGGTCGACCTCCCGGGGGCCCACGACACCTTCGGCGGGCGCGCGGCGACCCAGGACGTCCATCCGCTGCTCGGGCTCGACGCGAGCGCCGCCACGGCGCAGCAGGACCGGCCGGGACCGTGGCACCACCGGCTGCCGCACTTCAGGATGGAGTTCACGCCCAGCGTGGGCGACGAGCTCCAGTCGGAGTTCTTCCTGCCCCGCGAGCACGCGGGCGCGGCCCTGGCCGCCCTGCGGGAGTGCTCGGCCGCGCTCACCCCGGCGCTCCAGGTGTTCGAGATGCGCACCATCGCTGCCGACGACCTGTGGCTCAGCCCGTTCCGCGGGCGGGACACCGTGGCCGTGCACGCCACCTGGGTCAGCGACCTGGACCTGGTCCGTCCCGCGCTCGGCGCGCTGGAGGCGCTGCTGGAGCCGTACGACCCGCGGCCGCACTGGGGCAAGGTCCAGCTCGGGTTCGACGCCGCAGGAATGGCCGGTCTCTACCCCGGGGCGCACCGGTTCCGGGCCCTGGCCCAGCGGCTGGATCCCGAGCGCTGCTTCGTCAACGAGCACCTGGGCCGCGTGGGCCTGCGCTGAGCCGGGGCTCCAGGAACGGGGTCAGCCGACCAGGCGGGCGCCGACGTCGTGCAGGGCGGTGCCCAGTGCCGCCACCGGGTCGTTGAACAGCGGCTCGAAGGCGATCTCGGCCGCACCCAGCAGGACCGAGTCCGGGCCCAGGCCCGGGAGGGAGAGGGTGACCGACTCCAGGGGGGCCGGCAGGGCCCGCTCGGCCAGCGCCGCGTCGACGTCGCTGTGGACCAGGGAGTAGAGCGCGCTGAAGTAGCCGCCGAGCACGACCAGCTCGGGGTTGAAGGCGTTGACCAGCCCGGCCAGGCCGTGGCCCAGCGCGGCCCCGGTGCGCCTGAGCTCCGCGGTGGGACGTTCGTAGGCGGCCAGGACCTCGCCGAGCTGGGCGACCTCCGAGACAGGGAGCTTGATCGCCTCGGCGATCGCGTGCGCCCCGACCACGGTCTCCCAGCAGCCGCGGTTGCCGCAGTGGCACGGCCGGCCGGTGGGATTGAACCGCAGGTGGCCGACCTCGCCGGCGTACCCGCCGGCGCCCTGGAGCTGCACGCCCCCGGAGATGACCCCGGCGCCGACCCCGACGTTGCCGGACACGTAGATCAGGTCGTCGATGCCGACCCCGGCGCCGCGCCGGTGCTCGGCCAGCGCACCCAGGTTCGCGTCGTTGGCGAGCGAGACCGGGATCTCCAGTCCCAGCGCGGCCAGGACGATGCCGACGAAGGAGACGTCGTTCCACTCCAGGTTCGGAGCGAGGCGGACCAGGCTGTCGGTCCGCCGCACCAGGCCGGGCACGCTGATGCCCATGCCGACCAGGGCGGCGGAGGTCGGCACGTCGGCCACCACCTGCCGGACCAGCCCGGCCACGGCGGCGCCCACCTGCCAGGCCTCGCCGTGCACCTCGATCGAGGTCTGGGCCCGCTCCAGCACGGTGCCGCCGAGGGCCACCCCGGCGACCACCGCCCGGTCGACCCCGAGGTCGACCGCGATGACGTACGGCCCACCGGGGGCCACCCCGACACCGGCCGAGGGCCGGCCGGCGCCGGTACGGGCCACCGGGGGAGCCGTGCGGCAGGCGACGCCCAGTGACTCCAGCTCGGTGACCAGCCCGGCGATCGTGCTGCGGTTGAGGCCCATCAGGCTGGTCAGCTCGGCGCGGGAGATGTCCCCTGCGCCGTGCACGTGCCGCAGCAGCGTGCCAAGGTTGTGCCGGCGGACCGCCTCCTGGTTGGTGCCCAGCCCGGACGACCGCGGGGACGGTCATCCGGAGGGCCTAGACGCCGGCTGCGGAGCGACGACGACGCGAGATGGCGTCGACGCTCGCCGCGAGGAGCAGGACGCCACCGGTGACGAGGTAGTTGATGTAGCTGGCCTGGTTCAGCAGGCCGAGGCCGTTGGCGATGGTGGCGATCACGACGCCACCGATCACCGCGTGGATCGCCTTGCCGCGACCGCCGAAGAGGCTGATGCCACCGATCACCGCCGCGCCCACGGCGTACAGCAGGGTGTTGCTGCCACCCGAGGACGGCGGAGACCTTGCCGGAGTACGACGCGGCGAGGATCCCGCTGACGCCGGCCATGCCCGAGGAGATCATGAACGCGGAGACCTTCATCCGGCGCACGTTGATGCCGGCTCGACGCGCGGCCTCGGCGTTGCCGCCGACGGCGTACAGGTGGCGGCCGTAGGCGGTGCGTCCGAGGACGAAGGTCCACAGCACCAGCAGCGCGACGATGACCGGCAGGGCCCAGGGGATGCCCTGGATCGGGAAGTTGGGGTTCAGGCTGCGGTCGCGGTTGAGCAGGTAGGTCAGCCCGAGCGCGATGACCGCGAAGGCGCCGATCCGGATGAGCACGAGGCTGAGCGGCGGGCGCTGGAGGTCGCGCTGGACCTGGGTGCGGTGCTGCATCAGGGTCAGTGCGGCGAAGGCGGCCACGACCAGGACGCCGCCGATCCAGCCCAGCGGTCACGGGGACGTTCTTGATGGACAGGCCGCGGATCACGTCGTCGCGCACCGGCACCGACCCGCCGGGGCCGATCAGCTTGAGGATGCACGCCCTGCAGGGCCAGGAAGAAGGCCAGGGTCACCACGAAGGACGGGATGCCGAGGTAGGCCACCAGCGCGCCGATCATGGCCCCGATCAGGGCGCCGACGACCACGCCGACGAGGACCGCGACCCACCAGGACTGGCCGTGGTCGACGATCGCGAGGCCGGTGAAGGCAGCCGCGACGCCGCCGGTGTACGCCGGCGGAGAGGTCGATCTCGCCGAGCAGCAGGACGAAGACCAGGCCCATCGCCAGGACGCAGATCGACCCGGCCTGGATCACCAGGTTGGCCTGGTTGAGCAGCGAGAAGAACTTGTCGTTGAGCAGGCCGAAGATGATGTAGAGCACGACGAGGCCGAGGACCGCCGGCAGCGACCCCATGTCGCCGCCGCGGAGCCGGTTGACGTAGGTGGTGACGGCGTCGCCGAGGGTGTCGGTGCGCGGCGCTGTCGCTGGCGAAACCGCCCTGGGCGGGGCGGTGCGGGCTTGTTGGTGTCGGTGGTCATGGTGGTCAGTCCCTTCAGACGGCCGCGGAGGAGGAGGTGTCGGCGATGCCGAGGTCGCCGGATCGGCCGGCGGTGATCAGCTCGACGACCTGGCTGCGGTTGACGTCCTTGGCGGCGACGTCGGCCGCCACCTCTCCGAGGTAGAGCGCGGTGATCCGGTCGGCGACCTCGAGGACGTCGGCCATGTTGTGCGAGATCAGCACCACGCCCAGGCCGCGGTCGGCGAGGCGGCGGACGAGGTCGAGGACCTGGCGGGTCTGGGCGACGCCGAGGGCGGCGGTGGGCTCGTCGAGCAGCACGATCTTGCTGTTCCACAGCACGGCCTTGGCGATGGCGACGGTCTGGCGCTGGCCGCCGGAGAGGCTGGCCACGCTCTGGCGGACCGACTTGACCGTGCGGACCGACAGCGAGCCGAGGGTGTCGCGGGCGCGGGACTCCATGGTGGCCTCGTCGAGGGAGATGCCGCGCATCTGCTCGCGCCCGAGGAACATGTTCTGGACGATGTCGAGGTTGTCGCACAGCGCGAGGTCCTGGTAGACGATCTCGACGCCGAGGTCGGCGACGTCCTTGGGACCGTGGACCGTGACGTCCTTGCCCTCGAAGAGGTACGTCGCCGCTGTCGCGGCCGTAGATGCCCGCGATGACCTTGACCAGGGTGGACTTGCCGGCGCCGTTGTCACCGACGAGCGCGGTGACCTGTCCGGGGTAGACGGCGAAGTCGACGTCGTGCAGCACGTGCACCACGCCGAAGCTCTTGTTGACGCCACGCAGCTCGAGCAGGGGCTCGGTCATGTCGGGGGACTCCTCGGTGAGAGAGTTGTACTCGGTCGAACGCACGAGCGCTCCCGGGCCGGGGTGGCCGGCCCGGGAGCGTCTCGGAGAAGGAGCCCGGCCCGCGGGTCAGCGGGCCGGGTCCGGGTCGATCAGGAGATGCCGGCCTTCTTGCACAGTGCGGCGAAGTTGCCCGTGCAGACGTCGGCAGCGCTCTGGCCGCCGTCGTCGATGACGTCGGCGACGTTGTCCTTGGTGATCGAGACCGGGTCGAGCAGGACCGACGGGACGTCGCGCTTGCCCGTGTCGTCGGTGGTGGTGCCGTTGGTGTCGGCGGTGTCGCCCGTTGGCGAGGGCGATCGCGGCGTCGGCGAGCGCGCCGGCCTCGGCCTTGGCCGACTTGTAGATGGTCATGCACTGGTCGCCGGAGAGGATGTTCTGCAGGCCCTCCACGGTGGCGTCCTGGCCGGTGACCGGGACGGTGCCGTTGACCTTGTTCTTCTGCAGGGTGGCGATGACCGCGCCTGCGAGGCCGTCGTTGGCGGCGTAGACGCCGTCGACCTTGCCGCCGGCCTGGGTGTACAGCTGCTCGAAGATCGTGACGGCCTGGTCCGGGTCCCAGTCCGGGACGGCCTGCTCGCCGACGATCTTGTAGTTGCTGATCTTGTCCAGGACGCTGTGCGCACCGGCGGAGAACAGGGTCGCGTTGTTGTCGGTGGGCGAGCCGTTCAGGTAGACCAGGTTGGCCGGCTTGTCGCCGAGGCAGTCCGCGAGGCCCTGGCCCTGGAGGGCGCCGACCTTGGCGTTGTCGTAGGAGACGTAGGCCTCCGCCGAGCCACCGAGGGTGAGCCGGTCGTAGTCGAGGGTCTTGATGCCCTGCGAGGCGGCCTTCTCCTCGATCGCCGCACCGGACTCGGAGTCCAGGTTCACGATGGCCAGGACGGTGACGCCGTCGGTCATCATGCTGTCCGCGATCTGCGTCATCTTGTCCGCGTCGCCCTCGGCGTTCTGGATCGAGTACTCGACCCCGGCGTCCTTGAAGGCCGCCTCGAGGGCCGGACGGTCAGCGCTCTCCCAGCGGACCGACGACTTGGTGTCGGGCAGGATCACGCCGATCTTGCCGGCGCTGCTGCTGCTGGGGCTGTCCGAACCGCCCGAGCCGGAGCCCGTGGTGGTGTCGTCGTTGCCGCCGCCACACGCAGTGACGGACAGAGCCATCCCCACGATGCCGACGAGTACCAAGCTGTGCTTCCGCTTCACGCGAAACGCCTCCTAGCGATTGTCCACGCTGCCCGCCGACCGTTCGGGAGTCATGCGTTTGTTGTTCGCCACAACATATGGGGTGGCCTCCGTCACGTCCAGGGTCGTTTCGGTTTTGTTACAAACCGACGAACGGCGGGGGTGCCCCAGGTAGCCTCGCCGCGAAGGGGAGGTGCGCGTGGAGCCCGAGGAGTACGCCGCCTTCCGCCGGACCCGGCTGGTGGAGCACGCTGTCGGCCTCGGGGTCGAGGCGGCGTCCGCCGAGGACCTGGTCGACCGGGTGCTGGCCGAGCAGCGCCGCCGGATCGAGCGGGCCGAGGACCCGGACCCGCTCGTCCGAGCCGCGCTGGAGGCCGCGGTGCACGGCCCCGCGCCCGCCCGGGGGCCCCGCCTCCTCGGGACGGCCGGGGTCGTGGTGGCCCTGGTCGCACTGCTGGCCCTGGGGCTCCTGGGCTGGGGGTTGCTGCGGCCCACGCCCCGGCCGCCGCAGGTCGCGGTCCCCGTGTTGTACGCCCTGGACGTCAACGAGGCCGTCCAGGCCCTCCAGGGGGCCGGGCTCGCCGTGGGCGTGACCACCAGCCCGGCCTGTGAGCCCCGCGGTCTGGTCATCGGGAGCGACACCGCCGTGGGCACCCGCGTCGACCCCGGGCGCACGGTCAGCCTCACCGTGGCGGCAGCACCCTCCGGGGCGTGCCGCGCCCGGGCGGACCGGAGGGCGGCCTGGGAGTTCCTCCGGTTCACCCGCGGCGGTCCGGCCCCGTCCTTCGCCCCGACCGTGTACGTCGTCGTCGACGGACGGGCCCCGGCCGTCCTGCCCCGCGCCGCGGTGCTCGACCCGCGCCGGTGGGCAGGGGTGCAGGACGTCGCGGACGCGATCTCGGTCGCCCGACCCGAGCCCGGCGAGGCGGCCCTGCGGGTGACCTCCCTGGTGCCGCCCCGCCGGCGGTGCGGGGTCGAGCGTCCCTCCGGTGGCGGCACCCGCCGGGTCCTGCGGCTGGACCTGCCGATCAGCCCGGGGCTACCGACCTGCCCGTTCACCGTGGACCTCTACCGCAGTGGCGAGGACCGGTCGATCGACGCGATCGCCATCTACACGCCCCGCTGACCGGTGGTGCGCCGTGGCCAGGTGGTGGTCGAGCCCAGGTGGTGGTCGAGCCCGTCGAGACCACTCCGGCCCCAGGTCACAGACGCCGTGCGCCGTGGCTTCGTGTCAGGATGACAAGTGCGCCTGGTCCAGTGCACTCTGCAACGACTGCAGGTATCCCATGCTGGTCACGGTCGCGCCGCTCACCATGTCGATCTGGGCGCTCTGGGCGTCCTTGGTCTCCCGGACGAGGATGGGCAGCGCGACGCCGTTGATCTGCACGTCGAGGGAGTTGTCGTGCGGGTACTGCAGCAGCGACACGTCCGTGATCCTGCCCGCGGACACCGTCAGCTCGACCTGGACCGGCCCCCACTCCGTGGAGGCGGTGTCCCCGGTGACGGTCGACGAGGCTCCGGGTGCGTTGCCGGCGGCATCACCGCCCGAGGAGCCGTCCGTGGACGGCGAGGCCCCGCCCGCGCCGCCGAGCTGCGAGGGGGGCGGGCTCACGGACAGGCTGTTGCCCGTCGAGGTGGCGTAGCCGAAGAGCAGGACGAGGACGGAGACGGTGGTCAGGAGCCACAGGACGATGCGTCGCACAGGAGGTCACCAGCTGAAGGTCTCGAGGTGGAGGTGCTCGGGGGGCAGCCCGGCGGCGACGAGATCGCGCCGGACGAGGTCGGTCCAGACCGTCGGTCCGCAGACGTAGACGTCGCGCTGGGCGATGTCGGGGATCCAGGAGGTCAGCGCCTGCAGGTCCGAGAAGCGCCCGGGCCGAGCCCGGTGCCCAACCAGGAGTCAGGGCCGCGGCGGTGCCCGGGGACCCGGAGCACCTGCAGGCCGCGCTCACGGGCCAGGGCGTCGATCTCGCCGGCGAAGAGCGGGGCACCGGAGAACCGCTCGACGTACGCCGCGTCACCGGGGGCGTAGTCGAGGGCCCTCGGCCAGCGCGCGGAGGGGAGTGGTGCCGTCCCCGACGGCCTGCACGGTGATCCGCAGACTGCGTCCGTCCGGTGCCGCGGAGAGCGAGTACGGGTGGGCGCGGCTCCAGCCGGGGCCTCCGAGGAAGCGCCAGGAGAAGAACTGGCCGGCCTCGCCCGGGAGCCGGTCGAGCCGGCGGCCGGTGAGGTGGACCGACGTCACGCCGTCCCCCTCGCCCACCACGGAGGTCACCCGCAGCTGGTGCCGCAGGTTGCGCCACACCGGCAGGCCGACCCGCCACACGAGCACGGCCCCCGCGGTCAGCCCCCAGGCCGTCCACCAGAACAGCGACCGGGCGGGGGAGCCCCTCAGCTCCCGTCCCGTCCAGAGCTGGTGGGGCAGGGCGAGCCCGACCCCGAGGTAGGCGTAGAGGTGCAGCAGGTGCCAGGACTCGTAGCGGATCCTCTGTCGCGCCGCCTTGATGCTGGTGCCCACCACCAGGCACAGGCAGCCGGTCCCGGCCACCGCGAGGAGCATGCCCGGGTAGTGCTCGGTCAGGTCCCACAGGGTCGCCGGGGTCCGGGTCAGGTCCCCCAGGGCGTACCCCCAGGTGATCAGGACGACGTGGGCCAGCACCAGGTCGAAGGAGGTGAAGCCGACCAGCCGGTGCAGGTGCGCCAGCCGGTCCTGGCCGAACGCCTGCTCCAGGAAGGGCAGCCGCGCCATCATGAGGACCTGGGCGAGCAGGAGCACCGCGGCGACCAGCCCGGTCCACCGGCCGACCGAGTCCAGACCGGTGGTCCAGCCGGTCAGCTCACGGATCCCCCCGGCGGCGTCCCACCAGTAGGTCACGAGCAGCAGGCTGAGCCACAGGGCCGACCCGGCGACCAGCCGGACGACCGCGTCGGTGCGCGACCGGGAGCCGGCCCTGGACCAGGCCGCGGACCTGGCCGCACACCGGGAGGCCTGCCGGGATGCGGGCCGGCGGGGTGTCGCGGCACGCCGGGTGGTGGACATGAGGGACACCCTCGTGGGCCGGGGTGGGCTGATCCTGTGCGGACCCTGTGAACCGTCCCATCCTGCGCTCGGCGGCGTCCGGTCAGCCGCGCAGGGAGGCCGAGAACGACGAGACGGCGCCCGGGAGCAGTCCGGTGGTGATCTCGTGGTTGTTGTCCCGGGGCCGGTTGAACAGCACCGCGAAGGTCAGTCCGAGCTGGCGCATCTGGGGGCGCAGGTCGCTGTAGAACTTCTGCAGTGCGGCGTCGCCGTTCTCGACCGGCATGCCGAACTCCCCGAGCCCGACCGGTTGGCCGGTGTACCAGCTCTGGGTGCGGATCCAGTCCAGGTCCTCGGTGCAGATGGTGATCAGCGAGTCGCTCGGGCCGTTGGCGTACGGGTCGAACTCGATCGCGTCCGGCAGGACCGTGAACGCGTCGGCCACCGCGCCCTCGAAGGGCCGGTCGTAGCCGACGAACCAGTACGTGCCGTAGAGGTTGTCCAGCACCGGACCGGAGTGCAGCCGCCGGTAGAACGCGCTCAGGGCCCGGCCGTAGACGGCGGGCTCCGCGGAGGGACCGGTGACCAGCCCCAGCGTGGTCTTGGCCCGGAACTCGTGCTCCAAGGTGCCGTAGACGGGGACCGAGGGGTCGACGGCCGCCAGGGTCCTGAGCTCGGCGACGTACCGGTCGAGCCAGCCCAGCGCAGCGGGGTCACCGTTGGCGATCCCGGCCAGGAGCTGGGTGCCCTTGGTCGAGACCGTGATGTTGGGGCTGGTGCCCCGGCGGATCCGCTCGCTCTCGGCGTACACGTCGATCGCCTGGTCCGGCTGGTAGTAGGACGAGGCGACCTCGGGGTACACACCGAACTCCGCCTGCGTCGTGGTGTCCGGATTCTCGTCGAACGGGCCGTTGTAGACCCCCAGCCGGGGATCGGTGACCCGGGGGAAGGGACGCGGGGTCGGCGTCGGCGAGGCCGTCGTCGGTGGGTCCGAGGGCGTGCCGGTGGGGCGGACCGTGGGGGACACGTTCCCGGCGCGCGGGTCCGAGGACGGCCCCGAGCCGAGGACGGAGGTGACCACGACGACGAGCACGGCGACGACCAGCAGTGCGAGCACCGTCCGGGAACGTGTGCGGCCCAGGGCAGCGCCCAGCCGGTCCATCCGTCCCCCCTCGTCGAGGGGTCCAGTCTATCGGCTCGACCAGGGCAGGTCCGCCATTCAGCGTCGGCCGGCGGCACCGCCGCGCCCCGCCCGCTCCCCCTGCAGCAGGACTGCGCGGGTGGCGGGCGACAGGGTCGACGTACGACGGCTCGCGGGCCCGATCGCGGGCACCGGGGGCTTGCCGGGCGTGGACAACCAGACGTCGAAGAGCGCGCCGAGCCGACGACCCGAGATCCGTTCGGCGAGGCGGACGAATTGCGCCGTCGTGACGTCCTGGCCGCCCTTCCGGACCGCCCAGGTCCGCAGGATCCGGAAGAACGCGTCGTCGCCGACCCGCTGGCGCAGGGCCTGGAGGGTCATCGCCCCGCGGAAGTACACCGGGTAGTCGAACAGGTGCTCGGGACCGGGGTCGCCGATCGTGAGCTGCCAGTAGGGGTGGTCGTCGGGGATGAAGTCGTGGGCGAAGAAGTCGAAGATCTGCTGGGTCGTGCCCAGCCCCTCGTGCTCGGACCACAGCCACTCCGCGTACGTCGCGAAGCCCTCGTTGAGCCAGATGTCCTTCCACCGTCGCAGGGCCACGTGGTCACCGGTCCACTGGTGCGCCAGCTCGTGGACCACCACCCCGTCGCCGTTCTCCGGGCTGGTGAAGAAGTCCTTGGAGTAGATCGGCCGGGTCTGGGTCTCGAGGGCGAACCCGAGCCCGTCGACGTCGTCGACGATCCCCCCGGCGCTCCTGAACGGGTAGGGACCGAGGTACCGGGCCAGGAAGGCGAGGATCTCCGGCTCCCGGGCGAAGGACCCGTCGACGAGGGTGCCGACCGACGGGGGCAGGTCGGCCACGGTGCCGACCGTCCAGTCCGTGTCGTTGCCGGGGCTGCCCGGCGGGGGGCCGGGGACACCCCAGCCGTCGAGGCCGTGCTCGAAGGAGGTGGACGCGGCGCCCGTGGAGTCGACCACGTCGTCGACGAAGACGCCGTTGGTCTGGACGACGTCGTCGCTGGCGTAGCTGAGCGAGACCTCCACCGAGCGACCCGCGAAGCGGCCCAGGTCGACCGACCAGGTCTCGGGGCCGTTGCTCTTCCCGGTCGCCGCCCACCAGTCACCGGTGGCACCGGTGGGGGTGCAGGTCCCGGCGGCCGGGTCCACGGTCAGGTAGTGCGCGGAGAGGAACGGGTGCAGGTCCGGCCACTCCTGGCACGAGCTTCCGGTGTCCTGGCTGGTGTGCCCGTTCAGGTCCTCCAGCGTCGTCCAGTCGTCCTGACCCACCGTGTGGGCCTCGACGAAGGCGAAGTCCCAGTCCTCCTCGGTGTCCCGGGTGACGGTGAAGCCCAGGGTCGATCCCCCGGCGGGAACGTCGATACGTGGGTGAGCCGCTTGAAGGAGCTGTTCGCCTGGCCGGAGATGGCCAGGTGGGTGCCGGTGGAGGGTTCCGCGACCGGCGCGTAGAGGTCGGGATCGACGGCGTCGTGGAACCGGATGCCGTCCTGGTGGTAGTCGCGGGTCCGGAACCGGCCGACGTCGACGGTGGCGAGGTAGCTGGCCATTGCCTGCGGCTGTCGCCAGGTCCAGGTCGTCCACCGACCGTGGTCCTCGGTGCGCACGAGGTCGCCGTTGGCCACGACCTGGCGGTCCCGGGGAGCGGTGATCCGGAACCGGTACGACGCGCGGTCGGAGGGATGGTCGTTGACCGGGAACCAGCTGGCGGCCACGTGAGGCTGGCCGGCGATGTCCATGCCGTCGTCGGTGGCGATGAACCCGGCCCCCTCGAGGCGCTGGGGCACGCCTGCGTACCGGACCCGGACGACGAAGCGGTGGTGGGCGGCGAGCGGACGCCGCGGCGTCACGACGAGCTCCTGGCCGTCCCGCGTCCACCCGGCGCGTCGGCCGTCGACGCTGAGGGCCTGCACCTGCAGCCCGACCAGGTCGAGGTCGAACCGGGTGAGGTCCTGCCGGGCACGGGCCCGGATCGTGGCCAGGCCGGACAGCCGCCCCGACGCGGGGTCGTACCGGAGCGCGAGGTCGTAGTGCCCCACGCCGTACCCGCCGTTGCCGTCCAGGGGGAAGTAGTCGTCCCCGACCCCGGGCAGGCCCACCGACGAGGACGGGGGTGCGCTCCCGGCCGCGGCCAGGGCAGGGACCGAGAGGACCAGGGTCGTGGCGGCGAGGAGGGCGGTCGCGGTGGTGTGTCTCATGTCGAGCCCCTGGCGGTTGACGGTCCTGCCAGCCAACACCGGCGACCCGGGGGTGTCACCGGGGTTTGCCGGTGGTGCAGACCGGGCGGGACTACCCCGCCGCGAGGGGCAGGGCCACCCGGACCGACGTGCCCTCCCCGAGGACGCTGCGGATGGTCAGCGCACCGCCCATGCTGCGGACCAGCTTGTGCGCGCTGGCCAGCCCGAGGCCGAGCCCACCGTCAGGCTCGGCGAAACGGCCCCGTTGGAACTCCTCGAAGATGGTCGACAGGTCGGACTCCGCGATCCCGCGGCCCCGGTCGACGACGGTCAGGTGGCCGTACGTCGTGTCGTCGCAGGCCGCGACCAGCAGCAGCGGGGCCGCAGGGGGGGAGTAGCGGTGGGCGTTGACCACCAGGTTGGTCAGGACCCGGTGGGTCGCCACCGGGTCGGCGAGCACCGCCGGGCACGCGCCGACCACGGACACCGGTCGCGCGCCCAGGACCTCGCCGAGCTCCGCGACGACCTCGGTGGACACCACGACCAGGTCGGTGGGTGCGCGGTCGAGGCTCATCTGAAGGCGCCGTAACCGGGCGTGGTCGAGCAGCGATTCGGTCATCATCAGCAACCGGTCGGCGCTCGCACCGATGCGGGTCAGCAGGTGCGTCCGCCGCTCGGGCGGCAGGTCCTGCTCGAGCAGGGTCGAGGCGAAGCCCTTGATCACCGTGACCGGGGTCCGGAAGTCGTGGTCGAAGGCGCGGTAGAAGGAGTCCTGGACGTCCGCCTCCCGCTTGACGGCCGTGATGTCGCGGGTCACCTCGGTGTAGCCGCGCAGGTGGCCGTCGTCGTCGCAGACCGCGGTGAGGACGACGTCGGCCCACCACGGGTCCGCGCCGTGCCTCAGACGCCACATGCTGCGCTCGACGTGACCCTGCTCCCGGGCCAGCCGCAGCAACCGCTCGGGCAGCCCGTCGGAGCGCTCCGCCTCGGTGAACGAGGTGGAGAAGCTCCGGCCGACCGCGTGCGCGGCCGGGTAGCCGGTCAGGCGTTCGGCTCCGGCGTTCCAGGACTCGACCACGCCGTCAGGGTCGAGAGCGACGATGGCGTAGTCGACCACCTGGTCCACCAGCAGCCGGTAGCGCTCCTCGCTCTCGCGTAAGGAGACCTCGAGATCGTGCTGCTCGGTGGTGTCGCGGGTGACCTTGACGAAGCCGGTCAGCCGGCCCCGGTCGTCGTGCCGCGCGGTGAGCGTCACGTCCCCCCAGAAGCGGGAGCCGTCCTGACGCACCCGCCAGCCCACATGGTTGACGCTCCCCTCGGCGGCGGCCTGGCCCAGCAGCCACTGGGGCAGCGCGGACCGCCGGTCCTCCTCGGTGTAGAAGATCGTGAACGGGCGTCCCAGGGCCTCCTGGGCCGTGTACCCCTTGACCCGTGCGGCGCCGGCGTTCCACGAGCGGATCAGACCCTCGGGGTCGAGAGCGATGATGACGTAGTCCGAGACCTCGCCGACCTGCACGTCGGTGACGTCGGTCGCCATGCCGGATCGTGATCCATCGGATTTTCCGGTCATCGTCTCACGGTAGATCGGCTGGCCTGGCGCGTCACTAGTGCCCCCGTACTACCCCGTTGCGGCGGGGTTCGCGGTTCGCCGGACCGCGACCGGGACCGGGACGTACATTCGTGGTCCCATGCTTCCCCCCACCGCACGGACCGTCGCGCCCCCGACCGTCCCGCTGGCCACGTCGGTCCGGACGGACCAGCCTGCCGAGGCGTACCCCTGCCTGGTCAGCGTGGCCAAGCGGGTGGGCCTGAGCCTGCTGATCGCCTGCGTCGTCCCGGCCACGCTCTTCTACTCGGTGTTCCGGCTCGTGGACGTCTGGGCCGCGATCCTCGTCGCCCTGGGCTGGTCGTACGGCGCGCTGGCCTTCCGGCTGGTCACCGGGCGCCGGACCTCGGGGCTGCTGGTGCTGACTGCCGTGGTGAGTG
>CAWJLZ010000020.1:0-5716 GCA_963843825.1 uncultured Actinomycetota bacterium
GAGGCCGTTCCTGCTGCTCTCGATCCGCGGGGAGGCGGCCGCCGCCGACGACGAGTACGCCTCGTTCCTCCGCTTCACCGGCCTGGAGCCGGTCGAGCTGCCCGTGCTGAACCTCGCGCACGAGGAGCTGCCCGACCTCGATCTCGACGCGTGGTCGGGAATCCTGATGGGCGGCGGGGCCTGGAACGCCAGCGACGCCGAGGCGACGAAGTCGGGCGCCCAGACGGGCGCGGAGACGCGGCTCTCGACGCTGCTCGACGACGTGGTCGCACAGGACTTCCCGTTCCTCGGCGCGTGCTACGGGATCGGCACCCTGGGCCTCCACCAGGGCGGGGTCGTCGACCGCAGCCGGCCCGAGCCCGTGGGACCGCTGTCGGTGACGCTGACCCCCGACGGCCAGGCCGACCCCGTCTTCGCCGGGCTGCCCACCGACTTCGCGGCGTACGGCGGCCACAAGGAGGCGATGGTGCGCCTGCCCCCGCAGGCGGTGCTGCTGGCGACCTCCACCGCCTGCCCCGTGCAGGCCTTCCGGGTGGGCCGCAACGTCTACGCCACGCAGTTCCACCCCGAGCTCGACCTCCAGGGCATCTGGACCCGCATCGAGGTCTACAAGGACGCCGGCTACTTCGACCCGCGCGAGGCCGAGGCGGTCAAGGCGACGTCCGCGGGTGTGGAGGTCGCCCACCCGATGACGGTGCTGGCGAACTTCGTCCGGCTCCATCGCCGCTGATCCACTCGGCTGACGACGGCGGCCCGCCTACGATGACGCCCATGACCATCGGCAGCGAGCGCACCACGTGGTTCCGGGACACCTTCGAGGCGATGACCCAGAACATGGAGAAGGCCGTGCTCGGCAAGCGTCACGTGATCCGGCTGACGCTGACCTGCCTGGTCTCCGAGGGGCACATGCTGCTCGAGGACTTCCCGGGCACCGGGAAGACCATGCTGGCCAGGGCCCTGGCCGGGACCCTCGAGGGCTCGCACGCGCGGATCCAGTTCACCCCCGACCTGCTGCCCAGCGACGTCACCGGTGTCACCGTCTATGACCAGAACAAGGGCACCTTCTCCTTCCACCCCGGCCCGATCTTCCACGCCATCGTGCTGGCTGACGAGATCAACCGGGCCTCGCCCAAGACCCAGTCGGCGCTGCTCGAGGTGATGGAGGAGGGTCATGTGACCGTCGACGGCGTCACCCACGACGTGCCCCAGCCGTTCATGGTGATCGCCACCCAGAACCCGATCGAGCAGGCCGGCACCTACCGGCTGCCCGAGGCCCAGCTCGACCGGTTCCTGATGAAGACCTCGGTGGGCTACCCGGACGCCGAGGCGACCGAGGAGCTGCTGCTCAACTCGCGGGTGCGAGACCGTGCCGCCCTGGTCGAGCCCATCATGAAGATCGACCTGGTCAGCGAGATGAGCCGGATCGCCGACGAGGTGCACGTCGACCGGTCGGTGGTCACCTACGTCCGGCAGCTGGCCGAGGCCTCCCGCGACATGGAGCACGTCCGGCTCGGGCTCTCGCCCCGCGGCTGCCTGGCCCTGATCCGGGTGATCAAGACGTGGGCCGTCGCCGACGGGCGCGAGCACGTCGTACCCGAGGACGTGGCGGAGCTGGCCCACCCCGTGCTGGGGCACCGGCTGATCCTGGACGGCGAGGCCCAGTTCCGCGGGGTCGAGGTGGACCAGGTGATCGACGAGCTCCTGGACCGCGTGCGCGTCCCCTCGCTCCGAGCGTGAGGCCGTGAAGCGTCCGAGCCCGAGGCTCCCGGCCGTCTTCGGGGTGGTGTCGCCCGCCGGCCGGTCATTGCTGCTGGTCGCGCTGGTCTGCTACGTCGCCGACACGGTCGGGGGCTGGCCGGTCTTCCAGCTGCTCTGGGTGGCCTGCCTGCTGATGGCGGTCGTCGCCGTGGCGCTGGCCCTGCTGCCGCGCCGCGCGCACGTGGAGCTCGTGGTCTCACCGCCGCGGACCGTCGCAGGCGAGGACGCCGAGGTGGTGCTCTCGTGCTCGAGCGCCGGCCGCGTCCCCCTGCCCGCCCCGCTGGTGGACGTCCCGGCGGGGGCGGCGCGCCACCTGGTCCGGCTGCGCACCCTGCGGCGGCACCGGGTCGTGGAGGAGCGGGTCGGCCTCACCGGGCTCCGGCGAGGGGTGATCCCCGTCGGCCCGGTCACCGCGCGGCGTACGGACCCTCTCGGCCTGCTCCGCTGGACCGAGCGCTGGTCCGCCGCGGCCGAGCTGCTCGTCCTGCCACGGATGGTGGTCGTGGAGGCACTGGGCGCCGGGGTGATCCGCGACCAGGAGGGCGTGCCCAGCGACGAGATCTCGATGAGTGACCTGGCCTTCCACGCCCTGCGCGAGTACGTCCCCGGCGACGAGCTGCGGCACGTCCACTGGAGGTCGTCGGCCAAGGCCAACAAGCTGCAGATCCGGCAGTACCACGACACCCGGCGCAGTCACCTCACCGTCGTCGTCGACGACAACCGCACCTCCTACGCCGATCCCGAGGACTTCGAGGTCGCGGTCTCGGTCGCGGCCTCGATCGCGGCCCGGGCCGACCGCGACGGGATCGACCTGTCCATGCTGTGCGGGGAGCACGCCGTCACCGGTCGGGGACTCGACGGGGTCCTGGACGCCTGCTGCCGCATCGAGCTCGGCTCCTCGAACCCGGCGCAGAGCACCCGCAACGCGCTCCGGCTCGCCCCCCAGACGAGCTGGCTGGTGGTGGTCACGGGCGGAGCCGCCGACCCGGCGCTGCCGGGCGTGCTGCGCTCGGGACTGCCCTCGGACGTGACCCTGCTGCTGGTCCGCGCCGACGGGGCGTCCCCGACGTCGCTGAGCCGGGCCAGGGGAGTGCGGATGCTGGACCTGCGCTCCCTCGACGAGCTGCCGTCGGCCCTCGAGGCCGCGATGAGCGGGGCCCAAGGATGAGTCCGGACCGGCGCCCGGTCTGGGTGGTCGTCGACGTCCTGGCCGTGCTCGCCCTGGTCGGGCTCGCCGTCGTGGGACTGGCCTCCACCTTCGTCGGCTGGGGCTTCATGGCCGTGGCCGGCATCGCCGCCGGGCTGGCCGTCCTGCTCGTCCTGCTGACCCTCCGTCTGCCCGGCCTCTCCCTGGTCGTGTCCGGCCCCTTGATCGGCATCCTGCTGGCCGGACCGGTGGCTCTGCGCACGGGGGGCCTCTGGGGCGGCATCCCCGACGGACAGACGCTCGCCGACGTGATGCAGGGGAGCGCGACCGGCTGGGGCGAGATGCTGACGACGCTTCCGCGGGTCGACCTCAGCGGGGCCCCGACGCTGGTGCCGTTCCTGCTGGGCTACCTCGGTGGCCTGCTGGGCTGCGCGCTGGCGCTGCGCTCGCGCAGCCCGGGTGCCCCGTTGCTGCCGCTGCTCGGGGTCCTGGCGGCCGTCCTGCTCGTGCGACGCCCCGCCACCGGTCTCGTCGAGTGGCACCTGCTCGCCTTCGCGGTGGTGGCGCTGGCCTGGGTGGCCCTCCGCGGTCTCGGGTTCGTCCCGGCGGGGCAGGCTGAGGTCCGTCACCGCTCGCGAGGCCGGATCGCGCGCGGCCTGGCCGCCGTCCTCGTGGTGGCCGCGGCGCTGCTGGTGGCCGTCCCGCTGACGTCCGGAGGGGCCGCGGGCAGGGGCGAGACGCTGCGGGGGAAGATCGGGTCGCTCCCTGTCGTGACCGGTCTGGACTCGCCGTTGCGCAGCTTCCGCGCCTACACCAAGCAGCCGTTCGGGACGCTGGACAACCTCAACGCCAAGACGCTGCTGGAGATCGCCGGCGCCCCGGAGGGCAGCCGGGTGCGGTTCCTGACGCTGGACCGCTACGACGGCCAGGAGTGGACCCCGGACAACGACACGATGACCGGCACCTCCGACGACCGGTTCCAGCGGATGGACACCCTGGTCGAGAACCTCGTCCCCGGCACCCCGATCAGGGTGCGGGTCACCGTGCGGAAGCCCTACCGCAGCGCGTGGGTGCCGACCGTCGGCTCGCTGACGGCGCTCCGCTTCCTCTACGCGGACCCCAACTCGCGGCGCGAGGAGCTGAGGTACGACGCGGCCACCTCCACCGCGGTCCTCCCGCTCGGCGTCAAGGCCGGCAACGACTACGAGTTCACCGCGATCCTGCCCGACGACCGACTCACCCCCTCGATGCGCGCCTGGCCGACACCGGTGCTCTCCGTCGCGGACCTGACCCGCGCCGACCCGCTGATCAAGCGGGTCCTGGCCAGCCCGGCCCCGCCCATGGGCAAGGTGTTCGCGCTCGCCGACCACCTCAAGGAGACCGGCTACTACAGCAACGGGGCCGGCCCGGCCGAGAAGCACTACACCCCCGGGCACGACGCCAAGCGGCTGTTCAAGGGGTTCCTGCTCGCGAAGCGCGTGGTCGGTGACGACGAGCAGTACGCCGCCGCCATGGCCGTGCTGGCCAACCGGGTCGGCGTACCCGCACGGGTGGTGGTGGGGGCGGTCGTCCCCCGCAGCGGCCGGGTGCGCGGCTCCGACGTGCAGGCGTGGGTGGAGGTCCGGGTCGCCGACGGCTCGTGGCGCACCCTGCCGACCGAGACGTTCATGGGCAACCGGCCGCCCACCCGCCAGCTGCCGCCCGCACCGCCACCCCAGATGCCGAGCGAGTCGGCCCAGCAGCCCGAGCAGCCGAAGACCCAGCAGGAGAAGAAGAAGGAGAAGGAGGTCGCCGAGCAGGCCGAGGGGCAGTGGCGCACGGTCCTGGTGCGCGTGCTGCCCGGTCCTCGCCCTTCTGCTGCTGGCGCTCGTCGTACCCCTGGCCAAGCGGGTCCGTCGGCGGCTGCGACGCACGCGCGGCCGCCCCTCGGACCGGATGGCCGGAGCCTGGGCCGAGCTGGTCGACCACGCGCGCGACCTCGGGATCCCCGTGCGTCCGCACGCCTCGCGACCGGCCCAGGCCCGGGTGCTGGCGACCGCGAGGGGCCCTGTCCCGCGAGGCCGACGTCGGTGTCTTCGCGGCGGACCAGCCCGACGAGGAGGCGGTTCGCTCCTACTGGCAGCAGGTGCTGCGGGAGCGTCGGCAGCTCGGTCGGGGACGGTCGCTGCGGCGTCGGCTGTGGGCCCCGTTCAACCCGGTCACGCTGCTGCGCCGCCCCCGTGCCGATTAACGTTTGCGCCCAGCTATCCCCTAGACTGAGTGGTCGGCCCAACGTGGGCTCGTTCTGTGGCGCCTCGCGGCTGCCCGGACAACCGCTGACTCGCTCGCAGGAGTGTGTCGCGCGCGCCCGGGGTTGAGGTCCCTCGAGCGGTCCACGAGGTCCACTGCCATGACCGGCTCGTCCGGCCCTGGCGGGCGGTTCCCGGGCCGACGGTAGGCAAACCAGATCAGGACTAGCGAACAAGATTGCGGAGGACATGCCGAAGAAGGAAGGCGTGATCGAGATGGAGGGCTCCGTCGTGGAGGCCCTTCCCAATGCCATGTTCCGGGTCGAGCTGACCAACGGACACAAGGTGCTCGCCCACATCAGCGGCAAGATGCGCCAGCACTACATCCGGATCCTCCCCGAGGACCGCGTAGTGGTGGAGCTGTCCCCCTACGACCTGACGCGCGGTCGGATCGTCTACCGCTACAAGTAAGCGACTACCAGCCGATCTACGAGAAAGGGCTGACATGAAGGTCAACCCGAGCGTCAAGCCGATCTGTGACAAGTGCAAGGTGATTCGTCGCCACGGCCGCGTCATGGTGATC
>CAWJLZ010000021.1:0-3066 GCA_963843825.1 uncultured Actinomycetota bacterium
CGCCGCCTCCCCGACCCTGCCGCTGCTGGCCCCGGACCCGCTCCCCGAGCCGCCCGACCTGACCCGGACCCAGCCTGGGCGCGCCGACGAGCCCCCGACATCCCCCGCGGCCGCCGTCGCCCCGGCCGGTGTCGCCGGTGCCGAAGCCGCCCCGGCGGCCCCCCGACCGTGGCGCCCGTCGAGCGTGATCCGCGCCCGTCCGGCCGCCGTCGCCGCGGCGGCTGGGCCCTGGCCGCGGTCGCGCTCCTGGTCGGCCTGGCCATCCTCGGCACCGCCCTGGTCACGGGACAGCTGGGACGCGGTGGCGACGGCACCGCCGCCGACCCGGCCACGGCCGGCACGGCGCCGCCCTCCTCGTCCGAGCCCAGCTCGGGGTCCCCGGGCACGCCCTCCGCCTCCTCCAGCAGGTCCTCCGCCTCGCCGTCGCCGACCCGGACGACCCGCTCGCCCAGCCCGACCCGGACGCCGACGCCGACACCCCGCTCCGGTGAGCCGACCGCGTCAGAGCTGGAGAACGCCATCACCAGCTACTACGCGCTGGTCCCGGGGGACACCGACCGGGCGTGGCCGCGGATGACCGCGGACTACCAGCGCAACCACGCGGGCGGCCGGCAGGCCTACCAGCGGTTCTGGGACGGGGTCGACCGCGTCTCGGTGAGCGAGGTCAAGGCGTCGCCCCCCTCCCGGGTGGACGCCACCATCACCTATCGGCGTGGTGGGGGCCGGGTCGACGTCGAACGCACCTCCTACCGCCTGGTCCGGGCGGGCGGCACGCTCAAGATCGCCGACTCGACCGTGCTCAGCGGCACCTGAGCGGGGTCAGGATGAGGACGGCCGTGGCGTCGACGGACACCTGGCAGGACCCGGACGGCGTCCGGCGGCCGGCCGGCGAGGTGCACGCCTGGGATCACCCGCGGCCCTGACCGCAGGTAGGGGTGGGCGGCACCTCCGGTGAATCTTCGGTGTCGAGGTGGGAAGGACACCGGACGCGAGCTCCGGTCGCGAGTAGGCTCGGCCGCAGCCGGAGGAACCTCGCACGCTGGCGCCGGCCAGCCTCGCCCCTGGTGGATCACGTGAGGGCCCGCAGCCCTGGATCGGGACGGCATGCCGACCCTGAACTCAGTTCCACCCCGCCCCCGTCGGGTTGCTCAGCCCCTCGACGTCTGCAGCCGTCCCGCCCGATGACCTCGATCGTCCAGCGGCGTGCCGACGTCCCCGAGCCGGGCCGGACGCCGGCGTCTGGCCCCGACGTCGTCGCCTCGGTGCCGGCAGCGACCGTCAGGCTGAGGAACGCCTTCACCCTCACCAGCCGCAGCAGTGCGGACGGGCACGAGCACCATCTCGTCACCGCGCCGCGGCGCGGCCCCGAGCGACGCCAGGCCCGGCACGCGATCCTGGCTGTCCTGCACCGGGCCGAGAAGCGTCGTCAGCGGGTGTGGTTCGCGATCACCTTCGGCGACTACAGCAGGCTGCCGCTCGGCTTCTCCGGCGGCTACGAGCCGGGCTCGGTCCTGACGCAGTGCCACGCCCGGCAGGACGACCCGTACGCCTGGTTCCAGGAGCAGTTCCAGCGGCACCACCAGCCGGTGGAGGCCAACGCGATGATCGGGGTCGAGATCGCGACCTGGCCGTCGTCGACCAGCGTGGCCCTGGCCGCGCACGCGGCCAGGCGCTAGGACCGCTCAGCCCTCGGCGAGCGCCTTGCCCCGCAGCTCGGGGAGGGCGGTCGCGGCCAGGGCGGCCAGGACGAACACGGCAGCGAAGACGGCGAAGAGCAGCCCCGTGCCTCCCGCCCCGCGGAGCAGGGGCACGCAGAGCGGGGCGACGACCGAGGCGATCCGGCCGACCCCCGCGGCCCAGCCCGACCCGGTCCCCCGCAGCGACGTGGGGTAGAGCTCGGGCGTCACCGCGTAGAGGGCCCCCCAGGCGCCGAGGTTGAAGAACGAGAGCAGCATGCCCGCCGTGAGCACGGAGGCGGTGCTGCCCGCAGCGGCGAACAGCGAGGCGGCGGCCGCGGAGCCGAGGAGGAACGTCGCCAGCGTCCGCCGGCGGCCCCAGCGCTCGACGAGCACGGCCGACACCGCGTAGCCCGGCAGCTGGGCCAGCGTGATCAGCAGGGTGTAGCCGAAGGAGCGCACCAGGGAGAAGCCCGAGGCCACGAGCAGCGTCGGCAGCCAGATGAACGCTCCGTAGTAGGAGAAGTTGACCAGGAACCACACCGCCCAGACCGCCGCCGTGCGGCGGCGGAGGGGACGCGACCACAGGGCGGCGACCCGGTGACGGCCGTGGTTCTCGGCGGGGGCGGCGTCGGGGTACTGCACCGCGTCCCGCTCGGGGACCTCGACCCGCTGCTGACCGGCAGAGCCTCGAAGCGCCGCACGACCGCCTCGGCCTCGGCCGAGCGGCCGCGGGACTCGAGGAAGCGGACCGACTCGGCAGCCGCAGCCTGACGACCACCGCGTACAGCGCGGGCAGGGCGCCGAGGGCGAGGGCCCAGCGCCAGCCGTTCTCCCGCGCGGGACGACCAGGAACCCGATCAGCGCGGCCAGCGTCCAGCCGACCGCCCAGAAGGACTCCAGGACCACCACGACCCGGCCGCGGATGCGCGCCGGGGCGAACTCGCTGACCAGGGTGGAGGCGACCGGCAGCTCGGCGCCGAGCCCCAGGCCGACCAGGAACCGGAAGACGATCAAGGCGCCCACCGACCAGGCCAGGGCCGAGAACCCGGTGAACACGCCGTAGCCGAGCAGTGTGAGCGCGAAGAACTGGCGCCGCCCGAGACGGTCGGCCAGCAGCCCGCCGAGCGCGGCCCCGATGGCCATGCCGACGAACCCGACGGAGGCGATCAGGGACGCGTCGGTGGCCGAGAGCCGCCACTGGACGGTCGAGCTGGGCGATGATGAACGAGATCAGCCCGACGTCGAGCGCGTCGAGCGCCCACCCGGCACCCGACCCCAACAGGAGCCGGCGGTGCTCGGCGGTGAACGGCAGCGCGTCGAGCCGCTGCGTCCTCGTGCTCGACCTGCGCGGTCTGCGTCATGGCTGCTCCTGGGGTGCCGAGATCCT
>CAWJLZ010000022.1:0-814064 GCA_963843825.1 uncultured Actinomycetota bacterium
CAGCGGCGAGGCGACGTTGCTACACCGGCGGCTTCGTCCGGCTGGTCCTCACCTTCCGCAACGGCGAGGAGGTCGAGCTCAACGTGCCGGTGCTCGCCCCGGGGAGAAGTGCACCGGCATCCCGCTGCCCACCCCGTCCTGACCCAGACCCCGAAGGGCTGACCCATGTCGGACGCGCCGTACACCCTGATCCTGCTCCGCCACGGCGAGACCGAGTGGAACGCCAAGAACCTGTTCACCGGCTGGGTGGACGTCGCGCTCAACGCCAAGGGCGAGACGGAGGCCGCCCGCGGGGGCGAGCTGCTGACCGAGGCCGGCGCTGCTGCCCGACGTCGTGCACACCTCGCTGCTGCGCCGGGCCATCCGCACCAGCCAGCTCGCGCTGGACGCCGCGAGCGGCACTGGATCCCGGTGCGCCGGCACTGGCGCCTCAACGAGCGGCACTACGGCGCGCTGCAGGGCAAGGACAAGAAGGCGACGCTGGAGGAGTTCGGCGAGGAGCAGTTCATGCTCTGGCGCCGCTCCTACGACACCCCGCCGCCGCCGCTGGCCGACGACGACGAGTAGTCCCAGGTCGGCGACGCGCGCTACGCCGACCTGCCCGACGAGATCGTGCCGCGGACCGAGTGCCTGGCCGACGTCGTCGACCGGATGCTGCCCTACTGGTACGACGGCGATCGTGCCCGACCTGCGCGCCGGCCGCACGGTGCTGGTGGCCGCGCACGGCAACTCGCTGCGCGCGCTGGTCAAGCACCTCGACGGGATGTCCGAGGAGGCCGTGGTCGGGCCTGAACATCCCCACCGGCATCCCGCTGCTCTACAGCCTCGACGAGGACATGCGCCCGACCGCAGAGGGCGGGCAGTACCTCGACCCCGACGCCGCCGCGGAGGCCATCCAGGCCGTGGCCAACCAGGGGCGCTGACCCCGACCCGGCAAGGGCCGAGCAACAGACGGCAACGGGGCCGTGTGGCTTCCCCCGGAAAGCCACACGACCCCGTCAGGGTCCGAGGACTCAGGCGGCCGAGGTGGCCGGCCTGCTGCTGCGCTTGTCGCGACGCACCAGCGAGACGACCGGCGCGATCACCGGGGTCTCCTCCAGGAAGCCGTTGGGCAGGGCCAGGCGGATCACCTTGTGCCACGCGGAGCCGACCTGCTTGGGCAGCGAGCCCGTGGTGTAGGTGAGCCCGTAGCGGTCGAAGACGTCCTGCACCTTGCGGCGCGATCTCCTGGTAGCGGTTGCTCGGGAGGTCGGGGTACAGGTGGTGCTCGATCTGGTAGCTCAGGTTGCCGGTCATGATGTGCATGGCCCGGCTGCCGGAGATGTTGGCCGACCCGAGCATCTGGCGCAGGTACCACTCGCCGCGGGTCTCACCGATGATCGAGCGGCGCTCGAACGTCTGGACGCCCTCAGGGAAGTGGCCGCACATGATCACCGAGTGGGTCCACAGGTTGCGGACCAGGTTCGCGGTGAAGTTCGCCGCGAAGGTGGCCGGCGCGGAGGGTCCGGACAGCAGCGGGTGGACGATGTAGTCCTTGGTCACCTGACCGCGGATCTTGCGTCCGACCTGGGCGGCGCGGGCCTTGAAGTCCGGCTTCTTCCACCGGCCCCGCTTCAGGTTCTTGCCGAGCTCGAGGTCGTAGGCCGCGATGCCGTACTCGAAGAAGCAGGCGTTCATGAAGTTCCACAGCGGCTGGCCGAGGTGGAAAGGCGTCCACTTCTGGTCCTCGTCGACGCGCATGATGCCGTAGCCGAGGTCGTTGTCCTTGCCGATCACGTTCGTGTACGTGTGGTGCAGCTCGTTGTGGGAGTGCTTCCACTGCTCCGAGGGGGAGACGTTGTCCCACTCCCAGGTGGTGGAGTGGACCTTCGGGTCACGCATCCAGTCCCACTGGCCGTGCATGATGTTGTGGCCGATCTCCATGTTGTCCAGGATCTTGGCCACGCTCAGGCCGACCGTGCCCAGGATCCAGGCCGGCGGGAAGATCGAGACGAGCAGGACGGCGCGGCTGCCCAGCTCCAGCTTGCGCTGGGTCGAGATCACCGTGCGGATGTAGCGCGCGTCGCTCTCGCCGCGGCTCGGCGAGCACGTCGGCGCGGATCGCGTCGAGCTCGCGGCCCAGCTCCTCGATGTCTTCGTGGGTGAGGTGGGCGATCGGGTTGTCGGCTTCGGACTTCTTCTGCAGAACAGTCATGGTTCTCCCTCTCAGAGGTCGATGTGGCAGCTGCCGGCGGCAGCGGAGATGCAGGTCTGGATGTTGACGCCGTCGCCCTCGACGGCCATGGTCACGGCGCCGTCGCGCAGGTCGCGCACGGCTCCCTCGCGCAGCGGCACGACGCAGCCGAAGCAGACGCCCATCCGGCACCCGGACGGCATCAGCACCCCGGCGGCCTCGCCGGCGTCGAGCAGCGGCGTGGCGCCGTCCGCCTCGACGACCGTGCCGGCCTTGGTGAAGGTGACGGTGCCGCCCTCGCCGGCGACGATGGTGGTCACCCGGAACTGCTCGGTCAGCAGGGCCAGCCCGCGCTCGTCGTGGTGCACGGTCGAGCGCGTCGAGCAGCCCGCCCGGCCCGCAGGCGAGGGTGGTGCGCTCGGCCAGGTCCGGGACCAGGTCGGCGAGGTCGTCGACGTCGAGGACGCCGTGCTCGTCGTCGTAGCGGGCGACGAGCCGGATCGCCCGGCCCGGTCGAGCTCGCGCAGGTTGGCAGGAAGATCGAGTCGCGGCTCGCTCGGGGCGACGTGCACCACGACGATGTCGAGGTCCTCGCTGCGCGGGCAGCCGGACGACGCCGGAGTCGGTCACCGGGAACAGGTTGCGCAGCATCCCGATCACCGGGGTGACGCCGGACCGGCGGTGACGAAGAGGAACTTGCCGCCGCTCGGGCGGCAGGACGAAGTCGCCGGCGGCCTGCTCGAGGTGCACCAGCGTGCCGGCCCGGGCGTGGTGGACCAGGTGGTTGCTGACCTTGCCGTCGGGGACGGCCTTGACGGTGATCGAGATGCGGCCGTCGGCGCGCGGGCCGTGGGTCAGCGAGTAGGCGCGCCACTGGCGGACGCCGTCGACGTCGATGCCGATCCGGACGTACTGGCCGGGGACGTGGCCGGCCCAGTCGGCGCCGGGGCGGATCACGATCGTGGCGGCGTCGGCGGTCTCGGGCTGGACCTGCACGATCCGTCCGCGCAGGTCGGCGCCGGAGCGCAGCGGGGGGAACAGGTCGAGGTAGTCCGACGGGCAGCAGGGGCGTGGTCGCGGCCTCGGCGAGCCGGGTCAGCACGGTCGCCGCAGACGGCGGGCCGGCGAGGCTGGACGATGTGTCGGTCATGTAGACCACTATCCTGCAGCGGGGGCGTAAAATCCTGACCTCAGGACGTGAATCGACGCGCTAGTCTTGTGCGCATCGAACAAAGGATCCTCGATGTCCACCTCCCGACTGGAACCACGGCGCCACCCCGGCCGAGCTCGACCTCTCGCCGCCGTGGCCGAGGCGATGCGCGCGCGGACATGCCGCGGGTCGCCGAGCAGGTCGTGCTGGCCGTCCAGGCCGAGGTGCCCAGCTACGCCGACCCGTTCCAGGGCACGATGGGCCGCAACATCGAGAACGCCGTCGAAGGTGGCGCTCGGCGGCTTCCTCGGCCTGGCCTCCGGCGAGGGCGTCGACGGCCGGCGTCAGTCGAGCAGGTCTACGACGCGGCGTACGCACTGGGGCGCGGGGAGGCCCGCAGCGGCCGGAGCATGGAGGCCCTGCTCCGGGCGTACCGGGTCGGCGCCCGGACCGCCTGGCGCGACATGAGCGACTCCGGCGTCCACGGCCGGCCTGCCCGCCCAGTCGGTGGCCCGGTTCGCCGAGCTGGTCTTCGCCTACATCGACGAGCTCTCGGCGGCGAGCGCCGCGGGGCACACCGACGAGCTGGCCACCAGCGGCCGGGTCCGCCAGCGGTACCTCGAGCGGCTGACCCAGAGCCTGCTCAACGGCTCATCCGCGGACGCGGTGGAGGCCGCGGCCGAGCGGGCCGACTGGTACCCGCCGGAGACGCTGACCGCCGTCGTGCTGCCCGACGCCCGGGCGCGCGGGGCGCTGGCGCAGGTCGACGAGCGGACCCTGCAGCCCACCGAGCAGGTCCCCGGACTCGAGCGAGCACTCCGACCTGACGGTCCTGCTGGTGCCGACCAACGGGGTGCACGCACGGGCCGGCCTGCTGCGCCGCCGTCGCGGGCCGCAGCGCCGTGGTGGGACCGGCCCGGCCCTGGCTCCAGGTGCGGGCGTCGTACCGCCGGGCGCTGCGGGTGCTCGCCCTGGACCAGCCCCGTGACCCCGACGGGACCTCGGTCGACACCGAGGAGCAACTGTCCCACCTGGTCCTGGAGGCCGACCCCGAGGCCCGGGCCGACCTGCGGCTGCAGGTCCTGGCCCCCCTGGACGACCTGCGGCCGGCCGTCGGCGGAGAAGCTCCGCGAGACCCTGCGCGCCTGGCTGCTCCACCACGGCCGCCGCGACGAGATCGCCGCCGCCCTCTTCGTGCACCCGCAGACCGTGCGGTACCGGATGCAGCAGCTGCGCGACGTGTACGGCGACCGGCTGGAGGATCCCGACTGGGTGCTCAGGCTGACGCTGGCCCTGGCCTGAGCTGCGCTCACCAGGAGGTCAGCGGCTCCTCCGCAGGGCCCAGGTGTCGAGCCGGCTGTAGCCGCGCACCGTCGTCGTCCGGCCCCGCCTGACCTCGAACTCCGCGCGCTGCCCCTCGAGCTCGGTGTGCAGCCCCCGGTCGACGAGCACCCCTCCCGGGCGGGCCAGGGAGGTGAGTCGGGAGGCCACGTTGACCACGGGTCCGTAGACGTCGCCGAGCCGGCTCAGCACCGGCCCGTACGACACCCCGGCGCGGACCTCGGGAAACTCCGGGTCGACCTCCCGGGCCCCGACCAGGTCCAGGGCGATCCGGGCCGCGTCCACGGGGTCGTCGGTCACGAAGAGCACCTCGTCACCCATCGTCTTGATCACCCTCCCGGCGTGCTCGGTCACGATCGACATCGAGGTGCTCTCGAACCGCTCGATCAGCCTGCCGAGCTCGTCGGCGGTCATCCCGCGGCTGCGCCGGGTGAAGCCCACGATGTCGGCGAAGCCCACGCCCATCAGGACCCCGTCCTCGGTGGCGGGGCGCAGCAGGGTGCGGCCGGCGGCGTTCGCCATGTGGCGACGCCACACGTAGGTCTGGATGTCCTCGATGACGGGGACCAGGCTGGCCATCAGCTCCTCGAGCCGCTCCTGCTCGGTGACCACCGCCCCGGAGAGCGCGGCGGAGACCAGCTCGGCCACCTCCCACTCGGCGAGCCGGGCGAAGCTGCGCCCCATGCTGCGGACCAGGGTCAGCTCGGCCTCGGGGTCGACGAAACCGGTCTCCACCAGCCAGGACACCAGGCGCAGGGCCACCACGTCGGAGTCGTTGAACGCCACGTCCTGGTCCGAGGCCGCCCCGGGGAAGCCGAGCGCGCGCCACAGGGCGATCGCCCGGTCGAGCTCCACCCCGGCCTGCTCGGCGACCTGCACCCGGGTGAGCGTGCGGCCGCTGCCGAGGATGGCGCGCTCGATCTGCTCGAAGAGCCGGTCGGGGTCGATCGCGGACAGGTCACTCCGCCCGGCCACCTGGTCGTCCCTGGTGGTCGGCTCCTTCCCGGTCCCCTCGGTCACTGCGGCGGCGCTCCCTCGCTCATCGGCCCTGCTCGCGTGGCGGTGGCCCGCAGGCGTCGGCGTGGCGACCCGATCCTGTCGGCCACGGTGAGGCCGTGTCCAGGCAACGCCCGGAGCGCTGCCGCGTCACGCCTGGACGGGCAGGCCGTCCGGTCGACCCCGGCGTCACCGGGTCCGCGTCATGGAGATCAGCGTCCGCGCCAGCAGCGCCAGCACCTCCCGCGCCTCGGCCTCGTCCCCGCGGGCGAGCCAGTTCAGGGCCAGACCGTCCATCGTGGAGAAGACGTACCGGCTGACCACCGGCACCGGGGCGACGTAGTCGAAGCCGTACAGGTCCGCGACCGCGGAGATCAGGGCCTCGTTGTGCTCCAGGTAGTAGTCGAACTGCCGCCTGGCCACGTCCCCGAGCTCGGGGTCGCGCAGCGCCGTGGTGGCCAGCTCGTAGGTCACCAGGTGGGAGGCGGGATGGGCGACGACGTGGTCGAAGTAGGCGCTCAACCCGGCCAGCACGACGTCGTACAGCTCGGGGTTCTCGCCGGCCAGCACCGCTGCGTCGATGTCGGTCTTGGACTGGCGCGCCAGGGTCTCGGTGACCAGGCTCATCAGCTCCTGCTTGGAGCGGAAGGCGTAGTGGAAGACCCCCAGCGGCATCTCTGCCTCGGCCGCGATCGCCCGGGTGGTGGCCCTGACCACCCCGTCGCGGGTCATCACCCGGATGGCGGCCTCGAGCAGGCGCTCACGGCGGTCCTCCGCGGACATCCGAGCCACCTCGACCACCTTCACCCGTGGGCACCTGGATCAGCACCCCTGGGGACAGGGTAGGACCGCGGGGGCCGGACGAGCTGCACCCCTCCCAGCCGAGTGGGTCGGGGTCGGGCGGGACCGGGTCAGCAGCTGACCTGACGGATCCTGGCCTTGACGTACGCCGTGAGGTCGGTGTCGTCCGGCTCCGCCTTGGCGAGCTGGGCCTTGAGCCGGCGGCAGTCACCCTGGGAGGCGAACCGGTCGATCTTGTCCTGCAGGGTCGACTGGTACTTGCCCCAGTCGACCTTCGGCAGGTCGACCTGGTCGATGGCGCCGTTGACCTTGTCGGCGGCCCCGTTGACCGTGTCCTTCGCCTGCTGGTCGGAGCACCCGGTCAGGACCAGGAGCGTGAGCAGGGTGGCGGCGAGGAGGCGCATGGGGCCATTGTGCCGGGAGGCACCTGGAGCGACGGCGGGAACGGACTACTTCTTCAGCCGGCGGCTTCCGGCGTGCCAGTCCTCGGCGACGCCCACCTCGGACTCCTCGACCCCGAAGGAGCGGAGCTGCGGCTGCTCGCGCAGGCTCCGCTTCAGCTCGGCGAAGCCGGGGAAGGTCGCGAGCCCCACGACGTGGTCCCACAGCCGCAGGGCGTCCTCCTCGCTGGGCAGCCGGCTGATCACCGGGCCGAAGAAGGCGACGCCCTCGGGCGGGGAGATGTGCAGGATCGGGGTGCCGACGTCCTTGCCGGTCAGCGCCAGCGCCTCGTCGGTCTCGGCCCGGATCAGCGCGTCGTACGACTCGTCGCTCAGGGCGTCGGCCAGCGCGGGCGGCAGGCCGGCCTCCTCCAGCACCGGGGCGAGGAAGGCCGGGGTGTCCCGCTGCTCGGGCCCGCCGTCCTCGGCCGGGGGGGAGTCGAAGATCTTCGTGCCCAGGGCCAGGTACAGCCGGCGCGACCGCCTCGCGGGCCGTGCTCGTCGCGCACCCGGGCGCACACCCGCAGCAGGTGAAGTCCGGCGTTGTGCCCGGCCTCGTACTCCGGGGGGAAGTGGGCGTCGTAGTCGATGTGCGCGTTGAGCAGTCGCAGCGAGATGAACCTCCACTCCACCTCGTCGCCCCGCTGGTCCTGCACCAGCCGGACCCACTTGCTGGTCATCCAGGCGAAGGGGCACACCGGGTCGAACCAGAACCGGACGTCGGGCTCGGTGCCGCTCCCGCTCGTCGTGGAGGTCATCGGGCCCTCAGGCCTGGGGTCCGTCGGCGCCGAGGCTCATCCCGGCGTCCTCGTCGTCCTCCTCCGAGCGGGGCTTGGCCAGCGGGTTGTCGTCGGTGGGACGCAGGTCCTCGGGCAGCTGGTCGTCGGAGACGTACGTCGGGTCGTCCTGGCCGTCGAAGGTCTGCCCGTCGCCCTCGGAGTCGGTGGTCCCGGTGGCCGGCGAGCCGTCGTCGGGGTCCTGCGTGGTGGGGGCGGTCTGGCCCTCGGCGGGGTCAGGGGTGTTCGAGGTCTCGGTCATGGTTGTGTCCTACCCCTGCCGTGGACCCGCGAAAACCCACCGGCGCGCGGAGTCGGTCACGGGTTGCCCTCGTCGGCCTTGCGCTTGATCCGGTCCTGGCTGCGGACCAGCCGGGTGGCGGTGACCAGCAGCAGCCCGCCGGCCATGTTGCCCAGCACGCACCACCAGATGAAGCCGAGCCAGGTGCCGAAGCCGATGCTCGCCGAGCCGGTCAGGAGGGAGCCGAAGATCAGCAACGAGTCGAGGACGGAGTGCAGCACCCCGGTCCCGGCGACCACGAAGGCGATCGCCACGGTCGCCACGACCTTGGCCACGTCGTCGTCGGTGCCGTTGTGCATCCGGGTCATCAGGGTGATCGCCGCGCCGGCCAGCACCGCCAGGGCCAGCGAGTGCACGTCGAGCGGCGACTCGCCCAGCTCGGCCCCCAGGTCGTTCATGATCTGGTGCAACTCGGGGAAGCCGAGCACGATAAGGCCCATCGCCACCACCCCGCCGACCAGGTTGCCCACGAAGGTGCCGGCCCACAGGTTCAGCAGCTGCCCCACGGTGCCCTCCTTGGCGGCCACGGTGGTCACCGGCACCAGGAACCCCTCGGTGAACAGCTCGCTGTGGCCCAGCTGCAGGGCCAGGAACCCCACCGAGAAGGCCAGCGCCCCGAGCAGCGTGCTGCCGGTCCGCTCCTCCACCACCAGGAGGGCCAGGACCCCGAAGCCGAGCTCTCCCCCGCCGACCGCGCCGGTCAGCACCTGCATTCCGAACGAGCGGTGCAGCCGCGGCTTGCCCAGCTCGATGATCCGCTCGACGGCCTCGTCCAGCTCGTCCTCGTTCGCGTCGTGCTCGCTCATGGGTCGATCTTCCGCGATGGTGGGTGACGCGCGCCAACCACCCCTGCCGGTTCGCGAGGAGGTCGGGGGGGTAATGACCCCCGGGCGGACCCGCTGCCCCGCCGAGAACCGAGGTGCCATGACCGACGCAGCGACGCAGCAGCCCCTGGGCGAGGGGACCGGGTCGGGCGGCGAGACCACCACCACGGTGATCGTCGCCTTCTTCGCCAACCTGGCCATCGCGGTCTCCAAGACCGTCGTGGCCCTGCTCACCGGCTCCGCCTCGATGCTGGCCGAGAGCGCGCACTCGTGGGCCGACACCGGCAACCAGGTGCTGCTGTTCATCGCCGACAAGCGGGGCAAGAAGGAGCCCGACGTCGCCCACCCGTTCGGCTACGGCCGCGAGGCGTACGTCTGGTCGATGTTCGCCGCGCTCGGGCTGTTCACCGCCGGCTCGGTCGTCTCGATCTGGAACGGCGTGACCAAGCTGACGGCGACCGAGCGAGGACACGTCGTACACCTGGGCCTACGTCGTGCTCGCCCTGGCCTTCGTCTTCGAGGGGACGTCGTTCCTCCAGGCGTTCCGGCAGACCCGCAAGGAGGCCGGCGAGCTGGACCGCGACATCGTCGAGCACGCCCTGATCACCTCCGACCCGACCCTGCGCGCGGTGTTCGCCGAGGACTCCGCGGCGCTGGTGGGCCTGGTCATCGCCGCGGGCGGCATCTACCTCCACCAGGTGACCGGCAGCGCGGTGTGGGACGCGGTCGGGCTCGATCCTGGTCGGCATCCTGCTCGGGATCGTCGCCGTGGTCCTGATCAACCAGAACCGCAAGTTCCTCACCGGGCAGGAGAGCGACCCCCGGCTGCGCCAGAAGGCCCTGGACAAGATCAAGGCGATGCCCGGGGTGGAACGGGTGGCCTACCTGCGGATGGAGTACGTCGGCCCCCGCAAGCTGCTGCTGGTGGCCAGCGTCGACATCGACGGTGAGCAGCCGGAGTCCACGGTCGCCTACACGCTGCGCGACCTCGAGGGGCTGCTCGAGCAGGACCCCAACGTGGTCGAGGCCGTGCTCACCCTGGCCACCCCCGACGAACCCGGCCTCTAGCCCACCCGTCACGTCTTGACGCCATGTCAGGGCCGACCCGTCACGTCTTGACGCCATGTCAGGGCCGACCTGTCACGTCTTGATGGTTGCATTCTCCATATTTCACAGCCGCTTCTCAGGTCCCGCACGCAACTCCCGTGCGGCGCCGTCCGTCTTGGTGGTGCGAGGACGAGAACCGTCCCCTCACTGATCAGGAGAACGGCATGACCAGCTTCTGGACCAAGGCTCTGTCCACCACCGTCGGCGTGATCGCCGTCGCGACCCTCGGGGCGCCCGTGAGCGCGACCGCGGCCGGCGCGACGCCCGAGTGCGCGAGCACCGACCTCACCGCGAGCTACCACGCGGGCGGGGCCGCCACCAGCCACCGCTACGGACGGATCGTCCTGACCAACGTCTCGGACCGCACCTGCACCGTCGGCGGGTACGGCGGCCTGTCGTACGTCGGCCACGGCGACGGCAGGCAGATCGGCGCCGCCGCAGTGCGCGACACCATCCGCACGGCCCGTACCCACACCCTCCAGCCCGGTGACCGCGTCCGCAGCCGGGTCGAGGCCACCGTCGCCGGTGTCTACCCGCGCAAGCGCTGCCACCCCACGGCCGTGGACGGGTTCCGGGTCTACGTGCCGAACTCCACGGTGTCGCAGTACGTCGCGCACCCGACGACCGGCTGCCGCAACCCCGCGGTGGACCTGCTCAGCCACCGCGCCTACCGCTGAGCCGGCGGCCTGCCAGGTAGGACCTACCTGGCAGGCTGGCGCGATGGAACCGATCGTCGTCGTGGGGGCCGGGATCTCCGGCGTCGCCTGCGCCAGGACCGTGGCCGCCGCCGGCCTGCCCGTACGCGTCGTGGACCGGGGGCGCCGGATCGGCGGGCGGATGGCCAGCCGTCGCTTCGGCGACCGCCCGGTGGACACCGGGGCGTCGTACTTCACCGTCTCCGACGACAGGTTCCGCACCGTCGTCGACGCCTGGCGGGCGGACGGGCTGGCACAGCCCTGGACCGACACCTTCACGGTGCTCGACCCCGGTGACGAGCCCAGCACCAAGCAGGGGCCGGTGCGCTGGGGGGCGGCCGGCGGGCTGCGCTCGCTCGTCGAGGACCTGGCCGCCGGGCTGGAGGTCACGACCGCCGAGGTGTCCACCGTCGACCCCGGGACGGGTACGCCGCGGGTGGACGGACGGCCCGCGAGCGCGGTCGTGCTGGCCATGCCCGACCCCCAGGCCAGGCGCCTCCTGCCGCAGGGCTCCTCGGACCTGACCGGGCTCGACCGGGCCTTCGAGCCCGTCCTGGCCCTGGTCGCCTGGTGGGACGAGCGACGCTGGGACCTCGACGGCGCGTTCGTCAACGGCGACGACGACCTCGCGTGGATCGCCGACGACGGCCGGCGCCGCGGTGACGACGCCCCCGTACTGGTGGCGCACTCGACCGCGGAGCTGGCCGGCCGCCACCTCGAGGACCCGCAGGCCGCCGCCCCGGCGATGACCGAGGCGCTCGTCCGGGTCCTCGGTCTGGCCGAGCAGCCTGTCGGGACGCATCTGCACCGGTGGTCGCTGGCGCGCCCGACCGGCACCCGGGAGGAGCCGTTCCGGCTCACCGACGCCGGGCTCGGGTTCTGCGGGGACGGCTGGGGTCCGGTGCCGAAGGTCGAGGGCGCATACCTGTCCGGCGTACGGCTCGGGGACGCGCTGGTGGCCCGCTTCTCCTGACCCCGCCGACCCGTCACGTCTTGACGCCGGATCCGTCCCGAGCCGTCACGTCTTGACGGCGCAGCCCGTCAAGACGTGACGGGTCGGCGGGAGATCCGCGTCAAGACGTGACGGGTCAGCCCTTGGTGGCGCCGGCGGTCAGCCCGGAGACCAGGTAGCGCTGGGCGACCAGGAACACCAGCAGCACGGGAGCCGCAGAGACCAGGGTGGCCAGCACCAGCTCGGGGGGCGAGACCTCCGCGTTGGCCCCTACGACGGGGTTGAAGTTCGGCGTCGAGGTGAGCATCTGGGTCAGCCCGACCTGCATCGGGTAGGCGTCGCTGCCCGGGAGCATGACGTAGGGCAGGAAGAAGTTGTTCCAGTTCTGCACGAAGCTGAAGAACCCGACCAGGGCCACCACCGGGGAGGCCAGCGGCAGGGCGATCGACAAGAAGCTGCGGACCTCTCCGCAGCCGTCGATCTTGGCCGCCTCGAGCAGCTCGCCCGGGATGGCGTCGGCGAAGTAGATGTAGGTCAGGTAGACCCCGAACGGGAAGAACGAGTACGGCAGGATCACCGACAGCGGGGTGTTCACCAGGTGCGCGTAGTTGATCTCCAGGAACGTCGGCAGCACCAGGGCCGCGGTCGGCATCAGCATCACGACCAGGGTGATCACCAGCAGCGGGCGGCGGCCCTTGAAGTCCAGCTTGGCCATCGCGTAGCCGGCCGGGATGCTGACCAGCAGGGTGAGCACGAGCGCCGAGCCGGAGTAGAGCACCGAGTTCTTCATCCAGGTCTTGACCGCGCCGTCCTGGAAGGACATCAGCGAGTCCCAGTTGCCCTTGAGGTCGGTCAGGCTGCCGAAGGAGAACGGGTTGCCCGAGATGAGCTGGGCGTTGGTCTTGGTGCCGGCCAGCAGGAGCCACACCACCGGCACCAGGAAGAACAGGGCGAAGAGTCCCAGGATCGCCGTCGCCAGGGAGCGCCCGGCCCAGCGCTGGGAGGTTGCCGTCGCTGCCATGGGCTGTGTCCTCAGTCCGTCTCGAAGAGTCGCCCGCGGGCGACGAAGATGCTGGTGCTCACCAGGGCGATCAGCAGCAGGTCGAGCGCGATGGCCGCCGAGCCGTTGAAGTCGTTCTGCGTGAAGGCGAACTGGTAGGCGAGCTGGTTCATGCAGTAGTCGTTCGGGACGATGCCGAAGCTCGCCTGAGAGACCAGCTGGGGCTCGACGAAGAGCTGGGTCCCGGCCGCGAGGGCCAGGATCAGCATGTACGCGATCGGTCTTGCGGATCATCGGCAGCTGGATGCTGACCGCCGTCCTGGATCGGGCCGGCGCCGTCGACGCGGGCGGCCTCGATGACGTCGCCGGGGATGGTGTTGAGCGCGCCGTACAGGACCAGGATCCAGCCGCCCGCCCCGGTCCAGAAGGCGATGATCGCGAAGACCATCGGCAGGTTGCCGGGGGCGATCACGTCGGAGAAGGTGCTCGTTGCCCATCAGCCGCAGCAGCGGGGCGACCGGGCTGACCGACGGGTCGAGCACGAACAGCCAGAGCAGGACGCTCGAGGCGCCGGCCAGCGCACCCGGGATGTAGTAGGCGAACCGGATGAAGGTCCGTGACCGCGCGCGAGGCGACCTGGTGCACGATCAGCGTGAGCAGCCACGACCAGGGTGCTCAGGCAGACCAGCCAGATCACCAGGTACGCCGCGACGTGGCCGAGCGCGGGCAGGAACCGGTAGTCCTGCGCGGTGCGGGTGAAGTTGGACAGACCCGCGAAGCCGCCCTCGATGTCGGTGAAGGCCAGGTAGATCGAGTAGAGCACCGGCAGCACCCCGAAGAGCACCAGGAGCGTCACGTAGCGGGAGGACGAACACGTGCCCGGCCGCGGCCTCCAGGAGCGGGCGCGGGACCCGCTCCTGGAGGCGACGTCGGTGGTTGTCTCCCTCTCGGGAGGACAACGGTCACTGAGAGACCTCGTACCCCAGGGTCTTGGCCTGGTTCTCGATCTCGGTCTGCCACGCGGGCAGCAGGCGACTCGATGGTCTTGCCCTGGCCCATGCCGGCCTGGACGACCTTGGCCCAGACGGCCTCCTGGCTGAACGCCGCGGAGCCCCAGCCCGGCCAGACCTGGCCGGCGGCCTCCTGGATCGGGGCGGCGATGTCGTTGGCGTAGTAGCCGCTCTTCGCTGTCTTGGCCAGCCACTTCGTCGCAGCCGCCGTGTACGCCGGGTAGCCGGGCGCCAGGTCGGCCTGGTACGCGTCGTGGGTGGTGACCCAGGTGGCGAAGTCCGAGGCGGCCTTCAGGTTCGTGCTGTGCGAGCTGATCCACCAGGCACCGCCGCCGACGTTGCCGGTCACGGTGCTGTCCGCGTCGGCCCAGGCCAGCGGCGGGCGCGACGGCGATCTCGCCGCTTGGGCGTCTTGAGGGCTGCCCTGGAAGACCGCGCCGCCGTACCAGGACGGGCCGGGCATCAGCAGGACCTTGTCGCCCTGGGTCTTGGCGAACTCGGGGCCGAAGAGCGACAGCGTCGACATGGTCTTGTTCGCGATCAGGCTGTCCATCAGCTTCGCGGCCTTGACGCAGTTCGGGTCCGCGGTGTTCGACCGTGATCGTGGTGGCACCGGTGACGTCGTTGGCCGGGCACTCGGCGGCCCACATGTAGATCTCGGGGGTCCAGGCGTCACCGGCCGTGCCGACGAGGTAGCCGGGGTGCTCGGTGGCGACCTTGTCGGCCGAGCGCCTGGTAGTCCTCCCACGTGGTGGGCACGCTCGTAGCCGAACTGGTCCATCAGCTTCTTGTTGTACCAGAGCACGTTCTGCGCGAGGTCGTTGCGCAGGCAGTACGACACGCCGTCGAGGGTGCACGACGTCGAGCGCGCCCTTGGCGAAGCCGTCGAGGGTCGTCGGTCGGCACCAGGCCCTTGTTCAGCGCCGCGAGGGCGCCCGTGCCGCTGAAGGATCCCCAGGAGGCCGAGTTGTTGTCGGTGGTGAAGACGACGTCGGGCCAGCCCGACCCGGCCCGGTCGAACAGCTGGAACTTGGTCTTGAAGGTGTTCGACCCGTTGGCGTTGCCGTCGTAGGTCACGATCTTGACGGGCGTGTCCGGGTGGGCCTTGTTGTAGGCCTCGGCCGCCGGCTGGCGGGTGGAGTCGACCCACACGGTGATCTTGGCGGCGTCGTCCTGGGTCTCGGTCTTGAAGCCGAAGGCGCTGCCCTCGTCGACGACGTCGGTCTTGCCGCCGACGCTGGTGCCGCCGCCGCAGGCGGCCAGGGCGAGCGCCCCGGCGACCACTCCGGCTGCCACGGCTGCCGCCCGGACCCGCCGTGCCCGGCGCCCGCGCGTGGTGCTCAGGTGAACCATCTCCATTGCTGCTTCCTCTTCTCGCTGGGGCCGTTCCGGCGGGGATCCGGGCCAGGAACGTGTGATCGGGATAACATCATACATATGACGTACGCGCAAGGACTCGCCCCGATCAGGGCGTCCGGGGCCGGGTCCGCAGGTGCGTGATGCCCCCGTCGACGACCAGCGAGACGCCCGTCGTCGAGGCCGAGAGCGGGCTGCCCAGGTAGGCCACCGCTCCGGCGACCTCCTCGACGCTGACCATCCGACCGGTGGCCTGGCGCGCGTCGAGCGCAGCCTTCTCGGCGACCGGATCGGGGAACTTGGCCAGGTTGCGGTCCACGAACCCGGTGTGCACGGTGCCCGGGGAGACGCAGTTGACCCGGATGCCCTCGTGGACGTGATCGGTGGCCATCGCGAACGTCAGCGCCAGCACGGCGCCCTTGGACGACGCGTAGAGCGCACGCTGGGGCAGGCCGTTGAGCGCCGAGACCGAGCAGACGTTGACCACGGCCGCGTGGTCGGACTCCCGCAGCAGCGGCAGCGCCGCCGCGGTCACCCGGGCCATCCCCACGACGTTCACGTCCAGGACCCGGGCCCATTCCTCGTCGTCGTTCTCCTCCACCGTCCCGACCGCGCCGATCCCGGCGTTGTTGACCAGCACGTCGAGCCCCCCGAACTCCCGGTGCACCTCGGCCACGGCCGCCTGCACCGAGGCCCGGTCGGTCACGTCGCACCGGACCGGGAAGAGGGGGGCGGGCGCGTCGTCGGGAGCCAGGTCGAGGACGGCCACCCGGGCGCCCCGCCCGGCGAGCTCCTCGGCGACGGCCAGACCGATGCCCGCACCGCCGCCGGTCACCGCGACGACCAGGCCGGCGTACTCCCCGCTCATGCCTGCTCCACCGGCTGACGCGCGGTCCCGAGCCCGGTGATCCCCAGCTCCACCACGTCGCCCGCACGCAGGTACGGGTTGCCCGGCAACCCCAGCGCCACCCCCGCCGGCGTCCCGGTGTTCACCACGTCCCCGGGCTCGAGCACCATGAACTGCGAGAGGTACCAGACCACGTGGGCCACCGAGAACACCATGTTCGAGGTCGACCCGTCCTGACGCGAGACCCCGTTCACCGACAACCACAGACCCAGGTCCTGCGGGTCGACCACCTCGTCCGGGGTCACCAGCACCGGCCCCAGCGGGTTGAACGTCTCACAGCTCTTCCCCTTGTCCCACTGACCACCACGCTCGAGCTGGAACTCCCGCTCCGAGACGTCGTGGGAGACCACGTAGCCCGCCACGCACCCCAGCGCCTCCTCCTCCGAGGCCAGGTAGCGCGCGGTGGAGCCGATCACCACGCCCAGCTCGACCTCCCAGTCGGTCTTGGTCGACCCCCGCGGCACCAGCACCGTGTCGAAGGGCCCCACCACCGTGGAGGGGTCCTTCATGAACACCACCGGCTCCCCCGGGATCTGCGCGCCCGTCTCGGCCGCGTGGTCGCGGTAGTTCAAGCCGATGCACACCACCTTGCCCGGACGCGACACCGGAGCCCCGACCCGCAGGTCATCCGCACCCTCCAGCGCCGGCAAGGACCCCTCGGCGAGCGCCGCCGCCACGCGGCCCGGTCCGTCGGTGGCGAAGAACCCAGGACCGATGTCGTCGGCCACCCCCCGCAGGTCCAGGTGCACACCGTCCACCACCACCGTGGGAATCTCCGAACCGACAGCTCCCAGACGGGCGAATCTCATGAGGTTTCCTTCTCTTGTTGGTCAGGTTGACAGGAAAGACTGGTGCCCAGGGGTCAGGACGAGCTCGTCCAGCTCCGCCCACACGTCGTCGGGGACGACGGCGTCCCGGCGGGCGACCAGCTGGTGCACCTGGTCGGGGTCACGCAGGCCGGCCACGACACCGGCCACCGCGGGGTGGCGCAGAGGGAACTGCACGGCCACGTCGGGCAGGGTCACCCCGTGCCGCTCGCAGACCTGCGCCATCGCCCGCACCGTTGCGAGCAGGGCGGCCGGGGCGGGTGCGTAGTCGAACGTGGCGTGCTCGGGAGGCCGGGCGCTCGCCAGCAGGCCGGAGTTGTACGGCGCCGCCGCGACCACGGACACGCCGCGGTCGGCGCAGACGTCGAGGAGCGCGAGGCCGCTGCGGTCCAGCAGCGTCCAGCGGCCGGCCAGCATCACCACGTCGAGGTCGGTCTCCCGGACCATCCGCAGCGGCACCTGCCACTGGTTCATCCCCACCCCCACGGCCCCGACGACGCCCTCGTCACGCAGGGCGAGCAGGGCGGGCACGGCCTCGGCGACGGCCTGGTCGGCGTGGTCGTCGGGGTCGTGGACGTAGACGACGTCGACCCGGTCCAGGCCGAGCCGTTCCAGGCTCGACTCCAGGCTGCGGCGCACGCCGTCGGCGGAGAAGTCCCAGCGCCGGACCAGGTCGTCGGGCACGTCGAAGCCCCCGGCCGCCAGGTCGGACCCGGTCGGGGCGGGGTGGGGCTCCAGCAGGCGCCCCACCTTCGTCGACACCACGACCTCGTCGCGGGGAAGACCGGCGAGCGCACGGCCGAGCCGGCGCTCGGACAGGCCGAGCCCGTAGTGCGGCGCGGTGTCGACGTACCGCAGCCCGGCGGCCCAGGCAGCGCGGACGGCCGCCTGGGCCCCCTCCTCGGTGGTGGCGCGGTAGAGGTTGCCGAGCGAGGCGCCGCCGAAGCCGAGCTCGGTGACCCTCAGCCCGGTTCCTCCGAGCGGGCGGGTCCTCACGACGGCTCCAGACCGTAGACGTCAGCAGGCGGTGGCGCCCCAGACCCGGGCCCGCTCGGCAGGGCTCAGGTCGGCCACCAGGTCGGCGAAGCAGCCCGCGACCACGTCGTAGTCGGCCCCGGCGAGCAGGCAGACGGGCCAGTCCGAGCCGAACATCACCCGGTCCGGGCCGAAGCTCTCGAGCACCGTCTCGGCCACCGGCCGCAGGTCCGCCGGGCTCCAGGTCCGCCAGTCGGCCTCGGTGACCAGACCGGACAGCTTCACCGTGACGTGCGGGTGCTCGGCGAGCCGGACCAGGTCGTCCGCCCAGTCCTGGAGGTGGCCGGACGCGAGGGGCGGCTTGCCGGCGTGGTCGAGCACGAAGGACAGACCGGGCAGTGCCGAGACGGCGGCGGTGACCGTCCGCAGCTGCTCGGGGGACACCACCAGGTCGTAGGCCAGGCCGTGCCGCGCCAGGGTGGCCAGCCCACGGCGTACGGCCGGCCGGTCGAGCCAGGCCGGGTCGGGCTCGACCTGGAGCTGGTGCCGTACGCCGACCAGAGCGGCCCCACCGGGGCCGGAGCGCAACGCGGCGATCCGGTCCGCCAGCGCGTCGTCCTCCAGGTCGAGCCAGCCCACGACCCCGGCCACCAACGGCTCGGCGGCGCTGAGGGCGAGCAGCTCGACGGTCTCCTGCTCGGAGGCGACCGTGTGCACCACGACGGTGGCCGTGACGTCCTGGCGGCGCAGCTGCGGCGCCAGCTCGGCGAACTCGAACGAGCGACGCAGGACGGGCAGGTCGTCGGTCCACGGCTGCGGCCGGCGCGCGAGGTCCCACACGTGGTGGTGGGCGTCCACGCGGACGGGGGGTGCGGCCCGGTGGTCGGCGCCGTTCACGACGGGACGGTGTCCCGGGGCACCTCGTCCGCGGTCAGTGCCGGAGCCTGGGGGTGGGGTTCGGGGGCCAGGAGCCGGCGACCGGCGCGGTCGGGGCGCACGTGCGGTCCGGCGACCTGACCCCAGTCCGCGGAGTGCGCGAGCGCGGCGATGGCGACCTCGTCGACGACCACGCCCAGGCCGGGGCTGTCCCCGAGCACGATGCTGCCGTCCGAGATCTCCTGGTCGACGGTGAGGCCGACCGGGGAGGCCAGGTCCTGGACCTCGGTGGCCAGGTGGTTGGGCACGCTCGCCGCCGCGTGGGCCAGCGGGTTGCCGTTGTAGCCGACCGGGCTGACCGGCAGGTCGAAGGCCTGGGCCAGCGCGGCGACCCGGAGGAAGTGGGTGATCCCCCAGACGCTGCCGGTCTGCACGACGTCGACCCCGCCGGCCTGGATCAGCGGGCGGAACTGCTCGAGACCGGTCAGGTTCTCCCCGGTCGCGACCGAGGCCTCGACCCCGCGGACCACCATCGCGTGGCCGTCGACGTCCCAGCGCCGGACCGGCTCCTCGATCCAGGACAGGCCCACGGCGCGTTCGAGGGCACGCACGTGGCTGACCGCCTCCTTGCGCGACCAGGCCTCGTTGGCGTCGAGCATCAGCCGGGGGGCGCTCCCGGTGGCGGAGGTGTAGAGGTCGCGGACGAGACCCAGCCGGCGGACGTCGTTGGCCAGGTCGAGACCGCCCTTCAGCTTGGCCGCGCCGAACCCGCGCTCGCAGAAGGCGGCGTGCACGCCGCAGCAGCTCGTCGTCGTCCAGCGGGCCGTCCAGGACGGAGGCGTACGCCGGGACGACCCGGTCACGGGCGCCGAGCATCCTCCACAGCGGCTGGTCGGCGGCCTTGGCCTTGAGGTCCCACAGCGCCATGTCCAGGGACCCGATCGCCCCGAAGGTCGCGCCGGCGTGGCCGGACTTGAAGACCCACGCGAGCATCCGGTCGTACAGCCCGGTCACCGCGCGCGGGTCCTCGCCGAGCAGGGCCGGGAACACGCTCTCGAGGCCGTGGTGGCTGCCCAGACCGACGCCGGTGAGCCCCTCGTCGGTCTCCACCAGCACGATCGGGACGGCGGTGTCCCCCGAGGCGACGTAGCCGTTCACGTCGCCGATCGGCCGGCCCCAGCGGTGCAGGCTGGTCAGCGTGCGGTAGCCGGTGATGCGCACAACGCCTCCTCCACCTGCGGGACCGCAGGGGCATGCAGTCGCTCCCGGGCCGGGAGTGCCGTCATCGTGGTACGTATGACGTCTGATGTCAAGGCGATCTGGACGGCAAGCCCGGCACACTCCTACATATGATGTCTTACACTCCTGGCCATGCCGGATGACCCGAACGCCTCCACGCGCGGCTTCCTCACCGCCGAGAAGCGGCCGCCCACCCCCATGCTGGGGGTCGTGGTCGTCGAGGACCTCGTGGACGCCATCGTCTCCGGGCAGCTGCCGTCCGGGCGACTCACTGCCGCCCGAGGGCCCGCTGAGCGACCAGTTCGGCGTGAGCCGCACCGTGATCCGCGAGTCGGTCAAGCGGGTCGAGGAGAAGGGGCTGGTCACCATCGCGCGGGGGCGTGGCACCCAGGTGCGGCCGACCACCTCGTGGAACATCCTCGACCGGGTCGTCCTGACCTCCCTGATCAAGCACGACGACTCCCTCGGCGTGCTCGACGAGCTCAGCGTCGTCCGCGCCCAGCTCGAGTCGGTGATGGCGGCCGAGGCCGCCCGCGTCCGGACCGACGACCAGCTCGAGCGGCTCGACGCGGCCCTGGAGCGGATGCGCGAGACCATGGACGACCAGGTCGCCTTCCGGGTCGCCGACGTGGAGTACCACGAGACCGTGATGGCCATCTCCGGCAACCGGCTGGCCGAGAGCATCGCCCGGATCCTGATGGAGCGGGCCCTGGAGAGCTGGCGCTACCACGGGGTCGACACCGCGGACGCGTTCGCGCTCACCCTCGACGAGCACACCGCCGTGCACACCGCGATCACGGCCCAGGACGCGACTGCGGCCCGGGACAGCATGAACGGGCACATCCTGGAGTCCTGGCAGCGGCGTCGGATCCCCGGCGCGAGGCCAGGGCTAGGTCGACGCCGCGGTCCGGGTCCGACCGAAGCGGAACACCGAGGAGTACGTCCGCGAGTCCCCGTGCTCCAGCCAGATCATGCTGCCGTCCTCGCGGGCGGCCGCGTCGCCGGCCACGTGGTGGGTCGACGGCTCCAGCCCGACCGCCCAGGCCCCCTCACGAAGGTTGAGCCACTCGAAGAAGCACGGGAACGCCGTGGCGTCGACGTCGACCTCGAAGCTGCGCCCCAGGGCGTCGTTGACCAGACCGACCTTGTGCCGCCCGCCGGTGGCGGCCAGCCGGTGCTCGTAGACCTGCTCGACGAAGCCCGGCAGCGGGTGGTGGAAGACCCGGTGGTCCACGCCCTGCTCGGCGACGCTGTCGGTCTGCCACACCGTCTCGTCGATGTCGGCGACCAGGCGGGTGCCCTCGTCGAGGAAGGGCCAGCCCACGTTGACGTGGTACAGGAACATGTGCGGCGTGCGGTCGAAGCCCGCGTTGGTGACCACGTCGGTCAGCCGGATCTCGGTGCCGCCCAGGTCGGCCTCGATCCGACGCCGCAGGACCAGGTGCTCGCCGAAGTTCGTGGCCTGGACGACCTCGCCCTCGGCCCACAGCACGCGCGGTCCTCGTCGACCCAGTCGGTGCCGTAGCCGACCAGCCGGGCCGGGATGTTCCCGACCCGTCCGTGCAGGCCGTGCCGCACGGTCTGGCGCGGCGGGTAGGCGTAGTGCGTCGGCGTCGACCTCGCCCCCGAACAGGGTGTGGTCGAGCCCGCCGGTGACCAGAAGTCCCGACATGCTGCGCAGCCAGGAGAGTCCGTCCTCGTCGGCGTGCTCGTGCAGCCCCGGGTGCCGGAAGCCGGTGCGCGAGCGCCAGCCGACCGAGACCCCGTCGAGCTCGGCCAGACCGAGGTCCATCGCCCGGTCGACCAGGACGTCGAACCGCAGCCCCCCGCCGGTGGTGAACTCCAGGACCCGGATGCCCGCGCTCGACCCCGTCGTCGAGCACGACCGCCCGGACGCCGCCGTACGCCTGCGGGTCACCGGCGTGCCTCGCCAGGTCGCTCTTGCTCGGAACCCTCATGCCATCACCCATCCGCCGTTGACCTCGATGACCTGACCGGTGACGAACGCGGCGTCGGGTCCGGTCAGGAACGACACGACGGCGGCGAGCTCGGCAGGGGTGCCGCGACGCTTGAGCGCCTGGCGCTCGACGACCATGGCGCTGTAGGCCTCGGGGTCGTCGTAGATCTCCTCGGCCGCGGTCTTGAACGCACCGGGGGACACGGCGTTGACCCGGACCCCGAGCGGGCCGAGCTCGCGGGCCAGGGCTCGGGTGAGGCCGACCGCGGCCCCCTTGGTGGTGACGTACGCCGCGAGGTCGGCCCAGCCGCCGTGCGCGGTGATCGAGGAGACGTTGACGATCGAGCGGTCACCCTCGGCGCCGGGCCCGGTCATCTGGCGCCCGGCGAGCTGGGCGCACAGCCAGTACCCGCGCTGGTTGACCGCCTGGACCCGGTCGTAGTCGGCCGAGGTCATCTCCAGGAAGGGGACGGTCGGGTAGATGGCGGCGTTGTTGACCAGCACCGTGGTCGGGCCGAGGGCGTCCCGCAGCCCGGCGAAGAACTCCGCCAGGGCCTGCTCGTCGCGCAGGTCGGCCACGGCGGCGTGCACGTGGCCGGTCACCGACCGGAGCGCCTCCGTGGTCCCCCGCAGGGTCTCCTCGGCGACGTCGGTGACGGCCACCCGGTGGCCGTCCTCGGCCAGGCGGACCGCGACGGCACGACCGAGGGACCCGCCGGCCCCGGTGACGACGGCGACGCTCATCGGCTGCTCCCGCTCTGCTGCTGCGTGGTGGTGGGTGTCGGCGTCCAGCGCCGCGGTCAGGGCCAGGAACGCGGAGTTGACGTGGTCGACGACCGCGGTGGCCGACGCTCCCGCGACGACGGCCTCCCGGACCAGGGCGGACGCCTCGTCCTGCAGCCCCACCCAGCCCGGCACCCGGGGACGCACCCAGGCCGCCGCCAGGGTCGCGGCCGTCGAGGAGTAGAAGTCACCCCAGGAGCGGTCGAGCTCGCTGCGGTCGTCCCAGACCGACCGGTGGGCCGGCTGCCCCCCGGCCCGGGGCACGACGTCGGTCTGCACGTCCTCGGTCATGAACCCCCGTACCCACGCGCGCAGGTCGGCGCGGTCGGCCGACCGGGCGGCGACCGCGAGGCCGGTGCCGCCGAGCACGCTCAGCGGCTGGCCCCCGCGCCAGGTCGGCGCGTCGGACCAGGCCAGCGGGGAGCCCTGCTCGGGATGGGCGTACGAGACGTAGCCGTAGGTCAGCGGGCACCAGGTCGGCCCGTCACCGGCGGCGATCCGGGCGTGCACGCCGATGGGGTCGAGCAGCGACACCTCGGGGTCGGCGACCGCGTGGACCCGGCGCAGCAGGTTGACGGCGGCCACCGCCGCGGAGGGGTCGAGCAGCCGGTCGGGGCGGCGGCCGGCCGGCCGGAGCACAGGGCGAGCAGGCTCAGCAGGGCGTGGGGTCCGGCCAGGCAGAGCGTGACGGGGTGGTCCTCGGCCACGGCCGCGACGTCCTCCCAGCGGCTCGGCACGGGCACACCGGCGTCGGCGCGGCGGACCGCGACCTGGGCGGCGGCGTCGATCGGCAACGCCCAGGTGCGCCCGCCGAGCCGGTAGCTCGGCCCGCTCGCTCCCACCGTCGCGGCGGCGAGCGCGGCGACCTCGGCCTCGTCCAGGACGTCCTCCCAGGGGGCGAGGGCGCCGTCCGCGACGGCCGCGCCCAACCCCGGGTGGTCGACGACCATCAGGTCGTGGGTGCGGGCCAGGTCCTGCGATCGGGTGGGCCTCGAACGCGGCCAGCGACTGCCGCTCCCACCGGACCGGCGGCGCCGTGCTCGCGGCCCCGAAGGCCTCCAGCCCCCGGTGGGCGCGCGGGTGGTCCCAGGTCATCCCGACGAGCCCTTCGCTCACGCGACGACCTTGTCGTCGAGGAGCGCGCCCACCTCGTCCTGGTCGAGACCGAGCTCGGCGAGGATCTCCGCGGTGTGCTGACCCACCGTGGGCGCACCCCGCTCCACCGACAGCGGGGTGCCGCTCATCGCGAAGGCGAAGCCCGGGGTGGTCACCGTGCCCTCGGTGGGGTGCTCGTAGGTCACGAAGCTGCCGTTGTGCTGGACCTGGGGGTCGAGCAGGACCTCGTCGTAGGAGTTCACCGGCCCGACCCAGACCCCGCGGGAGCCGAGCCGTTCCAACCAGGAGTCCGTGGTGTCCTCGGCCAGGTTGGCGGTCACCAGCGCCGATATCTGGTCCCGATGACTGAAACCGTCTCGCTCGGCGTCCCACTCGGCCAGGCGCGGGTCGCCGAAGATCTCGGCCAGCAGGGTCAGGTCGGCGAAGGCCAGGGCCAGGTAGCCGTCCCGGGTCGGGAAGATGCCGTACGGCGCCCGGATGTAGGCGTTGGCGTGGATCTCGTGGCCGCGGACCTGCGTGACGCCCCCGACGCTGCGCACCGAGAGCTCCTGCATCTGCACGGCGATCATCGCGTCGAGCATGTTGACGTCGACCCGCTGGCCCTCTCCGGTGCGCTCGCGGTGGAGCAGCGCGGCCAGCACCCCCTCGAACGCCGAGTACGCCGTGACCGCGTCGGCCACGAAGGTCGGGCCGGCCTGCGGCGGGTCCTCCACCCGGCCGGCGCTGTAGAGCGCGCCGGTCAGGCTCTGCAGGAGCAGGTCCTGCCCGGGACGGTTCACGTACGGCCCGGACTCGCCGTAGCCGGACATGGAGACGTAGACGATGTCGGGTCGCACCGACCGCACGGACTCGTAGTCCAGACCCAGCCGCCCAGCCACGCCGGGCCGGTAGTTCTGCAGGAAGACGTCGGACTCCGCGGCCAGGCGCAGCACCAGGTCGCGACCGGCCGGCTGCTTCAGGTCGACCGCGAGGCTGCGCTTGTTGCGGTTCAGGGACAGGAACGAGGCGTTGACCTCGTGGCCGACCGCTCCCCCGGCGGAGGTGTGGCGCTGCCACTCACCGGTGACCGGCTCGACCTTGACGACATCGGCGCCGAGGTCGCCCAGCCGCATGGCGGCCAGCGGCCCGGCCATCGCGATGGACAGGTCGAGGACGCGGTACCCGCTCAGGACCGACACGGTCACTCGCTCTCGTCGTGCTGCTCGGTGGGTGGCGGACGCGGGGTGCAGGACCCCGTCGACCCGGCGGGGGATCGCCGGTGTGGTCGTCGCGGAGCTCGGCCGGGAGCAGGTCGGCCGGGGTGCGACTGCCAGGCCACCGGGCGCAGGAAGCGGCGTACCGCCGAGGCGCCGACCGAGGTGTGCAGGGAGTTGGTGCCCGGCCAGGGGCCGCCGTGGTGCTGGGCCCAGCCGACCGAGACCCCGGTGGGGTAGCCGTTCCAGACCAGCCGCCCCACCCTGCCGGGCAGCGTGCGGGCCAGCTCCACGGCGAGGCCCTCCCCGGCCTCGCCGTGGACGGTGGCGGTCAGGGCCCCGGGCAGCAGGTCGACCGCGGTGCGCAGCTCCTCGGTCGAGCCGTAGCGGGCGAGGACCAGGAAGGGACCGAAGACCTCCTCCAACAGGTCCGGCTCGTCCCCCAGGGTCGTGGCCGGCACCTCGCGGACCCGGGGCTCGACGGTGGCGCCCCGGTCCTGCGACGCGACCGCGGACCGGTAGGCGTCGCGGATGGATCCGGTCAGCATCGTGAAGTCGCGTCCGCCCACAGCGGCGAGCAGGGTGTCCCGCAGCCCGTCGCCCGCCGGACCGGTCGGCAGCAGCGCGAGCCCCGGCTTGGTGCAGAACTGCCCGGCCCCCAGGGTGAAGGAGGCCGCCAGTCCCTCGCCGATCTCGGTCCCGCGGGCGTCGGCGGCCTCGGGGGTCACCACGAAGGCGTTGACGCTGCCGAGCTCGCCGTAGAACGGGATCGGCTCCGGCCGCGCGGCGGCCAGGTCGGCCAGGGCGCGTCCGCCGGGGGTCGAGCCGGTGAAGCCGACCGCCCGGACGTGCGGGTCGGTCGACCAGGTCGGCCCCGGCCTGGCGGCCGAGAACGAGGGACAGCGTGCCCTCCGGAGCGCCGACGTCCGCCAGTGCCCCGGCCAGCAGGTCGAAGCAGAGCACCGAGGTGGCCGGGTGCGCCTCGTGGGCCTTGACGACCACCGGGCAGCCCGCGGCCAGGGCGGAGGCAGTGTCGCCCCCGGGGACGGAGAAGGCCAGCGGGAAGTTGCTCGCCCCGAACACCGCCACCAGCTCCGACCGGGACGAGCATCCGGCGCAGGTCGGGGCGCGGACCCATCGGTGAGGAGTCGGCGTGGTCGACGGTGGCCTCGAGGTAGGAACCCTCGGTGAGCACGTCGGCGAAGAAGCGGAGCTGGAAGCAGGTGCGGGCCAGCTCACCGGTGAGCCGTGGCTGGCCCAGGGCGGTCTCGGCGTCGGCGGTCGCGATCACGTCCGCCGCACGGTCCTCCAGCGCCGCGGCCATCGCCTCGAGCGCGGCGGCCCGGTCGGCCCGGGACGTCGCGGCCCAGCCCGGGGCGGCCGCGGCCGCGGTGCGACAGGTCCGGGCGACGTCGTCACTGCTCGTCTCGTCGTACGTCGCCCCGCGGCTCTCGCCGGTGCGGGCATCGGTGCTGGTGATCGTCATCGGGGGCTCCCTGTCGTCGTGGTGACCCGGTCCAGCCGGTCGACCTCGTCCACCAGCCAGCCCATCGCGTCCTTGCCGGCCACGACCGGGTTGCTCAGCACCCCGAGGCCGGCCAGCTCGATGGAGACGACGTCGCCCGGGGTGAGGGTGAACGGCAGGTCGGGGACGAGGCTCGTCCCGGTGGCCAGGACGACGCCGTGCGGGAACGCGTCGGCCCGGAACAGGTAGCCGACCAGGTCGGTCAGCTCGCGGTGCAGCTCGGCGGTCGAGGCCTCGCCGCTCCAGGTCACCTGGCCCTCACGCTCGATCGACATGGAGATCCGCAGCGCGGTCGGGTCGGGGACCTCCCAGGCCGGAGTCACGCCCGGGCCGACGGCGCAGGCGCCGAGGTAGGCCTTGGCCTGGGGGAGGTACAGCGGGTTCTCCCCCTCGATGCTGCGCGAGCTGACGTCGTTGCAGATCGCGTAGCCGACCACCTCGCCGTACCGGTTGGCCACGACGGCCAGCTCGGGCTCGGGGACGTTGACCGCGGAGTCCTCCCGGACGCTGACCGGGGCGCCGGTGCCGACCACCCGCCAGGACGCGCCCTTGAAGAACAGCTCGGGGCGCTCGGCGTCGTACACCCGGTCGTAGACGTCGGCCTCGCGCTCGCTCTCCTCCATCCGGGCGGCCCGGGACCGCTCGTAGGTCACGCCGGCCGCCCAGACCTCGGTCAGCCCGCCGACCGGCGCGCCCATCGCCATCTCGGACGTCATCGACGCGGGCAGCGGCTGGCTGTCCGCCGCGGCTTCGACGACCTCGCGGAAGTCGGCCAGAGGGAGGGCCAGGAGCTCGGGCACCTCACGGGGAAGGGGGTGCACCCCGCGGTCGGTGAGCAGGAGGCTGCGGACGGCCTCCCCGGGGGCCACGCGAGCCCGGACGATCTGCACCGACGACCACCTTCGTTTCGAGATCCAGGACGAACCGTTGAAACATATGACGTCACACACATAGAGTCAACCTCATGACCACCACCGCCCCGGACGGGCAGATCCGCTTCGAGGTCGACCCGGCGACCCGGGTCGCCACCGTGACCCTCGACCGCCCCGCCAAGCTCAACGCCGTGACGCCGTCCATGGCCCGCGACCTGGTCGCTGCGGTCACGGCCTGCAACGACGACGACGGGGTGCGCGCCGTCGTCCTGACCGGCGCGGGCGACCGCTCGTTCAGCGTCGGCTCGGACATCCGCGCCCTGGACGGCTACGCGACCCCGTGGGACTTCCGCAACCGCACCGACTACTGCGACGCCCTGCGTCGGCTGCTCAAGCCGTCCGTGGCCGCGGTCAACGGGTTCGCCCTCGGCGGTGGCCTGGAGACCGCGCTGAGCTGCGACATCCGGATCGCGGCGAGCACGGCCCGGTTGGGCGCGCCCGAGGTGAGGCTGGGCTGGATCGGCGGGGGTGGGATGGCGGCGTTCCTGTCCCGCGCGGCCGGCCCGGGCAACGCCGCGCTGATGCTGATGACCGGTGACCCGGTGGACGCCGAGCAGGCGCTGCGCTGGCAGCTGGTCTCCGAGGTGGTCGACCCCGGGGACCTGCTCGCACGCGCCACCGAGCTGGCGGTGACCATCGCCAGCCGCGCCCCGATCGCCGTCGAGACGGCCAAGGTCAACCTGCGGGCGGCGGCGAGCATGGCCGAGGACCAGGCGCTGGCCTACGAGCGCGACCTGCAGACCATCTGCTTCGCCACCGAGGACGCCGCCGAGGGCCGCCGCGCCTTCGCCGAGAAGCGCCCCCCCGTCTTCACCCGCCGCTAGCCCACCCGTCACGTCTTGACGCCGGATCCGCCCCGACCCGTCACGTCTTGACGGCGCAGCCCGTCAAGACGTGACGGGTCGGGGGGAGATCAGCGTCAAGACGTGACGGGTCGGCGGGTCAGAGGACGTGGTCGTCCCACGTCCTGGCCCACCACGTGCCGTCGCGGCGCTCGAGCTCGACGTACCCGGTGTTGCGCAGCGGGTGGCGGGCCACCAGGTCGGCGTCGACGTTCTCGACCCGGACCCCCGACCAGGCCCGGATGATCGCGCCGTGCGCGACCAGCGCGACCCGCTGGTGACCGGCCGCCAGGATCTCCTCGACCACGGCGTCGAACCGGGCCAGCACCTCCGCCACGCGTCTCCCCGCCGGGCAGCACCGCGGCCTCGTCGCCGTCGACCCACGCGACCACGACCCGGTTGTACTCCAGGACCCGGTCCTCGCCGGTGTCCATCTCCCACTCGCCCGCGGAGATCTCGACCAGCTCCGGGCGCAGCCGGACGTCGACCCCGTGCGGGGCGGCGACGGCCTCGGCGGTGCGCCGGGCCCGGGCCAGCGTCGAGGCGTAGACCGCATCGAGCGGCGCTGCGGCCAGCACCGACGGCGACGTCCGCGACCTGCTGGGCGCCGAGCTCGGTGAGGTCGGCGCCGGGGTGGCCGGTGTCCAGCGCCCGGGTCACGTTCGAGGTGGTCTGGGCGTGACGGAGGAGGACCAGCTGCATGGGCACCAACGTACGGGGCGGTCAGCGGGCGTACAGGTCCGGGCGGCGGTCGGCGAACACGTCGTTGCGGGCGCCCACCCGCTTGTCCCGGGCCAGCTCCAACCGGCACCGGGCCAGCACCACCTGCTCGCCGTACGCCGGGTCGGCCAGCGCCAGCGGGTAGCCCTCGGGACCGATCACCCCGGAGCCCGAGACCCAGTCGACACCCCGCTCGGTCCCGGTCCGGTCGGCCACGGCGAGGAAGACCCGGTTGACCGCGGCGCCCGCCTGCGCCCGCACCAGCTCGATCGGGCGCTCCCCCGGTGGCCGGGCCTCGGCGGGCCAGTTGGTGGGCCCGCAGACGACGTCGGCGCCGGCCAGGGCGGCCGAGCGCACCCACTCGGGGAACTCCAGGTCGTAGCAGACCAGGACGGCCACCCGCCCGACCTCGGTCTCGACCACCGGCGGCGGCGAGGAGCCAGGGGTGAACAGGTCGGCCTCGGCGTCCCACAGGTGCACCTTCCGGTACGTCGCACGCAGGCCGGACGCGTCGACGACCACCGCGCTGTTGTGGACCTGCTCCCCCGCCGACTCCGGCAGCCCGGCCACCACGACGAGCCCGCGGGCCGCGGTCACCTCGCGCAGGAGGGCCACCGTGGGCCCGTCGGCCGGCTCGGCCACGGCCCGCAGCTCGGCGGCGTCGGCGAACACGTAGCCGCTGGTCGCGAGCTCGGGCAGCACCACGAGCGAGGCCCCGTGGTCGGCCGCGGCGTGCACGGGCGGCGACCATCCGCGCCCGGTTGGCCTCGACCTCGCCGAGGACGGGCGCGAGCTGGCCACCGCGACGACGACGCCCGGCCCGTCCCCCGGCGTCTCCCACGACCGGGAGCGGTCCTGCGGTCACGCGTCGGACCGCGCGAGGGCGTCGTCGTCCGCGTTCTCCTCCATGCTGAGCTGCGGCGGGCGCCGGGTGAACATCCGGGTCAGTCCGAGCAGGTAGACGAACCCGACGCCGACCCAGGTCAGACCGACCAGGAACGTCGTGCCCGACAGGCTGGTCCACAGCCACAGGGTCAGCAGGACACCGATCCCCGGGACCACGCCGAAGCGGACCAGGTCCGAGCGCGTACGCCGCCCCTCGTCCACGACGTAGTGCTTGATCACCGACAGGTTCACGAAGGAGAACGCGACCAGCGCCCCGAAGCTGATCATCGCCGCGGCCAGCTCCAGGCTGATGAACAGGGCCACGCAGGAGACCAGCCCGACCAGCAGGGTGGCCAGCACCGGGGTGCGGAAGCGGACGCTGAGCCGGCCGAAGAAGCTGCGCGGGAGCACCCCGTCGCGGCCCATCGCGTACAGGATCCGCGACACGCTGGCCTGCGACGCCATCGCGGAGGCGAAGCACCCGGCGACGTACGCCGCGGTGAAGAACGAGGCCAGGAAGGCGCCGCCGGCGGTCCGCATCACGTCGAGCGAGGCGGAGTCGACGTCGGTGAAGTCCTGCCAGACCGGGAAGACCAGGTGGCCGACGTAGGACAGGCCGATGAAGAGGACGCCGCCCAGCACGGTGACCAGCATGATCGCGCGCGGGATGCGCCGACGCGGGTCGTGGGTCTCCTCCGACAGCGTGGACACCGCGTCGAAGCCCAGGAACGACAGGCACAGGATGGCCGCACCGGCGAACAGCGTCGAGGGCTCCAGCCCGGCGCCGACGAAGGGCGCGGTCAGCGACGGCACGCCGCTCCCGGCCAGGGTGGAGATCGCGGCTCCCAGGAAGACCACGATGAAGACGGCCTGGAAGGCGACCAGGACGAAGTTGAGTCGGCTGACCATCGCGATGCCCAGCACGTTGAAGCCGGTCACCAGCACGATCGAGCCGAAGATCCACACGCCGGTGGGCACCGAGGGGAAGCTGGCGTTGAGGTAGATCCCGATGACCAGGTAGTTGATCATCGGCAGGAAGATGTAGTCCAGCAGCAGGGCCCAGCCGGTCATGAAGCCGACGTGCCCCCCGAACGCCTTCTGCGTGTAGGTGTACGCCGATCCGGCGTACGGGTGGGCCTCGACCATCCGGCCGTAGCTGTAGGCGGTGAACAGCATCGCCACCAGCGTGACGACGTACGCCCCGGGCAGGTGGCCGGCGGTCATGTCGGTGACCAGGCCGTACGTCGTGAAGACGGTGAGCGGGACCATGTAGGCCAGCCCGAAGAGCACCAGGGAGGGCACCCCGAGCACCCGGTCGAGCCCGGTGTCCCTGGTGGTGGAGGAGTCGGTGCTGGTGGTCATGGGCGACCTTTCTCGTGGTGGTCGAAGACGACGGAGCCACCGGCGACGGTGTGGGTGACCACGGCGTCGGCGGGAAGTCCTGCGGAGCGGTCGAAGAGGTTGCGGTCGAGGACCGCGAGGTCGGCGCGACGGCCGGGGGCGAGCACGCCGCCGTCGTCGTCGTGGTTGACGTAGGCCGAGCCCGAGGTGAAGGCGGCCATCGCCACCCCCAGCGGAAGGGCCTGCTCGGGCAGGAACGGCGCGTTGGCACGGTTCTCCGGGTCGACCCGGGTGACCGCCACCTCGATCTCCTCCAGCGGGTTCGCGGTGGTCACCGACCAGTCGCTGCCCATCGCCAGCCTCGCGCCGGAGCGGAGAAGGTCGCCGAAGGGGTACTGCAGGTCGGCCCGGTCGCGGCCCAGGAAGGGCAGGGTCAGCTCGTCCATCTGCGGCTCGCTCTGGGCCCAGTAGGCCTGGCAGTTCGCGACCACCCCGAGCTGCTGGAACCGCGGCACGTCCTCGGGCCGGACCAGCTGGATGTGCGCGATGTGGTGCCGGTTGTCGTTGCGCCCGTTGGTCCGCTGGGCGGCCTCGACCGCGTCGAGCGCGTTGCGGGTGGCCCGGTCGCCGATGGCGTGCAGGTGCACCTGGAAGCCGTGGCCGTCCAGGGCCGTGACGGCGGCGGCGAGCAGGTCGCGCTCGACGTAGGTCAGCCCGTAATTGTCGGTATGACCACCGCACCCGTCGCAGTACGGCTCCATCAGCGCGCCGGTGTAGTTCTCCAGCACCCCGTCGGTCATGATCTTCACCGTCGTGGGTAGGAAGTTGCCGCCCGAGGCGGCCTCCCGCTGGGCCAGGAACTCGGGCACCTGGTCGAGCTCACGGTGCCGGTCCCACCACAGGGCGCCCACCACCCGGCCGGTCAGCTTCCCGGCCGCGGTCAGGGACCGGTAGGCCTCCAGGGTGTCGGGCGTGACCCAGGCGTCCTGCCACCCGGTGATCCCCAACGAGTGCAGGTGGTCCTGGGCGTTGAGGATCGAGGACTCCCACTCGTCGCGGCCGGGGACGGGGACGTGCCGGTCGTTGAAGGAGTACGCCGCCCCCTCGTGCAGGGTGCCGGTCGGCTCCCCGGTGACCGGGTCGCGCTCGATCCGCCCGTCCGGCGGGTCCGGGGTGTCCCGGGTGATCCCGGCCCGGCGCAGCGCCTCGGAGTTGACCCAGGCGCCGTGCACGTCGCGGTTGAACAGGAAGACCGGCCGGTCCGGGACGACCGCGTCGAGGTCCTCCTTGCGCGGGGTGCCGCCGGGGAAGTGCTCCATCGCCCAGCCCCCACCCACCACCCAGGGCTCGTCGGGGTTCGCCGCGGCGTACGCAGCGACGTGGTCGAGGTAGGCCTGGCGCCCGACGAGGTCGTTGAGCCAGACCCGGAGCCGGTTGCGGCCGGCGAAGGGGGCGTGCACGTGGGCGTCCTGGAAGCCCGGCACGACCAGGCCGTCGGGCTGGTGGACCACCCGGGTCCGCCGACCGACGAGCTCGCCGACCTGCTCGGCGCCCAGCGCCACCACCCGGTCCCCGCGGACGGCGACGGCGTCGGTCCAGGGCAGCGCCGGGTCACCGGTCCACACCTGCGCTCCGGTGACGACGAGGTCGGCGGCCAGGGTCATGCGTCCTCCTCGGAGGCGACGGCGGTGGTGTGGCTCAGGTCACGCAACCACACGCCGAAACGATTCCGCAAGAGTGTTGCCGGAACGTTTCGGCAGCGTCACCGGAGCGGTCCGGTCGCGGTACCGTCGGGTCATGCCCGCCCGCGTGACGATCCACGACGTCGCCCGGGTGGCCGGGGTGTCCACCACGACGGTGTCCAACGCGCTCAGCGGCACCGGACGGATCGCCACCGCCACCCGCGCCCGGGTGGTCGCGGCCGCCGACGAGCTCGGCTACACCGCCAACCCGGCGGCCGCAGGGCTGCGCCGGCGGAGGGTCGGGGCGATCGGGCTGGCCGTGCCCAGCCAGACCTTCGGCCTGGAGTACTACATGGCCCTGGCCATGGGGGCCGCGACCGAGGCCGTCGACCACGGGCTGGCCCTGACCCTGCTGCCCGCCCCGGCCCCCGGTGGGCGGTTCCCCCGCCTGCACGTGGACGGCGTGGTCGTCGCCGACCCCGCGACCGACGACCCGCTGCTGGCCCGGGTGGGCGACCTGGGCCTGCCGGTGGTGACCGTCGAGCGCGACCTGGCCCCCGGCGCCCGCCACGCAGGGCGGGTCGAGGCCGACCACGCTGCCGGGCTGCGCTCGCTGCTCGACCACCTGGCCGGTCAGGGCGCGGAGCGGATCGCCCTGCTCTGCCCCGGTCCTCAGACCTCCTTCGGCGTCGACGTCCGTCACGCGTTCGAGGGCTGGAGCGCCGAGCACGCCCGCCGGGCGCTGCTGCACGAGGTGCCCCTGGTCGCCGAGCCCGACCAGGTCCGCGACGCCGTGCGCCGGGCGCTGGCCGACACCGAGCCGCCCGACGCGATCGTGGCCGCCGCCGACGGTGTCGTCGCCACCGCGCTCCAGGAGGTGCTGCGGCAGGGCCTGCGCGTCCCGGCCGACCTGCTGGTGGCGTCCTACGTCGACGGCCCTGCCCTGCAGGGCCTGAGCGTCCCGGTCACCGCGGTGGACATCGCGCCGAAGGAGACCGGCCGGCAGGCGGCGCGGCTGCTGGCCGGCGCTGCTGGGCGGCGAGACCTCCCCCGGGACGGTCGAGGTGCTGCCCACCCGGCTGCTGGTCCGGGCCAGCACCCAGCCGTCGCGACGCTGACCCGGCGGGTCAGCCGGTGACCGCGTCGAGGCCCGCCAGCCGGTCGCGCACCGAGGTCCACGTCAGCCCCGGGTAGCGGTCGTTGTCCAACGGCTCGAGCTGCCCCTGGCCGGCGAACATGTCGCGGGAGTACTGCATGCCCTGCCAGGCCGGGAACACCTCGTCCGGGGCCGGCGCCAGGGTGCGGGCGAGCCCGATCATCGCCCCCAGGCTGCGCAGCCCCCCGGCCCGCAGCGGCCGGTAGGTGTGGCCGGTGAGGTCGGTCAGGATCCGGGCCAGGTCGCGGGCGCTCCGGGTGTCCCCGGCGATCCGCAGGATCCGCGGGGTGCTGTCGTCGAGGGCCGCCACCGCGGTGTAGGCCGCCACGTCGTCCTTGGCGGTGAAGTCCAGCGGCTGGTCGGCGTCGCGCCAGTAGAGCACCCCGCGCACCCGGGGCTGCACGAACGGCATCTCCGCGCCCAGCATGTCCAGGAACGCCCCGCAGAGGATCGAGGTGGTCCTGATCGGGGCCCGGTCCGCGCGACCCATGAACTCCCGGCGCAGGTCCAGGTTGCGGTTGTCCCCGGGCGCGGTCCGGGTGAAGTCGAGGGAGAAGTCGGAGGAGAGGAACCGCGGGACTCCCGCGGCGACGGCGGCGTCGAGCAGGACGCTCTGCCGGTCGAGCACCACCTCGCGCAGGCCGTTCAGAGCCGAGACCACGCAGGTCACGCCGGCACAGGCCTGCGCCACCGCGTCCACGTCGTACGGGTCGGCGGTCACCGGCTCGGCACCGAGGGCACCGACCCGGTCGACCTCGACGGGGTCCGCGTCGGGGCGCACCAGCGCGCGGACGGCGGTGCCCCGGGCGACCAGGGCGCGGGTCAGGCGTGCGCCCAGGTCACCGGCCGCACCCGCCACGAGAACGAGGGGATCGGGCACGGCAGCGGCTCCTGGGGGTGGTCACGACAGGGTCAGGGCAACGTCAGGACAAGGCCGGGACAACCTACAGCGGCGTGCCTGCGACGACGCGGCCCCGGACCTCGCCGAGTCCCAGGGCCACCCCGCCCGGTCCCGGGGCGGTCGCGGTGAGCACCACCTCGTCGCCGTCCTGCAGGAACGTCCGGGTGCTGCCGTCGGGCAGGGTGAGGACCTCCGCGCCGCCCCAGGAGAGCTCGAGCAGCGAACCGCGCTGGTCGGGCTCGGGGCCGCTGATCGTGCCGGAGGCGTACAGGTCGCCGGTGCGCAGCGAGGCACCGTTGACGGTGAGGTGGGCCAGCTGCTGGGCGGCGGTCCAGTACATCGACGCGAACGGCGGACGCGAGACCACGTGACCGTTCAGCGCGACCTCCACCGCGACGTCGAGCCCCCACGGGGCCTCGTCGGCGTCGTCGAGGTAGCCCAGCAGCGGGACGTCCCGGGGCGGCGGTGCGCACCCGGGCGTGCTCCAGCGCCGCCAGCGGCGTGACCCAGGCCGCGACCGAGGTGGCGAACGACTTGCCCAGGAAGGGCCCGAGCGGGACGTACTCCCACGCCTGGACGTCGCGCGCGGACCAGTCGTTGACCAGGCAGACCCCGAACACGTGCCGGTCGAGGTCTCCGAGCCGGACGCTCGTGCCCAGCGCGGTGGGGGTCCCGACCACGAACCCCAGCTCGGCCTCGAGGTCGAGCCGGGTGGAGGGACCGAAGACGACCTCGCCCGCCGCGTCCTTGCGCTGCCCGCGCGGCCGGAGGACCGGGGTCCCGGAGACGACCACGGTGCCGGCCCGGCCGTGGTAGCCCACCGGCAGGTGCTTCCAGCTCGAGGGCAGGGCGGGTTGGCCGGGACGGAAGATCGCCCCGACGTTCCGGGCGTGGTGCTCGGAGGAGTAGAAGTCCACGTAGTCGGCCACCGCGAACGGCAGCACCAGCTCGACCCCGGCGAATGGGCGCAGGTGCGGCTCCACGGCGGGTTGCCGGTCGGGGTCGGAGAGCCAGTCCTGCAAGGCCTCCCGGACCTCGGCCCACACCGCGGGTCCGGCGCGCGAGCAGGCCGTCGAGGCTCCCGTCGGTGAAGAGGTCGGCGTGCTCGGGCAGCAGCGGCGGCGGCCGCGGCGGTCAGGTCGAGCACCCGGTCGGAGACCCGGGCGCCCACGTGGGCGGCGGATCCGTCCCCGGCGCGGAAGGAGCCGTACGGCAGGTTGTCGGGGCCGTACGGGTCGTCGGGGTCGAGCCCGAGCCAGGGCGCGGCGGGCACGTGACCCGTCACCGCGGCGCCGGGCCGTGCCGCGCGACCAGGAGGTGAGGTAGGCGTGGTCGTCGGTGGCCGCGCCGGCCTCGCCGATCTCGAGCGGTCGGAAGGTGTCGACCATGACCGCGAGCTCGTCGAAGCGCTCGGCCCCGAGGCTGGCCTCCATCGCCCCCGGCTGGGGACCGTGCGCGTGACCCCCGGGGTGCAGGGAGATCGAGCCCACGTCGATGCCGGAGCCCTTGCGGGCCTCGTAGTCGCCGCCGACGTAGAACATCACCTCGTCGGAGTCGACGTTGGAGTGGTAGTACGGCACCGGGACCGCGAGCGGGTGGTAGTCGACCTTGCGCGGCACGAAGTTGCAGACCACGAAGTTGTGGCCCTCGAAGACCTGGTGGACCGGCGGCGGCTGGTGGACCCGGCCGGTGATCGGCTCGAAGTCGGCGATGTCGAGGACGTAGGGGTACAGGCAACCGTCCCAGCCGACCACGTCGAAGGGGTGGTGCGGGACCACGTGGACGGTGCCGGCCAGACCTCCCGGCCCGCGCCCCCGGTGCTTGAGGTAGACCTCGACCGGATCGCCCGGCCCGGCGAACACCGTGTCCAGCGGCTCGGGGGTGCGCAGGTCCCGCTCGCAGTACGGCGCGTGCTCGAGCAGCTGCCCGTAGCGCGACAGGTAGCTCCTCGGCGGAGCGATGTGGCTGTTCGCCTCGATGCAGTACAGCCGGACCGGCTCGGCCCCGTCGACGACCCAGCGGTGCGTCGTGGCCCGCGGAGGATCACGTAGTCCCCCTCACCGACCTCGAGCGCCCCGAAGACGGTCTCGACCCGGGCGGTGCCGGACTCGACGTAGACGCACTCGTCGCCGGTCGCGTTGCGGTACAGCGGGGAGGTCCGGCCCACCACGGCGTACGAGATCCGCACGTCGGCGTTGCCCAGCACCAGCCGCCGCCCGGTGACGGCGTCGACCCCGGCCCACTCCTGGTCGGGGAAGAGGTCGTGCAGCTTCAGGTGCAGCGGGGCCAGCGGGTGGTTGGGCACCGTCGCCTGGTCCGGCAGCTCCCAGGCCCGCGCCTCCAGGACCGAGGACGGGATCCCCACGTGGTAGAGCAACGAGGAGTCCGAGGAGAACCCCTCCTCCCCCATCAGCTCCTCGTAGTAGAGGTCGCCGCGGGCGTCGCGGTGCTGGGTGTGCCGCTTGGGCGGGACGTCGCCGGAGCGGAGGTAGTGGGCCATGTCGCTCTCCCTTGAGCCGTGGCGCCGACGAGGATTCCGCCGACGTGGCTCAAGAGTGCCATTCCGACGACGAGCCGGGTCGGCCTACGTGTCGGCGCGCCATGCCTGGCGCACGCTGAGCTTGCCGCTGGTCTGCAGCAGCGACCGGCGGTAGATCCGCGCCGCGGCCGCCACCACCAGGGCCGCGGTGGCGAGCAGGATCGCCAGGGCCACCAACGGCTCCCACCAGGCAGCCTCTCCGGCGACCACGCGCGAGGGCATGATCAGCGCGGACGCCGGAGGCACGTAGGAACCGATCGTCTCGCCCACCCCGGAGAGCAGCGCGGCGGCGAAGAACGAGGCCATCACCACCATCGTCGCCGGGAGCGAGGTGCTCTGGACGTCCTCGGTGCGGCTGGCCAGCGCACCGGCCACCGCGTACAGCGTGGAGACGAGCACGAAGCCGACCACGAAGAAGAGCACGAACCAGCCCAGGCCGCTGGCGACCGCCGGCAGCGCGGAGGCGTACGAGGTGAACGAGAGCCCGACCACCGCGACCACCCCCACGGTGAGCATCTGCCCCAGGGCCAGGGCGGCGGCGCCGATGATCTTGCCGGCCAGCAGGTGCGGCACCGGGATGCTGGTGGCGATGATCTCGACCAGCCGGGACTGCTTCTCCTCCACCACCGACTGAGCCAGGGCGACCCCGAAGAGGAGGGCGGCGAGGTAGAACGCGAACGACATCCCGAAGCCGAGTCCGTCGGCGAGCCGGCTGCGCGTCGGGTCCCCCTCGAGCTGGTCGGTGGCCAGGACGGAGCCGCGCTGCAGCTGGTCGAGGCTGGTCCCGCTCGCGGCGGCGTTGCTGCTGACCACCTCCTGCTGGAGGGCCCGGGAGACCACGGACTCCAGGTCGCCGTCGACGGTGCGCAGGCTGGTCAGCCGCCAGCCGTCCCCGGTGCGTTCCAACCACGCGTCGGCCGAGCCGTCGCGCAGCGCCGCTCGGGCGGCGGCCGGGTCGGGCGCCGTGGCGAGGTCGAGGCGGACGTTGTCGTCGAGGTCGGGCACGGCGTCGGCGACCGACCGGGCCATCTGGGTCGCCTCGGGCGTCGTCACCACGTCGAAGGTGCTGGTCCTCGAGCCGAGAGCGATCTGCACCCCGATCAGGACCACGACGATGGCCAGCATCCCGAAGGTGCTGAGCAGGAACGCCTTGTCGGTCAGCTTCACGACCATCTCGCGGCGGGCCACCAGGGCCCAGGCGCGGCGTGGCGCGGTCAGCTGGTGCGTGGGGCTGCTGGTGTCGGTGCTCATGCGGTGACCTCCCGGTAGATCTCGCTCAGGGGTGGGACGAGGCGGGCGAGCTCGTGCACGCTGCCGCGGCGCAGGGCCTCGGTCAGCAGGGCGGAGAGGACCCGGTCCCCCTCGACCGGGTCACCCGGTGGTTCCAGGACCGCCTCGTGCCCGTCGACGTCGATGACGTGCAGGCGGGGCTCGCCCGCGGCGTGGTCGCGGACCCAGCCCGCGTCCCCGCCCAGCACGAGGCGGACCCGCTGGGGCACCCCGGACCGCAGCTCGGCCGCGGTGCCCTCGGCCCGTACCTGGCCCCGCGCCATCACCACGAGGCGGTCGCAGAGCCGGTCGACGAGGTCGAGCTGGTGGCTGGAGAACAGCACCGGGCAGCCGGCGGCGGCGTGCTCGCGCAGCAGGTCGGCCATGTCGTCGACGGCACTCGGGTCGAGGCCGGAGAAGGGCTCGTCGAGGATCAGCATCGTGGGACGGGCCATCACCGCGGCCACCACCTGGACCCGTTGCTGGTTGCCGAGCGACAGCTTCTGGACCGGGTCCTTGAGCCGGTCGCCGAGGCCGAACCGCTCGAGCAGGCCGGTGGCGCTGTCGCGGGCGTCGGTGGCGCTCAGGCCCTTGAGCTGGCCGAGGTAGGTCAGCTGGTCGAGCACCTTCTGCTTGGGGTACAGCCCCCGCTCCTCGGGCATGTAGCCGAAGCGGGTGCGGTCGGCCCAGGTCGCCGTCCGGCCCTGCCAGGTCACCTCGCCGGCGTCGGCCTCGAGCAGGCCCATCACCAGGCGCATCGTGGTGGTCTTGCCGGCGCCGTTGCCGCCGACGAACCCGGTGATCCGGCCGGCGGGCACCGTGAAGGAGACGCCGTCGACGGCCGTCACGTCACCGAAGCGCCGGACCAGGCCCTGCAGCGCGAGTCCGTCGCCGGTGTCCGAGGGGGACGGGGTGCGGGTCAGCACGGGGGAAGTCGTCATGTCCACCACGCTAGGCGCGCGGGGAGTCGTACGGATCAGCCCGCAGGGGGAGATCCGTCCTCCACCCCGGGGACGAGCCCGGCCTCGTAGGCGAAGACCACGACGTGCACCCGGTCCCGGGCCTGCAGCTTGGCCAGCAGGTGCGAGACGTGGGTCTTCACCGTGGCCTCGCCGATGAAGAGCTCGGCGGCGATCTCGGTGTTGGACAGGCCGCGGGCGATCAGGACCAGCACCTCGCGCTCCCGCCCGGTGACGTCGTCGGGCAGCGTGCGCCGGGGGGCCGGCGCCGAGGTCGTGGCCGCGGACGGGGCCGGGGCGGTCATCTGCTCGATCACCCGGCGGGTCACCTCGGGGGCGAGCAGCGCGTGACCGAGGCCGACGGCGCGCACCGCGTCGATCAGCTGCTCCGGCTCGGCGTTCTTGAGCAGGAACCCGCTGGCCCCGGCCCGCAGGGCGTCGAAGAGGTAGTCGTCGCGGTCGAAGGTGGTCAGGATGATCACCCGGCCGAGGTCGCGGCGGACCAGCTCGGCGGTGGCGGTGATGCCGTCCATCACCGGCATCTGCACGTCCATCAGCACCACGTCGGGGCGCAGCTCCGCGGCCCTGGCGACGGCCTGCTGACCGTCCGCGGCCTCGCCGACCACCTCGAGGTCGTCCTCGACCGACAGCATCAGCCGGAAGCCGGAGCGGACCAGGTGCTGGTCGTCGACGAGCAGCACCCGCAGCGGGGCACTCATGCGTCCTGCACCGCGCGGTCGCCGGCCAGCGGGAGGCGGACGCGCACCCGGTAGCCGCCGGTCGCCCGGGGCCCGATCTCGGCGGTGCCGCCGTGCGAGGAGGCCCGTTCGCGGATGCCGAGCTGGCCCAGACCGCTGCTCGGGGCGCCCCGCGGGGTGCTCCGGGGCCTGCCGTCGTCGGTGACCTCCACCTCGGCGTGCCCGGTCCGCCCGTCCGCGGGCAGGACCACCCGTACCGCCAGGCGGGCGCTGGTCGCGGTGCTGTGCCGGGCCACGTTGGTCAACGCCTCCTGGGCGGTGCGGTAGAGCGCGAGCGACTGCGGCGGCGGCACGTCGCCGGCCGCACCGGGCGGGTCCTCGGTCACGGTGTAGCTGACCGAGAGCCGGGTGTCGGTGCGCTCCCCGACCAGCCGGCCGAGGTCGGCCAGCCCGTACGACGGGTGTCGCTCCTGCTCCCGGCGGTCCGGGTCCTGGCTGCACCTCGCGCAGGGCGCCGAGCAGCCCGCGCATCTGCCCGACCGCCTCGCGGGTGGACTCCTCGACCTGCACCAGCGCGGTCCGGGTGGCCTCGGGGTCGCGGTCCATCACCCGGCGACCCGCCGCCGCGTGGATGCCGATCACCGAGACGTGGTGGGCCACGACGTCGTGCAGCTCGCGGGCGATCCGCAACCGCTCCTCGACGACGGCCTGGCGGCGCAGGCTCTCGGCCTGCGCGGCGATGGTCTCCGCCTGCTCGGTGAGCTGGAGACGCTGCCGGGCCCGCCGCCAGGAGGCCTGGCCGCCGACCAGCGCCGCGGAGAAGAAGGCGATGTTGACCACCAGGATGACCAGCACGGCCGAGGTGATCGGCCCCAGGAGGGCCTGCGGGTCTCGGTCGCCGGCGCTGACGCCGTACTCCGTCTCGAGGCTGTGCCCGACGGCGAAGGTGACCGCGATCCAGCCGAACATGAAGGCCACGATGGTGCCGACGACCAGCGCCATCGACGTGCGGCTGCGGGCCCAGGCGACGCCGGAGAAGATCGCCACCCAGTAGGTCACCTGCAGGGTGGCCTGCCCCATCACCGCAGGCATCGTGAGGCCGACGACGAACATGTGCACCGCCGCGAGGGTGGCCACGGTGAGCGGCCAGCGACGCCGCCCGACCAGCAGCAGCGCCCCGGTGACGGCCACGCCCTGCTGCACCCAGACGGGGGCGTCGGTGTCCTTGAGCACCCCGCCGGCGCGCACCAGCTCGAGCATCAGCGAGGTCACCAGCGCCACGACGACGCCGGTCAGGACGTCACCACGGCTCAGGGCGTACCCGGGCCGCTCCCAGGGGTCCTCGAGCGCGAAGAACTCCCGCAGGCGGGTGGCGAGGGTCGACATGGCTCCACCCTAGGGAGGGCCCACGCGTCGGCGGATCCCCCCACGGTCGGACCCGGGGCCCAGGCCGGGCGGTACCCCGGGGCGCCGCACGCTGCTATGAAGGAGGACCACGCACCCCACCCCCGCACAGGAAGGCTCTGCCATGACCGACTGGGACTTCTCCGGCCTCCGGGCCACCTTCGTCAACTGCACGCTGAAGCGCTCACCGGAGCCGAGCAACACCCAGGGGCTCGTCGACGCCAGCGCGCAGCTGATGCGCAAGCACGGCGTGCAGGTCACCGAGATCCGCGCCGTCGACCACGACATCGCCACCGGCGTCTACCCCGACATGACCGAGCACGGGTGGCCGAGCGACGCCTGGCCCGAGCTCTTCCCCGGCATCCTCGACTCGCACATCCTGGTGCTGGCGGGCCCGATCTGGCTCGGTGACAACTCGAGCGAGATGAAGAAGGTCATCGAGCGGATGTACGCGCACTCGGGCTCGCTGAACGACAAGGGCCAGTACGTCTTCTACGGCCGGGTCGCCGGGTGCCTGATCACCGGCAACGAGGACGGCATCAAGCACTGCGCCCAGAACGTCCTCTACAGCCTCCAGCACGTCGGCTACACGATCCCGCCGAACGCCGACGCCGGCTGGATCGGGGAGGCCGGACCCGGTCCGTCGTACCTGGACGAGGGCAGTGGCGGCCCGGACAACGACTTCACCAACCGCAACACCACGTTCATGACCTGGAACCTCATGCACCTGGCCAAGATGCTCACCGACGCCGGTGGCGTGCCCGGCTACGGCAACCAGCGCCCCGAGTGGGACGCCGGCACCCACTTCGACTTCGAGAACCCGGAGTACCGCTGACCCGACGCGTCAGCGCACGGCGATCGCGCGGTCACCGAGCGCCACGAGCTCCCCGATGACCGGGTGCCCGGGGATCTCGCCGGCGACCAACAGGCCGCCGGACGTCTGGGCGTCGGCCAGCAGCACCAGCTCGTCCTCGGAGACCGAGGAGTCGAGGTGCGGGCGCACCCAGTCCAGGTTCCGCCGGCTCCCGCCGGGCACGAAGCCCTCGGCATACGAGCTCCGGGTCCCGTCGAGGTAGGGCACCGCCGCGCTCTCGATCACCGCGCCGACGCCGCTGGCCCGACACAGCTTGAACAGGTGGCCGAGCAGGCCGAAGCCGGTCACGTCCGTGGCACAGCGGGCCCCGGCCGCGAGCGCGGCCCGCGAGGCGTCCCGGTTCAGGGTGGTCATCGTGGCGACGGCCTCGTCGAACACCTCGCCGGTCGCCTTGTGCCGGTTGTTGAGCACGCCCAGGCCCAGCGGCTTGGTCAGGGTGAGCGGGACGCCGGCGCGGCCGGCGTCGTTGCGCAGCAGGCGGTCCGGGTCGGCCAGCCCGGTCACCGCGAGACCGTACTTGGGCTCGGGGTCGTCGATGCTGTGGCCGCCGGCCAGGTGGCACGCCGCCTCCGCGCTGACGTCGGAGCCGCCCCGGAGCACCTCGGCGGCGAGCTCGAAGGGGACCCGGTCGCGCGGCCAGGTGAGCAGGTTGACCGCCAGCAGCGGCTCCCCGCCCATCGCGTAGACGTCGGACAACGCGTTGGCCGCGGCGATCCGGCCCCAGTCGTAGGCGGAGTCGACGACGGGGGTGAAGAAGTCCGCGGTCATCACCACCGCGCGGTCCCCGTCGATCCGGACCACCGCGCCGTCGTCACCGTCGTCGAGGCCGACCAGCAGGTCGTCGTGCGCCCGCCCGAGGGAGAGCCCGGCCAGCACCTTCTCGAGCTCACCCGGAGGGACCTTGCAGGCGCAGCCTCCGCCGGAGGCGAACTGGGTGAGTCGGATCCCGGGTGCCGTGGCCGTCATGCGGCCCAACCTATGTCGCCGGCGTCACCGAGGGGGCTGCCTCCGGGGCCTGCTGGGCCTCCTGGGCCTCCTGGGCCTCCCGCTGCCGACGGGCCAGCCGCTCCCGCTGGGGGACGACCGTGTACTTCGGGTCCTTAGCCGAAGCCAGCCCGGCCTCGAAGACGCCGAACCGGGTGATCACCGAGGCCGTGACGAGCGCGGCCCCGCAGACCGCGGACACCGTCCGCGAGCGCCGGCCCAGCACGGAGCCGACCGCGGCGACCGCGGTGGTCCTCGACGCGACCTTCATCAGCAGCCCGGGACGGCCCTGCTCGTAGGGCTCGGCGATCATGCCCAGCCGCCGCTTGAGCAGCTCCGAGGAGGTCAGCTCCACCGCCGCCCCGGCGATCGCCATCCGCCGGGCCGGCCCGCTGCTGGAGACCGGCACGACGCAGCAGCGCCAGTCCTCCGGCCGCGCTGGCCCCGGACCCGCCGAAGACGAAGGGCAGCTCGCGGTGGGCGTCGTGCCAGGCCGGCACCGCGGTGTTGGCCAGCAGCGCCGCGGTGTACGTCGCCAGCGGGGGGCCGAACAGCGCCGCCCCCAGCCCCGCGGCCCGGCCGAGCAGCGGCAGCCGACCCGTCAGGTGGGAGGCGAGCGCCGCGGAGGAGAGCGCGCTGAACGGCGCCAGGATGAACGAGCCGACGGACAGCGGGGAGGTCACCTTGAACACCCGCAGCATGTTCAGGAACCGCTCCGGGCGGCCCAGGTCGTGGACCAGGAAGACCGTCCCGACCGCTGCGCCCCCCGCGGCCGCGACCCGACCGACCCGCTCGAGCTCGGCGTTGCCGGTGGCGGCGGCTCCCTCGGCGAGCACGGCGGACGCACCGGCCAGGCCGCCGAGGAAGAGGTACAGCGGGACGTCCGGGGTCTTCCACGTGGGCGTCTTGATGATCTGCTTGCCGTAGTAAGACTCGAACTCCGGCTCGGGGACCATCGCGGCTTCCCTCACTGCCGCCGCCTCACGAAAGACGCCGCTCCCAGGCCGAGCAGCGTCAGCGCCGCCGCCCCGACGTGGTTCCAGATCGAGGCGAGGTCGCGGGTGGTGACGATCGGGTCCGGCGGCAGCCCGTAGACCTCCGGCTCGTCGAGCAGCAGGAAGAAGGCACCGTCCCCGCCGACGCCGTCCTCGGGGTCGTGGCCGTACAGCCGCGCGACGTCCACGCCCTTCTCGTGCAGCTCGGCCAGCCGCGCGTCGGCCCGCTCGCGCAGCTCGTCGACCTCGCCGAACTGGATGGACTCGGTGGGGCAGGCCTGGGCGCAGGCAGGGGTCTGGCCCTCCTTGAGCCGGTCGTAGCACAGGGTGCACTTGAAGGCCCGGCCGTCCTCCTTGTTCAGGTCGATCACGCCGTAGGGGCAGGCGGGCACGCAGTAGCCGCAGCCGTTGCAGATGTCGGGCTGGACCACCACGGTGCCGAACTCGGTCCGGAACAGCGACCCGGTCGGACAGACGTCGAGGCAGGCGGCGTGGGTGCAGTGCTTGCAGACGTCGGAGGACATCAGCCAGCGGATCGCCCCGTCGCCGCTCTCGGTCGCCTGGTCCTCGCCGGCCGGGGCCGCCTGCGGCAGGCCGCTCTCGTGGGTGTCCCAGCCCGGAGGGCCCATGCCCGGCAGGCCGAGGTCGGTGGTCGTGGGGTGCAGCGGCTTCTCGACGAAGGCGACGTGCCGCCAGGTGCTGGCCCCGAGGGCCTGGGTGTTGTCGTAGGACATGCCGCTGAGCTCGTAGCCGTCGGCGGGCACCTCGTTCCACTCCTTGCACGCCACCTCGCAGGCCTTGCAGCCGATGCACACCGAGGTGTCGGTGAAGAAACCCATCCGCGGCGGGTGCTCGGCGTAGCCCGCGTCGCTCGTGACGTCGTCCAGCCGACCGTGCAGCGAGTGGCTCATCCCTGGGTCCCTCCGTTGGTGGGGTCGTCCGTGTCGACGCCGGCTCGGCGCCGGTAGTCGTCGACGTAGTCGCGCAGGGCGGGGCCCCGTGGACGACGTCCGGGTCGGATGTCGCAGGTCCCGACCTTGTCCTGGATGTAGACGTTGGGGTCCATGGTCACGTTGACCAGATCGTTGGGCGAGTCGCCGGTGGTGAGCCCGTTGCCGCCCCAGTGGTAGGGCAGCCCGACCTGCTCGATCCGCTGGTCGCCGAGACGGAGGCTGCGCAGCCGCTCGGTGACCAGCACCCGGGCCTCGATGGCGGACCGGGCGGTCACGATCGTGGCCCAGCCGAGGTGCTCGAGGCCGCGCTCGGCGGCCAGCCGCGGCGAGACCTCGCAGAACGGCTCGGGCTGGAGCTCGGTCAGGTAGGGCAGCGTCCGGCTCATCGCGCCGGCGGTGTGGTGCTCGGTGAGCCGGTAGGTCGTGAAGACGTACGGGAACACCTCGCTGTAGCTGGGGTTGATCGGGTTGGCCGGGTGGGACAGCATCCGGCGCGAGGGATTGTTCTGCTGGCGCGTACACCGGGTTGTGCACCGGGGACTCCGGGGGCTCGTAGTGCGCGGGCATCGGCCCGTCGGCGATCCCGAGCGGCGCGAACAGCCACGCCTTCCCGTCGGTCTGCATGATGAACGGGTCCTGCCCGCCGATCGCGTCGGGACCGGTGGCACCCTCCTCGGGCACGTGGTCGGGCGCCCGGTCGGGGATGAAGTCGGGCACGTCGGCCCCGACCCACCTCCCCTGGTCGGCGTCCCACCAGACGTACTTCTTGCGCTCGCTCCACGGCGACCCGTCCGGGGCCGCCGAGGCGCGGTTGTAGAGGATCCGGCGGTTCGCGGGCCAGACCCAGCCCCACTCCGGGGCCACCTCGCCCTGCTCCCAGTGCGGCTTGCGGCGCCGGGCCTGGTTGACCTCGTCGGCATAGACCCCGCAGTAGATCCAGCACCCGCACCGGGTGGACCCGTCGTCCTTCAGCTCGGTGTAGGCGCTGAGGGCGGAGCCGTCGGGACGGGTGCCGTTGATCTCGCGCAGCACGGCCTCGCCGTCCGGCTCCTGGAGGGTGCCCTCGACGGGGTAGTCCCAGGTGAGGTCGAGCAGCGGCCGGTCCATCTCGTCGGTACTGTCGCGGAGCTTCTCGCGGATCCGCCGGCCGAGCTCGTAGTAGAACTGCAGCTCGCTGCGGGCGTCGCCCGGCGGCTCCACGGCCTGGTCGCGCCACTGCAGCATCCGCTGGGTCTGGGTGAACGAGCCGGCCTTCTCCACGTGCGTGGCCGCGGGCAGGAAGAAGATCTCGGTGCCGATGTCCTCGGTGCGCAGCTCGCCCGACTCGATCTCCGGGCCGTCCTTCCAGAACGTGGCCGACTCGATCATCTGCAGGTCGCGGACCACCAGCCAGTCCAGGTTGGCCATCCCCAGCCGCTGCATCTTCCCGTTCGCAGATCCCACGGCAGGGTTCTCCCCCACCACGAAGTAGCCCTTGCTGCTGCCCTCGATCTGGTTCTTGACCGTGGCGTACGTCGAGTGGTCGCCGGTCAGCCGCGGCAGGTAGTCGAAGCAGAAGTCGTTCTCGGCCGTCGCGGCGTCGCCCCACCACGACTTCAGCAGGCTGACCGTGTAGGCACGCATGTTGCCCCAGTAGCCGGTCTTGCCCGCGTCCGCCGCGACGAACTCGTCGAGGTCGCGGTGCTGGGCCGCGTGGGGCATCGGGATGTAGCCCGGCAGGATGTTGAACAGGGTCGGGATGTCGGTCGAGCCCTGGATGCTCGCGTGGCCGCGCAGGGCCATGATCCCGCCGCCGGGGCGACCGATGTTGCCCAGCAGGGTCTGCAGGATCGAGGCGGTGCGGATCGTCTGGGCGCCGGTGCTGTGGTGGGTCCAGCCCACGGCGTAGCAGAACGCACTGGTCCGCTCCCGGCCGCTGTTGGAGGTCAGCGCCTCGGCGACCTTCGCGAACTGCTCGGGCTCGATGCCGCACACCTCCTGGACCATCTCGGGGGTGTACCGCGCGAAGTGCCGCTTGAGGATCTGGAAGACGCACCGGGGGTGCTGGAGGGTCTCGTCCCGCGGGGGCTTGCCCGCCACGGGAGCGCCTCCGGACCCGTGGGACTGGGAGCGGGCGCTCTCGTGCAGGTCCTTGGAGTCCTCGCCGTCCTCCTGGGGCCCGGTGGCCTGGCCGGGGTCGCGCTGACCGGCCGCGGCGGCCTCCTCGGTCCCCTCGTACTGCCAGGTGCTCGGGTCGTAGGCCCGGCTCTCGGGGTCGAACCCGGAGAACAGGCCGTCGAGGTCCTCGGTGTCCTGGAAGTCCTCGCCGACGATGGAGGCCGCGTTCGTGTAGGCCACGACGTACTCGCGGAAGTCCAGGTCGTGGGTCAGGACGTGGTTGACCAGCCCGGCGAGGAAGGCGATGTCGCTGCCGGCCCGGATCGGGACGTGCAGGTCCGCGACCGCGGAGGTACGGGTGAACCGAGGGTCGACGTGGATGATCGTGGCCCCGCGCCGCTTGGCCTCCATGACCCACTGGAAGCCCACCGGGTGGGCCTCGGCCATGTTGGAGCCCTCGATGACGATGCAGTCAGAGTTCCTGAGGTCCTGCAGGAAGGATGTGGCTCCTCCTCGGCCGAAGCTCGTCCCCAGACCGGGAACGGTGGAGGAGTGTCAAATACGCGCCTGGTTCTCGATCTGCACCGCGCCCATCGCGGTGTAGAGCTTCTTCATCAGGTAGTTCTCCTCGTTGTCGAGGGTCGCCCCTCCGAGGCTGGCGATGCCGAGGGTCCGCCGGGTGCGGCGGCCCTTCTCGTCCTCCCACTCCCAGAACTCCTTGCGGGTCTTCACCACCCGGTCCGCGATCATGTCCATCGCGGTGTCCAGCCCGAGGTCCTCCCACTCGGTGGCGTACGGGCGCCGGTAGCGGACCGTGGTGACCCGGGACGGCGAGGTGACGAGCTGCTTGCTGGCGCTGCCCTTGGGGCACAGCCGACCGCGCGAGATCGGGCTGGCCGGGTCACCCTCGATCTGGGTGACGGCACCGTTCTTGACGAAGACCTTCTGGGCACAGCCGACCGCGCAGTACGGACAGACCGAGCTGACCACCTTGTCGGCCCCGGTGGTGCGGGGCTCGAGGTCCGCGCTGCGCTCGGACATCGCGGCCGAGCCGCGGCCGAGCCGGTCCGGGCCCGTGACCTGACGGAGCAGCGGCCATCGGCCAATGGCGCCCAGGAACGTGGTGGCCACGATGCTCCCTCCGCTCGACGTGGGCTTGAGGTACCCCGTCCCCTGCACCGTAAACCCTCCCTCCCCGCGACTAGGGTGGGCCGTGGAGGCGTTCCTCGTCTGGTGACGGGCGCGATCCTCAAAATCGACGTGGCCGAGCATCTCGGCCAGGCGGGTTCGATTCCCGTCCGCCTCCGCCAGACCACCGACCCGCAGGACCCCGAGACACCGTCGAACCAGGAGGGTGCGTGCCCGAGGACCCGCGACGCCGTACGCCTCGCACCGACACCGTCCTGGCCGACCCCCGGCTGAGTGATGCGCTCGACCGGCTCGGACGCGACCTGGTGCGCGGAGCCGTCCGCGGGGCCCTGGAGGCCTGCCGGGCCGGCGACCTCGCCGCGGACGACGTCGTCGACGCCGTGCTCGCGGACCTGCCCGGCACGGCGTCGTCGCTGCGCGGCGTCCTCAACGCCACCGGCGTGGTCGTGCACACCAACCTCGGCCGGGCCCCGCTCTCGCGCGCCGCGGTGGACGCCCTGACCCTCGCGGCCGGCGCCACCGACGTCGAGCTCGACCTCACCACCGGTCGTCGGGGACCTCGGGGCGCGGGGCCCCTGGCGGCGCTGCGCGCGGCGGTGCCCGACGCGGAGGACGTCCACGTGGTCAACAACGGCGCGGCCGCGCTGGCCCTGGTCGCCTGCGCCCTGGCCGGCGCCGGGCAGGAGGTCGTGGTGGCCCGCGGCGAGCTGGTCGAGATCGGCGACGGGTTCCGGATCCCGGACCTGCTGGAGTCCGTCGGGGCGTCCCTGCGGGAGGTGGGCACCACGAACCGGGTGCACCCCTCCGACTACGCCGACGCGGTCGGCGACCGGACCGCCTTCGTGCTCAAGGTGCACCCCTCGAACTTCCGGGTGGAGGGGTTCACCTCCTCCGTGCCGGTCTCGGGGCTGACCGGTCTCGGGGTCCCCGTCGTCGCCGACATCGGCTCCGGCCTGCTCGCGCCCCACCCGCGGCTGCCCGACGAGCCCGACGCCGCCACCACCCTGCGCGCCGGCGCCGACCTCGTCACCGCCTCGGGGGACAAGCTGCTGGGCGGCCCGCAGTGCGGCCTGCTCCTGGGCCGGGCCGACCTGGTGCAGCGCCTGCGGCGCCACCCCCTGGCTCGGGCGCTGCGGGTCGACAAGCTGACCCTGGCGGCTCTCGAGGCCACCCTGACCGGACCGACGCCTCCGGTGCCCGCCGCGCTCGCCAGCCGTCCCGACCGGCTGCTCGACCGGGCCCGGGTGCTCGCGGACGCCCTCGGTGCCGAGATGGCCGAGGCCGTGCGGTCGCAGGCCGCCGTCGGCGGTGGCGGGGCGCCCGGCGTCCTGCTGGACAGCGCCGCCGTCGCCCTGCCCGCCTCGCTGGCCGCGGCGCTGCGCACCGGTGCGACCCCGGTGGTCGGCCGCGTTGTCGACGACCGGCTCCTGCTCGACCTGGTGGCGGTGCCCGAGGAGCTGGACGACGTCCTGCTCGACGCCGTACGCCGCGCGCTCGCCCACGCCGACCGTACCCCCTGACGTGCGCGTCGTCGCCACCGCCGGCCACGTCGACCACGGCAAGTCGACCCTCGTCCGGGCCCTCACCGGCCAGGATCCCGACCGCCTCGCCGAGGAGCGCCGGCGTGGCCTGACCATCGAGCTCGGCTACTGCTGGACGACCCTTCCCGGGGTCGGGGAGGTCGCCTTCGTCGACGTGCCGGGTCACGAGCGGTTCGTCTCCACCATGCTCAGCGGGGTGGGCCCCGTCCCCGCCGCACTGCTCGTGGTCGCCGCCGACGACCCGTGGATGCCGCAGACCGCCGAGCACCTGGCCGCCCTCGACGCCCTCGACGTACGGCACGGCCTGGTGGTGGTCACCCGGGCCGACCTCGCCGACCCCGGGCCGGCGTTGGACCGGGCCCGCTGCGAGGTCGACCGGACCTCCCTGGCCGGGGCGGAGGCCGTCGTGGTCAGTGCGGTGACCGGACAGGGCCTCGACGAGCTCCACGGCGCCCTGGCCCGGATGCTGCGGGAGCTCCCGGACCCCGACCCCCACCATGCGGTCCGGCTCTGGGTGGACCGCCGGTTCCACGTCCGCGGGACCGGGACGGTCGTGACCGCCACCCTCCCCGCCGGGACCCTCCGGCGCGGGGACCTGCTCGAGGTCGACGGCCACCCCGTACGGGTCCGCGGGCTCGAGTCGTTGGGGAGGCAGGTCGAGTCCGTGGCGGGCGTGGCCCGGGTCGCGCTCGACCTGGGCAGCCGGGCTCCGGACTCCCTGGGTCGCGGCAGCGCTCTGGTCACCCCCGGGGCCTACGAGGCCACCCGGGTGGTCGACGTACGCCTGACCGGCGCGGGACCGGTCCCCGAGCGGCCCGTGCTGCACATCGGGGCCGCGGCCTTCACCGTGCACGCGCGTCACCTGTCGGGGTCGACCGCCCGGCTCACCTTCGAGCAGGCCCAGCCGCTGCGGATCGGGGACCGTGCGCTGCTGCGCGACCCCGGGAGCCGCGCCCTGTGGGGTGTCCGGGTGCTCGCCCCGGACGCACCGGCCCTGGGTCGGCGAGGCGCGGCCGCCGCGCGAGCGCTCGTGCTGGAGAGCCTGGACGGCAGCCTGCGGGCCGAGGTGGCCGCCCGCGGCCTGGTGCGGGCAGACCTCCTGGTCCGCCTGGGCGTCGACGTCGGGCCCGTGGACGGGGAGGCGCTGGAGGTCGGGGGTCTCCTGGTCTCGCCCGAGCACGCCGCGGTGCTGCAGGGCCGGATCCTCGAGGAGGTCCGCCGACGTCAGACCGCGCTGCGACCCGGCGTGCCGACCACGACGGTGGCCGAGGCGCTCGGTGTCCCCGTCGCCGTCGTCACCGCGCTCGCCGCGTCCCCGGTGCGCGAGCGCGCGGGCGAGCTGCGGCTGGTCGACGCGCCCGCCCTGCCGTCCCGGATCACCGACGGGTGGGCCGAGGTCCGCTCACGGCTCGACACCCGCCCCTTCGACGCCCCGGACGCCCACGAGCTGGCCGGGCTGGGGCTGGACCGCACCGCGATCGCCGTGCTGGCCAAGGCCGGGCTCGCCCTGCGCCTGACCGACCAGGTCGTCCTGCTCCCGGGCGCGGACCTCGAGGCGGCGAGGGTGCTGGCCGGGCTGGCCCAGCCGTTCACGGTCAGCGACGCGCGGGCCGCGCTGGGCACGTCCCGCCGGGTGGCGGTGCCGCTCCTGGAGCACCTCGACCGGACCCGGCTCACGGTGCGGCACGCCGACAACACCCGGACGGCGACGCCGGCCTGAGGAACCTTCAGGGGTCGCGCTGCCTCAGGCGCGCTCGACCTCGCTGCTCAGCTTGAGCACGACGGTGCCGTCCTCCTGTTCGATGACGTACGCCGGGTCGTCCTCACTGCCCTTGCGGGTGACCTCGTTGCCCTTGGTGGTCCGGCTGACCTCGCCGTGGTGGACCTCGGAGACGGTGCCCTCGGCCCAGCCGTTGCCCCACTTCCACTTCACGTCGGTTCCCTTGCGGATGCTCATCGGCTGCCTTCCAGCTCGGCGCGGAGGCGCTCGGGGTCCTCCACGGTCATGGTCGCGGCGGGGTGCTTGATCCGACCCACCCAGTCGATCGCGGTCACCGGCTCGTGGAAGGACACGCACAGGCCGGGGCCGCCACAGGTGGCGAACGAGACGCCGTGGTCGACCAGGGACAGGTGGGCCGGGCCGGCGGTCTTGAGGAACGTGTAGCCGTCGGTGACCTGGCAGCCGGCCACGTTGGCCAGCGGGGTGCGCAGCCGCCAGAGCCCGTAGCGCACCCGGAGCTCGCCCCCGGTCACCTCGACCCTCGCGGTGGCCGGGGTGACTCCGAAGACCAGTCCGGGCAGGCGGTACGCAGGCGCGAACCTGAAGGCGTGGGTGCTCACGCCGCGAACGTACCCTGGGGCCCCACGACGTAGTCGAGCGAAGGAACGCCGTATGAGCCAGTCCCCCGCCGAGGCGGGCCCGCGGGTCCCCCAGGTCGTGTTCGTCTGCCGCGCGAACGGGGGCCGCTCGGTCGCCTCGCGCCTGCTGACCGAGCACTACGGGCAGGGCCGCGTCGTGGCCGTGTCCGGCGGCACCGAGCCCGGCGAGCACATCCACCCCGAGGTCGCCCGGGTCCTGGAGGACCTCGGCCTCGACACCAGCCGGGAGACCCCTGAGCGGATCACCGTCGAGACGGTCGCCGCCAGCGACGTCGCGGTCACCATGGGCTGCGGGGACAACTGTCCCTGGTCCCCGACGACGCGGATGGTCGACTGGCCCCTGGAGGACCCCAAGGGCATGGACGACGCCGGCGTACGACGCGTCGTCGCCGACATCGACGCCCGGGTCCGGGCGCTGGTCGTGGAGCTCGTGCCCGACCTCGAGCTGGCCCCGTCGGTGCTCAGCCAGGGTTGAGGTCTGCGCTGCCGACAGGCACCGACTCGGTCGGCGGGGCGAGCAGCTCGCGGGCGTGGGCGATGGCGCTCGGGGTGTCGGGGAAGATCCGGCCTGCTGCCCGCAGGGCGGCGGCAGAGCCCAGCGAGCGCAGGACGTCGTCGTGGTCGGGGGCGACGCCGGACAGCAGGACGACGATGCCGCGTCGCTCCAACCGGGTCACGACGTCGGCCAGGACGCTGGCCCCGGTCGCGTCCACCGTGGTGACCCGAGACATCCGCAGCACGACCACCGACACGTCGGCGACGTCGGGCAGCTCCAGGAGCAGCCGGTGGGCCGCGCCGAAGAACAACGGGCCGTCGATGCGGTAGACCACGATGTGCTCGTTGAGCAGCGCGTGCTCCTCCTGGCTGTGGTCGCCGGCGTCGAGCGGCACCTGCTCGAGGCTGGCCGACCGGGCCACCGACCGCAGGGCCAGCACGATCGCCACCGCCACGCCCACGCCCACGGCGGTGACCAGGTCGACCACCACGGTGACCGAGAAGGTCAGCACGACGATGGCGGCGTCGGAGCGGGTCGAGCGCAGCAGGGCCCGCAGCGCCCCGGCCTCGACCATCCGCACGCAGGTCGCGAAGAGCACGCCGGCCAGGGCGGCCAACGGGATGCTGGAGACCAGCGGGGCGGCGACGAAGACCAGCAGGAGCAGGACCAGGGAGTGGGTGACCGCGGCCAGCCGCGAGGACGCCCCGGCGCGGACGTTGACCGCGGTCCGGGCGATGGCCGCCGTCGCGGGCACCCCGCCGAACAGGGGGGCGACCAGGTTGGCCAGCCCCTGACCGAACAGCTCCCGGTCGGGGTCGTGGTGCTCGTCGAAGGTCATCGCGTCGGCCACCGTGGCGCACAGCAGGCTCTCCAGGGCCGCGAGGGCGGCGACCGCGAGCGCCGCGGTGACCAGGGGGCCGAGCTCGGAGACGTGCAGGAAGCCCAGCGACGGGGCCGGCAGCGAGGACGGCAGGTGCCCCAGGGAGACCAGCGGCAGGTCGAGCACCCGGGTCGCCAGGGTCGCCAGGGCCACGCCGACCAGGGAGAAGGGCACCCGCGGCCACGAGCGCGCGCCGAGGAGCATCAGCCCGGCCACGGCGAGCGAGACCGCCAGCGGGACCAGGTGCGGGTGGACCACGAACTGGCGTACGGCGTCCGCGGCGCTGGCCCAGACCTTGTCCCCCGCGGCGTCGCGGATCCCGAGTGCGGCGGGCACCTGCTGCAGCGCGATCACCACCGCGATGCCGGCGGTGAACCCCTCGATGACCGAGATCGGCAGGTAGCGCACGTAGCGACCCAGGTGGGCCACGGCCATCGCGACCAGCACCAGGCCGGCCATCACCCCCACCATGAGGACCCCGGCCGCTCCGTGCTGGTGGACCACCGGCACCAGGACCACGGTCATCGCGCCGGTGGGACCGGAGACCTGGATGTTGGAGCCGCCGAACACGGCGGCGACGATGCCGGCCACCACCGCGGTGACCAGCCCGGCCTGGGCCCCCAGGCCGGAGGCGGCCCCGAAGGCCAGGGCCAGCGGGAGGGCGACGACGGCCACGGTCAGCCCGGCGACCAGGTCCTGGCGCGGGTTGCGGCGGACGGCGGCCAGGTCGGCCGCGGTGGGCAGCAGGCGGCGCAGGCGCCGGGTGGTCTCGACGAGGCGGAGGCTGCCGACGGTGCTCATCGGGAGTCGGACGTGGCGCGGAGGCTGACCAGCAGCTCCTCCTGCTCGGCCCACAGCGTGGCCAGGATCCGCCGGGCGTGGAGGAGCAGGTCGGCGACGTCCGGCGTGGCCAGGGTGTAGAGCGTGGCGGCCCCGTCCCGCGAGGAGCGGACCAGCCCGGCCCGGCGCAGCACGCCGAGCTGCTGGGAGAGGTTGGAGGCCTCCACCCCGATGTCGTCGAGCAGCTCGTGGACCGGCATGGTCCCCGCCTGGAGCAGCTCCAGGACCCGGATGCGGGTCGGGTGCCCGAGCGTCTTGAACAGCTCGGCCTTGGCTACCGAGAGCGGTACGTCGGCCACGGGCACTCCTGACGGTCGGCGGGGGATGACATGAACACTACACCACATGAAGAATTGTTCAACTTATCAAGCGGTTTCTTCACTCACGCAAATGTGCAGAACTGCACTCTTCGAGGTACTGTTGGTCCATGCAAGCAACACGGCCGCCCGGCCTGCGGGAGCGCAAGCGCACCGAGACGCGGGCCCGGATCGAGTCGGCCGCCACGACCCTGGTCCTGCGCGACGGCCTCGAGGAGACCACGGTCGACGCGATCAGCGAGCTGGCCGACGTCTCGCCGCGCACCTTCTTCAACTACTTCGAGAGCAAGGACAGCGCCGTCCTCGGCCTCGCCCCCCGTGACCTCGACGAGGACCTCCACACCTTCCTGGCCGATCCCGCCCACCCGGGCGGGCTCGTCGGGGCGGTGGTCGCCCTGGTCCTGGCCGCGATGGGCACCCCCACCGCCGCGGGCACCGCGGTGCACCGCGACCGGATGGAGATCATCCGGCGTCACCCGGAGATCGTGGGCGGCCAGTTCGCCCAGCTCAACGCCCGCCGGGAGCGGATGGCCGAGGCCGTCCGCAACCTGCTGGTCACCCACCCCGACTTCGGCGCCGACGACGACGTCGACGCCCACGCGGAGCTGGTGCTGGCGCTGTGCGCCAGTGCCGCCCGGGCCGCCGTCCGCGAGTGGGCGGACACGGCGCGACCCGGCACCGTCGACACCATCGAGCAGCGCGCCACCGCGCTGGTCGCCAGCACCCTCAGGAGACTCACGTGAGCGCCACCGCACCAGCCGAGCCGTCGGCCGTCGACCCCTCGGGCCCGCCCCCGGACGCCGCCCTCAGCCCGCGCAGCATCCTGCTGGTCTTCGTCGGGCTGATGGTGGCGATGCTGCTGTCCAGCCTCGACCAGACCATCTTCAGCACCGCGCTCCCGACCATCGTGGGCGAGCTCGACGGCGTCGACCACATGCTGTGGGTCACCACGGCGTACATCCTGGCCTCGACGATCATGATGCCGGTCTACGGGAAGCTCGGTGACCTCGTCGGTCGCAAGAGCCTGTTCATCACCGCCATCGGCCTGTTCATGGTCGGCTCGGTCGTCGGCGGCCTGGCCGGGAGCATGGGGCTGCTGATCACCGGTCGGGCGATCCAGGGCCTCGGCGGTGGCGGGCTGATGATCCTCGCCCAGGCGATCATCGCCGACGTGGTCCCGGCCCGCCAGCGCGGCCGCTACATGGGGATCATGGGCGGCGTCTTCGCCCTCTCCTCGGTCGCGGGCCCCCTGCTCGGCGGCTTCTTCACCGAGGGCATCGGCTGGCGCTGGGCGTTCTGGATGAACCTCCCCCTCGGCGTGCTGGCCATCGCCTCGGCCGTGCTCTTCCTGCACCTGCCGGCCACCGGCACCACCCGCCCGCGCCTCGACGTCGCCGGCATCGCCCTGCTGGCCCTGACCTCGACCGCACTGGTCCTGACCTCCAGCTGGGGCGGCACGACCTACGCCTGGGACTCGGCGGTCATCCTCGGCCTCATCGCCCTCACCGTGGCCGCCGCCGGCTCCTTCGTCGCGGTCGAGCGCCGCGCGGCCGAGCCGATCATGCCGCTGCACCTGTTCCGCGACCGCAACTTCAACCTGACCACCCTCGCCGGCCTGGTCCTCGGGGTGGCGATGTTCGGGGCGCTCGCCTACCTGCCGACGTACCTGCAGATGGTGACCGGCGCCGGGGCCACCAAGGCCGGCCTGCTGATGATCCCGATGATGGGCGGGCTGCTCGTCACCTCCACCGTCTCGGGTCAGGCGGTCAGCCGCACCGGTCGCTACAAGGCGCTCCCGATCGCCGGCACGCTCGTCGTGGGCCTCTCCCTGGCCCTGCTCTCGACCATGTCGGCCTCCACGCCCGTCGCGGTCACCTGCACCTACCTGGCCGTCATGGGCGTCGGGCTCGGCCTCTGCATCCAGATCCTGGTGCTCATCGTGCAGAACTCCTTCCCGGCCCGCGAGGTCGGCACGGCCACCGCCGCGAACACCTACTTCCGCCAGATCGGTGCCTCGCTCGGCGCCGCCGTGGTCGGCACGCTGTTCGCCTCACGGCTGACCGACATCCTCGGCAGCACCTCCTCGGCCGGGACGCAGAACTCGCTCACCCCCGAGACCGTGCGTACTCTGCCCGAGGCGGCCAGGACGGTGGTCGTCAACGCCTACAGCGACGCCCTGACCCCGGTCTTCTTGTACCTGGTGCCGCTGATGGGCCTCGCCGCGCTGCTGCTGTGCTTCGTCACCGAGAAGCCGCTGGCCACCACGATCGAGCGTGACGCACCCGTCGAGGACGCGACCGGGCGCGACGCACCGCAGGGGGCGCTCCTCTAGGTTGGGCCCGACGGACCCGACCTCGCCACCAAGGAGTCCCATGACGTCCACGCACCCCGAGCCCACGGTCACGACCCGCCTGGCCTACGGCAGCACGGGGCTCACCCTCGAGCTCCCCGCCGACCGCACGACCGTGGTGGCTCCGGTCCACCAGGACCGGGCCGAGGACGTCGAGGCCACCCTGCGGGCGGCCCTGGCCACGCCGGTGTCCGGACTCCCGCTGCGCTCCCTGGTCAGCCCGGGCCAGCAGATCGCGATCTCCATCTGCGACGCCACCCGCCCCCAGCCCCGTGGGCCGATGGTCCGGGCGATCCTGGCCGAGCTCGAGGGGATCACCCGCCCCGAGGACCTCGTCCTCCTCGTGGCCACCGGCACCCACCGGGGCAACACCGACGAGGAGCTGCGGGCCATGCTGGGCAGCGACCTGGTCGACACCCTGCGGATCGTCAACCACGACGCCCGGGACGCCGACTCCCTGGTGTGGGCGGGCACCCACGGTGACCGCGTGCCGGTCTGGCTCAACCGCGAGTGGGTCGAGGCGGACGTCCGGATCACCACCGGCTTCGTCGAGCCGCACTTCTTCGCCGGCTTCAGTGGCGGTCCCAAGCTGGTGGCCCCCGGTCTCGCCGGCCTGGAGACCGTCCTGACCCTCCACGACGCCGCCCGGATCGGGAGCGAGAGCGCCACCTGGGGGCTGTGCGAGGGCAACCCGGTCCACGACGACGTACGCGCCATCGCGGTGGCCACCGGCGTCGACTTCGCCTTCGACGTGGTCCTGAACAGCGAGCAGGAGGTCGTCCGGGCCTTCGGGGGCGAGATCCTCGCGATGCACGCCGAGGCCCGCGACGTCGTCCGCGAGCTGTCGATGCGCCCGGTGCCGCAGCTCTACGACGTGGTCGTCACCACCAACTCCGGCTACCCGCTGGACCAGAACGTCTACCAGGCGGTCAAGGGGATGTCGGCCGCGGCGACGGTGGTCAAGCCCGGCGGGCTGATCATCTGCGCCGCGGAGTGCCGGGACGGGTTCCCCGACCACGGCTCCTTCCGGGAGGTGCTGGCGTCGGAGAGCAGCCCGGAGTCGCTGTTGTCAGCCATCTCGAACCGCGTCCAGACCGTGCCCGACCAGTGGCAGGTGCAGGTGCTGGCCCGGGTCCTGGCCCGGGCCCGGGTCGGCGTCCACACGACTTTCCTCAGCGACGAGGACCTGCGCACCGCGCACCTGTTCCTGGTCGAGGACATCGCTGCCGCCGTGCTCGCCGAGCTCGACGCCGTCGGACCGGGCGCGAAGGTCTGCGTGCTGCCCGAGGGACCCCAGACCATCCCGTACCTCAGCCGGGAGACGGTCTCCTGACCGCACCCGCCCGCGCATCGGTCCGCGGTGGTCAGCGGTGGTCAGCGGTGGTCAGCCGAGCGTCCAGGTGCGGGTGACCGTGAGCTCGGAGATCGCCCACGGGTCAGGGGCCACCACGAGCTCGTAGGCGCCCAGCGTGTGGAGCACCGGGGCAGGGTCGAAGACCCAGCGGGCGTAGTGCGCCCAGGCCCGCCACCGACCCTCGACGTCGGGCTCGACCACCAGGTTCGACACGTCGTGGCGGTGCGGGACGGCGCTGCCCCACAGTCGGCCGAGGAACGCGCGCGCCTCCTCGGGGCCGGTGAAGCCCCCGGCCGGGAACCTCACCCGGGCCTCGCCGAGCAGCCGTACGCCGGCGGCCACGTCCTTGCGGTCGGCGATGTCGGTGTAGCCGTGCAGCAGGTTGGCGACGTGGTGCCGGGCCTCGGCCCCGGAGACCTGCGGGATCCCACTCACGCCTCTGCCCTCCGCTGCTCGACCTGCTCGACCTGCCGGCCCTGCCACTGGCGGAGCCAGGCGCGCCCGTAGTCGTTGCCGTGCGGGGTGCGCATCACCGTGTGGACGTGGAACGGCTGGGGGTCGTCGTAGTCGAGGAACACCCCGCAGTGGTGGTCCAGCTCGACGATCACCACGGGTGACTGGATGCGCAGGTAGAACACCTCACCGGGCTGGTGGCCGCCGATCCAGGAGAACCACGTCTCGTCGAGGTGCTCGACGACCTCCCGCATCCGGGCCGCCCGGGGACCCTCGGGCAGCAGGCTGACGTACTCCTTCACGAAGTCGACGACCAGTGCGCGCGCCCGTGCGGAGAGCTCCGCCACGCAGACCCCCTCGACGGGGATCACCCGGTTGTCCTGGAACGCCCCCGCCAGGTGCCGCTCGTCCCCGGGGTGGACGCGCCCGGGCGGCATCGCCGGGTCGACCATCTGCGCGTAGACGACGGCCCGGGACCGCTGCCCGGGGTCCAGTGCGGCCATCAGGTCGGTCGCCAACCCGATCCGGTCGGTGAAGGCACGGGCGCCGGCGTGCGGACCCGCGTCGATCTCGTTCGGCTCGGCGCCGAGGAAGACCGGGCTGAGGGTCATCCGGCCCTCGACGACCAGGCAGTTCAGCGCCACGTGGTGACCGAACAGCTGCCAACCCCACGGCTGCACCGGGTCCGGGGTGCCGTACAGCGCGACGTTGTAGGAGAACTCGTTGAGCACCGACTCCAGCCCGACCACCTCGCCGAGGAAGCCGTTGATCAGCATCATCTGGTGGGCGAGGTGGTAGCCCTCGGGACTCAGCGAGGCCTCCACGAGGCCCAGCGCCGCCTGCTGCACCGGGGAGCTCTCAAACTCCAGCCGCAACCCGGTGTCGAACTGCAGGAACTCGGGGTTGGCCCAGGTCTGCCACTCCGGGGCGTCGACCGGGTGGGTCAGCCGCTCCCGACCCGCGTCGTCGAGCAGGTCGAGCAGGGTCTGGGCGGCCGCGACCATGGCCGCGACCGGCGCCTCCTCCCCGGGGCGCGCCTGCTCGAACGGGTAGAGGCCCTCCCGCAGGACACCGTCCTCGGTCACCCCGGTGAACTCGTTGAGGTACAGCGGAGTCCACCCCCGGATCAGGCCCCCGGTGAACTCGTGGTGCCTGGCCGCCTCGCGGTAGGCGTAGGCGTCGAGTCCCCGGACCGAGGCCAGCCGCGGGCTGTCGGACGGGAAGAGGTACTGCCGGAACGTCGCGGTCATCAGGACGCTCCCTGCGGGGGCCGGGTGGTGGTGTGGTGCCGGACCACCGCCGCGCGGACCCGGTCCACGTCGCCCGCGACGATCGCCTCGACGAGCTCCTCGTGGACCAGGTAGCGCTCGACCCGGTACGCCGCCGAGGCCGCCCCGTCGTCGGCCGGTCGGGCGGAGGTGGCGGAGAGGTGACCGAGCGTCCCGACGTAGACGGCCCGGGCCATGGCGTTGGGGCAGATGCCGGCGATCCGCTCGTGCAGAGCCCAGTTCGCGTGCATGAAGGAGTCCCAGTCGGGGGCGCCCCGCAGCACCTCGAGGGCGGCGCGGAGCTCGTGCACGTCGTGCTCGCTGCGGCACCGCGCGGCGCCGGTGTCGACCAGTGCCTCGAGGTGGTCGCGCAGCTCGATCGCGTCGAGGACGGCCGTGGGTTCCTCGGTCACCGAGAGCAGCGTGTGCCGCAGCCGGACCACCGGGCTCCGCGCAGCGACGAACAGCCCGCCGCCGCGCCCGGGGCGGATCTCCACGACCCCGCGCTCGCGCAGGAGCCGCACCGCCTCGCTGACCGTGGCCTTGGCCAGGCCGGTCTCCGCACGCAGCCCCGCCAGCGTGCCGACCATCGTCCCGGGTGCGAGGTCCTCGGACCTGATCTGCTCGTCGAGCGCTGCGGCCAGGAGGTCGGCCCGGGACCGGGCGCCCGGCAGGTCGGCCAGCCCGAGCGGACGGGGAGCAGGGTGCGGGCGGACGGTCACGTCGCGTACTCTGCCACAAACATCCGAACCTTTCGATACTTAAGACCGGGGAGACGCGATGCGGCTGGTGGGAGCACGACGGGCCGGGGGCCCGGTCCAGGTGGGCGACCTCGCCGAGGACGGCGCGTCGGTGACCGTGCTGGCGGGTCTCGAGGAGTTCTGGGCGGACCCGGCCTCGTGGTTGGTGCCCGGCGCGCCTCCCGGCGGCACGGTCCTCCCGGTCACCGAGGTCGAGCTCGTGCCGCCCGTGCTCCCGGCAGCCCGGGTGATCTGCGTCGGCCTGAACTACCTCGCGCACGTCGCCGAGGGGTCGTACGCCACCGAGGGCGTCCCGGAGTTCCCGACCCTGTTCGCCCGGTGGCCGGCGTCGCTGACCGTGGGCGGAGCCGAGGTGCCGGTCCCGGCCGACGAGGAGGGCCTGGACTGGGAGGGCGAGGTCGTCGCCTGGGTCGGTGCGCGACTGGTCGACGCCAGCCCCGACGAGGCGCTCGCCGCCGTGGTGGGCTACTCGACCTTCAACGACCTCACCTCGCGCCGGGCCCAGAAGCTCACCTCGCAGTGGATCCTGGGCAAGAACGGCGACCGCTCCGGCCCGCTCGGACCGATGGTTGCGGCCGCCGAGGTCGGAGACCTGCGCGAGGGCTTGAGGGTGCGGACCCGGGTCAACGGGGAGCTGGTGCAGGACGGCAGCACCGCACAGATGGTCTACCCGGTGGGCGAGACCCTGTCCCTGGTCTCCCGGACGCTCACCCTCCACCCCGGGGACCTGCTGGCGACCGGGACCCCGTCCGGGGTGGGGTACTCCCGCACGCCGGCGTGGCTGCTCCAGCCCGGGGACGCGGTCGAGGTCGAGGTCGAGCGGCTCGGCGTGCTGCGCAACCACGTGGTGGCGAACAGCGCCCGCCTGGTGCATAACTTCTGAAACCCGTACAAAGATCCGCAGCAATCCTAGGCTTGTCCTCTGCTCGCTCGATCTCGCGGAGGAACCATGAGTGTGCTGCACGCCGAGTCCGACCGGTCCGGCACCCCGACCCTCAGCGCCCTGGGACGGGTGCTGCTGGACCACGGTGTCCGCAGCGTGTTCCAGCCGATCGTGGACCTGTCCTCGGGCTCGGTGGTGGCCTACGAGGCCCTCGCCCGAGGGCCGGTCGGTCCTCTGGAGAGCCCGGCTGCCCTGTTCGGCGCCGCCCGCGCCGACGGACTGCTCGTCGAGCTGGACGTGGCGTGCCGGTCCGCGGCGTTCCGGGGAGCGATCGAGCACGGGCTGCTCGCCCCCCTGTCGGTGTTCGTCAACGTGGAGCCCGAGGTCCTCGACGGCGCACCGCTGGAGGAGCTGCTCGGCATCGCCGACCGCGCCCCCGGCGTGCTCAACGTGGTCGTGGAGATCACCGAGCGCGCCCTGGCGGCCCGGCCCGCCGAGCTGCTCCGCACCGTGGAGCGGGTCCGCGAGCTCGGGTGGGGGGTCGCCCTGGACGACGTCGGCGCCGAACCGGCCTCCTTGACCTTCCTGTCGCTGCTGTGCCCCGACGTGGTCAAGCTCGACATGAGCCTGGTCCAGGGACGGGCGTCGCGCCACGTGGCGGAGGTGATGCACGCGGTCAACGCCTACGCCGAGCGGACCGGCGCCCACATCCTGGCCGAGGGCATCGAGACCGAGGCCCACCACTACACCGCCCGCGCGCTCGGGGCCACGCTCGGACAGGGCTGGCTGCTCGGGCGACCCACCCCGACCCCGGCGGCGCAGCCACGCTCGACCCCGATCACCCTGACCTCCGCCGTCAGCCGGACCGGACCGGCCGAGCCGGCCTCGCCGTTCGCGTGCCTGCCTCAGGGCACCCCGTTGCGCCGTGCCTCCAAGCGACTGCTCATCGAGCTGAGCAAGCACCTCGAGGCCGAGGCCGGGCGCCTCGGGGAGACCTGCCTGGTCGCCTCGACCTTCCAGTACGCCGAGCACTTCACCACCGCCACCGCGCTGCGCTACCGCGAGCTGGTCGAGCGCGCCGGCTTCGTGGCCGCCCTCGGGCAGGGGCTGCCCGCCGAACCGCTGCCCGGCGTCCGCGGCGCCACGCTGACCGAGGACGACCCGGTGCTGGGCGAGTGGGACGTGGTGGTGCTCAGCCCCCACTTCGCCACCGCCCTGCTGGCCCGCGACCTCGGCGAGACCGGCCCCGACCTGGACCGGACCTTCGAGTACGCCCTGACCTACGACCGCGCCACCGTCGTCGCTGCGGCCCACGAGCTCCTGCTCCGGGTCGCTCCCCGGCCCACGACCCTCAGGGCCGACTGAGACCCGCGCGTCCCCCGCGGGCGCGGCGACCGCGGCCGACCAGCTTGCGCAGCTCGTCGGCCCACAGGACGAGGCTGGCCGTCGCCGTGCACACCACCCAGTGCCAGGCGTCGAGCGAGGCCGTGCCGAACGCCGTCTGCAGGAACGGCACCTCCACGACCGCGACCTGCGCGAGGGCGGCGAACCCGACCGCGGCCCACAGCCAGCCGTTGACGAACAACCGGTGGAAGGCGCTGGTCGTCTCGGACCGCGAGTTGAAGGCGTTGAAGAGCTGCGCGAGGACCAGCGTGGTGAACCCGCAGGTCCGGGCGACCGTGAACGAGTCGCTGCCCTCGACGAGACCACCGGGCAGGAAGACGTCGATGGTGAACAGCGTCGAGACCGCGATCACCGCACCGACGAGGATCACGCCGCGCCACATCCCGGCGTCGATGACCCGCTCGTCGGGTCTGCGGGGCGGGCGGGCCATGACGTCCTCGGTCTCCGGGTCCACCCCCATGGCCAGCGCCGGGGCGGAGTCGGTGACGAGGTTGACCCACAGGATCTGGGTCGCGAGCAGCGGCAGGACGACGGCGTCGGGCGAGGCGGCGTCGAGACCGAGCGCTCCGGCCAGGACGACGCCGCCGAAGACGGTGAGCACCTCTCCCATGTTGGAGGAGAGCAGGTAGCGCAGGAACTTCTTGATGTTCTCGAAGATCACCCGGCCCTGACGGACCGCGAGCACGATCGTGGTGAAGTCGTCGTCGACCAGGATCATCGCCGCGGCCTCCTTGCTCACCTCGGTCCCGGTCATCCCCATCGCGACCCCGATGTCCGCGGCCTTCAGGGCCGGGGCGTCGTTCACCCCGTCACCGGTCATCGCGACAATATTGCTTTCGGCCCGGAGCGCCGTGACGATCCTGAGCTTGTGCTCGGGTGCCACCCGGGCGTACACCGACGTCGTGCCCACGACCGCACGCAGGCCCGCGGCGTCCAGCTCCTCGATCTCGGTCCCGGTCAGGGCCACGTCGTCCGGGCCGGCGATGCCCAGGTCGCGCGCGATGCGCAGAGCCGTCGCGGGGTGGTCGCCGGTGATCATCACGACCCGGATACCGGCCCGCCGGGCCTCCCGGACCGCGACCCCGGCCTCGTCCCGGGGCGGGTCGAGGATTCCGACCGACCCGGCGTACACGAGGTCGCGCTCCAGCCCCGCCTCCACCGGACCGGAGACCACCCCCTCGACCCCGCCCACCTCGCCAGGAGCCAGGGACCGGTACGCCACCCCGAGGGTGCGCAGGGCATCGGCCGACATGGTCTCGACCTCGGCGAGGATGCGGCCGCGACGCTCGGTGGTGAGCGGCAGCTCCTCGGCCCCCGAGCGCACCCGGGTGCAGCGGTCCAGCAGGACGTCCGGGGCGCCCTTGGACACCAGGACGAGCGAGTCGTCGGCCTCGTGGTCGACCTCCACGGTGGACATCAGCTTGCGCTCGGACGTGAACGGGATCTCGGCCACCCGGGTGAAGCGTCGGCGACGCCGGTCGGCCACGCCCAGCTTGCGCTCGGCGACCAGGAAGGCGGCCTCCGTCGGGTCCCCGAGGACCGACCAGCTCGCCGTCCTCGTCCTGCAGGACCGCGTCCGAGGCGAGCGAGCCGCCACAGAGGACCACCACGTCCTCGGCCAGGCGGGCGGCGTCGGACCGGTCGACCTGCACCTGGCCGCTCGGGCGCGTAGCCGACCCCGCTCACGCGCGTCGTCCCCGAGTCCGTCACGACCCGCTCCAACGTCATCTCGTTGCGGGTCAGGGTCCCGGTCTTGTCCGAGCAGATCACCGAGGCCGAGCCCAGGGTCTCCACCGAGCTCAGCTTCTTCACGATCGCGTCGTGGGCGGCCAGCCGGCGTACGCCGATCGACAGCACCACCGAGAGGATGGCGGGCAGACCCTCCGGAACCGCGGCCACGGCGAGCGAGATGCCGAGGAGCAGCACCGTGACCGCGTCGGCCAGCGTGTGCACTCCGTTGACCACCCAGATGACCGCCATGGTGACGACCGCGATCACCACGACGGCCGCGCCCAGGACCCGGCCGACCCGGGCGATCTCCACCTCCAGCGGGGTGGGCTCGCCGACCGTCTCGTGCAGGAGGCGCGCGATCGCCCCCATCTCGGTCGCCATCCCGGTGTCCGTGACCACCGCCCGGCCCGAGCCCTGGGTGACCCCGGTGCCCTTGAAGACCATGTTCGTCCGGTCCCCGACCAGGTGACGACCCACGAGGGCGTCCACCCCCTTGGTCACCGCCTCGCTCTCCCCGGTGAGCGATGCCTCGCCGATCCGCAGCGCCGCCACCCGGAGCAGCCGCGCGTCGGCGCCGACACTGTCCCCCTCGGCCAGGACGAGCAGGTCACCCAGGACCAGGCCGGCCGAGGGGATCCGGCTCACCTCGCCGTCGCGCACCACGGTCGCGGTCACCGCGGTCATGCTCTGCAGGGCGGCGACCGCGCTGCCCGCGCGGGCCTCCTGGGCGTACCCCAGGGCCGCGTTCGCGACCAGCACGCCGGCGATCACCACCGCATCCACCGGCACGCCTGAGCCGCCGTCCACCAGCCAGGCGGCCAGCGAGACCAGGACCGCCCCGATCAGCAGGTAGACCAGGGGGTCCTGGAACTGTCCGAGCAGCGTGCGCCACCAGGGCACGGCGACCACGGCCTCGAGCTCGTTCGGCCCGGAGGAGGCCAGCCGGCTCGCAGCCTCGGCCAAGGTCAGGCCGCGGTCCGCGTCGGTCCCGAGCTGCTCGACCACGGCCTCGGGGTCCAGCGTGTACGCCGCCCCGGCCGAGAGGTCGACGCTCACGGCGCCGGCCGGGGTCCGCGCCGGCACCCCTCGCACGGACCGTCGGGGCGCTCCCAGCTCAGCTCGCGCGGGGAGCGTGCCGCCACCGCGAGGGCGAGTCCGGCATCACCCGCGCGGCGGGCCATCACCAGGATGCGGTCCGCCTTGGCGCAGTCGTTGATCTGGTGGAGGAGCTGGTGGGAACGGCTGACCGAGCCGACGTACGCGCTGGTGTCCACGACGACGAGAGCCGTGGCGCGACGGCGACCCTGGGCGGGACGACGACGCGCGAACCACACCTGCGCACCGAGCTCCTCGGCCGCCGTCCGGCACACGCCGGCGCACGCGTGTCCCAGGTCCCTCAGGACCGCGGCCAAGCAGGGCTGCGCCGCAGCGACGTCGGCGGGTTCCGACGGAGACCTCGAGAAGGGTTGCACGGTCGCGCCCATCAACGGCGATCACCAGGAGCCCGGCGTGAGCTGGCGCTCGAGAGAGCCGACGGCGGACGGCCGACCTCGTTCCGGGCTGGTTGCTTGTCCCAACATCGATGAAACTACTGCCTAAGCCCCGCTGCACCAAGCGTGCGTAGACGCGCCCCTCCGGACGCCCTACTGTCGAGAGCGTTGGGAACATCAACCCGTTTGGAGCGAGGTCGGCCGTCCGCCGCCACCTCGTTGAGCGCCTGCTCGGGCCAAGCCCCCCGGTGTCGTCCGTCCGCCCTGGAACGTCGTCGCCGTCGTCCTCCCCCGCCGCTGCCCGCGCGTCACGGGCCGGCGCCCTCTCCGCCCGCCTCCCGATGGAAGGACACGTTCGTGACCACCGACAGAGCCGCTCCGGTCCCGACCGCCGCCGTCCCCGCGCCCGCCGCCCTTCCTGGTGCAGACCGACATCGTCCGGTCGGGGGTGGCGCCGTGATGACCGGAAGCCGGGTGGATCGCGACGACCTGCTGTCCGAGGCTCTCAGCGAGTTCGCCCGGACGCTGGTCACGGACTTCCCGATCCAGGCGATCCTGGACCACCTGGTCGACCGCATCGTGGAGATCCTGCCGGTGGACGCCGTCGGCTTCTCGCTGATCTCCCCCACGACCGACCCCTTGTTCGTCGCCGGGTCGGACTCGTCGGCGACCCGCTACGAGCGCCTGCAGACCGAGCTGGGCGAAGGGCCGTGCCTGGACGCCTACCGCACCGGCGACCCGGTCTCGGTCCCGGACCTGGTCGGCGACGCCCGTTTCCCGCGGTTCGCGGCCGCGGCCCTGGCCGCCGGCGTCAGGGCCGTCTTCGCCTTCCCCTTGCGCCACGACGATCAGCTGCTCGGGGCGCTCGACCTGTACCGCACCACCCCGGGAACGCTCGACGAGCACGACATGGAGGTGGCCCAGACACTCGCCGACGTGGCCACCGTCTACCTGCTCAACGCCCGGACCCGACAGGCCAGGACCGAGTTCGTGGCGGCGATCAGTCACGAGCTGCGGACGCCGATGACCACGATCACGGGCTTCACCCACCTGCTCCTGGACCCGAGCAGCGGCCCCCTGAACGGCACCCAGGAGAAGTACCTCACCACCATCGAACGCAGTGCGCAGCGCCTCAGGTCGCTGGCCGACGACCTGCTCACCCTGGCCAGCCTCGAACCGGGACGGCCCCAGCGCTCCCTCGGACCGGTCGATCTCGGTCAGGTCGTGCTCACGATGCAGGGAAGCTTCGGCCCGGTCATCGCCTCCCGTGACGTGGACGCCACCTTCGAGGTGCCCCCGGACCCGGTCATGGTCCTCGGCGACGCGCACGAGCTCGACTCGATGGCGTCCAACCTGCTGAGCAACGCGTTGAAGTTCACCGAGAAGGGCGGCTGGGTCCGGTGCACCCTGCGGACCCGGGGCCGTCGGGCCGTCCTCGAAGTCAGTGACAACGGCCTGGGCATCCCGGACGCCGAGCAGCCGGAGCTCTTCACCCGGTTCTTCCGCTCGTCCACCGCCCTCGACCACGCCATCCAGGGCTCGGGGCTGGGTCTGACGATCGTCAGCTCGATCGTGAAGAGCCACGGGGGTGAGATCACCGTGGTGTCGGAGCATCTGGGGGGGTCGACCTTCACCGTCTCCCTGCCCCTGCTCGTGGAGGGAGCCAGCGGGGCACACGCTGTTCCCCCGCCCGCGGGCCGACCATGATCGTCGACCCGCGTTGCCACTCGTGCCCGGACGGCACAGCCTGGGCGCGTGTCGGAGGCCCTGAGCGAGTTCGCACGGAGCTGGTCACCGCGACCCGCTACGAACGCCCGCAGACGGACCTCGGGGAGGGGCCCCGTGCATCGACGCCTACCGGACCGATGCCGCTGTCTCGGTCCCGGACCTCGCCGCCGACGCCCGGGTTCCCCGGTTCAACCTCGCAGCCCAGGACCAGGGCCTGGTCGCGGTCTTCGCCTTCCCCCTGCGCAACGGCGGGCGCACGCTGGGTGCCCTGGACCTGTACCGCACCACCCCCGGGGCGATGGACGCCGACGACATGGAGGTGGCCCAGACGCTCGCCGACGTGGCGACGGCCCACCTGCTGAACGCACAGGCCCGACAGGATCGGACCGAGCTCGTCGCCGCGATCAGCTACGAGCTGAGGACCCCGATGACCTCCATCACCGGGCACGCGGACCTGCTCACGCACCAGGGTGCGGGCTCCTTGAACCCGGCCCAGCAGAGGTACGTCGACACCATCCGCCGCAATGCCGAACGGCTGCGGGGACTGGCCGATGCCCCGGCGGGGGTGGTCGCCAATCTGCTGGGCAACGCGGTGAAGTTCACCTTGGCCGGGGGCTGGGTCCGCTGCCGGCTCGGTGTCGACGGTGCCCGCGCGGTTCTCGAGGTCAGCGACAACGGCCTCGGGATCCCCGACGAGGAACAGCAGGCGCTCTTCACCCGGTTCTTCCGCGCCTCCCCCGCCCACACCCACGCGATCCAGGGTTCGGGGCTGGGTCTGACGATCGTCAGCTCGATCGTGAAGAGCCACGGGGGGGAGATCTCCGTGGTCTCGGAGCATCTGAGAGGGTCGACCTTCACCGTCTCCTTGCCCCTCGTCATGGAGGGAGCCAGCGAGGACCACGCCGTCCCCCAGAGCTGAAGGCCGCCCATGATCTTCGACAACCTCTCCGGCCTGCTGCGGGTCCTGGTCGTGGCACCGCTGGCGTACGTCGCCCTGGTGGCGCTGCTGCGGGTGAGTGGGAAGCGCACGCTGGCGCAGCTGAACGCCTTCGACTTCATCGTCACCGTGGCCCTCGGGTCGACGCTGGCGACGATCGCCCTGAGCAGCACGGTCGCCTGGACAGAAGGCGCCCTGACCCTGGCGCTGCTCGTCGGGTTGCAGTACGCCGTGGCCTGGCTGGCCACCCGGTCCGGGTGGGCCCGGCGCGCGGTAACCTCCGAACCCACCCTGCTGGTCCGTGACGGGCGCCCTGTCGCCGACGCGCTGCACCGGGAGCGGATCTCCGAGCAGAGCCTGCACCAGGCGGTCCGCAGCGCGGGGGCCGGTGGCCTGGAGCTGGTCGCTGCGGTCGTGCTGGAGACCAACGGCACCCTCAGCGTCGTCACCAGGGACCAGCGCGGCAGCGGCTCGGCGCTGGACGGCGTGACGGGATGGCGGGAGCCCCGCTGAGCCGCCGGCTCAGTCGCGGGCGATCCGGAAGTCGGGCAGCCCGACCACCTCGTAGGTCGCCGAGGCGATCTCGATGCCGGCCGCGTCCAGCCCGGTGAGGATGTCGCGGCGTCATCCGGTCCTTGACCGCGACGGACCCCGCGGTGCTCGACCAGGAACCGCAGCGACAGCTCCAGCCAGTTGTCGGTGATGCGCCAGTAGACGGCCGGGTCCAGGCTGGCGTCCGACAGGGCGTACCGGGCGCGCATCGCGCGCCAGCGCCGCCTCGGCCGCCGGGTCGTCGACGACCGCGTGGGCGCGGGCGGCGGCCAGCAGGACGTCCTCGGCGGCCGCACGGTCGGCCTCGTAGGAGATCGGCAGGGTGATCTCCTCCCACAGGTAGGGGAAGTCGCGGGTGTAGTTGTAGACCGGCTCGTTGAAGATCACCCCGTTGGTCACGGTGACGAGGCGGCCGGTGTACTGCCGGGAGTTGACCCAGACCGCGGGGTCGCTGGCCGCGACCGACGGCGGCTGGCCCATCTCCATGATCGTGGTCTTGAGGAACCCGAGCCGGACCACGTCGCCGCGGACGCCACCGAGGGTGATCCGGTCCCCGACGGTGAAGGTGTCCCCGCGCAGGATGACGAAGTACGCGGCCAGGGAGATGATCACCTGCTGCAGCGCGAAGGCCAGGCCCGCGCTGAGCAGCCCGATACCCGTGGTGACGTCGGTCTCCGGGGTGATCCAGATCGACAGCAGGCCCAGGACGAGCAGGACGGTGGTGAACAGCTGGAGACCCTGGCGGGTCCAGAACCGGCGCGTGTCCGCGACGTCCCCGCCCAGGAGCCGTCCCGCGACCGCGATGACGCCGCGACGCAGCAGGACGCAGGACGATCACCAGCGCGAGGGTGAGCAGCAGCTTGACCCCGATGGTGGCGCTGACGCCGACCAGGGTGACGCCGAAGAACGACACCCCGTCGAGCGGCACGACCAGGGGCTCGGGGACCAGCCAGGAGAACATGCGCCCCAGCCTCTCACCGCCACCGACTCCAGGGTCACGGTGTGTCGTACATTGAGGGTCCATCCCTCGTCCCGGACCCCGACGAATCACGGACCTGTGGAACGAGGACCATGCGAGCAACGACCGCGGGAGTGGCCCTGGCAGGCACCGCCGGGCCCGCCGACGACGCGATGTCGATCCGCGGCCCCCGTGGATGAGTCCGCCCCGAGGCTCGAGCGAGGTCCGGGACAGGGTGCGCACCGAGCCGGCGTTGACCTCCGACGCGCCCGCGGTCGGCGGATGGTTGCAGCGGGTGTGCCGGGTCGCCGAGCGAGAGCTGCCCGCCTCAGGCGTCGGGGTCTGCCTGCTCACCGAGGACGGCGAGCCGATCACCGCCGCTGCCTCGGGCTGCGGCATCGTGCTCGAGGAGCTGCAGCGCAGCCTCGGCGAGGGACCGGGCCTGTCCGCGTTCACCTCGCGTCGCCTCGTGCTGGTGCCCGACCTGGGCCGGACCGGCCCCACCCGCTGGCCGGGCTTCGCCCCTGCCGCGCACAGTCACGGCGTGCTCGCCGTCTTCGCCTTCCCCCTGCAGGCAGGGGCAGCCCGGGTCGGCTCGTTGGACGTCTTCCGCGGCGCCGTCGGGGCGCTGCCCGAACGCACGCTGGCCCTGGCGCTGCTGTTCGCGGAGCTGGCCCTGGAGGGTCTGCTCGACGTTGGGTCCACCCCCGCCGGCGCAGCAGAGCTGTTCGGCGACGACCTGGGAGTCCGCTACGAGGTCTACCAGGCCCAGGGCATGGTCATGGTCCAGCTCCACGTCGGAGCCGAGGAGGCGATGGCCCGCCTGCGCGGCCACGCGTTCGCCCAGGGGCAACCGTTGACCGACGTCGCCCACGACGTGATCAGCCGCAGGCTCGTGCTGGAACGCGACGGACCGTGACCCGCCTCGCCTGCTCCCCCTCCCTCGACCGGCCCAGACCCCACCTCATGAAAGGGAAGCCATGTCTCCCATCGCCGCTGACCGATTGGCCCAGGTGTTCGTCGAGGTCGCTGACACCCTCGTCAGTGAGTTCGACCTGATCGAGTTCCTCCAGATGGTGACCACCCACACCTCCGACCTCGTCGACGCCCGCGCCGCCGGCCTCCTGCTGGCGGATTCTGCGGGTCGGCTCCGCCTGATGGCCGCGTCCGACGAGAGGGTCCAGATGGTCGAGCTGTTCCAGGTGCAGGCCGAGGAAGGCCCCTGCCTGGACTGCTTCCGGCAGGGCGCCCCGGTGATCAACGTCGACCTCCGACAAGCGGGCGAGCAGTGGCCCCGGTTCGCTCCGAGAGCCGTCGAGGCCGGCTACCACTCGGTGCACGCCTTCCCGATGCGGCTCAGGTCCGAGATCGTGGGAGCGCTGAACCTGTTCAGCGGCCGGACCGGCCGCATCACCGACGCGAACGCCGTCATCGTGCAGGCGCTGGCCGACGTGGCCACCATCGGTCTGATCCAGGAGCGCACCATCACCCGCAGCGAGCTCGTGGCCGAACAGCTGCAGTCGGCCCTGAACAGCCGCATCGTGATCGAGCAGGCCAAGGGTGCGGTCGCGCAGATCCACGACGAGACGCCCGACGAGGCCTTCACCCGCCTCCGTGACTTCTGCCGCAGCCGGCGCCTGCGGCTCGGTGACGTCGCCCTGGCCGTGACCACCGACCCGTCGCGGTATCCCGAGCTGACCCACCCCTGAGCCTGACCTGCGGCCTCCACGGATCCGTGGGCCGGGCGCGACCATCGACGGCGAGGTGCCCGTGATTGTGAACCGACTGGTCCTGTGGATGATCCACGGCCCCCTGCACCGGATGCTCCCGGTCGGCCTCACCGAGATCTCCTACACCGGCCCCGTCTCGGGCCGCGCGATCAGGCTTCCCGCCCAGAGCGTCGAGGACGGGAGCCGGTTCGTGGTCGTGGCCGGACGACCGGAGCGGAAGCGGTGGTGGCGCGCCTTCCGGCACCCCCAGGCCGCTCGCCTGGTCCGCGCCGGGGTCCGCTACGACACCACCGGTCGGCTTCTCACCGGTGCACAGCGCTCCGAGGCTCTCCGGGTCTACCTGCGGGCCCATCCGGCGAGCCGCCGCGGGGTCGACGAGGTGACCCCGGTCGTCGGCTTCGAGCGCGACCAGCCCTGAGCCCTCAGCGAACCCAGACGAGCACTGGGTCCGAGCACCGGGTCCGAGCACTGGGTCCGACCGACTACATCTCCCCCTGGGGGGCCTGACCGTAGACGTGCTGGTAGCGCAGGAAGAGGCGGTCGACAGCCTCCTGGGCCACCGGGACCACGTCCCCGAGCTGGCGGGCCAGGTGCACCGTGCGCGCGACGTCCTCGACCATCACCGCCGCCTTGACCGCGTCGCGCGCCGTCCGGCCGATCGTGAAAGGGCCGTGGTTCTGCATCAGGACGGCGCGGGACCGGTGCTCGCGAAGGGTGCTGACGATGCCCTCCCCGATCGACTCGTCCCCGATGACGGCGAAGGGGCCGACCGGGACGGGGCCGCCGAACTCGTCGGCCATCGCGGTCAGGACGCACGGGATCTCCTCCCCCCGGGCGGCCCAGGCACTCGCGTAGGCCGAGTGCGTGTGGACCACGCCGCCGACCTCCGGCATGTGTCGGTAGACGTAGGCGTGCGCGGCGGTGTCGCTCGACGGCTTCCGGGCACTTCCCCTGCTCCCGGGCACGACGCTGCCGTCGAGGGTGCACAGGATCAGGTCGTCCGCGGTGAGGTGGTCGTAGTCGATCCCACTGGGCTTCACCACGAAGACGTCATGCCCGGGATCCTGGCCGACACGTTCCCCGCGGTCCACACCACGAGGCCGTACCTCACGAGCGTCTCGTGCAGCGCGGCGACGTCCCGCCGGATGCGAGCCACCTCCGGTCCGTAGACGGCTTCCTCGTCGAGCTCCTCGGTGGAGGACGGAGCTGCGCCCGCGTCAGTCATGCTGGTCGCCCCCGGCGTGCTCGTCGCGGACGTCCAGCAGGGTCTTCATCACGCCGGCCAGGGCGCCGTCCGCGGCCAGGGCGTCGTGTACGCCGAGGAACTCCCGGTACAGCCGGTCGTAGGTCCTGCTGGCGTCCGCCCTCGGCTCGTGCGGGGTGTCGAGGTAGTGCACCAGGACGTCCTGCGCCGACTGGACGGTGGCGAACTCTCCTGCGGCCACCGCCGCCACCAGCGCGGCACCCAGTGCGCTGCCCTGCGTCGTTCTCGTGGTGAGGATGGTCCGTCCCAGGACGTCGGCATAGGTCTGCACCATCCAGGGCGCGTGGGAGGGCAGGCCCCCCGCCGCCACGATCGTGCTCAGCGCGTGACCGCGCTCCTCGATCTGCTCGATGATGCGCCGCGCTCCGTAGGCGGTGGCCTCGACGAGCGCCTTCAGCACGTGGTGGGCCTGCGTGTGCAGGGTGAGCCCCACGACCAGCCCGGTGAGTCGTTGGTCGACCAGCACCGATCGGTTGCCGTTGAACCAGTCGAGTGCGAGCAGCCCGTGCTCCCCGGGGTCGAGCGCGGCCGCCCGCTCCCCCAGCTCGGCCAACCTGGCATCGACGTCGTCGGCGCCCAGGAGGCCGCCGGCGAGCCAGTTGAAGATGTCGCCCACCGCGGACTGTCCCGCCTCGACGCTGAACTGGCCCGGGATGATCGCGTCGCGGACCACGCCGCACATGCCGGGGAGGGAGGGTGGCGCCATCCCCTCGTCCTGGATCACCGTGACGTCGCACGTGGAGGTGCCCATCACCTTCACCAGGGTGCCCTCCCGAACCCCTCCGGCCACCCCGGCCGCGTGGGCGTCGAAGTGACCCACGGCGACAGGGGTGCCGGCCACCAGGCCCGTCCTGGCCGCCCACTCGTCGGTGACGTGACCGGCGACCTCCGTGGTGGGGTAGGCCCGGTCGTACAACCGTCGCCGCAGGTCCGCGAGCCTCGGATCGAGCGCAGCCAGGAATTCCTCGTCAGGGAGACCACCCCAGCTCTCCGCGTACATCGCCTTGTGACCGGCTGCCGTCACGCTGCGTTTCAAGGTGTCGGGCGCCGAGGTCCCGGTGAGGACCCCCACGACGAAGTCGCAGAGCTCCACCCAGCTGTGCGCTGCGTCGAACACCTCGGCGTCGGTCTCCAGGCAGTGCCAGATCTTGGCCCAGAACCACTCGGCCGAGTAGGTGCCCCCGCACGCCTCGACGAGCTCGGGCCGCAGCCGCCGGGCCGTGTCGGTGATGCGCCCCGCCTCCACGTGGGACGTGTGGTCCTTCCAGAGCCAGGCCTTGGCGGACAGCCGCTCCGTGAAACGTGGGTCGAGCGCGAGTGCCTGCCCCGCGATGTCGACAGGGATCGGCGTCGATCCGGTCGTGGCGAACCCCACGGCCACGACCTGCTCTGCTGCGAAGCCGGGCACGGTCCTCTCGGCGGCGCGGATCCCTTCGGTGAGGCAGTGCTCCAGGCCGGTGACGTAGTCGGACGGTTCTTGACGGGCCACGTCCGGGTCGCGCGCCTCGGTCAGGACGCCCTGCTGGCCGGACGGGTAGCCGAAGACCGCCTCGGCGACCTCCTCGCCGCTCGACAGGTCGACCAGGACGCTGCGGCACGAGCTGGTTCCGTAGTCCATCCCGAGGGCGTAGCGGGGCATGTGGCATTCCGATCCGTGCGGTGGATGAAGGTGGTGCCGGGCGGGAGCCGGGTGGAACCCCCGCCCGGGTCGGCGGACCTCAGAAGTCGAAGTCGTCGATGTTGTCGGAGGTGAAGATCAGCGCCTTGTTGTACTGCACCTCACCGTCCTTGCCCACCGTGTACTTCCCGGCGGGACCTGCGTCGATGACCTGACCCTCGTCGGCGGTGATGTCACCGGTCGCGAGCTGGTACGCGGCGACCGTGGCGATGTAGCCGAGCTCGGCCGGGTCCCACAGGGCGAAGGCCTTGCTGTCGCCGTTCTTGATGAAGTCCTTCACCGAGCTGGGCAGCGCGAAGCCGGTAGCTGACACCTTCTTCTGGAGACCGGCGTTGACGATCGCCTGCTCGGCCGCCGGGGCCGAGACGGCCGAGGAGGAGATGATGACCTTGAGGTCCGGGTTGGCCCGGATCAGGTTCAACGCGATCTCCTGGCTCTTCTGGGCGTCGTCACCGGCGAACTGCACGGTGTCGATGTAGCTGAACTTCGAGTACTTCGCGTCGTTGTCGATGAGCTCCTTCATGATCTTGACGTGAGCGGTGTGGTTCGGCGAGTTGGGCGAGGCCGAGATGAAGGCGACCTTGCCGCCGTCAGGTGAGTTCAGGAGCGCCGCGTCGAGCATGGTCTGTGCGGCCAGCTCGTAGCTGAGCTGGTTCACGAAGAGGTCCCGGGCGTCGACCGCGGCGTCGGCGTCGTACGTGACGACCTTGATGCCGGCGTCACGCGCCTTCTGCAGCGCCGGGCTGACGGCGTCGCCGTCGATGGCGCTGACGACCAGGGCGCTGGGCTTCTGCGGGATCGCGTTGGTCAGGGTGGCGATCTGCTCGGTGGCCTCGGGCTTGTCGGAGCCGATGTACTCGAACTCGAAGCCGTCGTCCTTGGCGGCATCCTCGCCTCCCTTGCGCGCCACCTCGAAGTAGGCGAGGCCGGTGAACTTCGGAGCCATGAAGATTTTGACCGAGGCGGCATCGCCTCCGCCGCCGCCCGAGCCGGAGCTCGTCGGAGCTTCGGACGAGCAGCCGGTGAGGGCCAGGACGCTGGCGGTCACCGTTGCTGCTGCCGCGGCGAAGTAGCGCCGGCCTCGGTGGTTGCGGTGGAACATGGTGAACCCCTTCTGGTCGTTTCGAGCAGATCCCGGAGGCAACAGGTTTGCGACCTCAGGGAGGAAATGGATGGGTGGTGGGTGTGCGGAGCACCCGGCTCAGGTGGCGGCCGCCGCCTCCCGGTCGGGACGGCGACCGGGCATGCGCGCGCCGGCCAGGGCCAGCACCCGGGGGATGCCGATGCTGCCCACCAGGAGTGCTCCGACCACCAGGGTCTGGCTGGTTCCTGGGATGTTCGCCAGCTTCATCCCGGTCTGCAGGGTGCCCAGCAGGACGATGGCGAGGAACACCCCGAGGGCACGACCGCTTCCCCCCTTGATGGAGACCCCGCCCAGGACGACCGCGGTGATGACGAAGAGGATGCTGCCGTCGGCGTTGTCCCCTCGCGCCGACTGGTACTGCGCCACCCAGACCCACCCGGCCAGACCGCTCATGGCTCCGGCCAGCGCGTAGGCGACCACCTTCGTGCCCGCGACCGAGAGGCCGGCCATCCGGGTCGCGGAGGCGTTGCTGCCGATGGCGTAGCTGGCCCGCCCGAAGCTGGTCGACGACATGAGGAGGCCGAACCCGATCGCCACCAGGACGGTCAGGATCACGGCCACAGGGACCGTCCCGACCCAGGTGGAGCCCAACGCGGTGTAGCCGGCCGGGATCCCCGTGACGCCGGCATCACCCGACAGCACGTAGGCGACACCGCGGTAGGCACCCAGGGTGCCCAGCGTGACGGCCAGGGAAGGAAGGCCGGCGACGGCGACGAGAACCCCGTTCACCGCTCCGAGCAGGGCGCAGGCGAGGACCACGGCCAGGACGGCGACAGCCAGCGGCACGCCGCGCAGGGACAGCTGGGCGAAGAGCACGCTCCCCACGGCCAGGGTCGAGGCCAGCGAGATGTCGATCTCGCCCTGCACCACCACGGGGAGGAGGCCGAAGGCCATCAGGGCGAAGATCACGAAGAAGGACGCCGAGTTGAGCAGGTTCACGGAGTCGAGGAAGTAGGGGGACAAGGTGCTCGACCACACCGCCGCCACCACGATGAGCGCGACGAGGAGCAGCTCCCACGTGAATCCTCCGAGGACCCGCCTCATGACTCCACCTTCATGATCCGTCGGCGCGACCCGGAGCCGATCACCCGCCGTTGGACGACGGCGTCGACGGCGACGGCCGCGATGATGGCCAGGCCCTGGATGAGCAACCGGTAGTACTCCTGGACGCTGAGCAGGACCAGGCCGTTGTTGATCGTGGCCAGCACCAGGGCACCGATCGCCACCCCGACCACGCTCCCCGACCCACCCCAGATGCTGACGCCGCCGATGACCACCGCGGCCAGGACCTGGAGCTCGATCCCGTTGGCCAGCAGGGAGTTGATGTTCCCGACCTGGGCACCGAGCAGGAGACCCGCGAGTGCCGCGATCATGCCCGCGCCAACGTAGGCGCCCATGACGATGCGGGTGCTGTCGAGCCCGTAGAAGCGGGCGGCCTCAGGGTTGGAGCCGTACGCGTACAAGCGCCGACCCCAGGGCAGGCGGGCCAGGGCGACGGCGACGATCGCGACCAGCACGGCGGAGAGCCAGACGTACGACGGCAGCCCCAGCCATCTCTGCGTCGCCAGCGAGCGCATCCACGGAGGCAGGCTCCCCCCGGTGACCTCGATGGCGTCGGCGTAGAAGGAGACGAAACCACGGTAGATGCGACAGCGTGCCGAGGGTGGCGACGATCGAGGGGATCTGCAGCACGGCCACCAGGAAGCCGTTGACCAGTCCCAGCACGGCCCCGATCAGCAGGGCCATGATGACGACGTACGGCTGGAGCGCCGTGTGCTTCCCGGCGAGGTCGAAGACGACGTACGCCGTGAGACCCATGATCGACCCGACCGACAGGTCCAGGTTGCCGGTGAGCACGACCAGGCTCTGGCCCACCGCGGCGATGGCCAGGATCGCTGCGGTGAACAGCACGCTGCGTCCGTTGGCCAAGCTCAGGAACCGCGGTGACAGCGCGCCGAACATGACGCACAGGAGGACCAGGAACACCACGACGCCGAGGAAGCGCACCTTGAGCGCCGCTGCCCCTCCGGTCAGGTTGAGCCGGTGCGTCATCGAGGCCAGGGTCGAGCCGCTCATGGGGACGTCTCCGAGGGGGTCAGGGCTGTGGCCGCGGCCAGGATGTTCTGCTGCGTGGCCTCGGAGATGTCGATGTCGGCGACCATCCGGCCGCGCGACATGACCAGGACGCGGTCGCTGACGGCGAGGACCTCCGGGAGGTCCGAGGAGATCATCAGGATGGCGAGCCGGTGCTTGCGGGCGAGGTCCGCGCATCATCTCGTGCACCTGAGCCTTCGTCCCGACGTCGATGCCGTGCGTCGGCTCGTCGAGGAGCAGGACCTTGGGATCCGTCGCGAGCCATCGGGCCAGCGCCACCTTCTGCCGGTTCCCGCCGGACAGCGTGCTCACGGAGTCACTGATCCGACCCTTGATGCTCAGCGCTTCTCGTTGGCGTCGCCGCCAGGCGACGCGCTCCGCGGAGGGCCGCATGATCACCCCAGCGGGCGAGGCGCGCCAGGCTCGGCAGGGCGATGTTCCGGCGATGGTCATCGAGGCGATGACGCCCTTCCGCGTCCCGGTCCTCCGGCAGGTAGGCCACGCCCGCGCTCCCGCATCTGGCCCGGTCCGCGCGGCACGACCGGTTGTCCGTCGACCGTCCACCGGTGCCGGTCGGGTGGCGTCATGCCGAAGATGGCCTGGGCGATCTCGGTGCGCCCGGCGCCGACCAGCCCGGCGACGCCGACGATCTCGCCCTCGTGGACGGTGAAGCTGATGTCCTCGAAGATGCCCGGCGATGCTGAGACCACTCGACCGCACAGCCGCGCCGGCCCGAGCGTCGGTGCCTCCCGCGGCGACCGCCTGCAGCGCGACGGACCGTCCGACCATCAGCGGGATCATCGCGGCGTCGTCCATGCTCGTCGGCCGGGCCGGACCGCGACGTGCGCGCCGTCGCGCAGGACGGTGATCGTGTCGGCGAGCAGCCGGACCTCCTCCATCCGGTGGGAGATCCACACCACCGCTGGTCCCCTGGTCGCGCAGCTTCCGCGCGACGTCGTAGAGCGTTCCCGCCTCGCCCGGGGTGAGCGGCGCTGGTCGGCTCGTCGAGGATCAGCAGCCGCAGGTCGGCGGTCAGGGCCCGGGCGATCTCCACGTACTGCGACTCCGCGACCGTGAGGCCCGGCGACCGGGGCGTCGACGTCGATCGCGAAGCCGAGCTGCTCCAGCAGGCGCCGGGCGCCCTCGCGCATCCGGCGCCGTGTCGACGCATGCCGCGCGCGGGTGGGGTAGTGCGCCGGCGAAGATGTTCTCCGCGACGCGACAGGTGCGGGAAGAGGTTCGGGTCCTGGTAGACCGCCGCGATCGCCGCGCCCGCGCGCCTCGCAGCGGGGTTGCGGAACCGCACCGGCTCGCCGTCCAGGCAGGATCTCGCCCGTCGTCGGGCTGCGAGCAGCCCGGTGATGATCTTGACCAGGGTGGACTTGCCGGCACCGTTCTCCCCGACCAGCGCGTGGATCTCGCCGGGGGCGATGTCGAAGTCGACCTCGCTCAGGGCGCGGACCGCCTCGAAACGCTTGGACACCCCACGAACGCTGAGCCTGGCCGGTGCCGGCTCGTGCGCGGCGGCCGCTGCGCTGGTCATGGCGATGCCCTCCCCGATCGGCACACGAGCATGGCGCGAGGTGCGTGATGTGGTGGCCGTCACGTGAACCGTAGGAGTCCCCGCGAGCTCAGGTCAAGCATCTGCTCACAGTCTGCACATATGTTCAGGCAGGAACTGCACACATGTTCACGGCCGGTTGGCCAGCGCCAGCGCGACGTCCTCGGTCGTGATGAGCACGTCCAGGTACCCCCCGGCCAGGGCACCGCTGATCGCCGCGACCTTGTCCAGCCCTCCGGCGGCCGCCACCACCCTGCGCATGGAGCGCAGCTGGCTGATCTCCAGCCCGATCCGTACCCGCTGCATGTCGATGGCCAGGGCACACCCGTGCTCGTCGTACCACTCGCCGATGATGTCGCCCACCGCCCCGCGCTGCTGGTAGTCCACCAGCTGGCGCTCGGTCACCATCCCGTGCTCGAGGATCGTGGCGTTCGGGATCGCCCCACCGACACCGATCAGGGTGATGTCCGCAGACTGGGCCAGCTCCAGCACGCTCGTCACGGCCTTCTCCTGCCGCAGGGCGTCGGCCATCTCCGGGCTCGAGGCCAGGAGCGGGGACGGGACGTAGCGGACGTTCACCGCCAGGTTGTCCCCGGCAGCCCCGCCCACGTTGCCCATGTAGACGTCGATGCCACCGGTGAGCGTGGCGAAGGTGACCCCCGGCAGGGCCGAACGGCGTAGCGCCAGCAAGGTACGGCGCACGGTGTCACCCCAACCGACGCCGACCGTCACTCCCGGTCGCAGGAACCGCCCCAGGTACTGCGCCGCCTGCTGGGCGACGCGCGAGTTGGTCGTCTCCCCCGACAATGCCGTGCCCAGCTGCGGCACCACGACCACCTCCTCGAGCCCGTACCTCTCCTGCAGCTTCAGGGAGAGCTCGAGCCCGCCGATGTGCGAGGTGTCGATGTCGATGGTGACCACGCCCGTCTGCCGCGCCCGGTCCAGGAGCCGCGCGACCGTCGGCCGGGAGACGTGCAGCCGGTCGGCGATCTGGGCCTGGGTGAGGCCGTCCCGGTAGTAGTACCAAGCCACTCGGACCAGTCGCTCGCGATCTCCGTCGGCCGGTGCGGGCAGGTGTGTGCTCATCCGTGCATCATCTCGCTTGGCCGACCTGCGTGCGATACGTTGGCCCGCACGATTTCTCATGATGAGCACACATGCTCAGCAGATCGCTGTTCCCAACCCTCCGTGGAGGTACCCGTGACCGGGATTCTCGCCGTCGGCGACAGCTACATGTCGTCCTCCTCCATGCAGGGCGCCCTGGCGGGACTGGGGGCTGCGGTGCCCGTCCGGTTCGCCGACGTGGACCCGGACCAGCGCCCTCCCCTCGAGGGCATCCACGAGTACCAGGGGGACCCCGAGGTGCTGGCCGGCTGGGTCGAGGATGCGCGCATCCTGGTCGTGCACGCCGCACCGGTGACCCGGAGGCTCCTCGAGGCGCACCCGAGCATCCGGATGGTCGCCTGCCTGCGTGGAGGACCCAGCAACGTCGACCTCGTCGCGGCTCGGGAGCTCGGGGTCCGGGTCACCAACACCCCCGGCAAGAACGCGGAGTCGGTCGCAGACCTGACCCGGGCCTACGTGCACCTCCTGCTCCGCAGGGTCGGCCCGGCTGTGGCGTGGCTGCGGGGGGAGGCCGCGACCGGCGAGCGCCACCTGGACTCCACCTTCATCGGGGGGCAGTGGATCGCGCGGGAGCCGGGCGGCCTGACGATAGGGCTCGTCGGACTGGGTGCGATCGGGCGGCTCGTGGCCGCACGAGCCCTCTCCGACGGCATGCGCGTCGTCGCGCACGACCCCTTCGTCACCGCTCCCCCCGAGGGGGTCGAGCTGCTCGGCCTCGGGGAGCTGGCCGCCACGAGCGACGTGGTCAGCATCCACGCGAAGGCGACCGCGGAGACCCACCACCTCGTGGACGCGACCTTCCTGGCGGGCATGCGTGCCGACGCGGTGCTGGTCAACACCTCCCGGCAGCAGCTCGTCGACGAACCGGCTCTCCTCGAGGCCCTGCTCGAGAGTCGCATCGCCGGCGCAGCCCTGGACGTGTGCGAGCCCGACGGGTGCTGGCCGGAGCTGAGCGCCCTCCCGCAGGTCCTCGTCTCCCCCACCTGGGTGGGGCCACTATGCAGACCCAGCAACGCGGCCTGGCTCTGGCCGTGGCCGACATCCGCCGCTTCCTGGCCGGTGAGCCCCTGCGCAACGCCGTGGCGTAGGAGTCAGCCCAGGGCACGCTTGGCGCTGCGGAGCTGGCCGTCGATGAACCCCCGCGCGTGGCGCGCCAGGTCGACGTTGTCCTCCCACAGGTTGCGCCAGATCGCCAGGGTGTGGCTGAGGTCCGGCGAGATCACCGACGAGGAGAAGCTCTCGAAGGTGACCGGTCCGGCGTAGTCGGTCTCCGCCAGGGCACGGAAGAAGCTCGCGAAGTCGACGTTGCCGCTGCCGAGGTAGCCGCGGTGGCTGTCACCGATGTGCACGTAGCCCAGGCGGTCGCCACACGCGAGGACCGCTTGACGCAAGCCGGCCTCCTCGATGTTCATGTGGTAGGTGTCGAGGTGGACGTACAGGTTCTCCGCACCGACGTCACCCAGGTAGCGCATCGCCTGCTCGGCCGTGTTGAGCAGGTTCGACTCGTAGCGGTTGACCAGCTCCAGCCCGACAGGAATGCCTGACCCGGCTGCCTTGTCGCACATCCCCGCCACCGCGGCCACGGAGTGCGCATAACCACGAGGCGTGACCGGCGCGGCGTACTTGTCAAGAGCCCCGTAAAGGACCCCACCCAGGTAGACCAGTCCGAGCTCCTCGGCCACGGACACGGCGGCGTCGAGCACACGGACCCCTGCCGCCACGACGTCCGGGTCCTCACTCGACACGTCGGTGGCGCTTCCCAGCCCCAAGGAGGCCGACGCCTTCAGGTCGTACTCCTCCAGCAGCCGTCGGGTCATGGGGACGTCGATGGACCCCGGCTCCATGAGGAGGATCTCGATGAGGTCGTAGCCGCACTCCTTCGCGCGGGAGATGGCGCTGCGCGCCTCTGTCTCGGTCCAGCCGCCCGTCCAGACGAGCCCGTGGACGCCGATCAGGTTGGGATAGTGCTGGGACACGTCATCTCCTCGTGGATGGGGTGGTGTACGGACGGGGTCGGTTCACCGTAGGAACGCCGCAGCCACGCCCGAGTCCACGGGAACGCTCAGACCCGTGGTCTTGCGAGGTCGCCTCCGACCAGGGCGAACACGGCCGCCGCGACGTCCTCCGGGACGACCTCCTGCTTCAGCAGGGTCCGCTGTGCGTAGAAGGCACCGAGGTCCTCCCGGTCCACCCCATAGGTGGCGGCGCGGTCGGCACCCCAGGCGCCGGCGAAGAAGCCGGAGCCACGCACGACCCCGTCAGGGTTCACGCCGTTCACCCGCACTCCGTGCTCCCCCAGCTCGGCGGCCAGGAGCCTGACCTGGTGGGCCTGGCTGGCCTTCGCCGCGGAGTAGGCGATGTTCTTCGGTCCGGCCACGACGGAGTTCTTGGAGGAGATGTAGACGATGTCGCCACCGAGCCCCTGGTCCAGCAGGACGCGCGCGGTCTCCCGGGCCACCAGGAAGGACCCGCGGGCCATCACGTCGTTGAGGCGGTCCCAGTCCTCGAGCGTCGTGTCCACGAGCGACTTCTGGACCACCAGCCCCGCGTTGTTCACGACGAGGTCGACACCGCCGAAGGCCAGGCAAGCGCGTGCGACGAGGCCGCGGACGCTGGCCTCGTCCGCCACGTCGACCGCCAGGGCGACGGCATGGTCGGGTCCACCGACCTCGGCGGCCAGCTCCTCGGCCGCCGTCTGGTCGAGATCGGCGATCACGACGCAGGCGCCCTCAGCCGCCAGCCGTTGCACGATGGCCCTGCCGATGCCGCTCGCCCCGCCGGTCACCAGAGCGATCCGGGTGGCGAACGGGCGTGGACGCGGGCGGCGGCGCAGCTTGGCCTCCTCCAGGGCCCAGTACTCCACCCGGAACTTCTCCCGCTCCGGCACCGGCGCGTACGTCGAGACGGACTCCGCGCCGCGCATGACGTCGATGGTGTTGCGGAAGTACTCCCCCGCGACGCGCGCGGTCAGCTTGTCGGCACCGAAGCTGAACATCCCGACGCCCGGCACCAGGATGATCCGCGGGTCGGCCCCTCGCATCGGCGGCGAGCCGGGTTCGGCGTTGCGCTCGTAGTAGGCGCGGTAGTCCGCCCGGTAGGCCTCGTGGAGCTCTGCCAGGCGCTCAGCGACTCCTCGATGGTCGCGGTCGTCGGCAGGTCGAGGAGCAGCGGGCTCACCTTGGTGCGCAGGAAGTGGTCGGGGCACGAGGTGCCGAGACCGCACATCCGCGGCGCCGCCTCACGAGCCATGAAGTCCAGCACCTCGTCGCTGTCGTCGAAGTGTCCGACCACGTGCTCGTCGGTGGCAGCGAGCCGGCGGAGACGTCCCACCAGGCGAGCCGCCCGACGCCGTCGTTCGTCGCGCTCCAGGGGTCCGAACCCGGGTCGTGCAGCACCCAGGGGATCCGCGGTCCCGCGCTCCGCGAGGTAGGCGGCGCATCCGGAGATGATCTCCTGGGACCGCGCCTCGCACTCCTCGCTCGTCTCGCCCCAGGCGGTGATGCCGTGGCCACCGAGGATGCAGCCGATCGCCGCGGGGTGCTCCTGCTGGAGCGCGGCGATGTCGAGGCCGAGCTGGAACCCCGGCCGGCGCCACGGGATCCAGAGGACCCGCTCGCCGAAGATCTCGGTGGTCAGCCTCTCGCCGTCCGCTGCCGTGGCGATGGCGATGCCGGAGTCCGGGTGCAGGTGGTCGACGTGCCGGGCGCGCACGAGCGCGTGCATGGACGTGTCGATCGACGGGGCGGCCTGAGGACGCCCGTGGATGCAGTAGTCGAAGGCGGCCACCATCTCGTCCTCGTGCTCCACCCCTCGGTAGACCGCGCGGAGACCCTCGACCCGGTCCCGGCGCAGCACGGCGAGGCCGTCGGCCCTCAGCGTGGCCAGGTCCCCGCCCGAGCCCTTGAGCCAGACCAGCTCGACCGGGTCACCGGTGGCCGGATCGGGCACCCACCCCTTGGCCGAGGTGTTGCCACCTCCGTAGTTGGTGGTCCGGGGATCGCTCCCCAGGCTGTGGCTCCGCTCGAGCAGATCGGCGACCGGATCGGATGCCATGTGCCTCCCTTGATCGAGTTCCCGCCTGTCGACCAGGGGCGAACCTCAGCAACGTAGGCCCGACCGACACCCAGGGTCAATCATTCGTTCACAGCATGAACATATGATCAGGCTCGCCGCCCCTCGAGGTCCCCCGACTCCACCACCGCACGCGTGGCCCCGGCGACGGCCCGGGCGCCGGCAGCACCCATCACGATCGTGTAGTGGTTGACGTCCTCCACCTCGACCGAGCGGAGCTGCGGCACCAGGCCCCGCAGACGGTCGGCGGCTTCGGGCGGGTAGAGCGCCTGCGGCTCGTCCATCAGCCCGCGTGGTGCACGCAGGAACGTGGTGGGCACCTCGATGCCGAGCAGTGCCCCCTCGTAGGAGCTCCCGTCCAGGACGTCACCGCCGCTGAGCTGGGCCGCGTCGGTGGCCACCGCCTCGATCCGGGTCGAGGGCCGCAGCTGCGGCGGCTCCCCCACGAGGTCGTAGTCGACGTACTGCTCGACGGTCGGGTTCCACCGGTCCACGAAGGCGGGGTGCGCGCGCCAGAAGTCTCGGTAGACCTCGCGGCTCTCGAAGGTCATGGTGAGCCGCCGGGCCGCGGACCCGAGCGCCTCCTCGGGAGTGGCCCCAGGCCCACCTGGCTCGCCCGGGGGCGGCACCAGCGGCAGGCCGCCGTCGACCAGCACCAGCCCTCGGGCCCGGGGGCCCACGCGGGCGGCCAGGCTCACCGCCACGAAGGCGCCCATCGAGTGGCCCACCACGGTGGCCTCCTCGACCCCGAGGTGGTCGAGGAGCGCCTCGAGGTCCTCGGCGTGCCGCGCCAGCCCGTACGGCGCCGGCAGGGCCGAGCTGCGCCGCGCCCCCGCAGGTCGGGTGCGACCACACGACAGTCCGGGAGCCCGGCGGCGACCAGCGGCCAGCTGCGGTGGGTCGCGGTGATGCCGTGCACCGCCAGCACCACCGGCACGGACGGGTCGTCGGGACCCCAGACGCCGAGGGCGAGCTCGCCGCCGCGAACCGGCACCACCCGGGGCCGCGGGGGGACCAGCTCGGAGCGGCCGGAGAGATCAGCGGTCACGGTCGGTCTCCTTCGTCGGCGGGTGGTCGCGGGGCGCAAGAGCACGCTCGATGAACTCCATGACCTGGTCGAACACGTGGTCGGGCACGGTGCTGGTGGGCGCGCCCTCGTCGTACTGGTCCCAGAGCACCCAGCGCATGCCGACCATCTCGCCGATGCCCATCAGGACCCACGCCACGACGGTCGGGTCGAGGTCCCCGATCTCGCCGCGGCTCCGGGCCCGGGTCAGGTTGGCGATGTAGCCCTCCACGATGCGCGTGTAGTGCAGGGTGAGTACCCGCGGCGACACGAGCTCGGCCTCCCGCACGACGCGGTAGAGCGCCGGGTGCTCGGCAGTGAAGGCGAAGAACGCCCGGAACCCGGCCCGCTCGCCCTCCAGACGGGTGGCCGCACCCGCTGACGCCTCGGTCATCGCCTGCCGGACCCGGCGGTTGAGGTCCTCGACGAGCTCCTCGAAGACCTCCAGCTTGGAGCCGAAGTAGAGGTACAGAGTTCCCCTGGCCGACGCCCGCCCGCTCGGTGATCCGGGTGATGGAGGCGTCGGTGTAGCCGAGATCGGCGAAGACCTCTTCCGCTGCGTCGAGGATCGCCTTGCGGGTGGCGATGCCCTTCGTGGTGGTGGGCGGCTTGCGTGGTGTCGTGGTCATCGCGGCCACCCGTTCCCGGTCATGCCTCATCCTGACTCGCCGCGGCCTCGCGCCCCGGGAGCCGACCGTCGGCGAGACGGCTGCCGAGCCCCACCAACCCGCCCGGCACGAACAGGACGACCAGGATGAAGAGGGTGCCGAGGATGAACAGCGGTTCGCTGAGCGGGATCCGCAGCACCGTCGGCAGACCAGCGACGGCGTCCGAGCCGGCCAGGGCGCTGAGCCGTTGGTCGAGCAGGGTGTAGACGACCCCGCCGATCACCGCCCCCCACCGTGAGCCCAGCCCACCGAGGACCACCACCACCAGGATGGTGAGCGTGAAGTCGGCCGAGGCGACCCTCGGCGTCACCCCGCTCTGCAGCAGCAGGTAGACCATGCCGACCAGCACCGCGAGCGCGGAGCCGGTCACGAAGGCCAGCAGCTTGACCGTGAAGGGCCGCAGACCCAGCACCCTCACCCGGAGCTCGTTCTCCCGGGTGGCGGCGGCGACGTGACCGGCGCGCGACCGCTCGAACCAGGTCACCAGGGTGAAGACGACGATCACCAGTCCCACCGTGAGCCAGTAGAGGTTGCGGGTGTCGGTGACGCCGACGAGCGCGTCCGGCACGTGGTCGGTGTCGAGCCGCAGGCTCTCGTCACCTCCGGTCAGATCGGGGTTGCGGCGGATCAGCACCGAACCTGCCTGGGCGAACGCAAGGGTGACCATCGCGAACGAGATGCCCCCGACCCGCAGCCCGATCACCCCGAGCACGACCGCGACGACGGTGCCGCCGAGCAGGGTCACCACCATCGCCGGCAGGAGGCCGAGGTCGGTGCGGGCCAGCAGGATCCCCAGCCCGTAGGCGCCCAGGGCGAGGTAGAGCGCGTGGCCGAACGAGAGCAGGCCGGCGACGCCGAAGATGACGTGGTAGCTCAGCGCGAGTGCCGCGAACAGCAGGGACAGCGCGAGCAGCTGGAGCGTGCCCGGCGTGTACGTCGCCCCGGGCAGCACGCCGGGGACGCTCAGGTTCACCAGCGGCAGCACGACGAGCAGCACCACCAGCGTGACGGTGCCCGCCAGGCGCAGACCGGGTCGGGAGCGCCGACCGCGCCGGTTCGGAGCACCAGGCACGGCGTCGTCAGGCGTGGGTTCGGTGTCGCGGGTGGTGTCGGACCGCAGGCTCACGTCCGGGCTCCCATCAGGCCAGAGGGTCGCAGGAGCAGCACGACCGCGAGCAGCAGCACCACGACGAGGTCGCCGGTCCCGGAGACGTAGAAGTTGGCGAACTGCTGCAGCACCGCGACCGCCACCGACGCGACCGCCGCCCCGAGCAGTGACCCGAGGCCACCGATGACGGTGACGATGAAGGCGAAGATCAGCAGCGAGGCGCCCAGCTGCGGAGAGACGTAGCCGAAGTAGTGCGAGGCGAGCACGCCGCCGAGACCGGCGGCGGCGCCGCCGATGGCGAAGACCACGGTGAAGGCGCGGCGGACGTCGATGCCCAGGGCGGTGACCATCGAGCGGTTCTCGACGCCCGCCCGGATCACCAGCCCGAACCGGGTGAACCGCAGGAAGGCGACGATGCGCCAGCAGGACGAGCACCGCCACCGCGATCAGGACGAACCGGTCGTTCGGGATGGCGGCGCCGAGGATGCTCGTGGTCTCGTCGAACCAGTCGGGGCCCGGTCACGAAGATCGCGTCGGTCCCCCAGATGCCGTCGAACAGGGCGACGGTGGCCAGAGCGAGACCGACAGTGACCAGCACCTGCTCGATGTGGCGCTCGTAGAGCCGGCGGATCAGCAGCAGCTCGGTCGCGACCGCGGCCAGGGCCCCGGCTGCCGCGCCCGACGGCGAGCGAGACCAGCAGCGCGAGCCAGGAGTCCGCCGCCCAGGCGGCGCGCGGTCTCCCAGCCCGCGAACGCACCGAGCGTGAGGAACGACGCCGTGGGCGAAGTTCAGGACGCCCATCAGGCCGTAGATCAGCGAGAGCCCGGAGGCGACCAGGAAGTACAGCGCGCCCAGGCCCAGGCCGGTGACGAGCAGCAGGACGACGGTGCTCATGGGGGACCTCCTGGTCGGCGGCGGGGGTCGCGGCTCCGACGCCGAGCAGGCTGACGACGCGCTCGTCGTCGTCGAGGAGCTCGCGGGCGTCGCCGGTGTGCACGACGCGGCCGCCGGACATCACGACGGCGTCGGTGGCCAGGCGGCGTACGACGGCGAGGTTCTGCTCGACCAGCAGGATCGGGACCACCTCGGCGGCGCGCTCGAGCGCGTCGGCGACCTCGGCGACCAGCTTGGGCGAGAGGCCCTTGGTGGGCTCGTCGACCAGCAGCAGCCGGTTCTCGTTGAGCAGGGCTCGGGCCAGCGCGACCATCTGCTGCTGCCCGCCGGAGAGGGTGCCGGCCGCCTGCTGGCAGCGGGCGATGATGTCGGGGAACAGGTCGGCGACCAGGTCGCGGCGCGGGTCGGGGCCGCGCTCGGCCAGGCGCAGGTTCTCCTCGACGCTCAGGCGAGCCGAAGACCTCGCGGTCCTCGGGCACGTAGCCGACGCCGCGCTGGACGATCTGGTGCGTGGGCAGGGCGTCGATCCGCTCGCCGTCGAGCTCGACGACGCCGTCGCGCTCGATCAGGCCGAGGACCGCCTTGATGGTGCTGGTCTTGCCGACGCCGTTGCGGCCGAGCAGCGCCGTGACGCCGCGGGCGGGCACCTCGAGGCTGACGTTCTCGACGACCTGCTGTGCGCCGATGCGGGCGCTCAGGCCGGTGATGCGCAGGAGCGGGTGCTGGCGTCTCATGTGCGTGCTCCCTAGGTAGGCGCTCTGCACGGTCGCGTCGGCCATCACGACGTCCGGGCACGTCGCAGGCCAGCAGCTGGCCGTGGTGCATGACCGCGAGCCGGTCGGCGAGACCGAGCACGACGTCCATGTGGTGCTCGACCATCAGCACGGTGGTGCCCTGCTCGCGGTGGACGCGTGCGGATCAGGTCCACCAGACCCTCGACGTCGGCGCTGCCGACGCCGGCCATCGGCTCGTCGAGCAGGATCACCTGCGGGTCGGAGGCCAGCAGCATGGCGATCTCGAGCTTGCGCTTGTCGCCGTGGGCCAGGCCGCCGGCCAGGGTGTCGGCGTGGTGGGCCAGCCCGACCTCGCTCGAGCCGCTCGAGCGCCGCGCGCGGTGGCCGCGTCCGCCCGGCCCGGGAAGCGCCGCAGGCTCGAGCGCGCCGCCGAGCGCCGCCTGCGCGGCCAGGCGCACGTTCTCGAGCGCGGTGAGCCCGTCGAAGAGGCTGGAGGTCTGGAACGTGCGCCCCAGCCCGGCGCGGGCCCGGGCGTCGACCGAGCTGGCCGGTGACGTCCTGGCCGGCGAGGTGCACGCGTGCCCGGCGGTCGGGCCGCATGATGCCGGACAGCAGGTTGAACAGCGTGGTCTTGCCGGCCCCGTTGGGGCCGATCACGCCGAGCATCTCGCCCGGCGCGACGGCGAGGCGTGACCCCGTCGATGATCGCGGCGCCGCCGATGCTCAGGTGCAGGTCGTCGACGGCGAGGACGGGTCCCGGAGCGGTCGGACCGGTCACTGGCCCGCGACCGGCGGTGCGACGCGTCTCGGCGTCGACCGTGTCGACCAGCTCGGGCATCGGCGCACCGCCCTGGTCGGTGAGCTTGGCCTCGAACATCGGCTGGATCAGCGCGTGGTCCTCGGCGCGGACGGTCGTGGTGCCCTTGGGGCCCTCGAACTCCCAGCCCTCGAGGGCCTCGATCATCGCGTCGACGTCGTCGCCGCCGCCCTCGGCGATCGCGTGGGCGATCATCTGGCCGGCCACGAAGCCGTCGGGCGAGAACAGGTCGGCGTCTCGCCCGCTTGCGCTCGAGGTAGTCGACCATCGCCTGGTTGACCTCGTTGTCGGGGGCGTCGGCGAAGTAGTGGGACAGGAAGGTGATCTTCGCGGTGGCCGAGCCGTAGGCGCCGTAGCTGGCGACGTCGCCGAGACCGGTGGTGACCGGGACCTGCGTCGAAGACCTTCTGCTGGCTCAGCGACTGCCACATGGCGCTGGTGGTGTCACCGGCCCAGGCCACGAAGACCAGGTCGGGCTCGGCGTCGAGCATGCGGCGGGCGAACGGGGTGAACTCGGTGGCGTCCTCGGGCACGAGCACGCGGGTCGACGGTGGCCCCTGTGCCGCCGAGGACGGCCTCGACCGCCGGCCACGTTGCCCTGGCCGAAGGCGTTGTCCTGGGCGAAGACGACGATGTCCTGCCCTGCGGGGTCGCCGAGGAACGTGCCCGCGGTGGCGACGTCCTGGTAGGTCTGGCGGCCGGAGCGGAAGGTGTAGTGGTTGATGCCGGTGATGGCGTCGGCGGCCGCGGGGCCGGAGATGTAGAGCACCTTGTTCTGCTCGGCCTGCTCGGCCAGCGACAGCGCCACGCCCGAGGAGACCGTGCCGGCGATGATCTTGGAGCCCGAGCCGATGGCGTCCTTGGCCAGGCCGACCGCCTTGGCTGGGTCACCGGCGTCGTCGGAGTAGTCGAGCGTCGATCTTGGTGCCGTCGACCTCGCCGGTGCCGTCGGTGGCGTAGTCGAGGCCGGCCTCGAGTCCGTTGCGGTACGCCTCGCCGTAGGCCGCGAGCGGGCCGCTCTGCGAGTAGATCACCGACACCGGGACCTCGCCCCCACCCGAGGTCGGGCTCGTCGACCCGGTGTCGGGCGCACACGCGGCGAGGGCGAGCACGCCCGCGACCGTGACCGCGGCGAGCGTGGTGAGGCGCCTGCTGCTCGTGCGGGGGGCGGGGCTGCTCGTGGTCATCGCGTCTCCTCGGTCGGAAGGCTGACCTGACGGGTGATTCAGGTCTCAGGTCGAGACCGTAACCACCAGGCCCCAGGAGTGTCAACGAGGTCTCGGACCCCGCGTCGTCACGCCTCGCGGGTCCACGGCAGCATGCGCGCACCGACCACCGCGGCCTGGAGAGTCAGCCGTTGGGCGGGGACCGTCGCGTCGTAGCCGGTCAGGGCCGCGACCCTCGCCAGCCGGTAGGTGACCGTCCGGACCGACAGGTGCAGCCGACGAGCCGCCTCGGTGGTCACCTCCCCTGCGTCGAAGTAGGCCTCCAGGGTGTCGACCAGCGGCCCCGCCCCTCCCCGCGCCTGGGTCAGGGGGGTGAGCACGGTCTCGACGAGGTCGGCCAGGGCGGCCCGGTCGCGCCCCAGCACGCGGTAGATCAGCAGGTCCCGGGTGGGGACCATGCCCCGGTCGGGATGCAGCCGCTCGACGAGGACGATCCCCTCCCGGGCCTGCTCGTAGGAGCGCGCCACCCCGTAGGCACCCGGGTACGGCCGTCCCACCGCGACCCGCCACGGCCGCGCCGAGGAGGCCCCGTCGAGCGCGGCGAGCAGGAGCCGGGCCGGCTCGTCGACGTCGGGCGCGAGGGTCCCCGCCGGGACCAGGGCCACCAGGTAACCCCCCTTGGTGGTGACCAGGACGTCGCGGTCGCCGTACCTGGCGATCACCTGACGCTCGAGAAGGGTCTCGTCGTGGTCCTCGACCAGAGCATCGTTGCGGGGCGCGGCGAGCAGCACCTGGTGCGCGGCGGTCAGGTCGATGCCGAAGGGCTCGGCGCGCTGCACCAGACCGGCGGCGTCGGCGTCCCCCCGCAGGAGGTCGTCGACGAGCTCGCGACGCGCGGTCTCCTCCTGACGGACCAGCTGCTGCCCCGCCGTCTGGTGACCCTCGACCAGGACCGGCACCGCCGTACGCATCCCGTCGAGCAGGGTCTGGGCCGCGGCCCGGGCGTCCCGGTGCGACGTGGGGGGCAGCGTGCTCCAGGCCCGCGCCGCGGACGCGAGGTAGAGGTCGACCACGGTCCGCGCCGACAGGCCCTGCTCGGCCGCGTCGTGACCGGCCGAGCGGATGCTGTCCAGGTCCGCGGCGTCCAGCCGGTTCCCACTCCGGGTGATCCGGTTCGACATCTCCTCGAACACCTGCACGACGGTGGAACCGGCTCCGTCCGCCGCAGGTGGGGGCTTCCGGACGCGGTTCATGCCCCTCAGTGTGCCCGACCGGGCCGCCCGACGTCCCGCCCCGGGACGGCGGGCGACCTTGCCGGTGGTCGGCAACGAAGGCCCACCCAGGTCGGCCGGGCGGGACCCTGTGGCCCGACGGCCGGGTGACAGAGGCTTGAGACGACCGGCAGCCGCCGACGAGCAGGAGGAACCAGCCCCATGTCCACCACCTCTCCCCACGAGCTGGCCCCGCTGGACGAGCGCCACGTCGCGCGCTGGCACCAGCTGCACGAGAAGCGCCGCTTCCGCGTCGAGCAGCTCGCCGCCCTGGCTGCGGAGCCCTCCTGGGGTCGTCACACGAGCGTGCAGGGGTCCCTGCGGATGGCCGCCGGGGCGGTGCTGCGCGAGATCGATGCGGCCCTGGCACGCATGGACGAGGGCCGGTACGGCCGGTGCGTCGAGTGTGCCCAGCCCCTTCCCGAGAGTCGTCTCGACGCCTTCCCGATGGCATCGTTGTGCCTGGCGTGCCACTACAACGAGCAGAACTGCCGACTGTCCGAGGTGAGGACGTGACGTCCTCCGTCACCCCGGTCTCGGTGACGTCGCAGTTCCGCGACCTCACGCCGACGGAGTGCCTGGACCTGCTCGGCTCCGTACGGCTCGGCCGCGTGGCCTACGACGACGACGGGCCGGTGGTCCTTCCCGTCAACTACGTCGTGGACCGCGGCACGCTGCTCTTCCGTACCTCTCCGTACGGCAAGCTCGGGCGGCACATGCAGGGCAGCCAGGTCGCCTTCGAGGTCGACCAGATCGACGAGAGCACCGGGGCGGGCTGGAGCGTGCTGGTGCGAGGTCGGGCCGGGTACGTCGATCCCCTCGACCTTCCCGAGACCGGTGCCCGACCGGCGTCGTGGCGAGAGCCGGAGGGACTGCAGTCCCTGCACGTGCGGATCACCCCGACCTCGGTCAGCGGACGTCGCCACGAACGGCTCACCCAGGTCGATCCCTCCCTCCACCCCATCCCTTCCCAGCACTCGTCCGCGAGTCAGTCAGGAGTCACCGCATGAAGGTTCAGATCAACACCGACCACAACGTCGACGGCAACGAGGGCTTCACCGAGCGGACCGAGGCCGACGTGGCCGACGCCCTGGCCAGGTTCGAGGACCGGCTGACCCGGGTCGAGGTCCACCTGGCCGACGAGAGCGCAGGCCGTCCCACCGGGGACGACGTCCGTTGCCGGATCGAGGCCCGCCCGGCGGGCATGGACCCCGTGGTGGTCACCCACCACGCACCGACCCCGGACGAGGCGGTGCACGGAGCGACGGACAAGCTGCGCTCACTGCTGACCAGCACGTTCGAGCGGCGCGAGGGCAAGGAGACCCGCGAGACCATCCGCAGCCGCTGAGCTCCGCTCGGACGAGGCGTTCGGCCAGCCGGTGGTACGCCGCGTCCCAGCGCAGCTCGCGCTGAAACGTGTGGGCCGAGACCGACGCCCAGGGCACGATCACTGCCGATCCCGGCATCGAGATGACCGCCTGATCAGTCTCCGCCCACAAGTGAGCGCTCACCTCCAGGACGGGCCTACGTCGCGGCGAGAACCCACTCGAGGACCGACCGGTAGGTGTCCCCGGGACGGACGACCGGGGTCGGCCACTCGGGGTGGTGGGGCGAGTCGGGGAAGAGCTGCGGCTCCAGGGCGATCCCGTCGCCCTGGCGGTAGCGCCCGCGGCGCGTCGAGCGGCGGGTGCCGTCCAGGGCGTTGCCGGTGTAGACCTGCAGACCCGGCTGGTCGGAACGGAGCTCGAGCCGGAGGCCGGAGCGGGGCGACTCGAGCACGGCGTGCGTGCGCACGCCGTCCCCGCGGACGACGTAGTTGTGGTCGATGCCGTGCATGTCGACCACCTGGGCGTGCTCGGCCCGGACCACGGTCCCGATCCTGGTGGGGGTCCGGAGGTCCAGCGGTGTCCCGGCCACCGGCGCGTGCCCGCCCAGCGGGATGCCACGGGGGTCCACCGGGGTGAACTCGTCGGCGACGACGGTCAGCAGGTGGTCGTCCACCGTCCCCTCACCCTCGCCGTCGAGGTTGAAGTAGGCGTGGTTCGTCAGGTTCAGGACCGTGGGCGCGTCGGTCGTCGCCAGCATCTCGCACCTCAGGACCTCGCCGGTCAGCTCGTACCGCACGAGCACCTCGACGGCTCCCGGGAAGCCCTGGTCGCCGTCGGGGCTGTCCAGGCGCAGAGTCACCTCGTCCAGTCCGTGCGACACCACGTCCCACAGCCGTCGGTCGAAGCCGTCCGGTCCGCCGTGCAGGCTGTTCCCGCGGTCGTGGGCGCCGACCACGATCTCCCGACCGTCGAGCACGAACCGGCCGTCGGCGATCCGGTTGGCGTACCGTCCGATCGTGCCGCCGAGGTAGTCGCCGCTGGCCAGGCGCTCGGCGACCGTCGCGTGGCCGAGCACGACGTTGCGTCGCCCACCGTCGGCGCCGGCCACCTCCAGCCGGTGCACCGTCGCGCCGAGCGTGAGGATCTCGACCACCGGACCGGGGGCCGACCCCAGGGTCAGCAGGCGTGCCGCGGAGCCGTCCGGAAGGGTGTCGAAGAGGCGGTCGGACGCGGTCTGCTCCATGCTGTGGACGCTAACATCAGCGTCGGGTCGTGCAGGGCCAGGACCTTGGTGCGGGTCTGCCTCGCGGAACCGGTCCCAGCCGGCCTCCGAGCTGAGCCGCCGCGCGGCAGCGAGGACCCTCGGGTGATCCTCATGGCGGAGGTCGTGGCGACAGCGCTCTTCGGGGCAGCCTGACGGCGGCCACACCCGTGCCGGGCGCGAGCTCGACACCGACTTCGACGACTACCCCACCGCCCGGTCGTTCCGGCTGCAGCTGAGCTCGGTGTGGGGAGTCACCTACCTCCTGGAGTCGGTCGGGCGCGGCTGGGTCGTCCTGACGGCGCACACCGCAACCGCACTTCTTGTCAACCATGTCGTTCAGTGGGTCGCCTTTCTCGGGTTGCTCGCCGTGAGCGTCCTCTGGGGCAACCGGGTGCGCGACACCACGTAGTCACGACGGTTCTCCTCGGCGAGCCCGCGGCAGGGCACGCGCAAGCACGACGAGTCCCCAGGGCCCGATCACCCAGACCGGCCAGAAGCCGGCCGCCTCCCCGTGAGCGACCGAGGTGCAGAGCCACACCAGCAGGCAGACCACCCCGGTCAGCGCCCACGAGGCCCAGCCACAGGGGGACGGAGGGCTCGGCTGCGACGCGGCATGGACAGGTACGTGGACAGGTACGGGCAGGTCCCGGAGCACCTCGTCCAGTGCTCCCCGGGTCCGGGCGGCGTAGACGGCGTCGAGCCGGGTCTCGAGCTCGTCCGCCGAGATGCGGCCGAGGGCCAGGTGCTCGCCGAGCTCGTCGGCCGCCCGTTCGCGCTCGACGTCGCTCGCCCGCAGGTCGGGATCACCGGGAGCCACCGGGACCCACCCCGCTTCCGGCGACACCGCTCGGGGCCGTGACGGGGGTGCCGGAGAGGGACGCCCGGTCCAGGTGCCGTCGCCACCGCTCGATCAGGACGGTGCCGAGCACGGTGGGCGCGAGCCAGGGCACGAGCTGCGCCGTCCCGGTCACCGGTCCGTCGACGGTGAGCGCCACCACGACCAGAGCGGTGACCAGGGCGACGTAGGAGCCGCCTTGACCGTGGGCGTAGGCGTGGGTCCAGCCGGCGAACCGCCGCTCGGCCGACACCCTCGCCAGCACGGCGAGGAGGACGGTGAGGGCCGAGACCGGCACCAGCCACCACAGCTCGGGTCGGTTCTCGACCACCAGCGCGGACGCCGTCACGCAGACGACCAGGACCAGGGCCCGGTACGCAGCGGCGGAACGCCCGGTCCCGCGATCCCCGGACCGGAGGCGCCGGGTGTCCTGACGCATCGCCACCGGACCGATCAGCAGGCCTGCCGTCCCAGCGGCGACGTGGGCGGCGAGCAGGAGCGTGTGGACCATGCGGTTCACCTCCACGTGGGCCTGTCGACGATGGCGGGAGCCAGCTCCCCGGGTACCTTCGAGTTCTAAGTTAGCATGTTAAGGTCTTGAGGTGCCAGACGCTCTCAGCTTCGACCTCCACACCCTCACCGCCCGGCTCGACCGGTCCGCCGACCGCATCCTCCACGCCGAGCACGGGCTGTCCTACCGCCGGTTCCTGGCCCTGCTCACCGTGGGACGGCTCGGCGCCGCCACGCAACGGAGCCTTGCCGACGCCCTGGGGGTCTCGGAGCCGTCGGTCAGCCGGATGACCGGCCTCCTGACCGCGGCCGGCCTGCTCGACTCCCCTCCCGACGCGGCCGGGGGCAACCGGCGGCGACTCAGCCTCACCCCGCACGGCGAGGCGCTGGTCGAGGAGTGCCGCGAGCTGCTCGAGAGCCGGTTCCTGGCGCTCGTCGAAGCCAGCGGCGTCGCCTACAACGACTACGCCCGCGACACCACCCGCCTCCTGCACGCGCTGGACGGGACCGCCGCCGGCTGAGTGCCCCGGCTACCCGGTGGCGGTCGAGGAAGTCCACGACCACCGCGAGCGCCTCACGCTGGACGTCGTCGACCTCGGGCACGCCGTGCTCGTCGGACTCGGGGTAGACGTAGCCGTGGACGGGGTGGTCCCAGGTCCGCCACTCGACGTCGCCCCGCTTCTGCGCCAGCAGCTCGTAGGTGAGCCGGAAGATCCCCTGCAGCTCGTCCTGGTCCCGACCGAGGACGAGCACCGGGATGTCCACGCCGTCGAGCCGCGCCGAGACCTCGTCGGGGTCGGTGATCCGGGCCCGGGCGTGCTCGACGCTGCGGATCTGCAGGCTCTCGATGTTGCGCAGCCCGCCGACGTTCTCCACCGTCGGCTCACCGTCGAGGCTCAGGGTGAGCAGCTCGTGCGAGGCGGGCTCGACGGCCACCCCGGCCCGGAGCAGCCCGTCGTAGTGCGAGAGCAGCTTGAACAGCATCTCTCCGGCGTGGCTGACGCCGAGGTGGAAGAGCCGGCTCGGTGTCGACCTGCGGGGTGGGTGGCGACGTGCCGGAGCACGGCGACCTCGTCCTCGTACTCCAGCGGCGCGCGGTTCATCAGCTCCATGCCCTGGCGACCCTCGACGCGCAGCCGACCGCCGGCCTGGTAGCCGAGCTCGACCTCGGTGCGGTAGCGCGCCCAGGCGCAGGCGTAGCCGGCCTCGAGGAGCACGTCGGTGACGTGCCGGAAGCGGTGCACCCGGTCACGCAGCCAGTCCAGGCCGCCCCCTCCGTTGCCGTAGGCGACGTAGACGAACGGGTGGGGTCCGGGCCCCGGCGGCAGCCGCAGCGCGTACGGCGTGTACAGCCCGTCCAGGGTCTCGGCCAGCAGGTAGCGCGCCGGGCTGTCGGACCCCGCCAGCTCCTCGGTGAACAGCTCTCCGGACACCATCGGTCAGGCGGAGGTCTGCCGGGCGGGCTCGTCCGGGGTGGCGGCGTCGTCCGGCGCCGAGGCCGTCCCGCCGAAGTACATCTGGGCGATGTGCGGGTCGGCCAGGATCGAGCGCGGCGTCACGCTGGGTGACACCTTGCCGGACTCCATGACGATGCCGTCGGTGGCCATCTTCATGCCGAAGCGGACGTTCTGCTCGACGATCAGGATCGTCTTGCCGCTGTCGCGCAGCACCATCACCGAGTCGTAGAGCACCTGCAGCGCCTTGGGGTCCAGCCCCAGCGACGGCTCGTCGAGCAGCAGCAGGACCGGGTCGAGCATCAGGGAGCGGGCGAACTCCACCATCCGGCGCTGCCCGCCCGAGAGGTTGCCGGCGTTGTCGTGGGCGCGCTCGGCGACGATCGGGAACAGCTCGGCCACCTGCGTCGTAGCGCTCCTTCACCAGCGCCTTCTTGCGGCGGATGATGTAGGCGCCGAGCAGGACGTTCTCGCGCACGGTCATGCTGGGGAACAGCGCGTTGGACTGCGGCACCTGGGAGATCCCGCGCTCGAGGATCTCGGCGGCGGACAGCTTGTCGATCCGGTCGCCCTGGAGGTGCACCTCGCCCAGCCGCGGCGTGAGCAGCCCGCTGACCGTCTTCAGGACCGTCGACTTGCCGGCGCCGTTGGGCCCGACGATGCAGGCGACCGAACCGGCCGGAACGCTGATGTCGACCCCCTGGAGCACGTCGCCGCCGCCGTAGCCGGCGACGACGCCCTGCATCCGCAGCATCGGCTGGTCACTGGGGGGCGTGGTCATGCCTGCACCTTCTCGTCGATCGCGAAGTCGTCGCCGAGGTAGGCGTCGATGACGGCCGGGTCGCGCTGGATCTGCGTCCGGGGTGCCGGTCGCCATCGTGCGGCCCCGGGCCAGCACGTGGACCGGGTCGCAGAGGCCGAGCACGAAGGGCATGTTGTGCTCGACGATCAGGAACGTCTTCCCGTAGGAGTTCAGCTCGCGGATCATCTCGCCCATCCGCTCGATGAGGACCGGGTTGATGCCCCCGGCCGGCTCGTCGAGCAGGATCAGCTTGGGGTCGAGCATCAGGATCTGGGCCAGCTCGACCAGCTTCTGCTGGCCGTAGGAGAGCGCGTGCGCCTTCTGGTCCCGGAAGGCACGCATGCCGACGAACTCCAGCAGCTCCTCGGCCGCCTTCGCCTCGGACCCGCTGACCGCGATCCGGCCGAGCTGGCGCAGCGGAGAACTCCCGCTGCACCGCGACGACGTTCTCGAGCACGGTCATCTCGCGGAACAGCCGGGTGATCTGGAAGGTCCGGCCCAGACCCCGGTGCGCGCGCTCCCACGACGGCATGGCGTCGATGCGCGTCCCGTCGAGCCAGATCTCGCCGGAGTCGGCGCGGATCGTGTCGTCGATCAGGTTGAAGTCGTGGTCTTGCCCGAGCCGTTCGGGCCGATCAGTCCGGTGATGGAGCCTTCCGGCACGACGAAGGACGCCTCGTCGACGGCCTTGAGCCCGCCGAAGGCACGGCTGAGCCCCTTGACCTCGAGCATCGCCCGGTCGGGGATCTCGCTGCGGTCGACCAGGTGCACGCGGTCGGTGATCGAGGCCAGGCTGCCGCCGGTGCCGATCCGGGCTCCGACGAGCCCGGCCTTGCCACGCGTACGCCGCCAGCTCAGCAGTGACTCGACCGCGGGCAGGATGCCCTTGGGCAGGAAGATCACCACGAGCATGAGCAGGCCGCCGAAGAGGAAGAGCCGGGTGTTGCCGCCGCCGAAGTCGTTGTTGGCGGTCTCGTTGAGGAACTCGATCAGGAAGGCGCCGAGGACCGGGCCCCACAGCGTCGACTTGCCGCCGATCAGCATCGAGAGCACCAGCTGGACGCTGATGATGATGCTGAACATGCCCCGGGGGTCGATGAAGGTCAGGTAGTAGCCGTACGCGGCACCGGCCATGCCGACGAACAGGGCGCTGGCCATGAAGGCGATGACCTTCTCCACGGGCAGGTTGATCCCGATGGTCGAGGCCTTGGTCTCGTCCTCGCGGATGGCGATCAGGCCCATCCCGAGCTTCGTGCGCCGGATCCACCAGGTCATCAGCAGCTGGAGGGCCAGGATCACCACGAGCGCGTAGTAGAACGGCCAGTTGATGATGTCGCGGTCCCAGGTCGGCAGCGGCAGCGTCAGTCCCGCCGTGCCGTTGGTGAGCGAGACCCAGTTGACCGCGATCACCTGGACGAGGAAGAGGAACGCCACCGTGATGATCACGAAGGACGGACCGCTCGAGCGCAGCGAGACGGCACCGAGGATCAGCGCGACCGCGGCAGCCACCAGGCCGGCGACCGGGAGCCACAGCCAGGGGTTGGTGTCGGGGAGCTTCACGGCGAGCACGCCGATGGTGTAGCCGCCCAGGCCGATGAAGGCTCCCTGGCCGAGCGAGACGTAGCCGGCGAAGCCGGAGATGATGTTCAACCCGCTGGCGCCGACGGCGAAGACCAGCGAGAGGATGATCATGTTCTGGTAGTAGATGTTGTCGCTGATCACCGGGTAGACCAGCAGCAGCACCCCGGCCACGAGGGCGACGGCCCGGCCGATCCAGAGCGGCTGCAGCCAGCGGCTGCCGCCACCGGTGGTGTCCGGGTCGGTGCTGTCGCCGGTCGCGGCGGTGTCGGTCGTCGGAGTGGTCATGCGGTGGCCACTGCATCCTCTCGGAGGCGGGTGCCGAGCAGGCCCTGGGGCCGGATCAGCAGCACCGCGAACACGATGGCGTACGGCACGGCGGTCGCCCAGGAGGGCGACCAGTACGCCGCGGTCATGGTCTCGGCCAGGCCGAAGAGCAGGGCGCCGATGACGGCGCCGTTCAGGCTGCCCAGCCCGCCGAGGACGACGATCGCCAGCAGCCTCGCGATCCACTGGTAGTGCGAGCCCGGGGTGAACGGGTAGAGCACCCCGGTGATGGCGCCACCGGCGCCCGCGGCCGCGATCCCGAGGGCGAAGACCAGCGCGGCCACCGAGGCCACCCTGATCCCGACCAGCTCGGCCGACGGCGGGTTGGTCGCAGCCGCCCGGATCGCGCGGCCGAGCCAGGTCTTGGTGAGGATCACCCACAGGGCGACCAGCACCACGACCGCGATCAGGCCGCCGTACAGCTGGGCCTTGGGCAGGAAGAGCTGCGCCGAGGGTGAACGACTCGTCGGCGTACGACGGCCGGATCGCGGTGGAGTTGTTGCCCCAGATCTCACCCATCGCGCCCTCGATCACCAGCGCCAGCCCGAAGGTCAGCAGCACGGTCGACGACATCGGCGCCGTCCGGATCGGGGACACGACCACCTTGTAGGTGACCCAGCCCAGCGCGAACACGATCGGAGTCGTGATGCACGATGGCGACAGCGGGTCGATGCCGAACGAGTCCCAGAGCCAGTAGGTCAGGAAGGCTCCCAGGATCAGGAAGGCACCGTGGGCGATGTTGATCACCCGCATGACCCCGAAGATCAGGGTCAGACCCGCTGGCGGCAAGGGCGTAGACACCGCCCAGCAGCAGCGCCGAGGATGAGGGTCTGGAGCAACTCCGTCATCAGCTGGCGCCTCCCGGCTTCCAGCCCTGGACCAGCGTGTCGGTCGTGGCGAACTCCTCGGGGAGCACGAACTGCGACCTCGCCGTCCTGCCACTGGCCGATCAGGAAGTCGCCGTTCGGGGAGCCGTCGTCGTTCCACTCCAGGTCGCCCAGGATGGTCGGGACCGTGTTGTCGCGCAGCCACTCCGCCATCGCCTCCTGGTCGTCGATGCTGCCGACGCCCTCGGCCGCGGCCTGGAGCACCTGGCCGGCGGCGTACGCGTCGGCGGCGTCCTCGGGCGGCTCGGCGCCGTCGTACATCTCCTTGTACTTCGCCACGAACTCGGCGTTGCCCGGGGTGTCGGCGGACGGGGCGTGGCTGATCGCGAACATGACGCCCTCGGTGTTCTCCACGCCGATCGCGTCCGCGTACTGCTGGCCCAGCGAGGGGGCGGTGGTCTCGTAGAGCCAGGTCGGCGTGAAGTCGGCCTTGAGCATGGCGCGGACCAGGCCGACGCCGTCCTCGAAGATCGCGCCGTGCACGACGACGTCAGGGTTGGCGGCCTTCATCGAGGTCACGATGGTGTCGAAGTTCTTGGTGTCGATCGCGTAGGTCTCCTCGTAGACCGTCTTGATGCCGGCCGCCTCGAGGATGGTCTTGATGCCTTGGACGTTGGGCGCGGCGAACGGGTCGTCGATCGTGGGGTACGCCGCGGTCTTCGGGCGCTCGGCCTCGGGGAGACCGGCGAGGTACTCGCCGAACAGCTTGCCCTGCTTGTCGGCCGTGGCCTGCTGGGTGAAGAACAGGTACTTGAAGCCCCGGCTGAACATCTCCGGCGACCCACCGGCCGGCTCCACGTAGAGCATCTGGTTCTTCTCCGCCACCGCGGAGGCGGGCAGGTTCAGCAGGGAGGAGAAGGTGCCCAGGAGCAGGTCGACCTTGTCCTGGCTGATCAGGGCGTTGTAGTCGGCGACGATGGTGTTCTGGTTCGAGGCGTCGTCCTTGACGACCATCTCGACGTCGCGGCCGAGGATGCCGCCGGCGTCGTTGACCATCGTCGACCACACCTTGTAGCCCTCGTCGGCAGCCTGGCCGGGCTGGGAGAAGTCACCGGTCAGGGGCAGGGACGTCCCGATCCGCAGGGGCGAGTCGGAACCACCACCCGAGCCACCGCCCGAGCCACCGTCGGACCCACTGTCACCACCACACCCGGCCACACCGAGTGCGAGCACACCGGTCAATGCCACGGCCATCCAGCCCTGGCGAAGCGAAACTGCGGACATGCTTCCTCCTCGGTGCTTTCCACCATTGGTGCCGCAATCGATTGCGGCTTCTGCAGTCTCGTGAACGGCGTCACACCTGTCAAGCACCTGGGCGCAGATCCGACCCGTCCGACACCGATCCGTGACCCGGGGGCAGCCCGGTACGGGGTGGATCTGTTGCAAACGGTTGCAGCCCGTGTCAGCCTGGACCCATGAGCACGGCGAGCCCCCCAGCCCAGCCAGCGGACCAGCCACCGGCCCTGCCCCCCGCCGCGGACGTGGTGGTGATCGGCGCCGGGCACAACTCGCTGGTCTGCGCCGCCTACCTGGCCCGCGCGGGCCTGGGGGTGCTGGTGCTCGAGGCCGGCGCGACGCCCGGCGGCAACACCCGCACCGAGGAGCTGACCGTCCCCGGCTTCGCCCACGACTCGTGCAGCAGCGCGCACGTGCTGATCCAGAACAACCCGCTGATCCGTGACGACGAGCTGGGGCTGGTCGCCGACTACGGGCTGACCTACCTGGCCACCGACCCGGCTGTGGTCCTGCCCCAGGCCGACGGCGACGTCCTGGTGATGCACCGCGACCTGCAGGGCACCGCGGAGGAGATCGCCCGGTGGTCGGCACCGGACGCCCGCGCCTTCGAGCAGCTGATCGGCGAGTGGAAGGGCGGTCTCGCGGCCGCCCACGGCCGCTGGAGCTCGCACCTCCCGCAGCCCGACGACGACGTCACCCGGCGCTACCTCGAGCTGCGGCGGCAGAGCGCGTGGGACGTCGTCCACCAGCGGTTCTCCCACCCGGTCGTGCGCTCCTTCCTGCTCTGGCTGGCGATGGCCACCATCCAGGACCCGCGGCGCGCCGGGCACCGGCTTCCTGCCGTCCTCGCTGGCCTCGGGGCGTCTCGACTTCGGCTGGTCCACCCCGCTCGGCGGCTAGCCAGGCGCTGCCCGACGCGCTGGTCCGCCTGATCGAGGACCACGGCGGCCAGGTCGCCTGCTCCAGCCCGGTGACCGCGATCGGCACCGACGGCGACGGCGTCCGGACCGTGCGCACCGCCGGCGGCCAGGAGGTCCGGGTCGGTCGCGCCCTGGTGGCCGGCGGCCACCTGGCCAAGGTCGCCGGGATGCTGGAGGGCAGCGACCCGACCCCCGACCTGGTCGAGGCCCGCGGAGACCTGGCGCCCGGGGCTCAGCGTGCTGGCCGTGCACGCCGCGCTGCGCGGCGACCTGGGCTTCGGGTCCGGCGGGCGCGAGCGCGGCCGCCGGGTTCGGCACCGCGGACGGCATCGCCCGCCACCTCGACCGGTTCGCCGCCGGCGAGACCGAGGCCGAGGACCCGTGGCTGCTGGTGGTCAACCAGACCGCGGTCGACCCGTCCCGACGGCCCGCCGCGGGCGGGGGCACCTTCAAGATCCTCACCATCGCGCCGTACGAGCTGTCCGGCGGCCGCTCGTGGGCCGACGAGAAGGACGAGTACGGCGCCCGCCTCGTCGACCTGGTCCGGCAGCGCGCGACCGGGCTGGGCCACGACGACATCATCGCGCTGCGGACCGAGTCACCGCTCGACGTCGCGGCGCACAACCCGCAGAACCTCGGCGGCTCCTGCCACGGCGGGGAGTTCCTCGTCGACGGGGCGGTGATCCCGGGGTGGCTGCGCTACGACACCGACGTGCCGCGGCTGTTCCTGACCGGGGCCACCGTCCACCCCGGGGGCTCGGTCTCCGCGCGCCCGGGCCGCAACGCGGCGCGTACGGTCCTGACCTCGCTCGGCCTCGACCCCCTCGACGTGATGGGGGCGGGATGAGCACCCGCCGGCCCTCGACCCACCTGCTGACCCGTCCCGGAAGGGGAGTCCCGTGTCGTTGCCCGGGTTGCGCCGCGTAGACCACATCGGCTTCACCGTTCCCGACCTCGACGAGGCCCAACGGTTCCTCGTCGACGTCCTGGGGTGCGAGTACCTGTACTCCCTGGGTCCGTTCCGCCGCGAGGAGGGCGACGACTGGATGCAGACCCACCTCAACGTCCACCCCCGCGCGGAGATGGTCGAGAACCGGTGGTTCCGCTGCGGGGAGCAGGCGGTCTTCGAGGTCTTCTGCTACCGCTCCCCCGACCAGCGCGACGCCATGCCGCGCAACAGCGACATCGGCGGGCACCACGTCGCGCTGTACGTGGACGACCTCGACGCGGCGATCGCCCACCTGGAGGGCGCCGGCGTGGACGTCCTGGCCGGGCCGACGGCCAGCAAGGGGCCGGCTGAGGGCAACCGCTGGATCTACTTCCTGAGCCCGTGGGGCATGCAGTTCGAGCTGGTCTCCGCCCCCGGCGGCAAGGCCTGGGACCGGGAGCGCGCTGCTCGTGACTGACCTGACCGTGAACGGCACCCCGGTGACCCTCACCAGCGCCGCCGACACGCCCCTGCTCACCGCCCTGCGCGACGAGCTCGGGCTGGTCGGCTCGCGCTTCGGCTGCGGCCAGGGGTTGTGCGGGGCCTGCTTCGTCAACGTCGGCGGCACCGTGATGCCGGCCTGCCAGACGCCGGTGTGGCAGGTCGAGGCCGAGTCGGTCACGACGGTCGAGGGGCTGTCCCACGACGGCGAACCCCACCCGGTGCAGCAGGCGATCCTGGACCACCAGGCCGCGCAGTGCGGTTTCTGCGTCTCCGGGATCGTCGTCCGCGCTGCCGCCCTGCTCGACGAGGAGCCGGACGCCGACGCCGACCGCGTGGCCGAGGCCCTGGAGCGCAACCTGTGCCGCTGCGGGGCGCAGCGGCGGATCATCGCCGCCGTCCTCGCCGCCCGCGGGGCGGCCCGATGAGCGAGGTCCCCGCGCACGTCGCGGCCAACCCCCGGCTCGGGACGTGGGTCGGCGTGAGCGACGACCACGTCGAGGTCCACGTCGGGAAGGTCGAGTTCGGCCAGGGCATCCTCACCGCCCTGGCCCAGGTCGCCGCCGACGCGCTCGACCTTCCCCTGGCCCGGGTCCGGATGGTCGCGGCCCACACCGCGCTCGGCCCGGACCAGGGGCTGACCGCCGGGAGCCTGTCGGTGCTCCAGTCCGGACCTGCGCTGCGCCACGTGGGGGCGGTGGTCCGGGCCCTGGCCGGACCGACCGAGCCGGAGGCGGCGTACGTCGGCCGGATCGGCGCGCTCGACCCCGACCTGGACCTGACCACCGCCGAGCTCGCGGGGCCGACCGACATGGTCTCGGTCGGCCGCAGCCAGGCCCGGCTCGACCTGCCCGGCAAGGTGCTGGGCCGACCGAGCTACCTCGCCGACCTGCGTCCCGAGGGACTCCTGCACGGGCGGGTGCTGCGCCCGCCGTCGCCCGGCGCCCGGCTGTCCACGCTCGACGAGGACTGGAAGGCGCCCGGGGTGCAGCTCGTCCGTGACGGGTCCTTCCTCGGGGTGGTCGGCGAGCGGGAGGCCGACGTGGACCGGGCTCTGGACGCGCTGAGCCGTGACGCCCGCTGGGAGGAGCGCGACTCGCTCCCCGACGAGGACGACCTGCCGGCCTGGCTCCGGACGGGCACGCACGAGCAGGTCGAGGTCGTCGACGACGGGGACGTGCCGCCCGCGACGCTGACCGCGTCGTACTCCAAGCCGTTCCTCGTGCACGCCTCGATCGCACCGAGCGTCGGTCTTGCCACCTGGCACCCGGACGGGTTGCACGTGTGGAGCCACAGCCAGGGGATCCACGCCCTGCGGGACGCGTTGGCCGCCTCCCTCGACCTCGACCCGGCCACCGTCGTCGTGCAGCACGCGGAGAACGCCGGCTGCTACGGCCACAACGCGGCCGACGACGCGGCGTACGACGCGGTGCTGCTGGCCCGTGCGGTGCCGGGCCACCCGGTGCTGGCGCGCTGGAGCCGGCCCGACGAGCTGGCCTGGGGTCCGCTGTCGCCGGCGATGACCGCGACGGTCTCGGCCGGGCTGGAGGGCGGCCGGATCTCCGGGTGGTCCTACGACGTGTGGGGCCAGGGGCACAGCTCGCGGCCCGGCTTCCGTGGGCAACCCGGTCTGCTGGCCGGGGCGTACCTCGCTGCCGCCTCGCCGCTGCCGCCGCCTGCCGACCCGCCGCCGGTCGCCGGTGGGGGGACGACCCGCAACGCGGTCCCGCTCTACGAGGTCGGCCCGCGCCGGATCACCGGGCACCGCAAGACCGACACCCCGCTGCGGTCCTCGGCGATGCGGGCCCTGGGCGCCTACCTGAACGTCTTCGCGATCGAGAGCTTCATGGACGAGCTGGCCGAGGTTGCCGGCACCGACCCGGTGGAGTTCCGGCTGGCGCACCTCACCGACCCCCGGGCCAGGCACGTGGTCGAGACCGCCGCGCGGCTGGCCGGCTGGCACGACCCCCTGCCCGACGACGTGGGTCGTGGGCTGGGGTTCGCGCGCTACAAGGACAAGGGCGCCTGGTGCGCCGTCGTGGCAGAGGTCGAGGTCGAGTCCGACGTGCGGGTCCGCCGGCTGACCGTGGTCGCCGACCTCGGCACGGTCGTGAACCCCGACGGTGCCCGCAACCAGCTCGAGGGCGGCGCGACCCAGGCCACGAGCTGGACCACCAAGGAGCGCGTGCGCTTCGACCGACGCCGGATCACCAGCGTGGACTGGGAGACGTACCCGGTCCTGACCTTCCCCGAGGCTCCGCCCGTCGACGTCCACCTCGTCGAGGGCGACGCACCCTCGGTCGGCGCCGGCGAGGCCGCCCAGGGACCGACCGGGGCCGCGATCGCCAACGCCGTCCACCGTGCCCTCGGCGTCCGGGTGCGCGACCTGCCCCTCGACGCCGCCGCCATCGTCCGGGCCATCGAGGCCGCCGACTAAACCGAGGAGACCAGCATGCCCAGGATCAGCTACGTGCCCATGGACCAGATGGACGAGCGGATGCGCGCCGAGATGGAGCGCAGCGCCCGGCACGGCACACCGCGACCGGAGAGCTCGGCGGTGCGCGCCCACTGCCCCGAGGTCTTCAAGACCTTCACCGAGTACTGGGACGCGACCTTCCGCCAGGGGGTCCTGGACCACGCCGTCAAGGAGCTGGCCCGGCTCTACATCACCCGGACGACGAACTGCCAGTTCTGCGGCAACCAGCGCTCCTCCACCGCCGGGCTGCCCGAGTACGCCGACGACGAGCTGCTCAACTTCGAGGCATCGGAGAACTACGACGACCGCCAGAAGGCGGCGCTGGCCTACGCCCAGGCCATCGCCTGGGGCGAGCAGGACCTCGACGGCCTGTGGGGCCGGCTGCACACGCACTTCACCGAGCCCGAGCTCGTGGAGCTCGGCTGCTTCGTGGCCCTCACCTTCGGCCAGCAGTCCTGGATCCGGCTGCTGGGCGTCGGCCACCAGGAGTACGACGTCGAGGGCATCGACACGACCGCCGGGCTGGCGCCCGGGGTCGCCCGCTGAGAGGGGTCAGCGGGCGAGCCCGTCGCCGTCAGCACCTCACCAGCTGACGGCGACGTACTTGGACTCCAGGTAGTCCAGCATCCCCTCGTGGCCGCCCTCGCGGCCGACGCCGGACTGCTTGGTGCCCCCGAAGGGGGCCGCGGGGTCGGAGACGATGCCGCGGTTCAGGCCGACCATCCCCGAGTCCAGCTTCTCGCTGACCCGCAGGCCCCGGGCCAGGTCGGCGGTGTAGAGGTAGGACACCAGGCCGTACTCGGTGTCGTTGGCCATCCGGATCGCGTCGGCCTCGTCGGTGAAGGTGACGATCGGGGCCACCGGGCCGAAGATCTCCTCGTGCAGGATGCCCGCGGTGCGCGGCACGTCGAGCAGCACGGTCGGCTCGTAGTAGAAGCCCTCGCGGTCCGGCCGGCTGCCGCCCAGCACGAGCCGGGCCCCGTCGGAGACCGCCCCCTCGACCAGCTCGGCCACCTTGGCCGCCGACTCCTCGTTGACCAGCGGACCGACCTCGGTGCCCTCGGCGGTGCCGGGACCGACCCGCAGGGCGGCCATCCGCTCCGACAGCCGGGCACTGAACTCGTCGGCCACGTCGGTGTGCACGTAGAAGCGGTTGGCCGCCGTGCAGGCCTCGCCGCCGTTGCGCATCTTGGCGATCATCGCCCCGTCGACGGCCGCGGTCAGGTCGGCGTCCTCGAAGACCAGGAACGGCGCGTTGCCGCCGAGCTCCATCGAGCAGTTGACCACCTGGTCGGCGGCCTCGCGCAGGAGCACCCGGCCCACCTCGGTGGAGCCGGTGAAGGACAGCTTGCGGACCCGCGGGTCGTGGACCATCGCCGAGACGACCGCCCCGGACCGACGCGCCGGCAGGACGTTGACCACGCCCGCGGGCACGCCGGCGTCCTCGAGGATCTTGGCCATCAGCAGCGCGGTGAGCGGGGTGTCGCTGGCCGGCTTGAGGATGACCGTGCAGCCGGCCGCGAGCGCCGGCCCGATCTTGCGGGTGGCCATCGCGGCCGGGAAGTTCCAGGGGGTGACCAGCACGCAGATACCGACCGGCTGCTGGAGCACGACGATCTTGTTCGCCCCCGACGGGGCGGTCATCACCGTGCCCGAGGCACGCACCGCCTCCTCGGCGTACCAGCGGAAGAACTCCGCGGCGTACGCCGTCTCCCCGCGCGCGTCCGGCAGGGCCTTGCCGTTCTCCAGGGAGATCAGGTGGGCGATCTCGTCGGCCCGCTCGGTCATCAGCTCGAAGGCCTTGCGCAGGATCTCCGACCGCTGGCGCGGCGGGGTGGCCGCCCATCCCTCGGCGGCGGCGTCCGCCGCCTCGACGCAGGCCTGCGCGTCCTCGACGGTGCCGTTGGCGACGCTGGCGATGACACCTCCGGTGGCGGGGTCGAGCACGTCGAAGCGTCCGCCGTCCGAGGCCGGCACGACCTTGCCCCCGATGCAGAGGTCGAGCGGCAGGTCGGGGATCTGGTCGAGCGAGAAGTCACCCATGGTGGGCCTTTCGGTTGGGTCAGTACGGGTTGGTGACGAACAGCTCTTGGGCCGGGAAGAGCGTGAGGACCTTCGGGCCGTCCTCGGTGATGACGATCTCCTCCTCGATCCGGGCCGCGGAGACACCGTCGGAGGCCGGGCAGTAGGTCTCCAGGGCGAAGACCATGCCGACCTCGAGCTCGACCGGCTCCTTCATCGAGTTGAGCCGGGAGATGATCGGGCGCTCGTGCAGGCCCAGGCCGAGACCGTGGGCGAACTGCAGCCCGAAGGCCTCCATCTCGCTGCCGAACCCGAACTCCTCGGCCTTGGGCAGCAGGGCGGCGACCTCGTCGGTGCCGACCCCTGCCTTGATGCCCTCGATGCCCCGGTCCATCCACTCCCGGGCCTGGGTGTAGGCGTCGCGCTGGCTGGGGGTCGAGCTGCCGACCGCGAAGGTGCGGTAGTAGCAGGTCCGGTAGCCGTTGTAGGAGTGGATGATGTCGAAGAAGGCCTGGTCGCCCGGGCGGATCAGCCGGTCGGTGAAGTTGTGCGGGTGAGGGTTGCAGCGCTCGCCGGAGATCGCGTTGACGGCCTCGACCTGGTCGGAGCCCATCTCGTAGAGGCGCTTGTTGGCCAGGGCGACGATCTCGTTCTCCCGGACGCCCGGCTTGAGGGCCTCGACGATGTCCTGGTAGACACCGTCGACCATCGCCGCCGCCTGGTTGAGCAGGATGATCTCGTCACGCGACTTGATGCACCGCGCGTCGAGCATCAGCTGCTGGGCGTCGACGACGGTCAGGCCCTGGCGCTGCATCTCGAACAGGAACGGCGGCTCGACGATGTCCATGCCGACCGGGAGGTCGGCGACGCCGGCCTCGACGAGCAGCGACTTGATCTCGGCGACCGCGCTCTCCATCAGCCCGACCGACGGAGCGACGGCACCGCGGAAGCCGAGGAAGCCGGCGCGGTAGTTCTCCTCCGGCACCCACTGCGAGTAGATCTTGTGGTGCTTGACCGCCGACCCGAAGTCCCACAGCACCGGGTCCTTGCCCCGGGCCAGCAGCGCGTAGCGGATCATCTTGTCGCCGAGCGCGCCACCGATCCAGGTCTGGGTCGTGTAGCGGATGTTGTAGAAGTCGAAGAGCAGGAAGGCACCGCACTCGCTGCTCTCCAGCGCCTGCTTGGCCCGGGCGATCCGGTAGTTCCGCAGCCGGTCGAAGTCGACCCGCTGCTCGTAGTCGACGCCCATGTGTCCCGGCGCCGGGATGGGGATCGCCCGTCATCCGCCCAGCCCGTCGTCGACGGTGACGTTCTCCGGCTTCAGCTCCAGCCCCGAGTTGCGGGCCTGGAGGTCCAGGAGCACCGCGAAGTCCTCCTCCACCCGGCCGCTGCTCACGCTGGCCTGCACCGCCGCGGCGGTCGCGGCGGCGACGGGCATCGGGACGTCGAGCTCGTGGGCGGCCGCGAAGCCGAGGTCGAAGTCCTTGCGCAGCAGGATCGGGGTGAAGGTGGGGGTGTAGTCCAGGTTGCACGAAGGCCGGTGACTTGTAGCGGGTGAAGACCGAGCCCATGACCGAGTTGTTGAGGAACTCCAGGAACGCCGCGCGGGGCATGCCGCCCTTCTCGGCCAGCACGGTGATCTCGGACAGGCACTGGGTGACCACGCCGAGCATCAGGTTGTGGCAGATCTTCGCCAGCCGGGCGACGTCGCCCTCCCCGACGTAGGTCGCACCCTTGCCCAGGTGGTCGAGGAGGTGGGCGACCCGCTGGTAGGTCTCCTCCGGCCCGGACACGACCAGGCTGAGGCCACCGGCCCGGACCACCTTGCCGTTGCCGCTGACGGGCGAGGCCAGGAAGGCCACACCGCGCTCGGTGCACGCCTCGCGCATCGCCGCCGACGACTCGGTCGACACCGTCGAGCAGTCGACGACGACCCCGGGCACCTGGTCCCCGGCGAGCAGCCCGCCCTCACCGACGAGCACCTGCTCGAGGTCGGCCTGGGTGGACACCATCGTGAAGACCACGTCGAGACCGCGCAGGTCGGCGATCGTGTCGGCGATCGTGCACCCGACCTCGGCCAGCGGCTCGGCCTTGGCCCGGGTGCGGTTCCAGACGGTGACGTCCTCGCCGGCCTTGGCCAGACGGCTCGCCATCGCGGCGCCCATCCGGCCCGCGCCGATCCAGCCGATGCGGAGGGAGCCGGGTGTGGTGTCGTTCATGTTCAGCCTGCCTTCGTGGTGGGTGAAGCGGGTGCGGCGAGCCGAGCGGCCAGCCAGTCGGCGGTGCGGGGGCGGTGCCAGGGAGCGACGTTGGCGCAGCCGTGGTTGCCGTCCTCGAGCATCAGCAGCTCCACCGGGCCCGGCGACGGCGTCGCGGAGCCGGACGGCGTGCTGCCACGGGATCAGCCGGTCCAGGCGGCCGAAGACGATGAGCAGCGGGGCGACCAGGTCACCGGCCGTCGGACTCCAGGCCGAGGGTCAGGGCGACCTTCCGCGCGTCCTCGTCACTGGTCGAGCCCGAGCGGACCCGGAAGGTGTCCCGGGTGAGCTGGGGGAGTCCGGGCCAGCACTCGCCGAAGTTGAACGGCCCGGCCAGCGCCACGCAGGCCGAGACCCGGTGGCCGAGCGCGGCCGCGACCCGGGCCGCGTAGTAGCCCCCGAGGCTGACTCCCCAGATGCCGAGGCGGGAGCGGTCGACCTCGGGGAGCCCGGCGAGGGCCTCCCACAGGGTCTCGGCGACCGGCGCCCAGTCGCCCCGGATCGGCAGGTCGTACTCCGCCTCGCCCTGGCCCGGGCCGTCGATCGCCAGCGTGGCCAGGCCACGGTCGAGGAGCGTCTGCTCGGTCGAGCGCAGCTCCTCCTTGGTGGAGTCGAGCCCGGGGATCAGCACCACGACCGGCGGCGGACCGTCGACGCCGGCGGGCACCCGGAGCACGCCGACCAGCCGGCTGTCCTCGTACGGGATCTCGAGGCGTCGCCCGGGCGGGTCGAGGTGCGGGAGGGCGTCGTCGAGGCAGGCCACGGCGCGGGCGTGCGCGTCACGCATCTGCTGGAGGTCCTGGACGAACACGAACTTGGCGAAGTGGTGGTAGACCGCGGCCTGGGCCAGGTGCTCACCCGCCGAGCGGGACCGTCCCTCGGCGAGGGCGTCGCGGCCGAGGGCCTCGTGCTCGCTGCCCGCCGCCACCCAGGCCGCGCACCAGTCGTCCCAGCTCTCGACGCCGCCGGCGACCCTGGCGAAGTCGGCCGCGGTGACCCCGTTGACGGTGAAGCGGGGACCCCAGTGGGAGACGGCGGAGGCCACGAGGTCGTCCATCGATCGGCGCTCCTTGTCCACGAGAGAACGATGACTGCAATCGAGTGCAGCCTCTCGCCTGGGAGGGGATGTGTCAAGCCGGACGCCCGCATGACGGTCCCTGCTGCAATCGAGTGCAGGACCCGGTACGGTGCCGGGGTGACTCAGATCGTGGTCGGCTCCTTCACCCCGTCCGTGCTCCTCGACCTGGCCCGGGCCTCGGGCCGGCTGGCCGAGCAGGACCTCGAGGTGACCGAGGTGCCGGTGGCCTCCTCCCCGGCGCAGTTCCGCTCCCTGCTCGACGGCGAGCTGGCCGTGGCGCTGACCAGCCCCGACAACGTGCTCGCCTACCGGTTCAACCCGCGCAACCCGCTCGGCGAGCTGGCCGACGTGCGCATCGTGGCCGCGCTGGACCGCGGCATGGGCCTCGGCCTGTACTCCCGCCCCGGGGGCGGGCCCGACGACCTGCGCGGGGGTCGGCTCGGGGTCGACGTCGCCACCTCCGGCTTCGCCCTGGCCCTGTACGCCCTGGCTGACTCCCTCGGCGTCGCCCGCGAGGAGTACGACCTGGTCAACCTGGGGTCGACGCCGAAGCGGCTCGAGGCACTCCTGGCCGGTGACTGCACCGCCACGATGCTCAACGCCGGCAACGAGCTCATCGCCGAGCAGCACGGGTGCGTCCGGCTGGCCGGCGTGGCCGAGCTGCTCTCGCCCTACCTCGGCACCGTCGTCGCGGTCGCCGGGGACACACACGTGCCGGTGGCCCGGCGGCTCTCCGACGCCCTCCTGAGGACCGCGGCGGAGGTGGTCGCCGGCGGTCTCGGCGGGGCCGCTGCGGAGTCGGCGGGGCGGCGGCTGGCGCTCGACGACGTGCTCGCCCAGCGGTACGTCGACCGGATGCGCGACCCGCTCGACGGTCTGGTGCCCGACGGCGTCCTGGACCGCGGCGCCCTGGAGACCCTGGTCGGTCTCCGTACGCGGTACCTGCCGACCGTCGTCGACGGCGTGGAGGTGCTGGACGCCGCGCTGGCCGACGACTCCGGCCTGGTGGACCCGGGGTGAGCACGGCCACCGAGCAGCGGCCCACCCCGATCCGGCTGCTCCAGCTGACCGCCTTCGTCAGCACGTTCGACCGCTTCGCGATGCCACCCATGCTGGTGGCCATCGCGCACGACCTCGGGGTCCCGCTGGCCCACATCGTCACCGCGGCGGGGACCTACTTCCTGGTCTACGGCCTCAGCCAGCCGGTGTGGGGTGCGGTGTCCGACCGGCTCGGCCGGGTGCGGACGATGCGGCTGACCCTCCTGGTCGCCGGGGTGCTGGCGCTGTGCTCCGCGGCAGCGTGGGACCCGGTCTCGCTGGGGATCACCCGGGGACTGGCCGGCGGCTTCTTCGGCGCGGCCTACCCGTCGACCCTGATCTACCTCGGCGACACCGTCCCCGCGTCGTCACGGCAGCGCTTCATCGCCCGGCTGATGGTCGGCGTGGCCATGGGCACCGCGCTGGCCTCGGTCGGCGCCGGCCTCGTGGCCGACCTGGCGAGCTGGCGGGTCGCCTTCGTGGTCACCGGAGTCGCCTCGCTGGTGCTGTCCTGGACCCTGCGCCGACTGGCCGAGCCTCGGCTCGACCGCGCGCCGGCCACCCTGCTGGCCCCGCTGCGCGAGATCCGCCGGTCCCCGATCACGATCCTCGTGCTCGGCTTCGCCTTCACCGAGGGGGCGGTGCTGCTCGGCGCACTCACCCTGCTGCCGCCGGCGATCGAGAACACCGGCGCCTCAGCGTCGCTGGCCGGCGGCGTGACCGCGGTGTACGGCGTCTCGGTCTTCGTCAGCTCCCAGCTGATCGGCCGCCTGTCCGCCCACTGGCACCCGTCGCGGCTGATCGGGCTCGGCGGCCTCTCGGCGGTGCTGGGCTGCATCCTCTTCGCCACCGACCAGTCCGCGGGCACCGCGCTCGCCGTGGCGGTGCTGATCGGGCTGGCCTGGGTGGCCATGCACTCGTCGCTGCAGACCTGGGCCACCGAGGTGCTGCCCTCGGCCCGGGCCACGGTCGTCTCCTTCTTCGCCGGCTCCCTGTTCGTGGGCAGCGCCCTGGCCGCGCTGGTGGTCGCGGGCCTGGCCGACGCGGGCAGGTTCACCCTGATCTACGCCGTCTACGCCGGCGCCGCGCTGCCGCTCGCCCTCGCTGCGAGCTGGGCCAGGTCCCGCTGGACCCGCCCCACCGAGGCGGCCGTACGCCCCTAGGATGCACGGTGTGCAGACTCCGACGCTCCGCGACGTGGCCGTGGCCGCCGGGGTGCACCCGGCGACCGCCTCGCGGGCGCTCAACCCGGCCACCCGCGGGCTGGTGAACGCCGACACCGCACGCCGGGTGATCAAGGTGGCCGAGGCGATGGGCTACCGCCCGAACCCGATCGCCCGAGGACTGAAGACCTCCAAGTCCGGCACGGTCGGGCTGGTGATCCCGGACCTGACCAACCCGCTGTTCCCGCCGATCGTCCGCGGCATCGAGGACGTGCTCGAACCGGCCGGCTACAGCGGCCTGATCGTCAACACCGACAACGACCCGGGCCGCGAGCAGGCGCAGATCGAGCTGCTGCGCTCGCGCCAGGTGGAGGGTCTGATCGTCGCGACCGCCCTGGTCCACCACCCCCTGCTGGAGCAGCTGCACCGCGAGGGGGTGCGGATGGTGGTGGTGAACCGCCGCCCCGACGGGATCGACGTCCCGGCCATCACCCCGGACGACGCCACCGGGGTGACCCTGGCCGTCGAGCACCTGGCCGACCTGGGGCACCGCCGGATCGCCCACCTCGCCGGGCCGGAGAACACCTCCACGGGGGTCGTGCGCGCCCGTTCCTTCCGCAGCACGGTGCGCGACCTCGGCCTGGACGACGACCCCGCCCTGATCACCCGCTGCGGCTCCTGGACCGAGGAGTCAGGGGCGACGGCGTTGCGCGGGCTCCTGGACAGCGGGGTCGAGTTCTCCGCGGTCGTCGCGGGCAACGACCTGCTGGCGCTCGGCTGCTACGACGTCTTCGCCGAGCGCGGCATCGACTGCCCCGGCGACCTGAGCGTGGTCGGGTTCAACAACATGCCGTTCCTGGACAAGCTCGGCCCGCCGTTGACGACGGTCGCGATCCCGCACCAGCAGATCGGCGCGGAGGCGGCGAGACTGCTGCTCGAGTGCATCGCCGACCCGGCCCGCCCCGCTCGCTCGGTCCTGCTGCCGCTGTCCCTGGTGGTCCGCGGGTCGACCGCTCCCCCTCGGCTTCGCTGAGGCCGGGCCACGGCTCAGCTCTGCTTGCGCGCTGCCTTCTTGGCCTCGGTGAGGTCGGCGAGCCGGTCGGCATCGGCCCGGGTCTCGGCAGCCGCCTGCTTGGTCCTCCGCGCGTCGTCGAGCTCGGCCTTCGCACCGCGCTGGGCGGCCTTCTTCCTGGTGTCCGCCGCCGACTCGGCCCGGGTCGTGCGCCGCGCCGCCGAGTCAGTGCGAGCCGCCGCACGCTTGTCCGCGGACGCCTTCTTGGCCGTCGCGGCCTTGGTGGCCTTGGCCGTCGCGGCCTTCTTGCCGCGGGCCTCGGCGGCGTCGGCCTCGTCGAGACCTGCTGCGGCCCGCTTCTGGGCGGACCTGCGCTGGGCTGCCGCCTGACGCCGACCCTCGATGGTGGCCTGCCGGGCCTGCTCGCGTCGGGTGGCCGCCTCCTGCTCGAGGCGGGCAGCCGCCACGAGGGTGTCCGAGCGCTCGAGGCGGTCGGCCCCGCGCCGGGCGATGTCGCGGTTGAACAGGACTGTCCCGGCGATCCTGTCGGCGCCGCCGAGGGTGCGGTCCAGGGCCAGCCGCGGGACCGAGGTCTCCGGGAGCCGGTCGGACAGCGCGCTGTCGACGACGGCCAGCGGGAGCCGGGCAAGGGTGTACGGAAGGGCGATGACGGTGCTGATCATGGTCATGGTGGTCCTCACTTGTCGGTCTGGGCGCGCAGCTGCGCGGCCTGCTGGTCGGCGGCGGCGGCGTCGCGCTCGAGACGACCCTGCTCGGCCTTCGCGTCGCGCTCGGTGGCCTCGGCCTCGGCCGCCACGGCCTCGGCGTCCCTGAGCCGGGACTCGGCGATCTCCTCGGCCGTGCGCTCGGCCTGCTCACGACCCTCCGCCTCCTGCGCGGCGGACGCACGGGCGGCGGCTGCGTGCTCGGCCTCCCGCTGCTCCTCGGCCAGCGCCGCCTCCCGGTCGGCCTGGGCGCGCGCGGCCTGCTTGCGCTCGGCCGCCTCCCGCTCGGTCTCGCGGATCTCCTGCGCGGCCTCGTCCTGCTTGGCCTCGGCCACGGCCTGGTCGGCGAGAGCGTCCTTGCGGTGGCGTGCGGCGGCCTGTTGGAGCTGTCCCTCCTCCACCAGGTCGTCCTTGCCGGTCAGGGCCCCGGCCACTTCCTTGGCCTTGCCCTTGACGTTGTCGAGGAGCCCTTCGCGGGCCTGTCCTGCCTTGTCGTCGTTGCTCACCCTCAAGGTGTGCCCGCCGAGGTCGGGCTGACACGCCGTACGGGTGTGACCTTCGCTGCAAGCCCGCGGTCGCGCTACCGGGCGGCTGCCAGAATCTGTGGATGAGCACTCCCGAGCCCAAGTCGTGCGCCTCGTGCGGGCGCCGGATCGAGTGGCGCAAGAAGTGGGAGCGCGACTGGGACAACGTGCGCTACTGCTCCACGTCGTGCCGTCGTCACGGCGTCGACGACACCGACCGCGCCCTGGAGTCGTCCATCCGCGACCTCCTGGGCAAGCGGAGCGGTTCGGCCACCATCTGCCCCTCGGACGCGGCGCGCGCGGTCGGCACCGAGGACGGCTGGCGGGACCTCATGGAGCCGGCCCGGCGCGCGGCCCGGCGACTGGTGGCCGCGGGCGAGGTCGAGATCACCCAGGGCGGTCGGGTGGTGGACCCGTCGACGGCCAAGGGCGCGATCCGGATCCGTCGCGCCCGGTAGCCGTTCGCCACAGCGGCCCGGCTGTGGTGTGGTGGAGGGAACGGGTGCGCTTCCGGCCCGGGTGCGGGCCGAGCCGGGCAGTCACGCTGCCAGCCGCCCACCAGTCACCCCAGGAGACCACCGTGCCGACGATCCACGTCTACGAACCCGCCCTGTGCTGCAACACCGGAGTCTGCGGTGAGGACGTCGACCAGAGCCTGGTCCACTTCACCGCGGACCTCAGCCACCTCACCGGACAGGGGGCCGACATCACCCGGCACAACCTGGCCGGCGACCCACTGGCGTTCGCCGCCGAGGACCCGGTCCGCTCGTTCCTGGAGGTCGTCGGGTCAGAGGGACTGCCCCTGACGACCGTGGACGGGGTCACCGTCCTGACCGGCTCCTACCCCTCGCGCGACCAGCTGCTCCACTACGCCGGCCTCGAGCCGGTGCCGGTGCCGGTGGGTGCGACGACGCTCGACCTGGCCGACGAGGCGGACGACGCCGCGTGCGGCCCGACCGGGTGCTGCTGACCATGAGGTTCCTGGAGAACGCCCCTCCGTTCCTGTTCTTCACCGGCAAGGGCGGGGTCGGCAAGACCTCGGTCGCCTGCGCCACCGCCGTCACGCTGGCCGACCAGGGCAAGCAGGTGCTGCTGATCAGCACCGACCCGGCGTCCAACGTCGGCCAGGTCTTCGACGTCGTCATCGGCAACACGGTCACCGCGATCGAGGCGGTCCCCGGTCTCTCGGCGCTGGAGATCGACCCGGAGCAGGCCGCCGAGGCCTACCGGGAGCGGATCGTCGGTCCGGTGCGCGGGGTGCTGCCCGACAAGGAGCTGGCTTCGATCACCGAGCAGCTCTCGGGTTCCTGCACCACCGAGATCGCCTCCTTCAACGAGTTCACCTCGTTCCTGGCCGATCCCGCGCTCTTCGGCGGCTACGACCACGTCCTGTTCGACACCGCCCCGACCGGCCACACCGTACGGCTGCTCCAGCTCCCCGGCTCCTGGACCGACTTCCTCCAAGCCGGCAAGGGCGACGCGTCCTGCCTGGGGCCGCTGGCGGGACTGGACAAGCAGCGTTCGGTCTACGCCGAGGCGGTCGCGGCCCTCAAGGACCCGGCCCGCACCCGCCTGGTCCTCCTGGCCCGCGCCCAGACCTCGTCGCTGAAGGAGATCGAGCGGACCGGCGAGGAGCTCGGCCAGATCGGCATCCACGCCACCCACGTCGTGGTCAACGGCGTGCTGCCCCCCGAGGCCGGTGACGAGGCCCTGGCCTCCGCCGTCCGCGCCCGGGAGACCGCGGCCCTGACCGCGATGCCGGCCGGGATCGCCCGGCTGGCCCGCGACGTGATCGCCCTGAGGCCCACCAACATGGTCGGTCTGCCGGCGCTGAGGTCCCTGCTCAGCGACACGACGCCGGGGCTGAGCACCGGCTCGCGCCCCCAGGAGGTGGTCCTGCCGGGCCCGCTGGTGGCGCTCGTCGACGAGATCGAGTCCGACCAGCACGGCCTGGTGCTGTGCATGGGCAAGGGCGGGGTCGGCAAGACCACCATCGCGGCCGCGGTCGCGGTCGAGCTGGCTCACCGGGGGCATCCGGTGCACCTGACCACGACCGACCCCGCGGCGCACCTGGAGGAGACCCTGCACGGGGCCGTGGCCGGGCTGCGGGTCTCGCGCATCGACCCGGCCGAGGCCACCCGGCAGTACCGCGACAAGGTGATGGCCACCAAGGGCAAGGCCCTCGACGACGCCGGACGCCGCAACCTGGCCGAGGACCTGCTCTCCCCGTGCACCGAGGAGGTCGCGGTCTTCCAGCAGTTCTCCCAGGCCGTCCACGAGTCACGCCGCGAGTTCGTCGTGGTGGACACCGCCCCCACCGGCCACACCCTGCTGCTCCTGGACGCCGCGGGGTCCTACCACCGCGACGTCGTCCGGCAGATGGGCGACGCGATGCCCTACACGACCCCGCTGATGCGGCTCCAGGACCCCCGCCAGACCCGCATCCTGATCGTCACGCTCGCCGAGCCGACCCCGGTCGCCGAGGCACGGATCCTCCAGGACGACCTAGAGCGTGCCGGCATCCACCCCTGGGCGTGGGTGGTCAACAGCTCCCTGCTCGCCGCCCACCCGGAGTCCCCGTTCCTCCAGGTCCGTGCCGACCACGAGGCCCGGCAGATCGCGCTCGTGGAGACCCTGACCGACCGCGTGGCCATCGTCCCCCTGATGGCCCAGGAGCCGGTCGGCGAGGAACGGCTCGCCGCGGTCAGCCACGGCGAGCCGGTGCCGGTCCTCGGCGGTGCCGCCTAGTCGTCCTCGTCCCGCGGGCCGTGGTGGCCGGCGAGACGCGCCGCCCTGCGCAGGTCGCGGGTGGCCCGGTCGAAGACGTGGGTCATCTCCCCGAGCCGGTGGTTCAGGGTCGCGTAGACCGGGCGGACCTTGGCCCGCAGGGAGCGGATCTCGTCGCGGTAGGCACCGGGGGCCGTCAGGCCCTCGGCGAGCTTGTCGGCCAGGGAGTGGTACTCCTGCCACAGGTCCACGTACGACGCGAGGTGGGCCTGTCCGCCCCACTGCAGCCGGTCCGAGGTGGGCTCGTGGCGGGCCAGCTCGGCGACGTACGTCTCGTAGGCAAACAGGCGTCCCGGGTTGGTCAGCCCGGTGCGTCCCACGTAGTCCAGGGCCGCGGTCGGTGTGCCCGCTTGCAGGGCTTCGACGGCCAGGTGCATCCGGGTCGCGTCCCGCTGCAGCTGCTGGTGGGGAAAGATGTACTGGTCGTAGACGTCGAGGGCGACCAGACCGGTGAGCAGGTGTCGCTCGGCCCTCATCATCGCCGTCCCCACGGCGCGCTCCCGACGACGGCTCGTCGTGCCCAGCACGGCGTCCAGCTCGGCGGCCACGTCGGTGAACGACCCGACGGCGCGGGTCAGCCGGCCCACGGCCCGCTGGTCGACGCCGGGCAGGGCCCCCAGGCCGACGCCCGGGTCCGACTCGTAGGCGATCCGCGCCTGCGACTCGGTGGCCCTGGCCACGAAGTCCAGGATCGGCAGCGAGGCTCGGTCGTGGTCGACCCAGATGTCGTTGATCACCGCGATGTTCTGCGCGAGATACTCGAAGTTGAGGTTGTCGATCACGTCGTAGTTGGTGTGGTAGTTCCGGGTGAGGTACTCCAGGCCCACCGTGTTGAAGTACAGGCCCGGGATCCCCGCCGCAGTCAGGGTGAAGTGGTCGGCGTTGGCCCAGACCGTGTTCTGGGTCGAGGTCCCGAACGGGGTGCGGGACGGGTCCCGCTCCAGCTGGTGCGTCGCGTGCGCGAGCAGCTCGGCGTGGGTCCGGATCAGCAGGCGCTCACCGGGGTCACCGGTGCCCAGCAGCTCGAAGTCCAGGCTGAGCACCGCCCGGTGGCTCCACTCGGGGTGCTGGTGGGTCACGGCGTACCAGCAGCCGACCAGCCACTCGTAGTAGGCGTCGGTGTAGCCGTACTCCTCGTTCGTGCTGGCCAGGAAGAGCAGGCTGCGCCTCGGCTTGAAGCCGGTGTCCTTGACGGACTTGGCGATGGCCAGCATGGCCGCGATGGCCGTGGCGTCGTCGGCGGCGCCGTGGAACCACGCGTCGTGGTGCCCGGTGAAGATGATCAGCTCCTGGGACCTGTCGGTGCCGGGGATCATCCCGAGGACGTTGTAGCCGACGCCGCCCGCCTCCGCCCGGGTGAGGTCGACCAACGAGGTCACCGTCACCGTGGTCGGGCCGGCCGCGATCCGCGCAATCAGGTCGTTGGCCGCGTTGCGGGTGACGAAGACGAAGGGCACCCAGTCGTCGTCGTAGGTCCCGTCGAACCCCAGCAGGCCGTCGTCGCGCTTGTTGTAGAAGGCGCCGTCCGCGGTCGTCCCGGTGTAGAAGATCACCGCGAGCGCGCCCTCGAGGGTGGCCTGGTGGCCGTGCCGGTTGACCCAGTAGTCGCCCTCGGCCCAGTTGACGAGCACGATCTTGCCCGTGGCGTCGACCCCGTCGTAGTCCGCGGCCTGCCCCAGTCCGAGGTCGAGCACCTCAGCCGTGATCCCCTCGGACCCGGTCCCCGGCACGCCGCCCCAGGAGCTGGCCGGCGTGGTCGGTCCGCCCTCGACCGCCAGCGAGGCACCGTGGAAGACCCAGCGGTCGATCGGCACCGGCAGCTTCGCCACGTGCCCCAGTCCCACCGACCTCATCTCGCCGGCGATCCAGTCGACGGCCTCGAGGCTGGCCGGGGACCCGCCCGGGCGCCACCCGTCGGCGGTGTCGGCGAAGCCGGTCACGGTCTCGGTGACGCTGCGCAGGTAGTCGACGTCGACGGCAGCGGTGAGGTGCGCCGCGTCGCCGCGCCAGTGGTGGTGGCCGTGATGACCGTGGTGACCGTGATGACCGCCCTTGCCGGAGGCCGCCGCACTGGTGCCCCACCCCGGGACGGCGACACCGGCAGCGAGGGTCGTGGCGCCCGCGACCAGGGCCTGGCGGCGCGACAGCCGGCGCTGCACATGGGCCCTCAGCGCCGCCCCGACGGCCGCCGGTTCACCCAGGTCGGCCGGATCGGGGGCGTCGGCCCCGTGCCCCAGGATCAGGCTGAGGTCAGGCTGGCCCCTCAGTGCCCACGGCGCCGGGGACCCCGGCACAGCGGACGGGTCGGCGGGGAGGTGGTCGGGATCCTGCTCGCGCACGCGTGCCTCTCAGGAGGCCCGGGCACCGACAGCTGGTTGCTCCCCGGTCGCACCCCGGCCTGAAATTCCCTCGAACGTAGGCGGTGACGACGGAGAGGGTCAAGGAGCTGAAGGCCCGCCCTGGTTGGGGGTTCCTGCCGGGGGTAGGGAGAGGCAACGGGGCGTTCGTCCCGCCTCCTGCGTGAGCAGGACCTCGCCGAGCGGCGGTCATCCCGACCGCCCGCCATCCTTGGGAGTCCTCGATGAGCAAGATCGTCACCCTCACCGCTGCCGCAGTCGGCTATGTCCTCGGATCCCGGGCCGGCCGCGGGCCGTACGAGAAGCTGGCCGAGCAGTTCGGACAGGTGCGCAGCGACCCCCGCGTCCAGGAGAAGGTCGCCCAGGCGCAGACCGTGGCTCAGGACAAGGCCAAGCAAGCCGTCTCGACCGTGACCGAGAAGGTCAAGGACACCGCCCCCCAGAGCTCCGACGACTCGTCCTCGACGCCGTCGACCACGCGCGCCGTGGACGACGACCCGAGCACGCCGTCGAGCGACACGGTCGGCCAGGCCGGCACCGGGCCGCAGGGCGACCTGCCCTAGACCTGACGGCGTGATCGCCAACATCCTCCCGACGCGGTAGCGTCGACGGTGTTGGGACACCAACCGGGTCCACGAAGGACCAGCCGTCCGCCGCTGGTCCTTGAGCATCCGCTCTCGCTGGGCAACACGGGATACGCCAGCTCCTGGGCTGCCCATGACCGCGACAAGTACGTCCTCCACCCACCCGTCCCCGACCTCACCGCGGGGTCCTGATCGTCTCCACCGCGCCCTGTTCCTCCTCGTCCCGGCCGGGTACGGGCTCGTGGCCGGTTGGTGGACGCCCCGCGGGCCGCTGTCCGCGGTCGAGGGTTTCGCCGCGCTGGGACTAGGACTTCTGGTCGGCGTCGTCCTGGGGTTCCGGCTGCGGAGCCGCTGGGCCATGGTGCTCGCTCCGGCCACCTTCGCGGTGGTCTTCGAGCTCACCCGGCTCGGTCTCTCCGGGCCGACCGTGGACGGGATCCACCTGGGCAGCACCTACGGCCTCATCGCCTTCGTGGTCGGCCGAGGGGTCCACGGACTCCTCGGGCTTCTTCCCCTGGTGCTGGGGGCTTCCGCGGGCGCAGCCCTGGCGCGGCGATCGACGCCGGGCGCGCGTCCTCCGCGCGGACCGCTGAGCTCCTTGGGTCTGTGGACGCGCCGCGGCGTGGCCGCGACCACCGCACTGGTCCTCGTGGCCCTGGCCGCACTCGTCGCGCGACCGGCCACGACCGAACCCATCACCGACGCCGCCGGACGTCCGGTGGCCGGGAGCGTGGCGGAGCTGACCCGGGTCGAGATCGGCGGGCACCGGCTCGCGGTGATGCTGCGTGGGCGCGACGTCCGCAACCCGGTCCTCCTGGTCCTCGCCGGCGGTCCCGGCGGGTCCGAGCTCGGCGCCGTGCGGCGCCACGGCTCGGCGCTCGAGGACGACTTCGTCGTGGCCACCTACGACCAGCGCGGCGCCGGGAAGTCCTACGACCAGATCGATCCCATCTCGACCTTGACCCTGGACCAGGCGGTCACCGACGCCCTCGAGGTCACCGACTACCTCCGGCACCGGTTCGGCCAGGACAAGGTCTACCTAGCCGGGCAGTCGTGGGGCACCATCCTCGGAGTCCTCGCCGTGCAGCGACGGCCGGACCTGTACGCGGCCTTCATCGGGGTCGGGCAGATGGTCACCCCCGCCGAGACCGACCAGATCTTCTACCGCGACACGCTGGCCTGGGCGCGCCAGGAGGAGGACAGCGGCCTGGTGGACCGGCTCCGGGAGAGCGGGCCCCCGCCGTACGTCGACATGCTCGACTACGAGCCGGCGCTCTCCTTCGAGACCGAGGTCTACCCCTACGACCACACCGGGAACTCCGAGGGTGCGGGCGCGATGAGCGAGAACATCTTCATCGGGGAGTACACCCTGCTCGAGCAGCTCCACCTCCTGGGAGCGTTCATGGACACCTTCTCGGTGCTGTACCCGCAGATCCAGGGCGTCGACCTCCGCACCCAGGCCGCCAGCCTGGAGGTGCCGGTGTACCTGGCCCAGGGTCTCCACGAGGCGCCGGGACGTTCCGGGCCGGCAGAGGAGTGGTTCGACCTGCTCCAGGCGCCGAGCAAGCAGCTCGTCACCTTCGACACCTCCGGCCATCGCCCTCTCTGGGAGCAGCCCGGACAGTTCCAGGACCTGATGGCCACCGTCGTGGCCGAGACCGCACCGACCCCCTGACGTCACGTCGAGAGAGGAACACCATGAAGCACAACCGCGTGCCCGCCCTGGTCGTGGGGTGCTTGCTGCTCCTGCCGGGGTTGGGTCTCCTCGCCGGTGGTGGTCTGCTGGCCACGGCGTACGCCTTCGACCGCGATGACGGGTACTTCAGTGCCACCGTGCCCCGGTTGGAGACTCCGACCGCCGCCGTGACTGCCGAGGACCTGGACCTGGTCACCGACCCCGGTTCGCCGGACTGGGTGCTCGACCGGCTGGACGCGGACGTGCGGCTCGACGTCACGGGACCGGCTGAGGGGTCCGTCTTGTTCGTCGGCATCGGCCCCGCGACCGAGGTCGAGGCCTACCTGTCCGGGGTCGTCCACGACCAGGTGGTCAGCACCAGCAACACCACACCGACCTACCGCCGCACCGACGGCGAGCTCGCTGCCGCCCCGCCCGGAGAGCAGACCTTCTGGGTCGAGTCCGCGAGCGGCGCCGGCACCCAGCGGATCGACTGGGCCGCCACCAGCGGGCGGTGGACCGTGGTGCTGATGAACGCCGACGGATCCGCCGGTGTCGCCGCGGAGGCGACCGTCGGGGCCAAGGCGGGCTTCGTGCTGCCCCTAGCCCTCGTCCTGGTGGGCCTGGGTGTCGCCACGACCGCCGTCGCAGCGCTGCTCATCGTGCTCGGCACCTCCGGACGCCGGACGCCGTCCCCCCAGGCCGTTCCCCGCCAGGGCGGCTCCGTGGCCAGCTCCCCCGGCTCGAACGGCACCCCGGTGGTCATGAGCGCCGTCCTCGATCCGGGGCTCTCGCGGTGGCTGTGGCTCGTGAAGTGGTTCCTGGCCCTCCCCCACCTGGTGGTGCTGGCGTTCCTCTGGGCCGTCTTCGTGGTCCTCACCGTCGTTGCCGGCTTCACTATCTTGTTCACCGGCAGTTATCCTCGTGCCATCTTCGACTTCAACGTCGGCGTGCTGCGCTGGTCCTGGCGCGTCGGGTACTACGCCACATCGGGGGCATGGGCACCGACCGCTACCCGCCCTTCAGCCTCGCCCTCGAGCCCGACTACCCCGCCGACCCTGGACGTCGCCTACCCCGGTCCGCTGTCCAGGGGACTGGTCCTGGTGAAGTGGCTGCTCGGGTTCCCGCACTACGTCATCGTGGCGATCCTGGTCGGCGGCTGCGCTGGGCTGGTTCACCGCCAACGGCGAGCGGGTGCAGCGCACCGTGGCCGGCGGCCTCCTCGGACTGCTGGTGCTCGCTGCCGGTGTGGTGCTGCTGGTCACCGGCCAGTACCCACGAGCCCTCTTCGCCGTGATCGTCGGCCTCAACCGGTGGATCTACCGGGTGCTCACGTACGCAGCGCTGATGACCGACGAGTACCCGCCGTTCCGCCTCGACCAGGGGGGTGACGAACCGACGTCCGCCCGCCCGCCTCAGGAGGTGGTCGGCCCCACCGGCGCCCCGGTTGTCGGGGCGAACACCCAGCGACGGTAGGACCGGTGCCGGAAGGCGGTGCCCAGCAGGAGCGCCCCAGGACAGCAGGCGGCGAGGCAGCGTCCACCGGGCCACCGCCCCCCTCCCCCCCGTGACGCAGCGGGACCCGATCACGACGTCCGCGTCGAGCGAGGAACACGACCATGGGCCCCTCACGACCTGGCCTGCGCACCGCGTACGCGTTGACCGTGGGGTCGGCAGCCGTGATGACCGCTGTCTCGGCGGTCGGTGTCTTCGCCACCGACTGGCTGTACCGCGACAACGACCTGATCACCGCCACCTTCCGCGGCCAGGACGTGGTCACGCTCGTGGTCGCCGTCCCGCTGCTGCTGCTCGGACTGCTCCGCGAGAGGCAGGGTTCCCTGCGTGGCCGGGTGCTGTGGCTGGGCATGCTCTTCTACTCGGTGTACGGCTACCTGTTCTACGCCGTGGCCGCGGCGTACAACCCGCTCTTCCTGCTCTACGTCGCCGGCGTCGGGCTGCCGCTCTACGCGCTGCTGTTCGCGGTGCCACGGCTCGATCTCACCGGGCTCGCCGCCACGATGGTGTGGAACGGCTCACGACTCGTGGCCCTGGGCTACACCGGGTTGGTCGCCGTGGGTCTCGGCCTCCTGTGGGTCGGCATGTCCCTGGCCTCCACCGTGACCGGGGTGGTCCCTCGGCCGGTCGTGGACTCCGGGCACCCGACCGGGGTCGTGTTCGCCATCGACCTCGTGCTCCTCGTGCCCCCGATGCTGCTCGCCGCCGTCTGGCTGGCGCGGGGAGAGCCGCGCGGGTGGTTGCTGGCCGGTGTCCTGAGCGTGGGGGGGACGGTCTACACCCTCTCTCTCGCGGCCGCGAGCATCGAGGTGGCCCGCCGGGGCGCGGGAGCTGGGGCCGAGCTGCCCGTGTGGACGGGGCTCACGGCCCTCGGGGTCGTGGCCGTCACTCTGCTGCTGGCGGGCATGCGCGGGAGCCGCGCGGCGGTCGAGCCGACCTGACCGGCAAAGGGTCTCAGGCCCCGCCGCAACCGGCTCGGCCCGGTCAGCAGAGGTCCAAAGACCTCTGCACGCGATGACCAACTGCTCCCCTGCTGATCGCTTGCAGCCCTGCTGACCGGCCCTCGACCCGAGCAGGGTCGAGGTGTCAGAGGTCCACCGTTCTCAGGAGTCAGTCATGAGTCACACCACTGCTCGATCCACCCAGCCGTCGTCCACCGGCACACGCTCCGGGGCCGCTCCGGCGGCGACCGTGAACGCCCAGCGTGAGGGGGCCGCGGCCACGTCCCGCCACTCCGCCCCGGTCGGCTACCTGCTCGCCGCCCTGCGGCTCAGCCTCGGCTGGGTCTTCCTGTGGGCCTTCCTCGACAAGACGTTCGGCCTCGGCCACGAGACCGCGAACGCCGACGCGTGGATCCACGGCGGCAGTCCCTCGACGGGGTTCCTGGCCAACGCCGCGGCCGGTCCTTTCCAGGGCATCTACAACAACATCGCCGGTCAGGGCTGGGTCGACGTGCTCTTCATGGCCGGACTGCTGGGCATCGGGGGCGCCCTGGTGCTGGGCGTGGCCATGAGGGTTGCTGCCGTGTCCGGGGCCCTGATGCTGGTCCTGATGTGGACTGCGGTCCTGCCGCCGGCCAACAACCTGTTCATGGACGACCACCTCGTCTACGCGATGGTCCTGGGCCTGCTGGCCCTCCTGCACGCTGGCCGCTGGGTCGGCCTCGGCACCCAGTGGGAGCAGCTGCCCCTCGTCCGTCGTTTCGCCTGGTTGCGCTGAGGGTGTGGACGACCATGAGCCAGAGGATTCTGCCCGGGGCGGTGGTGGTGGGCATCGACGGTTCCACCCCCGGCAACCGGGCCCTCGACACGGCCCTGGAGGCTGCCGTCTCCGAGCACCGATCGCTCCACCTCGTGCACTGCTACGAGCCCTACCCCGCCGTCATGGGGATGACGGCCCCACTGGCCGACGTCACCGCCACCATTGAGGCCGCGGCGCAGAACGTGCTCCGGGCGGCACAGCACTACGTCGAGGAGAGACAGCCCGGCCTGGAGGTCACGACCGGGCTGAGCAAGAACGACGCCCGGCACTCGCTCGTGGCGCTGTCGGAGCGGGCTGCGCTGCTGGTGGTCGGTTCGCGGGGTCTGGGGTCGGTCCGGGGCATGTTGCTCGGCTCGGTCGGCTCCTACGTGTCTCAGCACGCCGCCTGCCCGGTCCTGGTGGTGCGGCCGGATCCGACCGGAGCGACCACCCGGATCCTGGTCGGAGCGGACGGGACCGCGGCCTCGGTGTCCGCGATCGAGTTCGCGATCGACCATGCGTCCATGCGCCGTCTCGACCTGACCGTGGTGCACCTGGTGCCCGACGCGGTCTACGCCGGGTACGGAATCTGGCGGGAGCTGGACGAGGACCTCGACCACCTCCCCCGCCATCGCCTCGACCTCGCGGAGTCCCTGGCCGGGCTTCGGGAGAAGTACCCCGACGTCGATGTCGAGGTCCGGCTCGAGCGCGGCAACCCGGGTCCGTCACTGATCAAGATGTCGGCCCACTACCGGCTGCTGGTGGTCGGCGCCGAGCGTCGGTCCCGCCTGAGCACGATGCTGCACGGCTCGGTGAGCCGGGTCGTGGTCGAGCACGCGCACTGCCCGGTGGCCGTGGTGGCCACCAGGGCGGCCTGAGGCTCAGCCGACCGGGACCCTCCAGAGCAGGACGGTCCCGGAACCGGACCGGGGGTCGCTCACCGCGAGCGACCCTCCCCGCGCCTCGGCCCGCCTTTCCAGGTTGGCCAGCCCCGAACGCCGTCCCGGTGCCGCCAGCCCGCGACCGTCGTCGGCCACGGTGATCTCCAGCGAGCTGGTCGTCGCCCGTACCACCACCTCGACCAGGCTTGCCCGTCCGTGACGCGCGGCGTTGGTCAGCGCCTCGCGCACGACGGCGCGTGCGTCGAGCACCAGCTCGGCGTCCCCGACGCTGTTGACCGGTCCCTCGAAACGCACCCGCGGCGCCGAGCTCAGGATCGGCCGCACCTCGGCCGACACCTCCAGCACGGCAGCTCTGAGACTGCCCGCGGCCATCGGGCCCGGCTGCAGGTGGAAGATCGAGGTCCGGATCTGCCCGATCGCGTCGTCGACGATGTCGACGACCTTCTCCAGCACCTCGGACTCCGCTCGGTCCCCCAGGCCGGTGATCACACCCTGCACGGTGATGCCCGCCGCGAAGAGCTGCTGGATGACGTGGTCGTGCAGGTCGCGGGCGATCCGCGCGCGGTCCTCGAGCAGCTGGACACGCTGCTGGTCGCGTCGGCGCACGGCGAGCTCGATCGCCAGCGACAGATGGTTGACGAAGGTCAGCGCCATCTCCAGGTCGGTCTCGGAGAACTCCCAGCCCCCCGGTGACCGGGTGCAGAACAGCACCCCGGGCTGGTGGTCGGACCCGGACAGCGGCAGCACCATCGCGGCGCCGGCCCTCCCCGGGTCCACCGGGGGGCCGGCGTGCCCCCCGGGCAGGAAGAACCGCCCCTCGTGCAGCCTGAGCCCCTGTCCCGAGGCCAGCGCCACGTCGGCGAGAAGCGCACGTGCCTCCTCGGGGAGGGGGTCGCCCCCGTCCTCCTGCCCGTCCTCCTGCCCGTCCGGCGCACGGGCCCCGACACCCCGCCGTTCCTCACGGTCCCGTGACCTCAGCGAGACGTGGTCGGATCCGGAGAGCCGCTGGACGGTGCTCACCATCAGGGCCAGCGGGTCGGCCTCCCCGTCGCTGAGCAGCTCGCGGGTGGCCTCGGCCGCGGCCGAGAGCCAGGCCTGGCGCTGACGAGCCTCCTCGAAGAGACGGGCGTTCGCCACCGCGATCCCGGCCGACGCCGCGAGGCTGAGGGCCACGACCTCGTCGGCGTCGGTGAAGTCCCGCGGTTCGCTGCGCGTGAGGTACAGGTTGCCGAAGACCTCCCCCCGCACCCGGACGGGCACCCCCAGGAAGGCCGACATCACCGGGTGGTGGTCCGGCAGACCCACCGAACGCGGGTCGTCGGTGATCCAGCGCAGCCGGATGGGGTGCGGGTCCTCGATCAGGGCGCCGAGCAGTCCCTTGCCCTCGGGCAGGTGGCCGATGGCGGCCACCGTGTCGGTGTCGATGCCGGCGTGGACGAACGTGTCGAGCCCGCTCCCCCCCGGGGCGATGACGCCGAGCGCGGCGTAGTCGGCGCCGACCAGCCGTCGGGCGACGTCGGCGATCCGCCGCAGGATGACGTCCAACGACAGCTCGCTGACGATGCTGCTGTTCGCCGCGAGCAGGGCCTGCAGCTGCTCCTGGGACTCATCCACCACGGGGACCCTCGGGACCGAGGAGCCGCGTGGCCAGGACTGCGGCTTGCGTCCTGCGCTCCAGGCCGAGCTTGCCGAGGAGGTTCGAGACGTAGTTCTTGACCGTCTTCTCGGCCAGGAACATCTGCTCGCTGATCTGCCGGTTGGTCATCCCCTCCGCGATGAACCCGAGCAGCGTGATCTCCTGCTCGGTCAGGCCTTCGAGCTCGGGAGCCACCCCAGGGCCGTTGCGGACCCGGTCGAGCACCTTGGTCACCAGGCTGGGGTCGATGAGCGACTGGCCCGCGTGGACTCGCTCGATGGCCAGCAGCAGGTCGCCGCGACGTACGTCCTTGAGGACGTAGCCCGACGCACCGGCCATGATCGCGGCGAAGAGCGCCTCGTCGTCGTCGTAGGAGGTCAGGATGAGCGCCTTGAGCATGGGGTCCAGCGAGCGGATCGCGCGACACACCTCGATCCCGGACCCGTCCGGCAGCCGAGCGTCGAGGATCGAGACGTCCGGCTTGAGGGCCGGGATGCGCGCCGTGGCCTCCACCGCCGAGTCCGACTCCCCCACCACGCGCACCTTGCCGCTGGCCTCGAGCAGGGTGCGGATGCCGTAGCGCACCAGCTCGTGGTCATCGAGCAGGTACACGGTGATCGTGCTGTCGTCGGGCATGCCGCCATTGCACCAAGGCGGGGGTCAGATGAGAAGGGCCAGTGACAAGGGACCTTCAGGGCGAGGTCATCCGGCAGCAGACACCTGCCGCTCCCAGCGGTGGGATGGAGTCACGGGCCCGCACACGCGGCTCCCGCAGGATCGCCCCCTGGAGGACTGATGAGACGCTTGCTGATCCTCGGTGCCGGCACCGCGGGCACCATGACGGCCAACAAGATGCGGAGGCGTCTCGACGCCCACGAGTGGTCGGTCACCGTCGTCGACCGCGACGACGAGCACCACTACCAGCCCGGCTACCTGTTCGTGCCGTTCGGCGGGCACACCCGGGCCGACCTGGTGCGCAGCCGCCACCACTTCCTCGCCGACGGCATCAACCTCGTGCAGAGCGAGATCGCCGAGATCCAGCCAGGGGACCGCTCGGTCCGCCTGGTCGACGGCCGTTCCCTGGAGTACGACCTGCTGGTCGTCGCCACCGGGACCTCGCCGCGGCCCGAGGAGGTCGAGGGCATGACCGGCCCGCTGTGGCGCGAGAGCATCTTCGACTTCTACACCCTCGACGGCGCCGAGGCCCTGCACGACGCCCTGGAGCGGTTCTCCGGGGGCCACCTCGTGGTCCACCTCTGCGAGCTCCCGGTGAAGTGCCCCGTGGCACCGCTGGAGTTCGTGTTCCTCGTCGAGGCGTGGCTGCGTGACCGTGGTCTGCGGGACACGACCGAGCTGACGTTCGTGACGCCCCTCGACGGGGCGTTCACCAAGCCCGTCGCGGCCGAGCACCTGGGCGGGATGCTCGCGGAGCGGAAGGTCCACGTCGAGACCGACTTCATGACCGAGCGTGTCGACAACGAGCGCAAGGTCCTGGTCTCCTACGACGAGCGCGAGGTGCCGTTCGACCTGCTGGTCACCGTCCCGGTCAACATGGGCGCCGAGTGCGTCGCCCGCTCCGGTCTCGGCGACGAGCTCAACCACGTACGCGTGGACAAGCACACGCTGAGGTCGCTGACCGAGCCGGAGGTGTTCGCCGTGGGGGACGCCGCGGACCTGCCGACCTCGAAGGCCGGCTCGGTGGCGCACTTCTCGGTGGAGGTGCTCGTGGAGAACCTGGTGGCAACGATCGAGGGCCGGCCCCTGGAGGCGTCCTTCGACGGGCACGCCAACTGCTTCATCGAGTCGGGCCAGGACCGGGCCCTGCTGATCGACTTCAACTACACGACCGAGCCGCTCCCCGGGAAGTACCCGATCCCCCGCGTAGGTCCGATGACCCTCCTGGAGGAGACCAGGCTCAACCACCTCGGGAAGCTGGCCTTCCGCCACCTGTACTGGAACGTCCTCCTGCCCGGCTACCCCCTGCCGGTCCCCACCCAGATGAAGATGGCCGGCAAGGTCACGACGACGGAGAAGGTGCACGCATGACCGCGACCACGACGATCGGTGGACACACCGTCCACGTCAACGACGAGGGCTTCCTGACCGATCCGGACGAGTGGTCCGAGGAGCTGGCCGTCGACCTGGCCGCGCTCATCGGGGTGCCTCTGGGCGACGAGCACTGGAACGCCATCCACTTCCTGCGCAAGGACTTCGCCGAGACCGGTGAGACCGCCACGGTGCGACGGATCGCCACGGTCGGCGGGATCACGACCAAGACGCTGTTCCGGCTGTTCCCGAAGAAACCGGCCAAGAAGCTGGCGTACGTCGCCGGACTGCCCAAGCCCCAGGGCTGCGTGTGACCAGCCCGAGCCCGGTGACCCCCTCGTTCGGCGACGACGACACCGGCCGCAAGCTCGCCATCATCTGCTCCAAGGGGAGTCTCGACATGGCCTACCCCGGGTTGGTGCTCGCCAACGCCGCGCTCGGGGAAGGCGTCGAGACGCACCTGTTCTTCACCTTCTGGGGTTTCGACATGATCAACCGCAAGACCATGGGCCACCTGAAGTTCACCCCGGTCGGCAACACCGCGACCCATGTGCCCCAGGGCTTCGGCGCCCTTCCGGGAGTGACCGCCATGGCGACCCACCAGATGAAGAAGGCGATGGCCGAGCTCGACGTCCCCGAGGTGCCCGACTTCCTGCAGCAGATCGTCGACTCCGGCGGGCACCTCTGGGCCTGCCGGATGTCGGCCGACATGCAGCACCTCGCCGCAGGCGACCTCTACGAGGAGGTCGAGGGGATCATCAGCGCCGCCGACTTCATCGAGCTGACCGACGGCGCACAGCTGCTCTTCATCTAGACCTCGTGTCCTCCTCGTCGAGGACGGGGTGCCGGGTCGTACGGTGGCCGGATGACCGACACCTCGACGCCCGTCAGCCGTTTCCCCCTCGGCACGATGGAGGACCTGCCCGACGGGCTGCGGGCCCGGGTCCAGGAGATCGCCGACAAGTCCGGGTTCCTGCCCAACGTCTTCGTCGCCCTGCTGCACGAGCCCGAGCAGCTGGCCGCGTTCCTGGACTTCCACGACGCGATCATGGAGAAGCCGACGGGGTTGTCGAAGGCCGACCGGGAGATGGTCGTGGTCGCCACCAGCGCCGCGAACGACTGTCTGTACTGCATCGTCGCGCACGGCGCGATCCTGCGGGTGCGCGCGAAGGACCCGCAGATCGCCGACCGGGTCGCGGCCAACTACCGCACGGCCCCGGTCAGTGAACGGCAGAAGGTGATGCTCGACGTAGCCGTCCGGCTGGCGCGTGAGCCCGAGAGCGTGGGCGAGGCCCACCTCGGGGAGCTGCGCGCGATCGGCTTCAGCGAGGCCGAGATCTGGGACCTGGGCATGGTCGTGGCGTTCTTCGCCCTGTCCAACCGCGTGGCGCACCTCGCAGACCTGCAGCCCAACCCCGAGTTCTTCCTGCTCGGCCGCCTCCCCCGCGACACCCGCCCGGCCCCGAAGCCCGCCTGAGCGCGCAGCTGACCCGGTGGTTGACCCGGCGCGCAGCTGACCCGGTGGTTGACCCGGCGCGCAGCTGACCCGGTGGTTGAGCCGGCGCGCAGCTGACCTGCGGTGGTTGAGCCGGCGCGCAGCGCCGAGTCGAAACCCCCGGCCTCGACAAGCTCGACCGACAACAATTGGTGGTTGAGCCGGCGCGCAGCGCCGAGTCGAAACCCCCGATGCGGTGGTTGAGCCGGCGCGCAGCGCCGAGTCGAAACCCCCGATGCGGTGGTTGAGCCGGCGCGCAGCGCCGAGTCGAAACCCCCGGATCAGCGCCGCGCCAGCCCGTCGAAGGCCAGCTCGGCCACCGAGCGAGCGAGGACGTCAGGGTCCACCGGGCCGCCCGGTCGGTACCACTCAGCCAGGGAGTTCACCATCCCGAACAGCAGCCGGCTGGTCACTTCAGGGACGATGTCGTCCCGGACGGTGCCCTCGGCCACCGCCTCGCGGACCAGCGAGGCCAACCGCTCGTCGAGCAGGCGGCGGCGCTTCAGTGCGGCGACCTCGACCTCGCTGTTGCCGCGGACCCTCAGCAGCAGGGTCACCGCGGGGAGGTGGTCGATCAGGATCCGCACGGAGCGGTGCACCACCGTGTGGAGCCGTACGTGGGCAGGCGCACCGTTCGTGGCGTCCGTCGCCTCGTCGATCGCGGTGGTGAGCTCGCCGAGAGCCTCCTCCAGCGCGGCCGAGAGCAGGTGCTCCTTGCTCGGGACGTGGTGGTAGATCGCCGACTTGGTGACCCCCAGCGCCTTGGCGATGTCACCGATGCTCGTCGCGTCGTACCCCTGCTGGTTGAACAGGTCCACGGCTCGTCGCAGCACCGTCTCCTGGTCGTAGCCGGGCCGACCGCGCTTCGTGCCGCTCGTGCGCGGGTCCACTGCCATGGGTCAAGGTTCTCACCTCTGCGGGCCGGTGCCGGGCTGTGGTTTCGACTCGGCGCTGCGCGCCGGCTCAACCACCGTCTCTCGGCGCCGCGCGCCGGCTCAACCACCAGTCATCGTCGGTCGAGCCCGTCGAGACCCCCATGGTTTCGACTCGGCGCTGCGCGCCGGCTCAACCACCGGTCGTCGTCGGTCGAGCCCGTCGAGACCCCCATGGTTTCGACTCGGCGCTGCGCGCCGGCTCAACCACCGTCTCTCGGCGCTGCGCGCCGGCTCAACCACCGTCTCTCGGCGCTGCGCGCCGGCTCAACCACCGGTCGTTGTCGGTCGAGCCTGTCGAGACCCCCATGGTTTCGACTCGGCGCTGCGCGCCGGCTCAACCACCGGGTCAGCTGCGCGCCGGATCAACCACCGCAGCTGGGGTCTCGACGAGCTCAACCACCATTGAGCGCCGGGTCAGCCCACGGCGGGGTTCGGGCGGCCGAGGTTGCGGCTGCGGCCGCGGAACTCGGCGATCACGGTGCCGTCGCCGGCGCGGGCGACGCTCACGTCGTAGAGCCCCGACCGGCCGCGTACGGCGGTCTCGCGCGCCGTCGCCACGAGGTCGTCGCCCAGGCGCGCGGACTCCAGGAAGGAGACGTCGAACCCGGCGGCGACGGTGACCGTTCCGCGGGAGTTGCAGGCCACCGCGAAGGCGGAGTCCGCCAGGGCGGCGATGAGCCCCCCGTGGCACACGTCCCAGCCGTTGACCATGTCTTCACGGACCCGCATGCTCACCACCGCCGACCCGGGGGCCACCGAGACCAGGGCCATGCCGAGCATCCGACTGGCTGCGTCGCCGCGCCACATCTCGTCCACGCTGCTCTCAGCCACCTGCTGCGGCGTACGCGGGTCAGGCATCGAAGTCGATCGTGACGGTGTCGCTGACCGGGCGGGTCTGGCAGGTCAGGACGAACCCACGCTCGACCTCGTCGTCGTCGAGGGCGTAGTTGCGTCGCATGTCGACCTCACCGTCGGTGACCCTGGCCCGGCACGTCCCGCACACGCCGCCCTTGCAGGCGAAGGGGAGGTCGCTGCGGGTGGCCGCCGCGCCGTCCAGGATGCTGTGGGCCCGGGACATCGCCGCGGTGGTGGACCGACCGTCGAGCACCAGCGTCACCTCGGAGGCCTCGCCCTCGACCACGGTCTCCTCTCGGTGGACCTCCGGCGGCGGCTCGTCGACGTAGAACAGCTCGACGTGCACCCGGTCGCTGCTCACACCCACCTCCTCGAGGACCGTGCGGGCGTCGGCGACCAGCCCGAAGGGTCCGCAGAGCCAGACGTGGTCGAGCCCCTCCACGGGCACCAGCGCCGTCAGGATCCTGCGCAGCCGGTCGGCGTCGAGGCGCCCGGAGAACAGCTCGACGTCCCGGGGCTCCCGGGAGAGCACGTGGATGACGTCGAACCGTGCCCCGTAGCGGTTCTTCAGGTCGGCGAGCTCCTCGGCGAACATCACCGAGGAGGTGCTGCGGTTGGCGTAGAGCAGGGTGACGCGTGCGTCGGGGTGGGCCAGCACCGAGGTCGCGATCGAGAGCATCGGCGTGATCCCCGACCCCGCGGCGATGCAGAGGTGACGGCCCGGCCGGGCCGGGTCGGCCCGGAAGCTGCCGGTCGGCGTCTGCACCTCGACCGAGTCACCGACCTCGACCTCGCGCACCAGCCAGCGCGAGAACAGCCCGTCGGGGATCTCACGGACGCCGACGCGGGGGGCGGCCCCGGCCGGGGCGCAGATCGAGTACGTGCGGCGGTGCTCCTGGCCGTCGATCGTGCGTCTCAGGGTCAGCGACTGGCCCGCCTCGAAGTCGAAGGCCCGGCGCAACCCCTCGGGCACCTCGAAGGTGACGGCAGCCGAGTCGTCGGTCAGCTGCTCGACGGCAGCGACCCGGAGCTCGTGGAACCTCACCCTCAGATCTCCTTGACGTGCTCGAAGGGCTCCAGGCAGGCCTCGCACCGGTACATCGCCTTGCAGGCGGTGGGTCCGAACTCCGAGCTCAGCACCACCTCGCTCGCGCCGCAGCGCGGGCAACGCAGGTCCCTTCGTACGGGAAGGAGGGTGAGCGGGACCGGCCCGTCGCCGGTGCCGGCGGGACCGGGCGCGGAGATGCCGTGCTCGACCAGCGCGGCCCGGCCACGCTCGGTGATCCAGTCGCTCGACCAGGCCGGGTGGAGGCTGACCCTCACCTCGACGTCGGACCAGCCGTGGTCGTGCAGGCGATGCACCAGGTCGTCACGCATCGTGGCCATGGCCGGGCAGCCGGAGTAGGTCGGGGTGATCGTGACGACCACCCGGTCCTCGCGCTCCTCCACGTCGCGCAGCACCCCGAGGTCCTCCAGGGTCAGCATCGGCATCTCCGGGTCGGTCACCGATGCCGCCACCGCACGGGCGCTCAGCGCTGTCCTCACGCGGGTCGTCACCACGGTCGTCACCACTGGCCCAGCGGGTGCGCGCGGGCCACGGACTGCATCTCGGCCAGCAGCCGGCCCATCGCCTCGGTGTGCCGGCCGTCGCGACCGACGCCGCGGTCGACCGGCCCGGTCTGCGGCACGTCGGGGCGCTCGACGCCGCTGACGGAGAAGACCTGCTCCAGCACCACGTCGACCTCGGCCGCCAGGTCAGCCGGGTCGACGCCGACGCCCTGCTCGGCCAGCAGCCGCTCGACCGGGTGGGTCCGGAACAGCTCGTCGTGCAGCGGCCACACCAGGGCCAGGCCGGCGAGCAGCCGCCGACGCGACTCCCCGGTGCCACGAGCCAGGGTCAGGAACCACCGCCCGGCGTAGTCACGGTGGTAGGTGACCTCCTTGACGCCCTTGACCGCGATCGCCGACAGCACCGTGTCGGAGCTGGCCCGCAGTCGCTCCAGCAGAGCCAGCCGGTACGCCGAGAACACCAGCAGCCGCGCGACCGTGACCGCGAAGTCGCCGTTGTCGGGCTCGACCAGGCGCACGTTGCGGAAGGCGGCCTCGTCGCGGAAGAAGGCCAGCGCGTCCTCGGGCGGGCACCGGCGAGCCCTCGGGCAGGACCGGGACCAGCGAGGGGTCGGCCGCCGCGGCGCGGGCCAGCAGCAACCGGGCCTGACCGAGCAGGTCGAGCGCGACGTTGGACAGCGCGATGTCGTCCTCGAGGTCGGGTGCGTTGCTGGCCCACTGCGCGAGCCGGTGGGAGTAGACCAGCGCGTCGTCGCCCAGCATCAGGCAGTACGCCGCCAGCGCCGAGGCGTCGACACCGTCGGGGATGGTGGTGTCCACCCCGGCCAACGGGTCCTCGAAGTCGGTGCCGAAGGCCCACTGGGTGTCGTCGCTGCCCAGCAGCCCGTCGTACACGCTGTCGTGGTCGGTCATCGCAGGCGCCTCACATGTGCGGGACGTCGTCGGGGATGGCGTAGAAGGTCGGGTGGCGGTAGACCTTGTCGCCGGCCGGGGCGAACAGCGGGTCCTTCTCGTCGGGGCTGGAGGCGACGACCAGGTCGGAGCGCACGGCCCAGATGCAGACGCCCTCGTTGCGCCGGGTGTAGACGTCGCGGGCGTGCCGCAAGGCCATCTCGTCGTCGGCCGCGTGCAGCGACCCGACGTGGACGTGGTTCAGTCCGCGCTTGCCGCGCACGAAGATCTCGTACAGCGGCCACTCCGCGCTCACTGCCCGCTCATCGGCGCCTCGCCTCACGGCTCTCGAGGCGCGCGAACGCCGTGGCCGCCTCGCGCACCCAGGCCCCGTCCTCCCAGGCGCGGCGCCGGTGGGCGATCCGCTGGGCGTTGCAGGGACCCCCGCCCTTGACCACGGTCATGAACTCCTCCCAGTCCGGTTGGCCGAAGTCGTGGTGCCCGCGTTCCTCGTTCCAGACCAGGTCCGGGTCGGGCAGGGTCACCCCGAGCGCCTTCGCCTGCGGCACGCTCATGTCGACGAACTTCTGCCGCAGCTCGTCGTTGGTGTCGCGCTTGATGCCCCAGGCCATCGACTGCGCGGTGTTGGGCGACTCCGCGTCCGGGGGTCCGAACATCATCAGCGCCGGCCACCAGAACCGGTCGACCGACTCCTGGACCATGGCCCGCTGCTCCTCGGTGCCTCGCATCATCGTCGAGAGCAGCTCGAAGCCCTGTCGCTGGTGGAAGGACTCCTCCTTGCAGATCCGGATCATCGCCCGGCCGTACGGGCCGTACGAGGTGCGGCACAGCGGCACCTGGTTGGCGATCGCCGCCCCGTCGACGAGCCAGCCGATGGTGCCCACGTCGGCGTACGACAGGGTCGGGTAGTTGAAGATCGAGGAGTACTTCTGCTTCCCCGCGATCAACATCTCGGTCAGCTCGGCCCGCGAGACCCCGAGCGTCTCGCACGCGGAGTAGAGGTAGAGCCCGTGACCGGCCTCGTCCTGGACCTTGGCCAGCAGGATCGCCTTGCGCCGCAGCGAGGGCGCCCGGGTGAGCCAGTTGCCCTCGGGCTGCATCCCGATGATCTCCGAGTGCGCGTGCTGGGCGACCTGGCGCACCAGCGTGGAGCGGTACTTCTCCGGCATCCAGTCGCGCGGCTCGATCCGGTCGTGACGGGCGACGGTGGCCTCGAACCGCGTCAGCAGCTCGTGCTCGTCCAGGGGTGGGACCTCTGTCGTCGCCGTCATGCGTCCTCCGCAGGCACGTGGGAGAGTCTTTACAGACCGCTCGGTCAGTATCTACTGTGGCACGCCACCCGGGTTGGCGCAACGACCGGGGCGTCAGCGCCGGGGGCGCCGGTCGACGATGCGGCGCATCTTCCCGACCGACCGCTCGATCGCGCCGGGCTCGACCACGTCGACCCCGACGGTGACTCCGAGCGAGCTCTTCACCATCTGCTCCAGGAGCCTCCCGGCGTCGGCCGCGGCGACCGGGTCCGCAGCATCACGACGCTCCACCACCGCGGTCATCGAGTCCAGGTTGCCGGCGCGCTCCAGCACGCACTGGAAGTGCGGGGAGAGGTCGGGGGTGCGCAGGATGAGCTCCTCGATCTGGGTCGGGAACAGGTTGACCCCGCGCAGGATGATCATGTCGTCGGTGCGGCCGGTGATCTTCTCGATCCGACGCATCGTGCGGGCGGTGCCCGGCAGCAGCCGGGTCAGGTCGCGGGTGCGGTAGCGCACCACGGGCATGGCCTGCTTGGTCAGCGAGGTGAGGACCAGCTCGCCCGTCCTCACCGTCGGGCAGCACCTCCCCGGTGACGGGGTCGATGATCTCGGGGTAGAAGTGGTCCTCCCAGACCGTGAGCCCGTCCTTGGTCTCCACGCACTCGCTGGCCACCCCGGGGCCGATCACCTCGGACAGCCCGTAGATGTCCACGGCGTGCATGTCCAGGCGGTCCTCCATCTCGCGGCGCATGTCGTTGGTCCACGGCTCCGCCCCGAAGATGCCGACCTTGAGCGACGTCGAGCGCGGGTCGATGCCCTGACGCTCCAGCTCGTCGATCACCGCGAGCATGTAGGACGGCGTGACCATGATCAGGTCGGGCCGGAAGTCCTGGATCAGCTGGACCTGCCGCTCGGTCATGCCCCCCGCTCACCGGCACGACCGTGCAGCCCAGCCGCTCCGCGCCGTAGTGGGCGCCCAGCCCGCCGGTGAACAGGCCGTAGCCGTAGGCGTTGTGCAGGACGTGACCGGCCCGGCCGCCCGCGGCCCGGATGCTGCGCGCCATGACCGAGGACCACATGTCGAGGTCGTCGCGGGTGTAGCCGACCACGGTGGGCTTGCCGGTCGTGCCGGAGGAGGCGTGGACCCGGACCACCTGTTCCCGGGGGACGGCGAACATCCCGAACGGGTAGTTGTCACGAAGGTGGGCCTTGGTGGTGAAGGGCAGCCGGGCCAGGTCCGCGAGCTCCTCGATGTCGTCGGGATGCACCCCGGCGGCGTCGAAGGCGTGACGGTAGTGCGGGACGTTGTCGTAGGCGTGCCTGAGCGACCAGGACAGCCGCTCGGTCTGGAGCGCCCTCAGCTCGTCGACCGACGCGGTCTCGATGGGCTCGAGGTCCCCCGGACGAGGGCTGAGGTCGTCCATGCTCACTCCTTCGCCGCTCACGTCCGACGAGGACGCGATGTCTCGTGCCGTGGTACCACGCCCAGCAGCGGCGAGACCAGTCGCTACTGCACGACCGCGCTGGGCTTGCTGGTGACCACCACCGCGCGGTAGCCCGGGGCGGTCGAGGTGGTGGTCACGGTGATCCTCCTGCCGACCGTGCTGCGGCCGAGCTTGAACGTACGGCGGTGGACCACGGTGAGCTTGGTGCCGACCTTCCACTGGTACCTGATCCGGTAGCCCGACGGGTGGGTGCCGGTGTGGCCGACCGAGGCGCTGAGAGTCTTGCCGTGCACGGCGGCGCCGCTGAGCTTGACCCTCGGACGGGTGAGCCTGCCCTTGGCGACCACCGCACTGTCCGCGTGAACCGCGGCGGCCTCGTACCCGGGGGACGTGACGCTCGCGACCACGCGCAGCACCCGACCCGCGTGGGCCGCAGTGGGGCGGAAGGTCGCCGAGGTGGCACCGGGGATGTCGGTCGGGTAACCGTGGGCGAGGGTCTGCCACTGCCAGGTCACCGCGACCTCGGGGAGCAGGGCCAGGGCACTCGCGGCGTGCAGCGGTCGACCGACCTCGGCGTTCCCGGTGAGGGTGACCTCCGGGTCCGGCAGGGTGCCTTCCACGACGACACCGGTGTGCGCGACCGCCCGACCGGTGGCGTACGAGCCTGCGCTGCCCGTGACCGTGAGCTGGACAGTGGCTCCCAGGTCGTCGGGGGCCAGCGTGTACGACGAGCCGGTCGCGGCGGGGATCGGTGAGAACGAGTCGGCAGGGGTGCTGCGGGACCACTGGTAGGTGACCGCGGCCTCGGTCGGGCTCGTGGCCCCTAGGGTGGCTCCGACGGTGTCGCCCACAGCCGGGGCGGCGGTCCCCCGGTCGGCACCCGTGGCGTTGGTCAGCGTCGGGACCGGAACCCGGACAGCGGCAGAGGCGGTGTTGGTGAACACCGTCACGGTGTCCGCGGTGACGTCGGGGACCGCGAGGTCGCCGTCACCGTCTCCGTCGAGGTCGGCGACCGCGAGGGTGGTCGGCCGGTTCACCGCACCGGGATTGCTGGGCGTGTACGAGCCGTCCGCGCCGCGGGTGAGGACGGTGAGGTCGCCGTACCCGTCGTACCCCCCGTTGAGGGTGGTGAGGTCGGGGTCGCCGTCGCCGTCGAGGTCCGCCACCTGCAGGTCGATCGGCCAGACGTCCCCGGTGGTGCCCGCCACGGCGGCGGAGTAGCCGCCCTCGGACCCCCGTGTCAGGACGCTGACGTTCCTGGAGCCGTAGTTCCCGGTCGCGAGGTCGAGGTCACCGTCGCCGTCGAGGTCGGCGGCGACGATCGATCGGGGACGGGAGCCGTCACCGAGGTCAGCCGCGATCGTGGAGGTGTAGGCGCCCCCCGGTCCACGGTCGAGGACCGCGACGTTGCCGGGCCAGTCGTTGGCCACCGCGAGCTCCACGACCCCGTCCCCGTCGAGGTCGGCCACCACCAGGGCGGCAGGGTTGGTGCCGTAGTCGGCGACCGGGAACGTGAGCGTGGAGTAGCTGCCGTCGGGCCCACGGGTGAACGTCGTGATGGTGCCGGCTGAGAAGTTCGCCGTGGCGAGGTCGAGGTCCCCGTCACCGTCGAGGTCGGCGGCCACGAGGTCGTACGGGTCGTAGTTGTTGTCACCGGCGACGCTCAGGGTGCTGGAGGCGTAGGTCCCGTCCTCGGCCCGGGTCAGGACGGCGACGTAGCCGCTCTGCCGGGACACCATGCGGTCTGCGGGGACGGGGACGACGAGGTCCAGGTCGCCGTCGCCGTCGACGTCCGCAGCGGTCAGAGCCAGCAGGAACCCAGCGGGCAAGGCCCCGGGACGCGCGACGCTCCCGGCGACCTCGGAGGCGTAGCCGCCGTCGGCCTGGCGGGTGAGGATCGTGACGTCCTGGGACGCGTAATTGGCGGTCGCCACGTCGAGGTCACCGTCGCCGTCGAGGTCCGCGGCGACCACCGCGGTCGGTCCGTCACCCGGGGCGGTGGTCAGCGTGCTGGTGGCGAAGGCCGGCGCTGCCGGGTCGGCCGCAACGGGCCCGATCGCGGCAGCCGCGAGGACTCCCGTGGCACAGGTCAGCCCCACCAGGGGGACGATGCGGGCGCGAGGACGTGCAGGGAGGGAGAGGGGCACGGGGATTCCGAACGTCGTGGCGCGTGGCCGACCGCCCGATGCGGCCCCCTCCGGCCCCACAATTCAAGCACGGCACCCTCCGCCGCACTGGCAAACGCACGAAATGCATCCCGCCGGGCTCTCACCTCACCGAGACCCAGGACGAGCCGGGCAACGCCCCCGGTGACCGCGAGTCAACGCTCCCTGCACGGTCAGGGTGGTTCCGCGCACCTCGGTCGCGAAGGCGCGCCAACCCCGGAGCACACGGCAGTCCTCACCGCGCTTGGAGAGTCACGCCCTTGCGCCAGGCGCTGTAGGAGGTGAGTCGCTGGTCGGTGGGCCGGGCGAGCCACCGCCAGGGATGGAGGGCGGCGATCGTCAGGGACGCCGACGTGGCGGGCGAAGCCGGGCACCGGGGCGAAGGTGGTGGCGAGCGGAGTGCCGGACAGCTCGTCGGTGACTCGACCGAGGCGTACGTCGACCTCGCGTCGACCGGCCAGGTCGGCGAGGCACTCGGCCAGGAACACCAGCCGCTTCCCGGAGAGGCGTAGCCGAGCGCAGCAGCGGTTCGTCGAAGACGAAGACCACGGGCAGGTCCGGGTGCGCGGCCAGCGCAGGGTCACCGTCCCCCAACGACTCGGCCGTGAGCCAGACCACCTCCGGTTCGGCGCCGAGGACGGGAGCCTCTGGTCCGGCTGCGTCGGGTCGGCGGACCGGCCGGTCGGGGGAGCACTCGGGGCGGCGGGACCTCGTGAGGCCTCGGGCCAGTCCTGGATCGGGCAGTCAGCCTCCAGCGGACACGAACGGCACAGCTGGGGCGCACGCTTCTCGACCTGCCACCGGCTGAACCCGTACGGCTTCCCGGTCCCGGTGCCGACCGTCCACTGCCAGCCCAGGCGGTTGGCGGCGCGCGACCCGTCGAGCAGGTGCCGGAAGAAGTCGTCCTCCCCCTCGCGCCAGTCGCGGCCGTGCCGCACCGTCCAGTGGGAGGCCCACCACATGCGGGTCTGGTTCACCAGCCACCCGTGGTCCTCCAGCTCGTCGCGCACCCACGAGGTGCAGGCCATCTCCTCGTCCCAGTCCGGTGGGACCGGTGGGCTCGGCGGCAGGTAGCGCAGCGGATCGGCCATGCCGGTCGGGAGACGGGCGTAGAGGTGGCGGGCGAACTCCTGCCACAGCAGCTCGTCTCGGTAGCGGCGTCGGTCTGACGGGGGACTGTCGGCCACGGCGTCCCACACCTCCGGGAGGCTCACCAAGCCGTGCCGGATGTACGGCGACATCCGGCTGGCTCCGCGGCGGCTCTCCGGCAGCACGGTCGAGCGCGAGCGTGCGTAGGCGGTGATGTCCAGCATCGCCAGGGCGGCGTCGGCTGCCGGCCTGTCCCCCGGTGTGCCCGCCGGGCCGCACACTGCCCGGACCTTCCAGGCACAGGTGACCCAGGTGGGCGACGACCCAGCCCACGACCGCCTGGCTGTCGTCGACGTCTGGCAGCGGTGGGAGTGAGGGCACCTCTCCACCCTGTCACCCGCGCCTCACCAGGAGCGGGTTAGCTCCGCAAGGCGTCCCGCGTGACCTGGTCTGCGGGCACGAAAGTCTCCAGTCGCAGACCCTCCAGGAGGGTGTCGTTCGGCGTCTCCAGCTGCGCCGCGACGGTGAAGAAGGTCAGCAGCCCCTGCGCGGTCTCGAGCTCGAGCGCCAGCACCGGGGCCGTGGGCGGCCTGATCCGGGTCACCACGGGGTCGACGTACGTCCGCAGCTCGCGGCCCAGCTCCTCGAGGCGCGCGTCGCGCGTGTGCAGCGCCCGGCTCATGACCTGCCGCAGCAGGTGGTCCGCCCAGGCGTCCAGGTTGCGGATCCGAGGAGCCAACCCACCCGGGTGCAGGCTGACCCGCAACGCGTTCACCGGCGGCTCGAGCAGCACGGGGTCGCACCCCTCGAGAAGACCGGCGGCGGCGGCGTTGGTGTCGACGACGTCCCAGTGCGAGTCCAGGAGCAGCGCCGGGTAGGGCAGGTGGGCGTCGAGCAGGCCCCTCAACCCACTCATCACCACCTCCAACGACTCCGCGTCGACCCCCTGACGGTCGAACCTCGGCGCGTAGCCTCCGGCCAGCAGCAGGCGGTCCCGTTCCCGCAGGGGCACCTCGAGGGCCTCGGCGAGCCGCAGGATCATGTCGGGGGTCGGACTCGCACGACCGGTCTCGAGGAAGCTGAGGTGCCTGGTGCTCACCCCGGCCCGCTCGGAGAGGCCGAGCTGGCTCAGACGACGCCGGTCACGCCATCCGCGCAACAGGCCCCCCACCGTCGCGCCCTCCGGGCCCGGACTGCCTGTCGTCATCACGACAACCTAGTTCGGACTTACCGGCGGGTGCGGGTCGCGTTGGTCATCCCGGCATCGCGTCGATGAAGCCCGTGACCGCCCGGATGTGCCCGTCGGGCGAGGTGCTGACCACGTCGAAGCCGACGGCGGCCGGCTCCGCGCCCGGCAGGCCGAGCCCCCACTGGAAGCGGGCGACGTCGTGGTGGGTGTCGACCTCACCGACGGGCGTGAAGACGAAGCCGGGGTACTGCGCGTGGACGGTGTCGACGAGGGCCGAGATCGCCTCGACCCCGGCCACGGCGGCGAGCGGGTCGACGTACGTGGCGGACGCCTCCCAGTGCGTGGCCAGCATGCTGCCACGCGCCTCCGGGTCGCCCTCGTTCCACGTGGCCAGGTAGATGTCCCTGATGTCCATGAACGCTCCTTGCTCGGATCGGATGTTGCGTCCATGGTGTGGGGCGCGCGTGGCCGCCACCATTCCCTGCGAGGTAACGGCCCCTCGGCGGCGCGCGGTGGCCCCGAGGGCAGAGCCGTTGACCCATGGGGCTCGCACCGACGGCCGAGGGCACGAGGACGTCGGACGGGTCTAGACCCCTACGCGGGGGTCAGGGTAATTCCGGATGCGGGACGTCCCCGGGGTCTGCTCGAATGACGGCCATGAGACGTGAGATCGCCGGCACCTTGACGGGGCGGGTCACCAAGTGGGTCGTCCTCGTGGTGTGGCTGCTGCTCGCGGTCGGCGCGGCAGGCTTCGCCGCCAAGCTGGCCGACGTCCAGAACAACGAGGCCTCCTCCTGGTTGCCGGACTCGGCGGAGTCGACCCGGGCCTTCGAGAAGCTCGGGCCCTTCCAGGATCCCAACGCCATCCCGACCGTGGTGGTCTACCGACGAGACGGCGGGTTGACGCAGGCCGACCTCGACGCGATCGAGGAGCACGCAGCGGAGTTCGCCTCCCTCGACGGGGTGGCTGCGGCCAAGCAGGGCCGCGCGCCCTCGGTCGTCAGTCCTGCCGACGCCGAGAAGCTGGGCTTCCCGGCCGTCTCGCAGGACGGCACCGTCGCCCAGACCAGCATCACTTTCGACCTCGGCTCCGAGGGCTGGAACAAGATGCCCGGGATCGCGGACCAGCTCCACGCCATCGCGGATCGTCGACGGGGTGGATGTCTACGTCGCCGGGGCCGGCGGCCAGGCCGCCGACTCGGCCGAGGCGTTCGGGGGGATCGACACCACCCTGCTCGCGGGAACCCTCGGCGTCGTCATCCTGATTCTCCTGCTGACCTACCGCAGCCCGGTCCTGTGGGTCCTGCCCATCCTCAGCGCGGTGGTCGCGCTGTTCGTCTCCCAGGCCCTCATCTACTTCCTCGCGAGGTACGCCGACCTCACGGTCAACGGGCAGTCCTACGCCATCCTCACCATCCTCGTGATCGGGGCCGGCACCGACTACGCCCTCCTGCTGGTGGCCCGCTACCGCGAGGAGCTGCGCCGCCACCAGGACCGGCACGAGGCGATGGCGTTCGCGCTGCGCCGCGCCGCGCCGGCCCTGCTGGCCAGTGCCGCCACCGTGGCGCTCGGCATGCTCTGCCTGCTGTTCGCCGAGATGAACTCCACGGCCGGCCTCGGGCCGGTCGCAGCCATCGGCGTCGCGGTGACGTTCGTGGTCATGGTGACCCTGCTACCCGCCCTGCTCGTGATCAGTGGGCGGTGGATCTTCTGGCCCCGCCGACCCGGTTACGGCTCCGCCGAACCGACGCGGACCGGCATCTGGGCCAGGGTCGGACGACGGATCGCACCCCGTCCGCGTCGGGTCTGGGTCGTCACCTCTGTCCTGCTGGGCATCGCTTGCCTCGGGTTGCTGCGGCTCGACACCCATGGGCTGTCCACCGAGGACTCCTACACCCAGGAGTTCCCGTCGGTCACCGGGCAGCAGGTACTGGTCGATGCAGGTCTGGTCGACCAGTCCAACACCGTGATCGTGGTGGCCAACGCGGGAACCGAGGACACGATCGTGCGCGCCCTGACCCGGCTCGACGACGTCGAACCACCCAAGCCCCCGATCACCTCCGGCGGGGTCGCGTACGTCGAGGCCGCGATCGGGTCCGACCCCGCCTCGCCCGAGGCCTTCGCCACGGTCGAGCGCGTCCGGGACGCGGTGCACGGCGTCCCGGGTGCCGATGCGCTCGTCGGCGGCAACTCCGCGTTCTTCCTCGACACCCGGAACGCCGCCAACCGGGACAACCTCGTGATCATCCCGATCGTCCTGACCCTGGTGCTCGTCATCCTCATGATGCTGCTGCGGTCGGTGCTGGCGCCGCTGATCCTGATCTCCACCGTGGTGCTGTCCTTCGGAGCAGCACTGGGCATCTCGGCGGTGCTCTTCGAGTACGTCTTCGGCTTCGCCGGGTCCGATCCCGGCTTCCCACTCTTCGCCTTCGTGTTCCTGGTGGCCCTGGGCATCGACTACAACATCTTCCTGATGACCCGGGTGCGCGAGGAGACGGCGCACTCCGGCACACGCATGGGTGCCCTGGTCGCGCTTGCGTCCACGGGTGGGGTGATCACCAGTGCGGGTCTGGTGCTCGCGGCCACGTTCCTGGTGCTGGGCACCATCCCCGTGGTGTTCCTGGCCGAGCTCGGTGTCGCGGTGGCCCTCGGGGTCATCCTCGACACGATGGTCGTGCGCTCGGTGCTCGTCACCGCGGTCACCATGGATTTCGGTGGACGGATCTGGTGGCCCAGCAAGCTCGACACCGAGAGCCGGATCCTCAGCCCGGAGGGGCTGGAGGCGCCGGTGGACATCCTGCACTGACCGCCTCCGGCACGACTGGTCGAGCACCAGGATGCGGTGAACGACCGCGCCGGTGGTCGGGTCGAGCGCGATGAACGAGGCGTGCGGCGTCACCAAGGACTCGTCGGCGCAGTCCGAGCACTGCGCGAGGCGCTGGTTCGGGTCGGCCTCGGTCGCACCCACACCGTGGTGGGGGAACAGCTTGCCGGCCACGCCGTAGATGCCGTACCCACCGGTGTCGTCAGGGGTGATCGAGGGCGACATGCCCCAGCCGGGGTAGCCGAGCTGCTTGGCGTACTGCGTACGGTGGTCGGTGAGCCCGAAGCTGTGACGTCCCCACTACGTCTCCAGGACCACCTGGTTGACCATCAGCGCCTCGAACATGCCGCCGCCGTAGGTGGGGATGAACTTCAGGTCGGTGCCCGTGTAGGTGTAGGCGGCCTCCCAGACCGAGAACTTCTTGCCCGACTGGGGGTCCTTGATGGTCCTCCACGAGCCGTCCATCGGCCACTGGCCATGCCAGGAGGAGTCCGTGTCGTCCTGGCAGTCCTTGAACGGAGCGGGCGGGGGAGCTCGCGCCAGCTGCGCCACCAGACATTGCCAGGCATCTCGTGCCGGCCCAGGCCGGGGTACGCCGAGATCCGCGGGTCTGAGTAGAGCGCGCCGTTGTGGTAGTAGTGAGTGTAATTGTCACACACGGTGGGCGGCGACCCCTTGTAGTACCCGCCGCACCCCGGTCGCGGGCCTGTCGTCCCGACATGCCGAGGTGGTTCTGCACGGCCGCATCACGGTGTACTCGGCGGTGTGCAGCGGTTTCAGGGCGCGGTACGGGTCCTGAAAGACCATCTGCACGTTGCCGTGGAACCTGCGACCTCGCCGTCCGGGTCGAGCAGCCTTTCCGCACCCTGACCGCCGCATGACAAGCGCCGGCGCGGGCTTCGAGCATGGCGTCACGCTCGCGGTCTACGTGGTCGCGGGAGAGCCTGAGAGGCTCGTCGAGGTGGAGGCCGTAGCCGTCCTCGATCGAGGTGGACACCCTTCGGTTTGCCGTGCTCAGCACAGGGGCCGTTCCTGATTTCACGCTGACGCTGCGCTGACGTGCCTTCGATGTGCTGGGCGGACCGCCAGGGCGGCGGTGCCGGCCACCAGTGGCTGGGTCCTTGAGGGGGAGTTCGATATGCGACACCGCAAGACAGCCATCTGCATCAGCGCAGCAGCACTCTCGACAGTCGTTCTGGTGCTGGCACCGACCACCGGATCGGCAGCGACCGGGGAGGACTGCACCACCCCGGGGGAGCGCATCGTGGGGACCGACGCCTCCGAGCTGCTGGTCGGGACGCAGTTCAACGACGTGATCGTCGCGAAGGATGGCGACGACGTCATCAACGGTCTCGGAGGCAAGGACCGAATCATCGCCGGGGACGGCGACGACACGGTCTACGGCGGCGCCTGCGATGACGTCATCAAGACCGGCGCCGGTCATGACACCGTCCACGCCGGCTTCGGTGACGACGAGGTGCAGGCGGGCCCGGGCCACGACCTCGTCTACGGCGGGGACGGCTCCGACAGCCTGGACGGGGGGCCGGGCAAGGACCTCGTGTGGGGGGACGTCAGCGTCAACGGGATTCTGTACGGGACCGCCGGCGCCGACGTCATCGACGGGGGGCCCGGCAAGGACCGTCTCCGCGGTGACGACGGCGCGGATCAGGTCAGCGGTGGTTCCGGGGACGACCGGATCCGCGGAGACAAGGGGGAGGACCACATCTTCGGAGGCACGGGCGACGACCACCTGTGGGGCGACCTGCACGACGATCGCCTCTCAGGTGGACCGGGGACCGACCACGGCGCCGGCGGCGGCGGCGACGACATCTGCGACAACACCGTCGAGTCTCCGGTCAGCTGTTGATGCACCACCCGACCGAGAAGCGGCGCGGCTAGGTGTGATGCCCAGGCACGTTGGTCGAGATCGTGTGACGACACGGTCTGATGTTGTAGATGGGTGAAGACCTCCCGATGTGGAGTGGAGCTGTCTAAGGAACCGCTCACACCAGGAGGTCTTCGTGTCCCACGCTACCCATGCAAACGCTGCTTTGACGCCCCGAGCCCGGCTGCGCCTGGCGGTGTTGATCGTCGATCAGGGCTGGCCGATCCCGCGGGCTGCTGAACGTTACGACGTGTCGTGGCGCACGGCGAAGAAGTGGGCTGAGCGGTACCGGGTCGAGGGCCCGGCCGGGATGCTCGACCGGTCCTCGGCCCGTCACCACCAGGCCCACCGAACCCCTCCACGGGTGGTCCGCAAGATCGTGGCCCTGCGCTGGAGACAGCGTCTGGGCCCAGTCGAGATCGGTGACCGGCTCGCGATGCCGTCCTCCACGGTCCACGCCGTGCTGGTCCGGTGCCGGCTGAACCGGCTCACCCACCTCGACCGCGCCACCGGCGAACCGATCCGCCGCTACGAGCACGAGCACCCCGGGGACCTGCTCCACGTTGACGTCAAGAAGCTCGGGCGGGTCCCCGATGGCGGTGGCTGGCGCTATGTCGGCAAGCGACAAGGCGACCGCAACCGCGTCGCGACCGTAGCCCGGACCGGTGGGCCCAAGAACAAGAACCACCAGCCTCTGATCGGGACCTGCTACCTACACACCGTCATCGATGACCACTCCCGGGTCGCCTACGTCGAGGCCCATGACGATGAGACCAAGGAGACCGCCACCGAGGTGCTGCGCAACGCGGTGGCCTGGTTCGCCGCACGCGGCGTCACCGTCGACGAGGGTCCTGTCCGACAACGGCAGTTGCTACAAGTCCCACCTATGGGCCCAGACCTGCGCCGACCTGGGGATCACCCCGAAGAAGACCCGGCCCTACCGGCCCCAGACCAACGGCAAGATCGAACGCTTCCACCGCACCCTGGCCGAGGGCTGGGCTTTCAAGGAGTTCTACGACTCCGAAACAGCCCGACTGGCTGCCCTGCCAGGATGGCTCCACGAGTACAACCACCACCGGCCCCACTCGGCCATCGGGAAGCAGTCACCTATCACCCGGTTGAACAACCTGGCTGGGCATCACAGCTAGGGCGTTCTCGGAGGGGTTCCGTGCCGGACCGGGCCCGGTCAAGGGTGACGCCGCACCCGGTGAACCAAGCCGGCACGGCGTCGATCGTGGGGGGTGAGCCTGGCCGTCACGGGCCGAGGACCGGTCGAGGGTGGCGGCGCCGCCCTGACCGCCGCTGCTCTCGACCGCGCCGGGACAGGTCATGGACAAGCCCTCGGGCCCCGGTGGAACGTGCGAGGACTGCGGTGACGGTGGTGATCTGACGGCGGTCCCTTGCCGATGGCGCTGGAGCCACCGATGCTGGGGGCCAGTCCGGTGGTCCAGCGGATCGAGCGCGAGGAGAGTGGGATGGAACGGGTGACGCGCATCGGCGGCATCTTCTTCCGGTCGTGCGATGGTCGCGCAGCTCCGTGACGCAGGTGTCCGCGTGGACGTCGACGACAAGACGTACCCGAACGGTAGGTTCGCGAACCTCCTCGACCCTGAGGGGAACCTGGTCCAGCTGTGGGAACCTGCGGGCCCGGACCTGCCCAGCGGGGTGGCCCCAAGCACGGACGTCGAACCGTGACCGGTCGTGTCACGTCGCGACGGGCGAGCAGCTCGGTGCGGGCCTCCGGTCGACCGACCACGACAAGTCGAGCGAACCGATGTCCACTCACGGTGGCCCGATGGCCTCAGGTCTCGTGCGGCGCCTCCACGGGCGTGAGTCCGAGCCAGCGCGCCAGCCCGGCGACACGGTCCTCGATCGCGGATCCGAGGTCGTCGTCGGCAGGCTCGTCGGCGTGGACCGCGTGCACGAGCAGGGCGCCGGCCTCGTGGTCCGCGGTCAGGTCCACCTTGCCCACCAGGCGGTCACCGTGCAGGACGGGCAGGGCGTAGTACCCCCACCGCCGCTCGGCCTTGGGCTTGTACATCTCCAGCGTGTAGTCGAAACCCAGCAGGCCGGACATCCGCGCGCGATGGTGCAGGAGGAGGTCGAAGGGCGCGAGGAGCTCCGTGCGGTCGGACGCGGTACGGTCCAGCGCCTCCAACCCGACGGGGTCGACACGCCACCGCCCGCGTACCCCCTCGACCACCGCCGGCTCCCCGGCCGCACCGGCCCCGACGGGCTCCCCCTGCTGGTACACCGCTCCGTCGCGGGCGATGCCGAAGGCGCGCAGGCGACGGCGGTCGAGCTCGGCCTCGGCCTCGGCCAGCGGAGGAACGGGCTCGTCGGGGTAGACGCGCTCGGCGAGGTCGTAGAGACGCTCCCGGTCCTGACGACCCGCGACAGCCACCTCACCACGCTGCACCAGCTGCGCGACCAGCATCCGGGTGCTCTTGCCGTCGTTCCACCCCGACGACCGCCACGGGCGCACGCAGGTGTCGGGCAGCGACCCGACCGGCAGCGGACCCTCCTGTCGCAGTCGTTCGAGCACGTCGCGGCGGCACCCCTCGTTGGCCGCCACCCAGTCGCTCAGCAGGTGGTGCCACTGCTTCCAGGGCCCCGGGGTCGGCCAGGCGGCCATCTCCGAGCGGTACAGGGAGACGTCCAGGACGGAGCGCAGCTGACCGGCCACCTCGACGACCTGCTGCGAGGCGATCGCGTCGTCCAGGTCACCCGGGCGGTGAGCGTCCCCGAGCCTGCTCCACAGGACCAGCTCCGCCGCCGGCGCCACTGCGCGGGTCTGGTCGAGGGGAAGCATGGTGAGCCGCCGCGCGGCGTCCTGGCAGGTCGTCCGGCCGGTCCTCGGCCAGGAGCGCCGCCCGGACGGCGATCCGTCGCGCCTGGCCCCGCGTCAGTCGGTGTGCCGTCGCGCTCGTCACCTCCCGACGATCCCACAGCACAGCACGACTGGGCGCTGTGCCCGGTCAGACAAGTGCCGTCGACACGGGGTCATGCTGGTGCGGCTGCAGGCGCAGCGTGAGGTAGGCGATGCCGGCGACCGGGATCGGCAGCCAGAACTCCAGGGCGCGCCAGGTCAGGACGCCGAGGACGATCGGGCCGCCGGCTGCGCCCAGCAGGATCAGGGACGGGATCAGCACCCCCTCGATGACGCCGAGTCCCCCGGGGGTGAGGGGGATCAGTCCGACCAGGCTCGCCGCGCCGTACGCCGCGAGCAGCGGGCCGGGCTGGACGACGACGCCGTAGGCCCACAGGCAGACCCACAGGCTGGCGGCGTCGAGGAGCCAGTTCGTCGTCGCCCAGCCGAGCAGCGCTCGTCGGGCGTGGCGGTGCCGCAGGAGCACCCGGGCGCGGTCGAGGACGGCCCGACCGGCCCTCGACGCACGGTTGACGCCGAGCTCGACCCGGCGTGCCGTCCCACGAAGCAGGCCGCGCCCGGTCGGAGTCCCCCGCGGCGCGCAGCGCAGGGCCTCGGCGTCGGGACGTGGTCTGCTCACCCCCCACCACAGCCCGCCGAGCAGGGCGACTCCCCCGAGACCCGCGAGCAGGTAGACCGGTTGCGACCAGATCCCCGGCAGGGCGAGGACCACACCGCCGGTGAACGTGGCGAGCAGCCCGATGTCGGCGATGGCCGTCTGCACGGCCGCCGTCGAGAGCGCATCGTCGGACGGCACTCCGCGCCCGGTCATCAGGCGGTAGCGGAGCGCCGCTGCGCTGGCGCCGCCCCCGGGAAGGAGGTGGCTCGCCCCGAAGCCGGTCAGGTCGATCCGCAGCTGAACGGAGAACGGGAGGCGAGTCTCGTCCCTCACCACGCGCTGGGTCAGCATCGTGTAGGCGAGCAGGGACGCGGCCTCGAGGGCGAGGGCCAGGCCCAGCAGCCACGCGGAGGCGTCGGTGAAGAGCCGGAGCTCGGTACCGGCCTCCAGCATCTGGGGCACCGCGAGGTACTCCACCAGGGCGACCGTGAACACCAGCAGCCCGATCTTTCGGACCCACCGCCAGACCGTCATCGAACCTGGCGCCCGCCTCGCAGGAGGGCCAGCCCCATGCCCACGAAGGCCGCGTCGGGGACCGCGGCCGCCAGGGTGCGCTCGAGGTTGCCCATCCCGGAGGCCCCCGCCACCAGGACCACGCCGAGAGCCAGCGCCCACCCGGTCCAGGGCGGCATGGCCCCGGTCCGGGCGAGCCCGACTCCGAACGCGACACCGCCCACCACCATGACGGCGCCGTGGACGGTCATCCACCACCCGAAGTCCTCCCCCAGTGCGCGCCAGCTCGGCGTGCCCGCCACCAGTGCCCACACGACCGTGCTGGTGAAGAACACGAACGAGTAGGCGTAGGCAAGACCACCCAGCGTCGTCCACCACGGGACCCAGTCGTGGACCAGCATCACCAGACCGACCACGAACAGCGGGAAGCCCGCCTCCCCGACGTAGGTCAGGCTCAGGCGGAACAGGGTGAAGTCGCCCTGCGCGACCTCGATGAGGTCCGAGAGGAGGTAGACCAGCGGGAACAGGACCGCGGCGCCCCCGACGACCGTGCGCGCACTGATCCGCGCCGGGTGCGTGGTCCGGTCGAGAAGGGTCACGACGTCACGTCAGGGGTGGACAAGGATCTTGACCGCGGACTCGTTGTGGTGGATCAGGGTCTCGAACCCGTCCTCGACCAAGCGGTCCAGCGCGATCCTGGCCGTGATGAAGGGGGCGAGGTCGACCTTGCCCTCCTGGACCAGCCGGATGGTCGCCGGGTGGTCGTTGACGTACGCGATGGTGCCGCGCAGGTCGATCTCCTTGAGCACCACGGCCTGCATGTCGATGCTGGCCCGCTCGGCCCAGATCGACACGTTCACCACGACCCCGCCCGGCTTGACCGCGGCGAGGAGCTGGTCGAGGACGGCGTTCACGCTGGAGCACTCGAAGCAGACGTCGGCGCCCGAGGCCGCCGGTGATCTCCGCGACCCGGGCCACGACGTCGTCGACGCTGGGGTCCAGGACGTGGTCGGCGACGCCGGTCGAGAGCGCCTTGTCCTTCCTGGCCTGGCTCAGCTCGGTGATGATCACCGTGAGCCCCTCGGCCTTGAGCACCGCCGCCAGCAGCAGTCCGATCGGTCCGGCGCCGCCGACCAAGGCGACGTCGCCGGCGCGCGGCGCCGCTGCGGACGAAGGCGTGGTGACCGACCGACAGGGGCTCGATCAGGGCGGCCTGGTCCAGCGGGATGTCGCCGACCGGGTGCACCCAGCGCCGGTCGACCACGATCTTCTCGCTCAGACCACCGCCGCCGCCGGCCAGCCCGATGAAGCCCATCGAGGTGCACAGGTTGTAGCGGCCGGCCCGGCACGGGGCGCACTCGCCGCAGACGAAGTACGGCTCGACCACGACGTGACTCGCCCACGGTGAGGTCGCTGACGCCGTCGCCGAGGGCCGGTGACGGTGCCGGAGAACTCGTGGCCCATCGTGACCGGCTCCTACTCGTGGGTCAGCGGGTGCGGGTGGCCCGCGGCCGGGATGAAGATCGGGCCCGTCGAGGAACTCGTGCAGGTCGGTGCCGCAGATGCCGCACCAGGCGACGTCGATCGCGACCGCGCCCGGACGCAGGAGAGGTGCGGCGACGTCCTCGATGGTGATGTCCTTGGGGCCGTTGAAACGTGCTGCCTTCATGGTTTCTCCTTGGTGGTGGGGTGGTGCAGGGGTGCCTGGCTCCGGTGTGGGAGCCGGGACCGTACGGCGGTCTTGTGGGCGGCGTCGACCAGCGGGACCGTCACCGCGGCGAGCAGGCAGAACGTCCAGCCGGTGAGGTTCGGCCAGGCACCGCCGAGCAGGTCGGAGAGCCACGGCACACCGAGGAAGGCCACGAGGAGCACGGCCTCGACGGCGACCGCGCCGAGGACGAAGGGGTTGCGGCGCGGGTCCACCCGCCAGGCCGCCCGGGTCTCGCTCCGACACACGAAGGCGTTCGCGATCTGGGCCACCGCGATGACCGCGAAGGCCGATCCCGAGGCGACGGCGAGCAGTCCTGCCGAGGCGTCGTCACCGTAGTGCCAGCCACCCCGGTACAGGATGGTGACGAAGGCACCCATCGACAGCAACGCCTCGGTCGGGCCGAGCAGCAGCAGCGCACGGCGCAGCAAACGACCGTCGACGACCTCGGTCGTACGCCGGGGGCCGGCCATGGTGCGCTTGTCCGCCGGCTCGACTCCCAGCGCGAGGGCCGGAAGCATGTCGGTGCCGATGTCGAGGGCAAGGACCTGGAGCACCCCTATCGCCAGCGGGATCGAGCTGCCCGTCAGCGCCCAGGCCACGAAGGGGACGAGCTCGGCGACGTTGTCGGTGAGGTGGAAGGTCAGGAAGCGTCGGATGTTGGCGAAGGTTCCCCGACCGAGCTCGATCGCCTTCGGGATCGTCGCGAAGCTGTCGTCGAGCAGCACGAGGTCTGCGGCCTCCCGGGCCACGTCGCTGCCCGACCGACCCATCGCGACCCCCACGTCGGCCTCGCGCAGTGCCGCGGCGTCGTTGACGCCGTCACCGGTCATCGCAACGACGTGGCCGTGCGAACGGAGGGCCCGGGCGATGCGGAGCTTGTCAGCCGGGGTCACGCGGGCCACCACGGCCCCGTCCGGCCGGTCGAGGAGCTCGGCGATCTCGGCGTCCGTGGCCGGCAGGTCCGCCCCCTCGACCACCGTTCCACCCGGTCCGAGGAGCCCGACCTCGGTGGCGACCGCAGCGCCGGTCGCCGCACTGTCCCCGGTCACCATGGCCAGGCGGATCCCCGCCCGGTGGCACAGGGCGACCGCGTCGGCGACCTCGGCACGGGGCGGGTCCTCGATCCCGAGCAGGGCCAGGAGCTCGAGGTCGCCGGCCACAGCGGTTGCCAACTCGGCCTCGGACCCGACCGCGGTCGGGGCGGTCCGTGACCGGGCCACCGCGATCACCCGCCGGCCGCGTCCCGACATCTCAGCCAGCTGTGACCACTCGGTGCGTCCAGGAGTGGTGCCGGTGCACCGCTCCAGCAGCACCTCCGGGGCACCCATCAGGTACGCCGTGCCGCCGACCACCGCCGCGCTGGAGCGGGTGGCGGAGGTGAACGGGAGGCGCATCTCTGCCTGGGGTCGTGCGCCTGCGCCCAGCCTGTGACCCAAGGCGTCGAGCGCGGCGTCCATCGGGTCACCCTCGGCGACCCACCGTCCGTCGCGCTCCACGCTCCCGGTGGTGGCACAGGCGCGCGCACCGACAGCGGCCAAGGTCGCCAGGGCCAGCACAGCCGGCTCCCCGTCGACGTGACCGGAGGGCTCGTACCCCGTGCCACTCACCGTCAGCGTCCCGGCAGGGGTCCAACCCTCGACGACCGCCATCTGGTTGCGGGTCAGGGTTCCGGTCTTGTCGGTGCAGATGAAGGTCGTGGCGCCAAGGGTCTCCACGGCTTCCAGCCGCCGTACCAAGGCGTCCTGCTTCGCCATCCGCTGGGCCCCGCGGGCCAACGAGAGGGTCACCGTCGGCAGCAGACCCTCGGGCACCAGCGCGACCATCACCCCCACCCCGAGCAGCAGGGCGGCGGTGACCCCCGAACCCAGCGTGAGCGAGACGACCCCGAGCAGCAGTCCCACCGACACCGCGATGGCCGCGACGACGAGGACCAGCTTGTGCAGCTGCACGGCCAGGGGACTGCGCGGGCGCTTCGCCTGGTCGGTCAGCGCGGCGATCCCCGCCAGCCGGGTGCTGGTGCCGATGGCCACGACGACCCCGCTGCCGTCGCCCTGGACCGCGAAGGTGCCCGCGAACACCTCGTCCCCGCACCCACGCGTCTGCGGCAGGCTCTCGCCGGTGAGCATGGACTCGTCCACGGTCAGCTCATGGGCCTCCACGACCCGTAGGTCCGCCCCGATCCTGTCCCCCGCCTCCACGAGCACCACGTCGTCGAGCACCAGGTCGGCGACCGGCACGTCCTGCCTCTGCCCGTCACGCACCACCCGGGTCGTCGAGGGCATCATCGCGGTGAGCTCGTCGGCGGCCCGGTCGGCCTTGTGCTCCTGGAGGAACGCGAAGACACCGTTCAGCAGGACGATGACCACGATCGCACCGGCCAGGGATGCCATGCCCGCCAGCAGGGCGAGCAGGGCCGCGGCCCACAGCATGCCGGCGAAGAAGTGGGTGAGCTGGGCCAGGAGCAACCGCCACGCCGGCGTACGCCGCGCCGCCGGCACCGCGTTCGCACCGTCACGCCGGTGCCTCAGGAGCGCCTCGGCGCTCGACAGTCCGACCGGGGCAGGTGCCGGGACGGGTGCTGGGGCCGCCGTGGTGCTGGTCATGGTGCCGGTGCCCAGGTCATGTCGGCTCCGGGCCGGCGTACCCCGTGGTGTCGATGACGACCACGGCGGAGCAGCGGCGTGCGGAGCGGACAGGCCCGTGACGGGCGAACCACACCTCGGCCACCAGCTCCTCCGCCGCCGCCCGGCAGGCACCGGCACAGGCGTGGCCCAGGTCGAGCAGCACCGCGGACAGGCACGGCCTCGACGGGGAGCCGTCGGCAACGACCTGCGGCAGCCTCGGGGAGGGAAGCGCGGCAACGCCCATCACCACTCGTGCGCCGACGACCCGGAGCCGAGCGACCCGTCGGAACCCGGGCCTCGTCGGTCGCCTCACGTCCTGACCTGGGTTCCCGCGGTTCCGGCGATCACGTCGCGAACCGGGTCGAGGGAGCCGACTGCAGCCCGGCCGTGGGTCTCGGTGACGAACCGCTGGAGATCGAGCTCATGGTGCCCCTCTGGGAAGGTCACCTGACGCGTCCGGCTACGAACCTGAGGTTCTGCGGAGGCCCGCCGCTTCGCGGGGCCCCCGGTCCGGACTGGCTGCTTTCCCAGCCAGGACTGACGTTACACCCGGTCGGTGGCTTCCATCGCCGCGCTCTCGACGACGGATCCATCGAACGCTGCCCGGTCACGTCGGCTGAGCACCACCAGGACGGCGGCCGCCGGCGCCGACCAGATGAGGAAGCCCCACCCGAAGAGCACCAGCAGGAGCTGGAAGGCGATCACCCCGAGCCAACCGGCTCTCGCCGCTCGGCCGCCACGCAGCACCAACAACCCGAGCACCAGCTCACCGGCGGCGACCGCCAGTCCCCAGGCTCGCGGGTTCGCCATGAAGACCTCGTTCCAGCCACGATCGACCCCCGCCATCACCGCGGCGTCGGCGAAGTGCTGGTAGCTGTTCGCAGCGACGAGAGCGATGCCGACGTGGATCCCGCTGGTCCACAGGAAGAACGACCCGACGACCCCGTGGGGGGTCCAACGTGTGGCAGGGCCGCCGGTCCTCAAGGATCCGGGCTCTCGGTGAGGGCCTCGACGCGCTGCTTGATCCCGCGCAGCATCCGGCGCATCATCGCGAAGTCACCGAGCTCCATCAGCACCACGCCCACCAGGGCGGTCCCCGGGTGGCTCCAGTCGTAGACCGCGTGCACGCGAGCCACCAGCCGGGTGGTCCCGTGCTCGGTCTCGGTCAGCTGCCAGGCCCAGGTGCTGTCAGGTTTGCGCCAGAGCAGCCACCGGTCGACCTCGAACGCCTCCACCTGGAACGCGTTGGCGGTCGTGGGCGCCGCGGGTGACATCGGGACCCACTGTCCGATCTCCAGGTGCTGCAGCTCGGGGCGGATCTCGCGTGCGCTCGGGTGGGCGAGGTTGTCCAGCAGGTCGTTGCTGTAGAAGCCGGCCCGCAGGCAGCCGACCTGGACCAACCACGGCCACACCGCTTCTGCGGGCGCCTGGACCTCGATGGCCCGGGTGCAGCGGAACTGCGCCTGGGGAAGGAGGTCGTCACCCGGCATGGTGGCGATGACCTCGCTCGGAGTGGCGCCCCAACGAAGGTGCCGCCGGCGGTACAGCGGTGCGCTGAGGAACAGCGGCAGGTCCGCGACGACCGCCGCGACCTGGGCACCGACCTGCGTGCGCGTGGGCCGGTCTCGTCGAGGTGGCGTCGTGGTGGCCATGGGATCGCTCCGCTTCATCGTGGGGGCGTGGATGATCGTCCTGCTGAGCTGGCGGGCTGCGTCGTGCGGTCCCCGACGGGTGTCTCGGCGAACACGCGCGCCATCATCAGCAGCACCAACGGGAGGATGACCGCGTACCCCGCGATGCCGATGTCCCTCAGCCCCATATTTCCTGTCACTGCTCCTGCAAGTCCGACCAGGCACACCACCCCGCTGAGCCAGAGCCCGCGACGTACCCGTCCCGGCATTCCCGGCCCGATGAACGCGCTGGCAGCCAGGATCAGACCGAAGCCGAGGAAGAAGTCCCAGGCTGCGATGTCGAGGGCGAAGGCCACCGAGGGCCAGGTCCAGCTGAGCATGAGGTCATAGCCGGGTGCAGCTGCGTCCAGCTGGCGGCCGGCTGTCAGCAGGACGACGTGGACGCAGACCGTGATGCCCACCGCGACCGTGACCAGCGCGAACGCGCCGAGGGTGAACGTCTTCCGGCTCGCGGGTGCGTAGGTGTGGACGCAGGCGAACAGCACCACGAGGGGAATCGCCATCAGCAGGATGAGCACCTCCATGACCGCGAGGTAGGGGTCGGCGACCGGGTCGTCGAAGCCGCCGTTGGCGTAGAAGCCCGCCAGCATCGCCGGGACGTAGGCCAGGGAGAGCAGGGCGATCGCCCAGCACGCGGCACGTCCTACGGTGCGCTCCCTGGCGGTCCACGCTGCACGCGCCGTGACGTCGTACCGCCGTGCAACCTCGAGATCGGCCACCGCTTCACGAACCCGTCCGTGGTTGAGGTCGATGACCGCACGGCGCGTTCACTCGACGTCTCGATCCCACAGGGCCACGATCGCGCCCGCTAGTGTCGCGTGTCGTTAGTCTTTGAACGTTTGGGTGTTTGCGAGAATGGGGCATGGCGAATCGTGCTGCTCCCGCATTGGGTTTGCGTGAAGGCGACCGGGACGAGTTGGTGCGACTGACGCGGTCCTCGACGGTGCGTGCGGGGCTGGCTCAGCGGGCTCGGATCGTGCTGCTGGCCGCCGAGGGGTCCTCGAACACCACGATCGCGGACAGGGTGGGGGTGACGAGGGCGACGGTGATCGCCTGGCGTGGTCGCTACGAACGCAGCGGCCTCGCGGGGCTCTATGACGAGAAGCGGTCCGGGCGACCTCGGCACGTGGACCACCGCGCGATCGTCGCGGCGACGTTGAAGCCGCCCCCGAAGAAGCTGGGCGTGACGCACTGGTCGAGCCGGCTGCTGGCCGAACGGTTGGGGATCGGGAACGCCACCGTGGCGCGGGCCTGGCGCGACTACGGCGTGCAGCCCTGGCGCTCGGAGACGTTCAAGTTCTCCACCGACCCGCTGCTGGTGGCCAAGGTGATCGACGTCGTCGGGTTGTACTTGGCGCCACCGGAGAACGCGATCGTGTTGTCTGTGGACGAGAAATCCCAGATCCAAGCCTTGGACCGGACCCAGAAGATGCTGCCGATGCAGCCAGGGTTCCCCGAACGCCGCACCCATGACTACGTCCGGCACGGCACCTCCACGCTGTTCGCGGCCCTCGAGGTCGCGACCGGACGGGTCACCGCCGCGTGCAAGCCACGCCACCGGCACCAGGAGTTCCTGGCGTTCCTCAAGCAGGTCGCCCGGGCCTACCCCGAGAGCGTCGACGAGCACGGCCAACCGATCCAGCTGCACCTGATCATGGACAACTACGCCACCCACAAACGCGTCGAAGTCCGCGACTGGCTCACTGCGAACCCGCGGATCCACGTCCACTTCACACCGACCTCGGGGTCGTGGCTGAACCTCGTAGAGGTCTGGTTCGGGATCATCGACCGCCAAGCCATCCGCCGCGGAGTGTTCGGATCCGTCAAGGACCTCAACACCAAGATCCGCGCCTTCATCGACGGCTGGAACGACCGGGCCCCCCCCTTCGTCTGGACCAAGACCGCCGAGGAGATCCTCAAGAAGGCAAACCGTCTACCAACTTCAGAAACGCGACACTAGTGTCGGGCGGCCCTTCCGGTGAGGTCATTGTGCTCTCACGGGCAGCGAGAGCAGGCGAGCCTCCCGGTCGTGCCCCCGGCCACGGCCTCCTGGGCGGAGCCGGCCACCCGGACGTCGTGCCCCGGGGAGGTTCGCACTACCGTGACGACCCGGTGCCGGGGGCCGCCGGGGGCGAGGTGACGTCGGGGTGCGAGAGCGCCCGCAGACCGTGGTCGACGAACGTGACGATCCAGGTGAAGCTCTCCTCGACAGAGGCATCGCGCTGGAACCCGCCCTCCGCTTCGAGCGTTCCGAATCCGTGCAGGATGCTGCGCAGCATCCGCAGCGCGTGGATCTCCTGGCTGGGTTCGAGGTGGTAGCCGTGCAGCATCGCTGCCCAGGAGGACATCACCCGGGCGCTCGCTGCCAGGAGTGGGTCGTCGGGCCCGGTCAGCCGGGCAGCGTTGCCGGCCGCGTACCGACCGGGGTGCTCGTGGACGAAGGTCCGCATCGCGTTCGCACCGGCGACGATGGCGTCGTGGCCGGACCGGCCCTGGATGGCCTCACCCACGGCGTCGGCAAGCTCGGTCATGGCCAGCACGGCGATCGAGTGGGCCAGGTCCGCCTGGTTGGCGACGTGCTTGTACAGCGAGGGGGTCCTCACCCCCAACCGCTCGGCCAGCACGCCCATGCTGAGCTGGTCGAACCCGATCTCGTCGACCAGCGCCGCACCGGCCTCGGTGACCGACGCACCGGAGAGCCCGGCTCTAGGCATGCGCCAGGACCTTGGCGAGGAAGGGCAGCGCCAGGGCCAGGACCTCGTCCGGGGTCTGGGCGTGGGGGTAGTGGCCGGCGCCCTCGATGACCGCCAGCTCGCCGAGGCCGGCGGGGAGGTCGGCCAGGATCTTCTCGCCCTCGGCACGGGGGTCGGCCCAGTCGGGGTCGAGGCTGCCCTCGACCACCAGGACCGGGCAGGTGACGTTGGCCAGCTGTGCGCCGGCATCGCTGGGGTTGGACTTGCACATCGCCTGCAGGGCCTCCATCCGGCCCGGCTCGCTGAGGTTCTGCTCAATGCGTGCCCGCTCGGCCGACCAGTCGGCGGGCTTGGTCGGGTACGCCACGTCGAGGTACTTCTTCCAGTTCGTCAGGCGTCCTCGGACCATGACCAGGCCCATCTGCAGGTAGCCGGACCGGAAACGCCTCACCCGAAGCAGACCGCCCAGGTCGACGGACTGTGCACGGGTGAAGGGAGCCAGCTCGATGACACCGGTGATCACGTCGGGCGCAGTCGCGGCAGCGACCGTGCCTGCTCCGCCGCTGATGGACTGTCCGATGACGACGGCCGGCCCGCCCAGGTGGCGCACGAGGGCAACGAGGTCCCCGGCGATGTCGGTACGGCTGTAGCCGTCCCATCCGAGGCTCGACTCGCCGCATCCCCGGATGTCGACGTTGGCGACCCGGTAGCCGGCGGACGCGAGGGCGGGAGCGAGGAACCGGTAGGAGTGGCGGCTGTCGCCGATGCCGTGGGCGAGCACCACCAAGGGCCCCTCGCCGATGAGGTCGTAGGCGATGGTCTTGTCGGCAATGTCGAGCCACGGGCCCCTGTGGTCGACCGGGGTGTGGCAGGGTTTCCGTCATGCGTCTCGGACTCGCTGGAACCGCTCTTGCCCTGGTGGCCGGGCTCGTGGCCGGACTCGGACCCGCTCCAGCGCGGCGGCAGCGCCGCCCGGGGCCGACGACCCGGGCCGGCTGGTCCTCGTCCTCGATTCGTCAGGCTCGATGAAGGAGCCTGCGGCCGGGGGGCAGAGCAAGCTCCAGGCGGCCAAGCAGGCGCTCGCGGACGTGGTCCAGCAGCTGCCCCCTGACGTCGAGGTGGGGGCACGGGTGTTCGGCGCCGAGGTCTTCTCACGCAAGGATCCCGGCGCCTGCACGGACACCCAGAACGTCGTCCCGGTCGGGCCTCTCGACCGGGAGGCGCTGACCCAGGCCGTGGCTGGCTACCGCGCGTACGGCGAGACGCCGGTCGGGCGTGCGTTGCAAGGGGCCGCCAAGGACCTCGGCCCGGCCTCGCCGGGCGTCGCCCGCACCATCGTGCTGCTCTCCGACGGCGAAGCGACCTGCCGGCCCGACCCGTGCACCGTCGCCAAGAGGCTGTCCGCCCGCGGGCTCGACCTCACCGTCAACGTGGTCGGCCTCGACGTCTCCGGGGCCGCGCGGGAGGCATTGCGGTGCATCGCCCGGGCCGGCAACGGCACCTACTACGACGCCCGCTCCGCCGACGAGCTCGCGACCAGCCTGGTCAAGGTCAGCGTCCGTGACCTCCGCGGCTTCGTCCTGACCGGTGAGCGGGTGCAGGGCGGCACGAGTCTGGAGAAGGCACTCCCGCTGGACCCCGGGGCCTACGTCGACACCTCTCGCGGCAACAAGAAGCTGCGCTACTACCTGCTGGACAAGCCCCCGGGGGGCGGTGTCTCGGTCTCGGCCCTGGTCCGACCGCCGAAGGGTGGGGACGCGTGGCACACAGCGCTGACCGTGGAGCTGCTGACCCCGGCCGGCGACCGGTGCACGTACTCGCTCGAGCAGTCCTTCCAGGTGCTCGGCGGCACCCCGATCACCAGTGCCGGCGTGGAGGTCAACCAGTTCACCCGCACCTACACCGACGACTGCGAGAGCGCCTCCCAGCTGGTCGCGACGGTGCGGGTGGACGCCGGGGTGACGGACTACCGCCTGCAGGTGGACAGCCACCCGAAGATCGTGAACGCCGGCTCGCTGCCGAAGGCCGTCGCGGGCGACAACGAGCCGTGGGTCGCCAACGTGCGGGTCCCCCGCCGCGGTGCCACCACCCCGGTCGCCGGCGGTGTCTCGCCCGATGATGCGCCCGAGCTGCTTCCCGGCACCACCTACACCGACACGCTGCTCGCCTCGGAGCAGACCGTGTACAAGATCCCGGTCGAGTACGGGCAGGCGGTCCGGGTCTCCGCCCTCCTGGGCCGCGACGCCCGCGCCGACGCAGCACTGGGCGTCCAGGGCAATCCCACCTCCCTCACCCTGCTGACCAGCCTGGGGTCGCTCCTCCCCGAGGCCTACGAACCCGACCGTGGGGTCGACGGTGGCGGGTTCTACAACGGGGCCGAGCCCCATCTCATGACGGCCGCCGCGCCCCCGGTGCGGGCTCGCAACGCCTCGGTGTCGACTCGACGATCTCCGCGAGCACGCGCGACGGGTTCGTGTACGCGGTTCTGGGCATGGGCCTGCTCGACAGCGACCGCCCTGACGAGTTCGCGACACCGGTCCGGCTACGTGCCTAGCTCGTCGGCGACCCGGGCGGCGCTCCGGTCTACGCCGACACGGCGCAGGACACCGACGCCACGGACACGGCGAGCCCCAGTGCGACCCCGAGCGCCAGCGCCAGCATCGACACGGGCGACCAGGAGACAGACACGACGCCGGTCACCGAGGAGTCCACCGGCGGCGCCTTTCCCTGGGTGGCCGTCGGCGGCGCGGTGCTGGCCCTGGCCCTGCTGGCCGGCGTGGCGCTGGCGCTTCGGTCCCGCCGAAGGACCGGCTGACACCCCGTCACGTGGTGCTGGCCGGTGAGATGCCGGCCACGAAGTCCCCGAACGCCCGGTCGGCCCGAGGCGCGTCCCCGGTCGCATCCAGGTCCATCAGGAGGCCTCGGATGACGGCCAGCACGAGGGTGGCGAGCTCGGGGCGGCCGATGCTGCCCAGGCCGTCCTCGAGAGGGCCGAGCCAGTCGGTGGTGGCCGCGACCCGGAACCCGGGCCACAGCCGCTGGCTCGCGTCCTCCCTCAGCGGTCCGAAGACCCGCAGGTAGGGCTGCCCCTCCGGGCCGGACATGGCCGCCCACGCGTGCTGCAGGGTCACCGTGTAGGGCTCCCCGGGACGCACGCGCAGCAGGTCGCCGAAGGTCGCGACCTGGCGTTCCCGCGCCCGCCCCAGGACCGCCCGGAGCAGCTGGTCCCGGGTGCCGAAGTGGTAGATCAGCATCCGCGAGGAGGTCCCGGTCGCCTCCACGAAGGGGTGCAGCCGCTGCGGCAGGCCGTGCGCGAGCGCGTGGTCGGTGCAGGCGTCCAGCAACCTGTCCCTGATGCCGGGTTCCGGTCGCCTGCCCACGCCGACATCATTTCGCGTAACAAACGCTACGTCTATCGTTCGGGCCGGAGTTGTCGGCAACCAGGGGAAAGGGGCATCGATGAGAGTCGTCTTCGTCCACGGTGCATGCGTCCGCGACGGATCGTGGTGGTGGCGCCCCACCGCCGACCTGCTGGAGGAGCGGGGGGTCCCCAGCGTAGCGCCGCTCCTGCCCAGCTGTGGCGAGACCGGAGTCCCGGGCGGATCGGACGGGCCGGGACTGCCCGAGGACGTCGCGTCCGTACGCCGGGTGCTCCTGGCCGGCGACGAGCCGACCGTCGTGGTCGCCCACAGCTACGGCGGCATCGTCTCCGCCGAGGCCGCCGCCGGGGTCGCCCACGTGCGCCACCTGCTGCTGGTGTCCAGCTACCTACCCACCGTCGGACAGAGCCTCTCCGGCTTCGGCGGCGACACCCCGGCCCCGTTCCTCGACGTGGACCCGGATGCAGGCACGTTCACCGTGCGCCCCGAGCTCCTGGTCGACACCTTCCTGCACGACTGCGACCCCGCCCTCCGGGCCCAGGCCCCCGAGCGACTGGCGCACCAGAGCCTGGCCGTGCTCGGCCAGCAGGTGGAGGCGTCGGCCTGGCAGGACGTCCCCACGACGTACCTGGTCTGCGCCCGGGACCGGGGCACCCCACCGGACCTCCAGCGGGAGTTCGCCCGCCGGGCCGGCTCGGTCGTCGAGCTCGACGCCGGGCACCACCCGTTCCTGTCCCGCCCGGACGAGGTCCGCGACGTGGTCCTGTCCCTCACCTGAGGGGCCGTGGGTGGCCTGATGCGGGTCACCACGGGGTCGACGTAGGTCCGCAGCTCGTGCGCCGGCTCCTCGAGGCCGCACGTCGCGCGTCACACAGGGAGCCCGGGAGCAGCGCCGGCTAGGGCAGGTGGGCGTCGAGCAGACCCCTCGATCCACGCACCACCACCGCCGGCGGGTCACCTGCTGCCGGTCGAGCGCTGACCGAGGCGCCGGCCAGACCGGCGACGACCGCGGCGACCGCGGGCGAGGACGCCATCGTCCGGCGGTGCACGGCGACCACGTCGCGGGTGGGCTCCGGGTCGCGAACGGGTACGGCCACCACGTCCGCGTCGAGCGGGCCGCGGCCCAGACGGGGGACCAGGGCGAGGCCGAGGCCGGCTCCGACCAGCGCGAGGTGGGAGGCGAACTCCATGGACTCGTGGGCGATGCGGGGGCGGCGGCCGGTGCCGTCGTACATCCGGCTCAGCCATTGCCGGCAGATGGTGCCTTCCGGCGTCGCGATCCAGCCCTCGTCGACGAGGTCGTGGGGGGTGAGCGCCTCACGCCCCGCGAGCCGGTGGTCGCGGTGGACGACGACGTCGGCGACGTCCGAGGCCACCGACGTGCGCACCAGGTGAGCCGGCAGCTCGAGGGCGACATCACTCCAGGTGTGCACCAGACCCACGTCGAGCCGGCCGTCGGCGACGAGCGCGACGGTGTCCCACGGCTCGCGCTCGACGAGCGTCACCGTGAGGTCGGGATGGGTGACCATCAGGTCGCGCACGACCGGCGCGACCAACCCGCGCACGGCGGTCGAGAACGCCGCCAGCCGGATGTGGCCGACCACCTGCTCGGCCTGGCGGTGCAGGTCGGCCTCGACCTGCTCGAGGTCGCGCAGCAGCCGCCCGCCCGCCTCGACGAGGTTCCGGCCGTGCGCCGTGAGCCCCACACCGCGCCCGACTCGCTCGAGGAGGGAGAGGCCGGTCTGCCGCTCCAGCCGCTTTACCTGCTGCGACACAGCGCTGGGGGTGAAGCCGAGCGCGGTGGCCGCCGCGACCACTGAGCCGTACGTGTCCACGGCTCTCAGCGCACTCAGTGCCTCCAGATCGATCATGCAGCAACGCTACCGAATCACACACGCCAGACGTTGCTGGTGCTTCACGGTCGGGGCGGTCAGGCTGGACCCATGACCCGAGCCGACTCCCTCCTTGCCGCCCTGGTCGCCACGATCTGGGGCTTCAACTTCGTGGTGATCGACTGGGGGATGGACGGTGTGCCGCCGCTGCTGTTCGTGGCGATCCGCTTCGTCGTGGTCCTGGTCCCGGCTGCGTTCCTCCTGCCTCGCCCGGACCTGCCGTGGCGCACGCTGTTGGCTGTGGGCGCTTTCATGTCGCTGGGACAATTCGGTTTCCTCTACGTCGCCATGGACGCCGGCATGCCGCCCGGGCTGGCCGCGTTGGTGCTGCAGGCGCAGGTCATCTTCACCGTGGTCATCGCTGCGGGCGTGCTGCACGAGCGTCCGACGCCGACCCAGGCGGCCGGGGTGCTGGTGGGGTCGGCCGGCCTGGTGCTGGTCGGCCTGGGACGCGGCGGGCACGTGCCGCTCCTCGCCCTGGCCTTGTGTCTCCTGGCCGCCCTGTCCTGGGGGATCGGCAACGTCGTGTCCCGCGGCTCGGGGGCCAACGGCGGTCTGGCGCTGACGGTGTGGTCGGCGGTCGTCGTACCCGTGCCGATGCTGCTGCTGTCCCTGCTCCTCGACGGGCCGGCCGCCGTCGCCGACGGGGTGGCGTCGTTCGGGTGGCAGGCGGGGCTCTCGACGCTCTACACCGCGGGGCTCGCCTCGCTCGTGGGCTACGGGATCTTCACCACGCTTCTCTCGCGCAACCCGTCGGCGGCCGTCGTCCCGTGGGTACTCCTGGCGCCCGTCGTCGCGACAGCCTCGGCCTGGCTGCTGCTCGACCAAGAGCCGAGCGCCGGCGAGCTCGGCGGTGGTCTGGTGATGATTCTCGGCGTCCTCGTCGCGCTCCGCGGGTCGAGCCCGCGGCGGCCGAACGCCATGGCCCGATCCGTAGCCCACCCATCGCCGCTGCTGCGCTGATCCGTCCACCCAGGAGAAGACGGGCCAGCGGCGGCCTCGGACCACGACCGCACGCGAGGCAGACCGTGGTGCACAGCTGCGGCACGCTCATCCAGCTCCGATCCAGCTACGCGTCGGCCCTCCACCGTCAGACGGGAGCCAAGTCCGGACATGACCGGACGATCCCCGCGGTGGGGCCGCCTGTCGGAATCGAACCGACGACCGAGGCGGTGGAGGGTCGTGATTCAGCGCGCGAGGGGCACTGTTTCCGACACAAGACCGGAGGATCAGTCGGCCCATCTCACCGAATGCCGCAGACCGAGCTCGATGTCGGTGGCCGCCTGCTGTACTCGTGGCACCAGCGCTCGCATGTCTTCGACGGACTTCCTCCCGATATGGGTGGAGAGGTTGATCGCGGCCCTGGCCCGGCCGTGACGGTCCCGCACCGGAACCGCCACGGCGACCAGCCCGACTTCCAGCTCCTGATTGACCAGGGCGTACCCCTGCTCTCGGACTTTCGCCAGCTCCTCGCGAAGCGCGTCGGCGTCCGTGATGGTGTTGGGAAGCATGGGTTCCAGCCTCGTCGACCCGAGGTACCTCTCGAGATCCGGCGCCGGCAGGCTGGCCAGCAGGGCTCGGCCCATGGCCGTGGCGTACGCAGGACGACGGGCTCCCACACTGACCGAGATCGTCATCAACGCCGGGCCGGGCACGCGCACGACGTAGACGACGTCGTCACGGTCGAGGATCGAACCCTCGCTCGCCTCTGACGTCTCGGACACCAGCTTCTCGAGGTGCGGCAACGCCACCTCCGGAAAGGTGAAGGACGACAGGTAGGCGTATCCGAGCTCGAGGACGTGGGAGGTGAGCTCGTAACCGTGCCTGTGCGACTGGACGTAGCCGAGCTCGCTCAGCGTGAAGAGGAACCTGCGCACGGCAGCACGCGTGAGTCCCGTGGCCTGCGCAATCTCCGACGCAGTCAGGCGCGGACGGTCGGCGTCGAACACCTTGATGATGGCGAGCCCGCGCTCCAGCGACTGCACGAAGTCACGATGCCTGCCGGAGCCCTCCTCGTTCGCGAGAACCCCCTCATCAGCATCGTGTGGATCGGATCCGAGAGTCACCATCGCCATTCCCCTCTTCCTCACCTGATGTAGGACGCCCCGTTGAGGTCCACCGTGGCACCGGTGAGACTCGGACAGGCGTCTGAGGCAAGGTACGCGACCAGCTCAGCGACTTCGTCGGCAGGCACCGCCGCCCCCATGACCAGTCCGGCCGCCACTGCTTCTCGCTCCGCCGCCGTCTGACCAGCCACCCCCATCCCGGCATCGACCACGCCGGGCGCGATGACGTAGATGCGGACTCCGGCGCGTGCGTGATGGCGAGCGAGGGTCTGCGCCAGGTTGCGCACCGCCGCCTTGGAGGCGGCATACCCGCTCGCGTCGAGGATGCGTGACCCCTGCTCGGCCGCCCAGCTCGACATGACGATCGCGGTCCCTCCCCCCCGTTCGGCGAATGACAGGACCGCCTGCCGCAAGAGCGCCCCGGCGCCGATCACATTGACCGCCAGGAGCTCGGCCCAGGCGTCGTCCCAGTCCGTGTCCTCACCATCGAAGGGTGTCGCCAGCATGGTGGCCGCATTGAGGACGAGCACATCCACGTCCGCCAGTCGTTCCGCCCTGGTCCACAGGTCGCGAGCCTCACCGGGCGTTGAGAGATCCGCCTGCACGAGGTCCACCCGGCCGCGTGGCGAGCCACCGTCCTCTTCGCCGCCCATGGGAACGCTGCGGTACTGCCCGATGACGTGTGCCCCGGACTCCGCGAGCACGCGCAGCACGGCACCCCCGATCCCACCTGAGGCACCGGTCAGCAGGACCGTGCGGCCGGACAGGTCGACCATGCTCACAGCAAGCCCCCGTCCACAGGCAGAAGCTGACCGGTGATCCCCGACGCGAGGTCGCTCACGAGGAACGCGAGGGCATTGACGACGTCGTCCGTGGTCGCGATGCGACCAAGAGCCGTGTCCGCCGCCGCGGCGTCCAGTGCTTGCTGGGGGCTGTTGCCGGTAGCAGCTGCACGATCGGACATCCGCTCCAGCAGGGCCGCGGTCGCGACCGGCCCCGGACCCACGCAGTTCACCCGAACACCGGCAGGACCGAGCGCCGCTGCAGCGGAGCGGACCAGTCCGAGCACCGCGTGCTTGCTCGCCACGTACGACCAGATCCGCGAATCGCCACGCCACGAGTTGAGCGATCCGACCACGGCGATCGAGCCGCCCTCGGTGACCCGAGGCCCGGCGTGCTTCAACGTGGCCGCCACACCACGCACGTTGACGGCGAGAACGCGGTCGAAGTCCGCCAGGTCCAGCTCGGCGGGCCCCTGCCAGGTCGGCACCACGCCGGCGGCGACGACCACCCCGTCGATGGCGCCCAGGTGGGTCTCCGCTGCGGCGACACCCTCCTGCACCTGATGCTCGTCGGTGACGTCGGCATCCACACCGAGCCATCCGGGGGGAAGGTCCCACCGGCTGCCGGCAAGATCGGTAGCCACGCCGACGGCGCCCATGGCCGAGAACGCCGCCACACTGGCGGCTCCGAGGCCTCGTGCCCCTCCCGTCACCAGGATGCGGCGACCCGCCAGCAGCGGAAGCCGGCTCACGAAGCCGCCTCGCGCAAGATGCCGTGCACCCGTTCGAGGCTGTCGTCCAGGTCGACGTCGACGATGACCTCGTGCACGCCGATCGAAGCGAGCTCGGCCAGCCTCGGAGCTATGCGAGTCTCCCTGCCGGCCGACTCGACGAGCCGAAGCGTGAACCGCAATAGAGCCGGGTCGCGCTCGACGCGCACCGCATGTGCGCGCACGGCCTCGATCTCCTGCGCCAGCACATCCACGTCGAGCGCGGGCAGTGCCTGCTGCGCAAGCCAACCGTCCCCCAGCGAGCCGGCGCGACGAAGGGCCGCCTTGCTGTGTCCGCCGACGAGCAGGGGGACGTGGTGGCTGGGTGTCGGCAGCTGAACGAGCCCCTCGTCGAGTGGGTAGAGCTCAGTCCCGGCCGGGTGCCCCGACCAGCAGGACCGGAGAACCTCCAGCCATTCCTCAAGGCGACGACCACGATCCTCGAAGCTGCTGTGCAGCGCGTCGAACTCCTCGCGCAACCAGCCCGCCCCTACCCCCAGCTCCACACGTCCGCCACTGAGCGCGTCCAGACTTGCTACCTGCTTGGCCAGGAGCAACGGGTTGCGCTGAGGCAGTACGAGCACGGCGCTCCCGATCCGCACCCTCTCGGTGACCGACGCTGCAGTCGTCATGGCCACCAACGCCTCGGTGTACGGGATGTCTCCGGTCCAGGACGCACGACCGTCCGATGCGAACGGGTAGTGCGCCTCAATGTGCACGGGCATCACCACGTGGTCACTGACCCAGAGGGAGTCGAAGCCGACCTCCTCGAGGACGCGAGCCCGTGCGGGGAGCTCTACGGGAGAAGCAGTCCCTGTGTGAGGGAGCTTGGCTCCCAGTGCAAGAGGCATGCCGACATTGTCGAGACGCACAACTTGTGCGTCAAGCGAACATCGCGCACGCACAGCGAATTTGCTGTGCGTATTGCGCCCACATGTTTGTTCTGCGAGCATCTCTGGACCACGCGCTCCCCTCGAAAGGATCCGACGCCGATGGCGAACGACACCTTGACCACGCGCAAGTTCGGCACGATGTCGGGTCTGGACCACATCGGGGTCGGGGTCTCGGACATGGCCACGTCGCTGGACTTCTACGCCGAGCTCGGGTTCACCGACACGAGCTTTGACTACACCGGTCCACTCCCGGGAATCGTCGGCCTGACCGCGATCGACCACACCGAGGCCCGGGTCGTCTACCTCAGGGCCGGGGTGCCGACGGTGCTCGGTCGCGCGGGGATCAAGCTGGTCCAGATCCTTGGCCGTGACAACCCGCCGATGCCTCATGGGCAGGCCTGGGGGGAGCCGGGTATCTGCGAGGTGTGCGTCCACGTCAACGGTCAGGCCGAGTTCCACCGTGATCTGGTTTCCCGAGGTCACACCAATCTCATGGACCCGAACGAGGCGGATCTGGAGCCGTACGAGACACACTGCGGACTCTCCTACGTGGCTGACCCCGACGGGGCCAAGATCGAGTTGATCGAGTGGTCGACCCTTGCCGCAGGGTGGCCCCTGGAGAGGGGACCACACGGGGTCAACCACGTGGCGTTCGGGGTCTCCGACATCGAACGGACCCGACTCTTCTACCGTGACCTCGGTTTCACCGGCCAGCTCTTCGAGTCCGACGGCTACTTCGAGCCCATGCACCCCTGGTTCGGTGACCGGACACCGCCGCGTCAGCGGATGATGCTCCTGACGAACCCTGTCGGAGGGGCCCTGGAACCTGTCCAGCACGACCCGCCCTCACCTGACATGCGTGGGCAGTGGGGCCATCTGGGGACCTTCGAGTTCGCCATCGGCGCGCGATGCCTGGACGCAGCGGTGGTCCACCTCGTGGAGCTCGGGATCGAGCTCGTCGGCGAGCCCGTCACTCTCGATGTCGGTGGCGGTGGCACGTGGCGGTACGCCTACTTCCGGGATCCCGACGATCTCTACGTCTGCGTCACGGAGATCCGCGCGTGAACGACGTCGATCCGGTGACGTCCCCGCTTGCGCCGCCGACCCCGGAGGACCCCAGGTCCGCGCAGCCAGGCGGCACGAGCAGCAGCTCAGGACCCGCCGTCAGCATCCGCGAGGTGCGCAAGTCGTTCGGCCACGTCGAGGTCCTTCGCGGCATCAACCTCGACGTCCACGTCGGCCAGCACGTGGTGGTCTTCGGACCCTCCGGCTCCGGGAAGTCGACCGTCCTTCGCAGCATCAACCTGTTGGAGCAGCCAGACTCGGGATCGGTCTGCGTCGACGGCGTCGAGTACGGCCCCGGGGTCCCCGGCGAGCCGGTCGTGAAACGAGGCCGTCCTCTGGAGCTGCGCCGCAAGGTCGGGATGGTGTTCCAGCAGTTCAACCTGTTCCCGCACCTCACCGCGCTGGACAACGTCGCGCTGCCTCTGCGCTCGGTCAAGGGGCTGAAGCCGGACGTCGCCATGAGCCGCGCCGCGGAGTCACTCCGCAGGGTCGGACTCCTGCAGCGTGCGGGTCACTACCCGGGTCAGCTCTCAGGCGGACAGCAGCAGCGTGTCGCCATAGCCCGGGCGCTCAGCCTGGATCCGAAGGTGATGCTGTTCGACGAGCCGACCTCGGCCCTGGACCCGGAGCTGGTGGGTGAGGTGCTCCGCGTGATGCGCGAGCTCGCGGACGACGGCATGACCATGGTGATCGTCACTCACGAGCTCGGGTTCGCTCGCGACATCGGCGACCTCAACGTCTTCATGGACCAGGGCGTGGTCGTGGAGACCGGGTCGCGCGAGCTCTTCGAGACTCCCACCAACCCTCGCACGCAAGAATTCATCCGGGCGGTGCGCTGATGGGGATCACAAGCTACAACTGGGGTCTGATCTGGGACTACCGCGGGGCTCTGCTCCACGGTCTCCTCACAGCCCTCCAGGTGTCCTCCGTCGCGTTGGTCATCGCCATGGTGGGAGGACTCGGCCTGGCCATGCTGCGCATGGGACGGGCCCCGTTGTCCTGGGTGGCCCTGGTCTACATCAACATCTTCCGCGGGATGCCTGCACTCGTCACCGTCATCTGGATCTACTTCGGGGTCTCCCTGCTCCTCGGAATCAACTTCACCGTGTTCCAGGCCGGTGTGATCGCCCTGTCCTTGCTCTACAGCGCGTTCATGGCCGAGGTCTTCCGTTCAGCTCTGCAGGCGGTTCCGCACGGACACCGGGAGGCCGGACTCGCGCTGGGAATGCGTGATTCCCGGATCTTCTTCTCCGTGATCGCGCCCCAGGCCTTCAAGATCGCCCTGCCCAACGTGGGCAGCATGTTCATCGGGATGATCAAGGACACCTCGACCTTCACGGTGATCGGTCTCCTCGAGGTCGTTCGGGTCACGCAGAACGCCAACGCCCAGACGTTCCAGCCCTTCGTGCTCTACACCGCAGCCGCTGCCATCTACGTTCTCGCCGCTTTCGCGGTCGACGTCGTCTTCCGGTTCGGCGAGGCCGCCATGTCCAGCCCGCCCAGGGGGCGGGTCTCCCGCATCCTGCGCGCTCGCAAGCAGAGACGCATCCACGCCCTGCTCGGTGAGCTCGGAGAGCCAGCCTGACGGGTGCGCCGGACCCGACGCCAGACCGTCGACACCGACCGAACCGACAGCCATGCAAGGCCCACGCCAAGGAGGAAACCGCTGTGATTGCAAAGTTTCGAAAGACCCCAGGAGGGCGCGCCGTCGTCCTCGCCAGCTCGCTGTTCCTCGCCTTCGGTCTCGCCGCTTGCGGGGGCGGGAGTGACGGGGGCACCACCTCCGGACCCACGACCGGGAGTGACACGACGGACAACGGCTTGATGGAGCCCGGCACCCTCACGGTCGGGATGAACCTGCAGTTCAAGCCCGAGATGTACCTCGACGAGAACGACCAACCGGCAGGCTACGACGTGGATCTGCTCAACCAGCTTGCCGACGACATGGACGTGGAGCTGAAGATCGTCAACCTGGACTTCGACGGTTTGATCCCGGGCCTGCAGTCCAAGAAGTTCGACATGGTCTCGGTCGGCCTGACCGCGACCGACGAGCGCAAGCAGGTCGTCGACTTCAGCCGCGAGTACGTCCCCTACGTCAGCGTCCTCGCCGTGCCCACGTCCGACAACGGCCCCTTCACGATCGACAACTACAACCAGGCCGGCACCAAGATCACGGCGCTCCAAGGTTCTTCCGGTGAGCAGCTGGCCAAGGACACCTTCCCCAACGCACAGGTCGAAGGGTTGTCCCAGCAGAACTCAGCGCTCCTCGAGGTCGCCACGAACCGGGCGCAGGGATCGGTCCTCGAGGACTACATCCTGGCTCAGTTCCAGTCCAGCAACCCCGATCAGCTCAAGGTCGCCGACCTCCCCGAGCCGCTGGCGGTTGGCTACGGCAGCTGGGCAGTGCAGAAGGGCAACACCACGTTGACCGACAGCCTGGACACGTTCCTCTGCTCGGCCCAGGAGGACGGGGCCCTGGCCGAGCTCTACACCAAGAACTTCGGGGTCGAGGACTTCCCCGACATGCCGGGCGGGTGCTGAACGTGCCCGACGGCGAGCAGCTACTCGACCTGCTGATCGTGGGCGGTGGTCCGGCTGGCATGTCCGCAGCTCGCACCGCGAGCGAGGCGGGACTGCAGGTGCTGCTCGTCGACGAGCGAGCCACGATGGGTGGTCAGATCTACAAGCAGCCGGGTCCGGGTTTCGTGATCGAGGACCCGGCTGCGGCCGACCGGGACACTGCCTACGGGCGAAGCCTGATCGCCGGTGTCACCGCCTCCACGGCCGAGGTGCTCCTCAGCACCGCACTCGTGGCGATCGAGTCGACCGGGGGCATCTTCAGCGCTGTGCTGGTGACCGACGGCAGGCCCGCGCTCACCATGCTGGCGCGACGGATCCTGCTGGCCCCGGGCGCGCATGACCGGCCGGTGGCCTTCCCGGGCTGGACACTGCCGGGTGTCATCACCGCCGGCGGCATGCAGTCGATGGCGAAGAGCCAAGCAGTTCTGCCCGGGGGACGCATGGTCTTCGCCGGCGCCGGGCCCGTCGCGCTCGCGTTCCCGGCGCAGCTCGCACACCTCGGTGCCGACATCGTCGCGGCCCTCGAGGCGGGACCGTCACCGGCACCTCGTGACGTCGTTCGCGTGACCGGCGCCTTGCGGGGCAACGGAGTGCTGCTCCGTGACGCAGCCCGCTACCGCGCGAGCCTTCTGCGACACCGGGTGCCTTTGCACTACGGGCGGATCATCGTCCGGGCGGAGGGGGACCGACGTGTCGAGCAGGTGGTGCACGCTGCGGTCGACGCGGATTGGCAGGTCCGCCCCGGGACCGAGGAGACCCTCGCCGCGGACGTCCTCTGCACGGGATACGGCTTCGTCCCCTCCCTCGAGCTCTTCCGCCTGCTCGGCTGTAAGTCGAGGTACGAGGAGGACTTGGGTGGATGGGTCGTGCACAAGGATGCGTGGGGCCGGACGTCGGTCGCCGGTGTCTACGCCGCCGGAGACGGGACGGGCGTCGAGGGGTCCTACGTCGCCGTCGACGAAGGAAAGATCGCAGCGCTTGGTGCAGCCCTGGACGCCGGCACACTGGTCGCTGGAGCAGCGGAGGCGCGAGCCGTCCCGGCGCGTCGTCGGCTCGCCCGTCGACGCAGACTGGCCCTTGCCACCCGCCGGCTCTTCCGCGTCGGGAGCGGGGTCTACGACCTGGCCGACGCCGCCACCGTGATCTGCCGCTGCGAGGGCACCACTCACGGAGAGCTGTCCGCGGCAGCCCGGACGACGCACGACCCCAGTGTGGTCAAGGCCTTCACCCGAGCGGGGATGGGCCCTTGCCAGGGGCGCACCTGTCACCGGCAGATCGCGGCCGTCCTCGCACGGGCTCACAACCGCCCCCTCCACAGCGTCCCGCTCGCCACCGCGCGCATGCCGGTACGGCCCGTGCCGATCTCGGCGATAGCCAACGCATCGGTCCTCGACCCTGGTCTCTTCCTCGCACCCGACGACTCCGGGACACAGTGATGACGACCCTCGCCCCGATCTTGAGCGGGACAGGCGCCGCACTACCGACGGAGACCGACGTTGCCATCGTGGGGGGCGGTATCGCCGGCGCCGCCCTTGCCTTCTACCTCGCGCGCGAGGGTGTCGAGGTGGTCTGCCTCGAGCGCGGTGAGCTCAACCGTGAGGCCTCGGGGACCAACGCCGGCAGCTTCCACCTTCAGCTGGCCATCCACCAGCTCTCGCGAAACGGCACGACCGGTGACCGCGAGCGACTCCTCGCCGACGCACGTCTGAGCCTGGAGGCCTACTCGTTGTGGCGCGAGCTCGGCGGCGAGCTCGGCGGCGACCTCGACCTCCACCAGACCGGCGGGTGGATGGTCGCCGAGACCCCTGACCAGGTCCGGCTGCTGCACGAGAAGCATGGGCTCGAGCAGCTCGCGGGGATCGAGACCGAGGTGGTCAGCGGAGCTGAGCTCCGCGATCGAGCACCATTCTTCTCCGAGCGTGTGCAGGCGGCGACCTACTGCCCTACCGAGGGCCACGCCAATCCGCTCGTCGTCGCCCCTCTCTACGCCGTCCGCGCGGAGGAGCACGGCGCCTCGTTCCGCACGCACGTCGGCGTGCAGACCATCGAGCACCATCCTGACTCCACCCACCGCTTCACCTTGCACACCGATCGAGGCACGGTGAGGGCACACCGGGTCGTGGACTGCGCCGGGGCGTGGGCCGATGACGTCGCAGCGCTCCTCGGACTTCGTCTACCGGTGCGACGTGAGGGGCTGCACGTGAACGTGACCGAGCGAAGGCCGCACGTCCTGACACCGATGGTCCAGCACATCGGTCGGCGCCTCACGCTCAAGCAGAGCGACCACGGCACGTTCATCATCGGAGGGGGCTGGCCCTCGCCCGCGGTCGACGGGGCACACCGCTACCCGACCCTGTGGCAGAGCGCGGCAGGCAACCTGAACGTAGCGATGGACGTGGTTCCTCTGCTGGCCGACGTGCGTGTCGTCCGCACCTGGTCGGGAGTCATCGTGTTCACCGACGACATGTCCCCCGTGGTCGGTGAGTCCCTGCGGGTTCCCGGCTTCCACGTCTGCGTCTCCTCCACCGGTTTCACCTTCGGGCCGATGTTCGCCCGGCAGCTGGCCGAACACATGTCGACGTCCCGCGGAGCCGATCCCTTTCCCGCTCGCTACGCGGTCGACCGCTCTCTTCGCTGATGCGGTGCGCCCGCTCGACCACCTTCACAACGCTAGGAGTGCAGCACCATGGACCGTGATTCCGTCGACTGGCAGGGCTACCTCGCAGCCTTCGTCACACCGTTCCACCGAGATGGCGCCTTGGACCTGGAGACGCTGGAGGCGTTGGTCGACCACTACGTCGGCGAAGGGCTCCACGGCATCGTGGTCAACGGCACCTGCGGTGAATGGTTCTCGCAGTCCGAAACTGAGCGACGCGAGGTGGCCGAGGCGGCCGTGGCCCGGGCGGCGGGCCGGTTCCGGGTGATCGTGGGGTGCACGTCCTACACCGCCGACCAGGTAGCCGGCCTCGCCACGGACGCGCTCGAAGCCGGAGCGGACGGGGTCCTGGTGTCCCCCCCTCCGTACGTGAAGCTCTTCGCCCCCGAGGTCGTCGCGTTCTACGAGGACGTGAGCGCCAGGGTGAACGGCCCGATCGCGGTCTACAACTGGCCCTACGGGAGTGGGATCGACATCGACCCTGAGCTGGCGGACCGGCTGGCAGACGTCGAGAACGTGGTGGCGATCAAGGACAGCACCGCCAGCATCGACCAGTTCTTCGCCACTTCCCGGCGCGTGCGTGACCGGGTCCGGGTCTTCGGCCCCTACCTGAGCGAGCGGGGTCTGGAGGAGCTGCGCGAATCGGGGGTGACGGCACCGTGGGCGGCGGCTCGCTGTTCGGACGGGACGACGCGCAGTTCTGGGTCGACTTCTGGGCGGGCGACCTGGTCAGCGCACACGCGCACGCGATCAGATCGGACCGGCTCTTCCCGCGGTTGTGGCTGCCGGGCGGATGGGCGGGCCGGTTCGGTGCCTACCAGAGCCAGCTCAAGGCGTTGATGGTCATGCTCGGACAACCCGCTGGTCATGTCCGCCCCCCTCGACTGCCGGTGACCGACCCCGCAGACCTCGCGGAGATGCGAGCCATCCTGGTCGACGAGGGACTGCTCGACGCGGACGAGGGCCACGAGGCAGTCGGGTGACGCGGCGCCGCAGCGGTGTACGCATCGACCCTGCGCCGGGAGTACGCCGCGGCCCACGGGTCCTGATCAGCGTCGACGGGCAGAGTGTTGCCTGCCATGTCGGGGAGAGTGTGGCGGCGGCGATGATCGCCATGGCCGATGATCCGACGATGCGCAGCACGACCACGGGGGAGCCCCGCGGCCTCTTCTGCGGCATGGGAGTCTGCTACGAGTGCGTGGTGGTGGTCGACGGTGTCCCTCAGACCAGGGCCTGCATGACCTGGGTCCGCGACGGCATGGTCGTGCAGACCCAGGTCGGGTCAGGACCGCGCGGACCCCAGGCCTCGTAGCCTTGCCGGGGTCAGCCGAGACCGTCGACGCAGAGGTACTTGATCTCGGTGAACTCGTCGATGCCGTGGCGCGAGCCCTCGCGGCCCAGGCCGGACTCCTTGACGCCGCCGAACGGCGCGCCCTCGTAGGAGATCAGGCCGGTGTTGACGCCGACGACGCCGAACTCCAGCGCCTCGCCGACGCGCCACGATGCGGCCGAGGTCGCGGGTGAAGAAGTAGGCGGCCAGACCGAACTCGGTGTCGTTGGCCAGCGCGATGGCCTCCTCCTCGGTCGTCGAAGGCGAAGACCGGCGCGAGCGGGCCGAACGTCTCCTCCCGCGCGACGAGCATGTCCCCGCGTCGCGCCCGTGAGCAGCGTGGGCTGGAAGAAGGTGCCGCCCAGCTCGTGCGGCGCCGCCGCCGCAGACGATCCGGGCGCCGCCCTCGACTGCGTCGGCGATGTGGCGCTGCACCTTGTCGACCGCCGCCTGCGTAGATCAGCGGGCCCTGCTCGGACGCCGCGCTCGAAGCCGTTGCCGACCCGCAGGTCGCCGATGGCCACGGCCAGCCGCTCGACGAACGCGTCGTGGATGCCGTCCTGCACGAGGATCCGGTTGGCGCACACGCAGGTCTGCCCGGCGTTGCGGAACTTCGAGGCCATCGCGCCCTTGACGGCGGCGTCGAGGTCCGCGTCGTCGAAGACGATCAGGGGCGCGTTGCCGCCGAGCTCCAGCGCAAGCCGCTTGACGGTGCCCGGCGCACTGCGCCATCAGCAGCTTGCCCGACCGCGGTGGAGCCGGTGAAGCTGAGCGTGCGCACCGTCCCGGCTCTCGGTCAGCACCCGCCGACGATCCGCGGCCGGACCGGGAACGCACGCTGAAGACGCCGGCGGGCACGCCCGCCCGCTCGGCGAGCTCGGCCAGCGCGAGCGCCGAGAGCGGGGTCTCGACGCGGGCTTGACGATCATCGGGCAGCCGGCCGCGAGAGCGGGCGCGGCCTTGCGCAGGATCATCGCCGACGGGAAGTTCCACGGCGTGATCGCGGCACTCAGACCCGACCGGCTGGCGGATCGTCGAGCAGGCGGCGACCGGCCACGTTGGTGGGGATCACCTCGCCGTAGGAGCGCTTGCACTCCTCGGCGTACCACTCGATGAAGCCCGCGCCGTAGAGAATCTCGCCCCGCGCCTCGGCCAGCGGCTTGCCCTGCTCCGCGGTGAGGATCGTCGCGAGGTCGTCGACGTTCTCGACGATCAGCTCGTACCAACGGCGCATGACTCGGGCGCGCTCCGGGCGCGGTGCACCGCAGCCCAGGACCGTGCCCGCCCGGTCGCCGCCTCCGACGGTCGCGGCCTCGACGTCGCCGGCGCTGGCCGACGGCCATGGTGCGCGAGCACCCACCGGTCGCCGGGTCGAGCGACCGTCGAAGCGTGTCGCCCGGCGCCGTCGCGCCAGGCTCCGCCGATGAACAGCTGCGTGCGCAGCAGACGCCGCGTCGGCAGGCGGTCTGGGTCGAAGGTCGTGGTCACGACTGCCTCTCCTGGGACGGCACGCATCGATGTGGCCGTTCATGCGCGCAACGAGTACGCTCAGCGCACACGCAGATGCTACAGTCCCGTACGTAACGACCACCAGGAACGCAGGTAGACATGACGACCGCAGACCGTCGAGGACTTCGACCGCCAGTACTTCTTCCACCCGTTCACCCACGCTCGCGACCACGAGCGCACCGGGCCCGCTCGATGATCGTCCGCGGGCACGGCTCCACCGCTGGTCGACATCCAGGGACGCGAGTACCTCGACGCCATGGCCGGCCTGTGGTGCGTCAACGTCGGCTACGGCAACGAGCGAGATCGCCGACGCGCTCGCGCGAGCAGGCGCGAAGCTGCCCTACTACCACGCGTTCGCCTCGATGGGGACCGAGCCGGCGGCGCGCCTGGCGGAGCGCCTGATCGCCGAGGCGCCCGGCGCCGATGGCGAAGGTGTTCTTCGGCAACAGCGGCTCCGACGCCAACGACACCCAGGTCAAGCTCGTCTGGTACTACAACAACGTCCTCGGCCGGCCGGAGAAGAAGAAGATCATCTCCCGCGACCGCGGCTACCACGGCGTGACGGTCATGTCGGGCAGCCTGACCGGGCTGCCCGGGCATGCACGACGGCTTCGACCTGCCGCTGCCGATGGTCCGGTCCACGTCGGCCCCGCACCGCCTCTTGGAGGGCCGCCGCGGACGAGACCGAGGAGGAGTTCGTGCGCACGGCTCGCCGCCGAGCTCGAGGAGCTCATCCTCGCCGAGGGTCCCGAGACCGTCGCCGCCTTCATCGCCGAGCCGATCCAGGCCGCCGGCGGCGTGATCGTCCCGCCCGCCACGCTACTTCCCGGCGATCCAGGAGGTGCTGCGACAAGCACGACGTCCTGCTGATCGCCGACGAGGTCGTCTGCGGCTTCGGGCGGCTGGGCACGTGGTTCGGGAGCGACGTCGTTCGGGATGGAGCCCGACCTGATGACCGTCGCCAAGGGCATCACCTCCGCCTACGTCCCGCTCTCGGCGTGCATGGTCTCCGACGCAGGTCTGGGACGTGCTCGCTCGGGATCGCGACACGTACGGCCTCTTCAGCCACGGCTACACCTACTCGGCCCACCCGCTGGCCGCCGCCGCGGCGATGGCCAACCTCGACATCATCGAGACGCGACGGCCTGATGGCGCAGGCGGCCGCCCGCGGCGACGACCTGCGCGCAGCTGCTGCGCGCGGCGTTCGACGACCACCCGCTCGTCGGCGAGGTCCGGGGACACGGGCTCGTGGCCGCGCGTCGAGTTGGTCGGAGTCGCTGCGAGCCGCTGCGACGCTTCGAGCCGCGCGGGCGAGGTCGCGGCGGCGCGTCGTCGCCCGCGCCCGCGAGCTGCGGCGTGATCACCCGCGCGCTGCCCGAGCGCCGACACGATCTCGTTCTCGCCGCCGTTCGTGGTCACCGAGGACGAGCTCGACCAGATGGTCGTCGAGCGCCCGCGCCGGCCCTCGACGACGTCCGTCGAGCGAGCTGCGGACTGGCGTGACGCCGGCCTGCGCGTCGGGCTGCGTGGTGAACCCGGTCGCCGGCATGGGCGGCCGGGTCGGCGCTGCACGGCACGGACGGCGCCACGCGCTGGCCGATCGCCCGTGCGCGCGGCGCGGTGCCGGCTGGCGCGCGCGAGCGCGCGCGGCGCGCGCGCTGGCCGAGGCCTGCACGCGCTCGACACCGCGGCCGTCGCGTCGTCGGCCGCCGCGGGGCGATGGGCGCCGACGCGCTGCGACCGCGGGCCCGCGGCTCGGACGTCGCGCGGTCGTGCCGCGTGCGGGCGGGCCGAGACGCGCCACGCGCCGCGACACCCGGCGCGCGGTCGCCGCGATGATCGGCCGCCGGGGTCGACCTGCTCCTCTTCGCCGGCGGGGACGGCACGGCCCGCGACGTCGCCGCCGCGCTCGGCGGCAGCGCCCGTCCTCGGCGTCCCGGCCGGCGTGAAGATGCACTCCGGCGTCTTCGGCGCGCACGCCCGAAGCCGCGCGGCGCTGCTCGCCGCGGCGATGCCTGGCCGCGCCTCGGCCGACGCCTCGCCGACCCGATGTCGCGACCGACGTGCGTCGCCGTGACGCGATCCGGCGATCTGCGACTGCTCGGCACGGTGCGCGTTCCTGCGGTGCGCGCGCGGCAGTCCAGCGCCGGCAAGGGCGCGACGCCGGCGCCGCGTCGACGACGACTCGTCGGCCTCGGCTCGCGAGGTGGCCGGCGAGATGGACCCGCGACCGGCTGGACCTCCTCGGCCCCGGCACCACGGTCGGCGCGGTCGCTGCGAGGCACTCGGGCCTGCCGACCCGCCGCTGGGCGTCGACGCGGTCCGCGACGGCGGCTCGTCGGCGCACGACGTCGACGAGAGCGAGCCTGCTCGACGCTGCTCGACAGCTGCCGCCGAGCGCGCGCCTGGTGCTCGGCGTCGTCGGCGGCCAGGGCTTCCTCCTCGGCCGCGGCAACCAGCAGCTCTCGCCCGCGGTGCTGCGCGCGGTCGGCGCCGGCAGCGTCGAGGTCGTCGCGGCGCCGACAAGGTCGCCGCGCTCTCGAGGGCCCGTCCTGCACGTCGACACCGACGACGCCGAGCCCGGCCGCCGCGCATCGTCCGGCTACCGACGCGTGCGCACCGGCCCCGGCCGCAGCACCGTCCTGAAGGTCGTGGCATGAGCCGCGCAAGGAGAGGATCACCGATCGATGGCACATCCCTACATGGCCAACTCCACCGACGAGGCTCACAGGCCAGGAGTGCTGGACGCCGTCGGGCGTCGACCGACGTCGAGGAGCTGTTCGCGCAGATCCCCGCCGACCACCGTCTCGCAGGCCGTCCAACGCCGCGCCCGCGCATCCGCGTCCGAGGCCGAGCTGCGACGGCACGCTGCGCGGATCGCCTCATCGACGGCAACGAGGACTGCGAGGCGCAACCTGAGCTTCCTCGGCGGCGGCTGCTGGCAGCACCACGTGCCGGCGGTCTGCGACGAGATCGCCGGCCGCACCGAGTTCCTGACGCCGGTCTGGGGCACGCCGTCCTCCGACCACGGCCGCAACCAGGCCTGGTTCGAGTTCGCCTCGCAGCTCGGCGAGCTGCTCGACCTGGAGTTCGTCGGCCTGCCCGTCTACAGCTGGGGCTGCGCCGCCGGCCACGCGATCCGCATGGCGGCGCGGCTGACCGGCCGCTCGCGAGGTCCTCGTGCCCGCCTCGATCTCGACCGCGAGCGGCTGCGCCGTCATCCGCACCTACTGCGGCCCCCGGAGCTGGCGACGCCGATCACCGTCGCGGGTCGTCGACATCGACCCGGCGACCGGCACGGCCTCGACCTCGACGCACTCGGCCTGGGCTCGACGACACGTCGCCGCGGTCTACCTCGAGACCCCGACTACCTCGGCGTCGATCGAGACCGCGACGGCCGAGCGATCGCGGCGGCCTGCCGCGCGACGGCGCCGAGACGGTCGCTCGGCGTCGACCCGATCTCGCTCGGCGTGCTGGCCCCGCCCGGCGACCTACGGCGCCGACATCGTCGTCGGCTCCACCCAGCCGCTCGGCGTCCACATGAACTCCGGCGGCGGCGTCGGCGGCTTCATCGCCACGCGCGACGAGGAGCGCTACGCCCGCGAGTACCCGACGCTGCAGGTCAGCATCGCCGCGACGGTGCGACGGCGAGCGCGGCTTCGGGATGACGCTCTTCGAGCAGACCTCCTACGGCTCGCGCGAGGAGGGCAACGACTGGACCGGCAACTCCGTCTACCTCTGGGCGGTCGCTCAACGCCGTCTACATGTCGCTGCTCGGGCCGGAGGGCTTCGCGCGAGCTCGGCGAGACGATCCTCGCCAACGCCCGGTACGCCGCGCGGCGCGCTCGGCGCGCTCCCCGGCGTCGACGGTGCCGCTGGCCCGACGGCTTCTTCAAGGAGTTCGTCGTCGACTTCGGCGGCACCGGCCGCACCGTCGCCGAGATCAACGCGGGCCTGCGTCGACACGCGGGATCTTCGGCGGGCAAGGACCTCTCCGCCGACTCCCCGAGCTCGACGGCTGCGCGCTGTACTGCGTCACCGAGGTCCACACGGCAGGGGACATCGACGACCCTGCCGACCGCGCTGCGAGGAGGTGCTGGCATGAGCGAGACCACGTTGCGCCGCTACCACGCCGCCGTCTGGGACGAGCCGCTCGTCATGGAGCTGGCCGCCCCGGCCGCCGGGGCAACGTCGCCGCCGGACCCGATCGAGGACCTGGAACCGTCTGCTGTGCTGCCCGACAGCGCTGTTGCGAGCGCGACCCGCCGAGCTGCCGGAGCTCTCCGAGCCCGAGGTGCTGCGCCACTACCTCCATCTGTCGCAGGAGACGCTGGGGATGATGGGCATCAGCCTCTTCGGCACCTGCACGATGAAGTACAACCCGCGCGTCAACGAGCAGCTCGCCGGCCGGCCGGGCTCGCCGAGGTGCACCCGCGACCAGGACGACAGCACCCTCCAGGGGGTGCTCGAGATCGTCCACGGCTTCGACCTGATGCTGCGCGACCTCTCGGGCATGGACCGCTTCGTCTTCCAGCCCGGCGGCGGGGCGGACGCCGCCTACACGCACGCCTGCGTCACCCGCGCCTACCTCGCCGCCCGCGGCGAGCTCGGCAGCGCGACGCGACGTGATCACCACGTCCAGGCGCACCCCTGCAACCCGGCGACCGCGGCCGCGGCCGGCTTCAAGGTCGTCACGCTTCCGCTGGAGGAGGACGGCTACCCGTCGCTCGAGGCGCTGCGCGCGGCCGTCTCGGAGCGGACCGCCGCGCTGATGGTCAACAACCCCGACGACATGGGCATCTACAACCCGCACATCAAGGAGTGGGTCCGGACCGTCCACGAGGCCGGGGGGCTCTGCTTCTACGACCACGCGAACTTCAACGGCGTGATGGGCCGGATCCGGGCCGCGAGCTCGGCTTCGACGCCTGCATGTTCATGCTCCACAAGACCTTCGGCGCGCCCAAGGGCGGCGGCGGGCCCGGCGGTCGGCGCCTACGGCTGCACCGAGGAGCTCGCCCTTCCTGCCGGGCCCGCTCGTCGAGTCCACGCCCGACGGGTACGTCCGCCGCGAGAACGCCGAGCGGCATCGGCCGGGTGCGCGAGTACTTCGGCAACGTCCACCAGGTCGTCAAGGCCTACTCGTGGGTGCGGGCGATGGGCGCCGAGGGCCTCAAGCGAGGCCGCCGACCTCTCCGTCCTCGCCAACAACTACATGGAGACGCGGCTGCTCGACGTCCGCGGCGTGACCAGGCCTTCCCCGCGCTGACCCAGCACCGGCTGGAGATGACCCGCTACAGCCTGGGCGAGTCGCGGCCGAGACCGGCGTCGACCGTGGTCGACGTCCAGAACCGGATGGTCGACTTCGGCATCGACGCGTTGTGGCTGAGCCACGAGCCGTGGCTGGTGCCCGAGCCGTTCACCCCGGAGGCCGGCGAGACGTGGTCGCAAGGAGGACATCGACTACTGGATCGACGTGCTCGCGCACGTCCTCGACGAGGGCGCTCCGAGCCCGAGCTGGTCCGGACCGCCCCGCACAACCAGGTGGTCGCGCAGCTCGACGCCCTCGACGCTCGACGACCCGGAGCGATGGGCGACGACGTGGCGCGCGTACGTGCGCAAGCGCTCCGAGCGCTGAGCGGGTCGCAAAGGCACCCCGGCGGAGGAAGGCCGAGCCTGACCGCGGGTGCCGAAGACACGACAGCGGCCGGACGGGTCACCGTCCGGCCGCCGTCGTTCTCTGGTCAGCTGGTGGGGTTGATCTCGGCCTTGGTCAGGTACCCGAAGTCGATGTCCCACTTGGTGAGGATGGCCTTGTAGGTGCCGTCCTCCATCAGCTTGTCCATGGCCTCCGCGATGACGTCGGTCATCCCGGTGTCCTTGCCGACCCCGATGCCCTCCAGGGTCGGCTGGTAGTCCAGCGGCTGCAGCTTGAACCCGTCGACCTCGCGCAGCAACCAGGCGAGCTGGCCCTTGGTGGTCGCGAACGCGTCAGCGCGGCCGTTCGTGACAGCCAGCTGGGCGGCGGCCTGCTGAGGGAACGAGTCGACCGTGGGCTTCTGGAGGCCGGCGTCGGTGCAGGTGCTGGCGACGTCCTCCAGCTGCGAGACGAAGGACGAACCCGCCAGGGCCGCTACCCGCAGCCCGCAGAGATCTTCAGGGGTGGAGATGTCGAGGGGGCTGTCCGCCGCGGTGATGACACCGGTGGACCCCTCGTGTACCGCCACGATGTCCACCACCTCGAGACGGTCCGGCAGCACCGTCAAGGACGCCCACGTGCTCGTGAAACGACCGTTCTGCATTCCTGGGATGAAGGTGTCGAAGGCACCCGAGGCCTGCGGCTTCCAGGTGAGCCCGAGCAGGGCAGCCACCGCCTCCCCCATGTCCGGGCCCCAGCCGACGATGTCTCCGGAGTCGTCGACGAAGGTGTCGGCCGGAGCGTTGTCGTACTGGATCGCGGTCAGCTCCCCACTCTCGGCGATGGCGTCGGGGACCTTGGCGGCCAGATCGGGGTCGGTCGTCACCGTGACTCCGGCCACCTCGGCCGACGTGCCACTGGAGCCAGGGGTCGGAGAGTCGCTCCCAGCCTCGGAGGACGACCCCCCACAGGCCCCTAGAGTTGCACTCAGCAGAGCGCCGGTGGCTATCGCGGCGACCGTGTGACGGGGGGTGCCCAGGAATCTCAGTGCCATCGCATGCTCCTGACTTTCGGTGTGACCGTGGGGGAAGCCCACACGACGCTGGACGTGTTCGCTGTGCGCCCAAGTGTTCGAAGTGTGTACGTCGGGGTGAGCAGTGTCAAGAGTCAGACGGGCTTTGAGTTCGCACACCGAACTATTGGGCGCTTGACGAACTCCAGCGGCGCGAGTTGAATGGCCGCACGAGCAACCACGACCCTGCCCGCGACCTGCAATCCGGAGACCACATGACCGGCACGGCGCCAGATGACCGCGCAGCAGCAACGCCAGGCAGAACCCCGCCGCCCACACGCACGCGCTTCTCGCCGGCGGCCGGCACAGCGGTCTCGTGGGCGGTGCGCATCTTTGTCATCCTGGTCGCCGTCGAGGTACTGACCACCTTCCTGACCGCCGACAGCCTCCAGTGGTCGGTGGTGTGGTCCTACCTCTTCGACAGCAGGGTGCTGGTGGGGGTCTGGCGGACGATCGAGCTCACGGTCATCGCCATGATCCTGGGTTGCATCATCGGGCTCGTCCTGGCGCTGATGCGGCTCTCCTCCAGCCAAGTCCTCGGTGCTCTCGCCACCTCCTACATCTGGGTCTTCCGAGGCACACCGGTCCTGGTCCAGATCCTGTTCTGGTACAACCTCGCCAGCTTCCTTCCCGACCTGTCGATCGGGATTCCGTTCGGCCCTGACTTCGCCAGCTCGCCGACCAACGACCTGGTGACACCGCTCGTCGCAGCCTGCCTCGGCCTGGGGCTCAACGAAGGTGCCTACATGTCCGAGATCTTTCGGGCCGGCATCTTGTCGGTCGATCACGGGCAGAGCGAGGCGTCGGCGGCTCTCGGGATGACGCAGGCGGCAGGCGATGAGACGCGTCATCGTTCCTCAGGCCATGCGGGTGATCGTTCCGCCGACCGGCAACCAGGTCATCTCGATGTTGAAGGGCACCAGCCTGGTGAGCATCATCTCGATGAACGAGCTGCTCTACACGGTGCAGGTCATCTACTCACGCACGTTCGAGACGATCCCGCTGCTCGTCGTGGCGAGCATCTGGTATCTCGTCCTGACCACCGTCCTCTCGGTCGGGCAGTACTTCATCGAGCAGCACTACGCCCGGGGATCGACGCGGACCGTCGACCCGTTCCTGGAAGCGAACGCATCGGCCGGGGCACCGACGAGCCGGAAGGCTTCTTCAGCCAGCCAGGAGGCGAAGTGATCTCGACCCCCGCGCCGCTCGTTCAGATCGAGGGACTGTGCAAGCGCTACGGCTCGCTCCGCGTTCTCGACGGCATCGACCTGACCGTCGCCACCGGACGAGGTGGTGTGCATCATCGGACCCTCCGGATCGGGCAAGAGCACCATGCTGCGGTGCGTGAACCACCTCGAGCGACCGGACCACGGGTCCGTCCGCGTCGACGATGAGCTCATCGGCGTGCAGGAGCGACGCGGTCGAGCTCGTCGACCTTCCACCCGCAGAGCTGGCGCGGCAGCGCACAGCGATCGGCATGGTGTTCCAGGCGTTCAACCTATTCGGCCACATGACTGTGCTCGAGAACATCATCGAGGCGCCCGTTCTGGTCCTGGGCGAGCCACGTGCCGCGGCTGAGGAGCACGCCCGGTCCGCTGCTGGAGCACGTGCGACTGGCGGGCAAGGAGGACGCCTACCCGCGGCAGCTCTCCGGCGGGCAGCAGCAGCGTGTGGCCATCGCCAGGGCCCTGGCGATGCGACCCAAGGTGATGCTGTTCGACGAGCCCACCTCGGCCTTGGACCCCGAGACGGTCGGGGAAGTGCTCTCGGTGATGAAGCTGCTCGCGGACGACGGTCTCACCATGCTCATCGTGACGCACGAGATCGACTTCGCCCGCGACGTCGCCGACCGCGTCGTCTTCGTGGACGGGGGCCGGATCGTCGAGCAGGGCCCGCCCGCGGAGGTCATCGACCGTCCTCGTCAGGAACGCACCCAGCGGTTCCTGTCCCGGATCGGCACGGGAGCGGCCGACGGTCCTCTCGACTAGCCTGCGGCAGCGACCCCCGGCCGTCGAGCGAAGAGGTCAGCGTGACCTGAGTCAGTGCGAGGTCAGCGCCGATCTGGGCCGTCGTTTCGAGGAGGAACGGCAGGAGCTCCTCCTTCAGCTGCTCGGCCGAGACCCGCGAGGTCGCCACCGAGACGTTGACGGCGTTGACCAGACGTCCCGAGGTGTCGTGCACGGGAGCCGCTACCGATCGGGCTCCGAGCTCGCAGCTCTTGGTTGTTCAGCGCCCATCCCTGCTCACGAACCTCCTCCACAGCCTCTCGGATCGCCTGCTCCTCGACGAGGGTCTGAGCCGTGAACTGCTCACGGGGGTAGGTGCGCAGGAAGGTGTCGAGCTCTTCGTCGTCGAAAGAAGCAAGGAAAACCCGCCCGGTCGAGGTGCAGAAAGCAGGAAGTCGTCGACCCACGCTGAGTCGTATCGTCATGATCCGGTCAGCGGCGGCCCGCGCGATGTAGACGACGTCGCCATCGTCGTACTCGCACGCCGAGCAGGACTCACCGATGCGCAGCGACAGCTTGTCGAGGTGGTCCTGAGTGACCTCCACGCTCGATGATGAGGAAAGGAAGGCGTACCCCAGATCGAGAACGCGTGGGCGGAGGAAGAACCGCCCTTGCTTGTGGCCCACGTACCCGAGGGTCTGGAGGGTGAGGAGGAAGCGTCGGGCCGACGCACGACTCATGCCCGTGAGACGCGCGACATCCGCGAGCATCAACATGTCGTTCTCGTCGGAGAAGGCACGGATCACCGCCAGACCCGCGGTCCAACGACTGTACGAATTCACCCGACCCGCGAGCCTCAGGTGCCACCGAATCCGACATAGCCATCCTCTCCGGCGCGTCTTACGTTCGCTGAGCGAACAGCATGTCAGAGAGCGGCCGCACCGTGACGCCTAACGCACGTAGGACGCCCCGTTCACGTCCAACGTGGCACCACTGAGATGCCGGAGCCTCCCCTCGCACAGGGTGGCCACCAGATCGGCGATCTCGGCTGGGGGCACCAGCTCTCCCATGCTCAGCGTGCTGGTCAGAGCCTCCAGGCCCCCACGATCCCGGGCCGAGGCCAGGGTCATCTCGGTGTCGACGGCTCCCGGAGCGACCAGGTAGGTCAGTACCCCCTCCGCGGCATAGGAGCGGGCAACCGTCTTCAGCAGTGCGGCGGTGGCAGCCTTCGACGCCGCATAGGCGGCGAGGTTGGGATGCCCGGCGCCGCGATGCACGACCCAGCTGCTGATGCCCACGATGACGCCGGAGCCGGACGTACGGAAGTGGGCCAGCAGCCCGCCGGGTCAGCTCTGCTGGGCTGAACGTGTTCACCGCGAGCGCGCGAGCGAACGCCTCACTCCACTCGTCCTGATCTGCATCGAACTCGACCTGCGGCATGATGCCGGCGTTGAGGACAACGGCGTCGAGGCGATCTGTCAGGCCTGAGCCACCTGGTCCCACAGGTCAGCCGCCCCGTCCGCCGAGCCAGATCTGCAGACACGAGGTGGGCGCGGCCGCGCTCGAACGCGCGAGTCGCCATCTCCACGCCCTCTCGTCCCTGGTGGTAATGGGCGACGACGGTGGCGTCAGTCTCGGCAAGCCGCTCCACGATGGCGCGGCCGACGCCTCGGGAGGCGCCCGTAACGAGGACGGTCCTCCCCGACAGGCTCATGACCGGCCCCGCCGGGGCCGCAGCCCGGCCCGGGGTCCGGGTGGGTCGTGAACGCACGTCATCCGCGGTGATCATCATCTGCCTGTCCTTGGGTCGTGAATGAGTGGACGAGGCACACTGTACCGAGTAAGTTCGTTCAGCGACCAAGAGTTCGCTGGACGAACATCGACAGCGTGTGACGCACCTACGCTCTGCATCTCGGGACGTGTCCGCGCACACGAGGGGAACGGAATCGTGAGGGTACAGACACGCGGGATCGGCCCAGCGGCCGACGAGGGTGCGCTCGAGGTCGACGGCCAGGCCGTTCCTGCGAAGAAGTCCGACACGGTGGCCTCGGCCATGATCGCCGCCGGCGCTCCGTGGCTTCCCGAGACGCGGAGGACGGGCAGCGACGCGGCCTCTGGTGCGGGATGGGCGTCTGCCACGAGTGCACCGTCGTCGATCGACGGCAGCGGAGGCTCGCTGGCGTGCATGACGCCCGCCGCGGACGGCGACCACGCGTCGACGACGCAGCCCGTGCGCACGCGCCGTGGCGACGGAGCCGCCCGAGGCGCCGACCGAGGAGCGCGAGCTCTCCCCCGACGTGCTCGTCGTCGGCGCGCGGTCCCGCTGGGCTCGCCGCCGCGACGGAGCTGGCCCGCGCAGGGCCTCGACGTCGTGCGTCGTCGACGACCGCATCGTCGCTGGGCGGTCAGTACTACAAGCAGCCGAGCACGGCCTTCGCCGTCGACGAGGACGAGCTCGACGAGCAGTACCGAGCCGGTCGCCGGCTCATCGACGCCGCGTCAGCACGTCCGGGGCCCAGGTCCTGCTCGGCGACGACCGTGTGGGGCGCCTTCGATGCCGACCACCTCGTCGCCCGCTCGGCGACCGAGCGATGGATCCTGCGCCCGCGCCGCGTCGTCATCGCCACCGGCGCCTACGAGCGCGGCGTGCCGTGCCCGGGCTGGACGCTGCCCGGCGTGATGACCACCGGGCGCCGGCCAGACTCTGCTGCGCTCCTATCAGGTCGCGCCCGGGAGCCGAGTGCTCGTGGCCGGGCAACGGTCCTCTCAACATCCAGCTCGCCGCCGAGCTCGCCCGCGCCGGGGTCGAGGTCGTGGCGCTGGTGGAAGCCGCGCCCATCCTGGCGCTTGCTCGCGGGCGGGGCAGTGACCCGCATGGCCGTCGCCTCTCCCGCGCTGATGGCGACGGGGTCGCGCTACCTCGCCTCGCTGCAGAGGCGTCGCGTGCCCGATCATCACCGGCGCGGTGGTGCACGGACTGGACGGCGATGCCCGGGACGGGGTCGCCCACGCGTTCGTCGCCGGCTCGACGGCCGACGGCCGCCCGCGCGGAAGCGAGCGGGCCTTCGACGTCGACGCGGTCTGCCTGGGCTACGGGTTCCTCCCGAGCAACGACCTGGCCCGCTCGCTCGGCTGCCGGCACGTCTTCGACGCCGCACGGGGCGCGCTGGTCGCCGTCACCGACGAGAGCGGGCGCACCCGCAACCCACGGTCTGGGTCGTCGGCGACAGCGCCCGCAGTCCGCGGCGCCAAGTACGCCGAGGCGCCAGGGCCGACTGGCAGCCGCGGCGGTCGCCGAGGACCTGGGCCGGTTCCCGGGACCCGCCGGACCTGCGGGCAGGATCCGGGCCGCGCCCGTCGGCAGCGCGATTCCAGGGAGGCGTGCTGCGGCTGTTCGCCGCCCCGGTGCTCACCGATCAGCTCGCCGCGACCCGACGACCGTGGTGTGCCGCTGCGAGGGCATCACCTACGGCGAGATCAGGCACGGCCTCGAGCGACGGGCGTCGGCCGGTCGGGCTCGGTGAAGCGGATCCACGCGCGTGGGCATGGGGAAGTGCCAGGGCCGCTACTGCGGGCCGGTCCTGACCGCGATGCAGCGCGCGCAGTCAGCGGGGACCCGGTGGCTGAGCGCTCGGGTTTCGCGCCCCAGGCGCCAGTCAAGCCGGTGCCGATCGGCGACGTCGCCGCACTCCTGAGCGCTGCCCGAAGGCTGACGAGGCCTCAGGCAGCCGACCGCTGAAGCGCAGCTGGACCGAAGCGGCGCCAGGTCGACCTCGCCGACGGCGTGACCCGTGGCCAGGCCGGGCCAGCGGTGCGCACCCATCAGCGGGCTGGCCGTGAAGCCCATGTAGGGGTAGAAGCCGACGAAGACTCCCGGCCGGTGCGGGACCTCGCCGAGGATCGGGCCGTGGTCGGGGGTGCCGTTGCCGACGCCGACCCACGTGCGCAGCAGCGCGACGTCGCCGATCGACGGCGCGACTGCGACCGCCATGGCGAGGTTCTCCCGGAGCGAGTCGGGGTTCATCACCCACTCGCCTGTCGGCGTCTCTGCGCGCCGGCCACCCGCCGCCGATGAGCAGGGTGCCGGCCGCCGCCTGCTTGAAGGTGAGGCTTGCCGCCCGCGTAGTAGACGAGGTGCTCGACCATCGGCTCCACGCGCTCCGTCACGCTGACCTGGACCGCGCCGCTGCGAGACCGGCAGGTGGATGCCCGAGCTGGCGCCGAACGCGGGCATCCGTCGCCGTCGGCGATCACCACCGTGCGCGCCTCGACCTCGCCGCCGGCGTCGACGAGCGCAGGTGGCCCTCGTTCGCGGAAGGCCTCGACGGCGCATCCCGTGCCGCCGCACGCACCGCGCCTGCGATCGGCCGCCCGGGCGAAGGCCGGCGCCGTGAGCAGGGGGTTGGCCTTGCCCTCGATGGGGCACAGCTCGCCGCCCACGGCGTCGGTCGGAGACGCCACGGCGCGAGCGCGCGCAGCTCCTCGCCGCCGAGCATCCGGCTCTCGATGCCGATCGACTGTTCTCGAGTGGCGACTTTGCGCTCGATGCCGGGCAGCTGGTCGGGGTGGTCGGCGACCAGCGAGCCGCCGTTCTTCTTCACCTCGAGGTCCGTGCCGAGCTCGTCGGACAGGCCGTCCCAGATCGCGAGCGAGTCGGCGAGGAAGTCGCAGGGCGGGCAGCCACGAGCGCGCCCACTCCTCGCCCAGGTGGAGGAAGGGCTCGTGCTGGATCTGGCCGTGCAGGCTGCCGGCGTTGCGCCCGGACGCCTCGGTGTTCAGGTCGTGGCGGTCGAGCAGGACGACGCGTGCGCCGGCCGTGGCGGCGTAGTACGCCGTGGCGCAGCCGGTCGCACCGCCACCGACGACGGCCACGTCGAAAACCTCGCCAGCCGGTGTTCCCTCAGCCATGGCTTGCATCGTATCGTGGGTGTTCACAGATCGTACAAGTGTTCGCAGAGAGGTCACCATGACTGAGCCACGACCTTCGAGGGCAGCTACACCGTCGCCGTCACCCCGTTCACCGACGACGTCAGCGCGGTCGACGTCGCCCGACTCAAGGCGTTCCTGGACTGGCAGCTCGAGTCCGGCGTCCCCGGCGTCATCATGCTCGGGCACGACCGGCGAGTTCCTCACCCTGACTCCCGCGAGGAGCGCGCGCCGCTGGTCGACGAGACGGTCGAGCACATCGACGGCCGCATCCCCGTGCTCGTCGGCACCATGAACGCCTCGACGCGCGATCGCCGTCGGCCAGAGCGTCGAGGCGCAGCGAGCTCGGCGCGGACGGCCTGATGATCCTGCCGCCGTACTACTACACGCCGACCGAGGACGAGATCTACCGGCTACTACGAGGCGATCACCGAGGCCATGGACCTGCCGATCATGCTCTACAACAACCCGGTCACCTCCAACGTCGACATGAGCGCGGCGCTCGTCGCCCGCCTCGCGCAAGGCCTTCCCGACCGTCTCCTACATCAAGGAGTCCTCGCAGGACGTCGCCCGCGTCGGCGACGTCGTCGAGCTGGCCGGCGACGCCATCGACGTCTACGCCGGCGAGCGGGTCGTCGACTCGTTCCTCCTCGGGGCCGAGGGCTACGTGAACCCGTACGGCAACTACATCCCGCGCGCGTCCGCCGGCATCTGGGACCTGCTCACCGCCGGCCAGCGTCGAGGAGGCGCGGCAGCATCGACGGCGCTCATCCACGCCTTCGACGCGATCATCGCCGCGGGCCACCCGACGTACGGGCACCAGTGCTACTCCAAGGAGCTCGCCGCGCGCGCCGGGTACCCCATGGGCGCCGTGCGGCCCCCGCTGACGACCTTCGCGCAGCTGGGGCCGAGGGCGAGGAGCGGCTCGAAGCGCATCAGGCGCCGTCATCGACGAGATCGACGACTACCCGCCAGATCGGCCTGTAGGTCCGTGGAGCGGCGTTCGAGCCGCCGCCGACGGAGCGACTTGCCTGTGGCGGTGCGGTGGCCCGGTCGCCGTCGTCGGGGCGGGGAGCATCGGCGTGGCATGGGCCATGGTGTTCGCCTGCGCGGGTCGCGCGGTCCGTCTCTTCGAGATCGACGCCTGCCCGGCTCGCGCAGGCCCGCCGAGGTGGAGGCGATCCTCGACGGCACTCTCCGAGGCGCCGCCGGCCGTGCCGGAGGGATCGGCGTCGCAGGCCCGGGTGCGCATCACCGTGCGGTCACGCTGGAGGAGGCCGTCGAGGGTGTCGACTACGTGCAGGAGTGCATCGTGCGAGGACGTCGAGGCCAAGCGGCGGATGTTCGCCGACGCTGGACCGCCTCACCGGCCCGGACGTCGTGCTGGCCAGCTCCAGCTCGACCATTGAGGCGTCGCGGTTCGCCGCCGGACTTCCACGGGCGCGAACGCTGCCTGGTCGTGCACCCGGGAAACCCGCCGTACTTCCTGCGGGTGGCCGAGATCGTGCCTGCGCCCTTCACCTCGGAGTCGGACTGGACCGCGGCGCCTCGGAGTTGCGTCAGAGTGCGGCATCGTCCCCGTCGTCATCAACGCGGAGATCGAGGGCTTCGTCTTCAACCGTCTGCAGGGCGCGCTCCTGCGTGAGGCGTACTGCCTCGTGCGGGACGGCGATCGTCTCTCCGGTCGATCTCGACACGATCGTGCGTGAGGGCCTGGGACAACGCTGGTCGGTGCATCGGACCGTTCGCCACCAGCGAGCTGAACACCCGAGGCGGGCTTCGACGGCATGCCGAGCTGCACGGTCCGCGTCTACGCCCGATTCGGCATCGAGCGCGCGGCGACGATCCCTGGACGCCCGAGACCGTCGACATGGTTGCGACCGACATCCAGAACCACCTGCCCCATCGGGATTGGGCGGCGAACGTGCGAGAACGTGACGCAGCCATGATCTCGCTGGCCGCCTTCAGACAGGGCCTCGACAACCGCCTTACTCCCACGGTTCCCACCTCGGCGTGACCCGGCTGGACCGGCCTGACAGCAGAGAGGCTCCACATGCCGCACCTTCCGACTCCCCACCCGTCTTCGGACGCAGCTCCGCGTCTTCTGACCGAGATCACCCTCGGCGACCTGGTCGTCCGCAACCGGGCCTGGGTGTCCCCGATGTGTCAGTACAGCTGCTTCGCCGGCGATGGGATGCCCGACTCCTGGCACCTCGTGCACCTCGGCTCCATGGCCACCGGCGGATTCGGACTGGTCATCACCGAGGCCACGGCCGTGGTTCCGGAGGGCAGGATCAGCCCTGAGGACACTGGCCTCTGGGCTGATGGACACGCCGCGGCGTGGCGACCCGTCGTGGATTTCGTTCACGACCAGGGCGCGCGGATCGCGGTCCAGCTCGCGCACGCAGGAAGGAAGGCATCCACCTTCTCTCCCTTTCTCGGCAAGGCCGGCACCGTCCCCGCGGAGGAAGGCGGCTGGGAGACGGTGGGGCCCAGCGCCGGCGCGTTCGGTGACCTGGCGCCGTGTCGGGAGCTCAGCCTCGAGGAGGTGCGCACCCTGCCTTCCGTGTTCGCCGAGGCAGCGACCCGGGCTGTCGATGCAGGCTTCGACGCGGTCGAGATCCACGCAGCGCACGGCTACCTTCTCCACCAGTTTCTGTCTCCGCTGATCAACCACCGGGTAGACGCCTACGGCGGTGACTTCACCAGTCGCACTCGCCTGCTACGTGAGGTGGTGGGTGCGACTCGCGGCGTCTTGCCCGCCGGCATGCCTGTGTTCGTGCGGCTCTCTGCGACGGACTGGGCCGCGGGTGGGTGGGACCTGGACCAGACGACGGAGCTCGCGAAGATTCTGCGTCAGGACGGGGTGGACCTCATCGACGTCTCTTCCGGTGGAGCCGTCGAGCACCAGACAATCGATGTGGGTCCGAGGTACCAGGTTCCCTTTGCCGAACGGGTGCGCAACACGGCTGACATCCCGACGGGTGCCGTCGGGCTCATCGAGGATCCGCACGACGCGGAGGCGATCCTGCTCGACGGTGCTGCCGACGTCGTCCTCCTCGGACGTGCTGCGCTGAGGGATCCGCGGTGGACCTTCCGTGCAGCTCGCGATCTCGGGGTGGCGCCGGCACAGGCGCCGTACCCCGCCCAGTACCGTCACGCCGTCTGGCGTCCGGTGCCCCAGGACGACGCAGAGAAGCTGCCGCTTGCGGCGGACTGAGCGCGGTTGCCACGGAGCTCTTGAGAAGGCACCAGGTGGAGTTGTCACAACCACTGCCGCCTGGCGTGGCGTCCCCCTCCACCAGTCGCGGCCTCGCCAGCTCCGGACTTCGCCCGCCGGTCCAGACTCGTGTCACGATGACGTGGTGCCGTTCGCGCTCACCGTCACTCGCCTCTCCGTCAGTCCGGTCAAGGGACTGATGCTTCACCATCCCGATTCGATCGATCTGACCATCGAGGGCGTCAAGGGCGACCGCCAGTTCTACCTCCTCGACGAGGCTGGCCAGATCCAGAGCTGCACGCGCAACGCCGGCCTGTACGGCCTCAAGGGGGTGTACGACAGCGAGCGTCGTGCGCTCGAGGTTATCCGCGAGGACCAGGTTCTGCTCAGCGGTCCCGTCGAGCCGGCCGTGCCGGTGGAGACCGACATGTGGGGCCTGCGCACGATCACGTCCGACGTCGTGGCGGACCCCGTCTGGAGCACGTTCTTCTCCGACGTCCTGGGCAAGCGCGTCCACCTGGTCCGGGCCCGCACGGGGGCCTACGACGTGCAGCCCGTGACCATGCTCGGAACGGGGTCGGTCGAAGAGCTGGCCAGACGGGCCGACATCTCCCCCGTCGACTCGCGTCGCTTCCGGATGCTGATCGAGTTCTCCGGCGGCGAGCCTCACGTGGAGGATTCCTGGGGCGGGAGGCTGCTCACCGTCGGAGGCGCTGTCCTGCGTGGCGGGGGCCCCGTCCACCGCTGCGCAGCCATCACGCGCAACCCCGACTCCGGGGCCGTCGACCTCCAGGCGCTTCGCGTGATCATGGGCTACCGCGGCCGCCAGGACTCGGTCTTCGGCCCCGGTGCCAACTTCGGTGTCTACGGCGACGTGGTCAAGCCGGGGAGGGTCTGCGTGGGGGATCGCTTGGGCGTGGACGTCCACCACCAGGTGCAAGGGGGCGCTGGTGGACACCGGAGCGTGTCAGCAGGGCGGAACACTGCGCGCGAAACCCCGCGCGGTCGCCACCTCTAGCTCAGGTTGGACAGGCCGGCGGCCACGGCGAACCCGAGGACCGTGACCAGCCCGGCGACGTTGCCCGCCTTCTTCCTGGCCTCCGGGATCATCGAGTCGACCAGCATCACCAGCAGGGCCCCAGCGGCGAACCCGTCGATGCCGGCCTTCACCTGGCCGCCCACACCCTGCGCGATGGCGTAACCACCGAGGGTGGCCAGGGCGCACACGACCGTCACCGCCGCCCACAGCGACAGGACGTCCTTGCTCGGCTTGCCCGACCTCTTCATGTCGCTGGCCGACCCGATCGCCTCGGGGAGGTTGGAGATGAAGATGGCGACCAGCAGAGCGACGCTGACGCCCTTGCCCGTGGCCAGTCCGATGCCGAGCACCGCCTGCTCCGGGATGCCGTCCAGCAGAGCCCCCAGTGCCAACGGAAGCCCCCCGGAGCCGCCCCCGGACCGGCCGCCGATCGTGCTGACGGCCCGGTTCGCGACGAAGAAGGCGAGTGCCCCGAGCGCCAGGCCGATGGCCACCGGGACCGGGCCGCCGAGCCTGAGGCCCTCCTGGGCAAGCTCGAACGCCACGCTGGAGATGAGCGCCCCGGCCCCGAAGGACAACACACCACCCACGAGCCCGGCGGGCCAGCCACGAAGCCTACTGCCGTCCCACTGACACCGATGGGTCGGTCGACCTCGGGGCAGCCCTCAGGGCTGAATAGTCGCCGAGACGTATGCGTCTGGGGTCTGCACGGGTCCGACCAGGAATGGAGACGCGAGCTCTGCGATCAGGGGTCAGTGACCAGCTCTGCAAGAAAGCGGGCGAAGCCGCCATCGGTTCGTCCCACGAGTCGCGACGACGTCGTGACCGGCCTGGTTGCGGCGCCGTACCGCGCTCCTGACGCCAACAGCCGTTGAACAAGGTCCAGGTCCTCACGCTCGGCAAGGGGCGCCCAACCGCCGACCGCTTCATAGGCTGACAAGCGAAAGCCCAGGTTGGCACCATGCACCCCGACCCGCCCGTCGTCGTGGAGGGCATGCCACCGGGCGAGGACCCCCACCTCAGCCGTGGCGTCAGGCTCCACACGGCCCAGCACGACGTCCGCTCCGGCCTCGGCCACCTCGATCTGGTCGACCAACCAGTCCACGGGCACGATGGAGTCGGCATCGGTGCAGGCGATCCACACCGCCTCCAGCCCGAAGGGTTCCGTCGTCACTCGCGCAGCGGCGTGGTCGGTCCCATTCGCGCGGGCCCGGCCGACGTTGCCATGACCAACTTCGATCACCTCGACGCCGAAGACCGACACACCGCGAGGCTGGCATCGCTGCAGGAATCGAGCACCACGGTCAATCGCGCATCCACGTCTCCACGACTGTCCCGACCCGATCCAGCGCCCCGGAGAGGGAGAGAGGCAGGCAGGGAGGAGAGCTTCCTCGTCGTGGGCGGGGACCACCACGTGCACCACGCCGAGCGCATCAGACATGCGCCAACGTTAGGTCAGGCCTCATCGCGCATGTCGGCGGCTCCGGTGACCAGCAGCAGGCTTTGCGTCGAACGAACCGACCTGAGGCAGCGGGGTCGGTGGGGACGACGATCCTCCCGCCGGCCCCTGGTAGTGAGCTCGTTCACCCCGGCACCCCGAGATAGCGGTGGAGCAGCAGCGCCAAGGCGGTGCGGTCACGCTGGCCGAGTTTGCGCAGCGACGAGGAGATGTGGTTCTTCACCGTCCCCTCCGCGATGACGAGGGCGGCGGCGATCTCGCTGTTCGTCGCACCGCGGGCGACCTCGGCGCCGACGGCCAGCTCCGTACGGGTGAGGACCGCGAGCGGGCCGGGCTGATCCTCGGCGGAGTCTGCCCGCGCCGGTGTCAGGGCGGCGCGAGCGACGCGGGGATCGATGACCAGGCCACCCTCGATGACCGAGCGCATCGCGTGCACCAGGTCGTGAGGGGTGGAGTCCTTGAGCATGAAACCAGCGGCTCCCGCAGAGAGAGCTTGGCGGACGAGATCATCGTCGTCGAAGGTCGTCAGGACGATCACGGGAATTCCCGGGTGGGACCGACCCAGCTCCTCGATCAACCCCACCCCGTCCATCCCGGGCATCCGGGCGTCGGTCAGCACCACGTCGGGCTGCTGGAGAGCCACGACGGGCACCGCTTCGAGACCGTTGCCACGACGGAAGACCCGATCTCGCATGGTGGAGAGGAGGAGGGCGAGTCCACGCCGGATCAGCTCCTGGTCGTCGACGATCACCACGCGCATCTCAGATGCCCTCTCGTACGGCGCCCTGGGCGGTCCGCGACAGTGGCAGCATTGTGACCAGCTCCCACCCACCACCCCCCGCTGCCCCCATCACCAGGTTGCCGCCGAGGGACTCCGCGCGCTCCCGCAGCGACCTCAGCCCGAAGCCCTCGCGGGGAATCTCCAGGCCGCGCCCGTTGTCGCGCAGCGCGATCCGGACCTGATGGGGACTGTGCACGATCTCGACCTCGACGTGTCGCACGGGCGTGGCGCAGCACGTTGGTCAAGCTCTCCTGCACGAAGCGGGTGGCGAACAGGCTCACATCGTCGGGCAGCTCAGCCCCCCTGCCGTGCTGCACGACCGCCACCTCGAGGCCGGTGCCTGGAAAACGCCTCGGCGATGGCGTCGAACGTGGGCCTGTCGTCCGCGCCGGTCACCAGCGCGGGCGGGTGCAGCGCACGCACCCACAGCCGCATCACGTCCAGCGCCTCCTGGTTCGTCTGCTCAGCGCGGGTGATCTCCTCCCAGCTCCGCTCAGGGTCGCGCTCTCGCATCAGCTGGGCAACCTGGAGGCTCATCCCGATCCGGGTAAGCCGGTGCCCCAAGCCGTCGTGCAGCTCGTGGGCGGATCGGGCCCGCTCCTGGGCCGGCACCAGCTCCCTCTCAGTGACGATCGCGACCCGGAGCCGCTGGTTGGCGGCTTCCAACTCGATCCCGCGCTTGATCGCGGTGCTCCGGGCCTGTTCCACCCCCCGGAGCAGCCCGCCGAACCCCGCGGCCAGGAGGAAGAACGCGGCGGACCCGGCCGCCTGCATCGCCAGGTCGCCGACCGTCGTGTCGTAGGAGAGTGACGATCTGGACAGCCACCAGGCTGACGATGACCGCAGCGACGAACAGGGCGTGAGAGAGGCCCGCGTGAAGCCCGACCAGGGCCACTGTCCACGAAGAGCACGATGATGTGAACGGACCGACCGACGGACCTGCCCGGTGAGCGGGAGCTCGCGGCGGTCACATCGTAGGCCGACCACGCGTTACGGTGCCGTCGCTCGCGCAGCCAGAACGCCAGCGCGGCCGCCAAGATGAGCAGAGCGAGCATCCCTTGGGCGCCGTCCGCGCCGAGGGCGAGAGCGACGCCGACGAGAGCGAACAAGAACGCCAGTGCGCTCAGCGAGTCGAGGATGCGGCTCACCGCGGCCCGTCGTCGGGCGGGGGGAGGTCGTTCACGAAGCATTCACGGACACCACGGTAGCGAGTCGACGATCCCGCCGGCATCGACCCACGGGCCCACGACGTCATGGCCGGAACCATGACCACGGTCACGGGTAGGGGCGTCAGATGACGACCGCTGCCGAACCGGTCGTGACCTGAGCGGGACGCGCTCGCCCAGGGTTCGCGACCACCATGGGGACATGTGCACGAGAGCCGACAGCCCCACGGCAGCCACACCGAGGCCGCACACCGACTCCGTCGACAGTCCGGGCGCCACGTCGCAGGCCGCCGCCCTGGTCGAGGCCCACGACGTCACCAAGTCCTACCGGGCCGGCAAGCGCCCCGTCGAGATCCTGCACGGCATCTCGCTGGCCGGGCCCCCCGGTGAGATGTGCGCCGTGATGGGTCCGTCGGGGTCGGGGAAGTCGACACTGCTGTACACCCTCGCGGGTCTGGAGCGCCCCTACGTCAAGTGTCAGCAACGCTGCTGGGGAGCACCACGGCACAGCTGTCGCGTCGCCGGCTGGCCGGCTATGCGGCGCAGGGAGGTCGACTCGTGCTGCAGAGCTACAACCTGGTGCCGACGCTGACGGCGTACGAGAACGTAGCGCTGCCGATCCGGCTGCGCGGCGAACGGCCGACCAAGGACCGGATCGTAGCAGACGCTCGAGACCGTCGACCTCGCGGGCCACGTGCGACGTCACGGCCAGCATGATGTCTGGTGGGGAACAGCAGCGGGTGGCGCTGGCCCAGGTGCTGGCCGGCGGCCTGATGTCATCTTCGCCGACGAACCGACGGGCGCCCTGGACACGGCACAGCGGCACCTCGTGGCGGAGGAGCTCCGCCAGATCCGTACCAGAAGCGAACAATGCGTCTCGCCGTGACCCAGACCCCGCGGTCGCGGCGGAGTGCGACCGGGTTCTCTACCTGCGCGACGGTTACTGGTCGGCGAGCTGATGCGCCCGGATGCGGACGAGGTGTCCAAGCCCTGACCGAGATCGGCACCCGCGCGACTGCAGGCCGGGCATGATCCGACTGGCAAGGGCCGGACCTGCGGGAGTCCTGCGTCGCCTGGCTGGGGGTGACGCTAACCTTCGTCATCACCAACGCTGCTCTCGTGCTCTGGATCGTCATGCGCACGCAGCGACCACGGCGAGGTCGCACGGCGTGCTGCACGGTGATGGCTACGGACTGCTCAACGCCTACGGCGACGAGAACTTGGTGCTCGGTGGCCTGGTGGGGCTGGCGCTCGTCGCGGCCTCACCGTTCTCGTGCTTACCGCGCAGCGCGGTGCGATCGCCCGGCTGATCCTGGCTGGCGCAGCCCCGGGTCAGGTGACGCGAATGCTCTCGAGCCAGCTGAGGATCGTCGCGGTCGGCGCTGGCCTGCTCGGCAACGTGCTGGCAATGAGTGCAGCACCGAGCATCCGGCGTGGCGTGCCGAGGACCGGTCGCTGGGGCGGTCAGCGTGTCCTACTCGGTGCTGGCCATCGCGCTGGGCAACCTTGCCTGCACCCTGCTCTGCGTGCTCGGTGGACTGAAGCAGTAGCGCGTTGCGGGCAACGATCCCGCCGGTCGAGGCGCTTGCGAGAGGCAGACAGCGCACCCGCGGCCGCACACGGGCCTGGGTGCACCGGGCTCCGGATGCTCCGGTGCGTCGCGCTGAACCGCGGTGTCGGCGCGATGTTCCCCCTCTTCTCCGCGATGGCACCGACGATGGGTCGAGGACGCGATGCCACGTTGCTGCAGCTTGGCCGTGATAGCGATCGCCGTGAGCGGTCTGGGCCTGACCATCGCCCCGACTGGATCGTCGCGCTGATGACCCGCAGCTGGAACAGGGCCGTCCCGGTACGAAGCGCCACCTGGCGCCTGGCCCGGAAGCACAGCGCTGGCGCGCTCAGACCGGCTGGTGAACTCGATCGTGCCGGTGATGTTCACCGTCGGGCTCTGCTTCGGGTTGATGGGCATCGGTGACACGATGGTGGTGACGCTTGAAGGCTGGAACAGGATCGGCTGGAGGGGACGAGCATGGTCAGCAAGCTGAGCGTGATCGGCCTGCCCCTTGCGATCGCGGTCGCGGGTTCAGTGGGCAACCTGGTGATGATGTCGCATCAGCGCAACGCGGAGCTGGCGTTCGCGGCGTGGTTGGAGCCACTCCGCGTCAACAGCTGCTGGTCCCGGTTTTCGAGGCGTTGATGCTCACGTCACCGCCAGCATCTCGGGCTGGTGATGGCTCTGGGCGGCGCCTGTCTGCTGCGCTACGGGCTGGGCATCCTGCTGCCGCATGCGCAGCTCTCCGTACCGTGGGCTCTGCTCGGCTGGACCGTGCTGGGCTGCTTCGTGGTGGTGACGTCGGCCACCGTCTTCCCGTGTTGCGCTCGCTACAACACACGGCGCCGAGAGTGATCGCGCACCACGTCGCCGCGTGATCTGGACCTGCAGGACCGCGCGTGCCGTCCACCCCGCGGCCGGTCGGATCACGATCGACAAGGACTGAGCCATCCCACTCGGCGTGCCGACCGGGCACCGGTCACCTGCGAGTCCATAGGACACAGGGCCGCTCCGAGAAGCCATCCGCGATCGGTGAGGGGGCCCCGCATCCGACACGTCAGCGGAACACCGGCACTTCTTCGCCGTCGGTATGACGAGCGCGGACATCCACGGGGTTCAGGCGTAGGGAACCCGGAGGTTAGGGTCACCTAAGTGGGCTCCTCCACTGTGTGCAGACGACGCCTTCGTATGCAGACATGGGCGCCCTCAACCTCCTGGGGTGTAGCGGGTGAGAACGCAGAACTCGTTGCCCTCGGGATCGGCGAGCACCGCCCACCCCTTGTCGGGGCCGTCACGCCGATCGGCGACGAGTGTGGCGCCCAGCGCAAGGATTCGTTCGACCTCTTCCTCCCGCGTGCGGTGGGTGGGGCGGACGCAGAGATGCATCCGATTCTTGATGATCTTTGTCTCCGGCACCCGAGCGAAGATGATCTCGCGGTCGTCGGGTCCCACCAGCCAGCACTCCTCCTCGTCAGGCCCCATCTCCGCTTCGTCAAGGAGTCGAAAGTCATCCAGCACCTGCGACCACCACTTGACTTGGGTGTACGGGTCTACTGCGTCGATACAGAAGTTCGATGCGCGAGAGGTCATGGTCGCCATGGTCGCTGATCCCACTCCTCGATGGCAAAGAGTTCTTACGGCGCCGGGCAATCACCGCAACGGGACCCTCGCCTGACCCCCGTTGACCGTCGCGGTCGCCGAGTCGTAGCGGTCACGAACGCATCCGTCGCTTCTCTCCCGTGGGGCGGCGGCATGTCGAGCACACCGACCTGCGCGGCATTTCCTTCCGTGGTCCGGCCCTCCTGGACCACCTTCCCGTCGATGTCACAGCCCAACGCGAAATCATCGCGGGACATCAGCGCCTCGGGGTCACCACGACCAGCTCGACCTCCAGTCGACCGAGCCGCCGGCGTGCTCGACGTCGACGTACGCCGGGGTCGGCGTCGGCTAGGTCAGCCCGCGCGGCCCAGTCAACGAAGGCCTCCCAGACGTCGTAGACGACTTGAGGGTCCGAGGCGAACTGCCCACCGCTGAGCCGTTCCACGTCGTGGTAGCCGTTCTCGGCCTGCAGGCACAGTCGCTCGTCCACGCTGGCGAGTCGCATCCGGGTCTCCTTCGGTCGTCCTGCGGCCATCCTTAGAGGGTCGGAGGAGACCGGTCAACGCCAAGCTGACAAGAGCCGTCACATGTCCCGGACCCGCTCGGTCGCTTGTCCATCCCCGCCCCACCCAGGTGCCGCATGGGTCTGCCGCAGCACCAGGTCAGGACGCAACCGCAGGGTCCGCGACGCGGCACGGGGGGCCTGGATCGCCGACATGAGCAGCTCCACCACCTCGGCGGCCAGCAGACCCAGGTCACACCTGACCGTGGTGAGACCGACCATCGGCCAGCCAGCCATCGGGATGTCGTCGAAACCCATGACCGTGAGGTTGACGGGCACACGCAGCCCGAGCTCGGAGGCGGCTGACAGCACGCCGAGCGCGATCACGTCGTTGCCGCACACCACGGCGGTCGGGGGATGTGGGGAGCGCAGCAGCTCGTGGGCCGCCGTCCGCGCAGCGTCGTGGTCGAAGGCGCAACGCCGGACGTGCTCACGACGCAGGGGCACCCCTCGCCGACGCAACCGCTCCCGTACTGCGTTCGCCCGCTCCCGGCCCGTCGAGGTGCCGACCGGGCCGGCCACCATGCCGATTCGCGAGTGCCCGAGGTCGGCCACGAGGTCGGCGACGAGTGCGGCGCCGTGGGCGTTGTCGATCGTGACCGCGTCGGACTCGGGGACGTCGAGCACCCGGTTGGCCAGGACGTGCGGGATCCCGCGCTCGGTGAGGTCCCGGGGGAGGGTGGAGCGCCGCAACGTCGTGGTCAGCACCGCCCCGTCGTAGGACCCGTCTGCGAGGTCGTCGAGCAGGGTCCTCATCCCGTCGGGGTCCCGCTCCTCACCGGTCAGCAGGGCGGTCCTCATCCCGAACCGTTCCAGTTCACGCCGCAACGGCTCGACCAGCTGGGGGTAGAACGGGTTGTCCAGCTCGGGGGCGACCACGGCAACACGCCGGTTGAGCTGCGTCGACAGCGCGCGACCCATGTCGCTGGGCACGTAGGACAGCTCGTGGGCAGCTTCCAGCACCCGTGTCCGCGTCCCTGGCGAGACCCCCGGCAGGTTGCGCAGGGCACGCGAGACCGTCGGCTGGGTGACACCGGCGAGGCGGGCCACGTCGAACCCGGTGATCTTTCTCGCCATGTTGACAAGCATACGTATGCGCAACAACGTGGCCGTCGACCGCTGAATCCACCCCGAAGGGACCTGGCTCATGACCGCACGATTCTTGAAGACCGCGGCCGGCACCGCGGCCAACGACGAGCACCTCGCTGCCGTCCGCGAGACCGTCACCGGCGTGATCGCCGACGTCCGCACACGCGGCGACGAGGCCGTCCGTGAGTACTCCGAGAAGTTCGACGGCTGGTCGCCCGACGAGCTTCCTGCTCTCCCCCGAGGACATCGAGAAGATCGTCGCGACCGTGCCCGAGCAGGCAATCAGCGACATCATGGAGGTCCAGCGCCGGGTGCGCAACTTCGCGCAGCACCAGCGCGACTCGCTGCACGACTTCGAGGTCGAGACCGAACCGGGTGTGCTCCTCGGGCAGAAGAACATCCCGGTCGACGCCTCCGGCGCCTACGTGCCCGGCGGGCGCTACCCGTTGGTCGCCTCGGCGCACATGACGGTCGTGACCGCCAAGGTCGCCGGCGTCGAGCGCGTCATCGCCTGCACACCGCCGATCCGTGGCGAGGTGCCCGCGGCCACCGTCGCGGCGATGCACCTCGCCGGCGCCGACGAGATCTACCTGCTCGGCGGACGCAGGCCGTCGCCGCGATGGCCATCGGCACCGAGTCCATCGGCAAGGTCGACATGCTGGCCGGTCCGGGCAACGCCTACGTGGCCGAGGCCAAGCGCCAGCTGTTCGGCGAGGTCGGCATCGACCTGTTCGCCGGCCCGACCGAGATCCTGGTCGTCGCCGACGACGACGCCGACCCGTTCGTCGTGGCGGTCGACCTGCTGAGCCAGGCCGAGCACGGCCCGGACTCGCCGCCGTGCTGATCACCACCTCGCGAGGCCGCTGGCGCGCGAGGTCATCGACGCATAGTCGAGCGATCCTGCTGCCCGACATGCCGACCGCGCGACTTCGCCGGCCCGGCGTGGCGCGACCACGGCGAGGTCCACGTCGTCGACGACCTCGACGAGGCCTACGCGCTCGCCGACGCGTTCGCCTCCGAGCACGTCCAGATCCTCACCGAGCGACCCCGCGGCAGGCCCTGGACGCGATGCGCAACTACGGCGCCCTGTTCCTCGGCGAGGGCACCTGCGTCTCCTACGGCGACAAGGTGATCGGCACCAACCACACCCTGCCCACCCGGGGCGCGGCCCGCTACACGGGCGGCCTCTGGGTCGGCAAGTACCTCAAGACCGTCACCTACCAGGAGGTCACCGACCCGGCCGCCAGCGCGCGGCTCGGACGAGCTGTGCGGCCGCGCCGCGCGCGTCGAGCTGTTCGAGGGCCACGCCCGTCCGGGCGACGTGCGCGCCGCAAGTACGCCGGGGCTCCGCTGCCCTGGGCTACCCGGCCGAGCCGGTGAGCGCTGCAGCTCGCGGGGCGGACCGTGCTCGTCACCGGGGCCGGGAACGGCCTGGGAGCGGCGATCGCGGTCCGGATGGCCGCCGCCGGCGCCCGGGCGGTGCTCACCGGCCGGGACCGTTCCAAGCTCGACGCGGTCGCGGCGCCCCTGGGTGCCGCGGCGCGCGTGGAGACCGTCGACGTCGCCGGACCCGTCGCCCCCCTGTGGGAGATCGACCCGGCCGACTGGGACGAGGTCTTCGCGGTCAACCTCCGTGGGGTGTTCCTGATGTCCCGGGCGTTCCTCCCGGCGATGCCGGCCGCCGGACACGGCGACGTGGTCAACGTTGCCTCGGTCACCGGCAAACGCCCCCTGCCACGCCGCACGCCCTAGGCCGCCTCGAAGACGGCGCTGCACGGACTGGCGGCGACCTTGGCCCACGAGGTGGGCAGCGCGGGCGTCCGCGTCAACACCTCGTCCCCCGGACCGGTCGCAGGCCCGAGGATGGAGCGGAACGTCACCCTCGAGGCCGCCCGGACCGGCGACACCCCGAGAACGCCGAGCGAGACTTCGTCTCGCGGGCAGCGCTGGGCAGGATGGTGAGCGAGGACGAGGTCGCGGAGGGAGTCATCGCCCTGCTGTCGATGACCGACCTCACGGGAGCTGACCTCGACCTGTCGGCGGGCATGGTCGCACGGTAGCTCTCCAGCAGGAGTGTCATCCGGCCGCGCAGCAGACGCGGGTGTCGGTGGCCCGCCGCGCTCACGTGGCAGCAGCTTTCCACTGGGCCCGCTCCTCGAGCGGGGATGGCGCCCTCAGCATGGCCGGCCCGTAGAACTCGACGAGGGTCACGTCTACGTCACGACATAGGGAACCAGGCGCCGACCAGCACGGTCGGACCGAGCAGGCGAGCCACAACCGACGGCACGCGCTGCCGGCGGCGCTTCTCGGTGCCGCGGAGCGGCGCGGCGAGTCGGTCGTCCGCCCCTATCGTGAGGGAGCCGTCCCTAACAGATTCCCTTAAGCTGGTTAAATTCTATAGACATAGTCTGAGATAATACACGGCGTATGAGTCCGGCGGACGGGGCGTACCGGTCGTGGAGCCGGGCACCCATGACCGACCGTGCAGCGGTGCTGCAGAGAATCGCGGAGCTGTACCGCGAGCAGCCCGAGGAGCTCGCAGGGCTGGCGACGATGGAGATGGGCAAGCCGATCGTGCAGTGGTCCGTACGGCCCCTCTGGGGGTGCTGCTCGGGATCATGCCGCGGAACTTCTCGAACTACCATGTGGCCCACTGCGTCGCGCCCAACCTGCTGCTGGGCAACACGATCCTGCTCAAGCACACGGAAAGCTGTCCCCAGCAGGCGCAAGCTCGAGTAGTTCCAGGCCGTGGTCGACCACGTCACCCAGACGTTCGTCCATTTCGCCGAGGGCTTCGGGGCCGGCGCCGACATCGTGAGCTTCGTGGTCTACGGGCCCCCGGACCCGGCGGCCCAGGGGATCCTCGACGGTTTCGGGACGACGTACATGTCGCCCTTCGAGGGGTTCACGACGAACGACCCGGCCTGACCGGGGCGGGGTCGGTGAGGACGACGATCTTCCCGCCGGCCCCGTTCGCCTCCATCAACCGGTGGGCGTCCTGGATCTCTTCCAGCCTGAACACCCGCCCGAGGGGGACCACGGCCTGCCCGTCGGCGACCGCGTCGAGGAACTCCTGGAGGGCTGCGGGTGGGAGGTCGGCGGCGTCACCGGTGTAGCCGGTGAGCCGCACCCCGCTCGGGATGTCACCGGTGGGGTAGAAGTCCGGCAGGGTCCACTGGTCCGACAGCATCCCCGACATGCAGACCGTGCCGTGCACGCGTGTCGCACCCAGGCAGTCCAGCAGCGTCGGCGCCCCCACCAGGTCCAGGGCCGCGTCGACCCCGCCCGGGACCAGCTCACGCACCTGGTCGGCGAGCGGGCCGTCGTCGACCAGCACGTGGTCGGCGCCGAGCTCGAGCAGGCGGTCGACGCTGGCCGGGTTCCGGGTGGTCGCGACCACCCGGGCCCCCCACCGCTTGGCCAGCACGGTGGCCGCCATCCCCACACTCGAGGTCCCCCCACGGACCAGCAGGATCTGCCCCGGTTGCAGGTCGAGACCGACGGTCAGCGACCCGTACGCCGTCTGCAGCATCTCCGGCACCGCCCCCAGGACCGGCCACGGCAGGTCGGAGCGGAACGGGATCGCCTGCGAGACGGGCACGCAGGTGTACTCGGCGTACCCGCCGTCGTACTGGCGGCCCATCCCGCCCATCATCACCGCGACCTGCTGCCCCGCCTGCAGCTCTCCCCCGGGGCATGCGGCGACGGTCCCGCACGCCTCGATGCCGGGCACCCGCGGGAAGGTCACCCCCTCGGCCAGGCCCAGCCTGGTGTGCAGCTCCGACCGGTTCAGGCCGAAGGCCTTGACCTCGACCAGCACCCAGCCCGGTCGAGGGACCGGGATCGGCAGCTCGCGCAGGTCCAGGGCCTCCACCGGGCCCGGTCGGTCCAGGACCACCGCCCGCATCGTCGTACCCGTCATGTTCGTTGCTCCTCGTGTCGTGGTGATGTCGCGGTCTGGTCGGCGAGGTCGGCCAGGACCCGGTCTTTGCCATGGTCCCGGGCAGGGATGAGGTCTGCTTCGGTGCCCCTAGGTCCTCGCCGGCGTGCACCAGGTGTGTCAATCCGATCAGGCGCCGCCCATCGCGCGGTGCACTGCGGAGCGGTTGATGGGCGAGCTGGGACTGCAGGGCGCGGTGCGGGGCAGTGACGGGAAGGGTCAAGCGCACCACGATCAGCGACCCGCGCTCGCCCAAGCCGGCCGACCTGGTCGACCGGAAGTTCCGGCCGCTGGCACCGAACCGGCTCTGCGTCGACGATGGTACGTATGTCTCGACGTGGTCGGGGTGGTGCTAGACCGCGTTCGTGATCGATGCCTACGCCCGGCGGATCCTGGGCTGATCGGTGGCCACCACGATGACCAGCCGGTTCGTCGTCGATGCGGTCGCCCTGTGGCTGCCGGGCCATCTGGACCCGCGGCCGTGCCGGTCGTGATCTGGCTGGCTCAGGTCACCAGCTGGTCGCCCACCACGACCACGGCAGCCAGTACCTGTCGGTGGCCTATTCCGAGCACCTGACCACCGCGGGGATCATGCCCTCGCCCGTGCCGTGGGCTCCTCGCACGACAACGCGCTCGCGGAGTCGGTGATCGGGCTCTGCAAGACCGAACTGGTCAAGCCGAGGCGGCCATGGAAGGGCCTCGACGACCTCGAGATCGCCACCGCCGAGTGGGTCGACTGGTTCAACGACCGTCGGCCCTTCGAGTACTGCGACGACCTCACACCGGTCGAAGCCGAGCAGACGCTCACCACCAGACCCCGACACCGGTCGAGGTCTCAAACTAGAAAGTCTCCGGACTCGCCGGGTGATCCAATCCTGGCGCAAAACTGGCATTGGAGGGTCGAACGAAAGTGACCCGGTCGCTGCTCAAGGACAAACCTACAGGTCAGAAGCTTGCGATGGAGCCGCCTGTCGGAATCGAACCGACTACCTATTCGTGGGGGGTCGATCGCTCATTCCCCGCCTGTGTTCTTGCCTCACCCCGCTGACCTGCGGTTTGTCCTCCCGAGTGTTCCTGCGACCTCCCTCCACAGCCCGGAATCGCGACCTCAATCGTGGGAGTAGAACGGGAATCTCGGCGCCGCTCCGCTTCCTGCCCATACTGCCCCCTCAAGGTCCTCATGGGACAAGCAGGGCACTCGAACAGCACAACGTGGACACGACAATCGCGCGAAGCGCGAAGGGCACATCGAACTTTGGGGTCCTCAACCGCTGTGGCGACCGCCCTGGTTCGCCCACGCCGCGGGAACGCTCGTACCAGGCGGCGAACCCCCGGCACGAGCGTGCGGGGAATCCCTACTTCAGCATGAAGCCCGCATCCACCGGCACCGTGGTGCCGGTGATCCACCGCGCGTCTTCCGAGCACAAGAAGCTCACGACGGCCGACACGTCCTGCATGGGCAGCGAGTCGACGGGCATCAGGTTGAAGCGCATGGCATTGCCCAGCTCCTCGTGCTCCTCGAGCCAGGCCGGGAAGTAGTCGTTGTTCGACATCGGGGAGTCGACCCCCGTCGGGTGCAGGGTGTTCACCCGGATCTGCTCGGGAGCGAGCTCCCGGGCAAGGGTCCGCATCAGTCCGACGATGCCGTGCTTGGCCGCCGTGTAGTGGGTGCACCCGGCGACGGGGCGCAGTCCGGCGATCGAGGAGGTGATGATGATCGACCCGCCCTGGCCACCAGCGCGCACGTGCGGCACAAGAGCTCGGCAGGTCTTGAAGACCCCGGTGAGGTTGATGTCGATCATCTCGTCCCACTGCTCGTCGGTGAGCTCCCAGGTGTTGTCCGACAGACTCAGGATGCCGGCGTTGGCCAGCACGAAGTCGACCCGGCCGAACTCGCCCATGGCGGTCTCCGCCAACTTGGTCATGTCCGGCGTGCTCCGCACGTCCGCCTCGAGGGCGACGCAGCGTCCACCGACCTCCTCGACCGCCGCAACAGTGGCCTCGAGGTCCCCGGACTGTCCCGTCGCGAAGGGCACACTGGGCACCTGCTCGGTGATGTCGCAGACCACGACGTCTGCACCCTCGGACGCCAACCGCACTGCGTGCGCGCGGCCCTGGCCCCGTCCACCGCCGGTGATGACGGCGACCTTTCCGTCGAATCGTCCCATCTCAGTTCTCCTTCTGGTGCTTGTCGTTGTGTAGTCGTCAACTGACGACAAGGGGGCGCAGCGTGCTGTGCGCAACCCTGAGTCCGTGCTCGATCTTCTCCTCGGTGCCGCCCCAGACCGGATCCTCGTGCTCCACCGAGAGCACCCCGTCGAAGCCGCCCTCGTAGAGGGCGTCGACCACGCGTTTCCAGTCGACCTCGCCCAGACCCGGCACCCGGTACCGCCACCAACCGACGTCCCACGGGTCCTCCCTGTGGACGCTGATCCCGGGCCAGCCGTACCGGTTGCGCTTCTCGGGGAACAGCTGGATGTCCTTGGCCTGGGCATGAGCGATGTGGTCGACGTAGGGAACAAGGGCTTCGACGGGGTCGATGCCCATCCACATGAGGTGGGAGGGGTCGTAGTTCAGGTACAGCCCGAGGTCGAACATCCACTCCCACAGCTCGGGCTGTAGGCGAGGTTGCCCGGGTAGCCGTCGGGGTGCCAGCCCTCCATCACACAGTTCTCGATGACGAGCTTGACGCCGCGCTCACCGGCCAGGTCGACAAGCGGTGCGAAGACCTCCTCGGCTGTGCGGAGGTTGTCGGCGACCGACCGGTAGGGATCCCGACCGACGAAGGTGCCGACGGTGGGCACCCCCAGGGTCGCGGCCACCTCGATGAGGCTGGCCACGTGGTTGTTGACGGCTCGCCGCTCGGCCTGGTCGGGGTGCAGGTTGTTGTCGTAGTAGGCCAATGAGGAGAGCGTCAGCCCGTGCTGGTCGAAGAGCGTCGTCACCTGCTCGGCCGCCGCGCCGTCGAACTTCTCCGCATCGAGGTGGGTGGCAGTGAAGGGCCGGTCTCCCAACGCCGGCCACGCCGCGACCTCGAGTGCCTCGTACCCGTGGCCCGCAGCCCAGGCAGCGATGCTGTCCAACGACCGGTTGGGAAGGCAGGCGGTGAGGAATCCGAGCTTCACGATCCCACCTCGATCCAGCTCTCCTTGGCGGCCGAGTCGAGGACCGCTCGGGTCAGAACGGCGGCCCGAAGGCCGTCGGTGAAGGTGGGCATCGTGGTGCGCTCCTGTCCGGAGATGCTGGCGTAGACGTCGCTGACGAAGGCATTGAAGCAGTCCTGGTAGCCCTGGGGATGCCCTGCCGGCAACCGGGAAAGCTGGATCCCGGTGGGGGTAGTAAGGGTGTCGGGACCCCGGGGCACGACGGTGCTGCTCACTGCGCCCCCGATCCAGAGCGAGTCCGGCTGCTCCTGGTCGAAGACGTACGCGGCTTCGGTGCCGTCGAAGGAGAACCAGAGCCGGTTCTTCCTACCTGGTGAGACCTGGCTGGCGACCAGCTGGCCGGTGGCGCCGCGGTCGGTCTCGAACATCACGAGGGCGCCGTCCTCGGTGCCCACCTCGCGGCCGCCGGCGGCTCCTCCTCGTCGCTCGTGGGCCCGGGCGAGGCGGGCCAGCACACGGACGATCCGGTGGCCCGTGGTGAACTCCATCAGGTCGCACCAGTGGACGCCGATGTCGGCGAAGGAACGGGACCGACCACCCAGGGCGGGGTCCACCCGCCAGTTGTCGTCCTCTGAACGCGAGAGCCAGTCCTGCAGGTAGCTCCCGTGGAGCAGCCAGAGCCGGCCCGCCTCACCCTCGGCGATGCGGTGACGAGCCTCGTGGACCGATGCGTAGTACCGGTAGACGAACGGCACCGCGGCAACCACACCTGCCTCTTTGGCTGCCTCCACCACCGCGTGAGCGTCCTCGACGGTCACCGCCAGCGGCTTCTCGCACACCACGGACTTGCCGGCGGCGATCACCTTCCGCGTGAGCTCTGCGTGGGTCGAGTTCGGGGTGCAGATGTGCACGACGTCGACGTCGTCGGCGGTGATGACGTCCGTTGCGCTGACGGCACGTTCTGCCCCGAGCCGGTGGGCCAGTGCTGTCGAGGGACGGTCGGAGGAGTCAGCGACACAGGCCAACCTGGCCCCGCTGGCGCGGATCGCATGGGCATGGACCTCACCCATGAAGCCGGCTCCGATGATTCCCGCACGGACCGTCCTGCCGGGAGTCGCGACCCCGGTCACTTCTTCCTCGCCAGCGCCACGGCCAGGACGATGATCACGCCTCGCACCACCTGCTGCTGGGAGCTGTCGAGCCCGGCCAGGATGAGTCCGTTGTTGATCAGGCTGATCAACAGTGCCCCGAACAAGGTCCCCACAACGGTCCCGTTCCCACCGAAGAGGCTGGTGCCACCGAGGATGACGGCGGCGATCGCCGAGAGCTCGTCGCCCGTCCCCCACTGGAAGCGTCCGGACTGCAGGCGGCCGGCGTAGAGCATTCCGGCGACGCTGGCGACGGTCGCTGAGATGAGCAGGACCTGGAACTTGATGCGCCGTGTGCGCACCCCGGTGAACTCCGCTGCGGTCCGGTTCCCGCCGGTAGCGAGCACCTGGCGCCCGAACCTGGTCTTGTTCAGCACCACCGCGCCTACGGCGACGAAGAGTCCTCCCCAGACGATCAGTCCCGGGATCGGGCCGAAGTTTCCCCCGCCGAACACGAGGTTGAAGGTGTCGTTGAGGATCGGCTGGGGTGCGGAGTTGGTGATCCACTGAGCGACTCCCGCCGCGATGCCGAGCATGCCGAGCGTGACGAGGAACGAGGGGATCCCCAGCATGCTCACGAGTCCGCCGTTGATGGCGCCGACCGTGAGGCCGACCGCCAACCCGGCCACGATGCCTGCGACCAGGCCCCATTGGCTGATGGCCATGGCACAGGTCACGCTTGACAGACCGGCCACGGATCCGACGGACAGATCGATCTCGGCGCAGGAGATCACGTAGGTCATGCCGACCGCGATCACCGTGATGGTGGCTGACTGTCGTGCGATGTTGAGCAGGTTGTTCGAGGAGAGGAAGCCTTGGCCTCCCAGGGTGACGGCGAAGATGACGAAGACAATGACGAAGGCGATGTAGATGACGTAGCGGCGCCAGTCGAAGTCGTCGAGGAAGGCGGGGCGGCGCCGGACCTCGGGGTTGGTGGTGGGGGTGGCGGTGGTCATGCGGTGACTCCTTGTACGGCTAGCTGGAGGGTCTCTTCGTCTTGGATCGACTCACGTGGCAGGTCGTCGACGACCTTGCCGTCGCGCAGGATCGCGATGCGGTCACTGACTGCGAGGAGCTCGGGATACTCGGAGGAGATGACGATGACGGCCTTGCCCGCGTCGGCCAGACCGCGGATGGTCTCCAGGATCTCGGTCTTCGTGCCGATGTCGACACCGGCGGTGGGCTCGTCGAGGATGAGGACGTCAGGGTCGGTGCCGAGCCACTTGGCGATCACGACCTTCTGCTGGTTCCCGCCCGACAGCAGCCTGACGGGGCGGTTGGGGTGAACGGCCTTGACGTCGTAGCGCTTGATGAGGTCGGCCGAGAGCGACCGGCTCGGTCCGGGCTGGACGAAGGGTCCGCGCGAGACCTGCCCCAACAGGGGTAGGAGCAGGTTGTCTCGCACGGAGTGCTCGAGGACCAGTCCTTGTGCCCGGCGATCCTCGGGCACCAGCGCGATGCCTTCGGAGACCGCCTTGGCCGGTCCGGAGATGTGGACCTCACGGCCACGGAGGCGCACGGTCCCACTCTCGATCCGGGTGATCCCGAAGAGCGCCTGGGCGAGCTCGGTCCGCCCGCTGCCCATCAGTCCCGCCAGGCCGAGGATCTCCCCCGCCCTGACGCTCAGGGTCACCCCGCGGGTGCGAGGGCCGGCGTACAGGTCGGTCACCTCCAACGCCGGTGCCGCCTCGTCGCTGGGCTGCCGGCCGCGGTACTCCATCCCCTCGACCTTGCGCCCGACGATCCCTTCGATGATCTGGTCCGGGGTGACATCGCTGAGTCGCTCGGTGAGCAGATGACGCCCATCTCTGAGGATGGTGATGCGGTCCGCGATCCGGTAGATCTCGTCCATCCGGTGCGAGATGTAGATGACCGAGATCCCGCGTTGCTTGAGCCTCTCGACCAGGGCGAACAGTGCCTCGGTCTCGTGCTTGGCCAGGCTCGCCGTCGGCTCGTCCATGATCAGCACGCGGGCGTCCTGAGCCAGCGCCTTGGCGATCTCGGTGAGCTGCCAGTACGCCGTGCCCAGCGAACCGACGGAGGCACGGGGGTCTACCTCGACCTCCATGGTCTCGAAGACACCGCGGGCCTGCTTGACCGCCAGACGGTCGTCTACGAGTCCGAGGCGGCCACGGGGCTCCGCCCCGAGGTAGATGTTCTGGGCGACGGTCAGCGTGGGGACGAGGCTGAACTCCTGGAACACCATGCCGATCCCCGCGGCACGGGCCTCGTGGATCGACGCGATCCGCACTTCCTGACCGTCGATCTCGATGCGCCCCGCGTCCATCGAGTAGACCCCTTGCAGGATCTTCATCAGAGTGGACTTGCCGGCGCCGTTTCCTCCGGCCAAGGCGTGGACCTCGCCCCGCGCGACAGCGAAGTTCACGTCGTCCAGAACCGTGGTACCGCTGAAGGCCTTGTAGATCCCGGTCATCCGCACCGCTTCGGGGGCGACCTCACCGCCCGGCGGGCTGTGTGATGGCTTCTGCATCCTGAGCTCCAGTCCCTGTGTCGACCGTCAGTCCACGAAGGACTGGGTCAGGTCTGCCGGCGGGTCGGAGTGGTAGACCTGCTTCCACGCCTCGAGCACGTTGTCGTGCTCGACGGGCAGCGCGCTGAGCGCGACGTAGGCCGGGGTCTCCTTGCCCAGCAGCGAGGCCGCAGCGAGCCGCGCCTCGGTCACCCCCTGGTCGAACGGACGCTGAGCACCGAGCCCGACCACCAGCTGGTTCTTAGCCAGGGCGATCGCCACGTTGGTGCCGAGGTCCTCGGTCGCGACCTTGAGGTCAGCGCGCCCGGAGGCTCGTGCTGCAGCCAGGACGCCTTCGGCGGGGACGTCCCAGACGGCCCAGATCCCGTCCAGGTCGGGGTGCTCCGTGAGCATCGCGTTGGCGACGTTCTGAGCGTCGCCGGCGAAGTCGGGTCCCGCGATCCCCTTCTCCTCCACGATCTCGATGTCGGGGTAGTCCGACTCGATGGTGCTCTTGAACCCGTCGTACCGCTGCTTGGTGACGAAGAAGTCGGCCTCGTGGAAGATCAGACCGATCTTGCCCTTGCCGCCCAGCGACTTAGCCATCAGGTGGGCCGAGGTCACGCCGTTGCCGTAGTTGTCCGCGGAGACGACCGAGACGTAGTCCTTCCCAGCGACCATGCCGTCGGGCACGTTGTCCATGAAGACGAGCTTGACACCGGCATCAGCGACCTTCTGGTAGGCCGAGGCGGTGGCCACCGGGTCTGTCGGGATCGAGACGATGATGTCTGGCTTCTTGATCATGACCGTCTCGAGGTCGGAGACCTGCTTGTCGGGCTTGAAGTTCGCGTCGGTGGTGGCGACCACGTCGATCCCGAGCTTGCCGAACTCGCTGCGCAGCCCGTCGATCTGGGCGTTGGCCCAGTCGTTGCCGCCGTAGTGCATGACGATCGCGGCGGTCGCGCCCATTGCCTTGACCTTCGCGATCTCGTCATTCGTGAGGTCAGCCTGGTCCGCGGAGGCGGGATCCTCACCGTTCGGCCCCTTGCTGAGGACCGTGCCCTGGATCTTCGCAAGGGCGGCGTCGGCTTGCTTGGACACACCCGGGTCCTGTTCCTGCGTTGCGGTGTTCGCCGCCGAGCAACCAGCGGTGGCGATGGCCAGGGTGACCGCGATGGCGGCGAGTCTGCGGGGATGCTTCATGGGTGTTCCTCCTGTGGTGGGAACGGCGCTCAGGACGAGGCCGGGAAGAGTTGGTCGAGGACGGTCTTGCTGATGCGGGCTGACTCGGCGGGATCGCCGTCGTAGCTGTCGAGCTCGACGAGCACCCACCCGTCGTAACCGACCTCCACGAGGGCGTCGCGCGCCGCCTCGAGGTCGACGTCGCCCTCACCAAGAGGCAGGAAGCGACCCGTTGCCATGTCGAGGTCCTTCAGGTGCACGTGGCGGAGTCGGTCGGCGTAGCGTCGGATCGAGCTCGGCCGGGTCGCCACCTCCGGCCAGGAGATGCGCGGTGTCGGGGCAGAAGCCGATGCGGGTCAGCGGGCCATCAGCATGTCGATCTCGGCCGGGCTCTCCGCGATGGTGGACAGGTGCGGGTGGTAGCACGCGACGAGCCCTGCAGCATCGGCAAGGTCGGTGATCTGGTCGAGTGTCTGCGCGAGGCGCTCGTAGTCCTCGGACGTGGTCCCCGCTGCGCGGCGGGCCCCTCCGCCGACCACGAGACTGGTGGCTCCGAACTGGGCGGCGAGATCGATGGCCCGCCCGGCCCGGTGGAGCTCGTCAGGCAGGATGTCGGAATAGATGTAGTTGCCGCCGGTGTACACCCCCGCCAGGGAGACGTTCGCGGCCTCGAGAGCGGCCACCAGCTCCTCGGGTGCGTCGGCGAAATCGGCGACGTTGCCGTCGAACATCTCGACACCGTCGTAGCCCAGGGCGCCGATCTCCTGGATGGCCTGGGTCATCGAGCCGTTCACCCGGTAAAGAGGTCCTTGACGCTGGTGACCCCGACCGGGTCCCCCACGACACCGCCCCAAGTGATGGTGTGGCAACCGAACTGCATGGACTCCTCCTCGCTGCGTGTGAAGCGCGTCACCGTTGGCGGGGAACTTACGCATACCCTGGGCAGAAGTCAATGCGCTATGCGCATATGTAAGATTGGTTTCGTCTCAAGCGCGCGAAGAATGGACAGAACAGATGAGCACACGGGGTAGTTCGCCCACCGCTCTCCCTGCAGAGCAGATCGACACTCTCGTGAAGGTGCTGGACGCCGTACGCGCCCGTGGCGCCACGACACGCCCTGAGATCGCGCACGTGACCGGTCTCGGACGCAACGTCGTCACCGATCGCGTTGCCCACCTCATGCGGGCCGGCCTGCTGATCGAGGGCTCACTCGGCGCATCCACCGGCGGGCGGGCCCCTCGCGGACTCCGGTTTAACCAGGGCGCGGGCACGGTCCTGACCGCCCAGCTAGGCGCGACCGGCGTCGAGGTCGGAGCCGCAGACCTCGCTGGCGCCTTGATCGATCGTCGCGCCGAGGACATCGACATCACTAGCGGACCGGAGGTGGTGATGGCCCGGGTTGCCGAGCTGCTGACGGACCTGGCGGAGTCGAACCCGGACATGCCTAAAGTAATTGGGGTCGGTGTCGGACTGCCCGGGCCCGTCGAGTTCAAGTCCGGGCGGCCGGTGTCACCGCCGATCATGCCCGGCTGGGACGGGTTCAACGTGCCCGCGTACCTGACCGCCCTCACAGCGGCGCCCGTCTGGGTCGACAACGACGTCAACACCATGGCCCTCGGTGAGCTCCGCGCAGGGGTAGCGCGAGGTTGCACCGACATGATCTTCGTCAAGATCGGGACCGGGATCGGGGCAGGTCTCGTCTCGGGGGGGAAGCTGCATCGCGGCGCGGAGGGATGCGCCGGCGACATCGGACACATCGCGGTGCGCGACAGCCACGTCGTATGCCGCTGCGGTCAACTCGGTTGCCTGGAGGCGCTTGCCGGCGGCTTCGCCCTCGGGCGCGACGGCGCCGAAGCGGCAGAGAACGGCACCAGCCCCTTCCTCCAACGGCTGTCGAAGGAAGGACATATTGTCGACGCGAGAGCAGTGATCAGCGGTGCGCACCACGGGGACCCTGTGTGCCGCGCACTGGTCATCGCCTCGGCACGAACGGTCGGCGAGGCACTTGCGGGGCTCGTGAACTTCTTCAACCCGTCCCTGGTGCTCGTGGGCGGCGCGATCGCCAGCGCCGGCGACCTCTACCTGGCCGAGATCCGACAGACGGTCCTCGCCCGCTCACTCCCCCTGGCAACACGGAACCTCATGATCCTCCCCTCCCCCGTCTCCGACGCGGCCGGACTACGGGGAGCAGCCTTCATGGCCATCGACACCCTCCTCAGCGCACAGGGTCTCTTGACTCATCACGAGGTCGCCACGTCACGTAGTTGACCGGCCGACCCCCAGCGGCGCTGCGCGAATGACGCGACAACCCCGCATCTTCGAGTCAGGCCTCTCCAGCTTGTCCCAGGCACATGCACCCTCAGCCCGGGCCGCTGGTTCCCAACCTGGCCGGATCCTCGACGGCTCCCGAAGCACTCCGCAGCGTTCGTGACACCACGGACGTCCCGCTCGAACCCAAAGCCTCGCTCTCAATCCTGGTAGTACAGCGGGATCCTGACTTCGCATAAGCCGCGAAGCGTGTCATTCTTCGACGTTAGAGGGGCATGCTATGCGGCCTCCGATCTGCGCAAATGCGCAGGCCAGAAGCCCTTTGGCCCGAGCCGCCTTGGAGAACCGAACTCCAGACCTATTCGTGGAGGGTCGGTTGCTCATCCACCGTCTGTGATCCTGTGCCACGCCGCTGACCTGCGGTTCTGTCCTCCCGCGTGTTCCTCCGACCTCCATCACCAGCCCTGAATCGCGACCTCAATCGTGGGAGTAGAACGGGAATCTTGGCGCTGGTTCGCCCCCCGCCCACACTGCTCCCCCAGGTCCTCACACGACAACCAGGCCCTTCGAACAACCGGACGTGGACGCTTTACCGCGGTACATCAGGAATCGCACCCGGTCCCGTCACCGTCGGCGTCCAGCCCGTACTGGTCATCACCGGTGACGGTGATGGGGCCGTTGACGTCGTCGCAGTTCAGGTCGTCCACGACCGGCAGGCAGGGGCTGTATCCCGGTGCGCATGCGCTTCCGGATCCACCAGCGCCCACCAGTGGCGCGGGTCTGGGGCAGGCGACGTTCTTGGTAATCCGGTCGACCTTGACGTAGACGGGTTGGCGGGGGTGGAAGCCGTAACCGTCGCGGGAGTCGTAGCGGGCGATGGCCAGGCCGTTCCTGATCAGCCTGAGGCCGGCGTCGATGCTGCCGACGTTGACGTAGCGGAGCAGGCGTCCGTACCGGTCGCGGTTCTCGTCGGAGATCGTCAGGCGGACCTGCTTGCGCAGAACGAGCCGGGACAGGTTGTCTGCCGCTGCCTGGTAGCCGCACTCCCCCACTTCGGGAGTGTCGATGCCCACGAGCCGGACCATCTCGCCGTTGCCGAGCTCGAGAGTGTCACCGTCGACAATCCGTGCCACGAACCAAGTACGCGCGGTCGTGTTGGCTGGTTCTGCCGGCTTGGGCAGCGGCGCCGGTTGTGAGGCCTTCGGCGGCCCGGGTGAACTCGTGCGCTTGCTGGGGCGCGTCTTGGTGGACTGCTCGGGGCTTGGCTCTGCGCTCGACTCTGATTCGCGAGCGGGCGTGCTGGCGGCTGTTTCGCCCGCCGGCTCATGGGTAGCCGAGCCGGCGCCAGCAGTCGCGTCGGGGCTGGGGTCGGTGTTTGTCAGGCTGCTGGCCCAGAGCAGAACTACGACAGCGACAACGGAGGTGATCACCTTGTGACGACCGAGCCAACCCGTGAACCCCGGGCGGGATCGCGGTGTCGCGCTGACCCCCGGCGGGAGGGACGCCCGGAAGTCGGTCCAGATCTGGCCGTCCCAGTAGCGAAGGTCGCCGGGTGATTGTTCCGAGTCGGGGTACCACCCTGGCGGGCCGGTCATGGCTGTCCCCACATGTCGTCGATGTCGACCGCGGCGACGAGGTCGGCCAGGTCTGGGTGGTCGTCCAGGTCGAGGGGTTGCAAGGCTCGGGTGATGCCCTTCTGCGCCGCGATGATCTCGGCGCTGGCGTCGTTGAGGATCGTTGTGGCCTCAACCGAGGCCCAGCGGATGTTGAAGAGCCTGGTCCGCTCCACTCCGGCGGCCATGATCACCTCGGCCGTGGTCCGGCCGTAGGAGTCGACCTGCCCGGGGCGTACGGCTACGATTCGTGCCGCGTTCAGTCCGGGGGCGACAGCGAAGCACTCCTTCAAGGTCACCAGCATGTGCCCGCACACGAGGAGCTTGTAGAAGTCGGCGGTCTCGCGTTTCGTGAGCTTTTTCAACGACAGGTTGCCGGCGGCGGTGGTGGTGGGACGTCGCTCGGGAACGGCCTGTACCGGTGGCACAACGACCAGCAGGCTCACCTCCTCCCCGGCCACACCCACCCCAGCCGCCGCGGCCTCGTTGTCCTCGAACGCCGCGGCCAGGTGGGCCAGCACCGTGTCGGGGTCGTTGCTCAGCAGCGCGGACCACTCCTGATGGACGGCGGTTTCCCACTCGGCGGCCTGGGACCGGTAGTGCGCGTCGATCAGTGCGACCTCGGCGTTGGTCAGCACGCCGGCGTCCCTCAGCGCAGCCTTCCGCGCGGATCGGTTGAAGAGGCTCGTCCTGGATCTGGCGAAGCGTTCGTGCTTGCCTCGGATGGCCTTGACGTCGATCGGTGGGAGCGGTGGAGGGGTCCTGCGTTGGGCTGGTGGGAACTCCTGTTGCGGCAGTTCCGCGATCTGCGTGAGTGCCGCGGCGAGCACTCGAGCTTGCTCAGCCTTGTCCTGAGCGGCCGGCGAAGCAGCAGCAGCTGAGCTGCCGGTTCGCCGTCGCCGTCCCCGACCGGGACGATCGGCTCGGTGAGCTCCAACCGAGGGAGGTGTAGTACCCGACTGGTCCGACACCGGTCGAGACACCGGTCCGACCACCACCGACATGGACCCGCGCGGCGCGCGGACCAAAACTCGTACGAACGCCCCGACTCGAGGCCCGCACACGCACCCCAGGAGCGAGCTTGACCGAGAAACTCATCACAACCCCCCAGACCTGACCACCACGTACGTCTTGATCATCACCCCGCGGTGAGGCGCCTCGATGAGGAACACCGGAACGTCGTTCGGAAGTAACGTTGTCGACCGCCGGTCCGCAGCCAGACCTTGCTGAGCGAACGGGCTCAGGGAGTGGTCCCCGACGGAGTCGCAGTGGCCGGACCTGACTTCACCGACTCGTTGCCGGTCGAGTCGAGTGAACTGACGGCAAAGTCGTATTCCACGCCGTTCGTCAACCCAGCCACGGTCGAGGTCGTGGCTGTCGTGAGCCCGTTGGGAACCTCCTCCCACGTCTGCGCCAGCGTAGCCCGGTAGTAGAGCCGGTAGCCAGAGAGGTCGGAGTCGGCAACAGCGGCCCAACTCAGCTCAACCTCGGAGTCGCCGGGGGTAGCGCTCAGCCCCGTCGGCACTGCGGGCGCAGAGATGTCGGGGGCTGTGGGTGTCGCGGCGACCGTCACCGACTTCGCGGACTCGTTCCCAGCAAGGTCGACCGCGGTGACCGCGAAGTCGTAGGGCACCCCTCCGACAAGGTCGGTCACGGTGTCGCCGGTGGTCGTAACCGCGTCGGTGGTGACCCGGGCCCACGACCCGTCGGGGGCGACCCTGCGGTACACGTGGTATCCGGCCAGATCCGCTGCAGTCACGGCCTGCCAGGTCAGCGCGACCTGGTAGTCACCGGCGACCGCAGCAAGTCCGAACGGGACCTCGGGGGAGGTCATGTCCAGCGGGGTGGCGTTGGCCGCCGTCGAACGCTTCGAGGTGTTGCCCGAGGTGTCGACAGAGGACACCGCGAAGGTGTACGTCGTGCCGTTGCTCAGTCCGCTGATCGTGGCCGAGTGTGCACCGACGTAGGCGACCGCGGTCCAAGACCCGCCGACTGCCGATCGCTGGTAGACCACGTAGCTCGCGAGATCCTTCGCCCTGAGCCTCGTCCAGTCCAGGACCACCTGGCCCTCACCAGCGGTCGTAACGAGCCCCGATGGGACCGGGGGTGCCGTCACGTCGGCCGGGATGGGGGTCGTCACGGTCAGCCGCTCCTTGTCCGAGCGGACCGCCCTAGCGCCCCCCTCGGCTCGGACCACGGCCCGGTAGGCGTACTTCCCCTTCGAGGTGGGCCGTACGTCGAAGCTCACCCGACCCTTCCTCGACTCACGACCCGACTTCACCGTCGCCCATCGGTTGCCGCTCAGACGTTGCAAAACCACCTCGCGGCCGGCCCGGGTCGGCAACGCCGTGGCGACTGCGGTGACCCCCTTCTTCGTCAGGGTGGCGTTGGGCATGACCAACACCACGGACTGCTTCTGTGCCAGCACGCGACGCTGCGCCGAGCGGGCAGCGGTGTAGCGCTTGTGGTGGACGTGCCGCTTGGAGACCGCTGCCCGGTACACAGTCTTCGATGACCTCGCCGCGCTGGTGACCGTGACCCGCCCGTTCTTGTGCGTCGACGCGGCCTTGACACGGACCCAGCCACCGGCCCTCTTCCGCTGGACCACCACCGGCCGCTTCATCTTGGGCAGCACCCGGACGCGCAGCTTGAGCCTCTCCCCCGCGATCGCAGCGGCCGGTGACACAGCCAGACGAACGGTGCTCTTGACCCGCGGATCCGGAGCGCTGCCACCACCGCCACCGCCACCGCCGCCCCCACCGCCGGGCAGCGTCGTCTCGGTGTAGTACGGGGCCGGGTTGGTCTCGCAGGCAATCCCGTCGCTGTCGGAGTCGAGCCGATGGGGGTCCGACCGGGGCCCGCCGTGCTTGAGGTAGAAGATCTGAGCTGATCGCTGACTGGCGAAATCGATGCAGTCACGGTCAGCGACCTGCGCAGGAGCCGCACCCACCGCCGCCAGCATCGAACCAACGAGCGCGACCAAGAGAAGTGCGCAACGGCGCACGCGTGAAGACATCCATACCCCCGAGTTCGGTGTCCGGGGGCGAGCGTAAACCCGCTTCTCGATCAGCGCCAGTTCGTGGCGTCAAAGAACGCTGTCAAGCCCTCTGAAACGTCGAACCATGGGCAACGGTGACTCGCGGTCTACGAAATCCCGACGAGAGGGGGCGACAAGCTCCTGTCTTCTTCGGACTTACGGAGCTATGTTGCTCCGTCGGCGCCCACGTCGCCGGGGTAAGTCTGGTCGACCGAATCAGCAACTCCGAGGTCGATCTGAGCTGCGCGGATGAACGTTCTCCTCAGCGCACGGTATTGCATGTGCCACTCATGCCAATTCTTTCCCGAGCGAATCGCTTTCGCATCGACTCTTCGAAGAAACTGGAAGAGCTCCTCGGCTGCGGTTCGTGTGTGGGTGGTGGCGAGGAGACGAAGCTCGTCAAGCCTGCGCTGAGACTCCAGCGGCTGGATCTGTCGCAGCGACTTCTCAAGGTCAGCGCCTTCACCGGCTCCCGCGACGGCGAGGCGGCGCTCACGGATCTGGAGGAAAAGACCGTGCGTCCCAGCCATGAACTCGCCGTACGCGGCGCGCCTGGAGTCGTACACCCGCTCCTCCGCCCGCGATTTCGCCTGGGATCGCTGCATGACCAAGGTCGCCGATGAGCCAACGACAGTTCCGAGGAGCGTGCCCACCACCGAAACCCATTCAGACATCTATCCTCCTGCCATCAGCTTTCGCGTAGTGGCTGTTAGGCCTCCCGGTAACGGTAGACCGGCATTCTCGGCTCCAGGTAGGAGATGCGCGTTGATCACCCAGACCAGCATCAGCCCAACCCGTCGGCGCATGCTGCCTGTCTTCCTGATGATCCTGGCTGGTGCGGCTGCGGGATGTCAGTCCCCCGCCGCGGTCCCCTCGAGTGACGTTCGCGGACCGTCCGCGGGCCTGCCTTCCGGCACTGCACCTGCAGACATCGCAGTTCGAGTGGTGACGGTGGGTGACATCGTGTGTCCGTCCCCCGCGAGCACGAACGATTCGGCCTGTCAGCAATTGGCCACGGCGGACCTGGCAAGCTCCCTCCGGCCCGACGCCGTGGTGGCACTCGGCGACCTTCAGTATGAATCCGGTCAGCTCGAAGAGTTCCGTAGGAGCTGGGCTCCGAGCTGGGGACGGTTCGACCGCATCATCGCGCCGGTGCCTGGAAATCATGAGTACAACACCGAGGCAGCTACGGGTTATGAGAGCTACTTCAAGACCGGCCGCTACCACGCACGGAACATCGGGGCGTGGCGGTTCTACCTCCTTGACTCAAACTGCGACAAGATCGACTGCGCTGAAGAAGCCTCCTGGTTGGCCAAGGATCTCGCAATGCATCCCACAAGCTGTGCAGCCATCGCGATGCACCACCCACGGTGGTCCTCCTCGGCGGTGCACGGATCCCAGGAACAGGTCGACGGGCTTTGGGCCGCAGCGGTCGAAGGTGGAGTAGACGTCTCACTCGCGGGTCACGACCACGACTACGAACGATTTGCAGCCATCGATGCCGCCGGCGGGGTCACCGGGGACGCAACTGGGGCCACACACTTCGTCATTGGCACGGGCGGACGTTCCTTCTACGGGATCGGCGACTTGGAACCTGGCTCGGTATTCACTGCCGTGAACGTGTTCGGAGTCCTCGAGCTCAACTTGGGACAACGTTCATTCGGGTGGAAGTTTGTCGACATCTCCGGTGAGGTCCTCGACGCGGGGAAGCGGGCTTGTTCGTAGACGACTCCGATGACCGGTGGGCAACGTCCAGCCGCTGGCCGAGCCGGATCGGGCCCGACCTGTTCGACCCTCGGGAAGGCCGGTGGCTGGGTTGTCCCCTGCGATGAGGACGTCGACCGTCAAGGACCGGGTGCTTGGCTCTCATCGTGGTCTCATCATCCGCGACTCACGATGGGCCCATGAAGCTTCCGACCTCCGCTCTCTCCCTGCGCCGCTCAGCCGTCGCCGTCTCGGTCGCCATGGCGATTACCGGTGTGGCTGCCTGTGGCTCCAGCAACACGTCGACGACCGCGGCAACGCCCACCCCTTCGTCAACCGGATCGACCACGACGTCGCCACCGACGGCGACCACCACTTCCACGCCGTCCACCGGCCCCTCGTCAGCGGCTCCGACGGCGAAGAGCGTGGCGCCGGTCCCGGTGGAGAGCAATCCGCCCGGTGACATCCCGGACAACCTCGCCTTCGTCCCCTACACGAACAAGGCGGGGGGCTACTCCTTCACCCATCCCGAAGGCTGGGCCCAGACCGGTCGTGGGAACCAGGTTCTGTTCACCGACAAGCTCAACGGCGTCGCCGTGGACAGTGTGCCGGCACAGCGGGCCCCGACAGTGGCCTCCGCGCGGTCCGCCGACGTCGCCCGCCTGCAGAGCTCCGTGCCGGCCTTCGAGCTCGGGGACATCAGCGCCGTCACTGTCCCTGGCGGTCAGGGCGTCCGGATCGTCTTCCGCCGCAACTCCGAGGCCGACTCGGTCACAGGCAAGGTCTACCGCGACGAAGTCGAGGAATACCTCGTCTTCCACGCCGGGACCCTGGTCCGGATGGACCTCTACGGCCCGGTCGGCGCCGACAACGTCGACGCCTACCGGACCATGTCCCAGAGCCTGACCATCCGATGAGCCTGTCCACCCACGAAACCACCGCTGGGCTTCCCACCCTCACCGTCCCGGTGCTGGAGGCTCGCGGCCTGCACCGATTCTTCCGTCGGGGCGGCGAGGAGGTCGCCGCCCTGCGTGACGTCTCGTTGATACTGGTTCCCGGTGAGGTCGTCGCGGTCGTCGGGCCTTCGGGGTCGGGCAAGTCCACGCTGCTCAACCTGCTCGCCGGGCTCGACGACCCCGACGGCGGGTCGGTCCAGGTCGCGGGCCGCCATCTCAGCCACCAGCCCGCCTCGACCCAGGCCCGGTTGCGGGGCGAGCTCGTCGGGGTGCTCACCCAGGCCAGCGGTCTCGTCGAGCACCTGGACCTGCTGGACAACCTGCGCCTGGCCGCCTCGTTCCGGTCCGCGCCCGCGTCGACAAGCACCCTGCGCGCCCTGCTGGGCGACGTGCAGCTCGCCGACCACGCCTACGCCCGCCCCTCGACGTTGTCCGGCGGTGAGACCGCACGAGCCAACCTCGCCGTGGCCCTGGTCGGCGGACCGCGGCTGCTGCTGGCCGACGAGCCCACCGCCGAGGTCAGCACCGCCGAGGAAGCCTCGGTGCTTCAGCTCCTGCGTCGGTTGCAACCCCCCGACGGCGCGTCCCTTCTGGTCACCCACTCCCCCGCGGTGGCCGCCGCCGCCGACCGCGTCGTGCACCTGGTGGACGGGCGGGCATCATGACGTCGCCCGACGCCGTTCCGCTGCTCTCGGCGAGGGCGGTGGGGGTCCGCTACGGTCGCAGCCAGATCCTGCACGACGTCGATCTCGACGTCCGACTCGGCTCTCACCTCGCGCTCACGGGTCGCTCCGGCAGCGGCAAAACCACCCTCCTGCTGGTGCTGGCCGGTCTCCTGCACCCCTCACAGGGACAGCTGACCTGGCCCGGGCTGGACCCAGAGCCGGCCGCACGACGGGCGCAGATCGGCATGGTGTTCCAAGCCCCCTCCCTGATGGCCGAGCTCACCGCCCTCCAGAACGTCACCCTGCCACTGCGACTGCGCGGTGCCGACGTCCCGCGCGCCACCGAGGATGCCCTGGTCGCTCTGCGTGCCGTGGCCGCAGCCGACCTCGCCGACGCCCTTCCCGCGCAGTTGTCCGGGAGGACAACAACAACGGGTAGCCATCGCGCGGGCCCTGGCCGGGGGACACCGATTGGTTCTCGCCGACGAGCCCACCGGCGCCCTGGACCGGAGCCACGCCCACGAGGCGGCCCTGGCGCTGCGCGACGGTGTCGCACGCACAGGAGGGGCCCTGGTCCTGGCCACCCACGACCCCGAGCTCGCCGACCTGTTCGACCAGCAGCTCGCCGTCGTCGACGGCAGCATCCAGCACACCGTGAGGACATGATGAGAACGTTCCGTTGGCTCTTGGGCCTCATGCGCCGCCGACCGCTCGAGCTGCTCGTCGCAGCCGTCAGCATCGCGGTGACCGTGGCCTTCGTAGCCTCGCTCGGCGCGTTCGTGACCCAGAGCCGCGCCGCGCTGACCGAGAGGGCCGCGGCCTCGGTCCCGGTCGACTGGCAGGTCCAGGTCACCCCCCAGGGCGACCTCGCCTCGGTGACCCACGACATCAAGGCACTTCCCGACCTGCGAGCGGTCGAACGGGTCGACTTCGCCCACGTCCGAGCCCTCACGTCCACAGGCGCCCAGGGTGCCCGGAGCACGGGAGCGGCGTACGTCGTGTCGATCTCCCCCGCCTACGCCACGACCTTCCCCGGTGAGCTGCGGCACCTGCTCGGCTCCACCTCGGGCTCGATGCTCTTCCAGCAGACCGCGGCCAACCTGGCCGCCGAGCCCGGAAGCAAGGTCTCCGTGCGCACCGGCTCGGGCCGGCACCAGCTGACCGTCGGCGGCATCGTGGACCTGCCCGCCGAGGACTCGTTCTTCCAGGTGGTCGGCCTGGCCCCGGGAGCCGGCGTCAGCGCCCCGCCGGACAACGTCGTGCTCGTGAGCCCTGCGGTGTTCCGCTCCGTGGTCGGACGTACCCCCGTCGTCCACCAGCTCCACGTCGGTTTCACCCACACCGGGCTCCCGACCGACCCGCAGACCGCGGCGATCACCGTCCAGGGCAGGGCCAACCACTTCCAGGCCGGCGTCGCCGGCGGAGCCCTGGTGGGCGACAACCTCGGGACCGCACTGACCGCGGCCGGGGAGGACGCGAAGTACGCCAACCTGCTGTTCCTGCTGCTCGGCCTTCCCGGACTCGCGCTGGCTGCCGTCGTCGCCGCACTCGTGGTGGCCCTGCGCTCCGACCGGCGTCGCCGCGAGATCGCCCTGCTTCGTCTGCGGGGCGCCTCGGTGCCCCAGGTGGTCCGGATGGTGGCCGGGGAGTCCGTGGCCGTCGCTGCGGTGGGTGCGCTGCTCGGGGTGCCCCTGGCCCGGCTCGCCGTAGGGCTGGCTCTTCCGGCCGGTACGCCGCTGGCACCGGGATGGACGGCCGCGGCGGTGATCGGCGGTCTGGTCCTGGCCCTGGCCACCCAGGCGGGAACCGTGCTGACCCTGGCGTTCGGGCGGGGACGCAGCGGCGTCGCCGCCGAGGCGTCGCGAGGCCAGCGCACCGGAAGCCCCTGGCCACTGAGGCTCGGGCTCGACGCCGTGCTGCTGACCGGGGCGGCGATCGCGTTCGCCCTGACCGCGCGCAGCGGCTACCAGGTGGTGCTGGCTCCCGAGGGGATCCCTCAGACCCAGGTCAACTATGCCGCGCTCGCAGGTCCCGCCCTGGCCTGGCCCGGACTGGCCCTGCTCGTGTGGCGGATCACCTCGTGGGTCACCGCACGGCGTACCGGTCGGTGGACGCTGGGCAGGTGGTCACCGGGCGGGTCCAGTGGCGCCCCCGAGCTCGAGGCCGCCGCCCTACGACAGCGGCACCGCGTCATCGCCCGCGGAGCGGCCGGACTGGCCGTGGCCCTGGGGTTGGCGGTGTCCACGGCCATCTTCACCGCGACCTACGACGCCCAGTCACGCCTCGACGTCGCCCTGACCGTAGGCAGCGACGTCGCGGTCGTCGAACCCCCAGGGTCCAGCGTCGGCCCGCAGGAGGCCGCCACCCTCGCACACGCGACCGGGGTCACCGCCGTCGAACCGCTCCAGCACCGGTTCGGCTACGTTGGCCCGGACCTCCAGGACCTCTACGGGGTGCAAGCGAAGACCTTCGCCCAGGTGGGCCCGCTCCAGGACGCCTTCGTCCCGGGCTCCACGATCGCCGCGACCATGGCCGCCCTCCAGCGCACGCCCGACGGGGTCCTGCTGTCGGCCGAGACATTGCACGACTACCAGCTCCATCCCGGCGACCTGATCCGGATCCGGTTGCAGAGCGGGGCCGACCACGCCTACCGGCCGGTCGACTTCCACGTCGTCGGCCAGGTCACCGAGTGGCCCACCGCACCCAAGGACAGCTTCATCGTCGCCAACGCCGACTACATCACCGCCCAGACCGGGTCCGACGCCGTCGGCACCTTCCTGGTCTCGACGAACACCCCGGCCACCACCGCCGCCTCGGTCACGGCCCTGCTGGCCGGCTCGTCGTCCGGCGCCCGTGTCCAGGACATCTCCTCGGCGGGCACCGGGGTGACCAGCGCCTCGGGGTTGGCGGGGACCGACCTGACCGGGCTCTCCCGGCTCGAGCTGGGCTTCGGGGTGCTCCTGGCGCTGGCGTGCTCCGGCCTGGCCCTGCTGGGCGGCATCGTGGAGCGGCGGCGGGCCCTGGTGCTGCTGGCGGCGCTCGGGGCGACAGCTCGACAGCGCGGGAGGTTCCTGGCCACCGAGGCCCGCGCCATGGTCGGGGCCGGTGTCCTGGGCGGCGCGCTGATCGGCACCACCTTGTCGTACATGCTGATCAAGGTGCTGACCGGGATCTTCGACCCCGCCCCGGCCTCCGCCACGGTCCCGTGGGCGTACCTGCTGGTCCTGGTGGGCCTGGTCGCGGTCGTCACGGTGCTCGTGGTCACCGGGGTCGGGCGGCTGGTGGCCCGGGCCGGACCGAGCGAGCTGCGGGACCTGTGAGGCTGCGCGTGCTGACCGTGACCCGGCCAGGGACCGACGCACTAGCCTCGGACGAGGAGGCGGTGCGGTGAAGTTGCTCGTGATCGAGGACGACGTCCGGATGGCCGGGCTGCTGCGCAAGGGGCTGGCCCAGGAAGGGTGGGCGGTCGACGTCGTCAGGGACGCCGTCGACGCCCGCCACGCGGTGGAGAGCACACCGTTCGACGCGGTCGTGTGCGACGTCGGCCTGCCGGCCCCGGAGTCCGGGCTGGACTGGTGCCGCTGGTTCCGTGAGGCCGGGCACTGGACACCGGTCCTGATGCTCACCGCGCGCACCGGGGTCAGCGACCGGATCGCCGGGCTCGACTGCGGTGCCGATGACTACCTCGGCAAGCCGTTCGCGTTCGGTGAGCTGGCCGCACGCCTGCGTGCCCTGCTGCGCCGCGGGGAGGTCGAGCGGCCGACCAGCCTGAGCAACGGAGACCTGGTGCTCGACCCGGCCGAGCACCAAGCCCGCTGGAAGGACCAGGTCGTCGACCTGTCGCCTCGGGAGTTCGCCCTGCTGCAGTTCTTCCTGCGCCGCCCCGGTGACGTCCTGCGACGCAGCGAGATCCTCGACCACGTCTGGGACTACGCCTACGACGGCACCTCCAACGTCGTCGACGTCTACGTCCGCTACCTACGTCGACGGCTCGCAGAAGCGGGCTGTCCCGAGGTGATCGAGACCCTCAGGGGTGTCGGGTACCGGCTGGTCGACCTGTCGTGAGGCTCACCCCCACCTCCCTGCGCAACCGGCTGGTCCTCGGCGCCGCTGTGGTCGGCCTCGGGTTCGCCCTCGTCTTCGGTCTGGTCGCCACCTGGCGGATCAACCACGCCGAGACCGCCGCGATCGACGCCGCCCTCCAGAGCCGCCTCGAGCTCGCGCGTGACGAGGTCTCCACCGACGGGGCCATCACCCAGGACGCAGGCAGCCCCAGGACCGACTTGGTGCAGGTGATCGGTCCCGAGGGGACCCTGCTCGCCAGCAGCCCCGCGCTGTCCGGCGCACCACCCCTGGTCGACGTCGGCGGCTGTGCTGCCGGGCGGGTCGGTGAGCACCCGGGTGGCACTTCAGCAGCCCGACATCGACCTCGCCGTCCTCGCCGTCCCGGTCGACCTGACCGCGACTGGGGCGTCCCCGGCCGGCACCGGGGCGCTCGTGGTGGCCGTCGACGCCGAGGGTTTCAACGCAGCCACCTCCCAGCTCCTGGGTCTGCTGGTGGCCGGCCTCGGCGCCGTCGTGCTGGCCATGACCGCCCTGTCCTGGGTCCTGACCGGGCGCGCACTGGGCAGTGTGACGCGGATAGCCGAGGACGCCGAGGCGATCCGGACCCACGGCCTGGCCACCGGGTTGCCCGTCCCCCACGGCGACACCGAGCTGGAACGTCTCGTCGAGGCCCTCAACCGGATGCTCACCCGTCTGCACCACAGCCACGCCGCGGAGCTGGCCTTCGCCGCCGACGCCGGCCACCGGCTCCGCACCCCCGTGGCGACGCTGCGCGCCGAGGCCGAGCTCGCTCTGCGCGAGACCGACCCCGTCGAGCTGACCGCCGCCCTGGAGCGCGTGGTCCAGGACGCCGACCAGCTGACCTCCATCGTCGACCGGATGCTGGCCCGGAGCCGCGCCCTGGGGCGTGAGCCCCGCCCGGTTCGCGCCGTGCTGGTCGAGGCGAGCCCCCGGTGGCAACGCCAGGCCCAGCTCAACGGCGCCACGCTCACGGTGCAGGTCGACGGTGCCCTCACCGACGACGACCAGTGCGTCGAGGTGGTGGAGATCATCGAACCACTCGTCGACAACGCTGTGCGCCACACCCCCGAGACCGGCCTCATCGCGATCCGCGCGAGACTGGCCGGCCCGTCCGGGAAGACGGTGCAGATCCTGGTCTCCAATACCGGTGAGCCGATAGCAACCGACCTGGTCCCGCAGCTCTTCGACGCCTGGGTCAGCAGCCGCGACGCGAGTGTCGCCGGCGGCCTCGGGCTATGGGTTGCCCGCGAGAACGCCCGTGACCTCGGCGGTGACGTCCAGCTCCTTGACGACACCGACGACACCGACGACGCCACTGGCAGCGCGACCACGGTCTTCCAGGTGACCCTCCCCCTCACAGCTCCGCAGTGAGGGGGCACGGCCACGTGACCGCGTGGCGCCACGGAATCAGGCTGTGTGCAGGGTGGGCAACCCACCATGGGACAGGACCCCGCCGGCTGACCTGGTGCACATCCCCCCGTGTGCGCCGGGTGGCCGGCGGGTTGCGCTGCTTCGGTGCACCGCAGGCCAGCACCGGTGCATACCGGAGCACCGGAGCACAGCCACAGGGGCCCGTTGCGAGCAACGGGCCCCTGATGGCGCCTTTGTGGCGCTGCCGACCTCGGGGGTGAGGCCGGCACCGATGCCGCTACTAGCTGGTCTCGCCGCTCTCGTCGGCGTCCTGGTGGCCGGGCTCGTTCGGGTTCGCGTCCGGACCCTGGTTCGGGCCGTCGTTGGTCTCCGCGGCGCCCCCGGACGACGTGGTCTCGGTGGCGTCGCCGCTCTCGTCGGCGTCCTGGTGGCCGGGCTCGTTCGGGTTCGCGTCCGGACCCTGGTTCGGGCCGTCGTTGGACTCCTCGGCGCCCCCGGCCTCGGCCGCGTCTCCTGCGTTGGCGGTCTGCACGGCCGTGGAGGGGCTATGGGTCGCGGCCTGGGCGGCGACTGCGCCGCCGACGCCGAGCACGGCCAGGATCGCGGCTGCGCCGGCGACGGCGGAGTTGCGCTTGAGGTTCTTCATGGTGGTTCTCCTCGATGGGTGGTCACGGGGTGCGACCTCGTGATCTCACTGTGCTGGGGGACCGCTGTGGTGAACCTGAGTGAGGCTGAGAGGCCTCACAGCACCCCGGGCACCTCGGGCACGCCGGGCACCCCGGGCACCTTGAGGACCCGGGACAGGGGCCTACTCAGGGTGACCACAGCAACCGCCCGCCATGATGAGGGCCGACGCGGAACGCAGGTGGGCACGTGAAGGTGTTGATGGTCGAGGACGAGGTGCGCCTGGCCGAGACGGTCCGGCGTGGCCTGGTGGCCGAGGGGTTCCTGGTCGACCTGGTCGCACGACGGGGCCGAGGGGCTGGTCGAGGCGCAGTCACGGGGCCTACGACGTCATCATCCTCGACATCATGCTGCCCTCGATGAACGGGTACGACGTGTGCCGCGGATGCGGCCGCCGGGGTCTGGACGCCGGTGCTGATGCTGACGGCGAAGGACGGCGAGTACGACCAGGTCGACGCCTTCGACCTCGGTGCCGACGACTACCTCACCAAACCGTTCTCCTTCGTGGTCCTCGTGGCCCGGTTGCGGGCACTGGTGCGGCGAGGGGCCCCCGAGCGAGCCCCACGGTGCTCAGCGTCGGAGACCTCGCTCTCGACCCCGCCTCACGGTTGGTTCGCCTCGGCAGCACCGACATCGACCTCACCCCCGAGAGTTCGGCCTTCTGCGTTCTTGATGCGCCACCGGGGGTGGTCTCCAAGCTGGAGATCCTCCAGGGCGTGTGGGACCTGAACTACGAGGGTGACGAGAACGTCGTCGAGGTCTACATCGGCTACCTCCGTCGCAAGATCGACCTCCCCTTCGACCGCCGTTCGATCCACACGGTCCGAGGCGCCGGGTACCGGCTCACCGGAGCCGGGAGCCAGCCGTGATGACGAACGGTTCCGAGGCGTCCGGTGGCGCACCACCGCGGCGGCGACCCCGGCCGTCGCGGTCTTCCTTGCCGTTGCGGCCCTGGCCTTCGCACTGCTCCAACGCCAGCAGCTGGACAGTCGATCACCCAGGCGGCTCAGCAGCAGGCCGTCGACATCGCCGGCCAGGTCAGTCGCGCCGGGCGCGGGACAGGCCTCGCCACCGGCGCCGGCGACCAGTCGCTGGTCCAGATGGTGGACGGCTCCGGAAACATCGTGGTGGCCGCCAGCCCCACCGTGGAGGGGGAGCCACCGGTGAGGCACCCGCCCGGCCGAGGGATCCAGCGTCACCATCCGTTCGGGCTCACTCCCGATCGGCGAGGGTGAGGAGTTCGTCGTGGTCGCACGGGGCGCGCCGGTCCCGACGGCCCCGTCGTGGTGCTGGTCGCCGAGAGCCTCGAGCTCGTGGGACAGTCGACCGCGGTCGTGGTCAGCCTGCTCCTCGTCGGCTACCCGTGGTCCTGCTGGGCGTGACGGTGGCGTCGTACTGGCTGGCCGGCCGGGCTCTTGCCCCGGTCGAGGCCATCCGGACACGCGTCGCGCAGATCCAAGGGACGCCAGCTGGACGCCCGGGTCCCGGTGCCCGCGGGGAGGACGAGATCACCCGGCTCGCAGTCACCATGAACGCGATGCTCGGTCGGCTCGAGGACGGCCAGCGACCGGCAGCGTCGCTTCATCGGAGACGCCTCGCACGAGCTGCGCAGCCCCCTTGCCACCATCAGGGCCGCGCACGAGATCGCGGCACTGCACCCGGCGGCCCGTGGCGCAGACGAGGTCAGCCGTGACGTGCTCGCCGAGGTCGACCGGCTCGACGCACTGGTCGACGGCCTGCTCCTGCTGGCGCGAGCCGACGAGCACGGCCTGCGGTCCGCCCGCGTCGACGTCGACCTCGACGACCTGCTCGAGCACGAGGCGCGACGCCTGCGCACGATGCCGGGGCTCACGACCGTGACGCTGCGGTCCATCCCGACCCGGGTCCAGGGCGACCCCGTCGAGCTGGCCCGGGCCCTGCGCAACCTGGCCGACAACGCAGCCCGGCACGCCGCGACCCGGGTCGACCTGACCCTCCGGACCCACCCGGGCCACGTGGTGCTGGAGGTCGAGGACGACGGCCCGGGCGTTCCCGAAGCCGAGCGAGAACGGGTCTTCGAGCGCTTCGTCCGCCTTGACGAGAGCCGCGCCCGCACCAGCGGCGGCACAGGACTGGGATTGGCCATCGCCCGAGAGATCGTGACGGCCCACGGCGGGACGCTGCACGTCGACACAGGGACGGTCGGCGCGCGCTTCGTGGTGGTGCTGCCCGTCCCTGACGTGGGTCGAGGGTCCGGGTGAGCAGCCCGGTCAGTCGCCCGGGGTGGCGGTGCGGGTGCCGCCTTGGGGCCGTAGCCAGGCCGCGACGTCAAAGGCTTGGGCCCGTTCTGCAGCGTCGAGCGGAGTGAGGCCGTCGTACCCGACCCAGTCGAGGTCAGCGCCGGCGGCGGCAAGGACCTTCGCGGTCTCCAACGCTCCGCCGTGGCAGGCACCCCAGAACCCGCTGGTCACCGCCTCTCCGGTGATGTCCCCCGAGGCGAGGTGGTCCTCGACCCGGGAGACCAGGCCCAGTGCAGCGGCCTCGAACAGATTCGTGGCCGCGCCGCGTCGCAGCAGGAGACGAGCGGCGTCCCACTGCCCGAACGCGGTCGCGTCGGCCATCGGCGTACCCCCGGCGACCACCGCACCGGGCGCCTCGATGTCCGCGCCGGCCGAGAGAGCGCGTGAGCGCGGGGAGGTCCTCGTTGCTCGGCGGCCCAGTGCAGCGGGGTCTCGGAGTGCGCACCGACGAAGGGCGCGCCGGGGTCGGCGCCGGCCGCGACCAGGGCGGCGATGACCTCAGGGCCCGCGGGGAGTGTCCGGGCCAGTCCGTGGCGATGTGCAGCAGGGTTCTGCCGCCATGGTTGACCAGGTGGTCCACGGCCAGAGGCGGTGACTTGTCCAGCACACGGCACAGGGCGGCGAGGTCACCGCTGCGCACCGCCTCGACGGCAACGTCCTGATCGGGGTTCTGGCCCAACGCGTCGAGGATCCATGAGTCCGGCGGGACGCCACTGGTGCCAGTCTCGGTCGCGTACAGACGGCACTGCAGCCCGTGGTGGTCCTCCGTGAGCAGCTCGGCGGCGGGTTCGACGTCGATGCCGTTGACCCGCACGGTGGGGGACCCCGGGAACCTCAGCGCGCGGGCCTGGTCATCGCTGTCCACGAGGACCACCGAGAGAGGGCTGAGAACACCGTGCTGCTCCAGCAGCTCGCGTAGGTGGGGCAAGAGAACATCGTGGTGCGGGCAACCCTCGACGTGCAGAACCTGGACCACCGGGGGCCGGCCGAGCTCACGGATCTCGGCGATCAGCCCGTCCCGCACGGTGAGCCGCACAACCCCCGCGGTGGGAAGCCTCGAGGGGAGGTCTGTGAGAAGGTCGCCCGGTCCCGCCCCGGTGACCTCCCACCGCACGAACCACGCGTCGCGCTCCACCCCGACAACCGGGCGTACCTCACTGACCGTAAAGCTCACCCCAGCCCCGAGCAGGGACGCGTAGTGCTCGCCCGCCTCCACTCGACCGGCGCACCCTCGGCCCCCCCCTTCGCCACCCCAACGAACATCAGGGGCCAGCAAGCGCGTGAACGCCTCACGGGTGCGCGCGGTCAGCGACGCCGACACGACCGCAGACAATTTCTCGGCGGTGAGGTCAATGAGGTCCGGTACGGGCATGGGCAACTCCAGCGGTGTGAGACCACCACCAGTATCCGTCGACGACACCATCCCCGACGATGCGCGCACCGTTCGCAATAATAAGACCGCCTGCGCGCTCGCGGTCTTACCGGCCAGCCTGTCGCCACCAGACCCGATGGGACAGCATCGCCGAATCAGGTCTTACCAGTTCGTCCCTGGCACATGCGCCCTCAGCCCCGGCTGCCTGTTCCCAGCCTGGGCGAACCCTCGACGGCCCCCAAAGCACTCTCCAGCGCTCGCGACCTCCCGAAACATCCCGCTCGAACCCAAAGTCTCGATCTCAATCCTGGGAGTCAAGCGGGATCCTGACTTCCTACAAGCCGCGAACTGTGTCATTTAACCACCGCCGAGGGGCATGCGAAAGGGCCTCCGATCTGCGCAAAGCGCAGGTCAGAGGTCCTTTTGGCCCGAGCCGCCTTGGAGAATCGAACTCCAGACCTATTCGTGGAGGGTCGGTCGCTCGTCCCCCGCCTGCGATCCTGCCTCACCCCGCTGACCTGCGATTTTGGCCTCCCGGGTGTTCCTGCGACCTCCCTCCGGAACCCGGAATCGCGACCTCAATCGTGGGAGTAGAACGGGAATCGTGGCGCTGGTTCGCCACCCGCCCACACCGCTCCCTCAAGGTCCTCATACGACATCCAGGGCGATCGAACAGCGCGGCGTGGACACCTTAAAGATGATCTGACCAAAACACACTCTCGCCCCCCGGAGCCGTCAGCGCAGCGGCGGCTCGGTGGCCTTCTCGACATCCTCCCGGGTCACCCCCGGCGCGAGCTCGACCAGCTCCAGCCCACCACCCTCGGGCAGCACGTCGATGACGCACAGGTCGGTGATGATCCGCTGCACCACCCCCCGCCCGGTGTAGGGCAACGAGCACTCCTCGACGATCTTGTACGACCCGTCGCGCGCGGAGTGCTCCATCAACACGATCACCCGCTTCGCACCATGGACCAGGTCCATCGCCCCGCCCATCCCCTTGACCATCTTGCCGGGGATCATCCAATTCGCGATGTCACCACCCGCCGAGACCTGCATCGCCCCCAGGATCGCCGCGTCGATCTTCCCGCCCCGGATCATCCCGAACGACATCGCCGAATCGAAGAACGACGCCCCCCGCCGCAACGTCACCGTCTCCTTCCCCGCATTGATCAGGTCCGCATCCACCTCAGCCTCGACCGGGTACGCCCCCGTGCCCAGCACCCCGTTCTCCGACTGCAGCACCAGCTCGACCTCGTCGGGCACGTAGTTCGGCACCAACGTCGGCAACCCGATCCCCAGGTTCACGTACGACCCGTCGGTCAGCTCCGCCGCCGCCCGCGCCGCCATCTCCTCACGCGACCACACCATCTCAGCGCGCTCCTTCCGTGGTCTCGAGGCCCGCTTCGCTCGCGCCACGACCGGCGGAGACCCGTCCTCTTCTCGATCCGCTTGTCCGCGGCCTGCTCCGCACTCAGCTCGACCACCCGCTGCACGAACACCCCCGGGGTGTGCACCTCGTTCGGGTCCAGCTCACCGGGCTCGACCAGCTCCTCGACCTCCGCGATCGTGGTCCGCCCACTGAATCCCCCCGACGTGTCCGGAGACTCTGGTGTGTCCCGGGTTCGGCGTAGTCGAGATTCTTGGATTCTCATGCCACGGTGATGATGCGGTTGCGTTCGAACTCTATCGGCGTGAGCCATCCGAGCTGGCTGTGACGGCGCTTGCGGTTGTGCCAGATCTCGAGGTACTCGAAGATCGCGTTGGCGAGCTCGAGGCGGGTGTTCCACTTCTTCCGGTCGAGCAGCTCGACCTGCATGCGCGACCAGAACGACTCGATCATGGAGTTGTCGTAGCAGTCGCCGATGCTGCCCATCGAGGCCAGCAGGCCGGAGTCTTTGGCGCGTTTGGTGAAGGCCCAGGAACCGAACTGAACTCCGTGGTCGGAGTGGATGATCGTTCCCGGCCGCGGCATGCTTGTCGAGCCGGCTGTCGATGGCCATCCCGAGCGCGTTGGTGACCAGCGCACCGGTCGGTGATGCGTCGATCGACCAGCCCACGACCCGGCGGGAGTAGGTGTCGAGGATGGCGCAGCAGTAGACCTTGCCCTCTCGGGTCGGGTGTTCGGTGATGTCGGTGACCCAGAGCTGGTTCGGTCCGGCACGGGTGAAGTCGCGCTCGACGAGGTCGGTGGCGATGTCGTCGGCACGGATCCGCTTCCACTTGCGCCGACCGGTGAGGCCCTGCAGGCCAGCTCGGCGCATCAGCAGCTCGACCTGGTTGTGGCCGACCACGACGCCGCGGCCCAGCGTGAGCTCGGCGTGGATGCGTCGGCGCGCCGTAGATGCCGTGGGACTCGACGTGGATCTGGCTGATCAGGTCGGTGAGCATCGCGTGCCGGATCGAGCGTTCCGAGGGCGCCCGCTTCAGGTGCTCGTAGTAGCCGGACTCCGAGACGCCGAGGACCCGGCACGCGACCTGAACTGGGAGGTTCTCCGCGGCCATCACCTCGATGGCCGCGTACCGCCTTTTGGGCTGGTCTCCTCCTTCAGCAGCTCCATCGCACGCCGGCTGATGGCCAGCTCGGTCTCGAGCTCGCTGATCCGCTTCTTGGCCTTCGCGAGCTCGGCATTCTCGGCGGTGCTCAGCCCCGGCTGCAGTCCTCGGTCGATCCGGTCCTGGCGGCGCCAGTTGTAGATCGTCTGGTCGCTGATGTCGAGGTCGTGCGCGACACGACGCGACGCTTCGACCCTCCGCGAGCAGGTCGAGGACCTTGCGCCTGAACTCGGCCGAGTAGCCCTGTCGTCCCATCTGTTCCTCCTGGTGTCAGACACCAGAATCCAGAAATTCAGACGCCGTGGAACCCAGGACACACCAGAGCCTCCGGACTCGCCGGGGGGATTCAATAATCCCCGTCCCGGGCCCCTTACACAGTTCGTCCCTAGGGGACGGACGAGGTCGTCTCACACGTCGCGGCGGAGTCGGTTCCGTCGCCGCCGACGCAACGGTCCTTCCCGGTGCCTCCCGTCAGCGCGTCGTCTCCGGACCCGCCGAAGAGCGCGTCGTTGGCAGCCTGCCCCAGGATGGTGTCGTTGCCTCCGTGGCCCCACAGGGTGTTGGCGACACCGTTGCCGCGGAGGTAGTCGTCGCCGTGGCTGCCGGACACGTTCTCGATGTCCTTGAGGGTGTCGACCCAGGTGAACCCGCGCCAGGAGGCGTCGGTGGCTCGCCCCTGGTTGAGGTCGACGGAGACCTGCGTCGCGTCGTGGAAGGTCACTGTGTCGGTCCCGGGCCCGCCGGCGAGCTGGTCGTGTCCCTCGCCGCCGCCCACGGTGTCGAATCCGGGCCCGCCCCAGACCTGGTCGTCACCGGCTTGTCCGCGGAGGTAGTCGTCGCCGGCCCTGCCCGCGAGCGCGTTGTCCTCCTCGTCGCCGACGAGGTGGTCCGCGTAGGGGGACCCGTCGACGCGCTCGACGCCCAGGAGCATGTCGGTCCCCTGTCCGGTCGCCCGCCCGGAACGCAGGTCCACGGTGACTCCACGCGAGGCGTCGGCGTAGTCGACCTTGTCCACACCCGCACCGCCGGAAAGAGTGTCGTCGCCGCCCTGGCCCTTGATGACGTCGTCGCCGGCCATGCCGCAGATGACGTCGTCCCCGGCCGTTCCGCTCAGGACGTCGTCGCCGGAGGTGCCCACGATGGTGCAGTCCGGCATGCTGCGGAGGTAGACGTCAGAGACGGCGTTGGTGTCACTGCTCGTGAGCGTGTCCGAGGCGCTGAAGGCGAAGACTCGGCCGGTTGCCGAGACTGCCGCGACGTCGGGGTCGTAGTGGGAGAACGAGCCGTACGTCGGTGTCCTCGCGAGCCGGACCGTGAGGCCCGTGCGTCGGTCATGGGCCCAGATGCCCGTTCCCCGCTCGGCTCCGCCCGCGTAGACCAGCACGCGGCCGTTACCCGAGAGCGCCAGCGAGCTGGCTTCTGCGGTGACCGGCACCGCCCAGGTCGGAGCGCTGCGGCTGAAGGCTCCGGTGCGCGTGTCGTAGAACCAGGCGTCATCGTCCTCGGTCGGGTCGTCCGGGCGACCCACGGCATCGGTGACGAAGGCGACCCATCGGCCGTTCGCACTCACCGCGACCGCATCGACGTAGTCGTCCGCGACGGTGAAGCCGGCCCTCACGTAGAGGTCACGGCTCGTGTCGAGGACGGTGTCACGCAACCACACCGTGTAGGGGTAGCCGGGTCCGTCACTGGCCGAGCGATAGGCGACGTACCGGCCGTCGGCGCTGGCCTGCGCGACGCGGCCGTGGGCGCCCTCGACCTCACCTCCGTACAGCCGGCCGAAGCCGTGGCTCACGAGCTCGACCCGGCCGGTGGCCAGCGACCGGAGGTAGAGGTCGTCTCCGGGCGTGGTGTCGGCCGGGACCAGGGTCGCGGGGGTGCTGAACAGCACGGACCGTCCGTCGCCGGTGAGCTGGGGGGCGGTGACACCCTGGGTGATCTGTGACCAACCCTGCAGACCGATCCGGGTCACCACCCCCGTCCGCATGTCCTTCATGAAGGCGTCGGCCGCACCGTTGGTGTCTCCGGGGACCAGGTTGCTGGCCCGCGACAGGAACGCGACGTACCTGCCGTCGGTGGAGATGCTGGGCTCCGAGCTGGCGCCGTTGCCGGGCCGGCTGGTCGCGCTGACGAGAACGGTCGTTCCGGTGCGGCGGTCCCGCAGGAACACGTCAGGTCCGGCGAAGGCGCCGCGCACCTGAAAGTCGGCCTCGGAGGTGAACGCCACGAAGCGGCCGTCGCCGCTCATCGCCGGGGCGTAGCTGGGCGCGCGCGCCTGGCCCTCCGCCGAGGAGACGCTGACCCGCTCCAGCGGGACGGCGGCAACGGCGGGAGACGAGAGGGCGGCCGAACCCAGGAGACCCAGCACCACCACGGCTGTCCGATGCCACACCGGTCGACGAATCTTCATGTCTCACCCCCGTGAGTACCCACCAGTGTCGGCGATGCTTGACGAAAATGCCAGTGGGACCTCGTGGCTGGCCCCACGACAGGCAGTCGCCTCGGTGCCCCAGGCAGAGTGGGTCATCAGGCCATCGGGAACACATCTCTCAAGACATAGGCGATACCGCGAAGACGGTAACGCTCGGGGATGTCGAACCTGTTCCCGACCGCCCTGTTGATCGACCACCGATGCCCCCTGGGCCGGGCGTCGAGCAAATCAACAAACGACGACCCACCGCTCCCTAGGTGTAGTTCCCCAAACGTTGTGGACAACGTGGCGTGAGCGGATAGGCGAAGACCTCCGGTACGGAGGGGGTACCACACCAACCCTCGCCCGGAGGTCTTCGTTGACTCACGCTAACGCCCCCCTGACCCCGCTCGGCCGTCGACGACTTGCCGATCTGATCGCGGTCGACCACTGGCCGGACCGCCGAGCCGCGGAACGGTTCCAGTGCTCACCGGCCACCGCCGAGAAGTGGGCGGCACGACTGAGGGCCGGAGAACCGATGACCGACCACTCCTCGCCTCCGCACTCCACACCGACACGGACACCCACCAGGCTCGAGCGGCGCATCGTGAAGCTGTGGTACCGCCGTCGGTGGGGACCACACCGGATCAGCTACTACTTCGGGGTCCCGCGCTCGACGGTCGGGCGGGTCCTGGCCCGCTACCAGATGCCGTTGCTGGCCCACCTCGACCAGGCCACCGGCCTACCGGTCCGCCGTCCCCGTGCGACCCGCTACGAGGCCGCCACCCCAGGCGCGCTGGTCCACGTCGACATCAAGAAGCTCGGCCGCATCCCCACCGGTGGCCGATGGCGCGTCCACGGCCGCGGGTCGACTCAAGACCGCCGCGCCGGTGTCGCACGAGACCGGGCCGCACGTGCCGGCGCGGCAGGCTCACGCGGCTACGTCTACCTCCACCACGCTGTCGATGACCACAACCGCCTGGCCTACTCCGAGCAGTTCGGCGACGAACGCAAGGAGACCGCTGCCGGGCTCTGGCTCCGCGCCAACGCCTTCTTCGCCTCGCTCGGCATCACCGTGACCGCGGTGATGACCGACAACGGATCTTGCTACCGCTCCCACGCCTTCGCCGAAGCCCTCGGCGAGACCACCAAGCACCGACGCACCCGGCCCTACCGGCCTCAGACCAACGAGAAGTCGAACGCTTCAACCGCACCCTGAACTCCGAGTGGGCCTACGCCCGCCCCTACTACTCAGACGAAGACCGCGCCGCGACCTACCGACTGGCTGCACTCCCACAATCACCACCGACCCCACACCGGCATCGGCGGCGACGTCCCCGCAGCCCGCGTCCACAACCACGGGGAACTACACCTAGAGGCTCGGTTGGCAACATGTGCGCTACATGACCACCCAACGCGAGTTAGCGCGCTACCCCTCAATCCGCTTGGCCGTGTTGATAGTGACCACCTGGTGCCCGAGAACAAGTCAATAATCTGAATCGAATATCTATTCTGGTCTTCCGCTATGGCCTGCTTGGCCTTACATTTGAGGGATGTTGTTTGCTTCTGCCCGGCGCCGAACGCAGCCGAGGCGACTACGCCGCCGCGCCTCGATCCTTCGCTACAAAGCGGCGGACCTGGAGTACGACGCGTGGGTCCTCGAGCACTACGGCATGCCTAGCGCCCCTGCTCAGGAGGGTGTGCCTAGTACATCAACTGGGCCTAGCCATTGCCTCGGGCGGCGCGACTACGGCAGTTCCCGGCCGCTGAGCCGCCGTGAAAGCGACTCGGAAGACCTGCCACCTAGGCAGATCGCGTGACGGGACCGTCCCTATCTAAGCCGCGCGCCGGCGAGGAGTCCAGGCACAACAGTTGCGGGTGTTACTCGGCCACCGCCTTCTGACGCCGCGTCGCCGGATGCCTCAGAGCGTCGGAAGAAGCAGACGACCCACGAAGGTAATGTTGCCCTCCCCTTTGCGTGGACGCACGATCTAGCCCCAGTGGGAGCATGAGCATCGTCGCGGGCGGGTCTCACTCACCACCCCGGCTGGATCTACGCGACCGTGAAACGCCTCGAAGCGGATCATGCCGCAACGTCGACGGCCACCCACCGCCACCCCGCAACCCCTTGAGCTCGACGTCGGCCGCCGCGCGGGCCCGCTAGGCCGCCTCGGATTGCGCTCCGGTGGCTGGGGATCAGTAGGTCGCGGGCGTGATGACCCAGAGCACCCGCGACACCCCCAGTGACGGGTTGCGCCACCGGTGCGGGGTGCGGCTGTCGAAGGTCGCGGAGTCGCCCATCTCGAGGTGGAAGTGGTCCGCGCCAAGGAACAGGTCCAGCTCCCCGTCAAGAACGAGCACGCACTCCTCCTCGCCATCGTGGGTGTGCAGGGTCTCGCTGCTTCCCTGACCCGGCTCAACGAGCGACTCGAGGATCTCCAGCCGCTTGGCCCACCCCGGGGTCACCTGGGAGTCGAGGACGCCTTGGCTCCGCATCAGGTGTCGCTCGGCCCGGCGTACAACGACCAGCTCCGGTCCGGGGGGTTGCTGGAAGAGTGTCGACATGGTCTCGCCCATCGCCGCGACCAGTCGGGCCAGGCTGGCCACGGTGGGGCTGAGGCGGCCGTTCTCGAGCCGGCTCAGGTACGCCGGGGTAACCCCGGCGAGGTCAGCGACCTGGCGCGCCGAAAGGCCCTTCTGCTCACGGAGCTGGCGCAGGCGAGGACCGACCTCGCCGTCACCCCGCTCAGGCTCCTGAATCACGCCCCTCAGGTTGCCACATCGAACAAGCACCCTTGACGAATCGTGCAATCCCGGATGAGTATTCGGCCATCCGCTAGACCCCGCAGCCCTGGGAGGATCCGTTGTCGATCACCAATGACGAGCTCGGTGCCACCGAGTCCGCCGAACACACATTGATGCCCATCCCGGAGCACGCCCGGACCTCGACCGTTGCTCACCAGTTCTGGATCTGGACCGGGGCAAACATCGCCCCGATCAACTGGGTCCTGGGCGCCCTGGGGATCTACCTCGGGCTGAGCCTGTGGCAGACGATCGGGGTGCTGGTGCTCGGCAACATGATCGGCATGGCGACCTTCGGGTTCTTCGTTCTGATGGGCCAGCAGACCGCAGTCAGCCAGATGGTGCTCTCACGCGCCGCCTTCGGACGTCGAGGCGCCTACCTGCCGGCCCTGCTGCAGGGGCTGCTGGCTGTCGGGTGGTGCGCCATCAACACCTGGATCATCCTCGACCTCGTCATCGCGCTCTTCGACAAGATCGGCATCCAGGGCGGCAACGGCCTCAAGATCGTGGTGTCGATCGTGATCATGGCGGGCCAGGTCTGGCTGGCCGCGATCGGCTTCCGGGCCATCGCGCGCTTCGAGCGCTGGACGGTGCCGGTGACCCTCGTCGTCCTGGTGGCCATGACGGTCGTGGCCTGGACCTCAGGCGAGACCAACGTGGACTGGGGATACTCCGGAGCCAGCCTGCACGGCCAAGCACTGTGGAGCTCGCTGACCACCCTGATGACGGCCATCGGCATCGGCTGGGGCATCACCTGGTTCGCCTACGCCTCGGACTACTCCCGCTTCGTCTCACCGAGCATCTCGCGCCGCAAGCTCTACCTGGGCAGCGTGCTCGGCCAGTTCATCCCCACCGTCTGGCTCGGCATCTTCGGCGCCACCCTGGCGACCGTCTCCCAGACCGTGGACCCCGGACAGCTCGTGGTCAACGCCTTCGGCGGCCTGGCGGTGCCGGTGCTCCTGCTGGTGATCCACGGCCCGATCGCGACCAACGTGCTCAACATCTACTCCTGCGGCCTCTGCGCGCAGACCCTCGACTGGAACGTCGACCGACGCACGTTGTCCTACGGCGTGGGGGTGCTCGCCACCCTCTTCACGATCTACCTGATCCTCAACGGGGACTTCGCCTCCAACCTCGACGGCTGGCTCGCCGGTCTGGTGACCTGGGTCGCTCCCTGGGGCGCGATCATGCTGGTGCACTACTACGTGATCGCCCGGCAGAAGATCGACGTCGACGACCTCTTCGAGCCCCCGGGTTCGACGAAGGTCCCCGACATCGTGTGGGGGGCGGTCATCCCCTTCGTGATCGGCATGATCGCAACCTGGATGTTCGAGTACGGCATCCCCAGCTACCTCCAGGGTCCGATCGCCAAGCAGATGGGCGGGATCGACCTGTCCTGGCTGGCAGGTGCCCTGGTGGCCGGGGGCCTGTCGTACCTCACCCTGTCGAGGCGTCGCGCCTCCACCTCAGACACCGGCGTACGCGTCTGATGGCCGACCAGGTCAAGACCCCGACTCACGACGTCACGGCGCCGGCGGGGCCGATCACCTGGCCCACGGGCTACCAGGCGGCGGCCACGCTCGGCTTCGACATGGACTCCGAGGACGTCGCGCTCACCGTCGACCCGGAGAGCCGCCACCGGCTCTCCGCCATGTCCCACCAGGCGTACGGGGCCCTGACCGGTGTCCCTCGCGTCCTGGACCTGCTGAAGCGGCACGATGTGCGGGCGACGTTCTTCTGCCCCGGGTACACCGCCGAGCGCTACCCCGACCTGTTGCGCAGGGTGCGCGACGAGGGTCACGAGATCGCCCATCACGGGTACCTCCACGAGGCAATGGCCGGGATGAGCCGCGAGCAGGAGGCGGCGGTCCTCGACCGTGGGCTCGAGGCGCTCGACACGGTCGCCGGCGTGCGGCCGGTCGGCTACCGCGCGCCGATGTGGGAGACGACTTACCAGACGGCCGAGCTGCTGCTCGACCGTGGCTTCCTCTACGACTCCAGCCTGATGGACTCCGACCTGCCCTACGAGCTCGCCGAACGTCCCGACGGCGTCCGCAGCATCGTCGAGATCCCGGTCGCCTGGGCCCTCGACGACTGGGAGCAGTTCGCCTTCGTGCCCGAGCTGTTCGGTCCCGGCGTGATCGAGGACCCCGCCAAGTCGCTGGCGATGTGGACCGCCGAGCTCACCGAGGCCCACGCGCACAGCTCGTGCTTCACCCTGACGGTGCACCCGTTCCTGAGCGGACGTCTGGGGCGGCTGCGTGCCCTCGAGACCCTGATCGAGACTATGAAGGACCTGCCCGGGCTGTGGGTGGCGCCTGCTCAGGACATCGCCGAGCACGTCCGCTCCCTGAACCTGACCCCCCGCGTCTTCCCCCGCCCGGAGCTGCCATGACCCACGACTACACCGGGCACCCTGGACCCGTCGGGCCTGTGGACGGCACGAAGGTTCCGCGCTTCGCGGGGTCCGCGACGTTCGCCCGCCTTCCTCGCATCGACGAGGTCTCGTCCTTCGACGTCGCCGTGCTGGGCGCGCCGTTCGACGGGGGAGTCTCTTTCCGTCCGGGCGCACGCTTCGGGCCGAGCGCCGTCCGGCAGGCTTCGCGGCACCTGAGGCCGGCGTACAACCCGGCGCAGGACGTCTCGCCCTACTCCGTGCTCCAGGCCGTTGACGCCGGTGACGTGCCGTGCAACCCGTTCAACATCGACCACGCCCTGCAGCAGATCGACGACGGCGTCTCCGAGCTGCTCGCCTCGGGCGGTCGACCGGTCCTGCTGGGCGGTGACCACACCATCGCCCTCGGCGGTCTGCGGGCCGTCGCCCGCAAGCACGGTCCGGTCGCGCTGATCCACTTCGACGCCCACCTCGACACGTGGAACAGCTACTTCGGCGCCGACCGTACGCACGGCACGATCTTCCGACGTGCCCACGAGGAGGGCCTCCTGGCCGGTGACGTCAGCAGCCACATCGGCATCCGCGGGCCGCTGTACGCCGCGCAGGACCTGGTCGACGACGCCTCGTTCGGGTTCGAGATCGTGCGCGCCCTCGACATCGACCGCCGCGGTCTGGACGAGATCGTCGACGGGGTCAGGCGCCGCACCAACGACGCGCCGATCTACCTCTCCATCGACATCGACGTGCTCGACCCGGCGTTCGCCCCCGGAACCGGGACACCGGAGATGGGCGGCCTGACCTCGCGGGAGCTGCTCACGCTGGTCCGGGCCCTCCCGCCGGACCAGATCGTCGCAGCCGACCTGGTCGAGGTCAGCCCGCCGTACGACCACGCCGAGATCACGTCCCTGGCGGCCGCCACCCTCGGGTACGAGATCACCTGCCTGATGGCACGAGCGACAGGCGGCGGCTCGTGATCGACCTGCTGGTCCGCGACGTCCGGTGGCACGACGAGGCGACCGGCGAGCTGAGTGCCGTCGACCTGCACGTGCAGGACGGGCGGATCCTAGGTGTTGTGCCGTGTGCAGAGGGCGCCGACGAGGCGGTCGAGACTGTCGAAGCCACGACCGTCATCGACGGCGCCGGCGCCTGGGTGACCCCGCCCTACGTCGAGCCACACGTCCACCTGGACGCCTCGCTCACCGCCGGCCAGCCCCGCTGGAACCAGAGCGGCACGCTCTGGGAGGGCATCGCCTGCTGGTCGGAGCGCAAGCCGATGCTCACCCGTGAGGACGTCATCGACCGCGCGACGCAGACGCTGCAGTGGTACGCCGCCAACGGCACCCTGCACGTCCGCAGCCACGTCGACGTCACCGACCCGTCCCTGGTGGCCCTCGACGCGCTCATCGAGGTGCGCGAGCGCGTGCGCGACGTGGTGAACCTGCAGCTGGTGGCCTTCCCGCAAGAGGGGATCTGCTCCTTCCCCGACGGCGAGGAGCTGCTCACCGAGGCCGCACGCCGAGGCGTCGACGTGGTCGGCGCGATCCCCCACTTCGAGGACACCCGTGAGGACGGGGTGCGCTCGGTGGAGTTCGCCGTCGACCTCGCAGACCGGCACGGACTGCGGGTCGACGCGCACTGCGACGAGATCGACGACGAGCAGTCGCGGTTCGTCGAGGTCCTCGCGACCCGGGCCGCGCGGTCGGGTCTGCGTGAGCGGGTGACTGCCAGCCACACGACGGCGATGGGGTCCTACAACCCGGCGTACAGCTACAAGCTGCACCGCATCATTGCCCGCTCCGGCATCCACCTGGTCAGCAACCCGATGGTGAGCCTGCACCTGCAGGGCCGGTTCGACGACTACCCCAAACGCCGCGGGCTCACCCAGGTCAAGGAGCTGCTGGCGGCCGGGATCAACGTCGCCTTCGGGCACGACGACGTGATGGACCCGTGGTACCCGCTCGGCACCGCCAACCCGCTCCAGGTCGCCCACGTCGGCACCCATGCCACCCAGCTCCTCGCACGCGACGAGATCGAGGAGGCCTTCCGCATGGTCACCTCGCGTGCAGCTGCGGTGCTCGGCCTCGCCGAGGAGTACGGCCTCCACGTGGGTAGGCCGGCGAGCTTCCTGCTGCTGCCCGCCACCGACGGGTACGACGCCATCCGCCGCCAGGTGCGACCGACCCACGTGGTCTCGCACGGGCGAGTAGTCGCGACAACGCCACCGGTGTCCACGACGCTGCACTGGCCTGGCGAGGACCCGGGCGAGGTCACCTTCACGCCCCGCTGACCATCTCCGATAGCGACCCGCCAGCCACCCTCGACAGAGCCGGCGGGGCGGCGGTGTCACTGATCACTGGACCACCAGTGTCGCGGTCATGTTGTTGTGGTCGGTGCAGTGAAAGTCGTACGTACCCCTCTTCGCCGGTGCCTGGAAGGTCTTGGTGATGCCGCCCTCGCAACCACACCTGACCCCGCGGTCCCCTGGACCCACCGGGCGCGGCGAGGCACGATGGACGCAGGAGGCTGCGCTCAACGCGTTCGAAAGCACCTTCGGCGACGCCTGAGGGCACCCGAAGCCTACTGATATGACCCGCGTTGAAACGGGCTTTGCGAAGCACTCCCCGCGGGACGTCACCGTGTCCGTCGGTTCGAAACGGGTGAGTATGTCGTGGCGGTAAGGGATGGAGACGGTTCATGGACGGCGTGCGCGATGGTCGGTGTTCAGTCCAGACGGGACGCGGATCGGATGCGTGACGGCTGGAGTTGGGCCGCCGCTGCTGCTCACGGCGGCATGTGCACCTCACAGCGGTGGACCCCGGTGTGGCCCCATCTCGTCGAGCACGATCGGCGTCGCAGAGCGGCGGGGCAGGCCGGTTGACGTGTTCGGGCACAGCTTCGGCGCCTTGGCCGCAATGGGCGCAGCGGGCGGCTCCGCTGCGCCGACTCGTCCTTTCCATGCCGCCTGGACCGACGACCCTTCCTGAGGGCTGGTTACAGATGCGCTCGACTTTTTCCGTTGAGCGACGCCTGATCGGACGCGGGGACCTGGGCCGGGTGATGTTCAGTTTCCGGTCGAGATTGTCGGCCTGAGCGCGGAGGAAGTGGGCGCTCAGCACGATGCCGCCGAGGGGCCCGACCCATTGCCGATCGTGGCACGAACGCTGGTGCGCGAGGCAGAGGTGATCGAGGGACGGCCGAGGTCACCCGTCTACTGGCCGCTCTGCTGCCCCAGTCAACCGTGACCGAGATCCCGCACCAAGGCATGTGCGCGGTCGATACCGCTGGCGGCCGTAGCTCAGCACATCACCGACTTCACCCGCGACAAGGGAAACCAACCGAGGGCGCGCGAGTCTGGCCGAGTGAGGTGGTGCAGACCGGTGGCCCTCACCGGTCATGCAGGGCGGCGTCGACGACCTCTACTCGCTGACCTGTTTGCGCGGCGCGGAATAGCGCGTCGATCGCGCGCACCTGACCCATCGCGTCGTCACGGCTCAGCAGCTGGTTTGTCTTTCCGCGGACCGCACGACCGAACTCCTCGAGCTCCAGCTGGTAGGAGTCGGCCGGTTGCGGGTGCTCTGTCTGCGGCGCGGCACCGCGACGCGACACGATGATCCCTGGTTCGGCGCAGTGCCAGGGGTCCTGCACCGTGATGGTTCCCAGGTGACCAACCACCTCTAGGTGACTGCGATCGGGGAGGTGGATGCCGCAGTCGAAGTGGGCTAGTGCGTGGGAGGCGAAGGCCAACGTACCCACGAAGGACACATCCACCCCGGTCGGCCCCGTGACCTGGTGCGCGGTGACGGACCGGGGTTCACCGGCGAGCAGACGAGCGATGCTGAGGCAGTAGACGCCGACGTCCAGCAGCGCGCCACCGCCGAGCGAGGAGTCCAGGCGGATGTCGTCGGCCGACTCCGTGGGCCAGCTGAATGACGAAGCGATCAGCCGCACCGTGCCGATCACTTGCTCGACGTGGACCAGCTCGACGAGCCTGCGGATCTGGGGGTGGTACCGGAACATGAACGCCTCGCTCAGCACCAGCCCAAGCTGCTGGGCGGTACTGAACGCAGACTTCACCTCGGCCGGCGACCGACTGTAGGGCTTCTCGCTGAGCACGTGCTTTCCCGCTGCCAGGGCACGCATCGTCCACTCGTGGTGCAGGCCCGTCGGGAGCGAGATGTAGACGGCCTCCACCGACTCGTCGGCTAGCAGACCGGCGTAGGACCCGTGGGCCGTGGGGATGGCCCACTGCGCCGCGTACGACGTCGCTCTCTCCTGGGTCCGGCTCGCGACGGCTACCACCGCGGCCTCGGCGGACCTTGCTGCTGCACCTAGGACCCTGTCGTTGATGGCGGCCGTCGACAGAACCCCCCATCGCAGCGGATCCTGGCTCATGCGGCGGCCGCCGGACTGAGGAGGCGGGCCCGCTGGAGGAGCCGCGGAAGGGGCGCGTGCACGACGACGCTGCGGTAGCTGCACGCCCGCCGACTGAACACGTGGGCACTGTCGATAGTCTTCGTGACGACCATCCGCGGAGCGCTCTCCACGAGTGTCGGTGGGCCCACGACAATTGCGAGGGGGTTGGGGCGGGAGTCGAGGCCGCCCTGGGCCGGGTGCGGAACCTGGCTCCCCGCGCTCACGACCGGCCTGCCTGGATCCGTCCGTACCGCGAGAGTGAGTCGACGGCCACTGCGGCGAGCAGCACGAGTCCCGTGATCGTGAACTTCTGCCCCGATCCGAGTCCCAGCAGGCCCAGACCGTTGTCGATCGAGGCGATGACCAGCGCTCCGAGGATCGCGGACCGGGCGCTGCCGCGGCCTCCGAACAGGGAGGTGCCGCCGATGACGGCGGCGGCGATGGAGTACAGCAGCAGCGAGCCGCCGCCCACGTTGCTCTCCACCGACCTGAGTCGCGAAGCCAGGATGATGCCACCGACGGCGGCCATCGACGAGGCGATCATGAAGACGTAGATCCGCACCCGGTCGGTGTTGATGCCGGCCCGGCGGGCGGCCTCGATGCTGCCGCCGATCGCATAGACCCAGACCCCGAAGCGGGTGTTCTTCAAGACGTAGTTCAACACCACGTACAGCACGGTGATGAGCACGACGACGTACGGGATGCCCCGGCTGAGGTTGGCGATCAGGACGACCGCGCCCGCCACCACGACCAGGGCGACGATGCGCAGCGCCACGAGGGACACGGGTTCCACGATGAAGCCGCGCTTGGTCCGGTTCTTGCGGGCCACCACAGCCGTAAGGGCGTAGGCGATCACCAGGATGCCGAACACCACCCACGCCGACCCCGGCGCCAGGTAGGAACCGGAGAGGCTGACGATTGCCTTGTCCTGGATGATGATCGAGCCCTGGCTGCCGATCAGCATGAGCACCACGCCATTCCAGGCCAGCAGCCCTGCGAGGGTCACGACGAACGAGGGCATCTTCAGCTTGGTGATGAGCAGACCGTGCAACGCGCCGATCGCCATCCCGACTCCTACGGCCGCGAGCAGAGCCAGGCCCGTCGGGAGTTCCGAGCCGTCGGGAAGCAGCAACTGGGCCAGGACGACGGCGGCCACGCCCGACACGTAACCCACGGAGAGATCGATCTCCCCGATGAGCAGCACGAAGACCAGGCCCATCGCGATTGTCGCGATCGCCGCCCCCTGGCTCATCAGGTTGACCAGGTTCCCCGGCGTCAAGTAGTTGGCGTTCAGGCTCTGGAAGACGATCGCGGTGAGCAGGAGTGCACCGATGATCGGCAGCACTCCCAGCTCGCCGCTACGCAGCCCGACCAACCAGCGTCGTCCGTACTCGAGCAGCGAGTTCCGCTCGGTGGGTGCGTTCACGATCTCCGGCTCCTCAAGTGTGGTCATAGTGATACCCCGCCCTGTCCGGGGACCGAAGAAATCCGGCCCGAGGTGATGGCCTCGACGACCTCGGTCTGGGTTGCGGTGCGTCGGTCGAACTCCGCGACCTTCTCGCCGAGTCGCAACGCGACAATGCGGTCGGCCACCTCGAACACGTCGTGAAGGTTGTGCGAGATGAGCAGGACGCCGAGCCCCTGCTCCCCCAGGCGCAGCACCAGGTCGAGAACGTGTCGGGTCTGCTCCACCCCCAGGGCGGCGGTAGGTTCGTCGAGGAGCACGAGCTTGGCGCTCCACATGACCGCCTTCGACACCGCCACCGACTGCCGCTGGCCTCCTGACAAGCTGGCGACCGGCTGGCGTACCGAGCGGATCGTGGTGACAGCCAGCTGGTCCAGGACATCGAGCGCACGGCACTCCATGCCGTTGTGATCCAGTCGCCGCATCCGCGTCGTGAGCTCGCGACCTAGGAACATGTTCTCGACCACGTCGAGGTTGTCGGCCAGCGCGAGGTCCTGGTAGACGACCTCGATGCCCAGCTCGGCCGAGTCCCGGGGGGAGCGGACGGTCACAGGCTCACCGTTCCAGAGCAGCGTGCCGCTGCTCACCTGGTGGATGCCGGCCACCGACTTGATAAGCGTCGACTTCCCGGATCCGTTGTCACCGACCAGCGCGACGATCTCGCCGGGCCGCACGGTCATGTCGACGTCCTGGAGCGCCTGCACGGCACCGAAGTTCTTCGACACCCCTCGCAGCTCCAGCAGTGGGGCTTCTGTCATGTCTGCCTGCTCTCCTGATCGTCGTCGCCTAGGCCATGTTGATCTCGACGTTGTCCGCCACAGCGCCGAGGATCGTGTAGTCACAAGCGGTTTCCTGGAGCATCGACCCCGGCACGAACTCGTTCACCGGGCCGTGGGCCACCAGGCGTGCGATGAAGCGTTGCCACGACACACCTCCGCCCAGGTATCCGTCCAGCCAGAACGAGCGGTGCTTGGCACCCAGGATGTCGCGGGGGCCGACCGTCGCGGCACGCGGCGGAACCCAGGACCAGTCGGCACCGAACGAATGGAGCGCGTTCTGCATGATGGTCATCGGGTGAAGCTCCACCATCCGCGCAGGCGCGGCACGGTAGGCGTCGAGGTCGCCGGCGAACTCCTCCCCCAGCTGCGGCTCCCAGAACGCCATGTGGCCACTCCAGCCGATCCCGCCATAGCAGACATCTGCACCGCCCGCATCCTCGATCATCATCGAGTAGCTCGAGATGTTGTCGCTGGTGGGGAAGTGGATGTGCGCGTCGTCGGGGCGCAGATCGGGGTCGAGGAGTCCGAAGAAGTTGGTCCACATCGCGGTAGCGAACGACCCCTCCCAGTCGGCGGGGGCCGTGCGGCCCTCCTGGTCGGCGTACTCGTCCATGTTGAAGGTCCGCACGTGCGAGAGGCTGATGCGCTCGGTGTTGATGATCTCGGCGGCCTCCGCGTACTGCGGGACCGGCCCCACCGGCAAGATGGCGACGAAGTCGGAGCCCTCGTCACGAGATGCTCGGATGCGGTCGACCAGGTCGTGGGCGAACGCCGAGTAAAAGGCCCGCTTGTCGTCCTCGACCCGGATGTGGAAGTCGGGGTTGGCGTGGGCGGTGATGTCCTCGCGCTTGATGCGCCTGGCGGCTGCACACGCTTCTTGGTCTCGAAAAGACAGGAAGCTCGCGAGTCCTGGGGTGAATGTCATGCCGTCTGGTTCCTCACTGGGCTACTCGGATGTGGTCATGAAGGAAAATGTCGCCTCGTCGGCGATGTCGAGGGCGCGGCGGATAGCGCCGAGGACGGTCCCGTCACCGCCCAGGTCGCTCACCTGGACGACGGGGGGTCGTGGGGTGAACCGGGTGACAGCGTCCCGGATGGGGGTGAGGACAGTCTCGCCGGCGTTGGCGATCCCGCCGCCGAGCAGGATGAGGTCGGGGTCGAGGATCGAGGCGATGTTAGCGACCTCGCGCCCGAGCCGCGCCAGGATGGACGTGGCTACCTCCAGGGCGGCCGCATCCCCGGTGGCCGCGGCGTCGAAGACGATCTGGGCCGTGACCGCTTCGGGGTCACCGCCCGCAAGCGACAGCAGCAGAGCCCCTCGATCCCCGATCGCGGCCATCGCGCCACGTCGTCGGAATGCGTCGCCACCAGCGAACCACTCGAAGGGTCCGGCTGCTGAGTCCCTCGGCTGGTCGACGTCCGCGTCGGTCACGACGTACGCGATCTCCCCGGCCGCTCCGCTGCCGCCCCGGTACAGGTGACCATCGATGAGGATGGCGGCCCCGATGCCGATGCCCAGCTGGACGTAGACGACGTTGAGGTAGCTACGCGCCGCGCCGATCCACTGCTCGGCGAGCAGTGACAGGTGGGCCTCGTTCTCCACCGTGACGGGGCAGTCGAACGTGTCGGCCAGCTCGACGCTGAGATTCACCCCGTCCCAGCTCTTGATCTGCGGGGCCAGGCTGATTTGCCCGCTCTTCGGGTCGACCACGCCCGGGGTGCCGATCACCACGGCCCGGACGTCGCCGCGCTGCACCCCGGACTCGACCAGCACAGTGTCGACGCAGGACAGGATCGCACCCAAGGCGGCATGGCGATCTGCGGGTTCGAGGTGCACCGACCTGGTCGAGCTGACGACGGACCCGGACAGGTCAGCCAGCTTGGCCACCGTGTTGTAGGCGCCCACATCCACGGCGAGGACGTAGCCCAGCGTCGCCTTGAAAGCGAGGTAACGGGCCCGGGGCCCGGGGCGTCGTGGGAGGTCGGCGTCGGCCGGCGGATCGATCTCCTCCACGTAGCCCCGGGCCGCGAGAACCTCGACGACCTGCTTGACGGTCGGCATGGACAGTCCTGTGACCCGGGCGAGCTCGGGCCGCGGGATTGGTCCCTGCGCGCGGATGACCTTGAGCACCGAGGCCAGGTTGAGCTGCCGCATCAGACTGGGTGAGCCCGCAGTGATCGGGTGGGACATCGGAGTCTCCTCCGTCATCGACTCGCTAGTCCACGGCACCCGCGGGGCAGTACTGGGCGTACTCACCGACGCAGATGTCTTTCCACGTGATGAGCCCGTCGGCGATCACAGTCTGCTCGATGTTGTCCTTCCGCACGGTGACCGGATCGATCAGCGCCGCAGGCACCTTGACGCCCTCGTTGTCGACGCTGGCCGTCAGCCCAGTCGGCTTCTCGCCCTTGAGGAGCTGTACCGCCAGGTCGCCGGCAAGCTTGGCCTGCGTGCCGTAGGAGAAGTAGACCGAGAACGACTGCTCGCCGGCCAGGATGTGCTGAAGCGCGGGGATCGTCCCGTCCAGACCGCTCATCGGGATCATCGGCAGCTTGGCCGACTTCAGCCCAGAGACCACGGCGTTCGCGATGGTGTCGTTGGCCGCGATCACGCCGTCGATGTTGTTGTTCGAAGCGGTCAGCATCTGCTCGAAGATGGTCAGCGCTGTCGCGCCGTCCCAGTCCTTGACAGCCTGCGAGTCCACCAGGTCGAACTCGCCCGAGTCGAACTTCGGGTCTAGCACCTCGTGGTATCCCTTCGACAGGTCCGTTGCGAACGAGTCGGTCGGCGCACCGTCGAGGATCGCGACCTGGGGCTTCGTCATGCCGGCGAGGTCGTCGACCAGACCCTGCCCCTGGAGTCGTCCGGCGGCCGTGGCGTCACCGCTGACGTAGTAGTCGGCCTTCCCGCCCACAGTGAGGCGGTCGTAGTCGATGACCGAGACGTCCTGCGCCTTGGCCGAGTCGATGATGGCGGCGCCCGAGCCGTTGTCCAGGTTGACCAGCAGCAGGACCTTGGCGCCGTCGGTGATGGCCTGGTCGGCCTGGCTGCGCTGGACCGAGGGGTCGCCTTCGGCGTTGCTGATGATGTAGTCGTCGGGGGTAAGACCCGCCTTCTCGAAGGTCTGCTCGAAGAACTTCCGGTCCGCGGTCTCCCAGCGGGGCGAGGACTTCGAGTCGGGCAGGAGCACGGCGATCTTGCCGTCGCTCGACCCGCTTCCGGTACCCGTGCCGCCGCCGCAAGCAGCAAGGCTGGCGACCAGCACGCCAGCCGACAACGTGATCAGGATGTTGTGACGCATGACAGTTCCTCTCGGATTGAGATCGGGAGCACCAGCGAGCCTCAACCCGCGAGCTCCTCATCCATGGACTGCAGACCCGACTCCATGAGCCGCATGCTGCGGGGGCGGGTAAGGGTGAAATAGATGACCTCGGACACGTCCTCGGCCGACATCATCGTGGCCACCTCGGGGTCGTCGTGCGTGCGACCTCTCCCCTCCCCCATGGCGAACTCGGTGTGGATGCCACCGGGGCACACGCTCGCCGCGCGGATGCCAAGCGGGCGGAACTCCTCATCGATGGCCCGGGTGAGCCCGACCTGGGCAAACTTGCTGGCGCAGTAGACCGCCTCGCCCGGGAAGCCATGGAGCCCGGCCTGGCTGGACACGGTGATCAGGTCACCGCCGTTGCCCGCCTCGATCATGTGCGGCAGGCCCGCTCGGTAGAGGTTGATCGTGCCCATGGCGTTGGTCTCCATCATCTCGACGACGGCCTCGGTGGGCGTGTCGAGGAATCCGGAGTAGTGCCCCACCCCGGCGTTGGCGACCAGCACGTCGAGGCGACCGAAAGTGGTCATCGCGGTCTCGACCAACGCCGCGACCTGGGCTGCATCCCGGACGTCGCAGGACTGTCCGATCGCCCCGTCCAGGCCGAGGTCTGTGCCGTTGCGTGAGGCGAGCACGAGCTTCACCGACGCCTCGTGCAGGCGCCTCGCGAGCGCCGCGCCGATGCCGGTGCTGGCTCCGGTGATGACCGCGACCTTGCCGCTCAAGTCATTGATTTCGTACGCCATCCGTGTGTGCCTCCATGTATGCCAGGTCGGTGCTTGCCCCCAGAGGTGGGCCGCCTTCCATTTTCTATTAGGACTGTTTCCTAATAGATGCGTGAGGGCAATGCCCACCTCTCGCTGTTACTCGATCGTTACCGCCGCGCCCGAGGCCATCACCGGGAGACAATAGGCGGCCATACCGCCCCGAAGTTGGCAGAACCAGGGCCACTACGCTGCCTCTGTCTCGTCCGATCGCGGCGCCCGCGCCAGGTCTGCCTACTCATCGGCGCACGACATCGGTCTGGCACCGCGATGGACTCCTCAACGCGGGCGGGCCCCCGAGCAGCCGGACGGAGCTCCGTGACCAGCATCGTGTGCGGCGTGGGATCCGCCATCTTTTTCGCCTCGGGATCGGTGCTGAACTCGCGCGCCACGAGACTCATCAGCGGCTGGTCCGTCGTCGCCTGGGTGATGCTCGTGGGGCTGCTGCTGACTGTCCCCCTGCTCGCCATCTCGGGTTTCCCGGACGCGGCAAATGGCGGAAACGTGGTGTGGCTTGCCGTGGCTGGAGGCGGGAACGTCGCCGGCCTGGTCCTTGCGGCATACGCGTTCCGGTACGGCAAGGTCGCGGTGGTCGCCCCTGTGCTGGCCACCGAGGGTGCACTGTCGGCAGTGATCGCCACGCGCCTGGGGGCCAGCCTGTCGTCGTCGGTGGCCTTCCTGCTGTTCGCCATCGTCGCTGGCGTCGTCCTGGCCGCCGCGGCACCGGACCCCTTCCCGCTCGAACACGAACGTGTCGTCGTGTCGACCGTCCTGGCCGTGAGCGGCGCACTGTCCTTCGGGGTCTCCCTCTACGCTATGGCGCGACTGAGCGGGGAGCTGCCCATCTCCTGGGTCCTGCTCCCCGCGCGACTGGTCGGAGTCGTTTTCCTGCTCCTACCGCTGACTGTCGGCCGACGACTGCAGATCAGTCGCAAAGCCGCGCCGCTCGTCCTCGCCATGGGAACCACCGAGGTGCTGGGCATCGCCATCTTCGCGATCGGCGCCCGCCACGACATCGTGATCACCTCGGTGCTCTCGTCGCAGTTCGCCCCGATCTCGGCAGTGCTCGCCTACTTCCTCTTCGGGGAACGTCTCGGCCGGTCCCAACTGGTTGGAGTCGCCATCATCATCGCCGGCGTGACCGCCCTGAGCGTTGTCGCGTGACGCATCGCTGCCCGGTGCGAACCTTTGATCCGTCTACTCCGTCCTGACTCGAGACCGCGGCCGCTGATCTTGCACTGAACTACGGCGAGGGCCGAGTGGGGTGACCCGCTCGGCGCTCGCGTCCTCAAGGTTTCCGCAAGGCTCCACGGCAAGTCTGGCCATTCACGTCCGTGGTGCTCGTGGGGGGTCCCGATGAAGCTGTCCGTCTGTGCTGTCCAGAGACAGGGGGCCGTGTTCGCCACTGCGATCGTCCTCGCCCTGCTGCCGTGGGTCACACCACCAGCCCGGGCGGCCGCCCCCGTCGGCGCCGGCTTCACTGTCACCAACGGTGACCTGGGGTTCATCCTCAAGCAGATCAAGATCGCGGAGCGCCACGTTCGCACCGCGACCGCGGCGGATCCCTGCGGGACCCTGGTCGGGACCGCGGCGGGGCAGGTCCGGGACCGGACGACCCCCTGGGGCCTGCGCACGGTCGACGGGTCCTGCAACAACCTGTACACAGGCCGCACCCGGTACGCCGCCGTCAACGGGCAGTTCCCCCGGCTCACCCGTGGCACGTGGGCCGACGCGGAGCCGAGCCTGCCCGCTTTCGGGCCGGTGCACGGCACCAGCTATACCCAGACCAAGGGGTCGGTCTTCGACTCCCGTCCGCGCACCGTGAGCAACCTGGTCTCCGACCAGACCGCGAAGAACCCGGCTGCCGTCGCTGCCGCCGGGCACCCCGCCACGCCCTTCGGGGCCAAGGCCTACGTCCCCTGCACCACCGACCCCGACCCGGTAGACGGGAGCAGCGGTGTGCCCACCGGATGCATCCCGTCGGGGCAGACCCTGCCGGTGCCCAACATCTCGACCGACGCCGGGCTGTCGCCCCCGGTCAACGGCCTCGCCGCGCTCTTCGGCCAGTTCTTCGACCACGGGCTCGACCAGACTGTCAAGGGCGGGGGGACCGTCTTCGTGCCGCTCCGCGACGACGACCCCCTGGTCCTGGGCAAGGACGGTCGCGCCGGGACCTCGGACGACCTGCCCGCCGACCTGCGGTTCATGGTGATGACCCGGGCCCGCAACCAACCCGGCCCCGACGGGACCCTCGGCACCGCCGACGACGTACGCGACGCCACCAACACCGACACCCCGTGGATCGACCAGAGCCAGACCTACGGCTCTCACTCGTCGATGCAGGTCTTCCTCCGCGAGTACGCCCTCGTCGACGGCCGTCCCTCCGACACCGGGCGGCTGCTCGGCGGCACCCCTGGCACCCCGGGCGAGGGCGGTATGGCCACCTGGAGCGAACTCAAGAAGCAAGCCGCCGACGTCCTCGGCCTCCGGCTCGCAGACACCGACGTCTCGGCCGTCCCGATGCTGGCGGCTGACCCGTACGGCAACTTCCTGCCCGGGCCGCACGGTCTCCCCCAGTACGTCACCCCGACCGGGCTGGTCGAGGGCGACCTCACCCAGCCGGTCACCGTTCCGTCCAACGTCACCCGTGAGTCTGCAGGTTTCCTCACCGACATCGCCCACGACGCCGACCCAGCCCAGGTCGGCACCGCGTACGACGCGGGGCTGCTCGGTGCCCACTACGTAGCCGGTGACGGAAGGGTCAACGAGAACATCGGCCTCACCGCCGTCCACCAGGTCTTCCACGCCGAGCACGACCGGCTCGTCGCCGACGTCGACCGCGTCCTGCGTTCCGACACCAGCGCCGCGGGGGTCGCTGCACTGGCCGACTGGCACGACGGTGCTGCTGCAGGTGGCTGGTCCTACGGCCAACGACTCTTCCAGGCGGCACGGTTCGTGACGGAGATGGAGTACCAGCACATCGCCGTGGAGGAGTTCGCCCGCAAGATCACCCCCGGCATCCCGGCCTTTACCGCGTACCACCCCGAGGTCGACCCCGCCGTCAGCGCCGAGTTCGCTCACTCCGTCTACCGGTTCGGGCACTCGATGCTGACCGACGTGATCGGTCGGACCACCCCCGCGGGCGCGAGCTACGCAACGCCGCTGCTCGACGGGTTCCTCGCTCCTCGTGCCTACACCTCCGACGGCCACGGCGGTCGGCTCACCCCGCGGGCTGCGGCCGGTGGTCTGATGTTGGGCATGTCGGACCAGGTCGGGAACGAGATCGACGAGTTCGTCACCGAGACCCTGAGGAACAACCTGCTGGGACTGCCTCTGGACCTGGCCACCCTCAACATCGCCCGGGGGCGGTCCGAGGGCATCCCCGGTCTGAACGGCTTCCGGCGCCAGCTGTTCGCCGCCACCCATGACGGTCGGCTGACGCCGTACACGAGCTGGTCCGACCTCGGCCAGCACCTCAAGCACCCCGAGACCCTGGTCAACCTGGTCGCGGCCTACGGCACCTACCCCACGGTCCGTGAGGTCGGTCCCGACGGTGTCGCGGGCAACGCAGACGACGTGACCACTGTCGCCGCCAAGCGCGCCGCCGCGCAGGAGCTGGTCAACCCGGTCTCCGGCGGCGCCAGCACCACCGACCAGACGGACTTCCTGGACAGCACCGGGGCCTGGGCCGACGACGGCACCGGCGTCTCACGCACCGGGCTCGACCAGGTCGACCTGTGGGTCGGCGGCCTCGCGGAGGCGACCCAGCCCTTCGGCGGGCTGCTCGGCACGACCTTCGAGGTCGTGTTCGAGGACCAGATCGCCGACCTGCAGAACGGCGACCGGTTCTACTACCTCGCGCGCACCGCCGGGCTGAACCTCCGGGCCGAGCTCGAAGGCAACTCGTTCGCCGAGCTGGTCGAGCGCAACACCGACGGCACCGAGGCCCTCAAGGCCGATGCTTTCGCCACGGCCGACTGCACGTTCGCCCTGGCCCACCTGTCGGGCTCGCCCGCGGGCTTCGCAGCCTCGGGCAGCACGGTCGCCGACGACCCGACGACACCGTGCAACGAGAGCGTCCTCCTGCTGCGCAAGCCGGACGGGACGTTGCAGTACCGCACCGCCAACGCCGCCGACCCGGCCGGGGTGAACGGCCAGGCCGTCTACGACGGCTCGTCGGGCGTCGACCGCGTGATCGGCGGCAACGACGCCGACACATTGTGGGGCAACGACGGCGCCGACGTGCTCGACGGGGGCTCGGGCAACGACGTAGTGCTTGGGGGCGAGGGTGACGACCGGATCACCGACAGCGGCGGCCTCGACATCCTCAAGGGCGGGCCTGGCGACGACGCCCTCGACGCGGGGGCCGGGAACGACATCCTCGTCGGCGGCACCGGCAGCGACGTCACCAACGGCGGCGCCAACGACAACGAGACCTTCGCCGGCCCCGGTGACGACTTCAGCCTCGGCGGCAGCGGTACTGACAGCATCTTCGGCGGCGGCGGGTCCGACTGGGTCGAGGGTGGCGGCGGGTCCGACGTCCTCGTCGGCGACCACGGGGCCCCCTTCCTCGACGACCAGGCCGAGCGCGAGCCCGGCAACGACGTGCTGCTCGGCCAGGCCGGCGACAACACCTACGACGCCGAGGGCGGTGACGACCTCATGGGCCAGGGCGTCGGCATCGACCGGAACTTGGGCGGGGCCGGGTACGACTGGGCCACGCACCAGGACGCGACCGGTCCCACCGACGACGACCTCCTCGTCAACGGTGGCGCCGTCGCCGGCGTCGTGGTCAACCGCGACCGCTGGCTCGAGACCGAAGGCGTCTCCGGCACGGCCTACGCCGACACGCTCCGCGGCGACGACGAGGTCCCCCGCACGCTGGGCGGCCTCGGCTTCTCCGGCTGCGACGCCCTGGACGCCAAGGGAGTGGCCCGGGTCTCCGGGCTGGCCGCCCTACTGCCCGCGCTGACCCACGACCCCGCGCCGGTGGCCGCCGCGTCCGTGGCCGGCTCGTGCCCCCTGGTCGGACCCGTCTGGGGCGAGGGCAACGTGCTGCTCGGAGGAGCCGGGAGCGACGTGCTCGAAGGACGCGGGGGCGACGACGTCCTCGACGGCGACCGGGTGCTCGCGGTGAGGATCAGCGTCCGCACCGACCCCGCGGACCCTGCCACCCAGTACGGCAGCACCGACCTCCTCGGGCGCCCCTACAGGGCCGGGAGCTCCACCACGCTCCAGCAGGCCCTCTTCGACGGGACCGTACGAGCGCGCGACCTCGTCGTCGTGCGCGAGATCCTCCCCGCTGGGACGGCCTCGGACACCGACACGGCGGTGTTCAGCGGTCCCCGCTCCAACTACACCCTCACCCCGGTCGGGGACGCCGTCCAGGTGACCCAGACCGGGCCCGACCTCAAGACCCAGAAGGTCTCCGACGGCTCCGACCTGGTCCGCAACGTCGAGCGGCTGCAGTTCTCCGACCGCACCGTCGCCGTCGCCACCCCGGCCGCCCCCACCGCCCTCAGTGCGACCGCCGGCAACAGCTCGGCCGTGGTCAGCTGGACCCCCGCACCGGACGGCGACCGGCCGGCCACCACGGGCTTCGAGCTCGAGGTCCGCTCCGGCGGCTCGCTGGTCAGCACCGTCACCGGCATCTCCAGCACCACCACCTCCAGGACCGTGCTGCGCCTGACACCCGGAACGGCGTACACCTTCCGGGTGCACGCGCTCAACACCTTCGGCGGCGGTGCCTGGTCGGCCGACTCCACCGCCGTCACGCCGTACGCCACGGCGACTGCTCCGCCGGCCCCCAGCAGCGTCACCACCGTTCCGGGCAACGGCTCCGCTGTCGTGTCGTGGACCTCGGCCGGCGACGGAGGGTCGCCGCTGACCGGCGCCGAGGTCCAGGTGCGGTCTGGAACCACACTGGTGCGCACCGTCACCCTGAGCGGTTCCGCCACCTCGACGACCGTCACCGGGCTGACCAACGGCACGGCGTACGCCTTCACCGTGCGTGCGCTCAACGTCGTCGGCGCGAGCCCCTGGTCGGTGGCGTCCGCCCCGGTGACGCCGGTCTCCGTCCCGGACGCACCGGTCATCGGCAAGCCCACGCGCGGGGCCGCCGGCGGTGCACTCACCGCGACGGCGACCTGGTCCGCCCCGAAGTCCACCGGCGGCAGCCCGGTCACGTCGTACCGGGTGGTGGCGCTGCAGCTGGTGAAGGGGGCCGTGGTCGCAAGCACCGAGCTCCGGGCGGAGGCCACAGCCCGGTCAGCCACCTTCACCCTGGCCGCCGGCTCCTGGGTCTTCCAGGTCGCGGCGTCGAACACCGTGGGTGAGAGTCTTCAGTCGTCCCGCTCCGCGAGCGTGTCGCCGCGCTGAGCGTGGAGCCTGACGTCTTCGACTCGGCGCTGCGGGTCGGCTCAACCAACGGGGTCGGGTTACGACGCAGCGCTGGCGCGCTTGCTCAACCAAGCCCTGTTACCCCCAATCCATCGATCGGTGACGGGTCAGGCGTGCCGTGAATATGCAGATACCCCTTGTACGTTGAGGATTGGTCTTGTGACGAATCAATCACCAGCGGCACGAGCGAAGGCATTGACGGTGCTCGGTTCGATGCTCGCTGGTGGAGACAGCATCGATGACACCGCTGTGCTGCGTGCGGGTGGGTCCCGGGGAGCTGTTCGACACGACTCGGGCGCCCTCGACGGTCGGGGCGTGGCTGCGGGCGCTCAAGTAGTCCCACGTGCGCCCGCTCGCGCGGTCAGCCGGGAGCTGCCGGTGCGGCTGTAGGCCGGTGTGGGCGGGGCGGGTCAGCAGGTGCGGCCCCGGGCGCGACGAGCAACCTGGGCGAGACCGACGGCCGGGTCCGTGACGCCGGTGCCACCGGGCAGCTCACGGTCCGCGCCGAGATCGGGGCCGGCACGCGGTCGTCGAGCAACGGATCGCCGAGCTCGCGAGCGCCGGCCTGGCGCACCTGCGCTCGACGACGTCCCCGGCCGTTGCCGCATGGCTCCCTGGTCGTGATGGCCCACAACATCGCCCGCGCCGTCGGTCGCCTGGCCTGCTCAGAGCTGGACAGGGTCACCGCGGGCACCCTGCCACGAGGGGTCTTCACCGTCCCGGGACGTCTCGTGGACAGCGGCCGACGCCGACGTCTACGCCTACCCGCCTCCTGGCCCTGGGCATCGGCACTCACTCAAGTGCCGACCACGACCAGGCGATCCCGCTGCGCTGCTGACGTCCACAACCCGCCCCGAGGACCAGGCCCTCGGAGAAGCCGGAGAACCGGCCGTTCCCGAGCTCAAGCACCGGCCTCAACACGCCAGGAGGTGGATCCGGGATTACTCCTTGGTGTTGCGAGCCGTGTCAGAGGGCTGAGGCCGCGGCCGCGGTGATCGGGTCGAAGGCCGGCTCGTGCTCGGGGTCGCCCACGCTGAACTGCATCATCATGTCGTGGTCCTCGTGCACGAGGTTGTGGCAATGCATCATGTACCGGCCCCGGGGGGTCGGCCAGCCCGCACCGGCCGCGGGACCGGAGAAGCGCATCGCCACCCGCACGGTCTCGTTCTCCCCCACGTACACCACGTCCTTGGGGCCCTTCTCGTGGGGCAGCACCAAGGACGCGCTGCCGTTGCGGGACAGGACCTGGAAGTCGACCAGGTGGATGTGGACCGGGTGGAACCAACCTCCAGAGGTGTTCGTGAGCTCCCAGATCTCCACGCTCCCAAGCTCGGGCTCGGCCATGCAGTGCGTGTAGCCGCTGGCGATCACGTTCTCCCAGGTCTCCCCGTTGATCGTCCACCGTCCGTTGGTCCGGATGAACTTGAACTGGCGCTCGACCACGCCCTTGGCCTTGAGCCCCTCCTCGGTCCAAGTCATGCACTCGGCCGAGGGCATCCGGGCGGCCCAGTCGCTGGGAATGGTGTTGTTCTTCGTGCTGTTGACCTTGCGCCCGACCCGGAACTGCATCGCGTAGGCGGTCGTGTCGTAGTTGACGTTGTTGGGCGGCATCAGGTTCTTCAGCGTCAGCTTGCCGCCTTTGTAGGCAGCGAAGTCGATGACGACCTCGTAGCGCTCGGCCATCCCGTGCCGGATCGAGCTGACCACCTGGGGCTTGGGAGCCAGGCCGGCGTCGGTGCCGACCACGGTCATCGGCACGGCCGAGCGACCGTCGTGCAGCTGCCAGGTGAACGAGCGCGACACCGCGGCGTTGAGGATCCTGAAGCGGTACTTGCGGGGCTCGACGTCCATGACGGGCCACGGCACACCGTTGACGAGAACCACGTCGCCGTAGACGCCGGACTCGCTGTTGTCGTCGTAGATCAAGGACCCGTCGGCGGCGAACATGGCGTCCCGCACCACCATCGGTACGTCGTAGCGAAGCGCCTCCGCTGTGCCCGCGGCGCCGCTGGGGATCCCGAGCGCTGCCTCGCGGTCGTCATGCAGGACGTACATCGCGGCCAGGCCGTTGTAGGCGTTCTGCGAGGTGTGGTGGACCCCGTGGTCGTGGTACCACAGCGTCCTGGCCTCCTGACAGTTCGGGTAGAAGTAGGTCTTGCGCTGGCCCGGGAAGGTGATGTCGGAGGCGTAGCCGTCGTACTGGGGCAGCGAGGCGGACCCGTGCAGGTGCGTGGAGGTCGTCCGGAGCAGCGGGTCGGTCGTGTACGGCGACGGCATCGCGACCCCGTCGAAGGGCGCGGCGGGGGCCCTGTGCAGCAGGTTGGTCTGCGTGACCGCCACCGGCTGCTCGTGGTGCATCCTCAGCGTCGGACCGGGGGTCACGCCGTTGTAGCCGAAGATCGGCGTCTTGTAGCCGGGCATGATCGTGGCCACCGAGAACGTCTGGGTGAGGTCGTAGCGCGGGTAAAGGCGCTCCTGGCCGTCGAAGCACGCCACGGCGGCCTGACCCGACGGCTGGAGCTCCGGCGGCCGCAGGAACGGCAGAGTGAAAGGCTTGGGCATCGCGCTCGCCGGCATCCGGGCCGCCGTCGTGGCGGTGAACGCCGTTCGCTGCAGAGGCAGTGCGAGTGCCGCTGCCCCGACCAGACCCACCTTGATCATGTCCCTGCGTGCAAGCGCCATTCTTCGTTCCCCCTTCGAGCTTCCCCACCACGGTGGTCACATCGTGGTGGCTGAGGCTTGGAAGAACCTTGCAGGCGGGGCTCAGCCCGGGTGGGGAGCGGCCCCCGAGATCGCCAGGGTCATCGGACGGGCTCCGCCGTACGCCGCCCGCACGGCGTCGGCAATCTCCTCCGGACCGTCGGTCTTGAGCAGATAACCCGCAGCGCCCGCGGCCCACGCCTCCTCCACCACCGAGGTTTGAGCGAACATCGTCAGCATTACCACCCGGGTCCGCGGGCACCGCCGGGAGATCTCGCGCGTGGCCGCCAGGCCGTCCATGACGGGCATCGAGACGTCCATGAGGACCACGTCCGGATGCCCACGCAGGACCAGTCCCACCGCCTCGAGGCCGTCCTTCGCCATCCCCGTCACGGTGATGTCGGGTTCCAGGACCAAGCACTGGCTGAGTCCGGAACGGACCATCTCGTTGTCGTCGGCGATCACCACGTTGATCACGGGCTGCTCCTTCGGTCTCCTTGTCCCGGACAGGACGCATCCGAGCCTGAACGAGCCGGCTTGGCATTTCCTTGGGAAAAGGTCTTAGGACCATCGGACGGCTGTCGGGGCACGTCTGCGCACTCGTAGGGTGCAGATGTCCGGCCGGTTCCCCCGCTGACTGGACAGGTCGGACCCATCCCGACCACGGGTCGGGGGCTCTCCACTCACCACGGCTCGGAGCGCTCCCGACCCACCCGTCAGCGCGCCAGGGAGCGTTCGCGCAGCAGCCTGGCCAGGGCGACGACCACGATGAGGACGCCGAAGCAGGCCGTGACCAGGGCGGCCAGGTGCTGGTCGCGGGCCGGGTCGGTCCACCACCAGTCGAGACGGGCGAACCACCCGCCGGCCACGGCCGCGTCACCGCGGGCGAGCTGGGCGGCCTGGGCGAGGATGACGACCGCGAGCACCCCGAGCACCAGCACGGGGTCGGAGTCCCGGGCCGAGGGCGTCAGCAGCGGGGTGACCAGCGACAGGCCGCAGGCAAGCGCCAGCAGCGCGAGCGCGGTGTGCGTCAGCGGTCGCGGGAGGGTCAGGGCGAGCAGCGGGGTGCTCCACAGCGCCACGAAGAGCACGACCACCGCCACCAGGCCGTCGACGGCCGACCAGCGGGTCAGGGCGGCTTGGAGTCGGCCCCGGAGGGGCCGGGGAGCGCCCACCACGAGCAGGACCGGTGCCACGAGGGCGAGGACCAGCAGCTGGCCGACCTGGGCGGACACCAGGGCTGCGGAGTACGCCCCGAGCCCCCCGCACAGGGACCACAGCACCACAACCAGTCCGAGCAGGAAGCAGGTCACCCGGCTCAGGGGCCACTGGTCCGGACGCCCGAGACGCCAGACCAGCGCGGCGATGGCTACCGCGAGCAGCACGGTGACGAGAAGCGCGTCGGGACGGGCGCCGAGGAGGAGCGTGCGCAGCCCCAGGGGCGCCGTTCCGCCGTCCACGGTGGCGAACGCCGACGCGTGGGGCGGCGCGGCCCGGGTCAGCGCCCCGGACGGCGGGGCGGTCCGTGAGACCACGACGCCCAGCGCAACGGCTGTGCCCATGATCACCAGCTCTCCGGCGGCCAGACGGTTGAACCCGCCGCGACGTCCGCTCTGCACGGCAGCCACCGTCCACCGGCGGTGGGCGGCCCCGCAGAGCCCCAGAGCGCCGAGCAGGAACACCTTGACGACGAGGAGTCCGCCGTACGTCGAGCGCCACAGCGCAGGGTCGGCCCCGAGCCGGGTCCAGGCCCCGGCGAGCCCGGACAGCGCCACCACGACGAAGCACGCTCCGGCCAACCGGCTGAACCGCGGAAGGACGGCTGCCAGGGCGGCGGAGTGGCCGCGCAGGTGCGTGGCCAGAACGAGCAGTCCGCCGATCCAGGGAACGACCGCGAGCACGTGCAGCAGGACCGTCTGCCCGGAGAGGTAGTGGTTGGAGGACGAGGCGGCGTGGCCGGTCAGCAGCAGTGGGCAGACCGCGAGGAGCACCAGGACCAGCGACCCCACCAGCAGCCGGGATGACGTCTCCCCACCCCGCCGTGACGCACGGGCCACCGTGGTGCCGACGACACCTGCGGCCACCAGGCACAGGACGAGAGCCTTCCCCTGGGGCAGCTGCCCCAGGGTGGCCAGGGCCTCGGACGAGGTGGCGGTGTCCATGAGTCCGCGCCCGGTGACCTGGCTCGCAGTAGCCAGTCCCCAAGCCAGGGCGGTGAGGGCCCAGCCGGTCGACCAGAGCACCACCGCACGGGACAACCGGGCCCGTGCAGCAGGTCCGCAGACGTCCGGCGCGGCCCATGCCGCGACCAGCAGGCACCCGACCAAGGCCGACAGGGACACGTCGAAGCAGGCCCGGGAGCCGGCCAGGAGCGCGTCGGAGGCGGCACCGGCGACGGTGAACGCCGACCGCGTCGTGGCTCGGTCGGGCTGGGTGGCCGAGGCCAGGAGGACGGCCAGGGCCGCCGTGGCCAGCAACGCGGCGGGCGCCACGACCCAGAGCAGCCTCGGACGTGCCCGGTGCGGTCGCGCCCCACGGCCCGGGACCCGTTGTGAACCTCGTCCGCGCGCGGGGTCCCCGTCAACACCGGGGGGCGGGGTCAGCAGCGAGGTCACGCGCCTGCCTGACTTTCACGCTGACGGCGGAGCACGGCCAGACCCATCAGGGCCACGAGCGCAGCCCCGCTGACCAGTCCGGTCGTTCGGTCCCAGGTCGCGTGGCCCGCCATTCTGGCGTCCCCGCCCGAGGTCGAGGCCACGGAGCCGGCGACCCGACCGGAACGCGCCGCCCGGGCTCCCGCCTCCGAGACCGAGAACCCGAGGTCGTCGGCGAGCGGGTGTCCGTCGGCCGCGACGGTGCGGTACTCGACGTCATACCGCCCGGCCTCACGCAGCGGGTCCAGGTCGAAGGTGACCACGGAGCCGACCACCCTCGGTCCGCCGGGCAGTGGTTTGCCCGACGCGTCGGTCACGACCATCGCGGTCAGCCCAGGAACCACAGGGGTGGCGAAGGTCAGGACGACCCGGTCCACCGCGACGTCAGACCTCTCGCCCTCCGCGGGCCACGTCGACACGACCTCGGCGTGAGCCGAGGCGGGTGTGGTCCCGAGCACCAGGCACCCGAGCAGCAGGCCGAGGACGATGCCGGCGCGCGCCGCTACGCGCCTCATCGCACGACACCGACGCGGTCGAGCGGCCAGACAACGGCGAGGGCCGCGCCCTGCACGTCGTCGACCTCGACGGGTCCGAAGACCCGGGAGTCCAACGAGCCGGACCGGTGGTCACCGAGCACGAAGACCTGTCCTGCCCGGACCCGGACGGGCCCGAAGTACACGCTGTCCAGCTCTGCAGGGTTGGCGTAGGCCTCGTGGCGGGCGATCCCGTCGACCACCAGCCGCCCGTCCCTGAGCTCGACGGACTGTCCGGCCGTGGCCACGATCCGCTTGACCATGAGCACGCCGTCCGGGGCCCGGAGGAGCACCACGTCTCCGACGTCCCACCCTCCCGGGCGCGGCACGTGGCTGATCGCCACGTGGTCCCCGGCCCGCAGCGTCGGGCGCATGCTTCCCGTGGCGATCTGCACCGGCTCGACGACCAGCTGGCGCGCAGCGAGCACTACCACGAGCAGGACGAGGGCGACGCCCAGGACCGACCTGGCCCGGGCGGGCGCTGACATCTGCGTCGAGACGTCGTCGACCAGCGCCATGTCAGCCGACCGCCCAGGCGGCCGCGGCCGTGATCGGGTCGTAGCCCGGGTCGTTGGAGACGTCACCGACGTTGAACTGCATCATCATGTCGTGATCCTCGTGGACCAGGTTGTGGCAGTGCATCATGTAGCGGCCCTGCGGCTTGGGCCAGCCCTCACCGGCGGCAGGCCCGGCGAAGCGCATCGCCACCCGCACGGTCTCGTTCTCCCCCACGTACACCACGTCCTTGGGGCCCTTCTCGTGGGGCAGCACCAAGGACGCGCTGCCGTTGCGGGACAGGACCTGGAAGTCGACCAGGTGGATGTGGACCGGGTGGAACCAACCGCCGGACGTGTTGGTGAGCTGCCAGATCTCCACGCTGTCGAGGTCCGGGTTGGCCATGCAGTGCTTGTACTCGCTGGCGATCACGTTCTCCCAGGTCTCCCCGTTGATCGTCCAGCGGCCGTTGGTCCGGATGAACTTGAACTCGCGCTCCTTGACGCTCTGCCGCTTGAGCCCGTCCTCGTTCCAGGTCATGCACTCGGCGGTCGGCAGCCCGTCGGCCCACCCCTGCGGCAGGTTGTTCTCCAGGCTGGTGGCGTCGCCCCGAACCCGGAACCGCATTGCCTGCTTCACACCGTCGTAGTTGATGTTGTTCGGCGGGAGCAGGTTCTTCAGGGTCAGCAGCGTGTCGTCCTTGTAACCCGAGAAGTCGATGACCACTTCATAGCGCTCGGCCATCCCGTGACGCATCGAGCTGACCACCTGCGGCTGGGTAAGTCCGGCGTCGGTGCCGATCACCGTCATCGGCACCGCCGATCGACCGTCGTGCAGCTGCCAGGTGTAGGACCGCGAGACCGAGGCGTTGAGGATCCGGAAACGGTACTTGCGACGCTCCACGACCATCTCCGGCCATGGCACACCATTGACAAGAATCACGTCGCCGTAGACGCCGGACTCGCTGTTGTCGTCGTAGATGAGCGCGCCGTTGGTGGCGAACATCGCGTCACGCACGATGAGCGGTACGTCGTACCGGCCCTGCGGGACGCCGAGGGACTGCTCCACCGGGTCGTGGAGGATGTACATGCCCGCCAGCCCGCTGTAGGCGTTCTGAGAGGTGTGGTGCACACCATGGTCGTGGTACCACAAGGTGCGGGCATCCTGGCAGTTCGGGTAGAAGTAGCGCTTGACCTGGCCCGGGAAGGTCACGTCGGAGGCATAGCCGTCGTACTGCGGCAACGAGGCGGACCCGTGCAGGTGCGTCGACGTCGAGCGGAGCAACGGGTCCGTCGTGTACGGCGCGGGAGCCGCCACGCGGTCATACGGCGCAGCCGGTGGCCGGTGCAGCAGGTTGGTCTGGTCGACGACAACCGGCTGCTCGTGGTGCATCCGCAGTGTCGGACCGGGCGTGACGCCGTTGTAGCCGAAGATCGGCGTCTTGTAGCCGGGCATGATCGAGGCCACCTGGAACGTCTGGGCCATCTGGTAGCGCGGGTAGCTGCGCATCTGCCCGTCGAAGCAGGTGACCGCGAGCTCGCCCACCGGCGAGAGCTCTGGCGGCCGTACGAACGGCAACGAGAAGTACTTCGGCATCGACGAGGTCGGCAACCGGCTCGCCGTGGAACCGGTGAAGGCCGTTCGCTGCAGCGGAAACGCTGCAACCGCACCACCGGCGAGTGCGACCTTCACTAGGTCGCGTCGTGACATGGACATGTTGTGGCTCTCCTCTTCACCCCGGACCGCCCTCGACGAGGGAGTCGTCCGCCGCCCCCGCGGCACCTCGATCGTCCCGGGGTGTGGTTGAGAGAACCTTGAGGGACCAGGAGCTGCTGAGCCCTGGGGCCCTGTTAGTGCCGGCCCATGGGAAGGCGAGCCTCGAGCAGGCTCCCGGTCCGGCTGCCGTCACGCACCGACGTCAGGAGCAGGGTCCCGCCCACGTCCGCCACGGCCTCCTCCAGCAGCCGCAGGCCGAGGTGACCCTCCTGCACAGTCCCGGCCTCAGCAGCGACGCCGCGGCCGTCGTCGTGGATCCCGACGACCAACACCTCACCGTCACGCCTGTCCCGGGCCGGGGCCCGCTCCACGCGGACCTGGGCCGCCGTGGCCCCGCTGTGCTTGTAGACGTTGTGCAGCCCCTCCCGCACGACGCGGTAGGCGAGCCGGGAAACGGTGAGCGGGACGTCGGGTCCGGGGTTCATCCGCACCGAGACCTCCACGCCGTGGTCTCCTCCACGCGAGGCCAGGTCGACGACGGGAGGCCCGAGCCCGGTGTGCGCGAGGTCGGGAGGGTAGACGTCGATCATCATCGACCTCAGCGCGGCGACGTCCTGCTGAACGATCCCCCGGACCCTGTCAAGCGCGGAGGCGGCCTTCCGGCCCCCGGCCGTGTCGGGCAGCTGACGCCGGATGCCCGGCAGCGTGAAGCCGACGCCGGCCAGGTCTTGGACCACGCCGTCGTGCAGGTCACGGGCGATCCGTCGCTGCTCGAGTTCGGCGGCGCGCAGGGCGTGCGTGGTCATGCGCGACCGGGCCGCCTCACTCCGCTGCACCCTCCGTGCCAGCGAGACCGCCAGCGGCAGCACGGCGAGCTGCATCACCAGCAGCGCGCCGATCGCGATCGGCAGGGTGCCTCCCACGATCGCGCGCTCGTCCGCAGAGATCTGGGTGGTGGTGAGGTAGGCCTCGAACACCATGGGGACCTCGTCTGCGTCGTAGGTCCCGGCGTAGACCTCCAGCAGGGTGCCCTCGTCTTGCTCGTAGACGTTCTCGGCCTTGGTGAGCGTCGAGACCTCTGCGGTGACGTCCTCGGTGCCGAACAGTGATGCGACGTCCGGGGGCAGCTCGAAGCGTCTTCCGACAACCGCCGTCTCGTCCGACCAGATCACGGTGCCGTCGGCGGCCCAGAGCTTGATGTGGCGCATGGTGCCCTCTTCCAGCCGGGTGGTGAGCAGCTGGACGAGCGGCTTCATCGCCGTGGGCCGGTGGGCGCGGAACTGACGGTCGACGAGTGGGGCGATGACCAGATTCGACAACCGGTATGTCCGGTCGCGTGCCTCCTCCAGAGCCCTCGACTTCGCCACATGGTGCGCGACCAGGAAGATACCGAGGCTTACTGCCACCAGGGTCAGGACGCTGTAGGTCGCGAACCGGACCAACGCTTCTCGCAGCACCCGGGGCCCGTCGGGGACCTCGACGGGATCGCTCACAGCAAGCCCTGTCGGATGGCGACCGACACGGCCTCGAGCTGGGAGTGTGCGTCGAGCTTCACCAACAGCTTCTTCACGTGGCCGCGTGCGGTGTGCTCACTGATCTTGAGCTCTCGCGCGATCAGGCGCGCGCTTCGCCCTTCGGAGAGCAGGGCCAGGACCTCGCGCTCACGCCCGGTGAGCCGTGCGGTGGCCGGTGTGCGCTGCTGTGGAGTCATCAAGGTCTTCATCAGCAGGGGGTGAACGGTCAACCCGCCGGCGCGCGCCGAGCGGATCGAGCTGAGCACCTCCTCCAGCGACCCGTCCTTGGGTAGCAGGCAGCACGCCCCAGCGGCTCCGGCCCGCTGCACCAACAGGGCGTCGGTCCGTGCCGTCAGGACGACCACGCGGAGCCCGGGGTGCCGGGCGGTGAGTTGTGCAGTCAGGGCGATGCCGTCGTCCTCGCCCAGCTGGACGTCCATCACGACCACGTCGGGCCGAGTGCGTTCCACGATGCGGGCGCCGGTGACCGCGTCCGCGGCGATGCCGACGCACGTCACGTCGGGCTCGGCGTCGAGTGCCCGCGACAGTAGTTCGCTGAAGGTGGTGTGGTCGTCGACCACCGCCACGGTGATGATCTCGGTCATGCGGTGCTGATCATGCGGCCCTGCTCCCCCTTTTCCCGCGTCGCTGGGAACGACGCAGGCCCCGAACACAGAATGCATGGCTGCGCAGGGACCAAGCAACCCCCCGAACGGGTGGTCAACACACGCGATGCACCCGGGACCTTCAGGCTGCTCCGACCAGGGTGAGGGCGTACGACTCCAGGTCGCGGTCGTCGTCCGGCACCAGGGTCCCGGGCAGGGACTCAACAGCTTGCCGGAGCAGGCCGAGCAGCAGACGGATTTCCTCGGGGCCGGAGCGGTCCAGGGCCGACGGGGTGGTCTCGGCGCAGAGCAGGTCGAGGTACAGGCGGCGTGCCTCCTCGCCCGGTTCGACCCCGAGCTGGTCGGCAAGGGTCTGGCGGAGCGAGGCGTAGGTCTGCAGGGCCTCGGCACGCCGTCTGAGGCAAGTCAGCGCCCGCATCCGGACGACCCAGGCGGGCTCTGCGAGCCGGTCGGTCACCAGCGCACGGTCGGCGAAGTCGAGCGCACGGGAGTGGTCGCCGGTGCGCTGAGCCGCCGTGGCCCCGATCAAGCAGGCGCGCAGGAGCTGCCGGTCCAGGACGGTGCGTTCTTCGTCCGCCCAGGCGGTGTACGGCTCACTGGCCAGGAGCGGACCCTGGACCAGCTCGAGAGCCTCCTGGACCAGGAGCGCGGCACGGGAGGGCTCCGCGGTCTCCGCGGCGTGGACCAGGGCCCGGAACCGAGCCAGGTCCACCGTCACGAGGTCCGGGTCGAGGAGGTAGCCCCGCGAGGTGGTGGCCAGGGCCCCGGACCGCCCGGAGGCGAGCCCGAGCTCGCGGCGCAGCACGCACACGTAGCTCTCCAGCGAGGCCACGTACGACCGGGGCGGGGCGTTGTCCCACACAAGGGCTGCGAGACGGTCCTTCGCCACGGGCTCCCCGGGACGGGTGGCCAGGATGGCCAAGATCTGGCGTGGCTTGACGCCGCACCGCAGTGCGGTGGGTCCAGGCTCTCGCTCGCGAGTGACTGCCGTGGCACCGAAGAGTCTAATGTCCATCAAGGCCCCCAGCCTTTGTGCCTCTCCCCCACGAAAAGGCTTGTAGGTCCATGGTGCTGTGGCCGAGCACCTGCCACGAGCCCTCGCTGCGGGGTACCGCGACCCCAAGTCAGGGTGGCCCTAGCGCACCGCTCGGCATGGCCCGGTTGGACTACCTGGACGCCGGACGGCCTGTCGCCCCTGCCCGGACGAGGGCGAGGGGTGCCGGAGCCGTGGGGGGATCGGCTCCGGCACCCCTCGTGGGTCACGATGGCGGTGAGGTCTAGGTGACCGTCGCCGTGACGTTCAGTGTCGGCGCGTTGGACGCGTCCGAAAGGAAACGCATCGTGTCCCTGCGCAGGCCAGCGGCCCCCGCAGCGGCGAAGGTGACCGAGATGCTGCAGGTGCGGCCGGCCGCGACGACCCCGGTGCACGTGCCCAGGGTGGCGGAGAAGCCCACCGAGGCGGTCGGAACCACCGAGCCGATACTCAGCCCCGCGGTGCCCGTGTTGGTCAGCGACAGGCTCTTGGTGACGCTGCGCCCTGCCTTTACCTTGCCCAGGTCCAGGGTCGGGTTCCGCAGCGTGATCACTGCACTCGTTCCCGTCCCGGTCAGCCCCACGACGCGGGTGCCTGTCGGGTCGTCTGACACCACCTCGACCTGGCCGCTGCGGTTCCCGGCAGCGGTGGGGGCGAACGTCAGCGTCACCGAGCAGCTCGCGCCGGGAGCGAGGGTGGCGCAGGCCGGGCTGGGCGCCACGGTGAAGTCACCGCGGTCGATGCCGGCCAGGTCCACGGATCCGACGTGCAGGTCGGCAGCGCCGGTGTTGCTGAGCGTCACGACCTGACTCGTGCTGAGCGATCCGACCCGCTGGTCCGGGAAGGCCACCGCGGCCTTGTCGATGACGGCGCGGGGGCTCGCTGCGACGGTTCCCCGCCCCGTCACCGTGCCTGTTCCCAGCACCTGCCCCGAGCCGGAGAGCAGGCTGACCGTGGCGTCGGCGGTGGCCGGGGAGGTCGGCGCGAAGGTCACGTCCACCGTGCAGGCGCTGCTCCCGGCGAGGGTGGCCGTGCAGCTGCCCGCCGTCACGGTGTACGCCTGGTTCCCGGACACGCTCACGGAGGCGATGGTTGCCGGCCCCCTCGACATGTTGGTGAACGTCATCGACCGGGTGCTGGTGGTCCCCACGCCCTGGTCGGCGAAGTCGACCGGTGTGCCGCGCACACCGGTGGCGAGCTTGCCGCTGACCGCGAACCGGTCGGTGCGACCCACCTCTGCCCCGGTGGCGTCCGTGATGGAGAACCAGTTGGCGGGCACCCCGTCGACCTGGTGCGTCGCCCCGACCACCTGGTGGAAGCTCACGCCGTCACCGAGGTAGCCCGTCGGGGCGGCGAGACCGACCCCGGGCGCCCAGCGGAGGAGGCCACCCGCGACGGGGGACCCGAGGGCGGCGCCGAAGTCGCAGGGGGCGGCACCGCAACCGACGTTCGTGGTGGCTGCGTTCCTGGCGATGGCACCCTCTGCGTTGGTGGTCGCCCTGATGACCCCGTACGGCGTCGTGAAGTCGTACGCGGTGGAGGGGCAGAGACCGGAGGTCACGTTGATCCGCACCCGCCCGAAGGTGGTCTGCTGACCGCTCTGGGCGGTTGTTGAGACGAATGACCCCTCGAGGGCGAGCCGCAGCATCGCCGTTCCGGCCGCCGTGCCGTCGCACCCCGGGGTGGGCACCAACGACGAGTCGGCGAGAGCGTAGAAGAACTCCGGCGGATAGTTCCCGGGGAAGGCCAGCGGGAGCGCGGGGTCGTACCCGGGGCCGGCTAGCACCACGCATCGGGGATCACCGGCGTCCAGGCACGGTTCGACCCGCACGCCGTTCTTGTCCTGGTACCACTCCGGGAAGCCGTCGGCCCGCACCGCCGTCGAGACCGCCGAGGCACCGCCGAACCCGGTCCCGGTCAGGGCGACGCTCACCGCGGCGGGCTTGGCGTTGGCCGAGCCCAGCAGGAGGGCTCCGCTCTTGACCCCGTCCGCGTCGGGGGTGAAGGCGACGGTCACGGGACACGTCGCGCCGCTCGCCACCGGTGCGGTGCAGCCGTTGCTGACCACCGTGAAGCTGGTGGCGTCCGGCCCGGTGACCCTGGGAGGGTCGAGCTGTAGCGGTGCAGAACCCCCGGTGTTGGAGACGGTCACGGTCTGGATCGGGGACGTTCGTCCGACCGCGAGGTCGGTGAAGGCCACTGACCTTGGGGTCACCGACAGCGCTGCCATGCTCATGACCGTGCCGGTGCCGTGCAGGTCGACGGCCATCGGGCTGTTCAGCCCGGTGTGCGTCACGACCAGCTGGCCCGTGCGCAGGCCCACGTCGCCGGGGGTGAAGCCGACGCCCACGGTGCACGTCGCACCCGCCGCCAGGACGGCGCCGGTGCAGCGGTCGTCGGCAGTGGCGGTTGAGAAGTCACCCGCGTCGGTGCCGCGCAGGGCCAGCCCGTTGATCGTCAGGTCCGTGGCGCCCTCGTTGCGCAACGTCACGGTCTCGTGGCTGCTCACGGCGGTGCCCACCTCCACGTCGGGGAAGGCCACCGAATGGGGACTGGCCACCAAGGGCCCGGCCAGCTTGCCCATGACGGTGAACAAGCTGGTCTGTGCGACCAGCGTGCTGCCCTGGAAGATCCGGAACGAGTTGGCCGGGACGGTCTCACCGACCGGCGTGAAAGCCGAACCCGTGATCCGGTGCAACGTCACACCGTCACCGAGGTAACCGGCCGGCGCCGCAGGACCAGTGGCCGGGTCCCATCGCAAGAAGCTCTCGAAGAGCCGGCTGCGCACCGCGTCGCCGAAGCCGCAGGGGCTGGCCACGGTGGCCCCCAGGCAGCCGACGTCCTCGGTGCCGGCGGTGCGCTTGATCCCACCAGAGGCATCCGTGGTGAACCGGTCGACGCCGTAGGGGTGGACGAACGTGTACTCCGTGTCGGGGCACAGCCCCCCGGTGGCGTTGATCCGGATCCGCCCGAAGGTCATCTGCTCACCGGCGACGGGAGCGCCGTTGGCGAACGCGCCCTCGACGGCCATCCTGATCATGGCCTTGCCCGGAGCCGACCCCTGGCACCCCGGAGTGGTCACGACGTCGCTGTCAGTGACGGTGTAGAAGAACTCGTCCGGGAAGTTCCCGGGAAACCTCAACGGCGGGGTTCCTGTGTAGGTGCCTCCGGTGAGCACGATGCAGTTCGGGTCCTGGGGGTCGATGCACTGGGCCAGCCTGGTGGCGTTCTCGTCCTGGTACCACTCCGGGAACCCGTAGGACGGGTCGGTGGTCGGCGAGACGCCTGCCACACCGCCGTAGCCTGTGCCGGCCAGGTCCACGGTGAGGGCGCCACCCGGGTCGTTGCCGGGGACGCTCACCCGGGCCGCCATGGCTCCGATGACCGTCGGGTCGAAGACGACCCCTACGGTGCAGGTGCTGCCCGAGGCCACGACCTGGTCCGAGCACCGATCGTCGACCACGCTGAACCTGGCCTTGTCGGCGCCGCCGATCGTGACCGGGCCCAGCTGGAGGGGAGCGCTGCCGGTGCTGCTGATCTGTACAGGGTGGACCTGGCTGCGGGTGCCGATCCGCTGACGACCGAAGTCGACGGAGGTCGGCGTCACCGAGGCCTTGACTGTGTCAGCCACGACTGTCCCAGTCCCGCTCAAGGCGACGGCGAGAGGCGAGCCCGTCCCGCTGTACGGGAGCGAGAGAGTGGCCGCGCGTGCCCCGGCTGTCGCGGGAGTGAAGCGGACCTGCAACGAGCAGGAGGCGTCGCGAGCCAGGGGCTGGCCCGTGCAGCCGTCGTTCACCACGGCGAACTCGGCGCCGGCCACGCCCGTGAGGGTCGCTGCGCCCGGGGTGCGGCTCACCGCGTCGAGGTTGGTGACGACCACGTCCTTGGTGGCGCTTGCGGAGCCGGTCGCGACGCCACCGAAGTCGACGGCCCCAGGGGACGCCGCGAGCGGACCCGCTAGCTTGCCGGACACGGTGAAGAGATCCGTGCGCAGCGGCGCGGAGAGGCTGGGTCCCGCAACCTGGAAGTAATTGGCCGGCGAGGTCTGCCCCGGCGCGGTGTACGTGGCCCCGGTGATCCGGTGGGCCGTGACCGCGTCACCGAGGTAGCCCACCGGAGCCGCAGGGGCCACGGCCGGGTCCCACCGCAGGAAGCTCTTGAGCACGGGGGCGGTCAGCGTCACCTTCCAGTCGCACGCGTTGGGTGCGACTGGCACGCAGCCGACGTCCGTGGTCCCCTGGTTCCTGGCCAGGGCCCCGGAGGTGTCGGTGGTGAAGGTCATCTGGCCCAGGGGGTAGGTGACCGTGTACGTCGAGCTCTTGCAGAGCCCACCGGTGAGGATGAGGCGTACGCGACCGAAGGTCATCTGGTCACCGGACTTCACGGCTCCGTTGGCGAAGGCGCCCTCGAGTGCCATCCTGACCGAGATCCGTCCCGGCTTGGTCCCCGAGCAGCCTTTGGTGTCCAGGCGACCCGAGTCGACCAGGGAGTAGAACGACTCCTGGGGGAAGTTGCCCGGGAACGAGACCGGCTTGGCGGGGTCGAACCCGGTATCGGCGAGGACCACGCAGTTCGGGTCCGAGGCCTGCAGGCACTGCACCAGACGCGTGCCCGCTGAGTCCTCGAACCACGCCGGGAAGCCGGTCAGCGGGTCCACCTGACCGAAGCCTGGTGACGTCGCCGCGGCACCGGACGCCGGTGACGCCGGCGCGAGTCCTGCGGTCAGGGCGACGAGCACCGAGAGGACGACCGAGACCGCCCACCACCGCGGGGACCGGCTCCATGGGGACCGGAGAGCGAATACCTGCATGATGACCCACCTCTTCAACGTCGAGACCACTACGGGCTCATCCATCCACCCGGACCTTGAGGAAACCCTGTACGTGACCATGTACATCGACGACATGACACGGAAGGAGCACCCGTGGATGTGAAGTCAGACCCGTCGGGATCGTGATTCCCGACGGCGCGGCCGACGCCGTGCTGGCCCCACCCACCGACCGCGGCCCTCAACCCGGGGTCCTGCTCTCCTTGCACGCCATCGGCCTTGGGACTGCCCCAGGTGTGAGGTGCGGGTCTCCCGGCTCGTCAGGGTGGGCTGCGTCGTGGTTGACCAAGACGGACAAGCCCTGAACCACGGCGCAGAGTGCTGACCGGCTTGGCGTCTCGCAGGTCTGTGACGGGGATGTATCCGTGGGCCTCGGCCATCTCAGTGTCGGTCTCGTCGGCCCGCTTGGCCATCGCGGGAAGAATTACACCGCTCTTTTTGGCTGGTGCGGTTCGGCGGTCGTCCTGACTGCCTCTAGCTGGTTCGTCAGGTGACGCATCCCGGCGAGTCGGAATCGCCTGGCTGCACAGGCGGCTCGGTGCTCGGGGCGCCTTCGCTCAGACCAGCGGGCGACACCCGGACAGTCGAGAAGTTCTGGAGGACCCCTTGCGGGTTCATCTCTTCCGTTCCGTGGAGGCACCGGCACCGGCTCCCGACGCGGTGGTCACGATGCAGCGCACCTTGACAGTCCTGGCGCTTGTCGAGCGCACTGAACGAGTAAGCATTTAGGCGCCTTGACAAGAGACCGGCGCGCAGACCTGTGCCCGGGCAAGAGCTTCATTCACGACCGCGGTGCGGGTCATGAGCGCCTATCGAGCGACGGTCACTGGGACTTCCGCGCCCGATCGCCAATCCGTCGGCCGGGGTGCAACAGGCGCCAATCGACCGAGCGCGTACACGGGACTTCGCGTAGTGAACTCGGGGGTCCGACGATTCCGGCCCCTGTCGAGATCAGGACACCCACAAGGGATCAACAATGTCCTGGTATCCGTCGCGCTCGATGACCAACTGCCACTGTCCGGCCTCATCAAGTGCCGCGACGAGTTCCCCGCTACCGCCGGGCTTGATCGCTTCGACCTTGCCGACCACGTCGCCATCAGCGGCCTTGAGCTCGAGAGTGATCGGACCGGGCGCCTTGTTCTCGATCTTGAACTCGACCTTCTCTCCCGCGTTCGCCCTCAGGTCCGCACCGGACTGAACAGTCAGGCTGGTGCCGTCGGTCTCCAGTTCGACCTCGCGGTCATAGGCCACCTCTGCTTCGTCTGCGGCCGATTCCTCGCTCTTGGCCCCGTCTTCGCCTGGGCCGCCGTTGCCTTGGACGGTGAGTGTCGTTCGAATGCCCTCACCGCTCTGGCCCGGCTTGCAGGCCACCTCGTAGGTGCCCGGTACGAGCTGGGCCTCCATCGTGCGTGAAAGTCCCGGACCGATGTTCTCGACCTCGGTGAGGACTGCGGTGTAGTCCCCGCCGTCATCGGGGGCGTACACGTAGACCTCGGTGGTCTGTTCGCCGGTGTTGGTGATCGCGAACGTCGCTGTCCCCGCGGCAAGTTCGCTGCGGTCAAGCTCGCAGCTACGATCACCCGCTGCGACCCCCACCACTGCGGACTTGGCCGCGGTGCCCGATGCCCCGCCCGTGCCCCCGCACGCGCCCAGCAACGCCGACGCGGCCAGTGCCCCCAGCGCCGAGATCGGGGTCAAGAACCTGGACCTGCGGGCAGACAACATGGGGAACTCTCCGGGTGTGAGAATTTGAGGTGGCGTGCGCAGGCTAAAGCTGGCGGTGAGGAAATTTGGGAGGGGAGCAGGCTGGGGCGCTAGGGGTCAGCGGGTCGCGGGCTGACCCACCTGCGCAGCGATGGTCGCTTCGGGCGGGACCGCACGTCGGCCGGGGCGTAGGAACATCACTGTGACCGGCACTATGTAGGCCACCCATGCGATCGCCTGAAACCAGGTGGTGGCGGGGGTGAAGTTGACCGTGCCCTTGAGCAAGGTGCCGTACCAGCTCTGCGTCGAGATGAGACCCGAGACGTCGAGGGCCAGGGAGTTCAGCCCGGGAAGCACGCCGGCTTCCTGCAGGTCGTGCACCCCGTAGGACAGCACCCCGGCGGCGACGACGATGAGTGCTGCCCCGGTCCAGGTGAAGAACGTCGCCAGGTTGATGCGCAACGACCCCCGGTAGAACAGGTAACCCAGCACCACCGAAGTAAGCAGACCGAGCACGGCGCCGCTCAGGGGCGCAGCCGTCTGCCCGGTCGCCTGAACTGCCGACCAGATGAACAGTGAGGTCTCGAGTCCCTCGCGGCCTACCGCGAGAAACGCGGTCAGTGCCAACGCCGTGCCGCTGACCGCCAGCGCAGCACCCATCTTGCCGCGCAAGACGGTCGACAGGTGCCGAGCGGTGCGGCGCATCCAGAACACCATCCAAGTCACAAAACCGACCGCGATGATCGACAAGGTGCCCCCGAAAACCTCCTGCATCCGGAAGCTCAGCTGGTTGGAGGTAAAGGTCAGCACCGCACCGAATCCGACGCTGACCACCACGGCGACCAGGACGCCAGCCCACAGGTGCGACAGGCGATCGGTACGACCAGACTTGACGAGGTAGGCGACTAGAATGCTGACGATCAGCGCCGCCTCAAGTCCTTCACGAAGGCCGATTAGGTAGTTCGCAAACACAAGGGCTCCCGTTGACAGGATAAGTACGCGATGTGTGGTTAGCCTAACCTAACTTCATCCTGCAGGGAAGCGTCGGTGACTATGCTGGAGGCTGATGGCATCCTGTGACTCTTCGCTGGGCCGGCGCTTACCGGCAGCGTCATCGCTACGCGAGGGTCGTCCCGGCCGCAGTGGCCATGCTCGTCCAAGGCGTCACTACACCCGCCAGCCGGACCGCGCCTGACGACGAGACCGTCGCACTGGTGCGCACGACGGTCGACGGGAGTCCTCGGCGTCGCCCAGATGACCACCTTCGCCGCGTGCACCCCGGCGCTGGAGGCACCGCTGACTCGTTGGGTGTCCGCGCACGACCTCGAGTGTCGATCGCCGTACGACCTGGCGTTCGTTTTGCTCACGGCGAACTGACTCCCGCGACGCTCGAAGCAGGCCAACCGCTGCGCGCCAGTTCCCCCGGGGGGCCACGTCGGTGATCTCCTGGCAAACGGATAAACGCATCCCAAGGCTGCGGGTGTTCATGACGTCGAAGCGGGTGCCGTTCAGGAGCCCGGCGTGATCCGCGGCGAGGTTGTGGTCGAGGAGCAGCCTCATGCGGTACGCAGCGGAACCTAGCGTTCGTTATGGGTCGAGGCAGCCAACTGCAGTGCCTGCTTGATGTCGTCTGTTGCCCGTCACTCCGGCAACACAGAACGGCCGACTCGCGGCCGCTGGCCGACGACGGCGAAGAGGCGCTGCCGTGGTGTTCAGATGGCTTACCTCAGCGATCGCGCTGGACTTCCTGACCGACTTACCCGACACCGCAGGCGGCTGCTCAGGTTGGTGGGGGTCGTATGGGGCAGTTCTGTCGTCGGCACAGCTGTCGCGGTGGGAAGAGCCCCGCTGACCTGGTGGTCCGCTTTCGTGCCGCACCGGTCAGCGCGACCCCGGTTGCACCGTCGGTGCTGACCTTGACCGTGCGGACTTCTGTGGCCCAGATCAGACTCCCAATACTCAGATCACCGCCCTTGAGCGCGACCTCGCTGCCGCGCTCGCCGTGCACCCGAAGACTGCTGTGTTGCGGACGCTGATGAGGGTTACCACCGTCAGCCTAGCTGCCGTGATCGCCGAGATCGGGCCGCTGCTCGAGCGCTGTGAGAACCCCGAACAGGTCGCAGCGATGTGCGGTGCTGACCCGGTCACGAGGGCGTCGGGCAAGTCGCGCACCGTCGGGTTCCGCAACACCGCGAACAAGCCAGCACGGGTCGCGATCACCAGCTTGGCCGACAACTCCCGTCATCTGTCCGACTGGGCCCACGACGCCTACCAGCGAGCACGAACCCGCGGTGCTCGATACCCCCACGCCGTCCGAATCCTCGCCCGCGGATGGGTCCGACCCATCTGGGCAGGCTGGACGACCGACACCGTTTACGACCCCGCGCGGCACGGACGGCGGCCACCCCTCGCCGCGGTGATGTGACCTAGAGAGCTCAAGCGCCGCCTCGCCGATGTCGTCTACCGAACCATGGTCAACGACCCGGTTTCCTCTCTGTCGCCAGCGGCTTCACAGAGAGGTGCCGTGAGTGCAGCAGTCCCGCGGGGGCGGGCGCCATTGGCCCAACCGGGGCAGGGTGCAAGTTCCCGATCAGACCGTAGCGGCAAGCACGCCCGCCAACACCAGATAGGGGGTGTGCACGCGAGGCGGGCATTTAGTCGCCTGGAGACTCAGCCGGTCCTTCTACCAGCGTGGAGCACAGGTCTGCGGCAGACTGGAGCCTGGGGCTATTCTGGCGTAAGTTTAATCCTCCCAGTTGTAGCGGGTGAGGGTGATGGCGCTTCTAAAAGGTGATACCGGCTTGTATCCGAATCCGCGGCGGGCGCCGTGGCCGGCCTTCACTCTTGCGGCCGACGCGGCCGTGCGGCACCTGAACGGGCGCTTTGGGCTTGATCTGTGGTTGGTCACCCACGTCGTGGGTGATGAGCAGACCGTGGTGGCCTCGGCTGGGAACTGGGAAGCGTTGGCCGCACCCGGCACCGACTTCTCCTGGCGCGACTCATTGTGCGTGTCCATGCTCGAGCAGCGCGGCCCCACGTTGGCGCTGGATGTCTTGGCAATACCGGCGTATGCGGCGGCGGCGACCGGTGTGTTAGCTCGGGTGCGGGCCTACGTGGGGGTGCCCCTGGAGGGAGAGGGTGGGGTGCTCTTCGGGACGTTGTGCGCCTTCGCGGGGACCTCACGACCACAAGCGCCCGAGGATTTGCTGAGCACAGTGGAACTTATCGCGCAGATGCTGAGCACGATCGTGACGCACGAGCAGGTGGCCTCGGCTCGTTCAAACGAGGCGGCCATGGCCTATGCGTTGGCCGAGCGGGACCACCGCACGGGTTTGTTGAACAGCCGCGGTTGGCACTCCGCCCTGGTGCGAGAGGACCAGCGCCTGGCCCGGTACGGGTCTAAAGCTGGCATCTTGACCGCCATCATCGAGCGTAGAGACCGGGCGGAAAGCAGCACCGAGGCCCCGGACGCTGAGGATCTGTTAACACGATGCGCAGAGGTGCTGAACGGCACCGGCCGTCCAGGTGATGTGCAGGCACGCCTGTCAGGCGAGGAGTTCGCCGTGTTGGCGATAGAGTGCGACCCACACTGCCTTCGAGCTCTCCAGGCCCAGCTCCGGACCGAGCTTCGCCGGGCCGGAGTGCCCGTCACGATCGGGGCGGCGAATCGGCGCGTGGGTGAGCACCTCGCGGACACAACTGCCCGCGCGCGGGCGGCCATGACCGCCGACAAGCGACGCCGACAAGCATGGTGAACCTGACCACCATCAACGCAATCGACTACATCTGCGTAAATGGGCGCCTCCAGTCCCGTTGGGGGGTCGAGGCGCCGACTGGGGTGTGAACGCTGGGTCAGCGTCCGGCGAGACGGTCGACCTTACGTTGTAGCGGTGTCCAACCTTGCCGCCTAGGAACGCGGCGAAGAGGGTCCGTCAAGGCACGGACGGGTGAGGTGGACATGACCACAGCCCCCCATGGCCCGTGAGACGGGCATCCATCCATCGACCCTGGGCCGTCGTCTGCGGGCCGAGGGTCCGTTCCTCGGGTGCAACCTGCCGGTGATCGCGGCGGCGTTCGGACTGTCCCGCGTGGTCGAGCTGTTGCCGCCCGAGAGTTGAGTCCCCGATAGTGGTGTAGCGCGGTCGCCGAGATCGTCACCGGCGTGTACGGCAGACGAAGACGCGGCCACCGCGTGATCCTTCGAGTGAACCTCTCACAGCACTCTCGAATGGAGTCATCACGATGACCGCACCACACATTGTCGACCCTGCACGCCTGCTCGGCGAAGCCCTCGCCGAGGCGAGTCCGGATCTGATGCGTCGCTGCTGCAGACGATGATCAACGCGCTGCTGTCGGCGGACGCCGATGCCGTGGTCGGCGCCGAGTACGGGCGGCCCTCACCGGGCCGGGTCGCGCAGCGCAACGGCTACCGGCACCGCGACCTGGACACCCGGGTCGGCACGATCGACGTCGCGATCCCCAAGCTCCGCAAGGGCACCTACTTCCCCGAGTGGCTGCTCGAGCGCCGCAAGCGTGCCGAGGCCGCGTTGATCACCGTGGTCGCCGACTGCTACCTCGCCGGCGTCTCCACCCGGCGGATGGACAAGCTGGTCAAGACCCTCGGCATCGACTCACTGTCGAAGTCGCAGGTCTCGCGGATGGCCGCCGAGCTCGACGAGCACGTCGAGGAGTTCCGCCACCGGCCCCTCGACACCGCCGGGACCGTTCACGTTCGTCGCGGCCGACGCGCTCACGATGAAGGTCCGCGAGGGCGGCCGCGTGATCAACGCCGTGGTGCTCGTGGCGACCGGTGTCAACGGCGACGGGCACCGCGAGGTCCTCGGCATGCGCGTCGCGACCAGTGAGACCGGAGCAGCGTGGAACGAGTTCTTCGCCGACCTGGTCGCCCGCGGCCTGGCCGGCGTCCGCCTGGTCACCAGCGACGCCCACGCCGGGCTGGTCGAAGCGGTCGCGGCGAACCTGCCCGGCGCCACCTGGCAGCGATGCCGCACCCACTACGCCGCGAACCTGATGGCCGTGACCCCGAAGAGATGTGGCCGGCGGTCAAGGCGATGCTGCACAGCGTCTACGACCAGCCCGACCGACCCGCGGTGCACGCCCAGTTCGACCGGCTGCTCGACTACGTCGACGGCAAGCTGCCCGAGGTCCACGACCACCTCGACGCCGCCCGCGCCGACATCCTGGCCTTCACCGACTTCCCCAAAGACGTCTGGACCCAGATCTGGTCCAACAACCCCGCCGAACGACTCAACCGCGAGATCCGCCGCCGCACCGACTCCGTCGGCATCTTCCCCACCCGCGAGGCCATCGTCCGCCTCGTCGGCGCGGTCCTGGCCGAGCAGACCGACGAATGGGCCGAAGGCCGCCGCTACCTCGGCCTCGAGGTCCTCGCCCGCTGCCGCGTCAACATCGTCCCCGACAACGACACCGAGATCGGAGCTGATCAACTGCCCGCACTCACCGCCTGAACCCGACAGAAGGAACGCAGCGCTACACCACTACCCGGGACTCAACTCCGCCCCGGCTACGGACTGGCGGGACCACCCACCCTGATCGAAGCCGATCCCGAACCGGCATCCCCCGCCCGGCGACGGGGTCGGCTTCCTCAATTTTGCTAGCAATGCCCTCACGTCCAGACCGCCAAAACCTCATACGGGCTATCTGTGCGATTTCGGGACGTTGGTCCGTTGAGGTGCCGGGCCGTTCACATTCACACTCGGAACAGGGTCGAGTGGGGCTCGACGGGGAACCCCCGGTCGAGAGCCACGGAATCGGGGGATCCGTGGCTGCCCTCGCCGTAAGAGGCCCCGCCTGCGTCGCACCGGCGTAGGTGGGGCCGGCGGCTAGGACCGTGAGCACAACCCGCCACGAACCGTCGGGGAGAGGACGCCGCTACTCCGGGGCCTCACGAGAGCTCCACCAAACGGTGCGGGGTCGCCTCAAGGCGGACGTGGCGTCTGCTTCGATTCCACCCCTAGGGGTGTTGACTCGGGCACGAGGCCAGGCTGATAGTCGCCTTCTCAGTGGGTCAGGTCACCCCCTGTTGGCGGGTATCTCACGCAGTGAACTCGCCCGCGGGCCAGGACCGGCTTGCGAGGCCCCCGCGCTGGTTGGATGCAGCGGCGGGGGCCGACCAGCCCGCTTGTCGGAGCTCAGCTTGAAAGCCGCGGATCGATGACACCATCAAACGCGTTGGCGACCTTCCTGCACAGCCGGGTAAACGAACACGAGTCGATGACCGACGGACGCTCGCCCGCCGGCGTCGGTATGCGCCGAGACATCGCGGCCCATACCGCGGGAAGTGCCCCCGACTGGTTGTCGGTGACGCTCGAAAACTGAGCACCTTTGACGCTCGAAAAGTGAGCGGGTCTGGCTAGTGTGCCGTGTTCTCGGCTCGGGCGGAGGGCAGCGTGTCGATCCCGGTGTTCCGGAGCCGGTGGCTGGAGCCCTTGAGGGTGATGACCTCGGCGTGGTGGACGATGCGGTCGATCATCGCGGCGGCGACGACCTGGTCGCCGAACACGTCGCCCCAGCGGGCGAAGGGCAGGTTGCTGGTCAGGATCAGCGAGGCGTGTTCATAGCGCGAGGAGACGAGCTGGAAGAACAGGTTCGCGGCGTCTTGCTCGAAGGGGATGTAGCCGACCTCGTCGACGATGAGCAGTCCGTAGCGGCGCAGGCGGGCGAGTTCCTCGGTGAGCCGGCCAGCGGAGTGCGCTGTCTGGAGCCGAGTGACCCATTCGGTGGCGGTGGCGAACAGGACGCGCTGTCCTGTCTGGGCGGCCTTGATGCCGAGCCCGACCGCGAGATGGGTCTTCCCGGTCCCGGGCGGCCCGAGGAGCACCACGTTCTCGGCCTTGGCCAGGAAGGTCGCGGTGGCGAGGTGCGCGATCAGGTCGCGTTTGAGGCCGGGTTGGTGGTCGAAGACGAAGTCCTCGATCGTCTTGGCCGAACCGAACCCGGCAGCCCGGATCCGCAACCGAGACCCCGAGGCGTCGCGAGCGGAGACCTCACGGTCCAACACTGCAGCGAGGTACTCCTCGTGGGACCACCCGGCTTCGCGGGCCTGGTCACCGAGCCGGAGGGCGGCTCCACAGATCCGTGGTGCTTTCAACGCCCGGGCCAGGTACTCGATCTGCTTACTGATCTCCGCAGCAGCAGCCGTGCTCTTGGCACTCATCACGCGACCTCGGTCCGGGGCTCGAGAGCAAGGTCGATGTGGGAGTCGAGGTCGACGCCGAACGCGGCGTCGTAGTCGGCGAGGTCGCGCAGCACCACCTCGGTCTCATCGGTGCGTCCCACCGGGTGCTGGAACGCCTCACGCAACAGGCCCGCGGCGATCACGTGATCTGGGTCGGTGATGGTCAGGGCACTGCCCCAGGAGCGTGGATGCTCGGCGATCAGGCGGCCCTCGAGGCGGACGGAGACCAACCCCAAGTCAGCGAGCACGTCGACCATCCGCCCGATGGCGGCCGGGTGCACCGAGTAGTCGTTGCCGTGGACCCGGACGTAGTAGTCGCGCGGCAACCGGACCCGAGACACCAGCCCGGCAGGTGGTGCCAACGGCGGGAGCATCAGCATCGCGGCAGTATCGACGCCGAGCAGGTCGACCGGGCGGGCCTTGAGCGACCGCACGGTGCGGCTGTTCGCCTTGGGCAGCCACTGGCTCAGCTGGGAGTTGAAGTCGGCCGGCGAGGTGAACTCGCGTCCGGGCAGGAACGAGGTCTCGAAGTAGCCGTTGATCCGCTCGACCCCGCCCTTGGACTCCGGGTCATAGGCCTTGAGCTGATGGATCCGGGTGGCCAAAGCGCCGGTGAACTCACCCACCCCGGCCGCGAGCCGGTTGCGACGACCGATGCCGGTCTCGTTGTCCCAGATCAACCGCCGCGGGACCGCGCCCAGTTGCTCGGACATCAGTGCCCACATCCCCGAGAGGAGGTCCGCGGTCGTGCGCGAGGGGATCATCAACGCGGTGATGAACTTCGAGAACGAGGCGACCATCACCAGCACCGGCAACATCACCACGGTGTCCTCAGCGACCGGGATCCTCGGCTCGGGGAACCACAAGTCGCACTGCACCTGGTCGCCCGGGTGGTAGACGATCCGGTCAGCCGGATCAGTCGGTGCGTAGTCCGGCCTGATCGCTGCGACGTTCTGCCGAAACCACGTCGCAGACCCCGTCCAGCCGACCCGCTCGGCCAGCACCGTGGCCGGCATCGACGGCGTGTCATCGAGCAGCTGACGGACCTGGCCCTCGAACGGGCCGAAACTCCTCGACACCGGCGCTCGTGAGTACTCCGGCGGATCCACCGACGCGACCGCTTTGGCCACCGTATTCCTCGAGATCCCAAGGTCCCTGGCGATCTGCGCCTTCGAGACGCCCTCGCTCAGATGCAACCTGCGGATCAATGCCCAGCCTTCCAAAGTGATCACTTTCCCATCGTGGGTAGGTGCTCACTTTTCGAGCGTCACATCTGCTCAGTTTTCAACCGTCATCGACACTGGTGCCCGGTATGCCACACCCCTCACCCATGCGCCGAGCTGCTCTACCTCGTACAGAGCTACTCAGCACACCCCGACTATGACCAGGCGTGGACCACGGTCTGATGCAGACCAAGATGACCCCAGCGCTGACCTAGGTGCTTAGTTGACTGGGCTCCTGCCCACTGGCGCAGGCTCAAGTCCTGACGCGCGCCCATGACCCGCTCTTCGAGCGCGGGCTCAGCCGCGGCGGCCACAACCAGGAGGCCGCCTTCTGGCAGCACACCCTGACCTCGGTGGCGGCACACTCCCGGCGCCACTGTGGCGGCAAGACGACGGTGGTGTGTATTGACCGAAAGTGCCAGTAGCTGCGTTGGAGCAACATTACGAAGAGCTCCGCGATCAGCTCGACCTTCTCCATGTTCAGACCTCCCGGACGCGCCATCAAAGCCGGCTTTGGGGGGTCCAGGGCCTGATGCCCAGCATCACGCCAGAGAGCCGGTGACCGCAGTGCGTATCGCTAGTGTCCACCCTCAGCGCCGTGTTCCCGGGCCCAAACTGGCCCAGCCACACTCGCAGTGTGCCTCGCTCGATACCCAGGTCATCGGCGGTGCCACGCAGCGTCAGGCCCCGAAGTGGACCCCTACACGTTGACGGCCCGACGACGGAACTCCTCGGAGCATTTCGTTCTGGACGTGGAACGGATCATCTCGCTTCCCCAGCACGAGGCTGGATTCAGCGAGTCCACGATTCAGAATCAGGCCCCTTCGGGGTCGTAGCCAGCGAGCATCAGGGCGAGGTCGTCGTCGAGGGCGTGCCCGGCAGCTCGCTTCAGACCCTCCAGGAGCCCGTCCAGCGCGGTGTCGAACTCCGCGTGGGCGAGGTTGGCCAGGAAGGGTGAGGGATCGATGAAGTCGCCGGCGGGGGAGCGTGCTTCGATCAATCCGTCGGTGAACAACAGCAGCCGGTCGCCAGGATCGAGCCTGCCGCAGGTCACCACCGGGTCGACGCCGAGTCCGAGCGGCGGTTCGTGGTCGAGCTCGAGCCGCCGGACCTCGCCCACCGCGGTCAGAAGCACAGGTGCAGGGTGACCGCACGAGACGACGGTGAACTGACCGTCATGCTCGATGTCGACGAGCACCCCGCTGACGAAGTCCTCGGCGTCGGGCAGGTACGGCCGGATCCGCCGGTCGATCTCACGCGCGACGTGCGCGACGTCGCCGGAACCCGCGGCCGCCGCGCGGAACTCGCCGATCACCACGGTGGCGGTGCGGACCGCAGCCAGGCCCTTGCCGCGTACATCGCCCACCAGCAGCCGCACTGACGTCGGACCTTTCACTACCTCGTAGAGGTCGCCGCCGACCTGCGCCTCGACCGCGGCGGACAAATAACGCGCGGACAGAACGACGGGACCGGTCCGTGCCGGGGGCGGCGCCAGGATCGCTCGCTGCGCTGCCTCGGCCACGAGCATGACCCCGGCCAACCGCTCCGACTGCTGCTCGAAGGTGGCGGCGGTGTCCAGGGCGAGCGCTGCCCGGTTGGCCACCTCCTCTAGGAAGGCGACGTCCTCCTCGTGGTAACGGCGGCCCGACTCCGCGTAGATGAGCGTCAGCACGCCCATCACGCCGTGGCGGCCGGTCAGGGGCGCCAAGATCGCACTGGTGAAGCCGAGGCGCCGCAGTAGCGCCAGGTGCTCCTCGTTATGGGCGGCCGCCGCCACGACCTCGGCGGGGATGAAGGGATAGAGCTCACTACGCCCGGTTCGGACGACGTTCGGACCGCCGATGGAAGCGTCCATGCGGGTCGGGAAGGCATCGCCCTGGGAGCGTGCCCACTCGGTGGTCTCCGGGTCGCGGTGCTGGACGTGGACCGTCTCGAGCTGGTCGCCACGCAGCAGTTGCAACGAGCACCAGTCGGCGAAACGGGGCACCAGCAACCTGCCGACCTCCGCGATCGTCGTTTCCATGTCGAGGCTGCGAGACATGGTCATTGATGCCTCGGCCAGCAGCGCCGTGCGTTGGGTCGCGGCGTCGTACCCCTGCAGTTCGTCGGCGCGTCTCACCGCACTGGTCAGCGCCCCCGCGAGGGCGTGAAGGAAGCCGTCCTCCGCCGGTGTGAACAGGTGCGGCGGGAAGGTCAGGGCCAGCAGTCCGTGAATGGTCCCGTCGCGATGCAGGGGCAGCAGGTGGAGGCTTCGGTCGGTCGGGTAGTAACCCGCCAGGTCAGGGAAAGCGGCCACGATCTCCTTCACCGACCGGTAGTGCAGGTCGCTCCTCTCCCGGGCCGCCACCGCGCCTGGAAGATGGCTGGATAGTGGCACCTCCTGGTGCTGGTCAGCGCCATCCCCTCCCCGGGCGTGCCACGTGACGGACCGCAAGACGTCGTCTGCGTCGAGCGAGAGAACCATCGCCGAGGTGGCGCCCAGCGCGCTCACGGCGCGACCCACGAAGCCGTCGGCCACCTGCTTGACCGTCCGGGCCCCGGTCAGCTCGACCGCCAAGGCGTCGAACATGCGCTGGGCGAGCACGGTGGTCCGCTCCAGTCGCTGGCGCTGCCGGTGGTTGACCTCAGCGGCCACGACTGCAAGGCCCCCCACCAGGGCACAACCGGCCAGCCGGATCGCCCACTCGGTCTCCCCGAGATTGTCGTTCCATGTCCCGGAGGCGAAGGCCGCAAGCACCGCCAGGGTGGCGACGCACGCCGTACGCCGCGCGCCCTCGTTGATCGCGGCGAGGACGGCCCCCGCTGCGTAGACGCCGCTGATCTGGTGGCCGAGCATGAGGTCCACCGCCACGAACAAGCCGATGAGCAGCACTGCGACGACCCGCCAGGGAAGCGTGGCCGCCGTGCGCGCTGGGTTGCTGCTGGTCACGGGTGGCTCCTGCGACCGTCCGACCGAGGACGGTCGCATCAGGCGGTACGAGAGGCGGATGACCGTCCCGCTCAAGGATAGTGGGTGGATGTGGGTGCCGCATGGCCTCTCCCGGACGCGGTTCCGGATCGCCTGTTGGACGCCGTCGGCGACCTCCGTCGGGGCGGTTCGGCTCGGTCAGGCGAGTCCGGCCTCCCGGCCTTGGCGACCGCGGCGGACCGGTCGGAGACCTGCAGCTAGGTGTGATGCCCAGCCAGGTTGTTCAAGCGGGTGATAGGTGACTGGGCGAGTTCAACTGGTCGATGCAACACCGGGTTGTTGAAACGAGCGTAGTTGCTCTTCGAACACCTCAGCTGGGGTCTTCCAGTCGAGGATCTTGCGGGGCCTGTTGTTGAGCGCGTGGGCGACGGCCTCGAGGTCCTCGGCGGACCAGCGGGACAGGTCGGTGCCCTTGGGGAAGTACTGCCGTAGTAGGCCGTTGGTGTTCTCGTTGGTCGGCCGCTGCCACGGTGAGTGCGGGTCGGCGAAGAAGACGTTGGTGCCGGTCTTCGCGCGAACAGCGCATGACCTGAGAGCTCCTTGCCGCGATCCCACGTCAGGGTCTTGCGCAGCTGCTTGGGCAACGTGGTCATCGACGTCGTCAGCGCGGCGTTCATCGCGACGGCCCCGTAACCGCCGAGCGATGGGCCGTTCTTGACATACGGCTTCTCGCCCCATCCCTCCATGCGCGGCAGGTGGACCAAGAGCGTCGAGCGGCTGCTGCGCTCGACCAGCGTGCCGATCGCCGACCTGCCTGTCCCGATGATCAGATCGCCTTCCCAGTGACCGGGAACCGCGCGGTCCTTCGCCTCCGCGGGACGTTCGCTGAGCACCACATCGGTAGTGACGTGACCCTGGGGCTTGTTGCGGGACCGGGCCCGGGGCTCCCGCAAGGCTCGACCGGTGCGCAGACAGGTGACCAGCTCGCGCTTGAGCGCACCACGGCTCGATGAACAGCGACTGGTAGATCGCCTCGTGGCTGATGCGCATGGACTCATCATCAGGGAACTCCACCTCCAGGCGCTGTGCGATCTGCTCTGGGCTCCACGCCGTCGACCACCGCCGGTCTTGACGATGGGGTTTGTTCAGGCCCTTCCACGGCGGCGGCGTCGGACCCCGCACGACCGTGCCATCGGGGCGGCGCACGTTGCCGCCGAGCCGGTCTTGGACGTACTCGCGCAGCCGCTCGTTGTCGACGAGCTTCGCCGTCTTCGGGCGTTTCGCTACCTGCTGGGCCTTCCACTGTGCCACCACGGCCCGGTAGACCTGCTTGCCGCTCCGGGTCGCTGCATTGCGTCGCAACTCGCGTGACACCGTGCCCGGGTCGCGGCCGATCTCGCGAGCGATCTCACGCACGCCCTTGTCCTGTGCCTTGAGCAGCGCGATCTCCTCACGCTCGGCGAACGACAGATACCTGCCCGTGGGCTCGTCCAGGCTCAGCGGCGTCATCCCGCCAGCGTGTCGAAACCATCGGCTCGCGACAGGCCACGACACTCCGACCTCGTGAGCGGCCTCGACAGTCGTGATCCCGGTCGCGATCAGCCGCCAGAAGTCACGCTGCACGGCCCGCGATGGTTCCGGACGGCCTGGTGATCGCATCGCCGGCCGCAGCGCCCTGTCCGCTGCCCATTGCCGCCGCGCACCGGCCAGACGCTCCGGCCACGGCTTCCTCGAACTCGCCACCACACACCTCCGTGATCAAGGTGTTGCGACGACCGGTTGAATTCGCCTTACGATCCTCTGTCGGAGTGGACCATGCAGCCGGCGACGTCACCGCGCCTGGCGACGGCGTTGTTGAGCGCAGCAACGGCCAGGCGTGATTTCATGCGCGAGTCGATCGAGTAGCCGACGATCCGGTTGGAGTAGACGTCCTTGATCGCACACAGGTAGAGCTTGCCCTCACCGGTGCGGTGCTCGGTGATGTCGGTGAGCCACAGCTCGTTAGGCGCGGCGGCGTTGAACTCGTGACGGATCACGCCGTGCTTGTCGGTGACCGCACACAGGTCGTCGTGGACCGGCGGGCTAGGCTTCGTGGCCTTGCCGCGCTTGGGTTTGCCGAACGCGCTCCACCAGCCGTTGCTCGAGCAGATCTGCCACGCGGTGCGCGCGGCCATCGACTCGCCTGCCTCATGGGCCTCGTCGAGCAGGAACCGGTAGCCGAACTGAGGGTCGTCGTGGTGGGCGTCGAACAGAGCGTTGGCGCGGTAGGCCTCGGTCAGGTCGGCGTCGGTGACCGGGCAGAGCAGCCAACGGTAGTAGGGCTGGCGAGCGATCTTCAGTACCCGGCACGTCACCGTCACGGGCACCCTGATCGGGGTGTCCTTGGCAGCCAGCTCGCGGACGAGCGGGTACATCATTTTCCCGGCAGGTTCGCCTGCGACAGATACGCCGCGGCACGGCGTAAGACCTCGTTCTCCTGCTCGAGGAGCCGGATCCGCTTTCGGGCCTCACGCAGCTCGGCGTTGTCGGCGATCGTTGTCCCGGGCTTGGTCCCGTCCTCGACATCGGCGCTCTTTATCCAGCCGGTCAGACACGACACGCTGATCCCGAAGTCAGCAGCGATCGTCTTGAGCAGCTGACACGGCTCACGGTTCCTCGCGACACGAACCACGTCGTCGCGGAACTCCCTGGGGTAGGGCTTCGGCACGGTGTACATCCTTCCAGTGGTGCTCCTCAGCACCACAGATCAGATGTCACCTATCCGTGCAGCAGTCCCCACCCTCAACTGTGAAAATCAGGTTCACCCCATGCTGGCGGGTTCCGCCTCGTACACGACCGCACCCCCGCACAAAGGGAGACCTGACGCCAGCAAAGACGGCGCCTGCCAGCAAGAGGCACGTCAGACCGAGTGCTGCACCGCTCAGCCCGACTCCCGCCACGAGGAGAGGCAGCACCGCAGTAGACCCGGCGGAGCCCACGGCGCGGGTGGCGGAGCCCCGAGCTAGCGCGCCAGTGACCCCATGCCGGGTTCGACGCACGGTGTCAGCGTCCAACAATCCCTCTAAACTGGTCATGAAGAGGCCCGAGGCGACCTGAGCTGCTGCCATCATCATGACGTTCAGGGGAGCCAGAATCCAACCCGCTACGGCTCCCGCGGCCAGCAACAGCCAAAGCCGGGGACCTTGAATAAAGTTGCGCTGGCTCCAGCGTGAAAGTAGCGGCGCCAGCAGCGATCCTATGGTGAAAGCCGCGGCGATCACCGCGACGGAGGATGGACCATGAAGTTGTGTAGCCAATCCCACCGCTAGGATCGTCGGGGACGATGAAATCAGCATCAGGAGAGCGCCGTAAATGATCGGTGGAGTTAACAAGGCTTCTGATGTGGTTCGATCCCTCGAAAGTCCGATTCGTTCCGCTCGCGGGACGTCAGAATATCGGGCGACGATAAAAGTGGGAATCAGGCCCGACACGTATACGACCACGACAACAACCATTGCCAGTGGCAAGTCGAGGTCGAGTGCAGCGCTCATCAGTGCTGCAGCTGCGGCCGCGAAGGCTTCAATGGCTGCGACTGATGTGGCGTACCAGGTGAGCGCGCCAGACCCAGGACTCACCGCCGCGACTTCGGCACGCATAGCGGCATAACCGGTCCAGGCGATCACGTTCAGGACGATGACGCAGGCGACCAGCACGGCGGTGGCGACCTGAGCGACCAAACAGGCAAACATCAGGACGCGCAAGAGTGCCTCGACCGAGGCCGCAGAGCGAAGCAGCCGCCGGCCGGACATCCGAGCAGCGGCGAAAGTTGCTACGGGTGCTGACAAGGCAATCCCTAGCAGCATGGCCGCGCTCACCAGTCCTGCCACGCCTAACCCATCGGACTCTGCCAGTTGGATCATGATCACTGTCCAGCCAAAGGATAAACAGAATGAATCGGAGACGCCGGCCAGCATCAAGTGCCTGAATCGTCTCGTGGAGACGGTCATGTACTTATCCGTTTATGAAGAGTGGTTGCGGAGGGGGGAATCCGTTAAAGTGCGAGGCGTAACTCAAGGTATATGCGCCCGTCGAGGCGATGTAAATCTGATCTCCTTCTGACAACGTGGCGGGCAGACGAACGCCGTAAAACATCGTGTCGGAACTGTCGCAACTTGGCCCGGTGATTGTGTACGGGATCTGCTCGACCACTGCATGGTCGGTCCTTGATGTCCACATTGGGAAACGCCACTGACCCACGGTCTGTTGAGTCTCCATCAAGCCGTTGTATGCTCCGACGTCTAGATATAGCCAATCCTCGCCAGCCCGGACCTCGCGACTGAGGATTGTCGCGACCATAACGGCCGTCTCAGCAATCAGGTGGCGTCCGGGTTCAGCAGCAACGAGTTGTGGGACGTAGGGCAGCAACTCACCTAGGGAGCGCTCCACTACTGCGCCAACCTGCCGAATGGAAGGGACCTGATCGCCGTACTGAGCAGGGAACCCACCCCCGAGATCAAGCATCACGATGCGGATGTCGTCGTGTTGAAGTTGGCGCATCAGCCGACCGACCGATGCCAGAGCCTGAACCCACGCTGAGGTCGAGGTGCATTGCGACCCAACGTGGAAAGTGATCCCGTATGGGACGAGGCCAAGGCTGCGGGCCACGCTGAGCAGGGCTCGCGCCTCGTGGGCCTCGGCCCCAAATTTGCGTGACAAGGGAAAAACCCTACTGCTGTCGTCGACGCGAACCCGAACGTAAACCGAACTGCCTGGTGCGTTTCTCGAGATCTTTCGAAGTTCGGACTCGGAGTCAAAGGCAAACCTCCACACGCCCGACTCAGCCGCCGCTCGGATGTGCGCGGCGGGCTTGACTGTATTGCTGTATAGCACGCCTAGTGGGTGAACGCCGGCCGCCTCCAAGAGCCGAAGTTCGCCCAAGGACGCCACTTCGAAGCCCGCGCCGGATCGAGCCAGCGTTTGCAGCACCTCAGTGCTCGAGTTGCACTTGACAGCGTAGAACGGGTTCACGCGCGGCATCGCGGCCCGAAACGCGGCCAGTTGGTGGCGGACGAGCTCGAGGTCGGTCAGCAGGAACGGGGTTGGTATTTGGACGGCCCTCAAGTTAGCCGGGGAAAGGCTGGCCGGCCAGCACGATGGGAGCGTGGTGATCGAAGTCGCGTTCGGTTCAGCGGTCGTCGTCATGGGAGAACTGCCCTTGTCCTGTCGGTGCGGTGTGACCCCAAGTAGAGCGGACAGGTCACCACATGCGCAGTAAGTCCGAAAACAGCTGGTTTGTGACGGCGAGGCTTCCACGGCGGCACACTGGTGCGATGAGCAGACTGACTGGACGCCGACACGTCATCGCGACCATCACCATCGTCACGATCACCGTGGCTTGGGCCGTCACTATGATCGTCATCGCCCATGACCCGGTGCGAGCCAAGGTGGTCTCGAACGCCGGGTTGGTGGTGTCCTCGCTGGCGGCGGGGCTAGGAGCCTTGGTTCGGGCGCGGCGCTGCCATCCGTCGGTTTGCAGGTTCTGGCGATTGCTCGGAAGTGCTGCCCTCAGCTGGGGTGTAGGCCAGACCGTCTGGACGTGGTATGAGTCGGTTCTGGGGCAAGCTGTCCCGTTTCCCTCACCGGCTGATATCGGGTACTTGGCGATGGTGCCCCTCGCCGCGGCCGCGCTCTTGACCTTGCCAGTCGCGGCCCCCACCCTTGCGGGAAGACTGCGGACCATCATCGACGGCCTGACCGTCGCGGCCTCACTGATGGTCTGTAGTTGGATCTTGGTACTGAAGCAAATCTTCCGCGCCGGTAGTGACAGTGAACTTTGGGCGCAAGTCATCTCCCTCGCCTACCCAGTGGGCGACGTGGTCCTCATCACGATCGTCATCTATACGGCACTCCGCATCCGACAAGGTTTCGAGCGGCTTCCCATGTCACTGCCCCTCGTGGCCGTTGGCCTTGTGGCCTTCGCAGTGGCCGACTCCGGGTTCAGCTACCTGACTGCACTAGGCAAGTATTCTTCGGGGAACGGTATCGACATCGGCTGGTTCGTGGGCTATTCGCTCATGTTGTTGGCCGCCGTCCGGCCCGCTAGCACAACGGACGGAAACGATGACCTCGTCGTCGACCTCAAGGCGCCGATGGGTACTTTGTTTCCCTCGGTTGCCGTGGGGATCGCCCTCGCCACCTCAGTGGCTGAGTTCGTGCGCACGGGTTACCCCGACCCCTTCATCTCTTGGGTCCGAACAATCATCATGGTCTTGCTCGTCACGCGGCAGGTCCTCACCCTTCGTGAGAATCGCTATCTGACCGAACACTTGGAGCACCGAGTAGCCGAGCGAACGAGCGAGCTCGCGGGTAGTCGTGAGAGGTTTGCGGCGCTCGTTCAGCACAGTTCCGACGTCGTGACAGTAGTAAACGCCGATGCACGCGTAACTTATCAGAGTGAGTCCATTCAGCGCATGTTGGGTTATGAGCCCGAACGACTGGAGGGTTCGCTGCTGACGGACCTTCTGGAGCCTCGTGCCGCCGATGAGCTGCTGAACGGTCTCGCTTACGCAGGAGGCGAGCCGTTGCGAACACACGCTCTGCGCACCACGTGGCATCATGCCAACGGCGAGGTTCGAAATGTCGAACTCACCATCACGAACCTCTTGCACAACGACCACGTCAAGGGCCTTGTGCTCAACAGCCGCGACGTGACAGATAGGACATCATTAGAGGCCGAACTCCTCCATCAGGCATTTCACGACTCGCTCACGGGGTTGGCTAATCGGGCGCTGTTTCGTGACCGGTTAGGGCACGCACTTGTCCGGCGGTCCACTTCCGACGGCGTTGTTGCTGTCTTGTTTCTTGATCTCGACGGCTTCAAGGAGATCAACGATACGCTGGGGCACAGCAGTGGAGACGAGTTGCTAGTGCAAGTCGCTCAGCAACTTCGAGTCCAGGTCAGGCCCGGCGACACCGTTGCTCGATTCGGCGGCGACGAATTCGCCATTTTGATCGATGACTCGTCCGACGGCGCAGGGGCGAAAAGTCTGGCCAAGCGAATCGAAGAATCTCTCGCTACTCCTTTCGTGCTCGATTCTGGTGACGCCGTCCACGTCTCGGTGAGTGTGGGGATCGCAGTCCAAGAGGCCGGGAGCCAGGAATCTGCAGAGCAGCTTTTGCGTAACGCCGACCTTGCGATGTATCAAGCCAAATCGATCCAGTCGTGCACTTACGCGTTGTACGACCCAGAGATGCACGCGAATCTCGTCGAGCGTGTGCAACTCGAGTCCGATCTGCGGCTTGGTTTGGAGCGCCACGAGTTCATCGTTCACTACCAACCACTCATTGATCTTCGAACCGGTGAGATCACAGGATCGGAAGCACTTGTCCGTTGGATGCACCCTGAACGCGGGCTGATCGCGCCAGTAACGTTCATCCCCATTGCCGAGGCAACCGGTCTCATCCGACCCCTCGGAATGTGGGTGCTTCGTCAGGCCTGTGAGCAGACGGTCCACTGGCAGCAATCAGCGCCCGAACTTCACGACCTTAAATAAGTGTCAACCTGTCTGCTCGCCAGCTGCCAGACGTCACGCTCTTCGATCAAGTCAATAAAGTGCTCATGGATACCGGCTTGTCGCCTCGACACTTGACCCTTGAGATGACCGAGAGCGTGCTTATGGAGAATTCCGACGAGATTCGTACCAACCTAGAGAGACTTCGGAACATTGGAGTCAAGTTTGCGATCGACGACTTTGGTACCGGCTACTCTTCCTTGAGCTATTTGCATCGATTTCCGGTTGATATTTTCAAAATCGACCGCAGCTTCATCGAGCAAATTCGCCTGGGCGGGGACACCGCTCTGGTCAGCACGATCGTCCGGCTCGGGCAGACGATGCAACTCGAGACGGTTGCGGAGGGAATCGAGCTGGCCGAGGAGATGCTCATGCTACGGCGCCAAGGATGTACGACCGGTCAGGGATTTCACTTCTCCCCACCAGTGGGCTCGGGCGAAATGTTCAATATGCTAAACGAGCAGGTGTCGCTGACACATCCGGACGAGACGGAGCTATCAGCGTAATGCGGCTTTTCAGGCTCATCCGAATCCAGGGTGTAGTTGCGGTCTGAATCCTCCGGTCTTGAGCAGGCTCCTGGCGATGTAGTTGGTGAGGTTGCGGAACCCGAGGGCGGAGCCACGGAGGTGTTCGAGTCGGCCGTTGATCGCCTCGGTGGGCCCGTTGGACGTACCGGGCCGGTCGAAGTAGGCCAGCACGTCCTCGGCACGCCTCTTCAGGGTCCGACCTAGCATGATGATCTCGACTAGGGCGGCCGGGACGCCGGCGCTTACCGAATTGAAGCGCCCCAGGTTTGATGCCGCTCCTGTTTGAGTCCAGGAGGATGAGCACCATGCCGAAGAAGATCGATGAGGAGTTGAAGGCTTGAGCTGTGCGTCTGGTCAATGAGCACCAGGGCGAGTACTCCTCGCTCACGGCCGCTGCGGCGGTCGTGGCCAAGCAGCTCGGGGTGGGCAAGGAGTCGGTGCGTCGCTGGGTGCTGCAGTCCCAGATCGACGGCGGCCAACGTCCCGGGGCCTCGAGTGAGGAGCTGGCTGAGATCAAAGCGCTGAAGGCCGAGAACCGTCGGCTTCGTGAGGACGTTGACATCCTGCGTCGGGCAACGACTTTCTTCGCCGGGGAACTCGACCCCCGCAACCGTTGATCATGGGTTTCATCGACACCATGAGAGCCGAGGGCCACGCGGTCGAGTCGATCTGTCGGGTCCTGCGTGAGCAGGGCTGCCAGATCGCCGCGCGGACCTACCGCAACTGGAAGCGAGCAGGTCGAGTTGTCGCGGTTCGGACCGTAAGCGACGCCTTGGTCGTCGACGCGGTGCGCGACATCGCCTGGACGACCAAGGACGACCTCCGAGGGGGTGCTGGTGCGCAAGCTGGCCCCCGAGGGTCTCTACGGGCGCCGCAAGATGACGGCCTACCTACGCCGCACCGCCATGCCTGATGCCTCAGCCGGCAGCGTGGACCGGGCGATGCGCACGCTGGGGCTGGCCGGGGTGCGGCGCGACAAGGGTATGCGGACCACGATCCCGGCCAAGGACGGCACCCGGGCCGGGGACCTCCTGGATCGCGACTTCACCGCACCGGCGCCGGACCGGACCTGGGTCACCGACTTCACCTACGTCAGGACGTGGGCCGGGTTCACCTACGTCGCGTTCATCGTCGACGTCTACGCCCAACGGATCGTGGCCTGGCACGCCGCGACGAACAAGCAGACCGACCTGGTGATGATCCCGCTGCGGATGGCGCTGTGGCAACGCGGTCGCGAGGGTCATCCCACGCAGCCGGGCGAGCTGATCCATCACTCGGACGCCGGGTCTCAATACACCTCGCTGAGGCTGACCGAGCACCTCGCGCTCGAGGAGATCCGGCCCTCGATCGGCTCCGTCGGCGACGCCTACGACTGTGAGATGTGGGCTCCGGCAGGCGGCCTGACTCTTGCTTATGACTGACCCCGAAGTGTGGGTGTCCTGGCTGTTGATCTGTCGTCTGCCTGGCGGTGCACTACAACTGGTGCTGGCCGGGCGGGCGTGACCTCATAGGAGCCTGATTCATCAGTCTCGTCACAGTCCCGTCCACCCGGCCGGCCAGTGTCACTCGCCCGGTCCCTTCGGACGGAAGTTGGAGCAGAACATCACGAGCATGCAGGACCCCACGACGCGTCGAGTCGTCATCGGGGTCGACACCACAAACACATCCACGTCGCGTTCGCATCGACGAACTCGGCGCTTCCCTGGAAAGCCGATCGTTCGTCGCCGACTCCGGCGGCTACACGCAGCTGATCGACTGGCCATCAGGTTCGGCGGCAAACTCACCTTCGGCATCGAAGGGACCGGCTCCTACGGAGCCGGCTTGGCCAGCGCCGTCCGCCGTCGCGACATCGGCGCCATCGAGGTCGTCCGCACGGACCGGCGCGACCGACGTCTGCGCGGTAAGTCCGACACCATCGACGCCGAGAACGCCGCCCGTGCTGTCCTTGCCGGCCAGGCGACAGCGGTCCCGAAGACCGCTGACGGCACAGTCGAGATGATCTGGCGGAGCAAGCGCCTCGGGCCCGTCCCGCTCCACCTGGGACGACACGTCCGGTACCGGCTGTCCGATGTTGATGACTGGCTCGCCGAGATGGCGCGCGACGGAAAGCACTGGATGGACAGCTGATGGCTCGCGATCGGATCCCCCCTGGATCGCACGGCCGACTCAGCGTCCAAGCGAACCCCGAGGGGGGATATCAGGCCCGGGTCCAGGCGAGAACGCCCGAAGGTCGGTTGGTCGACATCCGCCTGACCCGGCGGACAAGGGGCGCCGCGGAGCGAGCGGCGCAAGCCCGGGCCGACTCCGTCTGCCGGCAGCGCACAACAGCACGCACCATGGGCTCAGGGACCAGCATGCGGGACTTGGCCGAGACCTGGCTTGCGGTGAGATCGCGCGGTATCGACGACAGCACACGCGAGGACACGAAGCGACGCAGACGGGTCAAGCGGACTCTCTCACCGGGGACGCTCAAGGCCTACGAGTCCGCGATCACGCACGTGGTCGTCCCGACTTTCGGGCGATCTGCGACTCTCCGAGGTCACCACCGCGATCCTCGACGAGTCCCTGGCAGAGCTCGACGACGTCGAGGAGCACGGCCCAAGCCCGGACCGTCCTGGCTCAGATGCTGAGCTTCGCGGTGCGGCGGGGAATCATCGACTCCAACCCCATGCGCGACGTCGAGCCGACCGCACGGGAGTCGCACGAGATCCAGTTCCTCGATGTGCGGCTGGTCCGTCACCTGCGCCTGATCCTGCGCCAACGGATCGAGGTGCCGCGCGTCGACGACCGAGGCAAGCGCTTGGGTGGTCGACCGCCCAACCGTGACCTGGCTGATGTCGTCGACTTCGCCCTGGGGACCGGCGTCCGCATCGGGGAGTGTCTAGCGGTACGTCGCATCGACCTCGATCTGGCCTGCGAACCTCCCGTGGTCCACATCTGCGGGACTCTGGTCGAACCACGAGCCGGCTACGTCAAGGTCCTTCATCGCCAGCCCGAGACCAAGTCGCGACGTGATCGAACCATTCCTCTGCCGGACGCCGTGGTCAGCGTCATCCGACGGCGACTTGCGGGCAGAGAGGGCGATCCGAGCGATCCCGCTCTTTGTCAGCGCTAACGGGACGTGGCTATGGCCCGCGAACATCAGGACCCGGCTGCGCACCGCGACGAGCATGATTCTCTGCTCCGGGGCATCAGCCCGCACACCCTCCGCCGGTCCGTCGGCACGCTGGTCGCACATCAACGCGGCCTCGACGCCGCGCGCGACCTTCTCGGGCACAGCGACCCCTCGGTGACCTTCCGTCACTACACGGGTCGCCGAAAGGTCGCCCCGGACGTTCGTGACCTCCTCGACGAGTTCTTCCTGTGAGCCCGCGATCGCACGATCCCTGTTCGAAAGAGTCACGCATACTGGGCTAGGCAAGCCGTCTCGACGACCCTGTGAGACCCGCCTGACACAGTTCAATTCTAGCGCAAAACTGGCGTTGGAGGGTCTAGCGTCGGTGACCCGGCCGTCGCTGAAAGACAAACCTGCAGGTCAGAAGCTTGCGGTGGAGCCGCCTGTCGGAATCGAACCGACGACCTATTCATTACGAGTGAATCGCTCTACCGACTGAGCTAAGGCGGCCTCGTGGTCGAGGTCGGGGATCCCCCGGCTCGGCCACGCCGGACGAGTATAGGGGCCACCCGCCCCGGCGGTGAAAACAGGGCTCAGCAGGCCACGTCGGCGGCGGGCACCGTGCCCGAGACGAGGTACGCCTCGAGGGTGTCGTCGACGCACGTGCTCCCCGCCAGGTACGCCGTGTGGCCGTCGCCGTCGCGGGTGACCAGCACCCCGGACTCGAGCTGGCGGGCCAGCGCCTGGGCCCAGGCCAGCGGCGTGGCGGGGTCGCGCGAGGTGCCGGTGACCAGGATCGGCGCGGCCCCCTTCGCGTGCAGCGCATGCGGCTTCTTGCCGGTCTGCACGGGCCACGCGGTCGCAGGCTGCGGTGCCGAAGGCGAAGATCCGGCCGAAGGTGGGGGAGGCCTTCTCGAACCGGGGCTCCAGCCGGCGTACGTCCTTGAGCCTGATCGACTCGTCGTAGTCCAGGCAGGTGACGGCGTAGATCGCCTCGCTGGAGTTGTCGGAGTAGCCGTCCGCCCCGCGCCCGACGTACTGGTCGGCGAAGTTCAGCAGCAGCGTGCCGTCACCCTGCAGCGCCGCCTCCAGCCCCTGGTCCAGCGCCAGCCACGACGCCCGGCTGTACAACGGCAGCCAGATGCCCAGCACCGCCAGCCCCTCGGTCAGAGTCGCGCGGACCCGTGGCCGGCACGGGCTTCGCGTCCGCCGCGTCGAGGAACGTCCGGATCTGACCCATCGCCATCGTCGACGTCGTCGCCGAGGTAGCAGCCGCCCGTCGACGCAGTCCGACACGTACGCCCGCAGGGCGGTCTCGAAGCTCTTCGCGTGCGCCAGGCCCTGGGCCACCTGCCCCAGCGCGGGGTCCACGGCCCCGTCCAGCACCATCCGGCCGACCCGGCTCGGGAACAGGTCGGCGTACGTCGCCCCCAGGAACGTCCCGTACGACGCCCCGAAGTAGGTCAGCTGCTTCTCCCCCAGCGCCGCCCGCAGCACGTCCATGTCGCGCGCGGCCTCCTCGGTCGACACGTGCCGGGCCAGGTCGCCGCTCTTGTCCAGGCAGCCCTGCCCGAGCTCGCCGAGCAGCCGGAGCCCCTCGCGGCTTCGGGCGGTGTCCGGGTCAGGGTCGGCAGCGATCATCGCGTCCAGCCGGTCGTCGGAGAGACAGTCCACCGGCGCGCTGGCCCCGACCCCTCGCGGGTCGAACCCGACGATGTCGTACGCCGCGCGCACCTCCGCGCCGAAGTACGTCTCGGCGTTCGCGGCGTAGTCGACCCCGGACGCCCCGGGCCCGCCGGGATTGACCACCAGGGAGCCGAGCCTTGGTCGGCGTCGGTGGACGGGACCGACAGCAACGACAGCTCGATCGTGGCCCCCGTGGGGTCGGCGTAGTCCAGCGGCACGGTCAGCTTCGCGCAGCGCATCGTGTCGCGGCAGTCCCGCCACGCCAGCTTCTGGTCGTCGAACCTCGCCAGGGCCGGGTCACCCGGGCTCGGTGTCGTCGCCGGGTCCAGCGGCACGGCGTCCAGCGTCGGGCCGTCGGAGGAGAACAGCCGAGCAGCCGCCGAGGAGCAGCGTCCCGACCAGCGTTGCGGCCACCAGCCGGACCGGGCGCCTCACCGGACCCTCAGCGTGACCATCATCGACTCCAGGGCCAGCAGCGGCGGGACGTTGAACTCCAGCATCTGCTCCCGGGCCACGCCGACCGCGTCGATGCGGCGCACGGTGTCCTCGGGCGTCGTACGCCGGGCCAGCTCCTCGATCTCGCGGCGCTGCTCCTCGTTGACCAGGTGCCGGCCGGCCGCGGTCTGCAGCACCAGCACGTCGCGGTAGACCGACAGCATCTCGGTCAGCGACCGGTCCACGGCGTCGAGGACCTGGCGCTTGAACCGGTTCTTCTGCTGGGTGGCCAGGTCGGCGTACGCCGCGCGGACCGACTGCATCCCCTTGCCGCGCCGCTCGGTGCCGTAGAGCATCTCGAGGTCGGCGGTCTCCTTCTCCGTGGACTTCTCGGTGTTCGCGGTGGCCTCGCCGTTGGCGATGTCGACGATGTTGGCCGCGGCCACCATGCAGTCACCCAGCGAGGTCAGGCGTGGCGGCAGGCTGACCACCTCGCGGCGGCGCTGCCGGGTGTCCTCCTCCAGCGCCAGCGCCTTGGCCCGGCCGATGTGCCCCTGGCTCGCTCGCGCGGCGTGCGCGGCCATCGCCGGGGCGACGTCGAACCGGTCGACCAGGAAGCCGGCGACGTCCTCGGTCCTCGGGGTGGCCAGGCTGACGTGCCGGGTCCGCGACCGGATGGTCTGCAGCACGTCCTCGGGGTGCGGGGCGCAGAGCACCCACACCGTCCGCGGGGTCGGCTCCTCGATGGCCTTGAGCAGCGCGTTGCCGGAGGAGTCGTTGAGCCGGTCGGCGTCCTCGACCACGGTGACCTGGTAGCGCCCGGTCGCGGGCCGCAGCGCGGCCTTGGCCACCCACTGGCGGGCCTGGTCGACCCGGATCTGGTTGCCCTGCGGCTGGTGGACGCGTACGTCGGGGTGGGACCCGGCCAGCGCCGTGCGGCACGGACCGCACTCGCCGCACCCCGCACCCCGTCCCGCTCGCACTGCAGCGCGGCGGCGAAAGCGATCGCGGCGTTCGACCGGCCGGAGCCGGGCGGTCCGGTGAGCAGCCAGGCGTGGGTCATCCCCTTGCCCTGCGCCGCGGCCCGCAGCAGGTCCACGACGGGCTGCTGGCCGACCAGGCTGTCCCAGACGCTCATCGGCGCTCCCCGGGGTCGCCGGCGACCGGGACCCGGACGGCCTGGGCCAGCAACGGCTCGACGCGGGCCCGGACCAGGGCCTCGATCTCCTCGACCGGCAGGCGGGCGTCGACGACCAGGTAGTGCTCGGGCTGGGCGTGGGCGAGCCGGAGGAACATCGCGCGGACCCGTTCGTGGAACTCCAGCGACTCCCCCTCGATCCGGTCCCGGCCCTCGAAGCGGGTCAGCCCGGCCTGCGGCTCGAGGTCGAGCAGCACGGTCAGGTGGGGACGCAGGTCGCCGGTGGCCCAGCGGGCGATCCGCTCGACCTCGGCGTCGGCCAGGTCGCGCCCGGCGCCCTGGTAGGCCAGCGTGGAGTCGACGTAGCGGTCGGTGACCACCACCGTCCCGCGGGACAGCGCCGGGGCGACCACGCGGTCGACGTGCTCGGCCTTGTCCGCGGCGTACAGCAAGGTCTCGGTGCGGTCCGACATGGTCCCGGTCTCCGGGTCGAGCACGATCCGGCGCAGGGTCTGACCGATCTCGGTGTCCCCGGGCTCGTGCGTGAGCAGCACGGCGTACCCCTCGGCGGTCAGCCAGGCCTGCAGCCGCCGCGACTGGGTCGACTTGCCGGCCCCCTCACCGCCCTCGAGCGCGACGAACACGCCGGTGGCGGCGTACTGCCCCGGGCCGGTGCGGCCGGCGGTGAGGCGCAGGGTCTGTCCGAGGTCGCTCAACAGGGAAGGTCCTTCGTGGTCGTCCATCTGACGATAGGAGAGCACACCGACAACGGTCATCAGCACCGCGGCCAGCGCGATGGTCACCGCGGCGCCCCGGTAGTGGAACAGCGCGCCGCCCGCGGAGTTGTCCGGACCGAAGCTGACCACGCCGATCACCCCGGCCAGCAGCGGGGCCACGGCCAGCACCAGGGCCAGGGCCAGGCGCACCGCGGAGCCGACGAAGGCGAAGGTCCGCCCGCGCACCTCGTCGGGCACCTCCAGGCCGAGCAGGGTCATCCCGGTGATCCAGGCGGCACCGGCCAGGAAGCCGACCACCACGGCCAGGGCGGCCACGACCTCCAGGTGCGGCACCAGGGCCAGCGGGAACAGCGCCAGCCCGCAGCCGGTCAGCGCCGCCCCGAAGACCCGGCGACGGCTGACCCGGTCCAGCAGCCGGGGGCCCCGCCACAGCCCCAGGGCCATCCCGACGAAGACCGCGCCGAACACCACGCCGTACCCCGCGTCACCGCCGCCCAGGTCGGCGACGTACGTCCGGGCCAGCCCGACCACGACCCCGCCGGCCGCGAACGCACCGACCATGCCGACGACCAGGCCACGGACCAGGCGGGTCCGGGCGACGTAGGTCCAGCCCTGGAGGATCGCGGCGACCATCGAGCCCTCGCCGTGCACGTCGGCGGGGCCGCGCGGGATCCCCCTCAGGGTCGCGATGACCACCCCGGAGACCACGAAGGACAGCCCGTTCGAGTAGAGCGCGACGTCGACGGCCCCGCGCGGGAAGACCCCCATCAGGCCGGGCAGCACCCGGTCGAGCACGGTGAGCAGGGAGAACAGCGCCGCGGCCGGGACCGCAGACCCGTACGTCGTGGCCAGGCTGATCTGGTTGGCCTCCTCGAGCTGCTCCCGCGACACGAGGTTGGGCACGGTGGCGTCCTTGGCCGGCCCCCAGACCAGGCTCACCGCCTCGACCAGCACCGTGACCACGAAGACCCACCACAGCGTGCCGACGATCGGGATGGTCAGGAACAAGGCTCCACGGACGTAGTCGCCCCAGACCAGGGTGTTCTTGCGGTCCAGCCGGTCGGCGACGTACCCCGCCAGCGGGCCGATCACGATCGCGGGCAGGACCCGCAGGAACAGCACCCCGGCGATCGCGTAGTTCTTCGCGGCGTACCCCTCGACGAGCTGGTTGGCCATCGCGGTGAGGGCGAGCAGGCCGAGCCAGTCGCCCAGGCTGGACAACCCGAGGCCGAGCCAGAGGCGTCGGAACGCCGGGACGCGCAGCACCGTGCCGGTGCCGGTCGTCGTCTCGCTCACCGGACAACCCTATGCGTGTCATCCTCACGGCATGGAGGTGCTGCCCGACATCGTCGCCGCCGAGCCCGTCGTGGTCTTCTGCGGCCGGGCCGGCGCGGAGAGCACGAAGACCCGCGACCACTACTACGCGACCCCGGGCAACAGCTTCTGGGAGTCGCTCCACCTCAGCGGGATGTCCCCTGTCCTGCTCGCTCCGCACGAGGACGAGCAGGTCGCCGCGCTGGGCCTGGGCCTGACCGACCTGGTCGGCCACCACGACCGGGCGCTGGTCGAGACCGACGCCCTGGTGGCCAAGGTCGAGCGGTGGGCCCCGGAGTGGCTGGCCTTCACCAGCAAGGGGGTCGCCCAGGAGGCCGCCCGCGCCCTGGGGCGCCGACCACCGGGGCTCGGCCCCGCGGACTGGTACGTCGGGGGCGCGCAGGTCTTCGTGCTGCCCGGCACCAGCGGCGCCAACCGCCGCCACGACTACGACGGCCGCCCGGACCGGTTGTCCTGGTGGCGGGACCTGGCCGCGCTCAGCGGACCCTGGCCCCGCAGTCTGAGGGCTCAGGCCTTCTTGGCCGCGGCCGCCTTGGTGGTCTTCTTCGCCGCGGTCTTCTTGGCCGTGGTCTTCTTCGCGGTGGTCTTCTTGGCGGCGGCCTTCTTGGTGGTCTTCTTGGCCGCCTTCTTCGCCGGGCCCTTGGCGCGACGCTCGGCGAGCAGCTCGGCCGCGCGCTCCAGGGTGATCGCGTTCTCGTCGTCCCCGCGCGGGATCGTGGCGTTGTACTCGCCGTCGGTCACGTAGGTGCCGAAGCGGCCCGACTTCATCACGATCTGGGCCTTGCTCACCGGGTCCTCACCCAGCTCCTTGCCCGGGTTGGCCGCGGCCCGCCCGCGGGCCTTGGGCTGGGCGTAGACCGCGAGCGCCTGCTCCAGGCTGATCGTGAGCAGCTGCTCCTCGGACTCGATCGAGCGCGAGTCGGTGCCCTTCTTCAGGTACGGGCCGTAGCGGCCGTTCTGCGCGGTGATCTCGTCCCCGGACTCGGGGTCGGTGCCGACCACCCGGGGCAGGGTCAGCAGCGTCAGGGCCTCCTCGAGCGTGATCGCGTCGAGGTTCATCGACTTGAACAGCGACGAGGTCCGGGGCTTCTTCGACTTCGGGGCGTCCTCGGGCAGCACCTCGGTGACGTACGGCCCGTAGCGACCGTTCTTGGCCACGATCATCAGGCCCGACTCCGGGTCGTTGCCGAGCTCCTGCTCGGCGCCGGCGGGGTTGGCCAGCAGCTCCTTGGCCATCTCCAGGGTCAGCTCGTCGGGGGGCAGGTCGTCGGGGACGTTGCCGCGGTTGCCCTCGGGGTCCTCGACGTACGGGCCGTACCGCCCCACCCGCAGGTTGATCCCGGACTCGCCGTCGCCGATCGGGAACGTCGCCAGCTCGCGGGCGTCGATGTCACCGAGCTCGCTGACCAGCTTCTGCAGGCCGTCGACGTCGGCGGAGCCGAAGTAGAACTCGGCCAGCTCGGTGTTGCGCTCCTTGCGTCCCCCCGCGATCTCGTCGAGGGTCTCCTCCATGCCGGCGGTGAACTCGTAGGACACCAACCGGCTGAAGTGCTCCTCCAGCAAACGGATCACCGAGAAGGCCAGCCACGCCGGGACGAGCGCGGTGCCTTTCTTGTAGACATAACCACGATTGAGGATCGTGCCGATGATCGAGGCGTACGTCGACGGGCGGCCGATCAGACGCTCCTCGAGCTCCCGGACCAGCGTGGCCTCGGTGTAGCGGGACGGCGGCTTGGTCTCGTGACCCGCGGCCCGCAGCGCCGCGGCCGTGACGGTGTCGCCCTCGGCGACGTCCGGCAGGCGGGTCTGGGTGTCGTCGGACTCGGTGTCGGGGTCGTCGGAGCCCTCGACGTAGGCCTTGAGGAAGCCGTGGAAGGTGATCACCCGGCCGGACGCGCTGAACACCGCGTCCTCGCCGGTCGAGGCGGTGCCGCCGAGCCGGATCGAGACCGAGCGACCCTGGGCGTCCTTCATCTGGGAGGCGACGGTGCGCATCCAGATCAGCTCGTACAGCCGGAACTCGTCACCGCCCAGGCCGGTCTGGGCCGGCGTGCGGAACGACTCCCCCGCGGGGCGGATCGCCTCGTGGGCCTCCTGGGCGTTCTTCACCTTCGAGGCGTACGTCCGCGGGCGCGTCGGGGAGGTACTCCGCGCCGTACAGGTCGCGGACCTGGGCCCGGGCCGCGGACACGGCCGTCTCCGACATCGTGGTCGAGTCGGTCCGCATGTAGGTGATGAAGCCGTTCTCGTACAGCCGCTGGGCCACGCCCATGGTGCGCGAGGCGCCGTACCCGAGCTTGCGGGAGGCCTCCTGCTGCAGCGTCGTGGTCCGGAACGGGGCGTACGGCTTGCGGGAGTAGGGCTTCGCCTCCACCGAGCGCACCGTGAACGTCGTGTCGTCGAGGGCGGAGACCAGCGCCTCGGCGCGGGACCGGTCCACGTGGACGACCGAGGAGCCCTTCAGCCGGCCGAGCGAGTCGAAGTCCGAGCCGCGGGCGATCCGGGCGCCGTCGAGGGAGTGCAGCTTGGCCGGGAACATCCGCTCGCTGTGCTTGGTGCCTGCGTCGAAGGTGCCCTCCAGGTCCCAGTACGACGCGACCCGGAACGCGATCCGGTCCCGCTCCCGGTCGACGACCAGCCGGGTGGCCACCGACTGCACCCGGCCCGCGGACAGGCCGGACATGACCTTCTTCCACAGCACCGGGGAGACCTCGTAGCCGTACAACCGGTCCAGGATCCGCCGGGCCTCCTGGGCCTCGACCAGGTCGAGGTCCAGCTCGCGCGGGTTGGCCACCGCGTCCTGGATGGCCTGCTTGGTGATCTCGTGGAAGACCATCCGGTGCACCGGCACCTTGGGCTTGAGCTCGTCCTGGAGGTGCCAGGCGATCGCCTCGCCCTCGCGGTCCTCGTCCGTGGCCAGGTAGAGCTCGGAGGCGTCCTTCAGCAGACCCTTGAGCTTGGTCATGTGCGGCTTCTTGTCGCGGCTGACGACGTAGTACGGCGTGAAGTCGTTCTCCACGTCGACGCCGAGCCGGGCCCACTTCTCGCCCTTGATCGAGGCCGGGATGTCGGAGGCGTCACGCGGCAGGTCGCGGATGTGGCCGATCGACGACTCCACGACGTACCCCGCGCCGAGGTACCCCGCGATCGTCTTGGCCTTCGCCGGCGACTCCACGATCACGAGCTTGTGACCGGTGCCGTCAGCGGCTGTCGAACCCTTGCGTGCCACGCCTGTTCCTCTCCTACCCCGCTCGATGTGCTGACCGGGGAATGGTGGATCCCGATGCGTGCTGAACGCTAACGCGCTCTGTCAAGCCTCGATTCCCGGGTCCACGAACGACCTGGCCGCTCGCCGGACGCCCGAGGTGTCCGACAATGAGGGTATGTCCGATCACCCCGATTCCCTGCCTCCGGTGTCCAGCGACGACGTGTCGCGGGCCGCGGAGACCCTGCGGGGCGTGGTCGAGCCGACCCCGTTGGAGCGCAACGAGAGGCTCTCGGCCGCCACCGGGACCGAGGTGCTGCTCAAGCGTGAGGACCTGCAGCCGACCCGGTCGTACAAGGGTCGCGGCGCCTACACCTTCATCTCCCGGCTCACCGCGTCGCAACGGGCCGCCGGGGTGGTCTGTGCCAGTGCCGGGAACCACGCCCAGGGAGTGGCCTTCGCGTGCGCCCGGGCGGGCGTACGGGCCCGGATCCACCTGCCCCGCACCACGCCGCGGCAGAAGCGCGACCGGGTCGCCGCGCTGGGCGGGTCCTGGGTCGAGGTCGTGGTCGCCGGGGACACCTACGACGACGCCTCCGCGCTGGCCACCGCGCACGCCGAGAGCACCGGAGCCACCCTGGTCCCGGCCTTCGACCACCCGTTCACCATCGCCGGGCAGGGCACCGTGCTGGCCGAGGCGTTCTCCCAGCTCGGGCACGCCCCCGACGTGGTCGTCCTGCCGGTGGGCGGCGGCGGGCTGATCGCGGGGAACCTGCTCTGGCTGGCCACCCACGCGCCCGGGGTCCGGGTGGTCGGGGTCGAGCCGGCCGGGGCCGCGAGCATGGCCGCGGCCGTCGCGGTGGGCCACCCGGTGGACCTGGCCCAGGTCGAGGCGTTCGTGGACGGGGCCGCCGTACGCCGGGTGGGGACGCTGACCCACGAGATCGTGGCCCGGTTCTCCCCCGAGCTGGTCGACGTGCCCGAGGGCCAGGTGTGCGTGGAGATGCTGGAGCTGTACCAGGTCGACGGGATCATCGCCGAGCCCGCCGGCGCCCTGGCCTCGGCGGCCCTGCCCGCGCTGGACCTGCCCCCGGGCTCGACGGTGGTCTGCGTGCTCTCGGGCGGCAACAACGACGTCAGCAGGTACGCCGAGGTCGTCGAGCGCGCCCTGGTCCACCTCGGCCGCAAGCACTACTTCCTGGTCGACTTCCCCCAGGAGCCCGGCGCGCTGCGGCAGTTCCTCGACGACGTGCTCGGCCCCGACGACGACATCACCCTGTTCGAGTACGTCAAGCGCAACAACCGGGAGACCGGTCCGGCGCTGGTCGGCATCGAGCTGGGCGCCGCGGAGGACCTACCGGCCCTGCTGGCCCGGATGGAGCACGCCCCGCCCCGGATCGAGCAGATCCCCCCGGACTCCCCGCTGTTCCGCTTCCTCCTCTGACCACCCGTCCTGCGTGGCGCGCCCAACCGTCGTTCGTGGCGCGCCGAGCCGTCCTTTGTGGCGCGCTCGCGCCACAAAGGACGGTTCGCGCGACCACGAACGACGGCTCGCGCGACCACGAAGGGCGTCTCGTCAGGGGGTGAGGAAGCCCTCGGCGACCAGGGAGCGGACCGCGACCGCCCGCTCCGCGCGCAGCGTCTCCAGCGGCTGGTCGAGCAGGTCGGCCAGCGCGGCCAGGATCTGGTCGGCGGTCAGGTCCCCGTCGCTCGCACCGACCAGGGCCGCCTCCACGGTGTCGACCTGCCGGGCGCGGCGCAGACCGCGCTGCTGGCGGAGCACGATCACCTCGGGGTCCTCGGCGCCCGGTGCCCCCACCGTCTCCTGGCGCACGTCCACCCGGGTCCGCCAGGCGCGCCCCAGCAGGTCGGCGTCGCCGGCGCTCGCGAGCAGGTCGGCGCGCTCGGCCCACGCCGCGATCTCCGGGCCGAGTGGCTGCTCGACCTCGTAGGGCCACTCCTCGAGGCGCACCGAGGGCACCTCCCGGTCGGTGCGCCGCAGGGTCACCCACCCGAAGCCCACGCCGGTGATGCCCTGGTCGGCGAACCAGCCGGCCCAGGCGTCGTACCGCCGGGTGTAGTCCGGGGACCGGTCGTGGCCGGCGTCGCGCAGCCACAGCTCGACGTACTGCGCCGGGTCGGCGACCTCGCGCTCGACCACCCAGGCGTCGCAGGAGACCCCGTCGGCCGGCTCCAGCCAGCCGCCCACCCGGTCCTGCCAGGACTCGTCCTCGACGTGCACCCAGTTGGCCAGCACCTGCGCCACTCCCCCCGGAGCGAGGTGCCGCTGGGCCCCGGTGACGACCCGGCGGACCATCTCGTCACCGGGCAGGCCGGAGTCGCGGTAGACCAGCAGCTCGCCGGTCCCCGGGGAGACCACGAACGGCGGGTTGGTCACGACCAGGTCGAACTGCTCGCTGCGGACCGGCTCGTAGAGGCTGCCCTCGCGGACGTCGAGGGTGACCTGGTTCAGCGCCGCGTTGAGCCGGGCCATGGCCAGGGCGCGACGGTTCACGTCGGTGGCCACCACCTCGCGCACGTGCTCGGCCAGGTGCAGCGACTGCACCCCGCACCCGGTTCCCAGGTCCAGGGCCCGCCCGACCGGGGCCCGGACGGTCAGCTGGGCCAGCGAGCTGGAGGCGGAGCTGATGCCCAGCACGTGGTCGGCGCCGACCCGGGTCGGGCTGCCGTCGAGCCCGGGGGTCAGGTCGCTGACCACCCACCAGTCGCGGGTGTCGTCGGCGTACGGGCGCAGGTCGACTCGGGCCCGGACCGACCCCACGGACCGCTCGAGGATGCCGGCCACGCACAGCGGGTCGACCAGGCCGGGCAGGGCGGCCTCGGCCTCGGCGACCTCCACGGACGCCTGGAGGGGCCACAGCCGGGTGAGGGTCTCCAGCGGCGAACCTCCGCCGGTGGCGCGCAGCCCCGGGGTGGTCTCGTTGCGCGACAGCGCGGCGTGGCCCAGCGGGCCGAGGACACCGGCCACGCCGTCGTAGGAGAACCCCGCCGCGTCGAGCGCGTCACGGAGCCTGGTCACGAGGTCGGCGCTGAGCAGGTCCACGGCTCAGGACCCTACGGTCCGCCTGCGTCCCGGGGCTCGGTCGGGGTGGGGACGGCACAGGGCCCGCCGACCGAAGCCGACGGGCCCTGCTGGGTCGTGCTGGGTGGTACGGGTCAGGCGTGCGCCCGGGGGGTGGTGGCCGCCGGCTCCTCGCCGATGGCGATCGGACGACGCTTGGAGATGTAGACCGAGACCCCGATGATCGCGACCGCCACGAGGGCGATCAGGATCCGCAGGCCGTCGTTCTGGTCGGTGCCGACGCTCATCGAGACCACGGCGCTGGCGATCAGCAGCGAGACCAGGTTCATCACCTTGATCAGGGGGTTGATCGCCGGGCCGGCGGTGTCCTTGAACGGGTCGCCGACGGTGTCACCGATGATCGTGGCCTCGTGGGCCGGGGAGCCCTTGCCGCCGTGGCTGCCGTCCTCGACGAGCTTCTTGGCGTTGTCCCAGGCCCCGCCGGCGTTCGCCAGGAACACCGCCATCAGGGTGCCGGTGCCGATCGCGCCGGCCAGGAAGCCGGCCAGGGCGGTGACCCCGAGGCCGAAGCCGACCGCGATCGGAGCCAGGACGGCCAGCAGGCCCGGGGTGACCAGCTCGCGCAGCGAGTCCTTGGTCACGATGTCGACGACCTTGCCGTACTCCGGACGCCCGGTGCCCTCCATGATCCCGGGGATCTCCCGGAACTGGCGGCGCACCTCGTAGACCACCGCACCGGCGGCGCGGCCGACGGCGTTGATGGCCAGGCCGGAGAAGAGGAACACGACCGCGGCGCCGAGCAGCAGCCCGACCAGGACGCCGGGGTTGAACACCGCGAAGTTCAGCTTGGCGGTCTCGTCGGCGCTGGGGTTGGCCGCGGCCAGCGACTCGTAGACCGAGGTCGAGTACGAGCCGAACAGCGCGGTCGCGGCCAGCACGGCCGTGGCGATCGCGATGCCCTTGGTGATCGCCTTGGTGGTGTTGCCGACCGCGTCGAGCTCGGTGAGGATCTGCGCGCCCTCGGGGCTGACGTCGCCCGACATCTCCGCGATGCCCTGGGCGTTGTCGGAGACCGGACCGAAGGTGTCCATGGCCACGATGACGCCGACCGTGGTCAGCAGGCCGCAACCGGCGAGCGCGACCGCGAAGAGCGAGACGGTGACGGTGGCGCCGCCGAGCAGGAAGGCCCCGAACACCGCGGCACCGATGACCATGGTCGTGTAGACCGCCGACTCGAAGCCGACCGAGAGGCCGGACAGGATCACGGTCGCGGCCCCGGTCAACGAGGTCTTGCCGACGTCCTTGACCGGGCGGTACTCGGTGCCGGTGTAGTAGCCGGTCAGGGCCAGGATGCCCGCGGCCATCACGATGCCGATGACGCACGGCGACCGACGCGATGACCCGCGGGTCTCCCTGCGCGGTGGCCATGTCGGACCCGGTCATGTTGCTGAACTCGGCGAACGAGCCCGGCAGGTAGATGAAGGACAGCAGCACCGAGCCGACCGCCGCGATGCCGGCGGACAGGTAGAAGGCCCGGTTGATGGTCGTCAGGCCGTTCTCGCCGACCCGCGGCTTGGTCAGGTACACGCCCGCGACCGCGGTCAGCGCACCGATGGCGGGGATCAGGAGCGGGTAGACCAGGCCCTTGTCGCCGAACGCCTGGGAGCCCAGGATCAGCGCGGCGACCAGGGTCACGGCGTAGGACTCGAAGAGGTCGGCCGCCATGCCGGCGCAGTCGCCCACGTTGTCGCCGACGTTGTCGGCGATCGTGGCGGCGTTGCGGGGGTCGTCCTCGGGGATGTTGTTCTCCACCTTGCCCACCAGGTCGGCGCCGACGTCGGCCGCCTTGGTGAAGATGCCGCCGCCGACCCGCATGAACATGGCCAGCAGGGCGGCACCGAACCCGAAGCCCTCGAGCACCCGGGGCGCCTGGTCGCGGTAGAGGATGACGACCACGCTGGCGCCCAGCAGGCCCAGGCCGACGGTGAGCATGCCGACCATGGCGCCGGTGCGCAGACCGATGGTCATCGCGGGCTCACGGCCCTCGTTGTTGGCCGCCGCGGCGACCCGGAGGTTGGCCTTCACGGCCAGGGACATGCCCAGGTAGCCGACCGCGGAGGAGAACCCGGCGCCGACGAGGAAGAAGATGGAGCGACCGATCCGCTCGGCGGTGTCGTCCGCGGGAAGCAGGAGCAGGCCGAAGAACGCGACCGCGGCGAAGATGCCGAGGGTGCGGAACTGTCGGGTGAGGTACGCCGAGGCGCCCTCCTGCACCGCCTTGGCGATGGTCTTCATGTTGTCCGTGCCTTCACCGGCGGCAAGCACCTGGGACCTGAACACGAAGGCCATCACCAGCGCGACGAGCGCGATGAGACCGACGATGATCACCAGGGTGAAGTTGCCACCGGTTAGCTCCACGGTGGCCTTGACGTCGGCGACGCCCAAGGGAACCCGGGACATTCTGATCCTCCGATTCGGGCGGTGAGGCCCTCCGATGTGTTCGACCACCGCGCGGACGGACCACGGGGTGCGGCCAGGTGTGTGACCTGACTCTCACGAGAGGATCGGGAGTCTACTGAGACACGACCGCGGAACCGGTCAGCGGGTCGGTGATTCGCCCCACGAACCACAAATGTCCCGCGCGTCACGGGGTCGCGGGTCGTCGGTCGGGCAGACCGGTCAGCCGGGCCAGGACATCCGGAGCGTGGTGCGCCCGTCGTCCTGGGTGACCTTCAGGTTCTCCGACAGTCCCCGGATGAGGGCGAACGGGTCGAGCCCGAGGTCCCCGAACTCCGCGTTCTCCGGGGCCACCCGTCCGGTGATCGCCACCTCGTAGCGCTTGCCGGCGCGGATCTGGACCGACACCCGGTCGTCGGTGACCGCGCCGTCGGTCTCGGCGCCGATCATCAGGCCGCAGGCCTCACCCACGGCGAGCCGGATCTCCTCGATCACCGAGTCGCTGCGCTCCACGCGGCGGGCCACCGCGGCGGCCACGAGGCGCACGGTCCGGACCAGGGCCGGGTCACGGGCGATCGTCATCGAGACCTCGCCGTCGGCCTGCGTCACGGTGGGCACGTCCTACTCGGCCGCCGCCATCGCGTCAGCCTGCGAGCCGTGGATCGCGAACACCTTGCCCAGGCCGGTGATCCGGAAGATCTTGAGCAGTCGCTCCTGCGTGCAGACCAGCTCCAACGAACCCTCGTGGGTGCGGACCCGCTTGAGTCCGCCCACCAGGACACCGAGGCCCGTGGAGTCCATGAACTCGACCTGCTCGAGGTCGATGATGAGGTCGCGCTGGCCCTCGTCGACGAGACCGGTGATGGCTTCGCGGAGCTTCGGCGCCGTGTAGACGTCGATCTCCCCGCCCACCTCGATGATGGTGCGGTTGTTCTCCTGACGAGTCTCAAGAGACAGGTCCACGGCTTCTCCTACGCGCTAGCGAACAGCAGATCACTGGGCGTCCTGATCCACTCAGACTGCATTCAACCACGTCTTGCAACACTGGCCGTGTGCTCTCACAAGAGAGGGGAACACTCGACCCCCTCGCCCGTCTGCTCGCCTCCGGCGCCGACCGCGCCGAACGGTTGACGCACGTCGAGACCCTGCCTCCCCGGGCCGGTGAGCGCCTCTCCTGGCCCGAGTGGGCGCCGCCCGTGCTGGTGGAAGCGTGGGCACAGCGCGGCGTGTCGCTCCCCTGGGCCCACCAGGTCCAGGCCGCGGAGGCGGCCCACGCGGGCCGGCACGTGGTGCTGGCGACCGGCACCGCGTCGGGCAAGTCACTGGCCTTCCAGCTCCCGGCGCTGACCAGCGTGCTGGCCGGACGCCGCCCGAACGGCCGGCGCGGCGCCGCCGTGCTGTACCTCTCCCCGACCAAGGCGCTGGCCCAGGACCAGCTCCACGCCCTGTCGTCCCTCGGCGTCCCGGGGCTGGCCGCCTGCACCCACGACGGGGACAGCCCCCGGGAGCAGCGGGACTGGGCCCGCGACAACGCGGAGTACCTGCTGACCAACCCCGACATGCTGCACCACTCCCTGCTGCCGGGGCACGCCCGGTGGGCGCGGTTCTTCTCCCAGCTCAGGTACGTCGTGGTCGACGAGTGCCACCACTACCGGGGGGTGTTCGGCGCCCACGTGGCCCTGGTCCTGCGCCGGCTCCGCCGGATCGCGGCGTCGTACGGCGCCACGCCCACCTTCGTCCTGGCCTCGGCCACCGTGGCCGACCCCGCCCGGTCGGCCCAGCGGCTCACCGGGCTGCCGGTCGAGGCCGTCGACGTCGACACCTCCGAGCGCGGCCAGGTGACGCTGGGACTGTGGGAGCCTCCGTTCACCTCCTTCGGCGGCGAGAACGGCGCGCCGGTGCGCCGGGCGGCGACCGCGGAGGTGGCCGACCTGCTGGCCGACCTGGTCGCCGACGGGGTGCGCACCCTGGCCTTCGTCCGCTCCCGCAAGGGCGCCGAGTCGGTGGCCCTGAACGCCTCCCGACTGCTGGACGAGGCGGTCCCGGGCCTGGGAGCCAAGGTCGCGGCCTACCGCGGTGGCTACCTGCCCGAGGACCGTCGTGCCCTCGAGGCCGCGATCCGGACCGGACGGCTGGTCGGGGTCGCGGCGACCAACGCCCTGGAGCTGGGCATCGACATCGCCGGGCTGGACGCCGTGCTGCTCGCGGGCTTCCCCGGCACGCGGGCCGCGATGTGGCAGCAGGTCGGTCGGGCCGGTCGCCGCGGCACCGACGCCCTGGCCGTCCTGGTGGCCCGTGACGACCCGCTCGACACCTACCTCGTCACCCACCCCGAGGCCCTGGTCGGGGCGCCGGTGGAGGCCAGCGTGTTCGACCCGGGCAACCCGTACGTCCTCGGCCCGCACCTGTGCGCGGCGGCCGCGGAGATCCCCCTCGCCGAGGCCGACCTGCCGCTGTTCGGCGACCGCGCCCGGGACGGGGTGGACGCCCTGACCGAGGCCGGACTGCTGCGCCGGCGGGCCGCCGGCTGGTTCTGGACCGACCGCCGGCGGGCCAGCGACCTGGCGGACCTGCGCTCGACGGGCGGACGTCCGCTCGACCTCGTCGAGACCGAGACCGGTCGCGTGGTGGGCACGGTGGACACCCCCTCGGCACACACCACCGTGCACGAGGGCGCGGTCTACCTGCACCAGGGGGAGACCTATCTCGTGCGCAGCCTCGACCTCGACGACCACGTGGCCGTCCTGGAGCGGGCCGATCCCGACTACTCGACCTCGGCCCGCGAGATCACCGACATCGTCGTGCTCGGCGAGGACACCCACGAGACCTGGGGCCAGGTGCGCCTCTCCCTGGGCTCGGTGCAGGTCACGCATCAGGTGGTGTCGTTCCTCAAGCGCCGGCTGCCCTCCGGCGAGGTGATCGCCGAGGAGCCGCTCGACCTGCCCGAACGGACGCTGGAAACGACCGCGGTCTGGTGGACGGTTCCGCCCGCGCTGCTGGAGGCCGCCGGTCTGGAGACCGCCGACCTCCCGGGCTCGGCCCACGCAGCCGAGCATGCCGCGATCGGCCTGCTGCCGCTCTTCGCGACGTGCGACCGGTGGGACATCGGCGGCGTCTCCACCGCCCTGCACCCGGACACCGGCATGCTCTCGGTCTTCGTGTACGACGGCCACCCCGGCGGGGCGGGCTTCTCCGAGCGGGGCTTCCACTCCGCCCGCGCGTGGCTGTCCGCGACCCGGGAGACCATCGCGGCGTGCCGCTGCGAGTCGGGCTGCCCCTCCTGCGTGCAGTCGCCCAAGTGCGGCAACGGCAACCACCCGCTCGACAAGGCCGGCGCGATCCGGCTGCTCGACGTCGTGCTCGACCCGGGACCCGACCCGGTGGCTCCCTGAGCGGAGCCGGCGTCGTCGGTGGGACCGGCGACCGCACGTCCGCGGACCGGGACCACCCGGCCGAGCAGGGAGGGGGTGCGCACCACGGCGGTCACCTCGACCCGCTCGCCCCGGACCCGGCAGCCCTCCAGCGCGGCCCGGTTCTGCCGGGCCACCGCCCGGGCGGCCGGACACGGGTCCTGACCCTGCTGCACCGCCGTGGCTGCGGCCAGCGCGGCCAGGTCGGCGGCGACGGCGACGCGGCGCTGGTCCACGACGAGACGTCCCAGGGACGCCCCGACCGTGGTCAGCACGAGCAGCAGACCGGCCAGGACGACCACCACCGGGGCCGCGAGTCCCGACTCGCCCCGGGCACCCGCGACGGCCGCGCTCACCGCGGCTCCTCGGCCGCGACCGCCTCGGAGCGCACCTGCACCCCGGGCAGGAACCCGAAGAGCCCGCCGGGGCCGCGGACCGTGGCGGTGGCCCTGACCCGCACCACGCCGCCGGAGCGCTCGAGGTGGAACGTCGTGCCGGCGGGAGCCACCTGGCTCCCCTGCGCGAAGGCCCGGTCGGTCGACTCCCCTCGGGCGGCGACCCGGACGGCCTCGCGGGCGCCGTCGACGACCCGCACCTGGGTGGCGGCCAGGGACACCAGCCACACCAGCCCCAGCGCCAGGCCCACCAGGACCGGAAGCACCAGGGCCGCCTCGGCGGTGACCGCCCCTCGCTGCGAGGCGGCCGTGGGGACCCGCGAGCCCGCACGGGCCCCCACGGTCGTCTCGAGTCCCATGGCTCAGCCGATCCCGATCATCTTGAGGAAGAAGTCGAGCAGCGTCTTGAGCAGGTTCTGCCCGAAGTCACTGGTCAGCAGCTTGATCAGCACGCCGGCGAACCCGCAGCCGGCTGCGGTGACGGCGGCGTACTCCGCGCTCGCGGCACCGGTCTCGGTGCGCCTGCGGGTGAGCACCTGGGTGCGTGGGGTGACGGTCATGCGGTCCTCCTGGAGGTTCCACCGGCCCTCGGGCCGGGGTGTCGGATGTCGACGAGAGCGACTCTGGTCGCCGCCCCGCCGGCGCGGAACGCCGTGCTGATCCACTGAGGACAGGGCGCCGGGCCGTCGGGGTGTTGAGGAGAACCGGGCTCAACGGACCGCGAGGAAGCCCAGCGCAGAGCCCGCGACCAGGGGCACGACGCCCAGCAGGACGAAGGCGGGCAGCAGGCACAGCCCCAGGGGAACGGTCGCCCTGACCTCGACCTGACGGACCCGGGTCTCCACCGCGGTGCGGCCCCGTGCGAGCAGGTCGTCGGCGAGCCGCTCCAGGGCCGGTCCCACGGGGGCCCCGCTCTCGGCCGACCGGCGCAGGGTGGCCCCGAGGCGACCCAGCTGGGGGTGACGGGACATCGCCTCCCACACGGTCACGGGGTCGCTGCCCATCCGTAGCCGAAGGACCCACGGCCGGATCTCGTCGGCGACGTCGCCGGGGACGACGGGGACGACCCTGGCCAGGGCCTCGGCCGGGTCCGCACCGGAGGCCAGGCAGGCCACCACCAGGTCCACCAGGTGGGGCAGCTCGGCCGCGAGACGGTCCCGGCGAGCCCGGACGGCCGCGGACTCCCAGGAGTGGCTGCGCCACCACACCACTCCCGCTGCCGCGGGCCCCAGCAGCAGGCCCGTCCCACCCGGCACGAGGAGGAGGACCGTCGATCCCGCCCCCACTGCCGCGACGGCACGCAGCAGCCACGGGCGTGACGGCGAGGGGCCGGGACCGGCCCGGGCCGAGCCGTCGGTCCACCCCGGTCCCCGGGGGGGAAGGCCCGGCCGGGGGGCGAGCAGCAACGCCGTGGCCCCGGCGGCCAGCAGAGGGGCCAGCACGAGGGACAGCAGGAGGGACGGCGCGCTCAGCACGGGGCGACCGCCCGGTGCACCCTCACCGGGCGGCCGATCGCGGCCGGCGGGCCGGGACGGGTCCGCGCAGGGCGCCGGCCGCGATCCGGTCGATCCAGGCCAGCCCGAGTCCGGACAGCGCGACGCCGCCGGCGAGGCACAGCGACCCCGGGGTCGTGGAGAACAGGAACGTCCAGGGCCGGGCACCGATCCCCTGCGCGGCGACCAGGACGACGACGGGCAGCACGCTCACCAGCCGGGCGGTGGCCCGGGCCGAGGCCAGCTCGGACTCGATACGTCGGGACGTCGCCTGCTCGGCCCGCGCGGTCTCCAGCACCCGCGACGTCGCGAAGGCCAGGCCGGAACCGGTGGTGTGGGCGATCTGCCACGCAGCAGCCAGACGGACGAGCTGCTCCGCGCCGGGCAGCTCGGCCACCCGCCGCAGCGCGGTGGGCACGTCGGCCCCCAGTGCCGCAGCGGCGGCGACCGGCCCGGTCTCGGGCCACCCGGACGCCGAACGCTCCAGGGCGACCACGGGCGGTTGTCCTGCCTGCAGCTCGCCGACCACGGACTCGCAGAAGTCGACGACCTGCTGGCGACGCACGGCGGCCAGACGGGACCGCCGTGCCGCGGTGACGAGGTGGACCGCACCCACCGCTGCTGCCGCCGCCACCCCTGCGACGACGACCCTCGCCCCGGGGAGTCCGCTGACGACCAGGGTCACCGACGCCCCGACGAGGGCCAGCAGCACCCGTCGACGTCCGGAGGCGCCGAGACGCCGGACCCGGTGGGTCCCGACGGGGGCCACGGAGGGCCGGGCGGGAACCGCCAGCAGCGTCGCGCCCACCGCGAGGGCGACGGCGAGGACCAGGGCAACGGCACGGACGTCCGGGGTCACCGCACCGTCACCTCCCGCCGAGCAGCTGGGCCAGCGCGCCGGCGGCGACCCCTTCCTCGACCACCCCGTCGGGGGTGAAGCCGACCGCCGGGACCATCTCGACCCGACCGTCGGGCAGACGGCTGACCACGGCCAGCTCAGCCACCCGGCGCCTGCCGTCGCGGTCCCGGGTGCAGTGGACGACCACGTCGAGGGCTGCGGCCAGCTGGGAGTGCACGGCGGCCCACGGCAGCCCGGCCGCCAGCGCGAGGCCCTCGACGCGGGAGGTCACGTCCGCCGCGGAGTTGGCGTGGACCGTCCCGCACCCGCCCTCGTGACCGGTGTTGAGGGCGGCCAGGAGGTCCACGACCTCGGCGCCCCGCACCTCACCGACGACGAGACGGTCCGGCCGCATCCGCAGCGCCTGCCTCACCAAGGTGCCCAGGTCGATCCGGCCGGCCCCCTCGACGTTGGCCGGGCGCGCCTCCAGTCCCACGACGTGCGGGTGCTCGGGCCGCAGCTCGGTGGTGTCCTCGACGAGGACCAGCCGCTCCTCGGCGGGAACCCGGGAGAGCAGCGCGTTCAGCAGGGTGGTCTTGCCCGAGCCGGTGCCGCCGCTGACCAGGAAGGCCAGCCGTCGTTCGACGAGCGCACCGAGGAGCTGCGTGCCCTCGGCAGGGAAGGCGCCCCGGGTCTGCAGCTCGGCCAGGGTGAAGACCCGGCGCCCGGGCACCCGCAGCGACACCGTCGTCCCCGGTCTGGCCACGGGGGCCAGCACGGCGTGCAGCCGGGTGCCGTCGGCGAGCCGAAGGTCGACGTACGGGCTGGCGTCGTCCAGACGCCGTCCCGCCGCGGCGGCCAGCCGCTGGGCGAGCCGGCGAACGGCCCCGTCGTCGGGGAACCGCACGCTGGTCAGCTCCAGCCCCGCTCCCCGGTCGAGGTAGACCGCCTCCGCGCCGTTGACCAGGACGTCGGTGACCCCCTCGAGCCGCAGCAGCGGCTCCAGAGGACCGGCGCCCAGCACGTCACGGCGCAGCACGTCGAGCACGGCCAGGACCGTGGCGTCCCCCACCGGGCGGCCGCTGCGGCGCAGCGCGGCCGCCACCACGGCCGGGGTGAGGACGGCCCCGTCCTCGGCCAGCAGCTCCCGCACCCGCTCCACGGTGTCGCCGTCCACCGCCGGCGTGGCCGCCCAGTCTGCGCCGGGCAGCGCCGGAGCCACCGTCATCGCGGCACCGCCAGGGACTCGACCAACCCGGTGGCCGCCCGGGCCAACGCCCCGCGTCGGCGGTGGACCGGCCCCAGCCCCAGGTCGAGGTGCTCGTCCAACCGGCGGTCGTGACCGACCTCGGCCCGCAACGGCAGGCCCAGGGCTCGGGCCACCTCGTGCCCCGTGGGAGCACCACGGGAGGTCCGGACCACCAGGCCCAGGGCGGCGGTGGCGTCCCTGAGTCGTGCTGCCACCCGGGCCGTCGAGGCGATGCCGCCCAGACCGGCCCTCGCCACCAGGAGCACGTGGTCGCAACGGCCCAGCACCTGCCCGAGCAGGGCCCCGTCGGCGTCGACCTGCCGAGGCAGGTCCAGCACCACCCAGTGGTGGCCCCGCCGCCCCGCCGAGACCGCCTCACGCACCAGCGCCGCAGGCAGCGGCGCGCAGGGCTCGTCCGGCCAGCCCAGCACCGCCACCCCGGAGCGCGAGGGCAGCGCCTCACGCAGCGCCCTCGACCCCAGCCGCCCCGGGGAGCCGCCCAGCTCGCGCCAGGTCACCGCCGCCGCCTCGTCGAGACCGACCACGCGCCGCGCGCCCGGCCCCAGCGGGTCGAGGTCGACGAGCAGGGCCGGCCCCTGCCGGGCAGCGGTCAGGGCGAGGGCGGCCGCCAGCACGGTGGCCCCCGCGCCGCCCACCCCGCCGACGACCCCCACGGTGACCGCCTGACGGCCTGCCGCCAGGTCGAGGTCGCGGTCGTCGGCGACGTCGGTCAGCAGCTCCACGAGCCACCCCTCCGCCTCGGGCAGCTCCAGGACCGAGGCGGCCCCGAGGCCCACGGCGTCCCGGAACACCCCCGGCGGGGCCGCCCCGGCACAGACGACGTGCACGCGCTGGCGTCGCGGCGGATCGGCGGAGGCCGCCGCGGACGCGGCGTCGGCCCCGACCAGGACGACGGGAGCGCCGGACCAGGCGGCCCCGGCCAGGTCCCACGACGGGCACACCCGCACCGCCACGCCCGCGGCGGCCGCCAGCCGGTGCACGGCTGCTGCGAGCACCGGGTCGGTGCCCACCAGGAGCGCGGCGGGAGGGGAGGAGCGGGTCGTGGCGTCGTCCATCGTCCGAGCCTCCCGGAGGCCGGTGGTCGAGGAGGCGGACCCGGCTGAGCGGTGGAGGGACCGGCCCGGACCCGCCCTGTGGACGTCTCGCGGTCCGGAGGACCCGCAGGACCGGGAGACCCGCTGACAAAAACAAGGGACCCCTGACCAGGGGGATAGCCAGGGGTCCTTGGGTCCAGGCTCGGGGGGGATGAGCCGGAACCATCAACCAGCGGTTGGGGGTAACCGCTGGTCGTCTCACCGGGGCATCACCGCTGACCTACTTCTCGTCACCCCACCCGGGACGTACGGCCCTAGGGTAGGAAGTCAGCACACGACCACCCCGTGCGTTCAGCATAGGACCTGCCCCAGCACCGGGACAGCCCGGCCACGCCGCGTCTGGACCGGTCGACGGTGAACCCCGGAGGAGGAGACGGCGATGACCGTGACCTCGAGCGACCGACAGGGCCCGGACGGGGCCCCCACCGGGCGGTCGGCAGCGTTCTTCGACCTGGACAAGACGATCATCGCGACCTCGAGCGCGCTGGCCTTCAGCCGCCCGTTCTACGCCGGCGGACTGATGAACCGCCGCTCGGTGCTGCGCAGTGCCTACGCCCAGGTCGTCTTCCACCTCGGCGGCGCCGACCACGACCAGATGGAGAAGATGCGCGAGTTCTTGTCGAGGATGGTGACCGGCTGGTCGGTCGAGACGGTGAGCGAGATCGTGGCCGACACCCTCCACCACATCGTCGAGCCGCTGGTCTACGCCGAGGCGGTCGCGCTGATCGACGAGCACCACCGCGCAGGGCGCGACGTGGTCATCGTCTCCGCGTCAGGGTCGGAGATGGTCGTGCCGATCGGCGCGATGCTCGGCGTCGACGACGTGATCGCCTCGCGGCTCGAGATCCTCGACGGGCGCTACACCGGTGCCATCGACTTCTACAGCTACGCCGAGAACAAGGCGTCCGCGATCCACGACCTGGCCGAGCGGCGCGGGTACGACCTCGCCCGCTGCTTCGCGTACTCCGACTCCATCACCGACGTGCACATGCTCGAGGTGGTCGGTCACCCCTCGGCCGTCAACCCCGACCGGGAGCTCCGCCGGGTGGCCCGGGACCGGAGCTGGCCGGTGCTCGTCTTCGAGCGACCGGTCACGTTGCGGTCGCGGGTGTCCCTGCCCGAGCGGCGCAGCACCCTGGTCGCGCTGGCCGCAGGAACCGCCCTCGCCGTCGGCGGCGTCGTCTACCTCGGGGCGCGGCGACGTCTCGCCGCAGGCGTGGGCTGAGCGGCTCACCACCTCACAGGGACGTCAACCTGCTCGCTCGCGACGTTAGACACGACACGCACGGCGGCTTGTCAAGTCTTGAAGGCGGCCGATCGTCGGCGTACAAAGGAATCACAACTCAAGATCTTCACGCGAGCCAGGCACCCACGCGGTGACCGACCCTTCTGAGAGGGTGTTGACTCTCGGTTTTATGCCGGGGCAACAATTAGAAGTTTCACGCTTGGTAACCAGGTCTCGTGTGTCAGCAGCGGCACCCTTTCGAGGGTGCCGCTCGCTTTTCCCTTGCTGAAGAATTTGGGGCGCAGCCTAGTGTCCGAGGTACTGCTCCACCCCTTCATCTCTCGGGAGATCCCATGTCAGAGCGCAACACTGTCATCCGCAGCATGCACGACCTCGGCCTCGCCGCCTGGTTCGGCGGCTCCCTGATGGGCGCGGTCGGCCTGAACGGAGCCACCGGCCGGGCCGACGACCCCACGGAGCGACTTCGCCTGTCCTCGCTCGGCTGGAAGCTCTGGTCTCCGGTCGCGGCCACCGCCATCGGTGCCCACGCCGTCGGCGGTGCCGGCCTGATCGTGAGCAACCGACGTCGCCTGCAGCAGCACTCCGGCTCGTCGACCAACACCTGGACCAAGCTGGGCGTGACGGTCGTCGCCGCCGGCCTGACCGCCTACAGCGGCGCCCTGGGCCGCAAGGTCGAGAAGCAGAGCCAGCAGGGCGGCGCCGGCGCCACCGAGCCCGCCCCGGGTGCCACCGAGGACCTCAAGGCCGCCCAGAAGCAGCTCCAGATGGCCCAGTGGGCGATCCCGGCGCTGACCGGCGTCCTGGTCGTCATGGGCGCCCAGCAGGGCGAGCAGCAGCGGCCGTTGCAGCAGCTCGCCGGTCGCTTCACCCGCGACTGAGCCCGTCGGTCGCCGCTCCGCCCGTCGCCCGGCTCGCTCAGGACGTCGGCTCAGGGGCGGAGCGGGCTGGCCTGCGCGCCGGCGGTGAAGGCCTCGGCGGCGTAGAGCAGCCAGGCGTGCACGCCAGGGAGACCGCCCTCGGCGTACCCGGTCAGGTTGGACTCGTACGCCGCCCGCAGCGTCAGGTGCCCCGCCTCGGGCACGGTCAGCGAAGTCGGGTCGACGCCGCGGGCGACCATCACGAGCCGCTCGGCTGCTCGCGCGACGATCCCGTTGTGGGACGCGAACGGGGCTGCCGTGCGCACCTCGGCGTGCACCACCGCCGCCACGAGCAGGCCCGGCGCGGCGCTCGGGGCGAGCAGCAGGCCGGCCAGCCCGGCCAGCCGCTCGGCCGCGGCGCCGTCCCGGGGCCGGCCGAGCTCGCCGTCGTCGACGGTCCCGGCCGCGGCCAGCGTGTGCAGCCGGGCCAGCGCCTGGAGCGGGGAGTGCGCCAGCACCGGCACCAGCCCGAGCAGCTCGGTCGAGACCCGGACGGCGGCCTCGGCGACCGGGTCCGCACCCCCCGCGCGAAGCTCGTCGAGCGACACCGACGACCCCTCGAGCAGGGCCGAGGCGTGCGCGCCCCGCAGCAGCGACTCCCCGGTCAGGTCCGGGGCGGTCCGGCGCAGGCCCCGGTCCCGCAGCAGCGCGTCGATCCCGTCCCGGGCCGCGGCCAGGGCCGAGGAGACCCCGTCCAGGGCGGCCAGCGCGGCCAGCGGGTCCGCCGCCCCGGCTGAGCGGGACGGCGGCGAGGTCGGAGGCATGGTCGGCCACGCTACCGCCCGCGGATCGGCGGTAGATTCGTGCCCATCATGGATCCTCGCCCCCAGCAGCCCTCCCCCTCGTCGTCGGACGCCGCGCTCTCGTTCGCCTCGGTCGCCGACGCCTACGACCGGGCCCGGCCCTCGTACCCCCGCGAGGCCGTGGAGTGGTTGACCGGACGCACCCGCACCCGGGTGGTCGAGCTGGGCGCCGGCACGGGCAAGCTCACCGACCGGCTCCTCGAGGTCGGCCACGACGTCATCGCCACCGACCCGCTCGACGAGATGCTGGCCCACCTGCGCCTGCGCCACCCCGACCTGTCGGTGATGACGGCGGCGGCCGAGGCCATCCCGGTGGCCACCAGGAGCATCGACACCGTCATCGCCGCGCAGGCCTTCCACTGGTTCGACACCACCCGCGCGCTCCGCGAGGCGGCCCGGGTGCTGCGACCCGAGGGCCGGATCGCCCTGGTCTGGAACCGCCGCGACGAGCGCATCCCGTGGGTGCGCAAGCTCGGCGCGATCATCGGCGACTCCGCCCAGGAGACCGACCCCACCGACGTGCTGGTCTCCTCCAAGCTGTTCGGCTACGTCGAGGACGCCACCTTCCGGTTCTGGCAGCCGCTGCGCCGCACCGCGCTGGCCGACCTGGTGGCCTCACGGTCCAACGTCGCGGTGATGGACCCCCGGGCCCGGGACCGGGTGCTGCGCAAGGTCGACGAGCTCTTCGACGAGTACGACACCGGCCCGGACGGCCTGCTGATGCCGTACGTGACGCACTGCTACCGGGCCGTCGTCCGCCCGCGCGGGCTGATCGAGGAGCCCGAGCACAGCGCCGACCTGACCGCCGCGGCCAACGCGGTGCGGGCTGCGGAGAACTCCGCGATGGCCCGCAGCGGCGAGAGCCGCCCGTCCGCGGGGCCCGCCGACGACCCGGCGGTCCCCCTGATCGACTTCCGCTGAGCCGCCACGACGACACCCGGGCCTAGGGTGTCCCCCGTGGCGGTCTGGCAGCGCGGGAGCCGGTGGTTCCGCTCGGGACACCTCGGCACCGAGGCGGACCGGGCGACGTTCCGCACCCTGCACACCGCGTCGCTGGCCGCGCCCGCGCTGAGGCAGGGCCTGACCACCGCCTCGGCCGAGCGCTCGGTCCGGCACCTGCGCACGCTGCTCGGCACCCCGTCGGTGGTGCTCACCGACCTGGACGACGTGCTGGCCTGGGACGGGCTGTACGCCGACCACGTCGACCTGGCCGTGCAGTTCGCCCGGATGGGGCCCGACGTGACGATGGTCCACGACCGCGACCACTTCTCCTGCGGCGACCCGGCCTGCCCGCTCAGCCACGCCGTGGTCTGCCCGCTGGCGGTCGAGGGAGGGGTCGTCGGCACCCTCCAGGTGTTCACCGTCTCGGTCAACGCCGGGCTCGTCCGCGCGGTCGAGGAGGTCGCGGCCTGGGTCTCGGGCCAGCTCGAGCTGGCCGAGCTGGACGCCAGCCGGACCCGGTTGATGGAGGCCGAGGTGCGGGCCCTGCGCGCACAGATCTCGCCGCACTTCATCTACAACTCCCTCAACGCCATCGCCTCCTACATCCGCACCGACCCCGAGCACGCCCGTGAGCTGGTGCTGGAGTTCGCCGACTTCACCCGCTACTCCTTCCGCCGGCACGGCGAGTTCACCACCCTCGCCGAGGAGCTGCGCTCCATCGAGCGGTACCTCGTCCTGGAGCAGGCCAGGTTCGGCGACCGGCTGCACGTGGTCCTGCGGGTCGCGCCGGAGGTGCTGCCGGTGACGGTGCCCTTCCTGTGCCTGCAGCCGCTGGTGGAGAACGCCGTGCGCCACGGCCTGGAGAACAAGGACGGACCGGGTCGGATCGAGATCGTGGCCGAGGACCGGGACCGGGAAGCGGTGATCTCGGTCGAGGACGACGGCGTCGGCGAGGACCCCGAGCGCGTACGCCGGGTCCTGGCCGGGGAGTCGGAGTCGGACTCGGTGGGACTGGGCAACGTCGACGCCCGGCTGCGCTCGGCCTTCGGGGCGGAGTACGGCCTGGTGGTGGAGACCGCCGAGGGGGCGGGCACCAAGGTGACGGTGCGCGTCCCGAAATTCGCCCCGGGGGTCCACCCGTGAACGATCACGCGCCCGCGCTGCGCGTCCTGGTCGTCGACGACGAGAAGCCGGCCCTCGACGAGCTCAGCTGGCTCCTCGACCGCGACTCCCGGGTGAGGGCCGTGCACACCGCCGGCTCGGCCGCGGAGGCTCTGCGCGTGCTGCAGGAGGACGAGGTCGACGCGGTCTTCAGCGACATCCGGATGCCCGGGCTGAGCGGGCTCGAGCTGGCCCAGGTGCTGCGACGGTTCCGTGCCCCGCCCCGGATCGTCTTCGTCACCGCCTACGACGAGCACGCCGTGGAGGCCTTCGAGCTCGACGTGGTCGACTACCTGCTCAAGCCGGTCCGGGAGTCCCGGCTGGCCGAGGCGGTCCGCCGGGTGGTCGAGGCCGGCGCCCCGGCCCGTGACGTCTCCGAGGACGCCATCCCCGTCGAGCTCGGCGGGGTGACCAAGTTCGTCCGCCGCTCCGAGGTCCGCTACGTCGAGGCCCAGGGCGACTACGCCCGGCTGCACACCCCGCAGGGCAACCCCTTGCTGCGGGTCCCCCTGACCACCTTGGAGCAGGAGTGGGGAGCCGCCGGCTTCGTGCGCATCCACCGCTCCCACCTGGTCGCGCTGGCCTACGTCAGCGAGGTGCGCAGCGACGGCGGCCGGGTCACCGTCGTGGTGGACGGCGAGGAGCTGACCGTCTCCCGCCGGCACACCCGCGAGCTGCGCGACCTGCTCGTGCGCCGCGCCCGGCCCGGCACCGGGGGCGGGCGGGCGTGAGCACGCCGACCCCGCCGCGCCGGGTCCGGGTCACCAGCCCCCGCACGTCGTCGGCCCGGACCCGGCGGGTCACCCGGGCGGCGGAGATCGACAGCCGCAGCCGGCTGGGCGAGATCTACCTCTCCTCGCTGCTGCGGGCCCAGCTCCGGCTCGCGCTGTCCGTGCTCGCCGTGGTCGTCGGCGTCCTGGCCGGGCTCCCGCTGCTGTTCCGGCTGGTCCCCGCGCTGGGCACCACCGACGTCGCGGGGATGCCGCTGCCCTGGGTGCTGCTCGCCTTCGCCGTGTACCCGTTCCTCTTCGTCTGCGGCTGGTTCTACGTCGTCCGCGCCGAGCACCACGAGCGGACCTTCGTGGCGCTGGTCCAGCCGGGCGGTCCGGACGCCCCGGAAGAGCGCCAGCCGTGAGCCCGACGTACGGCGTGGTGGCGGTGCTCGCCGTCTCCGTGACGACCCTGGCCCTCGGCGCGTACGGCTGGCGGTTCTCCCGGACCACCAGCGACTTCTTCGTGGCCTCGCGCTCGGTCCGGCCGGGCCTGAACGCCAGCGCCATCGGGGGGGAGTACCTCTCGGCCGCCTCGTTCCTGGGCGTCGCGGGCCTGGTGCTCGCCTTCGGCGCCGACATGCTGTGGTACCCGGTCGGTTGGACCGCGGGGTACGTCGTGATGCTCGTCCTGGTCGCCGCCCCGCTGCGCCGGTCCGGGGCCTACACGCTGCCCGACTTCGCCGGCAGCCGGCTGGAGTCCGCGCCCGTGCGGCGCGCGTCGTCCCTGCTGGTGGTGGCCATCGGCTGGCTCTACCTGCTCCCGCAGTTCCAGGGCGCCGGACTGAGCCTGGGCACGGTCGCCGGGACGCCACCGTGGGTCGGCGGGGTGCTGGTCGGGACGGTCGTGCTGGTCAACGTGTTCTTCGGCGGGATGCGGAGCATCACCCTGGTGCAGGCGTTCCAGTACTGGCTCAAGCTCACCGCGCTGCTCGCCCCGGCCCTGTTCCTGATCGCGGTGTGGGTCGGCGACGGCGCCACCAGCCCGGCGGCGGTGACCAGCGCGGGGGTGTCGGGGGCGGACTGGTCGCAGCCGACCGACCCCGGTGCGGTGGGGCTCTACACGACGTACTCGATCATCGTGGCGACGTTCCTGGGCACCATGGGCCTGCCCCACGTGGTGGTCCGCTTCTACACCAACCCCGACGGCCGCACCGCCCGGCGCACCACCCTGGTGGTGCTGGCCCTGCTCGGCCTCTTCTACGTGCTGCCCCCCGTGTACGGCGCCCTGGGCCGCCTCTACGCCCCGGACCTGATCGTCAGCGGGGCGACCGACACCGTCGTCCTCGAGCTGCCGGGACGGATGGTCGGCGGCCTCGCCGGGACGTTCCTGTCCTCGTTGACCGCGGCCGGTGCCTTCGCCGCGTTCCTGTCGACGTCCAGCGGGCTGACCATCGCGGTGGCCGGCGTGCTGGGCCAGGACGTGCTGGGGCGGGGACGGCTCGGCCGGGGGCTGGGCCGCCGGCTCGGCGGGGTGCGGTCGTTCCAGGTCGGCGCCGTCGTCGCGGTCGCGGTGCCCCTGGTCCTGGCGGTGAGCTCCGAGGGCGTCGGCGTGGCCCGCGCCGTGGGGCTGGCCTTCGCCTTCGCCGCCTCGACCTTCAGCCCGCTGATCGTCCTGGGCATCTGGTGGCGGCGGCTCACCGACGCGGGCGCGCTGGCCGGCATGCTGGTCGGCGGCCTGCTCTGCGGCGGGGCGGTCCTCGACAGCCTGCTGCAGGAGCGGCACGCGGGCTGGGCCGGGGCGCTGATCGCCCAGCCCGCCGCGTGGACCGTGCCGGCCGCGTTCCTGACCTCGGTCGTGGTCTCCCTGCTCACGCCGCACCGGGTGCCGGCGCAGGTGGCCACGACCATGGTCAGGCTGCACACCCCGGAGAGCGTGCAGCTCGACCGTGGTCCGTCACCGCGCTGAGGCGGTGACCTCCGGCTCGGGGCGCACCGCGGCGTCGTCCAGCGAGCCGAGCGACGTACGCAGCGGGACCTCGCGGATGAACACCACGGCGACGAGCGCCAGCGCCGCGATCGGGGCGGCGAGCAGGAAGATGTGCGCGGTGCCCTCGCCGTACGCCTGCTGGAAGACCTGACGGACGGCCGCCGGCATCGTGTCCAGGTTCGGGATGGCGCTGCTGTCGCCCCCGGACGGGAGCTGGACGCCGATGCTGCTCAGGCCCGAGGCGACCTTGGTGCTCACCTGGTGGCCGAGTGCGGCCCCCAGCGCGGAGACGCCGATCGAGCCGCCCATGGTGCGGAAGAACGCGACCAGGGAGGACCCGGCGCCCATGTCGCTCTGCCGGGTGTTGTTCTGCACGGCCAGGACGAGGTTCTGCATCGAGGCCCCGAGGCCCAGGCCCAGCACCGTGGTGAACGTGCCGACCACGACCAGGGGGGTGGAGGCGTCGATGGTGCTGAGCAGGCTCATCCCGAGCACGACCAGGACCATGCCGCTGACCAGGAACTTCTTCCAGCGACCCTTCTCGGAGATGATCCGGCCGGTGATCACGCTGGAGACCATCAGGCCGCCCACCATCGGGATCGACATCAGTCCGGCGTGGGTCGGGGACATGCCCCGGGCGATCTGGAAGTACTGCGAGAGGAACACCGTCGAGCCGAACATCGCCACGCCGACCATGACCGAGGCGAAGGTGGCCAGGCTCGTGGTGCGGTCGCGGAACAGCCGCAGCGGGATGATCGGCTCCTTCACCTTGGCCTCGTTGACCAGGGCCGCGGCGAGGAGGACGACGCCGAGGGCGATCATCCACAGCGTGGTCAGGGAGCCCCAGGCGAACTGGGTGCCGGCCAGGGAGACCCAGACCAGCAGGACCGAGACACCGCCGGTGAGCAGGGTCGCGCCGACGTAGTCGATCGAGACCTGGCGGCGTACGACGGGCAGGTGCAGCGTCTTCTGCAGCACCGCGAAGGCCACCGCGGCCACCGGGATGCCGACGTAGAAGCACCAGCGCCAGCCGAGCCAGGGGGTGTCCACGATGACACCGCCGATGAGCGGGCCGCTGACCGTGGCCACGGCGAAGGTCGCACCGATGTAGCCGGAGTACCGGCCACGCTCGCGTGGGGAGACGATCGAGGCGATGACGACCTGGACCAGGGCGGTCAGTCCGCCGACACCGACACCCTGCAGCGCGCGGGCCCCGATCAGGAACCCCATGCTCGGGGCGAGGCCGGCGCAGACCGAGCCGATGGTGAAGATGACCAGCGCGGACTGCACCAGGATCTTCTTGCTGAACAGGTCGGCGAGCTTCCCCCAGATCGGGGTCGAGGCGGTGGTGGTGAGCAGCGTGGCGACCACGATCCAGGTGTAGCCGGACTCGCTGCCCTTGAGCTGGTTGACGATCGTCGGCAGCGCGTTGGAGACGACCGTGGAGGAGAGCATGGCCACGAACAGCGCCAGGAGCAGCCCGGAGAGGGCCTCCAGGATCGCGCGGTGGCTCATCGGCTCCGCCGGGGTCACCGACGCGGTCGGGGGCGGCCCGGGCGTCGTGGACGGCGGGGTCGTCGAGGCGGTGGTCATGGACGTCCTTCGTGCTGGGAGGTGTGGTGAGGGGGTGTCGAGGTCGGCGACGAGCCGGTGCAGGGTGGCGGCCAGCTCGGTGAGCTGCTCGGGCGGCCAGTGGGCCAGCCGGTCGACCATCTCCGAGGCCATGCCGGACCGACCGTCGCGCAGCACCGCGGTGCCCTCGTCGCTGAGGCTGACCAGGTGGGCCCGGCCGTCCTCGGGGTCGGGACGGCGCGAGACCAGCCCGGCCTGCTCGAGCTGGGCGAGCTGCCGGCTGATCACCGACACGTCGAGGCGGGCGGCCTCGGCCACCGTGCTGACCCGGGCGGGTCCGCAGCGCTCGAGGAGGGCCAGGGTCAGCAGGCCCGCGGTCGACTGGTGGGGGTAGGCCCACCGGGTGCTCTCGCGGAACCAGCCCTTGACGCCGACGAGCGCGGTCAGGAGGTCCCGGGTGGCGGCCTCGGTCCCGGGGCCCGGCTCGGTCTGCAGGGTGCTCATCTCGCTCCTTTAGTTGCTTCCACCAACTATAGGGAGAGAGGTTGCATGCTGCAAACATCGGGGGCGTGGTCCTGGCCACACCCCGGCCGCGCCCGCGACCAGCCCCCACACCGGCCCCACCACCGGCCCCACCCGCCGCTCGTCGCGTCGTACCGACCGCCCGGCGACGACGTCTCCCCGTCGGGCGCACCGCCGGACGCCGAACCGTTCGGGGGTCGCGAACGCTCCTACGGTGATGGCGATCACACGCCTGACGACCCGTCAGCCAGGAGGCCCCGCCTCCGACCCCCGAAGGAGGATGCTCGTGGCCGACACCACCGACCAACGCGCGAAGCACGAGGTGTACCAGCGCCTGCACGCCACCGCGGAGTTCCACGACCTGCGCACCCGCTACCGCGCGTTCGCCATCCCGTGGACCATCGCCTTCCTGGCCTGGTACCTGCTCTACGTCATCATGTCGATCTTCGCCGGTGGGTTCATGAGCGCCAAGGTCTTCGGCCACGTCAACGTGGCCCTGATCTTCGGGCTGCTGCAGTTCCTGTCCACCTTCGGCATCGCCTTCCTGTACTCCCGGCACGCGGCCCGGCAGTTCGACCCGCTGGCCAGGGACCTCGAGGCCCGCTACAACCAGGAGATGGGCCGATGAACCACCAGACCCTCACCACCGTGCTGTTCCTCACCGTCGTCGCGCTCACCGTCGGCATCACCGTGTGGGCCAGCCGCCAGGGCGGCGGCACATCCAACTACTACGCCGGCGGCCGCTCCTTCAGCGGGTTCCAGAACGGACTGGCCATCGGCGGCGACTACATGTCCGCCGCGTCGTTCCTCGGCATCTCCGGAGCCATCGCGCTGTTCGGGTACGACGGCTTCCTGTACTCCATCGGCTTCCTCGTCGCCTGGCTCGTCGCCCTGCTGCTCGTCGCCGAGCTGCTGCGCAACTCCGGCCGCTACACGATGGCCGACCAGCTCGCCTACCGGATGCGCCAGCGCCCGGTCCGGCAGGCGGCCGCCACCTCCACCGTCGTGGTCTCGATCTTCTACCTGCTCGCCCAGATGGTCGGCGCCGGCTCGCTGGTGACCCTGCTGCTCGGGGTGGACAGCCAGCTGGTCAAGAACCTCGTCATCGTCGGCGTCGGCCTGCTGATGGTCTTCTACGTCACCGTGGGCGGCATGAAGGGCACCACCTGGGTGCAGATCGTCAAGGCCGTGCTGCTGATGGCCGGCACCCTGCTGATCACCGTGCTGGTGCTGGCGAAGTTCCACTTCAACATCTCCGACCTGCTCGGTGCCGCCGCGCAGAACACCGGCAAGGGCGAGGCCTTCCTCCAGCCCGGCCTGAAGTACGGCGTCTCGACCACGAGCAAGATCGACTTCATCAGCCTGGGCATCGCCCTGGTGCTCGGCACCGCCGGCCTGCCGCACATCCTGATCCGCTTCTACACCGTCCCCACGGCCAACGCCGCGCGCAAGTCGGTGCTCTGGGCGATCGGCCTGATCGGCGCGTTCTACCTGATGACGCTCGCCCTGGGCTTCGGCGCGGCCGCGCTGCTCGACACCAGCCCGTCCAGCGCGGTCGCGGCCAGCGGCGGCAACCTCGCCTCCCCCTGCTCGCGGAGGCGGTCGGCGGCGGCAAGGGCTCGACCGGGGGCGCGATCCTGCTGGCCCTGATCTCCGCGGTCGCGTTCGCGACCATCCTCGCGGTGGTCGCCGGGCTCACGCTGACCAGTGCCTCGAGCGTCGCGCACGACCTGTACGCCAGCGTGTTCAAGAAGGGCACCGCCACCGAGGAGCAGGAGGTCAAGGTCGCCAAGATCTCGGCCTTCGTCATCGGCGGCATCGCGATCGTGCTGGCCATCCCGGCCCAGAAGCTGAACATCGCGTTCCTGGTCGCCCTGGCCTTCGCCGTCGCGGCCTCGGCCAACCTGCCGTCGATCCTCTACAACCTGTTCTGGCGGCGGTTCAACACCCGGGGCGCGACCTGGTCCATCTACGGCGGCCTGATCTCCAGCATCGCGCTGGTGATCTTCTCCCCCGTGGTGTCCGGCAAGGGCGTCAACCCGGTGACCGGGGCCAACCTGTCCCTGCTCCCCACGAGCATCGACATCAGCTGGTTCCCGCTGGAGAACCCCGGTCTCGTCTCGATCCCGCTCGGCTTCTTCTTCGGCTGGCTCGGGACCGTGCTGTCCAAGGAGCAGAGCGCGATCGACATGTACGACGAGCTCGAGGTGCGTTCGCTCACCGGCGCCGGGTCCGAGGGGGCCGTGTCGCACTGACCTGATCGGGGGGCCGCACCCGCCAGGTCCGTACGGGCCGGTGGCAACGCCCCCGCAACGTCTGCGGCCGCACGCTGAGGAGCGTGCGGCCGCACTCGTTCAGCCAGAACACCGGCCTCACCACCGCAAGACAGAGCGCAGCGCTGTGCATAGGCTGCGAGAGAAGAGACCCGAGATGACCGCAGGAGCTGACGTGACCGAGGAAAGCCTGTCGAACCTGATGCACGAGGACCGCCGATTCGAGCCCCCGGCCGACCTCGCCGCGCAGGCCAACGCCACCCAGGAGACCTACGACGAGGCCGCCAAGGACCGACTCGCGTTCTGGGGCAAGCAGGCCGAGCGGATCTCCTGGACCGAGCCGTTCACCGAGGTCCTCGACTGGTCGGACCCGCCGTTCGCCAAGTGGTTCGTGGGCGGTCGGCTCAACGCCTCCTACAACTGCGTCGACCGCCACGTCGAGGCCGGCAACGGCGACCGGGTGGCGCTGCACTGGGTCGGCGAGCCCGCCGACGACGAGCGCACGATCACCTACGCCGACCTGCAGGCCGAGGTCTCCAGGGCCGCCAACGCCCTCACCGACCTCGGCGTCCGCAGCGGCGACCGGGTGGCGATCTACATGCCGATGATCCCCGAGACCGTGGTGGCGATGCTGGCCTGCGCCCGCCTCGGCGCTCCCCACACGGTCGTGTTCGGCGGCTTCTCCGCCGACGCCCTGGCCAGCCGGGTCACCGACTGCGGCGCCAGGGTGGTCATCACCTCCGACGGCGGTTACCGCCGCGGGTCGGCCTCGGCCCTCAAGCCGGCCGTCGACGAGGCCTGCGAGAAGGTCGGCGACCTGGTCGAGAAGGTCCTCGTCGTCCGGCGCACCGGCCAGGAGCTCGCCGAGGGCTCCTGGAAGGAGGGCCGCGACGTGTGGTGGCACGACGTCGTCGACAGCGCCTCGGACACCCACGAGCCCGAGTCCTTCGACGCCGAGCATCCGCTGTACGTGATGTACACCTCCGGCACCACCGGTCAGCCCAAGGGGATCCTGCACACCACCGGTGGCTACCTGGTCGGCACGTCGTACACCCACCACGTGGTGTTCGACCTCAAGCCGGAGACCGACGTGTACTGGTGCACCGCCGACGTCGGCTGGGTGACCGGACACTCGTACATGGTCTACGGCCCGCTGGCCAACGGCGCGACCCAGGTGATGTACGAGGGCACCCCGGACACCCCGCACAAGGGCCGCTGGTGGGAGATCGTGCAGAAGTACGGCGTGACCATCTTCTACACCGCGCCGACCGCGATCCGCACGTTCATGAAGCAGGGCGAGGAGATCGTCGAGAAGTTCGACCTGTCCTCCCTGCGGCTGCTCGGCTCGGTGGGTGAGTCGATCAACCCCGAGGCGTACATGTGGTACCGCCGCGTCGTGGGTGGCGACCGCTGCCCGATCGTGGACACCTGGTGGCAGACCGAGACCGGCCAGATCATGATCAGCCCGCTCCCCGGCGTCACCGCGGGCAAGCCGGGCTCGGCGATGACCCCGCTGCCGGGCATCTCCGCCGAGGTGGTCAACGACGAGGCCAAGCCGGTCGAGAACGGCGGGGGCGGCTACCTCGTGCTCACCGAGCCGTGGCCGGCCATGCTGCGCACCATCTGGGGCGACGACCAGCGGTTCAAGGACACCTACTGGTCGCGCTTCCCCGGCAAGTACTTCGCCGGCGACGGGGCCAAGCTCGACGAGGACGGCGACATCTGGCTGCTCGGCCGCGTCGACGACGTGATGAACGTGTCGGGCCACCGGCTCTCGACCACCGAGATCGAGTCGGCCCTGGTCTCCCACCCCAAGGTGGCCGAGGCCGCCGTCGTGGGCGCCACCGACGAGACCACCGGCCAGGCGGTCTGCGCCTTCGTCATCCTGCGGGAGTCGGCCGGCGACGGCGGTGCCGACATCGTCCAGGAGCTGCGCAGCCACGTGGGCAAGGAGATCGGCGCGATCGCCAAGCCGCGGCAGATCATGGTCGTCCAGGAGCTGCCCAAGACCCGCTCGGGCAAGATCATGCGCCGGCTGCTGCGCGACGTGGCCGAGAACCGCGAGGTCGGCGACGTCACCACCCTGGCCGACGACTCGGTGATGAACCTCATCCAGAAGGGGATGTCCTCGGCGTCCTCGGACGGCTGACCGCCCCAGGACCTCCGCGACCGGCGTGACCTCCCTCACCCGCCCCGGCCGAGTCGTCACGTCTTCACGCCCCAACCCGCCCACCCGTCACGTCTTGACGCACGGAGCCGTCAAGACGTGACGGTCGCGGGGGGTTCGGCGTGAAGACGTGACGACTCGGCGTGGTGAGGGGCAGGACGTGCAGCCGGTAGAATCGGGGTGGGTCGTGTGCCCTGGTGTGCCGGGAAGTCTGGTCGGCGATCCCCAGTCGTCTGCCCGAAGGACCCCGTGAAACAGCGCCGCCGTCTGCTCATTCCTCGCACCAGCGACGACGAGAACACCTTCCTCGGTGACCTCCTGCGTCAGGAGACCGTGGGCGGGATCGTCGTCCTCGTCGCCGCCGTCGTCGCGGTCGTGTGGGCCAACTCCCCGCTCTCCGAGAGCTACCTCGACCTGCGCCACCTCCAGGTGGGTCCCCTGGACCTCGAGCACTGGGCCGCCGACGGGGCGCTCACCCTGTTCTTCTACATCGCCGGGCTGGAGCTCAAGCGTGAGTTCCTGATGGGCTCGCTGAGCCGGCCCGCCGACGCCGTCGTGCCGATCGTGGCCGCGGTCGCGGGCGTGCTGACCCCCGCACTGCTGTACACCGTGATCAACGCCGGCTTCCTCGACGGCGGCCAGCCCGGCGGCTGGGCGATCCCCGCCGCCACCGACATCGCCTTCGCCCTGGCCGTGCTCGCCGTCGTGGGCAGCGCCCTGCCGCCCACCCTGCGCGCCTTCCTGCTCACCCTCGCCGTGGTCGACGACCTGGTGGTGATCCTGATCATCGCCGTCTTCTACACCGACCAGCTCCACCTGACGCCGCTGTTCATCGCCGTCGGCCTGCTGGTCGTCTTCGGGGTCCTGCAGCGCTTCCGCGGCGAGCACTGGGTGCTCTACGTCCCGCTCGCCGTCGCGATCTGGTGGACCGTGCACGAGAGCGGCATCCACGCCACGATCGCCGGGGTGGCCATGGGGCTGCTCACCCGGGTGCGTCCGGACCCCGACGAGAAGGTCTCGCCCGCCGAGGTGCTCGAGCACCTGCTGCGCCCGTGGTCGGCCGGCCTCGCCGTCCCCTTCTTCGCCCTGATGGCGGCCGGGGTCACCGTCAGCGGCGGGTTCGGCCTGGTCACCGACCCCGTCGTGATCGGGGTGGTCCTCGGCCTGGTGGTCGGCAAGCCGCTCGGGGTCATCCTCGGGGCGTGGGCGGTGACCCGGTTCACCCGGGCCGAGCTCAACGAGGACCTGTCCTGGCGCGACATCTTCGGCGTCGCCGTGCTGGCCGGGGTGGGCTTCACCGTCGCCCTGCTGGTCGCCGAGCTGTCCTTCACCGGGGCGGCGGCCGAGGCGGCCAAGACCGCGGTGCTGATCGGGTCGGTCGTGGCCGCCCTGCTGGCGGCGGTGCTGCTGCGCCGCCGCAGCCGGGTGCACTCCGACGCACTGTGAGGTCCGGCCGGCGGCCCGGGGGGCGCGGCGCGTTGCCGTCGTCGCCTAGGCTGCGCTGGAGCCTGTGAAGGGAGCCGCACCCCATGACCGACAGCACGAACGACACCACCACCCTCCGCCCGGTGGACCCTGCCCCGGCACCGCTGACGCAGCCCGAGGAGCCGCCGTCGATCGGACGGCTGGTCGCCGACGCGAGCCGCGACGTGGCTCGCTGGTCCGCAACGAGATCGCGCTGGCCAAGTCCGAGGTCAAGGTCAGCGTCAAGGCCGGCGGCCTCGGCGTCGCGCTCTTCGCCGCCGCCGGCTTCGTGCTGGTCCTCGGGATCATCATGCTGTCGGTCGCGATCGCCTACTTCCTGCACATGACCGGCATGGACCTGGCGTGGTGCTTCCTGATCGTCTTCGTGCTCTACGCGCTGATCGCCGGTGTCCTCGGCTACGTCGGCTACACCAAGGTGCGCAAGATCCGCGCCCCCGAGCGCGCCATCCACCAGGCGCAGGAGACCAAGCGCACCCTGACCAACCGGGGCTGAGCATCGCGGCCGTCTCAGCGACGGACGCGGTAGCCCAGGTGCACCGCGCCGTGGCCGAACCGGCGCTCGGACGCCAGCTCGAGGTCCAGCCGGAGTCCTGGGGGCAGCCAGTGCGTCCCCGCGCCCACCAGCACCGGGACGACGACCAGCTCGACCTCGTCGACCAGGCCGGCCCGCAGCGCGTGGGCGGCCAGCCCCGGGCCGCCGATCCCCACGTCGTGCCCGGCCGAGTCCAGCAGCTCGCGGACCCGGTCAGGCTCGAAGCGGCGCTCGAGCCTGGTGCGGGCGGTGTCGACGCCGCCGAGCGTCGAGGAGTAGACGACCTTGTCACTGTCGCGCCAGATCCCGGCGTACTCCCGCTCCGGCGAGGGCGGGCCGGGGTCGACCCCGGCCGTCTCCCAGAACCGCATCACCTCGTAGAGCCGGCGGCCGTACAGGTGCGTGCCCAGCCTGCGTTCGCGCTCGTTGACGAAGCCGTGCACCTCGTCGTCGGGCCGGGCCCAGTCGAAGCCGCCGCTCTCGTCGGCCACGTAGCCGTCGAGGGAGGTGATCACGCCATAGACCAGCACCGGATCAGCACCGGCTCCGGACGGCAGCACACGACATGGGGCCATGCTGCCAGCAGACGACTCAGGCCATCCAGACCAGCCACGCGACCACGGGGAGGACGCTGACCGGCAGGGCCAGCAGTCCCACCACCCACTGCCCCCGGGTGGGGACGGGGTCGCTGGTGTCCACGCCGCCGGCCGGCGCGCGACGGGCGACGGAGTCGGTGCGTACCCCGGGGTCGCAGAGCAGCGGCAGCCCGCAGGGGCCCGGCGCGCCGACCACCTCGGCCACGGCCAACGCGTCGCCGGCCGCCGAGACGTCGGAGTCGCGGGTGCCCCACGAGGTGTTCCTCGAGGTGGCCATCGCCCAGTAGATCTGCCAGCTCACGACCGCCGCGTAGACGAAGGCGTAGGCGATGCCGCCCCACCAGTGCGGGCTGCGCTTGATCCCGGCGTACAGCAGGCCGTAGAGCACCGCGACCACGTGCAGCCCCAGGAGGTACAGCACCGGGCTGCCTCCGCCGACCAGCGGCCGCCAGAGGATCGAGTGGAAGGCGACCAGAGGACCGGCGAGCTGGAACAGGATGCTCGCGTAGAGGCCGAACGAGGCCAGCACCGGCCAGCGCCAGGCGAAGCGCACGACGTAGAGCGACTCACGGCTCCAGGACTTCTTCCACCGCAGCTGCTGGGTCCAGAACACCCGCCAGCGGTCCGGCACCAGCGTCGAGCTCCGGGCGGTCGACTGGTAGCGCACCGACAGACCGCGGCGGAGCAGCGCGTTGGTCAGCGCCCGGTCGTCCCCGAACGTGGCCTCCCGGCCCAGGAACCGCTGGGACTCCCACTCGCCGAGCACCTCCAGCAGCACCGAGCGGCGGTACGCCGAGAAGCAGCCGGAGGCACAGGTCACCGCGCCGTAGCGGGACTCGGCGGCCTTGATGATCCGGAAGGCCGCGTAGTAGCGCACCTGCTGCAGCCGGGTGAGCAGGTTGGCCCCGGGGTTGAGCACGTCGGCGTGCCCGGTGACCGCCGCGACCGCCCCGTCCGCATCCCCGGCGAACGGCCGGATGATCTCGCGCAGTGCGTCGGCGTCGAGCACCGAGTCGGAGTCGACGAAGACCACGTAGTCGGCCCCGTCGGCGGCGCGCACGGCCGCAGCCATCGCGGCCCGCTTGCCCCGGTTGCGGGAGAACCGGATGCCGTCGAGCTGGGGGTAGCGGCGGGCGCAGTCCTGGATGCGGTCCCAGGTGCCGTCGGAGGACCCGTCGTCGACGACGACGACCTTGAGCCGGTCCATCGGGTAGTCCAGCCGGTAGAGCGCGTCGATGGTCGCCTCGATGTGGTCGGCCTCGTTGAAGGCGGGCACGGCGATCATCACGGTGGGCAGGGCGTCCTCGGCCAACGGCGTACGGTCGGGCCGGTAGAACGCGGCGAGCACCACGCGCACGCCCAGGTACACCGCGACCAGGAACCCGTAGCCCACCAGGAGCGGGGAGAGGGCGAGCTGGCCCACGAAGCCGACCTTGAGCCAGGCCACGAACCCGAGCAGACCGGCGGCGTACGCGACGACCGCGAACCGCCAGACCCGCAGGGCGGTCTCGTGCCGCGGTGCTGCCGGTCCCCGCGGACCCGCGGGGGGATCCTCGGTGCCGCGCGAGGTGGGGTCGGAGGATCCGAGCAGGACGGTCATCAGGGGCTCCCGGTCAACGAGGCGATGTTCCACAGGGCGGGGTCCTCGTCGCCCAGCCGCCACAGACCGAGGTGCCAGCCGGCGGCATGGGCGAGGTCGGCGCGCGCCTCGACGGACGCGGCGTCGGAGAACCAGATCTCCCGCTGGGCGGAGGGGTCGGCGGGGTCGACGCCGGACAGCACGTTCTCGGCACTGGCCCGCTCGAACCGCTCCAGGGTGAAGTCGGCGCGCTGGGCCACCACGTCGGCGTACTCGGCGGTGGTGGCGGCCCGGGTCAGGCAGACCCACTCGACGGTGAGCGTCCCGCTGTCACCTCCCGCGAAGGAGTAGCGGGCCCGGGCGGTCCGGGTGGTCGTCGGACACGAGGGCGCGGCCGGGATCGTCCCGCCGGGCATCTGCACCTGGTCGGTCCGGACCACCGAGAACGACCAGTCCATGCCGTACAGGTTGGTGCCGAGGGTGACCCGTCCCAGGCGCACCGGGTCGGAGTCGAAGAGGTCGGTGTAGAAGCTGCGCACCGCACGCAGCCACCGGACGTCGGCCATCGGACCGGGGTCGCTGGTGCTCCAGTGCAGGCCCCAGGCCATCACCCACATCTCGTCCGCCGCGGCGACGATCCGCTCGTAGTCGAAGAGGTACGCGCGGGGCCGACGGGTGCTCGAGGACCCCGAGTCCGCGCAGTAGAGGGTCTCGCGGGTGGTCGCGTCGACGCTGCTGCACCAGTTCGGGGAGACCGCGACCGACAGCTCCGCGCCTCCGGGGTGCAGCGCGGCCGCGACCTCCTCGACGAAGTCGGAGTAGCCGTCGCGCAACCGGTCCCAGCGCTGGTTCAGCGTCAGGCCGTCGGCTCCGGTGGTGGGCATGTTCATCTCGAAGTCCAGGTTGGCCCCGTCGTACCCGCTGGCCGCGACCACCCGGGCGATCGCCGCAGCCGCACGTGAGCGCCGCTCCGGGGAGGTGACCAGCGCCTCGATCGCGGCCGGGTCCTCGGTGTTGAACCGGGGCAGGACGTCGACGCCGCGCTCCTGGAGCCAGGTCGTCAGGTAGGGCTGGCCGCTCCCGGTCACGTCGCCGCTGCCGGTCACGGAGAAGAACGTCGGGTAGACCCGGTCGAGGTCGCGGTAGTGGCGCTGGGCGTCGGCGAAGGAGTTGCCGTCACTGGCGAGGAGGTAGGCCCGCACGTCCCCGGTGGCCTGGGGCGGCGCCTTGGTGGTGACCGCCAGCCGGGCCGGGGCCGACAGGTTGCCCGCCCGGTCGCGCGCCCGCACCGTGAAGCGGTAGCGGGTCCGGGGACGCAGGTGGGTGGCGGTGAAGTCCAGGCCGGTCGAGCCGCCGAGGACGGTGCCGTCGCGGTAGACCAGGTAGTTGGGCACCGCGCCGTGGCCCGGGTCCTTCGCGGTCTCCCAGACCAGCCGGACCCGGTCGGCGCGGACCTTGGTCGTCCGCAGCCCCCCGGGCGTGCGGGGCGCGGTGGTGTCGAGGCAGGCGCGGGTGCGCAGGTTGGCCCCGGGCGAGGCCTGGGAGCGGTTGCCCGCCGCGTCCACGGCCACCGCGGTCACGAAGTACGTCGTGCCGCACCGCAGCGGGACCTGCACGTCGTGGATGCGCCGTGTGCCGGCGACCCGGACCCCGTTGGCCAGGATCCGGTAGGTGACCCGGCTGACGTCGTCGCGCGAGCGCCCGAACCGCACGACCGCGGCCTTCTGGGCCACCGACTGCACGGTCAGCGGGCCGGGACGACTGGGCGGGCTGCGGTCGGCCCGGGCCTGGGCCGGTCCGGCGCAGAGGCCGAGGAGCGTGAGCAGGACCGTGGACACGACCAGGGCGCCGCGGGCGACCCGACGGGAGCGTGCGCGGGGGTGGGTGGGCATCAGGCGGTTCCTCCCGGGGCGCTCCGCGACGGACCCGACGGCCCGTCGCGGAGCACCCGCGCGGTCAGCGAGCGTTGTTCTTCAGGACGAGGTCGTGGCGGTGACGGTCCTCGCGACCGGCGAAGTCGTCGTGCACGAGCACCACGTCGGCGTGGACCCGACGAGCGCCCATCCGCCGGACGAGCCTGCGGTCCGCCGGGTCGAGCCCGAGGGAGATCTGCTCGGTGTCCCCGGCCGCGACCGAGAAGCGTCCCGACACGTCCACCGTGCGGCGTCCCACGTCGAAGGAGACGATGACCCGACCGCGGACGTCGTCCGCTGCCCCGGGCACCGACACGTCGAGCAGGACCCGCGTGCGCTCCAGGCGGCCGCGGTCGGCGGCGGGCCGCGACGAGCGGACCTTCACCTCGACGGTGCGGACCTTGGAGGTGGTGATGCCGTCGGAGGCGACCAGGGCGAAGTCGTCCCGGCCGGTCCAGCCGAGGTCGGGCACGTAGGTCACCCGGTCCCCACTGAGCTTGACCGAGCCGTGCCGCGGACGGTCGTCGACCGAGACGTCGAGGTCGTCGCCGTCCCCGTCGGTGCAGGAGAAGTCGAAACGGAGCTTGCCCCGGGTGGTGTACGAGTCGGACCGCGGGCAGGCCGGGCGGTCGTTGGTCACCTCGAGGTCGACCCGCGCGGCGGCGGACGTGCGCAGCCCGTCGGTGACGGTGACCTTGAAGGTGTCCGAGCCGAGGTAGTGCTTCGCCGGCTTGTAGCGCACCGAGCCCCCCGACACCGTCGCGGTGCCGTGCTGGGCGGGGGCGCTCACCGACGGCGTCAGGTCGTCACCGTCGGCGTCGCTGCACTCCAGGGGCACCGTCGACCGACGGTCGTGGCTGACGACGAGGTCCAGGGCCGCACAGACCGGGCGGGCGTTGGTCACCGAGACGTCCACCTCGACCTCGTCGGAGAACGCCGCCCCGTCGCCGGCGACGACGCTGAACCCGTCGTCACCGACGTAGTGGGTGGCCGGGGTGTAGGTCACGGTCCCGTCGCCGAAGGCGAGCGACCCGTGGGCCGCACCCAGGGTGCCGGCCGACAGGGTGAGGACGTCGTCGTCGGCGTCGGTGCAGGTCAGGTCGATCTCGACCGAGCGGTCGTGCGAGGTGCTCACGGGGTAGACGCCGTCGCAGGCCGGGCGGTTGTTCTGCAGGTCGAGGACCGCGGTGGTGACCTCGCTGTCGGCCAGACCGGCTGCCGTCCCCACGAAGGTGAAGGAGTCCGCGCCGGTGGCCGAGACCCGCGCACGGTAGGTCACGTGGCCGGTCACCGGGTTCACGCTGAAGGAACCCGTCACCGCCTTCGTGGGGGCCGTGACCACGGTGTAGCCGTCGACCGGGTCTCCCTCCTGCGTGGTGCAGACGAGGTCGAACTCGACGACCTCCCCGCGGGGGACCTCGACCGACGCGCTCTCGCAGACGACGGACACGGACGGGCTCGAGGCGGACGCGGGGGCGGCGAGGCCGACGGCGAGGAGGCTCGTCGTGGCGGCCACCACGGCCATCGGGCGGTGCGCCGGGCGCGGTGATCTCATGGATGCTCCTTGGACGGAAACGGGGGGACCAGCCGGGCCCGCGGGGGGTGCGAGGGGGTTCCGCGGTGCTGCGGGGGGTCGTGCTGGGGAACCGGCCTGCTCGTGGGAGGTCGGCCCGGGAGACCCGTACCTGAACCAAAATCGTTCTTTACCTTGACGTTCATTTCTTTCGCTCAGGCCGTCCAGCCGAACGCCGATGCCAGGCAAGACCCACCCCTCCGACGACACGGATCGCGCATGTCCCAGACCACCGACCACCGCCCCGTCACCGTCCCGACCCTCCGTGACGCTCCCGCCCCCCCGAGCGGGGCCCGCCTGGAGCCGCTCACGCTGGGCGTGGTCGGGCTGGGGTACGTCGGGCTGCCCACGGCCCTGGCCTTCGTCGCCTCCGGGGGCCGGGTGGTCGGCCTGGACAGCAGCCCGCACCGGCGCCGGGCCATCGTCAGCGGCGCCGTCGACCTGCTCCCGAGCGACCTCGACCGTCTAGACCGGCTCCGCGGTGACGACCGGCTCCAGGTCACCGACGACCCGTCCCGGCTGGGCGAGGCCGACGCCGTCCTGGTCTGCGTCCCGACCCCCGTCGACGAGCACCTGGTGCCCGACCTGACCGCCCTGCGCGCGGCCTGCCAGACCCTGGTGGCGCACGCGGTGCCCGGCCAGACCTTCATCCTGACCTCCACGAGCTTCGTGGGGACCACCCGCCAGCTCCTGGTCGAGCCGCTGGCCGCCCGGGGCCTGGTCTGCGGGACCGACGTCCACGTGGCCTTCTCCCCCGAGCGCATCGACCCGGCCAACAGCGACTTCCCGGTCGAGCTCACCCCGCGCGTGGTGGGCGGGGTGACCCCGGAGTGCACCCGGGTGGCCACTGCCGTCCTGGCGCGGACCGCTCCGTCGGTGCACCCGGTCTCCTCCCCCGAGGCCGCCGAGCTGACCAAGCTCCACGAGAACACCTTCCGCGCGGTCAACATCGCCTACGCCAACGAGATGGCCGACGTCTGCCGCACCCTGGGCCTCGACGTCGACGAGGTGATCAACGCCGCGGCCACCAAGCCGTACGGGTTCATGGCCTTCCGTCCCGGGCCCGGGCGTGGGCGGGCACTGCATCCCGTGCGACCCGCACTACCTGCTCTGGCAGCTGCGCGCCGAGCGCACCGAGGCCCCCGTCATCGACGCCGCGATGCGCGCCATCGCGGGGCGGCCGCGCAAGGTCACCGAGCGCGCCGAGCGCCTGCTCGCCCAGGCCGGCCGGGCCCTGCCCGGCGCCCGGGTGCTGGTCCTCGGGGTGGCCTACAAGCCGGGGGTCGCCGACGTCCGCGAGTCACCGGCGCTGGAGATCATCGAGCGACTGGTCCGCGCCGGCGCCGACGTCTCGTACGCCGACGGCCTGGTGGAGTCGGTCGCCGTGGACGGGGCGGCCGTGCCGCGCTCGCACCACCCCGAGTGGCAGGACTGGGACCTGGTCCTGGTGCACACGCTGCACCCCGGCGTGCCGACCGCGTGGCTCGCCGACGTCCCGGTGGTGCTCGACGCGACCTACCGGCTCGACGACGCCACCGGGTGCCAGACCGTCTGACCCGGTGCCGCGCTCAGGCGCAGCCGCCGCTGCTCACCGACGAGCTGGTGGCCAGCCCCTGCGCCGCGGCCCGCGAGACCTGCTCGGCGGTGAGGACGTAGCCGGTGGCCTGGTCGGTCACCGAGGCCGCGAAGACCACGCCGAGGACCTCGCCGGCCGGCGAGACCAGCGGACCCCCGGAGTTGCCGGGCCGGATCAGCCCCCGGACGGAGTACACCTCCCGGACCACCGTCCCCTGGCCGTAGATGTCCGGGCTGCGCAGCCGCTGCTCGGCCCGGATCCGGGCGCCCTGGACGTCGTACGGGCCGTCCTGGGGGAAGCCCAGGACGGCGGCCGGGTCGCGTGGCGAGGCGGTCCGGTCGAAGGCGAGGTACGGCAGCCCCAGGTCCTCGACGGACAGCACGGCGACGTCGAGGTCGGGGTTGTAGTACACGACGGTGGCCGGCACCTCCTGGTCGTCGACCACCACCCGGGGCCGGTCCACCCCGGCCACCACGTGGGCGTTGGTCATCACCCGGGTCGGGGAGTACAGGAAGCCCGAGCCCTCGATCCCCCGTCCGCAGCTGTTCTGGCCGTAGACCTTGAGCACGCTGGAGGCGGCCCGGGCCACGTCGGGGTCGCGGGCCAGCCCGGTCGGCGGGCGGCGTACCGGCGCGATCCGCTCCTGGGCGAACGGCTCGAGGTAGCGGGGGAAGAAGCTGGAGCCGACGACGGTGTTGAACGAGTTGAGCGCGGTGACCGCGCGGGTCGGCATCACCTCGTTGACCCTGGACAGGACCACCGAGCCGCGGACCTCGGCGCTGACCCAGGGCAGCCGGGCTCCGGTGACTGCCACGCCGAGCGCCCAGGTGACCACCAGGACGGCCGCCACGCTGAGCGCGGCGCCGCCGATCGCGTCGACCGCGCGGACCGGTTGCCACGGGATCCGGTCGCGGATCCGGGCCCCGACGAACTGCAGCAGGGCCTGCCCGAAGGACGCGGTCACCAGCACGATGAACAGCGCCGCCAGGGACACCCAGACCGTCCGGTCGGCCTCGCCCAGCAGCTTCGGGGAGAGCCAGATGCCGACCAGGCCGCCGGCCAGCAGACCGGCCGTGGCGAAGGCCCCGGCGATGAAGCCCTGCCAGTAGCCGGACACGGCGTAGGCCAGGACGACCAGGAGCAGCACGACGTCGAGGACGTTCACCGGCGCGGCTCGTCGTCGACCAGACGGTCCGGCAGGTCACGCACCCGGGAGTCGTCCCAGGGCCGGGTCCAGCCGACCGCGTCGAAGAGCCGGGAGACGATGCCGGCGGTGAAGCCCCACAGCAGCACGTCGCGCTCCGGGCCGATCATCCAGGCCGGGCCGACGTAGCCCGAGGGATGGCGGACGCTGAACCTCCCGCCCGGGTCGAGCAGCTCCTCCAGGGGGGTGCGGAAGACCGCGTGCACCTCGTGGGGGTTGGTCACCGACACCGGGGAGTCGTGCTCCCAGTAGCCCAGCACGGGGGTCACGGCGAAGTTGCGGGGCGGCAGCCACAACCGGGGCAGGACGCCGAACACCTCGACGCCCTCGGGGTCCAGGCCGGTCTCCTCCCAGGCCTCGCGCAGGGCGCCCTCGACCGCCGACTCACCGGGGTCGAGCGAGCCGCCCGGGAAGGACACCTGCCCGGGCTGGGTGCGCATGGTGTGCGCCCGCTCGGTGAGCAGCAGGTCGGGGCCCTCCGGGCCGTCGCCGAAGAGCACCAGCACGGCGCCCTCGCGCGGCGGCGGGTCGGCGGGGGGGACGAACCGGGTCAGGTCGCGGGCTCGGATCCGCCCGGCCCGCTCCTGGAGGGGACTCAGCCACTCCGGCAGCGACCCCTCGTCCGCACCGCCGAGCTCGAGGCGGGGGGAGGACTCGGTCACCCCCCGAGCCTATCCGGCGGTCACGTCGACCCCGGTGTGCTGCTTCACCAGCGCGGCCAGCTGCGGGTAGTCGTCGACCAGCCGGAGCAGGAAGGTGACCTTGCCCTGCGCGTCGACCAGGAGCATCCCGGGCAGCCCGGTGAGCCGGTACTCCTCCGACAGGGACCCCCCGGGGTCCGCGACCTGGGGGAACCGGGCACCGGTCTCACCCAGCAGGGTGAGGGCCGCACCGGGCTGGGTGTCCTCGTAGTCCACCCCGAGCACGGTCAGGCGGTCCCCCGCGGCCTTGCTGAGCCGGGAGTACAGCGGCAGCTCGTCGGGGCAGCTCCCGCACCACGAGGCCCACAGGCTGATCACCGCCGGTCCCTGGACGTCGCTGAGGGTGACCGCACGGCCCCCTCCCAGGCAGGGCAGGGTGAGCGCGGGCAGGTCGCTGCCCGACCCGGCCAGATCGGCCGGGGACGGGCACGGTTCGATGCCGAGGTCGGCCTTGGCCGCCCGCAGCTCGGGGTTGTCCACCTCGACCCGGCTCTCGAGGTCCGGGGCGGTCAGGCCCTGCCCTGAGGCGCAACCGGCCAGGGTGAGGAGCAGCGCCGCCGCCAGGGCGGAACGCAGGCTCATGCCCGACCCTCGGTGCGCACCAGCTTCGCGGCGGCGGCCGGGTCGGTCGGCCCCTCGCCGTACGCCGGGCAGTACCTGGCGACCGGGCACGCCCCGCAGGCCGGGTTGCGGGCGTGGCAGACCCGTCGCCCGTGCCAGATCAGGTGGTGGCTCAGCATCGTCCAGTCCTTGCGCACGAACAGGGCGCCGACCTCGCGCTCGACCTTGACCGGGTCGGTCTCGGTGGTCCAGCCGAAGCGCCGGGCCAGCCGCCCGACGTGGGTGTCCACGGTGATCCCCGGGACCCCGAAGGCGTTGCCCAGCACCACGTTGGCGGTCTTGCGGCCGACGCCGGGCAGGGTGACCAGCTCGGCCAGCGTGCCGGGGACCTCGCCGCCGTAGCGCTCCACCAGGGCCTGGGACAGGGCCAGGACCGACTCGGTCTTGGCCCGGAAGAAGCCGGTCGGCTGCACGATCCGCTCCACGTCGGCGCGGTCCGCCGCGGCCAGCGCCACCGCGTCGGGGTACGCCGCGAAGAGCACCGGGCTGACCGCGTTCACCCGCCGGTCGGTGGTCTGGGCGCTCAGCACGGTGACCACCAGTAGCTCGAACGGGGTGGAGAAGTCGAGCTCGGCCCGGGCGTCGGGGTACGCCGCCGCGAGCAACCGGTCGATGCGGCGGGCGCGGCGCACCAGGGCGGTGTCACGGGCGGGGTCAGGCACCGGTCCAGCCTACGGGCGGGCGTCACGACGGGCCGCGAGGCCGTCCGATTCCCCATCTGGTGGGCCGATACGACAAGATGTGAGGTGAAGCACCTACACACGTGCCGTGAGAAGACTCGGGGCGAGCACACAGGACAGGGCGCGTCCCAGCGCCACTGCCGCGACAAGGAGGCATCCGTGGACACCGATGTGCTGCGCCAGGCACCCCTCTTCAGCGCGCTGGACGACGAGGCTGCGGCCGCCCTGCGCGCCTCCCTCGGCAGCGTCAAGCTCCGCCGCGGCGAGGTCCTGTTCCACGAGGGCGACTCCGGGGACAAGCTCTACATCGTCGGCGAGGGCAAGGTGAAGCTCGGCCGCACCTCCTCCGACGGTCGGGAGAACCTGCTGGCCATCCTCGGCCCCGGCCAGATGTTCGGCGAGCTCTCGCTGTTCGACCCGGGCCCGCGCTCGGCGACGGTGACCGCGGTGACCGACTCGATGTTCTTCTCGCTCTCCCACGCCGACATGCTCAAGTGGCTCGAGGGCCGTGCGGACGTGGCCCACGGCCTGCTCTCCCAGCTGGCCTCGCGGCTGCGCCGGGCCAACGACGTCGTGGCCGACCTGGTCTTCTCCGACGTGCCGGGCCGGGTGGCCAAGGCGCTGCTGGACCTGGCCGACCGGTTCGGACGCACCGCCGACGACGGCGTGCACGTCCACCACGACCTCACCCAGGAGGAGCTCGCCCAGCTCGTCGGCGCCTCCCGGGAGACGGTGAACAAGGCCCTGGCCGACTTCGCCTCCCGCGGCTGGCTGCGGCTGGAGCCCCGGTCGGTGGTCCTGATGGACATCGAGCGGCTCTCCCGCCGGGCCCGCTGAGCCGGACCCACCTCCCTCAGCCGGGTCCCGCCAGGAACTCCAGCTGGGCCCGCACCGACAGCTCGGCCGCACCCCACAGGACCGGGTCGACGTCGGCGTACACGTGCTCGACGACCGCCCCCGGCGACGCGTCTGCACCGAGCGTGACCAGCGCGTCACGGACCTGCTCGAGCCGGTCCGCGCGGTGCGCGAGGTAGCGGTCCAGCACCGCCAGCGCGTCGTCGACCACCGGACCGTGACCGGGCAGGACCCGGATGAGGCCGTGCTCCTCGACCAGGTCGTGCAGCCGGTGCAGCGAGTCGAGGTAGGCCCCGAGCCGGCCGTCCGGGTGCGCGACCACCGTGGTGCCGCGACCCAGCACGGTGTCGCCGGTCAGGACCGCGTCGTCGGCGGGCAGGTGGAAGGACAGCGAGTCCGAGGTGTGCCCCGGGGTGCCCACCACCCGGACCTCGAGGCCGCCGACCTCCACGACGTCCCCGTCACCGAGGCCCTCGTCGCCGAGCCGGTGGGCCGGGTCGAGGGCACGGACGCCGCAGCCGACCCGTCCGGCGAAGGAGCGCGCCGCCTCGGAGTGGTCGGCGTGGCCGTGGGTCAGCAGGACCACCGCCACGCGACCTGCCGCGCGGGCCACCGCGTCGAGGTGCGCCTCGTCCTGGGGACCCGGGTCGACCACGACCGACGGGGAGGAGTCGTCGGCCCGCAGGATCCAGGTGTTCGTGCCGTCCAGGGTCATGATCCCCGGGTTGGGGGCCAGGACGCAGTGCGCGTGGTCCCCGAACGACCCCCCGGACCAGGTCGGGTCGCTCACCGACCCTCCCGCATCCGGGTGGCCACCGACTCACCGAGCTCGACCAGCCGGTGCGGGAGCCGGAGGTAGCCGCCGTCGTCGTCCATCTGCATCTCCGGCAGGACCGCCGTACGGTCGCGGGCCTCGGCACCGGCCAGCGCCTCGGCGGCGCTCGTCGCGGCGTACAGCTCCAGGCAGGTGGCGTAGGTCGGGGGCAGCATGGCCATCCGGCCCTCGTCGACCGCGGCGATGATGTCGCGGACCGACATCCAGACCACGTGGTCGGACTCGGTGGAGACGTCCCGGGTGACCTGGCCCTCGGGCAGGGCGGAGACGAAGAACCGGGTGTCGTAGCGCCGCGGCTCGAAGACCGGGGTGACCCAGGAGCCCCACCAGGCCAGCAGGTCGGTGCGCAGCCGCAGCCCCCGGCGGTCGAGGAAGTCGGTGAAGGAGAGCTCGCGGGCCTCCAGCGCCCGACGGTCCTCCTCCCAGTCCTCGCCGGTGGTGTCGGCGACGACGGTGTCCTGGGTCGGGCCGGCCAGCAGCACCCCGGACTCCTCGAAGGTCTCCCGCACCGCGGCGCAGACCAGCGCGCGGCCGTGCTCCTCGGTGGTGCCCAATGCCTGTCCCCACTGGGCGGCAGTGGGTCCGACCCAGGCGATCTCGTGCTCGAAGTCGCGGGGGTCGACGCCGCCACCGGGGAACACGCAGAACCCGGCCGCGAAGGCCATCTCCGCCGTACGCCGGAGCAGGTAGACCTCCAGCCCGCCCGGCCGGCCGTCCCCGTCGCGCAGCAGCACGACGGTGCTGGCGTCCCGGGTCGGTACGGCGGTCTGCGTGCCGTCGGCGTACGCGCGGGCGTTCTCGACCAGGTGCCCCGGCAGGCGACGGCTCGGGTCCACCTAGCCGACCTCGACCATCAGCTCGACCTCCACCGGCGCGTCGAGCGGCAGCACCGCGACCCCGACGGCCGAGCGGGCGTGCCGGCCGGCGTCCCCGAAGACGTCACCGACGACCGAGGAGGCTCCGTTGGCGACCGCGGCCTGGCCGCTGAACTCCGGGGTGGAGGCGACGAAGACGGTGAGCTTGACGATCCGGACCACCTGGTCGAGCGGCACCACCTCGTGCACCGCGGCCAGGGCGTTGAGCGCACACTGGCGGGCGCACTCGGCCGCCTCGTCGGGCGAGACCCCGGCGCCGACCTTGCCGGTGGTGATCAGCGAGCCCGACCGCATCGGCAGCTGGCCGGAGGTCAGGACGAGCCGGCCCGAGCGCACCGCCGGGATGTAGGACGCGACCGGCGCCGGCACCGCCGGCAGCTCGATCCCCAGCTCGGCCAGGCGCTCGAGCGGGGAGGTCATGCCTTGGGCCGCTTGAGGTAGGCCACCAGGTTCTCCGGGTTCAACCCCGGGACGACCTGCACCAGCTCCCAGCCGTCGTCGCCCCAGTTGTCGAGGATCTGCTTCGTCGCGTGCACGAGCAGCGGCACCGTCACGTATTCCCACTTCGTCATGGCCGCACCCTAGCCCGCAGTCCGACGGGGGCGTCAGGGGAGGCGCGGGGCGGACCCGGTGAGCGGGGCGGTCGCCGAGCGCTGGCTCGGGATCGCCGCCACCGGGCCGGCTCCTGCCCGCACGACGAGCCGCTCGCACAGGGCCACGACCTCGCCGGCCACACCGGCCGTCCCGGCCGCCCCGACGGCGGGGACCAGGCCGGGTGCGACCACGAAGGGACGACCGATCGCGACCACGCCGACCGCCGCGGTCCGCCCTTCGGCCGCGAGGCGGGCCGCCACCCGGCGTACGGCAGGCACCTCGGCAGGCGCGCCGACGGCGACCACCACGACGTCGGTCGGCTCGTCCAGCAGGCGGTCGACCCGGGCCGCCAGCGGCCTCCCTTCCTGGTCGTCCCGGCGGGCCGAGGTCCCGGCCTGCTCGACCCGCCAGCCCTGGCGCTCGAGCAGGTCCGCGACCAGGCCGGCCCGGACCCGCGGGGGCCCGTCGGCCAGGCTGACCACGACGGCGCGCGGCAGCGGGGCGGTGGCATCGAGCCGGGGTGGGAAGAGCATCGCCATCACCTGCTCCAGCACGACCCGGCAGTGCCGCTCCTGGGTCGGGTCGACCTCCTCGGCGGCGTACCTCCGCGCCACCTCCACCAGGGCGGGCTCGACGACCTCGACCAGCAGCTCCGCCGGCGTGACGCCGTACTCCACCTCGCCGACGGCCAACCGCAGGGCCTCGTGCCGGCGACCCTCGACCGCCAGCCGCAGCAGCTCGACGGTCAACGGGGACAGTGGTGGCACGAGGTGTGCCGGGGCCTGCAGCCCGAGCTCGCGCAACCGGCCGACGGCGGGCACGAGCAGTCGGCTCACCGCGGTCCAGGCCGGTTCGGGGAGCCGTCGGGACAGCGCGGAGCCGGTGGCCGAGCAGCGCCCCCCGGTCCAGGTCGGGGCACGACCGGGCGGCTCCCGTCCCGGCGTCGCGCAGCTGCTCCACGAGCAGGTCGGGGACGTCCTGGGCCACGGCCAGGTCGAGGGCGACCAGCAGGTCGACGACCAGGGTGCGCACCTGGGCCGGGGCCGGTCCGACCACGACGCCGTCGACGTCCAGCCGCCGGAGGACCTCCTCGGCCACGGCGTCCAGGGCAGGCGCGTCACGCAGCTGTGCCGCGGTCCAGTCCCCGATGGCCCTCACGCCGTCGAGCGTAGTGCGAAAGAGCCTCCGCGGCCGTCACCGCAACGGCGGCTCGGTGGCCTTCTCGACATCCTCCCGGGTGACCCCCGGCGCGAGCTCGACCAGCACCAGCCCACCACCCTCGAGCGGGGCACGTCGATGACGCACAGGTCGGTGATGATCCGCTGCACCACGCCCCGCCCGGTGTAGGGCAACGAGCACTCGTCGACGATCTTGTACGACCCGTCACGCGCGACGTGCTCCATCAGCACGATCACCCGCTTCGCGCCGTGGACCAGGTCCATCGCCCCACCCATCCCCTTGACCATCTTCCCCGGGATCATCCAGTTCGCGATGTCACCGCCCGCCAGACCTGCATCGCGCCCAGGATCGCCGCATCGATCTTCCCGCCCCGGATCATCCCGAACGACGTCGCGGAGTCGAAGAACGACGCCCCCCGCCGCAACGTCACCGTCTCCTTGCCCGCATTGATCAGGTCCGCGTCCACCTCGTCCTCGACCGGGTACGCCCCCATGCCCAGCATCCCGTTCTCCGACTGCAGCACCAGCTCCACCTCGTCCGGCGACGTAGTTCGGCACCAACGTCGGCAACCCGATCCCCAGGTTCACGTACGACCCGTCGGTCAGCTCCGCGGCCGCCCGCGCCGCCATCTCCTCACGCGACCACACATCTCACGCGCTCCTTCCGTGGTCTCGAGGCCCCTCGCTCGCGCCTCGACCGGCGGGACCGTCCGCTTCTCGATCCGCTTGTCCGCGGCCTGCTCCGCACTCAGCTCGCACCACCCGCTGCACGAACACCCCCGGGGTGTGCACCTCGTTCGGGTCCAGCTCACCGGGCTCGACCAGCTCCTCGACCTCCGCGATCGTGAGCCGCCCACACATCGCCGCCAACGGGTTGAAGTTGCGCGCCGAGGCCCGGAACACCAGGTTCCCGTGCCGGTCGCCCCGCCAGGCCCGCACCAACCCGAAGTCCGCCACGATCGCCTGCTCCAGCACGAACTCCTTGCGGCCCCTCACCGGGTCTCGAAGACCCGGGTCTCCTTGGCCGGAGAGGCCACCACCACCTCACCGGCCTCGTCGTACCTCCACGGCAGACCACCCTCCGCGACCTGGGTCCCGACCCCGGTCGCGGTGAAGAAGGCCGCGATCCCGGACCCACCGGCCCGCATCCGCTCGGCCAACGTGCCCTGCGGGGTCAGCTCCACCTCCAGCTCACCAGCGAGGTACTGCCGGGCGAACTCCTTGTTCTCCCCCACGTAGGAGGACACCATCCGCCGGATCCGCCTGGCCGCCAGCAACCGACCCAGACCCCAGTCGTCGACACCGCAGTTGTTCGACACCGCCTCCAGCCCGTCGACCCCGGACTCCAGCAACGCCTCGATCAGCACCGACGGGATCCCGCACAACCCGAAACCCCCCACCGCCAGGCTCGACCCCGCACCGATGTCCGCAACCGCCTCCGCAGCGCTTCCGACGACCTTGTCCATGCCCCACCCCGACCTGTGCTCGCAGCGACCTCCGTGATGGCGGTCACCCTAACCCTGCCTCCGTTCGCCGGGGTGACTGCACTCACCCCGGCTCGCCCCCGGTCGGCCCAGGCTGCTGGGTAGGTTCGAGAGGTGAGCGACGACAAGACGTCCGACTGGCCGCGGGTCCAGCTCCACGTGGTCAGCGGCAAGGGCGGCACCGGCAAGACCACGGTGGCCGCCGCCCTGGCGCTGGCGCTGGCCTCGACGGCAAGCAGGTCCTGCTGTGCGAGGTGGAGGGACGCCAGGGCATCGCCCAGCTCTTCGACGTGCCCCCGCTGCCGTACGAGGAGCGCCGGATCGCCCAGGGCCCCGACAACGGGGGTGACGTCTACGCCCTGGCCGTCGACGCGGAGTCGGCGATGCTGGAGTACCTCGCGCTGTACTACCGCCTGGGCAACCGGACCGGCCGCGCGCTGGACAAGTTCGGCGTCCTCGACTTCGCCACCACGATCGCCCCCGGCCTGCGCGACGTGCTGCTCACCGGCAAGGTCTTCGAGGCCGTCGAGCGCAACTCGCGCAACAAGGGCGCCCGGGTGTACGACGCGGTGGTGCTCGACGCCCCGCCGACCGGTCGGATCGCGCAGTTCCTCAACGTCAACGGCGAGTTCGGCGGAGCTGGCCCGGGTCGGTGCGGTCCGGGGCCAGACCGAGCGCGTGATGTCGCTGCTGAAGTCGCGACGGACGGTCGTGCACCTGGTCACCGTGCTCGAGGACATGCCGGTGCAGGAGACCGCCGACGGCATCGCCGAGCTGCGCTCCCACGACCTGCCCGTCGGCGGGGTCGTGGTGAACCTGACCCGCCCCCAGGAGCTCGGCGACGAGGCCCGTGACGCGGCACTCAGCGACGAGCTGCCCCGGGAAGCCGTCGAGGCCGACCTGCAGAAGGTCGGCATCGACGTCACGCCGGACCTGCTCGACGGGCTGCTCGACGAGGGCCAGGCGCACGCCGAGCGACGCGCCCTGGAGGACGAGCAGCGCGCACGGATCGCCGCGCTGGACGTCCCGACCTACGAGCTGGGCCGGCTCGCCGCCGGCATCGACCTGGGCAGCCTCTACGAGCTGGCCGCCGACCTCCGAGAGCAGGGCATGGCATGAGCCGTTCCTCCACCTCCTCCCCCGCCCCCCGCGCCTCGGCACGGGACGGCGCCCGGGTCGGCCCCCTGGCCGCCCGGGGCCAGGACAGCCCCGACCTGGACGTCGACGCCCTCATCGACGACCCCGGCACGCAGGTGATCATCTGCTGCGGGTCCGGCGGGGTCGGCAAGACCACCACCTCCGCCGCGCTGGCCCTGCGCGCCGCCGAGCGCGGTCGGCACGTCGTCGTCCTCACCATCGACCCGGCCCGACGCCTGGCCCAGGCGATGGGCATCGAGCGGCTGGACAACACACCCCGCCCGGTCTCCGGGGTGGACCCCGCCGCGGGTGGATCGCTGGACGCGATGATGCTGGACATGAAGCGGACCTTCGACGAGGTGGTCGAGTCCCAGGCCAGCCCGGAGAAGGCGCAGGCCATCCTGAGCAACCCGTTCTACGTGACCCTGTCCAGCTCCTTCGCCGGCACGCAGGAGTACATGGCGATGGAGAAGCTCGGCCAGCTCCGCCAGGAGTCGCTGCGCAGCGGGCAGTACGACCTGATCGTGGTCGACACCCCACCAGCCCGCTCGGCCCTGGACTTCCTCGACGCACCCGAGCGGCTCTCGGGCTTCCTCGACGGCCGCTTCATCCGGCTGCTGCTGGCCCCGGCCAAGGGACCGGCCCGGCTGATGACGGCCGGGGTGGGGGCGATCACCAACACGATGGCCAAGATCGTCGGCGCCCAGGTGCTGCGTGACCTGCAGATGTTCGTGGCGGCCTTCGACACCCTCTTCGGCGGGTTCCGCAACCGGGCCCAGCAGACCTTCGAGCTGCTCCAGACCCGCGAGACGGCGTTCCTGGTGGTCGCGGCCCCCGAGGCCGACGCCCTGCGCGAGGCGGCGTACTTCGTGGAGCGGCTGGACTCCGAGGCGATGCCGCTGGCCGGGCTCGTGGTCAACCGCGCGACCCGCGGGCTGGACGGACTGTCGGCCGAGCAGGCCGTGGCCGGGGCCGAGCGCCTGGAGTCCGGTGACGCCGCCGCTCCCGGGCTCACCGCGGGGCTGCTGCGGCTGCACGCGGACCGGACCCGCCGGGTCGAGCGCGAGCGTCGCCTGCAGGAGCGGTTCCGCGCCGCCCACCCGCACGTGCCGACCGCCGTCGTCGCGGCGCTGTCCACCGACGTGCACGACCTCGACGGCCTGCGCCAGGTCGGCTCCCTGCTGGCCGGCTGAGGCGACCGCCGGGGGACCACCCCCGGACAGCACGACGTCGACCAGGTGCCGGTGGCACCTGGTCGACGGTGATGCTGCTGCTGGTCGTGCTGGTCGTGCGTGCTGGGTCAGGCGGAGTGGACGGCGCTGACCACGCCGGTCTCGTGCTCGACCTGGGCGGCCTCGAGCAGCCGGCGCCAGGAGGTGACGTTGGGACGCTTGCGGAGGATCGCCCGGCGCTCGCGCTCGGTCATCCCTCCCCAGACGCCCCACTCGATCTCGTTGTCGAGGGCCTCAGCGAGGCACTCGGTCCGCACCGGGCATCCGGTGCACATCTGCTTGGCGCGGTTCTGCGCGGCGCCACGCACGAACAGCTCGTCGGGTCGGGTCTGCTTGCACTGCGCCTGCGACGCCCAGTCGTCGTTCCACGTCATCTGCGTATCCCATCTCGAAACCTGCTCTCCCAAACAGGCCGTCGGAGCGGCTCCTCCAACCCCTCAAACGTAAAGAAGCGGGAACGATTCGGACAGATCTGATGACACCAAATCTTCGTAGTCCTTATGGACTACGGGTCCTACCCGAAAGACGGACCAAGGACCTGGAAACCCGAAACGAAAGACAGCCGTGTGACTCCTGTGACTTCTGGGGTGCGCATTTCGGGACGGTCCCTGATCCGTTCGGGCTAGCCCGGGACCGGGGCTGCGACACGCCCGGAGAATCACATCTGTGTTGTTTCGGCGGAACTGGTGTAAGTCACCAGGGTAACCCGGTCACGTACGCTGGGAGCATGTCTTCGCGCCGACGCCCTGGGATCAGTGCTGCCGCCTTCGTCTCCCACACCGGCGTGATGATCGCCGTGGCCGCCCTCGTCGGGGTGCTGGTCGCCGGGATCGCCATCCCGTTCGTGGCGGTCGCCGGGCTCGGCGCCCGCGCCACGGCCGACAGCATGGACAACCTGCCCCGCTCGCTGACCACCCAGCCGCTCGCGCAGCGCACCCGGGTGCTCGCCGCGGACGGCAGCCTGCTGGCCACCTGGTACCAGCAGAACCGGATCAACGTGCCCCTGGACAAGGTGGCCATGATCATGCGCAAGGCAATCCTGTCGATCGAGGACTACCGCTTCTACGACCACGGGGCCCTCGACCTCAAGGGCACCCTGCGCGCCCTGGTGACCAACCAGGCCAGCGGCGGCGTGGTCCAGGGGGGGTCCTCGATCACCCAGCAGATGGTCAAGCAGACCCTGATCAACCAGGCCGGCGAGGACAAGAAGAAGATCGCCGCCGCCCAGGCCGACACCTTCGAGCGCAAGTTCCGCGAGCTGCAGTACGCCATCGCCTTCGAGCAGAAGTACAGCAAGGACTGGATCCTCGAGCGCTACCTCAACGTCTCGTACTTCGGGGACGGCGTGTACGGCATCGACGCGGCCGCCCGCCACTACTTCCACCGCCCTGCTGCGGCCCTGAAGCTGCGCCAGGCCGCCCTCCTCGCCGGCATCGTGAAGAACCCGACCGACTACGACCCGACGAACGACCCGGCCCAGGCCCGTCAGCGGCGCAACGTCGTGCTCGGCCGGATGGCCGAGCTCAACGTCATCTCCCGCAGCGAGGCGCGCAAGGCCTCCAAGCGCTCCCTGGGACTGCGGGTCTCGTCGACCCGCAACGGGTGCGTCGGGACGAACGGCGAGTTCTTCTGCGACTACGTGCGGGAGTACCTCCTGGCCGACCCGGCCCTGGGGGCGACCGTCACCGACCGCAAGCGCCTGCTCAACGGCGGCGGCCTGACCATCCAGACCACCCTGGACCCGCGGATGCAGCGGGCCGCGGACACCGCCGTGGCCAACCACGTCAAGGCGACCGACCAGGCCATCGGCGGGCTCGCCATGGTGCAGCCCGGCACCGGGCAGGTCCGGGCGATCGCGCAGTCGCGACCGATGGGCAGCAACCGCGCCAAGGGCCAGACGTTCCTGAACTACGTCGTCCCCCGCCAGTACGGCGACGCCAACGGCTTCCAGGCCGGGTCGACCTTCAAGGCCTTCGTCCTCGCCGCCGCGATCGACCAGAAGACCCCCCTCAACACCCGTATCCCGGCGCCGCCGACCATCCAGATCCGGCCCGACCAGCTGCGCACCTGCGACGGAACCCTGCAGAGCAACGACGTGTGGACGGTGGGCAACTCCACGGGCAAGGAGACGAGCTACGACCTCTACTCCGGCACCCAGAACTCCATCAACACGTTCTACGCCCAGCTCGAGGTGCGGACCGGTCTCTGCGAGCCGGTCACCCTGGCCCGCGAGATGGGCGTCATCGTCCCCGAGTCCGACGTCGTCGGTCCCTTCACCCTCGGGGTGACCGACACCAACCCGGTCACCATGGCCAGCGCCTACGCCACCTTCGCCGCGCGCGGCGAGTACTGCGAGCCGCACCCGGTCACCTCGGTGACCACCTCCACCGGCAAGGTGCTCGTCGACTACCCCGACAAGTGCAAGCGCCTGTTCCCCGACTACGTCGGCGACGCGGTCAACGACATCCTCCGGGGGGTCCAGGAGCCCGGCGGATTCGGCTACAGCAACGGCCTGCAGCTGAACCAGCCCTCCGCGGCCAAGACCGGCACCATCCAGGAGAACCGCGCCGTCTGGTACGTCGGGTACACCCCGAACATGGCCACCGCCGCGATGCTCGCCGGCGCCAACAGCCTCGGCCACCCGATCACCCTCAACGGCCAGACCGTCGGCGGTCAGACCATCACCGAGGCCTTCGGGTCCACCCAGGCCGGACCGATCTGGGGTGACGCGATGCACGCCGTCGAGAGCATCCTCCCCGACACCGACTTCGTGAAGCCCGACCCCACCTCCGTCGCCGGGCAGCCGGTCACGGTGCCCTCGATCGGCGGTCGGTCCACCGCCGACGCCGCCACACAGCTCCGTCAGCTCGGCCTGACCCCGAGCGTCGGCCCCTCGGTCAACTCCTCGTACCCCGCCGGGACGGTCGCGTACACCAGCCCGGGCAGCGGCACGGTCGCCTCCACCGGGACCCCGGTGACGATCTACGTCTCCAACGGTGTCCCGGTGCCGCCCGGCAACCAGGGCGGTGGCGGAGGCGGTGGCCGCAAGAACAACGGCGGCGGCAACGGCGGTGGCGGCGGCGGTGGCGGCGGCAACGGGCGAGGCGGCGGGCGCTAGCCGGTCGCGAGCTGGCGGCGCACCTCGGCGGCCACCGCACCACCGTCGGCGCGGCCACGCACCTGCGGCTGCACCACGCCCATGACCTTGCCCATCCCCCGCATCCCGTCGGCCGCAGCCCCGGTCGAGGCCACCGCGTCGGCGACCAGCGCGCTGATCTCCTCGGCCGTCAGCGGGGTCGGCAGGTAGTCCGCGATCACCGCGGCCTCGGCCCGCTCCTTGGCCGCGCTCTCGGTGCGGCCGGCGTCCGCGAAGGCCTCCGCGGCCTCCCGGCGCTTCTTGCCCTCCGCGCTGAGCACGCCGATCACGTCGTCGTCGCTGAGCTCGCGGGCCTCCTTGCCGGCGACCTCGGCGTTGGTCAGGGCGGTCAGCACCATCCGCAGGGTCGAGGTCCGCACCTCGTCCCGTCCCTTGATGGCCGCGGTGAGGTCGGTACGCAGACGGTCCTTGAGGTCGCTCATGCGGGCCATTGTGGCAGCCTTGCGCCATGACCGGCCCCGCACCCGCCACGGCTCCTCACCCTGCCCGCACGGCGCCGGGACCGGCCGGGGGCGCCCTGCGCACCACGGTGTCGGCCGGGGCGGCGTTGGGGGCCGCGGGGGCGGCGTACGCCTGGACCGAGGCCCGGTGGTTCCGGCTGCGGACCGCGACCGTCCCGGTGCTGCCGGCCGGCTCCGGCGACCTGAGGGTCCTGCACCTGAGCGACCTGCACCTCACGCCGTACCAGGGACGGAAGCGGGCCTGGCTGGCCTCGCTCGCCGCCCTCGAGCCGGACCTGGTGGTCAACACCGGGGACAACCTGGCCCACGCCCGCTCGGTCGGACCGCTGATGGAGGCCCTCGGGACGCTGACCTCCCGGCCCGGGGTGTTCGTGCTGGGCTCGAACGACTACTTCTCCCCCACGCCGCGCAACCCGGTCCGCTACCTGCTGCCCGACACCGGGCGGCGGGCCACGAGCTCGAAGCGGCTGCCCTGGCCGGAGATGGTGACCCGCTTCCGCGACGCCGGATGGACCGACCTGTCGAACCGGCGTGACGCGCTCACGGTCTCGGGGTTGAGGATCGCGTTCGCCGGGGTCGATGACCCGCACCTGGAGTACGACGACCTCCCCGCCGTCGCCGGGCCGGCCGACCCGACGGCCGACCTGCGGATCGGGGTCGCCCACGCGCCGTACCTGCGGGTGCTCGACCAGTACGCGCGCGACGGCTACGACCTGACCCTGGCCGGGCACACCCACGGGGGGCAGCTGTGCCTGCCCGGTGGGCGGGCCCTGGTCACCAACTGCGACCTGGACCGCGGCCGGGCCAGCGGGCTGCACCGGCACCCGAAGGAGTCCCGTGACGGCGACCCGGGGTCGTCCTGGCTGCACGTCTCGGCCGGTGCCGGGACCTCGCCGTACGCCGTGGGGCGGGTCTGCTGCCGCCCCGAGGCGACCCTGCTGCGACTGACCGGGCGACCCGATTTCGGGCCTGGGGCACGGCTCGGATAGACTCCCCACGCTCCACGGGCTGTGGCGCAGTTTGGTAGCGCGCGTCGTTCGGGACGACGAGGCCGCAGGTTCAAATCCTGTCAGCCCGACCGTGTGATCTCCTGGGGAGATCGGAGCTCAGGGCCGGATCCTCACCGAGGATCCGGCCCTGTTTCGTTCCCGACCCGTCACGTCTTGATGCCCGGTCCCCGCCGACCCGTCACGTCTTGACGCCTTCTCCCCGCCCACCCGTCACGTCTTGACGTCCCACGCAGACCCTGCCGCGTCAAGACGTGACGGGTCGGCGGTCGGGGGGACATGGAGAAATGGCACAATTCTGGCTATGACCCCCTCCGATTCCTCGACCGAGCCGTTTCGGGAGCCTCGCCACGAGCCCGCTCCCGACGCACCCGCTCCGGACCAGGGCGCCCCGGAGGGTCCGTCGCCGGAGCTGCCGGTGCTGGAGCTGCCGGCGCTGTTCCGTCGTCGGCTCGCCGTGCCCCACGGGGTGGCACCCCCCTGGTCGGAGCGGCGGCGGGGGCGCTGACCTTCGCCCTGGCCGGCTGGGTGACGACCAGGACTCCCGAGGAGGACTGAAGCGGGGCGCCGGGCTACAGGCCGGCGGCGATCAGCTCGGCGATCTGCACGGTGTTCAGCGCTGCGCCCTTGCGCAGGTTGTCGTTGCTCAGGAAGAGCACCAGGCCCCGGTCGCCGTCGACGCTCTGGTCCTGACGCACCCGTCCCACGTACGACGGGTCGGCGCCCGCCGCCTGGAGCGGCGTAGGGATGTCGGTGACCTCGACCCCGGGAGCCTCGGTCAGCAGCTCGAGCGCCCGCTTGGCCGACAGGGCCGAGGCGAACTCGGCGTTGATCGACAACGAGTGGCCGGTGAAGACCGGCACCCGCACGCAGGTGCCCGAGACCCGCAGGTCGGGGATGCCGAGGATCTTGCGCGACTCGTTGCGGAGCTTCTGCTCCTCGTCGGTCTCCTCGGAGCCGTCGTCGACGATCGAGCCGGCCAGCGGCAGGACGTTGAAGGCGATCGGCCGGGCGTACTTCACCGGGGCCGGCAGCGTGACCGCGGACCCGTCAAAGGCCAGTGCCCGGGGGTCAACGGCCGCGGCCACCTGGTCGGCCAGCTCGGCGACGCCGGCGACGCCGCTGCCGGAGACGGCCTGGTAGGTGCTGGCCACCAGACGGACCAGGCCCGCCTCGTCGTGCAGGGGCTTGAGGACCGGCATCGCGGCCATCGTCGTGCAGTTCGGGTTGGCGATGATGCCCTTGCGGGCCTGGGTGATCGCCTCGGGGTTCACCTCGCTGACCACCAGCGGTACGTCTGGGTCGAGCCGCCAGGCCGAGGAGTTGTCCACGACCGTGACGCCGGCCGCGGCGAACCGGGGGGCCTGCTCCCGCGAGGTCGAGGCCCCGGCGGAGAACAGCGCGATGTCGAGTCCCGAGGGGTCGGCCAGCGCCGCGTCCTCCACGACGACCTCACGGTCGCCCCAGGTGATCGTGGACCCGGCCGACCGGGAGGAGGCGAAGAACCGGAGCTCACCGACCGGGAAGTCGCGGGCCAGCAGGATCTCCCGCATCACCTCGCCCACCTGCCCGGTGGCCCCGACGATGCCGACGTTGGCCTTGCGGCTCGCGCTCATCGTCCGGACCCGCCGTAGACGACGGCCTCGACCTGGTCGGCGTCGAGGTCGAACGCGGCGTGGGTCGCCGCGACCGCGTCGTTGACCTGGACCTCGTCGACGACCACCGAGATCCGGATCTCCGAGGTCGAGATCATCCCGATGTTGACCCCGGCCGAGGCCAGGGCGGAGAAGAACTTCGCGGTGACGCCCGGGTGGGAGCGCATCCCGGCACCGATCAGCGAGACCTTGCCGATCCGGTCGTCGTAGAGCAACGAGTCGAAGCCGATCTCGTCCTTGATCCGGGTGAGGGCGGCCACCCCGGTCTGCCCGTCGGTGCGCGGCAGGGTGAAGGAGATGTCGGTCAGGTTCGTGGCCGCCGCGGAGACGTTCTGCACGATCATGTCGAGGTTGATCCCCGACCCGGCCAGGGCCTCGAAGATGCGCGCGGCCTCGCCGACCTTGTCGGGCACGCCGACCACGGTGATCTTCGCCTCGCTCCGGTCGTGGGCGACGCCGGCGATGATGGCCTGTTCCATGTCAGCACTCTCTGGGTCGGGGTCGGAGATCCACGTGCCGGTCAGCTTGCTGAACGACGAGCGCACGTGGATGGGGATGCTGTAGCGGCGGGCGTACTCGACGCACCGCAGGTGGAGGATCTTGGCCCCGCAGGCGGCCATCTCCAGCATCTCCTCGTAGGAGATGTGGTCGCGCTTCTGCGCGGTCGGCACGATGCGCGGGTCGGCGGTGAAGACGCCGTCGACGTCGCTGTAGATCTCGCAGACGTCGGCGTGCAGCGCGGCGGCGAGCGCGACCGCGGTGGTGTCCGAGCCACCCCGGCCCAGGGTGGTGATGTCCTTGGTGCCCTGGCTGACACCCTGGAACCCGGCCACGATGGCGATGGCCCCCTCGGCGAGCGCGGCCTCGATCCGGCCCGGCGTCACGTCGATGATCTTGGCCCGGCCGTGGGCGCCGTCGGTGATCACGCCGGCCTGGCTACCGGTGAAGGAGCGCGCCTCGTGGCCGAGGTTGCCCACGGCCATCGCCAGCAGCGCCATCGAGATCCGCTCACCCGCGGTGAGCAGCATGTCGAGCTCACGGGGGGCCGGGATCGGCGAGACCTGCTCGGCCAGGTCGATCAGCTCGTCGGTGGTGTCGCCCATCGCGGAGACGACCACGACCACGTGGTTGCCGTCCCGCTTGGCGTCCACGATCCGCTGCGCGACCCGCTTCACACCTTCGGCATCCGCGACGGAGGAACCTCCGTACTTCTGCACGACAATGCCCACGGTTCTCCTCGGATAGGGGTCGGTCAGGACCACGCCATCCTACCGGCGGGCCCGTCCTCCCCTGACCTGCGCTCACGGGTCAAGAACAAGCGTCACCCGGTCTCCGGCCGGAGGATCTCCGGTTCTGGCCCCCTCGAGGCTGGTCGAGCAGGACGATCTCCGGTCAGGCCGGCGCCGAACCCAGCATCTCGTCCGCCGCGACCACGTCGTCCCGCTCGCTCTCGAACTCCGAGTCGAGCCGGTCGTGGGAGACCACCGACTGCAGAGCGCGCAGCACCGCGCTGGCCTCGGCACCCCACGAGGCGACGTAGGAGAACTGCCACCACCACAGCGCCTCGGAGATCCGGCCGTCCTTGAAGTGCCGCAGGCCGTGGGCCAGGGAGGCCGCGATCGAGGTCAGGTCGTCCGACAGCAGGCTGGAGACCAGCTCCGGGGGGTCGACGTAGGGGTCGAACACCTCGGTGTACGCGTCCACGCCCTCCAGGAGGACCGCCAGCCGCAGACGCATGGTGTCCAGGTCCGGGTCGGGACCGGCGTCGGGCTCGTACTCCTCCGAGGGCTGGAAGTCGGCCTGGACGCCCAGCCGGCCGCCGGCGAGCAGGACCTGGCTGACCACGAGCAGCAGCAGGGAGATGGCCTCGCCGCCCTCGGCCTCGCCCCGCGCGATGGCCCGGACCGCGATCAGGAAGGACTCGACCTGGTCCGAGATCTGCTGGGCGAACTCCTCGGTGTCCGGGTCGAGCACGTGCTCGAGCTCTCGGGTCATTCCGGGTGTCTCAGCCATGGACCGACCGCCTTCCTTCGAACGCCCTTCCGAGCGTCACCTCATCGGCGTACTCAAGATCTCCGCCTACAGGGAGTCCACTCGCTAGCCGGGTCACGCGCAACCCCAGCCCGGCCAGGAAGCGAGTGAGGTACGTCGCAGTCGCCTCACCCTCGAGGTTCGGGTCGGTGGCCAGGATGACCTCGGTCACCGCCCCGTCGGCCAGCCGGGTGAGCAGCTCCTTGATCCGCAGCTGGTCCGGCCCGATCCCCTCGATCGGCGAGATCGCCCCGCCCAGCACGTGGTAGCGGCCCCGGAACTCCCGGGTCCGCTCGATGGCCACGACGTCCTTCGACTCCTCCACGACACAGATCAACGCGGGATCGCGTCGGGGGTCACGGCAGATCCGACAGGTTTCCTCCTCGGCGACGTTGCCGCAGATGGTGCAGAACCGCACCTTGTCCTTGACCTCGATGAGCACCGCGGCCAGGCGGCGTACGTCGAGGGGGTCGGCGGCGAGGAGGTGGAAGGCGATCCGCTGGGCGCTCTTGGGCCCGACGCCGGGCAGACGACCCAGCTCGTCGATGAGGTCCTGGACGACGCCTTCGTACATCAGAAGCCGAGCGGTGCGCTGCCCGTCGGGCCCCCGGCCTCACCGCCCAGCGCTCCCAGGCCCCCGGCGAGCGGGCCGAGCGCGTCGGCCGCGAGGGCATCGGCCCGGGACCGGGCGTCGCGGTACGCCGCCACGATCAGGTCCTCGAGGTCCTCGGTGTCGGAGGGGTCGAAGGAGTCCTGACGGATCTTGACCCGGACCAGGTCGCCGGTGCCGTTCACCGTGACAGTGACCAGCCCGTCGCTGACGGTCCCGTCGACCTCGGTCTCGGCGAGCTCGGTCTGGGCGGCGACCATCTGCTCCTGCATCGCCTGGGCCTGCTGGAGGAGGGCGTTCATGTCGAAGCCGCCGGCGCCGCCGAAGGGGTTCATCTCAGTCATGGGGTCGTCTCTCGTCTCGGTGCTCGTCGGGTCCAGTCTGCGTGACCGGCCCAGCCGCGTGGTCCTCGGCGCGCCCGCCGGCGGCCGCCCTCAGGAGTGGGGGATCTCCTCGATCACCTGGGCGCCGAGGCGCTCGGACAGCAGGTCGGCGCCGTTCAGGGCCTCCTCGGCGTCGAGGTCGTTGCGGTCGGCGTCCGCGTCGGAGGGCCCGGACTCGCCGCGCTCGACCCGGCCGGCCTGCCGGGTGGGCTGGATCGCCTCGCGCACCGAGCGGGTCGCGGCGCCTGACGCGGGTCTGCCTGCTCCCCCGGCGGGCGGCGCGGCCCAGTCCGGCGGGCCGGGGGGCTCGTCGTCGTCCGGCGGCACGTCGTCGGACGACGGCGCACGGCCCGACGGAGCCGAGCTGCTCGTCGGCGCCGCAGGCGGCGTGCTGGGGCTGAGTCTGGGGCTGGGCCTCCCGTGGGGTGACCGCGGGCCGGGTGACGTGGACCGGCTGCTCGGTGCCCGGCTGGGCCGAAGGATCGACGATCGCGTCGATCTTCCACTCCTGGCCGACCAGGTCGATGAGCACCTGGGCCAGGATGACGTCGCTGCGGCCGTTGACGAAGGACTCCCGGGCGCCGGGGTTGTTGAACCCGATCGTCAGGGTGCGGCCGTCGAGCCCGACGATCTGGGCGTGCTGGCTGAGCTGGATCCAGGTGACCCGCCGCTTGGCCTTGACCGCCTCGACGACCTCCGGCCACAGCCGACGCAGGTCGGTCAGGCCGAGGCCGCCGACGGGCGCGGGCGCTGCAGGCGCCTGGTCGGCGGTGCCGGGCTCCGGAGAGGGGGTGGACGGCCTGCTCGGCCCGCTCCATGGAGGGCACCACAGGGCGCGTGCCCGGGGCGGCGGCGGGCGACGTCGGTCCGCGGTGCGGGGGCCGGGTCGGGCTCGGTGCGGGGTCGGCCGGCGCGCCACGCCCGGGTCGGGGCCGCCGAGGAGGCCGGTCCCGGGGCCGGTAGAGTCGCCGGGGCGCTCGACCGGCGCCTCCCGGTCGGGCGCGGGCCGCACGGCCGGAGCCGGAGGCGTCGGCGCAGAGACACCCGGACGGTGGCCGGGGCCATCGACATCCGCTTCTCCAGCCGGTCGATGCGCGAGGCGAGACCGTCCGTGCTGTCGTCGGCACCGGGCAGCAGGATCCGGGCGCACAGCAGCTCCAGGAGCAGCCGCGGGGCGGTGGTGCCCTTCAGGTCGGTCAGCCCGGTGGCGACCAGGTCGGCGGCCCGGGACAGGTCGTGCCGGCCGAAGCGCGCGGCCTGGGCGACCAGGCGCTCCGCCTGGTCCTCGGGGACGTCGATGAGTCCCGTGGCGGAGGCGTCGGGCACCGCCGCGATGATCACCAGGTCGCGCAGCCGCTGGAGCAGGTCCTCGGTGAACCGGCGCGGGTCCTGCCCGGTCTCGATCACCTTGTCGACCACCCCGAACACCGCGGCGGCGTCGTGGGCGGCGAACGCGTCGACCACCTCGTCGAGCAGCGTGTCGGGGGTGAAGCCGAGCAGGCCCGCGGTGAGCCGGTAGGTGACCCCGTCCTCCCCGGCCCCGCCGATCAGCTGGTCGAGCACCGAGAGGGTGTCGCGGGCCGAGCCGCCGCCGGCCCGGACGACCAGCGGGATCGCGGCGGGCTCGACGCTGACGCCCTCCCGCTCGCAGAGCTCGCCGAGGTACGCCGAGAGGACCCGCGGCGGGATCAGCCGGAAGGGGTAGTGGTGGGTCCGCGACCGGACCGTGCCGATCACCTTCTCCGGGCGCGGTGGTGGCGAAGATGAACCGGACGTGCTCCGGGGGCTCCTCGACGATCTTGAGCAGGGCGTTGAAGCCCTGCGTGGTGACCATGTGGGCCTCGTCGATGATGTAGATCTTGTAGCGGTCCCGCATCGGCTGGAAGGTCGCCTGCTCCCGCAGCTCGCGGGCGTCGTCGACGCCTCCGTGCGAGGCGGCGTCGATCTCGATGACGTCGACCGACCCGGGTCCGCCGGTGGCCAGCTCGACGCAGGAGTCGCAGCGCCCGCAGGGCTCGTCGGTGGGACCTTCTGCGCAGTTGAGCGCCCGGGCCAGGATCCGGGCGCTGGTGGTCTTGCCGCACCCGCGCGGGCCGGAGAAGAGGTAGGCGTGGTTGACGCGGTTGCTGCGCAGCGCGGCCCGCAGCGGCTCGGTGACGTGGTCCTGCCCGATGACCTGGGAGAAGGTGTCAGGCCGGTAGCGGCGGTACAGCGCGAGGGGGGCATCCACGGCTCGACCCTAACCGTGGCCCCCGACATCCGCACCGCCACGTCGGAGGGTCCGCCCGACCGGCCGCGGGGACTGAAAGGCCCCCCGCGCACCCGGTAGAGCTCACCTGCCCTTGCTGCCTTCCGGCCCTGGGGGAGTTCAGCGAGATACCGCCGTACGGGGGGTTGCCGCAGAGTCTAGAGGAGGCCGTACGCCGGTCCAAAGCGGCCACGATTTCACCGCACGCGCACCGCCGGTAACCTCTGCGACGGAGGATTCGCCTAGTGGCCTATGGCGCTCGCTTGGAAAGCGGGTTGGGTGCAAGCCCTCAGGGGTTCGAATCCCCTATCCTCCGCCACGCTGACCAGCGACACGCCGACCAGGGCCCTGCGGGCCCGGGTCGGCGTTCCTGCTTCTCCCTCGGCGCCGGGGCTCTGCCCGAGGCGGCTGACCGTTCGGTGGACGGGCTGATGACCCGCCTGTGTGCGGCTCTCGGGACCTTCGCCTGTCCGACTTGAGCCGGTCTGCCCGGGCCGGCTGATGGCTTGATGACCGCCGGATGACGGGACCGTCATCTACGGGGGTGCAGGCCCTCGACGGCCCGACTGTTCTCGGGACGGTGCCCATAGGGCTGAGGGGTGAAACACATGCGTGGACAGTGGTGGTTCGGTATGTCAGGTACGACGACTCAGGGTCGACACGCGGGGGCTCGCGCTCCCTGGTCGGGAGCAGAGCTCTCCCGCAGGACGGTGCAGCGGGCGGGGATCCCGAGCCTGGTGGTGGCCATGGCGGCCGCCCTGCTCGTGATGCTGCCGCTGCCCCAGGCGACGGCGGCGGCCAGCCAGAAGCTCACCCTCGACGTGCAGAGTGCGCGCACCGAGCCCCGGTGGAACGGCGGCGCCGGCATCAAGGAGGGCGACCCCGTCGCGGATTACAAGTTCCTCCTCAACGTCGACAACACCGGGTCGACGGCCCAGCGCACGCCGACCGGCGCGTGCTCGCCCACCGGTGACGCCGCCTACCCGGCCAACTGCGACTGGCCCTCGATCCGCGAGCTGCCGCACACCACGGCGCCGATCTTCGCCCAGGGCAACCAGGACGACCTGGCCGGGCTCAAGGACCTGCCGCCCGGCAAGTACCTGATCTCGGTCCTCGCCGACGGCTTCAAGCTCGACGGCGCGCACTTCACCGTGCCGTTCACCTCCGACGCCCCGGTCGACGTCTTCCTCCAGCCCAACCCGCTGCCGGACTCCACGCTGCGTCTGCAGGTCTACAACGACAACGCGCTGACCAACGGCGCGATCGACAACAGCGAGGAAGGCCTCAAGGGCTTCCAGGGCCACATCAACGACACCCTGGGCGAGGTCACCACCGACGTCTACGGCAACCCGCTGTGCACCACGTACGTCGGCGAGAACCCCACCGACTACACGATCCCGGCGGCTGCCCTGGACGCCGAGGGCCTTCCCGTCGTCAAGACGATCGGCGGCAAGTGCTTCAGCGACGCCACCGGCATGCTGGCCATCCCGCACGTCGGCACGAACCGCTACACCGCGACCGCGACCCCGCCCGACGGCACCGACTGGATCCAGACCACGACGCTCGAGGGCAACCACGACTTCGACAGCTGGATCGCCGAGGGCTCCACCGGCTACGACACCGAGGCCCTGGTCGCGGGTGAGCCGGTCCCGGCCCCGCAGTTCGGCTTCGTCCAGCCCCAGAACAAGCTCGGCAACGGGTCGGGCTCGATCAGCGGCGTGGTCGTGGGCGTCAAGCAGTACACGCCCCCCACCGGCGGCGACATCAACTTCTTCAACGGCATGACCGGCTCCAAGGCCGACAAGCCGATCCCGAACCCGGTGCTCTCGCTGGCCGACCTGCAGAACGGCGACCAGGTGGTCTGGGCCGGCCGTGGCGACGACAAGGGCGGCTTCTCGATCCCGAACGTCCCGGACGGCGACTACTCGCTGACCTGGTGGGACGAGCCGCAGAACTACATCCTCAACCTGGTCAACGTCACCGTGAAGAACGGTGAGGCGGTCAAGATGGGCCAGCTCCCGCTCAGCGGTTGGTGGACCCAGCTCGACGGCTACGTCTACAACGACACCAACGGCAACGGCAAGAAGGACCCGGGCGAGTCCGGCATCCAGGACTTCGCTCTCACCCTGCGCAAGCAGGACAACTCCCTGATGGACCGCGGGTCCACCACGGCGATCACCGACAACAGCGGGTACTACTCCTTCGAGGGCGCCTACCCGCTGGCCTCCTGGATGGTGATGGAGGCCTACAACGACCGCTACCAGACCACCGGCGTGACCTACCAGGCCGACAACCAGAAGCAGCCCACGACCGTCAAGGGCGCCGGCGTCGACATCAGCACGCTCAACATGATCGGCCTGAGCGGCACCGTCGACTGGGGCGTGCATCGCCCTACAGCGGCACCAACGGCGGCATCGTCGGCTCGATCAGCTACGACACCACCCGCAACGAGCTGGACCCGCAGTACGCCGCCTCCGAGGACTGGCAGCCCGGCATCTCCGACATCCCGGTCGAGCTGCACGCCACCGTCCTGTGTGGCACCCACCAGGGCGCGCCCTGCGACCTGGACGAGACCTACGAGGTGAACGAGGACGGCTCGCTCGCCCAGGGCAAGCTGCTCAACACCTACGTCTCGGAGCACTGGAGCCGCCCGACCGGGTGCACCGCCCGCGACGTCGACGGCAACCCGCTGGTCCACGGCAAGGACGAGAAGGTCCTGGCCACCGACCAGGAGACCAAGGGCGAGTGCATCTCGGCGATCCTGCAGAGCGTGCAGTTCGGCACCTACCCGACCGACCAGGGCACGGCTGACGCCAACTTCGGCGCTGCGGTGGACGGCAACTACGGCTTCGGGGACGGCTGCTTCGACGGCACCCTCGACGCCACCGACCCGGCCGACCCGAAGTGCGTCGGCGGCTCCTTCACCGCTCTGCCCGCGGAGGACTACCTGGTCAGCGTCGACATCCCTGACGACGAGACCGGCAACCCGATGTACAAGGCCACCAGCGAGGAGGACATCAACGTCGCGCACGGCGACCAGATCATCCCGCAGGTGCCGCCGCCGGCCTGCGCCGGACCGCTGCACACGGTCGACGTCCTGGACGGCCAGACGGACAACTACGAGGCGGTCGTCGGTGACGGGGTCACCGTGCCCCTGGGTGTCACCGTGCCGGCCTCCACCCCGGTCGACAACCCGACCTTCGTCGACATCGGTGGCTCCCGCTACGAGGGCCAGGCTCGGCCGACCTGCGACACCAAGCTGGTGACGCTGAACAACAACAAGTCCATCGTGCCGATGTTCAACCTCTTCACCGAGGTCCCGATCCCCTCGCGGATGTTCGGCCTGATCGTCGACGACATCAACTACGGCATCGACCCGCGCAGCACGCTGTACGGCGAGAAGCCCGGTGTCCCCTTCGCCCCGGTCGGCATCTACGACTTCAACAACCGCCTGGTGCAGACCGTGGAGTCGGACTTCAACGGCTACTACGAGACCCTGCTCCCCTCGAGCGACCACATCAGCTGCCCGACGCCGTCCGGTGTCTGCGCGGGGATGTACCGCTTCGTGGGCAACGACCCCGGTGTCCCGGGTGCGCAGAACTCCAACTACAACCCGCGGTACCGCACCATCGCCACCGAGTTCGAGGCGATGCCCGGTGTCACCATCCCGACCGACCTGGCACCGACCCAGGTGGGCTCGCTGATCTCCTCGCCCACCACGGGACAGACCATCCCGGTGGAGTGCCCGATCGACCCGGTCGTCCCGCAGCTCTTCGCGGTCTCCAAGCCCTACGTCAACGGCAGCGGCTCCTTCACCATCGAGGGAACCGGCTTCGGTGACACCCAGGGCAAGGGCTCGGTCACCCTCGGGTCGACCGCACTGACCCCGACGGCCTGGAGCAGCACGAGCATCACCGTGAACGTGCCGGCCGGAACACCGGTGGGGGCGCGCAAGCTGATGATCACCGCGGACAACGGCAAGCACACGGTCAACGGGCTGACCTTCCACGTCCTCGGCACGGGCTACAGCCCGACCGTCCGTGAGGTCGGACCTGGCCGGAGCGGAGCCAACCAGTACACGACCATCCAGGCCGCCCTCGACGCCGGCTTCAGCAGCAGCGCCGACACCCTCGTGGTGGTCTACCCCGCCAACGCGACCAGCAAGCCCTACAACCCCCTCGGTGCCTACTACGAGAACCTGGTGATGGCCTCCCCGGTCAAGCTCCAGGGCGTCGGCCCCGGCGGGTTCCAGGGCAACACCTACGTCGGCGGCACGGTGCTCGACGCCGGTGCGTTCGCCGGTGACACGGACCTGGCCACCGCCTGGTTCGACAAGGTCGGCGGGCTCCGCTGGAGCGGCAACCAGAACGTCGCCGACGGGCAGGCGATCTACCTGCTCGCCTCGGCCCGAACGCGCCCGCCGCCACCGACACGCCCACCGTGCCTGCGCGCAGGTTCGACGGCTCGTTCCACGCGGCCATCGACGGCTTCACCATCCGCGGCGGCAACCAGACCGGCTTCCCGGGCAACATCAACGGCCTCAACGGCCAGCCCACCGGCCTGCCGGCCAACATCACCACCCAGGGTGGCGCGATCTTCGCCAACGCCTACGTGAAGAACCTCGAGATCACCAACAACGTCGTGGCCAACAACGGCGGCGGCTACGGCACCATCCGGATCGGCACCCCCGACCTGGCCGGGGCCGACACCAACCAGCACAACGAGGGCGTGCGGATCGCCGACAACCGGATCGTGCAGAACGCGGGCACGAACCTGGCCGGCGCGATCGGGCTCTTCGGGGGCTCCGACGGCTACCAGGTGTCCGGCAACGACATCTGCGGCAACTTCACCCTGGAGTACGGCGCGGGGGTGAGCGTCTACGGCAACAGCCCGGGCGGCAAGATCGACCACAACCGGATCCTGTTCAACAACTCCAACGACGAGGGCGCCGGCATCATGATCGCCGGTGCGCTCCAGGCGGACCCGAACGTGCTCTCCCCGGGCACCGGCTCGGTCAAGATCGAGGCCAACACCATCCAGGGCAACCTGGCCAACGACGACGGTGGCGGCATCCGCTTCCTGATGGCCGGCAACGAGCCGATGGAGGTCACCAACAACACGATCGTGAACAACGTCTCGACCCACGAGGGCGCCGGCATCAGCCTCAACGACGCCACGAACGTGCGGATCGTCAACAACACGATCATGAAGAACACCACGACGGCGACCGCGGTCACCTCGGACGGGACGCCTGCTCCGGCCGGCATCTCGAGCTCGTTGAACAGCGACCAGCTCCAGCGGACGCTGCCGGCCGGCTCCCCGGCCTTCAGCAACCCGGTGGTGTTCAACAACATCCTGTGGGACAACCGCGCGGGCACCCGGGCCGGCACCTCGGTGACCGGTGTGGGGCTCGGCGGCGCCGGTGACATCGACAACTGGGACCTCGGCGTCGCCGAGGGCGTGGGGACCCTGTCCCCGACCAGCTCGGTGGTGCAGCAGGAGAACGCCGGCGCTCACCCCTACACCCCGGACGCCAGCAACAAGACGTCCGACCCGGGGGTCGTCTCGGCCTACGACAGCTCGGTGGCCTTCGCCACCTGGCGCCAGAACGCGGCCTTCGTGGACGCCACCCTGGTCGCCAACGAGGTGCCGATCGGCAACGCCGGCGACTACCACCTCGCGAGCTGTGCCTCTCCCGCCTGCAACTCCGGCGTGACGGCGAAGGGCTCGGTCACCGCACCGACGACCGACATCGACGACGAGGTCCGACCGGAGCCGAACGGCACCGCGGTGGACATGGGGTCGGACGAGTTCGGCTCCGCCAAGAGCGGGACGGTGACCCCGCCGCCCCCGCCGGTCACGAAGGACTTCTACTTCTCGACCAGCGGTGCGAGTGGACAGCCGATCCCGGCTCTGGCCGCGGACGTCCTGCACTACGACGGATCGTTCAGCCGCCACAAGGCTCAGCTGACCGAACTGGGCCTCCCGCTGTTCTCGCAGACCTTCCTGACGCCCACGAACATCGACGGCCTGAGCATGGTCGACGCGAACCACTTCTACGTGTCCTTCGCGAACGACACCCGGATCAGCCTCCGGGACGGAACAACAACCTGACCGTGGCTGACGAGGACGTGGCCGAGTTCAACAACGGGACCTGGACGATGTACTTCGACGCCAGCGCCCGCGGACTCAGCACGGGGATCGACCTGGACGCGATCAGTGTGGTCAACGGGGTCCTGTACTTCTCCGTGAACTCCACGACCGGGCTGCGCACCGGGCTGAGCGGTGACGTCAACGACATCTACGCCTGGACGGGTGGGAACAACGTCAGCCGGGTCGTCACCCTCGGCGGCACCGGCAGCCCCAACATGGACTCGCTGGTCTACACCGACACCACGCACTTCCTGACCGGCTTCTCCGACACCGACACGACCCTGCCGGCTCCGGTCGGACGGGTCCAGGACGAGGACATCGTCGAGTTCAACGCGGGGACCTGGTCGGTCTGGTTCGACGGCACCGCCGCCGGCCTGACCAGCAGCAGCCAGGACATCGACGCCTTCTCGTTGCCCGGCGCGACGGTCACGCCCCCGCCCCCGCCCCCGCCGGTCGACCCGCCGGCTCCGGCCGGGAACGGGAACGGTTCGCTGACCTTCTCCACCACGGGCAGCGCCAACCCCGACGGGGTGACCGGGACAGCCGACGCCGCCGACCTGTACGGCTTCGACAACGCAGCGAACCCGACCACCACCCGCAAGGTCGACGCCACCGTCGACCTGGGACTGCCGGGCTACGCCAACGTGGACGGCTTCGACCAGGTGGGCACGACCTACTACCTGTCGTTCGCCAGCAACACCCGGGTGCCGACGCTGGGCTTCGTCCAGGACGAGGACATCGTCAGCTACGACACGGTGGGCAAGACCTGGACGGTGTGGTTCGACGGCACCGCCCACGGCCTGACCTCGAACGCCCAGGACATCGACGCGATCAGCATCGTGCCGGGGAGCAACACGTTCTCCTTCTCCACCCTGGGCAACACCAACCCGCCGAACGTCACCGGGTCCGCTGACAACGCCGACATCTACTCCTGGAACGGGTCGAGCTACTCCCGGGTGTGGGACGCCACCGCGAGCAACATCCCCAGCGCGGCCGACGTGGACGGCATCGTCCGCACCGACGCGACGCACTTCTACCTGTCCTTCCGAACGGACACCACGGTGCCCGGGCTCGGCCGGGTGCAGGACGAGGACGTCGTCTACAACAACAGCGGCGCCTGGGAGCTCTACTTCGACGGCACGGCCCACGGGCTGACCGCTCCCGCCGCCGAAGTCGACGCCTTCGACATCCCGTGAACCCCGAAACTGCTCAGAAAGCAAGGTCAACCATGACGAACGAAGTCACTCCGGCTGGGGCCGGGCAGCAGCGGGGCGCGGTGCCGCAGGGTCCGGCGGTCAACCGGCGCGGGTTCCTGCGCCTCGGAGGCGGGGCCCTGGCCCTCGGCTCCGTGGCCTGGGCCGGCAAGTCCCTCTTCCCCGAGGCCGCGACCGCGGTCGACGGGCCGGCGGACCTGTACCTCGGCGGCACCGACGGGTGGATCCACCTCCCGGTGACGCCGAAGATCGGGGTGTTCCACCCCGACAACCTGGCTCCCACGGACCGGCCCGGTGCGACGACGTACATCTTCGGGTTCCGCAACCTCAAGGGCATGTCCGCCAGCCAGATCCTGAACCAGAAGTACCGTGCGCAGGCCTCGGCCCCGATGTTCTGGGCCCGGCAGTACGACCCGTCGGCCCCGGCCGGCAGTGCGGCGCGGCACGAGCTGAAGGTCAAGCTGACCAACCTCGGCCTGCAGCTGCGGCCCGACCTGTTCGACGCGCACACCCTGCACTGGCACGGCTTCCGCAACGTGATCCCGTTCTTCGACGGCGAGCCCAGCGGCTCGGTGTCGGTGCCGGCGGGCCGGGAGTTCACCTACGTCTACCGGGCCCGGGAGCCAGGGACGTACATGTACCACTGCCACGTCGAGGACGTGGAGCACGTGCACATGGGCATGACCGGCCTGGTCTTCGTCCGGCCCCTCAAGGGCGACAACTTCCTCTACAACGACCCGGATGGCACCGCGCCCGCACGGTCGACGAAGTTCGACCGCGAGTTCGCGATGTTCTGCTCGGAGGTGTGGGCGGAGTCGCACTGGTGCGACGCGCACATCCAGCTGCCGGAGTGGACCGACTACCACGCCGACTTCGCGCTGCTCAACGGCCGGGTCTACCCCGACACGGTGGCGCCCAACGGCTCGATCGACGCCTACAACCCGGTGTACGACAGCAGTGGCGACCTGGTCGCCCCGGTGGGACGCGAAGACCTGAAGTACCAGCCGATCTCCTCGCTGGTCACCTGCAACGCGGGTGAGCGGGTGGCCCTGCGCTTCGCCAACCTCGGTTTCCGCGAGGCGGCGATGACGATGACCGGGATCCCGATGCGGGTGGTCGGCCGCGACGCCACCCCCATGCTCGGACGGGACGGCACGGACACCTCGTACGACACCCAGACCCTCGACATGGGCCCGGGCGAGAGCTACGACGTCCTCTTCACCGCTCCCCCGTACCAGGGTGGGTCCGACGGCAACCCGTACGACACCTACATGCTCTACAACCGCAACTTCCTGCGGTCCAACAATTTGGCTGAGGGCGGCTTCGGCGGCCAGGCCACCGAAGTCCGTGTCTACGCGTCGGGTGTCGCCCCGCAGGGCTACCCGAACGACCTGGGGGGCAAGTGATGAGCAGCTTCACCGTCAATCTGAAGAGGCGGTTCGGGGGCCGTCGCGCCGCCGCGCTGCTGGCCGTCGCCGCGGTCGGGGTCTCGACCGCCGCCCTGACGCCGCAGACGGCCGCGTCGGCCGCGGACACCCCCAAGGTCGGCGTCGTCTGCACCCCCAGCGACGGGGGCGTGGACGGCCAGCCGATCTTCAACCTGACCACGCGCACGGGCTACATCAACCTGCCGGACGGCAACACGGCGTTCATGTGGGGCTACTCCCACGGCTTCGACGCCTTCCAGCACCCCGGCCCGACGCTCTGCGTGACGGCCGGTGACCAGGTCACCGTGATCCTGCACAACACCCTGCCCAAGGCGACCTCCATCGTGTTCCCGGGGCAGGAGGGCGTGCTGGCTGACGGCATCCCGGCCACCCCGGAGACCACCGGCGGCAAGATCACCTCGCTGGGCGCCACCGCCGCCGCGGACACCGGCACGGTGACCTACAGCTTCACCGCCGACCACCCGGGGACCTTCCTCTACCAGTCCGGCACCAACCCGGAGACCCAGGTCCGGATGGGTCTCTTCGGAGCCCTCATCGTCCGGCCCGACGTCACGACCGCGCCTGACCACGGCCAGGCCTACGACACCGCGGACAGCGACTTCCTGGCCCGCAACGAGTTCATGGTGCTGCTCTCCGAGATCGACCCCTACCAGCACCAGGCGGTCGAGCGCGGCAGGAACTTCAACATGAACAAGTACCACGCCCGCTACTGGCTCATCAACGGCCGCGGCTTCCCCGACAGCATCGCGGACAACGGGGCCTCGTGGCTCCCGTCCCAGCCGTACGGTGCGCTGGCCGAGATCATGCCCAACGAGCCCGGTCTGGCCCGCTACCTCAACGTCGGCAGCGAGGACTACCCGTTCCACCCGCACGGCAACAACGGCCTGGTGATCGGACGGGACGGCCACCCGCTGAAGTCCGAGCAGGGCAAGGACCTCTCGATGGAGAAGTTCGACATCAACATCGGCCCCGGCCAGACCTGGGACGTGCGGTTCTCCTGGCACGACGCGGAGAACTACAGCGCCTCGAACCCGGTGCCGGTGACGACGCCGAGCCTGTCCAACTCCTACATCGGCACCTTCTACAGCGGCAGCCCGTACCTGGGCAAGCAGGAGAAGCTCCCGACCGGAACGCCCACGCTCAACCAGTGCGGTGAGTACTACATCATCAGCCACAACCACGCCCTCTTCCAGATCACCTCGTGGGGCGCCACCATGACCGGCCCGATCACGTACATGCGGATCGATCCGCCCGGCCACTACGACTGCAAGTGAAGGGCGGGAAGACGATGTCTCGACGAAAGAAGATCCAGAGGCCGGCCAGCTCGGCGGTCGCCGTGTCGGTCGTGTCGGCGGCGTTCCTCGCCCTGCCGTCCGCGCCGGCCCAGGCCGCCCCGGTCTCGGTCGACCTGTACGCCAAGGCCGGGGTCGACCACCCTGCCCGGTGCGACGACCCCCACCAAGGTCTGGGGCTACACCACCGGCAGCGCGGACGCGGTCACCGCTCCCGGCGGTCCGACCATCGAGGCCGTCGTCGGTGAGCCGGTGACGATCACCCTGCACAACACGCTCGGGGTGAACACCTCGCTGCTCTTCCAGGGCCAGCAGGTCCCGCTGGACAGGAAGGGAGCCGACCCGCTGACCGGGACGAAGACCTACACCTTCACGCCCAGCCACGCCGGCACCTTCCTCTACGAGGCGGGCCTGGTGAAGGGCGCGCAGTACCAGACGGCGATGGGGCTGCACGGCGCGCTCGTGGTCCGTCCGGCCAGCGGCAGCACGGCGTACGGCGACGCCGCCACGGCGTACACCAAGGACGCGGTGCTCGTGCTCAGCGAGATCGACCCCCTGCTGAACAACGCCGCGAACCCGGCGGCCTTCGACATGCGCACGTACGTTCCGCGCTACTCGTTGATCAACGGGAAGGCCTACCCGCAGACCACCCCGATCCCGGCAGCCGGCGGCGACACCGTCCTGCTGCGCTACGTGAACGCGGGCGTGGACTACCACTCGATGGGCGTGCTGGGGGCTCAGCAGACGGTCGTCGGCGTCGACGGCAACAAGCTCGACTTCCCCCGCAGCTACGTCGCCCAGACCTTCGGTCCCGGCGAGTCCGCCGACGCCCTGGTCAAGGTCCCGGCGGCGGCGGCGGGCGCCAGCCTGTCGGTCTACGACGCCGCCCAGACCATGGTCAACAGCAGCGCGGCCGGCGTGGGCGGTATGCTCACCACGGTCGAGGTGGCCGGCGCCGCGGCTTCCGGCGACACGGCCGGGCCGGTCAGCAGCAACCTGGCCCTGAACGGCTCGAGCCTGACCGCTCGGGTGGTGGACGACGCCAAGCACGGCGGCAGCGCCGTCACCGCTGCCGAGTTCTACCTCGACACGGTCGGCGGGACCGGCCAGCCCATGACGGCCGACCCGGCGGCGCCCGGCACGTTCAACGGCACGCTCACCCAGAGCCTGGTCGGGGACCACGTGCTCTACGTGCGCGGCCAGGACGCGGCCGGCAACTGGGGTCCGTTCAGCTCGGTGCTGGTCACCGGCGCGGACTCGGGCGGCCCGACCACCTCCGGGGCGACGCTGACGCCGTCGCTGGTCGGCAAGGCCGGCGCCACGGTGAAGGTCAGCGCGACCGCGAACGACTCGGCCTCCGGCAACTCCGACATCAAGGCCGGCGAGTACTTCATCGACAGCGAAGGGGCCGCCGGCACCGGGCTCCCCATGACCGTCTCGCAGACGGCGCCGGTCGCCAGCCTCGACGCCGTCATCGAGGCGGCGACGACCGAGGCCCTCGGCGAGGGCGGTCACTCCGTCTACGTCCGTGGCCAGGACGCCACGGGCGCCTGGGGCGACCTGGTGCCGGTCCAGCTCACCGTCGACGAGACCGGGCCGACCATCGCGAACTCCGGGGCCCTGGTGGTCCTGCCCAGCTCGTCGACCAACGGTCAGATCCCCTACAGCAACGGCACGAGCTCGATCCGGCTGAACGTCACCGGCATCGAGGACCCGATCAGCACGCTGGTCAACAGCGCGATCGCGGGCGGTGAGCTGTTCATCGACACCGTGGGCAACCCGGGTTCGGGTGTGCCGCTGCGTGCGGTCGACGGAGCGTTCAGCGACCCCAAGGAGAACGCCTACGTCGACATCCCGCTGAGCACGATCCGTCTGCTCAGCGCCGGCAACCACACGCTGTCGGTCCGCGCCAAGGACTCCGCCGGCAACTGGGGCCCCGTCGTCTCCACCACCCTGACGGTCGACAAGACCGCGCCGGTCGCGACCGGGGTCTCCGCGACGCCGACCCCGACCCAGGGGGCACGGACGGTCACGGTCACCGCGACCGGGACCGACAACGTGGGCGTCAGCGGTGCCGAGGTCTTCCTCGGCACCGACCCCGGGGTGGGCAAGGGCACCCAGCTCACCACCGTGGGGACCGCGGGCTCCGTGAGCGGCCAGCTGGACACCTCCGTCCTCCCCGAGGGCACCTACACCCTGAAGTACCGGGTGCGGGACGCCGCCGGGAACTGGAGCGCGGTGGGCTCGACCACGGCGACGGTGAAGGTGACGGCCCCGCTGTCGTTCTCGCTCTCCTCGGGCTCGGGGGGCCGCAGCGCGAACAACGTGTACCGCTGGGACGGCGCGACCTTCCCGTCGGGCACGGTGTACAACGGCCCGGGCAACGTGGACGGCTACGCCCAGGCGGACGCCACGCACGTCTACCTGTCCTTCAGCAACAGCTCGCTGAGGATCGGGAGCGTCACGTACAACGACGAGGACGTGGTGTCCTACGACACCACGAACGGGGCGTACACGATGGTGTTCGACGGTTCGACGAACGGTCTGGTGGACGCGCGACGGAGGAACGTCAACGTGGACGCGCTCAGCGTCCTCGACGGCAAGCTCTACTACTCCGTCAACGGCACGACCCGTCCCACCGGGGTCAACCTCCCCACCGGGGCGAGCCACGACATCTACCGCTTCGACGGCACGGGTGCCACCGGCAGCTCCACCAGGGTGATCGACTCCTCCGCGGCGCCGTACAGCTGGCCCAACACCAATGTGGACGGGCTGAAGGTCATCGACGACACGCACGTGTACCTCTCCTTCACCGGGAACACCACCGTCGGTGGGATCCCCGTGCAGGCCGGGGACGTCGTGGCCTTCAACGCGGGCACCTGGTCGGTCTACTTCGACGCCAGCACCCACGGTCTGGGCAACGCGAACGTCGACGCGTTCGACCTGCCCTGACCGATCAGCACCTCGGAGCGGGCCGGCCCTGACCGGCCGGCCCGCTCCCCCACCGCTCCACTGACAGCACCCCAGCAGGAGACACACCATGAGCACCGACACCCTGGTCCCCGAGGCCGCCGAGGTCCCGTCCGCACCGTCGCGGCGCCACCGCGGCCGGTGGATCGCCGCCGCGATCGTCCTGGCCCTCCTGCTCAGCGGGGCCGGGTACAAGGCGTGGCGCACCCACCTGGCCTCCGACGTACGCAACGGCACCACCGCGGTGAGCACCGACGGGATGGCGGCCCGCTACGGGATCAAGGTCGACCTGCTCGCCGTGACCGCCGCCGGCGGGCTGGTCGAGCTGCGCTACCAGGTCGTCGACCCCGACAAGGCCGCCCCGCTGGTCCACGACCCCGACCTGTCCCCCGCACTGGTGTCGGAGAGCACCGGCCAGACGCTGAGGATGTCCAGCCCGCCGCACCACCACGGCCAGGACCTTCAGCTCGGTGGCACGTACTTCTTCCTGATGGCCAACACCCAGGGTGCCCTGACCAAGGGTGACGAGGTCACCCTGGTGATCGGCGACGCGCGCCTCGAGCACGTGGAGATGCAGGGATGACCCGCGAGCGCGGCAAGGGGGTGCTGCGGGGGGCTGCGGTGCTCCTGGTCGCGCTCCTCCTCGCCCTCATCGCGCCGACCGCGGCGCAGGCACACAGCGAGCTGCAGCGCTCCGACCCGCTCGACGGCGGCGTCGTCCCGGAGGGCCGGACCAGCCTGACCCTGTGGTTCGGCGAACCCGTCACCGCCGCGTCGAGCTCGTTCGTGCTGCGCAGCGAGGACGGCTCCCTCGTCCCGACCCAGGTCACCGCCGAGGGCGGCGCGACCACCGTCCTCGAGCTCACCACCGAACCCCTGGCCCGACAGACCTACACGCTCGACTGGCGCGTCTTCTCCGTCGACGACGGCCACACCACCAGCGGAACCCTCGCCTTCGGCGCCGGGATCCGCCCCCAGACCCCCGCCTCACGAGGAACGCACTCTCCCCCCGTTGTGCTGCTCCTCGTGAGGTGGGTGGACCTCACCGCCCTGCTGGCCGCGCTCGGCGCGCTGACCGTCGGTGGCCGGGTGCTCGGCACCGCCGGAGCCAGCGCCCGGCGTCGTGCCCGCAGCATCGGCGTGGTCGGCGCGATGACCGCGCTCTACGCCGGACTGGTCACACCCTTCCTGCGTACCTTCGACTCGACCCAGGGCCTGCAGCTGTGGCTGGACCAGACCCTGATGACCTTGACCGCCACCCCGTCCGGGCGCTGGTGGCTGGGCCGCGAGGTCGCGCTCGCCGTCGCCGTCGTCTCCCTCACGCTGTGGCGCCGCGCCGCAGGTCGGCCCACCCGCGCGGCCCTGGTCGCGACCGTGGCCCTGGTCGCCGCGGCCGGCTGCGAGGCCTGGGCGGGCCACGCCTCGGGCCTGCCCACCGACTCCACGGTGATCGCGCTGGCCGCCACCGCCCACGTCGTGGCCGCCGGGGTCTGGGCCGGCGGGCTCGGAGTGCTGGCCTGGTGCCTGGTCCCTGCCCTCCGCGCGGCCCGCGGCGACCGCCGGGCCCTGCTGGTCCCGGTGTGGCGCGCGTACAGCCCGCTGGCCGCGGTCTCCACCGGGGTGCTGCTGGCCACCGGGTTGCTCGAGGCCGGACGCCACCTGCCGGACCTCGGCGCGGTGACCTCCACGCTGTACGGCGCGGCGGTCGCCGGCAAGACGCTCCTGGTCCTCCTCGCCCTGGCCTTCGCCGCGGTCAACACCTTGACCGTGCACCCGACCCTGCTGGGCCGGATCGCCACCAAGCTGCCCTCGGCACTCACCAGCCGGACCTCCCGGCGTACGCCCCGGGGCTTCGCGCGCACGGTGACCACCGAGGTCGTCGTGCTCGGCCTGGCCGTGGGCCTGGCCGCGGTGGCCACCTCCACGGCGACCTCGCGGGAGGAGATCGACGCCCGCCGGCCGACCACCGTGCACGTCGAGCAGGCCGACGGCCTCTTCGTCACCTTCGAGGAGGTCCCCGGCGGTCCCGGCAAGGGCCGCCTGATCGTCCGGACCCGTTCCCTCGTGCGACCCAACCCCTCACCGGTGGTCGGGGTCGACGTCGAGCTCGACGGTCCCGGCGGCAGCCAGACGCTGGTGCCCCTGGCCACCACCGACCCGGAACGCTACGAGGGCACCACCGCCGAGCCGACCGTGGGCACCTGGACCGCGACCGTCAAGGTGCACCGCCGCAACGCCCCCGACACCACGACTGCCTCGTCCTGGACCGTGGAGCCGACCTCGGCCGACCACGGCGGTGGCTTCGAGCGGGCCACCTCGGTCCTGGCCGGACTGCTGCTCGGTGCGACCGCGTTGTTCGTGGCCCGCCGTCGTCGTCCGCGCACCCTGAACGCGCCCGACCCCCTCGATCCGACCGATGTGTCCACCTCGCGTGAGAAGAGCCTGCAGTGAGCCTCCGAACCCGTCGTCTGGGCGCCGCCACCCTGGCGGCCGTCGTCCTGTCCCCGGTCGTGGTGGGCGTGCACGCCGCCGACGCCGCCCCCGCGCGGCCGCGGGACACCTCGCGTCCGGAGCTGGTCACCGCGGTCGTGACCCTGAGCGACCAGGCCGACCTGCGGGGTCTTCGCCGGGTGTCGCGCAAGGACCGGCTGCGCACGGTCAAGGATCGGCTGCAGCGCTGGGCGGACTCCGACCAGGCCCCGCTGCGGCGATCGCTGTCGGGGGCCCAGAGCAACGGCTCGGCCCGGATCGGGCGCCAGCTGTGGATCTCCAACAGCCTGGAGGTCACCGCCACCCCGGACGTCCTGGCCAAGATCGCCGCCCGGTCCGACGTCGTCTCGGTCCTGCCCGACGAGATCACCCTCACCCCCGCAGCGACGCCCTCGACCAACCAGCAGACCGTCAAGGCCCCGCAGGTGTGGGCGCAGGGCGACACCGGCCAGGGCGTCGTGGTGGCCACCCTCGACAGCGGCGTCGACGTGACCCACCCCGACCTCGCCTCGCGGTACCGCGGCGGGACGAACAGCTGGTTCGACCCGTACGGCCAGATGGCCTCGCCCGGCGACCTCACCGGTCACGGGACCGGGGTCACCGGGGTCATCGTCGGCGGCAACAGCAGCGACACCGGCACGGCGGTCGGCACCGCCCCCGGCGCGACGTTCATCGCCGCACGAGTCTTCGACAACGCGGGCCGGTCCAGCCTGACCGCGCTCCACCAGGCCTTCCAGTGGGTCCTCGACCCCGACCGTGACCCCACGACGGCCGACGCACCCCGGGTGGTCAACGCCTCCTGGTCGCTGGGCAGCGGCCCGGGCTGCGACCTCTCCCTGCAGCCGGACGTGCAGGCCCTGCGGGCAGCCGGCATCCTCCCGGTGTTCCCGGCCGGCAACTTCGGTCCGTACCCCAACACCAGCGCCAGCCCGGCCAACTACCCCGAGGCCCTGTCGGTGGGTGCGACGACGGCCAGTGGGTCGATCTACTCCAAGAGCAGCCGCGGTCCGTCGACCTGCGCCGGGCGGACCCGCCCGTTCCCCGACCTGGTGACCCCCGGCACGAACATCTCCACCACCGACCGGTGGGGCTCGTACCAGAACCTCTCGGGCAGCTCGGTCGCCGCGCCGCACACCGCCGGGGTCCTCGCCCTGATGCTCTCGGCCGAGCCCACGCCTGACCGCCGACCAGCAGATGCAGATCGTCACCGACTCGGCCACAGACCTGGGTCCGGTCGGGACCGACGACGTCTACGGGCACGGGATGATCGACGCCGCCGCCGCGTACACCGCCGCGCGTGCCGTGCCGCCGCCACCGCCCGTCCCGGCCGCCGACCTCGGCCTGACCCTCACCCCGGTCACCTCCTCGGTGACGGCCGGCGAGACCGCGAGCTGGGACGTGCAGGCCACCGGGACCAACGGCTTCTCCTCCGACGTCACCCTGACCCTCAGCGGGTCCGCGACCTCGGCCGGGGCCGGGACGTTCGCTCCCGCCGTCATCCCCGGCGGCTCGGGGACCAGCCGACTCACGCTGCCGACCAGCGCCGCCACGGCGGCCGGGACCTACACCGTCACCGTGACCGGCAGCGGCGGCCCGCTGACCCGCAGCGTCGAGGGCACCCTGACCGTGGCCGCGGCCGCGCCTCCCCCGCCGCCCCCGGTCGACCCGCCCCCGCCCGTGGACCCCCCGTCACCGCCGACGACGCCGACCCTGACGTTCTCCACGATGGGCAACGCCAACCCGCCCGGAGCCGGTGGCCGCGCCGACGACGCCGACCTGTACACGTGGAACGGATCGTCGTACCTGCGGGTCTTCGACGCCACGGCGGTCAAGCTGCCCAGCGGCGCCAACGTCGACGGCCTCGACGTGGTCGACGCGACGCACTTCTACCTGTCCTTCGCCACGGACGTGTCCGTGCCGGGCCTGGGCACGGTGCAGGACGAGGACGTCGTGCTCTACAGCGCCGGCGTCTGGTCGCTGTTCTTCGACGGCACGTCGAAGGGCCTGACCTCCAGCGCCCTCGACCTCGACGCGATCAACGTCGACGGCGGCACGCTGTACTTCTCGACGCTGGGCTCGGCCAACCCCTCCGGGGTCGGTGGGCGTGCCGACGACGCCGACGTCTACTCCTGGAACGGCAGCTCGTTCGCCCGGGTCTGGGACGCCTCGGTCGCCGGACTGCCCTCCTCGGCCAACGTCGACGGCCTGGTCCGGGTCGACGGCTCGCACTTCTACCTGTCGTTCCGCACCGACACCAGCGTGCCCGGCCTGGGCGCGGTCCAGGACGAGGACGTGGTGGAGACCAGCGGCGGCTCGTGGTCGGTGTGGTTCGACGGCACGGCCCACGGCCTGACCACCAGTGCGCTGGAGATGGACGCGTTCGACCTCAGCTGAGCGCCGGGCTGACTAGAAGGCGAATCGTTCCTCGTGCACCTGGGACGGCTGAACCCCGGCCTGCTGCAACGAACCACGAACAGTGACCGACATCGCCGGTGAGGCGCAGAGGTAGACGTCGCGCTCCACGAGGTCGGGCACCAGCCGCAGCAGCGACCGGCTGGACAGGAGATCGGGGTTGCTTCCGAGGAGGTAGACCACGCGGGCCCGTCGCCGGCTCGCGAGCCGGTCCAGCTCGTCGCGGAAGATGATCTGGGAGCGGTCCCGGGCCCGGTACAGGAGCACCAGGTCCTGGTCCGCGTCGGTGGGCAGGGTCTCGAACAGCGCCCGCATCGGCGTGATGCCCACCCCGCCCGCCACGAGCAGCACCTTGGGCCGGGTGCGCCGGGCTGCGGTGAGCGCGCCGTACGGTCCTTCGGCGACCACCCAGGTGCCGACCTCGAGCGACTGCAGGAGCCGGCTGCCGTCCCCGAGGGCCTTGATGGTCAGGCGTAGGCGATCGGAGGTCGGCGGCGCCGAGAGCGAGAAGGGGTGCGCGGCCAGCCAGGTGTCCGGGGTGAGGAACCGCCACCGGAAGAACTGACCGGGCTCGGCACGCAGCTCGTCGAGGTGGCGACCGGCCAGCACCACCGACACCACCCCCGGAGCCTCCTGGACGACCTCGTCGACCCGGAGCCGGTGGCGGGCGGCAGCCCGGAAGGGGGCCAGCACCCGGTAGCGCAGCACCAGCCCGAAAGCGTGCGCGTAGAGGAGCGCCCAGGCCACCTGGACCATCGCGTGGCCAGCCAGGTCAGGACCACCGAGCTGGTGCAGGAACGACAAGGCGATGGCCACGTAGGTCACCAGGTGGAGCCCGTGCCACGTCTCGTAGGTCAACCGCCGCCGGGCAGCCCGGACCGAGACCGCGGCCACACCGGTGAGCAGGACGGTCGCCACCGTGGCGGAGACCAGCCACGGCAGTCCGAGAACGTGCCAGAGCGCCGCCGGGGCGGACTCCCCCCGGCTCTGCGCCCAGGCCTCGACCGCGGCCACGGCGTGCACCAGCACGAGGGTGAGCACGACCCGCCCCCCGATGCTGTGCCACCGGGCCAACCGGTCGGACCCGATCCCGACGTCCAGCACCGGCCACCGCGACATAAAAGTCATCAGGACAAGAATCCCGTACCCCGCCAGCATTCCGGTCAGGTGCGCGAGCACGGGAGCGACCTCCAACGGCACCGGGGCAGCGAGGGCGAGCAGCACCGGCCACACCGCGACCGCCGCCCCGCCCAGGACCACCAAGCTGACGGTGACCTGCGCCGACCGCCGGTACGTCGTCGGCTCAGATGCCGCGGGTCTCACCGGCTCCCCACGGACGGCACGGCCGGAGCCACCGGGGAGATGTCGGGAGCCGTCAGCCCCAGCCAGACCCCGACCACCGTGGCGAGCACCACGATGGCCGCACCGACACGGTCACGGCCCGGGTGGCTCGTCCGGCTGCTGGTGGCACTAGCGGCCACGGGGGCCACCGTCGAGTCCCCCGAGGCCGTGGACCCCCCGGGCGCCACCGCCGTGCGGGCCTTCCGGCGCGCCCGCGGCGTAGGCGGCCGCGAAGCCCCCCGCCCCCACGGTCAGGGCGAGCCCGAGTGCCCCTGCCACCGCCAGCACCCGACCCCGGTGAGAGCCCTGGTCAGGGCCGGCCCGGTGGCGGAACGGCCCGACCGCCGGGGCGGCGCGGGCGTGCAGCGGTTCGGTGGGCGGGTCGTCGGCGAAGCCGTAGTGCTCGACCGACCATCCGCCGGGGCGGGGTGTCTGCTGGTCCATGCTGCGGCTCTCCCTCGGTGGTGGAGGTCGAGCCTCTGTCCTCACGCTGGCAGCGAGGCGGGCAGCGGCTGTGCGCAGCCTGTCGGTGCCGGCGACCCGGTTGTCAGCTCACCCGGGGCAGCCGGCTCCCCCAGGACGCCACGGTCAGCTCGACGCGGCAGCGGACGTCGTCACGGTCGAGGGCCTGGGCGAGCTGGGCGGACACCAGGTCCGCCTGGGCCGCGACGCGTCCGAGGTCGGCGTCGGGCTCGACCGAGGCCCTGATCCGCGCCACGAGCTGGCCACGGTCCTTGACGAACCGACCCTTCGCGCTGCGCACGCCGAGGGTGTCGGCGAAGGCGTCGGCCGCAGCAGCGGCCAGCTTGCCCGCCGCGACGTCGAGCCGGCCGCGGGACCCCGAACCCTCGAGGCCCAGGGTGTGCACCGCGGGGCCGGCCACGTGGGCCGCCAGCCAGCGCAGTCCGAGCAGGACCAGCAGGACCCCCACGGCCCCGGAGGCCCAGGGCCACCAGTCGTGGGCCACCAGGGTGCGGGCCCCGGTGACGGACAAGGTGTCGGGGAACGGGCTGGTGCCCGCCCACCACCAGACCAGCGCGATGCCCAGCGCCAGCAGGACCAGACCCAGCAGCACGGTGGCCACCCGGTCGACGAACACGGTGGTGCGGCTGATCATCACAGACCTTCGTTCTTGACGGACACCTTGACCTGCGGGGTGCGGGCCAGGGCGTCCAGGACGGGACGGAGCCGGGTGCGCAGGTCCTCGACGACCGCGGCGTTCCGCTCCTCGGGGGCGACGACGGTCGCGGTCACCCGCAGCGTGCGGGAACCCGCCCGCACCGACACGTCGGTGACGGCGTCAGCGTCGGCCAGCGCGTGCTCGCAGAGCCGGCCCAGGTCGCGGGAACGCACCGAGACACCCGTGTCGGCCAGCAGCTGCACGGTCTTGCGCGGCCGGCGGCGGAAGGCCAGCGGCAGCACGAACACCCCGGCCACGACGAGCAGCACCCCGGCGACCAGGACCCAGGTGGCGACCCGGAGGCCGTCCACGGCGTCGACCGCGGCGCTGGACCACGAGGTGGCGTCCAGCAGCCCGCTGCGGACCAGGGCCTCCTGGACCCCGACGACACCGAGGGCGACCACGAGGAGGGCGACCAGCTCGCCCACGAACGGCGCCGGTCCGACACCGACCGGTGGCTTGGCCGCGTGCAGGGGGTCCGCGGACGGAGCAGCGGGCACGGCGGCGTGCGCCCCGGTGCGGGTGGTGGTGCTCATGCGACCCTCCTTCGGGCGGCCTGGGCGCGGACGACGTCGGCGACGCTGACGTCGACCGCGAGGACCTCGACCCCGGTCAGGGCGGTGACCTGGGCGCTGACGTGGTCACGCACCTCCGCCGCGAGCGAGCTCAGCGGGGTCGGCCAGACCGCGGCCACGTCCACGCTGATCCGGGCCGTGCTGCCGGCGACGGTGGCGCTGGCGCGGGGCAGGCTGCGGCGTACGGCCGAGGCCCACCCGGAGCGTGCCTGCGTGACGGCCTCGACCTCGCTCGCGGCGATCGAGGCGACCCGCTCGACGACCCGGTCGGCGATGGTGGTCGTGCCGCGCTCGTCGGGCTCCGCGGGGCGGGTGAGGGTGCCGGGGTCAGCCACGGTCGCGTCGCCCGAGCAGCGCGCCGAGGTCGACCTCGCCGTCGAAGTGCCCGCCGACGAGGTAGCCGGCGGCACCGAGGATGAGGGCGAGCAGGAAGCCGGGGAACCCGCCCGCCGCGGCGGCGATGGCGAGCAGGAGGCCGGCGATCAGGCCGATGGTGGAGGTGGTCATGGTGTTTCTCCTGGGTGACGTGAGGATCTAGAGGTCGAAGTAGCGGCGCGAGCCCGGCCAGCCACGGGGCAGGCGGGCCCGGAGGGCGCGGACGCGGCGCCGCAGGGTGCGGCGGGAGCGGCGGACGAGGCGGCCGGTCGGCTGCCAGGCGGGCGGGGCGGAGCGGGTGAGGCCGTCGGAGGGGTCCGCCGGCCGGTCGGCGAAGCGGCGGTCGACCGCGGCGAGCTCGCGCTGCAACGTCTCCGCCTCCCCACCGACGTCGGGGTGGTGCGCGCGGGCCACGGCCCGCCGCGCGGCCCTCCACTGCGAGCGCAGCAGGGGGTCGCGCGGACCCCGGGACAAGCCCGGGGAGGGCTGGTCCGGGGAGGGCTGCGGGCCGCTCACGGTCGGGTCACGCCGGCGTGACGTCCTCGACGTAGACGTGCACGGGGGGCGCCACGAGCGGTTGGACGACCGCCCGGACCGCCTCGGCGATCCCGAGCAGGTCACTGCCCATCGCCACGCAGAGGTGCACCTCGGTGACGTCGGGCGACAGCCGCACCCCGGCGACCTTGCGGCCGGGCAGGTACGTCGCCACCTCGCCGAAGGCGCCCGGGTGCAGCCCGGTGACGCCGGGGACGGTCAGCACCACCAGCTCGATGGCGTCGGCGACCTCCCCGGGGTCCGTCCCCAGCGGCGGGTGCAGGTCGGGCTGCGGGTCCGAGGTCACTGGACGCGGGGCTCGCTGTCCGCGTCGGCGTCCTCGTGGGTCTCACTCTCGACGTGGATGTCGGTGACCTCGATGTTGACCTCGGTGACCTCGAGGCCGGTCATCCGCTCGATCGAGGCGATGACGTTGCGACGGATGCCGGCGGCCAGGTCGGCGATGGCCACGCCGTACTCCGCGATGAGCTGGACGTCGACCGCGGCCTGGCGCTCGCCGACCTCGACCGAGACGCCCTGGGAGTGGTTGGTGCTGCCGCCGGGGATCCGCTCGCGCAGCGCTCCGACCGCCCGGGCCGCGCCGCCGCCGAGGGAGTAGACGCCCGGAGACCTCGCGCGCGGCGATCCCGGCGATCTTGGCGACCACGGTGTCGGCGATCGTGGTGCGGCCCTCGGAGCTGACCAGGTCGGTGGAGGGGGTGGGGGTGGTGCTGGTCGTCTCGGTCACGGATGACTCCTTCGTCGTGGTCGTGGGTACGAGGGTTAGACGCGGGCGGGGTGGAGATCGTCACGCTGGTGTGACCCACGACACGACAGCAGGAGAGGACCCCCGTGACCGACCTCGCGCAGGCCCCCGCCGGGTCCGGGTCGTCGCCGACCGCACCCCTGGCGCGAGCCACGGACCGGGCGCTGGCCCGGCGCGCCGGACTGGGGGACACCGAGGCCTTCGAGGAGCTGTTCGGGCGGCTGTTCCTGCCCACCTACCGCTACGCCCTGCACATGCTCGACGGCGAGGAGGCCCTCGCCGACGACGCCGCGCAGGAGGCCTGGGTCAAGGCCTGGCGGGCGCTCCCCGACTACCGGGGTGAGTCGGCGGTGCAGACCTGGATGTTCCGGATCGTGGCGCGCGAGGTGCTGACCGTCCGCAGGCGCCGGCGCCCGATCGTGGTGGACGCCACGATGCTCGAGCCCCGGCCGGCCACGGCCGCTGGTCAGACCGACCCGTCGCTGGCGCTGCTGGACGCGGAGCTGTGGAAGTCCCTCCAGCTGGCCCTGGCCGAACTACCCTGGAGGCAACGGGCCAGCTGGCTGCTTCGCGAGATCGAGGGCCTGTCGTACGACGAGATCGCCCGCGTCCTGGACACCACGCCGACGGTGGTGCGGGGGCAGCTGCACCGGGCGCGCCAGGCGCTGGCGCTCAGGATGGAGCAGTGGCGTTGAGCACACCACCAGCGGACGGGGGTCCCGACATCGACACCACCGACCTGGCCGAGGCGACCAGCCAGCTGCGCGGCCGAGCCCACCCGCGCGCGGCCGAGGTGGCGGAGCGGGTGCTGCGCACGGCGCTGGCCGGCGGCCGGCGCTCGCTGCCCGTGCGGGCGCGCGCTCCCCACGAGCACGTCCGGGTCAGCACCGGGGTCCTGGTCACGCTGCTGCGGGCCGAGGTCGACCCGGCCCTGGTGGGGGCCGCGGTGGGCCGGATCGCCGTGTCCACCGACCGCGAGGACCTGCTCACCGAGCTCACCGTCGAACTGTTCGTGCAGTACGGCACCGAGATCCCGGCCCTGGCCGACCGGGTGCGGGAGCTGGCCCGGGGGACGCTCGACGCCAGCCTGGGCCCCGGGACCGCCGCCGGGGTGGACATCACCGTGACCCACGTCCACGTCAGCGACGTCACGCTCGGCGACCCGCACCTCGTGGACCCCACGGACGGCTGATGCCGGCCGAGGTGTCGACGATCTGTAACACGGCGGCTACACCGGTGTCGAAATGGGCTGAAAGAGTACTTCCACCTCCCCCCGGAGCACTCCGCCCAGAAAGGCACGAGCCATGGCCGCCCTCGGACCGCTCACCACGCTTGACTCACGCCGTCACCCCGGTCCCGCGACCGGCCACGCGAACGACGACTCGCTCGACCCGGTGCTGACCTCGCGTCAGCGTCGTCGCGCCCGCAACCTGCACTCGCTGAGCGCGCTGTACCGCCAGCGCGACGACATCCAGGGGGTCAGCCCGGTCGCGGACTTCTTCGTCGAGTCCACCTCCTGGTGCGCCTGAGGGGCCGACCTGGCTCAGCGGCGGCCGACGCCGAACACGCCCCGGGCGATCTCGCGGGCGGCGGTCCGCATGAACTCCTTGGCGGCCTGGGACTTGAGCACCTCACTGACCATGCTGTCGCCCGTGGGCGACGGCGTCCGGGTCCGGGTCGGCTTCGGGTACGAGACCGGTCCCGGCTGCCTCGTGGTCGGGGCCGGTTTCCTGTCCGCCTTGGTCGCCGCCCTGTCCGCCGGCTTGTCCGCTGCCTTCTCCGCGGCCTCCGCCTCCGCCTTCGCCGCGCCGGCCTCCAGCCGGTCGGCCAGGATCTCGCGGGCCGACTCGCGATCGACGGTCTCTGGCGTACTTGCCGCGCAGTGGGGAGGTCTGCACGATCGCGCGTCGTGACCTCGGAGGCCGCCGGACCCATCAGCGACTCGCGGGGCGCGCAGCCGGGTCCAGGCCACCGGGGTCGGGGCGCCCCGCTCGTTCATCACGGTGACGACGGCCTCGCCGATGCCGAGGCGAGGTGATCACCTCGCCGAGGTCGGCGTAGGCGCTGCGTGGGGTAGGTGTTGACCGTCGCCTTGAGGGCCTTGGCGTCGTTCGGGGTGTGCGCGCGGAGCTGGTGCTGGACCCGCGACCCGAGCTGGGCCAGCACCTCGTCGGGCACGTCGGTCGGGCGACTGGGTCACGAAGAAGACCCCGACGCCCTTGGAGCGGATCAGCCGCACGGTCTGGGCGATCGAGTCGAGGAAGGCCTTGGAGGCGTCGCGGAAGAGCAGGTGCGCCTCGTCGAAGAAGAAGACCAGCGACGGGCTTCTCGGGGTCGCCGAGCTCGGGCAGGTCGTGGAACAGGTCGGCCAGCAGCCACATCAGGAAGGTCGAGAACAGCGCCGGCCGGTCCTGCAGGTTCGGCAGCTCGACCAGCGAGATGATCCCGCGGCCGTCCTCGGTCGACGCGGATCAGGTCGGAGGTCTCGAACTCGGGCTCGCCGAAGAACTGCGTCGGCGCCCTGGTCGGCGAACACGATCAGCTCTCGCAGGATCACGCCTGCCGTCGCCGAGGACAGGCCGCCGAGCTCCTTGAGCTCGGGCTTGCCCTCGTCGCCGAGGCAGGTGCTGGACGACCGCGCGCAGGTCGGCCAGGTCGAGCAGGGGGAGGCCGGCCCGGTCGGCGTAGTGGAAGACCAGCCCGAGGGAGGACTCCTGGGTCTCGTTGAGCCCGAGCACCTTGGAGAGCAGGGTCGGGCCGAACGACGACATCGTCGCCCGCAGCGGGATGCCCGTGCCCTCGCCGCCCAGCGCGTAGAGCTCGACCGGGAAGCCGGTCGCTGCCAGGTCTGGCCGACCGAGGCGGCGCCGCTCGGTCAGCTGGTCGCTGGCCGCGCCGGGCGAGGCCAGGCCGGAGAGGTCGCCCTTGATGTCGGCGGCGAAGACCGGCACGCCGTGGGCGGAGAGCTGCTCGGCCAGGAGCTGGAGGGTCTTGGTCTTGCCCGGTGCCCGTGGCGCCGGCGACCAGGCCGTGCCGGTTGAGCATCCCCAGCGGGATCCGGATCGGCACGTGGGGCGAGCGGTCGGCGTCCAGCATCAGACCGCCCAGCTCGAGGGCCGGGCCCTCGAAGGCGTAGCCGGCCGGACGGCCTCGGCCACCGGGTCGGCCACCGGGTCGGGCGTCGGCGTGGCGGGCTGAGCGGGCGGGCTGCTCGGTCATGGGCGACGAACCTAACCGACGGCCCGACGCGGTGCGGGGCCGGGACCGATGCCCTCGGGCGCACGCCTATCATGTGCCGGTGATCTTCAAGCGAGTCGGCTCCGGGCAGGCCGTACCCCGAGCACGGCCTGTCCTCGCGCGCCTGGGCCGCGGTGCCCCGCGCAGGTGCGGCTCGAGGAGCTGGTGACCACCAAGGACACCTTGCAGCTGGCGGCCCTCCTCGACGAGGAGTCGACGTTCTACGGCGACCTGTTCGCGCACGTGGTGCTCTGGCAGGGGGAGCTGTACCTGGAGGACGGGTTGCACCGGGCGCTGCGGGCCGCGTTGCACCAGCGTCAGCTGCTGCACGCCCGCGTCTACGAGATCAGGAGTGATCGAGGAGTGAAGACCCCGGTGGGCCGAGCGCGCGTCTGCCCCCGGTGACCCTGCCCGTCATCCTCGGCCGTCCGGGCTCTGGGGGCGTTCCGGCTGGCGGCGCTGTCGGCGCCGATCCCGGGCGGGGCGCCGGCAAGCCCACCGGCCCGAGCGACCACGGCCTGAAGCCGGGTCACAAGGTGCGGACCAAGGACGTCACGTCGGCGTCTTCAACGCCGGGGACCGGCGGGGCCTGGCCGGCCAGGCCAGGCCCAGCTGACTGGCGCGCGGCTTCATCGCCGGCGACATCGGCAACGCCCCCGAGGACCTGTCCGGCGTGCGCTTCGTACGCGACCTGGCCCCCAAGGACCGATCCCGCCGCCCGACTGGTCGCAAGCGGTTCGGCAAGAACACCCTGGTGCAGGCGCCGGGCGCCCGGTGGGCGGGGTCGACATCGTGGTCGGGCGACGAGTTCGGCGGGCTCGTGAAGGCGCCGAGGTCAGGTCAAGAGCGCCGGCCGGGCGGCATCGCGGCTGCTGAGGCCGTCGTCGAGCCACTGGGCCAGGCGACCCCGCCGCTGACACCGGCGCAGGCGCTTCTCGGTGTGCATCCGCGGCTCCGGGGGGTCACCACCAGCAGGTCGTCGCCGTGCCGCAGCACGGTGCGCGCGCTGGGCACCATGGTCTCCCCCACGGACGATCAAGCGACACCGAGGCGCCCTCAGGTAGCCGCAGCTCACCGACCTCGACGCCGTGCAGCCGCGAGACGGGGGTGATCGTGATCTGCAGCAGGTCCGCCGCGATCCGTTCGAGGGGCGCCGCCTCGATGTCGAGGTCGCGCGGACTCCCCGAGCGGCGGTACGACGCCCAGCAGCCGGGCGACCCACGGCAGGGTCGGGCCGGTGACGATGGTGTAGATCACGACCAGCACGAACACGAGGTCGAAGAGCCGGGCCGAGCCCTGCACGCCGCGGCCAGCGGGATGGTCGCCAGCACGATCGGGACGGCGCCCCGCAGGCCGGCCTAGGAGACGAAGATGACGTCCGGCCAGGCAGCCAGTCGCGCTGGCCGATCGCGCTGGCCAGGACCGAGAGCGGGCGGGCGACGAAGCGTGAGGAGGGCTCCGACGACCAGGGCCTGACCGATCGCGTCCCGACCTGATCCGACCCGGCGAGACCAGCAGGCCCAGCATCACGAACAGGCCGATCTGGGAGAGCCAGGCGAGGCCCTCGGCGAAGGACCGGGTCGGCGCCGCGGTGCGGGAGCTCGCTGTTGCCGAGCATCAGGGCGGCGGTGTAGACGGCCGCGAAGCCGGTGCCGTGCAGGGCCGGCGGCCGCGCCGTAGCCGAGGAAGCTGAGGCAGAGCACGGCCAGGGGGTAGAGGCCCGAGGACGGCAGCGCGGCGCGCCGCATCACCCAGGCACCCGCCAGCCGGCCAGGAGCCCGACGGCGACGCCGGCGGCCAGCTCCTCGGCGACGATGCCGGCGAAGCCGGAGCACGCCGTGGGCGAGGGGGTCACCGGTGCTGGCCAGGGTGACCAGGACGCACGGTCGGGGCGTCGTTGAGACCCGACTCCGCCTCCAGGGTGCCGATCAGCCGGCGGGGGAGGGGCACACCGGCGCAGCACCGAGAAGACCGCGGCGGCGTCGGTCGGCGCGGTGACCGCGGCCAGCAGGACGGCCAGCTGCCACGGCAGGCCGAGCACCAGGTGGGCCAGACCGCCATGGAGCGCCACCGCCGACCGTGACGCCGACCGTGGCCAGCAGGCGCCCCGGGCCGCATCGCGGGCCGGATGTCCTGCCAGCTGGTGGTCAGCCCACCCTCGGTCAGGATGACGACCAGGGCGGCGAAGCCGAGCGCGTGCGCGAGCTCGGCGTCCTCGAAGCCGATGCCGAGGCCCGACTCGCCCAGCAGGACGCCGAAGCAGCAGGTAGAACAGCAGGCTGGGCAGGCCGGCGCGGACGGAGAGCCGGACCGCGAGGATGGCCACGAGCATGACCGCGGAGCCGAGCAGCAGGAACTGGTCGAGCTGCTCGACGTCGAAGGTCATGTCTCCTCATGCGGGTGCAGCGGGGCGGTCGGGAGGCCGCGATCCTAGAGTGGGACGGTGCCGACGGCTCGCCGTCCCGCCGCGCCGTGGACGGCCCGGCAAGCCGCCACCGACCGCTTCGTGGGTGCGCCCCGGGCCAACGTGCCGCCGTTCCACGTCATGGACCTGCTGGCGCCTCGCCGCGGACGGCAGCGCACCCACGGCGACCTGGTCAACCTGGTGGCCGGCCAGCCCTCCACGCGGGCGCCGCGCGCCGGTGCGCGAGGCGGCCAAGCGGGCTGCTGGACGAGCAGGTGCTGGGCTACACGTCGTCGACCGGCATCCGCGAGCTGCGCGAGGCGATCGCCGGGCACCACCGCCGGATCCATGGCGTCGAGGTCGTCCCCGACGAGGTCATGGTGACCACCGGGAGCCTCGGGCGGGTTCCTGCTGGCCTTCCTGGCCGCCTTCGAGGCCGGGGACCGGGTGGCGATCGCGCGCCCCGGCTACCCCTGCTACCGCAACGTGCTGACCGCGCTGGGCTGCGAGGTGGTGGAGATCCCCACCGGGCCGGAGGACCCGCTTCCAGCCGACGGTCGAGCGGTGCGCGGCGAGCCCGGACCGGCCGTCCGGGGCTGGTGGTGGCCAGCCCCGCCAACCCGACCGGCACGATGCTGCTCGCCCGAGGAGCTGGCGGCGCTCGCGGCGCACGTGCGAGGCCCACGGGTCCAGCTGATCAGCGACGAGATCTACCACGGCATGACGTACGCACCCCGAGGGAGCGGCCGCAGTCTCGGCCTGGGAGACCTCGCGCACGGCGGTGGTCTTCGCCAGCTTCTCGCAAGTACTTCTCGATGACCGGGTGGCGGATCGGCTGGATGCTGGTGCCCGACCGGCCTGCGCCGCGCGGTCGACGTGCTGACCGGCAACTTCACCATCTGCCCGCCGGTGCTGGCCCAGCACGCCGCGGTCGCGGCGTTCGAGGACGCCGTCGTACGCCGAGTGCGACGGCGCACGTCGTGCGCTACGCCGAGAACCGCTCGGTGCTGCTGGACGGGCTGCCCCGGCTCGGCATGGACCGGCTGGCTCCGGCCGACGGCGCCTTCTACGTCTACGCCGACGTGGCCCACCTGACCGACGACTCGATGGGCCTGGCGCGACGGCTGCTGGCCGAGACCGGGGTCGCGCTGACGCCGGGCATCGACTTCGACACCGCCGAGGGCCACCACTTCCTGCGGCTGTCCTTCGCCGGCAGCGAGGCCGAGATGCAGACCGCGCTGACCCGGTTGGGCGACTGGCTCTGAGCCCCGGCGGGCGTCGTCGGTAAAACCCTGTCCAGATTCCGTACCGCGCCCTGGGTCACCCAGCACACTTGGCGCACGGTTCGATCGACAGATCGTCTCCCCACCCCGTCTCCCAAGCGCTTGCGCTGGGGCGGTGGAGCCTCGCCGCCACGTCGGACGCCCCGGACCGCCAGTCCGGGGCGTCCTGCGTCCCACCCCACTTCTCGGAAGCCGTGCTTGAATTGCGCATGCTCGGAACCTCACCCCGCCCCGCGCCTCGGCGTACCCGCCTGGCCGTGACCACCTCGGTCCTGCTGTGCGCCGCCCTCAGCGCCCCGCTCTGGACGGCCCCCGGGGCCGAGGCGGCGAGCGACCTCTCGGTGAGCTGGTCGAAGAAGTCGGTGGTGGCCGGGGCCAAGGTCACCGCCCGGGTCGACCGCACCGCGCGGCCCGACGGCACCGAGCTGACGTTGGAGCGCAAGTTCCCCGGCGGGTGGCGCGTCGCGGACAAGTCCGCGACGAGGAAGAGCAAGGACCTGGTCCTCAAGGTGCCGACCGGGCAGTACGGCACCTTCCGCTTCCGGGTCGCCGCGCGCACCAAGGACAAGTCCCGCACCCTGGTGACCACCTCGCCGACGAAGTCGATCACGGTCCGCACCGGTTACCCGACCCCGGGCAAGGCCAAGCAGTACCTGCTCAGCACCAAGCCGCGGGTTCGCTGGGACTCCTGCCAGACCATCGAGTGGGCGTTCTACGCCAAGCACTCCCCCCGCCGTGCCCTGCGCCAGCTCAAGGCGGGCTTCACCCGGATGCACCGGGCGACCGGGCTCGACTTCCGCTACGTGGGTCGCACTGACAAGAAGCCGCGGCCCGAGGGCCACTCGACCGATGCCTTCGACGTCGTCATCGGGTGGCGGACCCGGTCGGACTACCAGATCTTCAAGGACAACCGCTACGTCGTGGGGGTCGGCGGCAGCTCCTACTACCTCGGCTTCCAGGCTGCCGACGGCACCAAGGCCTCGCGGGCCTTCCAGGGCGGCGTCGTGCTCAACGCGAGCCAGAAGCTGCGCACCGGCTTCGGCAAGGGCTACACCTGGGGCGAGGTGATCGTCCACGAGCTCGGCCACGTGGTCGGCCTCAGCCACCCGGCGGCCGACAAGCAGATCATGTACTTCCAGGTGACCACGCGGAACGCCGACTGGGGCAAGGGTGACCTCAAGGGGCTGCGCAAGGTGGGCAACACCGGGGGCTGCCTGACCAGCACCCAGCGGGTCGCCGAGCGCGAGGTCCGCACGTTCGTGGCCCGCTGAGGCGTCTCGACAAGCTCGACGAACAATCCCGGCTCGACGAACAATCCCGGCTCGAGGGGCGTCAGCTGATCGGCGTCGGCCAGGTCCAGTTCACCGCCGACCGCGGGCGGTTGACGATCAGGTGGGTCACCCCGGCGGCGATCAGGTCGTCGGCGTGGTCGTGCCCGGCGAGCTGGGGCATCACCTCGAGCCCCTCGTCCAGGTAGGCCTGGGTCAGGGCACCGTCGTCGGCGAGGAGGTCCTCCCCCCGGTCGGCGACGAAGGAGCCGTGCCCGGCGATCTCGTACGGCGTCATCGGGCACCCGGGGCTGGTCTTGACCCCGACCACGGAGCCCGCCGCGGCCAGGGCGTCGATCCCCCCGAGCCGGCACGAGCCCGGGGACGGCGCCTGGTACCACCAGACGTTGTCGAGCGAGGCGAGGTTCCTCAGGTCGCCCAGGCCGTTCTTGATCTCGACGATCAGCGGCATCTGCATCCAGGCGGCCAGGTTGGTCATCTGCCGCAGCCGGGCCACCCGCTCCCCGCCCTTGGTCCGGATGTGCCGGACCTGGTCCCAGGTGGCGTCCTGCACCCGCGTCGGCAGGCCCTTGGGAAGCGTGGACCGGTCGGCCACCCGCTTCCAGTCGTTGTCGTGCCACACGATGCGGACGCCGTCGGCCAGCGTCCAGGTGTCGATCTCGCACCACACCCCGTCGAGCTCCGCGGTGTCGCGCAGGGCGACCCGGGTGTCCTCGTTGGTCCGGTGCCGCGGGTAGGTGCGGCAGCGGTGACCGACGACCTGCACCTCGGCAGGGATCTCGGTGGGCAGGTCAGACAGCATCATCGACAGAACCTCGTTGTCCTTGGGGAAGGGTCACGCGGGGTAAGCACTACCACCCGGGCCGTCCGTGAGGCTGACCCCACGCCGCACGACTACGAGGGAACCATCCCGCCCCCGGCGAGAGGAACTCCAGAGGTCCTGCGTCGTCGCGGCAGACCGGGCCGCACTGTCCGCACGGGCGAGCAGAAACCCTGGATACGGCAGACTCTACGTGCCTAGACTGCGCGATGTGCCGCAGATGAGGATCAGAGAAGCCGCCAGGTACCTGGGTGTGAGTGACGACACGGTCCGCCGCTGGATCGACCAGGGCGTCCTGGGTGCCGGCACCGACCCGTCGGGCCGGAAAGTCGTCGAGGGGTACGAGGTCGCCCAGGTGGCGCGACGCCACGCCTCGGTCCCCGGGGTGCCCGGAGGGGTGACCAGCTCCGCGCGCAACCGCTTCGTCGGCCTGGTCACCGAGGTCCGGACCGACGCGGTGATGGCCCAGGTCGAGCTGCAGTGCGGCCCGTTCCGGGTGGTCTCGCTGATGAGCAGCGAGGCGGTGACCGAGCTCGGTCTCGAGCCGGGCTCGGTGGCCGTCGCGGTGATCAAGTCGACCAACGTCATCGTCGAGACCGCCGGGGGTGACTCGTGAGGTCACGGACCCGGTCCGTCGCGGCAGGAGCGGCCCTGCTGCTCGCCGCCACCACGGCCGGCTGCGGCTCGGGATCCTCGGGGTCGGGGAACTTCTCGGCCGGGTCCTCGGGCACGACGCTCACCGTGTACGCCGCCGCGAGCCTGACCTCGACCTTCACCGCGCTGGCCGGGGACTTCGAGGCCGAGCACCCTGGGGTCGAGGTCGACCTGAGCTTCGCCGGGTCCTCGGACCTGGTGGCCCAGATCCAGAACGGCGCCCCGGCGGACGTCTTCGCCTCGGCCGACACCGCCAACATGGACAAGCTCACCGCGGACGCCCTGGTGGACGCACCCCGGGACTTCGCGTCGAACACCCTCGAGATCGCCGTCCCGCCGGACAACCCGGCCGGCATCACCTCGCTGCAGGACCTGGCCGCACCCGACCTCAACCTGGTGGTGTGCGCCCCCGAGGTGCCCTGCGGGGCGGCCACCGCCACCGTCCTCGACTCCGCCGGGGTCAGCGCCTCGCCGGTCAGCGAGGAGCAGTCGGTCACCGACGTGCTGACCAAGGTCGAGACCGGCGAGGCCGACGCCGGGCTGGTCTACGTCACCGACGTCCGGGCCGCCGGCGCCAAGGTCGCCGGCATCGAGTTCCCCGAGTCCGGTGCCGCGGTGAACACCTACCCGATCGCCACGGTCGCCGACAGCGCCCGGGCGGACCTGGCGGGCCAGTTCGTCGACCTGGTGGTCGGCACGACCGGGCAGAAGGTGCTGGCCGCGGCCGGCTTCGCGAAGCCGTGAGCTCGTCGGCCCGGTCCGTCGGCCTGCCCCGGTGGGTCTTCGTCCCGGCCGCGGTCGGGGTCACCTTCGTGGTCCTCCCGCTCGTCGCCATGCTGGCCCGGGTCCAGTGGGGCTCGTTCTGGACCCTGGTCACCTCCGAGTCCTCGGTTGCCGCCCTGACCCTGAGCCTGCGGACCTCGGTGACCAGCACCGCGGTCTGCGTGCTGGTCGGCGTACCCATGGCGCTGGTCCTGGCCCGCACCCGGTTCCCGGGACAGGGGCTGGTCCGCTCCCTGGTGCTGCTGCCGCTGGTGCTGCCCCCCGTCGTGGGCGGGATCGCTCTGCTCTACACCTTCGGGCGCCGGGGCCTGCTGGGCAGCACCCTGGAGGTGCTCGGGATCCAGGTGGCCTTCTCCACCGCGGCGGTCGTGATGGCCCAGACCTTCGTGGCCCTGCCCTTCCTGGTCGTCAGCCTGGAGGGGGCGCTGCGCAGCGCCGGCCAGCAGTACGAGGCCGTGGCCGCCTCGCTGGGCGCCTCGCCGAGCACGGTGTTCCGCCGGGTGACCCTGCCGCTGGTCCTGCCCGGCCTGGTCTCGGGAGCGGTGCTGGCCTTCGCCCGGGCACTGGGTGAGTTCGGGGCGACCCTGACCTTCGCCGGGAGCCTGCAGGGGCGCACCCGGACGCTCCCGCTGGAGATCTACCTCCAGCGGGAGACCGACGCCGACGCCGCGGTCGCCCTGTCCCTGGTGCTCGTGGTCGTGGCCGTCGTGGTGATCGGCGTGGCTCGCACCGGCCGGACCGCGCTGTGAGCCTGGAGCTCGGCGTCCGGGTGCCCGAGCGCGGCGTCGAGGTGACCGTGTCGGTGGCCGAGGGCGAGACGGTGGCCCTGCTCGGCCCCAACGGCGCGGGCAAGTCCACCGTCCTCGCCGTGGCCGCCGGCCTGCTCCGTCCGCACCACGGCACGGTCACCCTGGACGGGCGGGTGCTGACCGACGTGGACGAGGGGCGCTCGCGGACCTGGGTGCCCCCGCACGACCGGCACGTGGCCCTGCTGGCCCAGGACCCGCTGCTGTTCCCCCACCTCAGCGCCGCCGACAACGTCGCCTTCGGCCCCCGCAGCCGCGGGGGGAGCCGGGCCGCCGCCCGCGCGGCGGCCGAGCGGTGGCTGGGCGAGGTCGGCGTTCCCGAGCTGGCCGGACGACGACCCTCCGGACTGTCGGGTGGCCAGGCCCAGCGGGTGGCCGTCGCCCGGGCCCTGGCCGCGGAGCCGCGGCTGCTGCTGCTCGACGAGCCGATGGCCGCGCTCGACGTCGCAGTCACCCCCGCGCTGCGCCAGACCCTGAAGCGCGTCCTGGCCGGACGGTCGGCGGTCGTGGTCACCCACGACGTGCTCGATGCCCTCATCCTGGCCGACCGGGTGGTGGTCGTCGAGGACGGCCGGGTGGTCGAGGAGGGACCCAGCGCCGAGGTGCTGGCCCGCCCGCGCAGCGGCTTCGGAGCACGGATCGCCGGGCTGAACATGGTCCGGGGGCGGTGGGGCGGCGGCGCGGTGGTGACCTCGGCCGGACTCCGCGTGGAGGGCATCGTGGCCGGCCCGCAGCCGGCGCCGGAGGCCGCAGCGGTGGCCGTGTTCCGGCCCAACGCGGTGTCGGTGTTCCGCTCCGCTCCGCACGGCAGCCCCCGCAACACCGTGGAGGTGGTCGTGTCCGAGCTCGAGCCGCGGGGGGACCAGGTCCGGGTCCGTGCCGGGGACCTGAGCGCGGACGTGACCCCGCAGTCGGTCGCCGAGCTCGACCTCACCCCCGGTTCCCGGGTCCAGTTCTCGGTCAAGGCCACCGAGGTGGCCGTCTACGGCACCTGAGTCCGGACGGGTGCCCGGCTAGAAGCCGCCGACCACGGTGCCGACCAGGTAGGTGATCGCCATCGCGACCAGCCCGACCACCATGTTGCGCAGCACCGCCGGGCGGACCGGGGCCCGGCCCAGGCGCGCGCTGACGAAGCCGGTGATCACCAGGGCCAGGGTCACCGCGATGACGGTCACCCAGATCCGCAGGGACGGGGGCGGGAGCAGGATGGCCAGCAGGGGCAGGACGGCACCGCCGGAGAAGGCGACCATCGACGAGACCGCCGCGTGCAGGGCGCTGGTCCGCTCGTCGGCGGAGATCCCGAGCTCGATCTCCACGTGCGCGGTGAGCGCGTCCTTGGCGGTGAGCTGCTCGGCGACCTGGTGCGCCAGGTCGGCGTCGAGGCCCTTCTCGACGTACATCGAGGCGAGCTCCTCGAGCTCCTGCTCGGGCAGGTTCTCCAGCTCCCACTTCTCCAGGTCGATGGCGGCCTGCTCGGTGTCGGCCTGGGTGCTGACCGAGACGTACTCGCCCCCGGCCATCGACAGGGCGCCGGCCACCAGCCCGGCCAGCCCGGCCACCAGCAGCGCCGTCCGGTCGGTGGTCGCTCCGGCGACGCCCATGACCAGGCCCGCGGTGGAGACGATGCCGTCGTTGGCCCCCAGGACTCCGGCCCGGAGCCAGTTGAGCCTGGCGGCGATGGAGGCGCCGTGCGCCTCGTCCTCGTGCTGCGCGGTGGTCATGGTGAGATCAGCCTACTGAGGCCGCGGGAGCGGTGACCTGGTCCTTCCAGACCACCTGGGCGCCGGAGTCGCCGACCCGGTACACCTGGTAGAGGTTGGCCACGCCCACGAGCACGGCGAGGACGGCGACGGCGGTCATCACGCGCTTGCTCGGACCGGAGTCGGTGTCCCCGGACCGCGCCGCGCGCAGCGCCAGCAGCCACAGCGCCCCGGCCACGATCACCAGCGGGATGGCGAACCAGAGCAGCTGGTCGCCGAGCTCGGCGTGCTCACCGGGATCACCCACCCGCTTCTCCAGAGCCTCACCGCTCGAGGTGGCCACCGGGACGAGCACGGCGGCGGCCAGGGCGCCGGCCGTGACCAGGAAGCCGTACCTCAACCTCCACCGCGGCCTCACGGCCATGGCGATCGTGCCGAGCACGGCCAGCGGCAGGAGCACCACCACGGCGTGGACGACGAGCGGATGGACGGGGATGCCGTTGATGAGGTCGAACACGGGAGCCTCCAGGTGGGTCGTGCCGAGCGGTGCAGGACCGTCCGGTCGAGGCGTGACGGACGGGTCGTTCGGTGGCCTAGCGACCCCGGCGAGCCGGGTGCCTCCCCCCAGCATGGCCCCTCCAGCCGCCCCGCGTGACCACGCGACCCGTCCTTTGTGGTCGCCCGACCCGTCGTTCATGGTCGTCCGAGCCGTCCTTCGTGGTCGCGCGAGCCGTCCTTCGTGGTCGCCGGACGCCGGCACCCGACCTCGGAACGCCGAAGATCCGGGCCCACGACATGGGCCCGGATCTCGATGATGCCTGAGACATCACGTGGCGGTGGCGGAGGGATTTGAACCCTCGGTGGACTTTCACCCACAAACGCTTTCGAGGCGTTCTCCTTAGGCCGCTCGGACACGCCACCGCGGAGAAGGCTACTAGAGACCCGGCCCACCGGTGAAACCAGCCCCCGCGGCCCGGTGGGCGGCGAAGAAGTCGCGCAGCAGGTCGCCGCACTCCTGCGCCAGCACCCCGGCGACGACCTCGGGCCGGTGGTTGAGGCGACGGTCCCGCAGCACGTCCCACAGTGACCCGACCGCGCCGGCCTTGTCGTCGAAGGCACCGAAGACGAGCCGGTCGACACGCGCCAGGCCCGTCGCACCGGCACACATCGTGCACGGCTCCAGGGTCACCACCAGCGTGCAGCCCTCCAACCGCCAGGACCCCCGTGCGGCGGCGGCCTCGCGCAGGGCCACCACCTCGGCGTGGGCGGTGGGGTCGTGGTCGGCCTCGCGCCGGTTGCGCCCGCGACCGACGACGGCACCGTCGGCGTCGAGCACCACCGCCCCCACGGGTACGTCGCCCGACCCCATCGCCGCCCGCGCCTCGTCCAGGGCGTCACGCATCGGGCCGAACCAGCGGTCGTGCGGACCCACGTCAGGCCGTGGGGACGGCGAGCGCGTCGTCGTACTGCGCGCCGTAGCCCAGCACGTGGGCGATGTCGCCCAGCACCTCGTCGGGGTAGAGGTCGTAGTCGTCCAGCAGCGCACCGAGGTCGGAGGCGGCCAGCCCCAGGTCGGCCACGATGCCCAGGTCCCCGGCGGGCGCCTGCTCGTCGTCGTCGTCGGGCACCGGGATGCCGAGCGACGAGACGACCGAGCGGGCCAGCGGCCAGGTCGTCGCCGCGGTCACGTCGGAGAGCAGCACGCGGGTCCGGTCCTCAGCGACCCGGACCAGCAGGAAGTAGTCCTCGTCGACGACGACCATGCCGAGCGAACCGAAGTCGCCGGGGTGACGGCTGAGCTCCCCGACGAAGGAGTCGAGGTCCACCAGCGCGTCGTCGTCGATCTCCTCGACGCGCCAGACGCCCTCGTCGCACCAGGCGGCCAGCGCGAAGTCCACCACGTCGTCGTCCTCGGGGTCCTGCGGCACGGTTCCTCCTCGCCTTCACGACCACGCGGACACCCGGAGCAGACCGGCGCGCCCGACGATCATGGCACCCCCGACCGGCCCGAACCAGGGGGGCCGGACACCGTGCGCACCGACCTCGCCGATTGGCTACCGTGGCGCCCATGCGCGTACACGTCGTCGACCACCCGCTGGTCTCCCACAAGCTCACCACGCTGCGCGACGAGCGCACCGACTCGCCCACGTTCCGGCGCCTGGCCGACGAGCTGGTGACCCTGCTGGCCTACGAGGCCACCCGCGACGTCCGTGTCGACCGGGTCCTGGTGCGTACGCCGGTCGCCGAGGCGCTCGGTGTGAAGCTGGCCGCGCCGCGTCCCCTCGTCGTGCCGATCCTGCGCGCCGGGCTGGGGATGCTCGAGGGGATGATGCGGCTGATGCCGACGGCCGAGGTCGGCTTCCTCGGGATGGCCCGCAACGAGGAGACCCTCGAGGCGACGACGTACGCCGAGCGGCTGCCCGAGGACCTGTCCGGGCGGCAGTGCTACGTGCTGGACCCGATGCTGGCCACCGGCGGGACCCTGGCCGCCGCCATCACCTTCCTGGTCGACCGCGGGGCCGACCACATCACCGCGATCTGCCTGCTCTCCGCGCCCGAGGGCTGCGAGCGCGTCGAGCGCGACCTGGCCGGCATCGAGGTCCCGGTCACCGTCGTCACTGCGGCGATGGACGAGCGGCTCAACGAGAAGGGCTACATCGTCCCCGGGCTCGGCGACGCGGGCGACCGGCTGTACGGCCTGGCCCAGTAGGTCACTCGCACTTCGTCTGCCCCTGGTGCACCGACGTTTCCGCGAGCACCATGGGAAGCAGGTCGCCCCAGGTGACCCGGCCGAGGACCAGTGGGACCTGCCGGCGCCCCGGACCAGGGGGACGCAGTCCGGTCAGCAGGTGCCGATCTTCCAGCGCTGGTTGATCTTCAGCTCCGTCTGCGCGGCATTACCATCCGCGTCGTAGTACGTGGCGCGGATGGCGGGGATCGTGGCGCCCGTGCGGGTGTGAGTCACCTCTGGGTCGAAGCGCAGGTGCAGGGCGAGCAGGCCGGTCTCGCCGGCGGCGACGTAGTGGGTCTCGGTGTCCTCGGTCAGGGCGCCGATGGTCGACGTGGAGTCGAGGATGGTCTTGCGGCTGTCCCAGGTGGAGGCGCCGCTGAAGTCGATGTCCCCGCCGAAGTTGCGCGGGGGCACGGTCAGCGCGGGGCCGACCTTGGTGACGCCGTGGGCGTCGACGAGCTCGACCGTGAACCCGTCGAGGTCGGTCTCCGAGGACCAGGTGACGTCGAACCAGGCGAGGTCGTCGATCGAGCCGCCCTTGGCGTTGCAGTTGACGCCGCGGATGACGGTGGAGTCGAGCGTGAACGGGTTCTCTGTGACCTCGGGGTTCTTGGCGGCGTCGGCCTCGGTCGCTGTCGGGGAGTCCTTGGTGAGGGCGGTGACCTGCTCGTCGACGTTGTCGCCGGCGCTGGATCCGGCGGTGTAGCCAAGGGCGAACGCGGCGCCGAGCAGCAGCGAGCACGCGACGACCACGAGGAGGCGGGATGTCATCAGCATGGGTCCTTCGGTGGTGAGGTGGGAGTGCTGGGGGTTCCCCCTGCTCCCGCGACCGTGAGGGCCGGCGAACGTCCTGCACCCTCGGAGTCCGGGGAGTCTATGTGTCACCGGGCCGTCTGCGTGGACGTCGGGGAGCACGCGGCAGGCGCACCCCATCCCGGAACAGGGCGCTTCCGGGGTGGGGGTCACGAGGAACCAGTGCGGCTCCCCCGAGGGACACCCAGTCAGAGCCGGGCGACCGCGCGAACCAGCCCGGGCAGCGTCTGCGTCAGGTCACCGAGCAGCACCACCGTCGCGGGGTCGGCGAGCAGCGGGTTCGCGACCCCGGCGAACCCCGGGCCGAGCGAGCGGGTGAGCACCACGACCCGGCGAGCGCGACCCGCCTCGACGACGGCCAGCCCCGACAGCGGCGTCCCCGGCTCGCTGAGTGCGGCCGGGTTGACCACGTCGTTGGCGCCGACCACCAGGACCACGTCCGTCCCCGGCAGCAGGGCGCCGACCTCGGCGCTGGCCACCAGCTGCTCGGCCGGCACCCGTGCCTCGGCGAGCACCCCGGCCAGGTGTCCCGGCAACCGCCCGGCCACCGGGTGGACGGCGTAGCGCACCTCGACCCCCCGGGTGACCAGGGCGTCCCCCAACCCCCGGAGGACGTGCGCGGCGTGGGCGACGGCGAGCCCCTGGCCGGGCACGACCACCACGCGCCGTGCGCCCCCGAGCAGCGCGGCGACCTCGTCGGCGCCGGCTGACGTCACCGTGAGCGCCGGGGACAGGGGGGCGACCCAGGGTCGGGGAGGCTCGTCGACCGCCAGTCCACCTCGCACCACGCACGCGCCGGCCACGAGGTCGTCGGAGGGGTCGGGGGCCAGCACCCCGTCCCGGCTGAGCAGCGCCACCAGGTTGACCACGGCCCCGGCGTACAGCCGCGAGGCGGGTCCGGGCAGCTGGGAGGGGACGTCCGCGCCACCCCACACCCGCACCCCGCCCACCCGTACGGTCTCGTTCGGCCGGGACCCCTCGACGTTCCCGCCGCTCTCGGCCGCGAGGTCCACGACCACGGAGCCGGGAGCCATCGCCGCCACCATCGCCGCGCTGACCAGGACCGGCGCCCGGCGCCCCGGCACGGCCGCGGTGGCGACCAGCACGTCGGCGGCGGCGACGTACGGGGCGAGCCGCTCCTGCTGGACCCGGGAGCGCTCCGGGGTCAGCTCCCGGGCGTACGCCGCGGCACCCCCCAGCGGCGGCAGCCCCAGGTCGAGCGGCTCGGCCCCCACCGACGCGATCTCGGCGGGGGCCGAGGCGCGCACGTCGTACGCCGTGACCTCGGCCCCCGTCCCGCGGGCGATCGTCATGGCCTGCAGCCCGGCCACCCCGGCACCGAGCACCAGCACCCGGGCGGCAGGAAGCGCACCGGACGCGGTGAGGGTGGGCCCGAGGAACCGGCCGAGCAGCCCGGCGGCCACGACCACCCCGCGGTAGCCGGTGACCATCGCCTGCCCGGACAGCGCGTCCATCGGCTGGGCCCGGCTGGTGCGGGGCACCTGCTCCATCGCGTACGCCGTGACCTCCCGCTCCCGCAGCACCGCCCGCGCCTCGGCGGACCCGGTCGGGGAGACCAGGCAGACCAGGCTGCTCCCCCTGGCCAGCCGCCGCAGGACCTCCGGGGCGGGCGGGCCGACGCCCAGCACCAGGTCGGCCTCCTCCGGGGCGCCCTCGGAGACCGAGGCTCCGGCGTCGCGGTAGTCCTGGTCGGGGTGCAGCGCCCCGGCCCCGGCGCCGGGCTGCACGACCACGGTGTGCCCGAGGTCGCTCAGGGGACCGACCAGCTCCGGCACGAGGGCGACGCGCGCCTCCCCCGGGCGGGTCTCCCGGAGGACCGCCACCTTCATCCGGACCTCATCAGAGAGCGGTCCCCCGGCGGTGCACGGTCACGGCGTACCCCTCGTCGGCGGGCTCGCCGGACCACCCGCCGTGGCGGGCGACCAGGTCCAGCCCGGCAGTCCCGCAGGCCTCGGCGTACGTCGTCCAGGGCACCAGGCCCGCCCCGTCGGGGAGGTGGTCGGGGTCCAGGCCGAAGCCCGTGACCAGCAGACCGCCCGGGACGAGCAGCGAGGCCAACCGGGACGCGACCGCGGGCAGGGCCTCCGGCGCCACGAAGGGCACCACGTTGCCGGCCAGCACGACCGCGTCGAAGGACCCCTCGACGTGGATCTCGGCCAGGTCGGAGACCAGCCAGGTCAGGTGCGGCGCGCGCTCGCGGGCCACGGCGACCATCGTCTCGTCGACGTCCGCCCCGACCACGGTGTGACCCAGGGCGTCCAGCCGCTGACCGATCCGGCCGGTCCCGCAGCCGGCGTCGAGCAGCCGGGCCCCCGGCCGGACCAGGGAGTGCACGAAGGCCGCCTCCCCGTGGACGTCGCGCCCCTCCGCGGCGAGCTCGTCGAAGCGCGTGGCGTACGCGTGGGCGTAGTCGTCACCGGCGCTCGCGCGCGAGACCCGCCGCCACAGGTCCCCGGCCCCGTCCCGGCTCACGAGGGGGTCCCCGGCCGCAGGACCACGGTGAACGAGGCGCTCTCCCCGGGCACGGAGTCGACCTCGACCCGGGCCCCCTGGGCCTCGGCGAACTGCTTGACGATGGCCAGCCCGATGCCGGTCCCGGGGTGCCTGGCGGCCGTCCCGGGGACCCGGTAGAACCGGTCGAAGACCTTGGCGTGCTCGGAGACCGCCAGCCCCACGCCGGTGTTGTGCACGGTGAGCGCCACCCCGTCCTGGCGCACCCGCGCGGTCACGGTGACGGTGGACCCCGGCGGGGAGAACTTCGCCGCGTTGGTCAGCAGGTTCTCCAGGACCCGGGCCAGCGCGCTGCGGTCGGCGAGCACCCACAGGTCGGGATCGACGCACACCTGAAGGAACCGGTCCAGCAGGGACGAGGCGGTGTGGGCCAGCGCCTCCTCGACCTGCGGGGCCAACCGCTGCGGGGCCAGGTCGACCTTGAGCTGGCCGCGCTCCAGCCGGGAGAAGTCGAGGAGGTCCTGGATCAGGAAGTCCAGGCGCGCCCCGGCGTGCAGCATCCGGCCCACCATGTCGCGCCGCCGGTCGTCCGGGGTCTCGTCCCACGCCCCGACCAGCCACTCCGAGAACCCCCGGATGGCGGTCAGCGGGGTCCGGAGCTCGTGGCTGACGGTGGACAGGAAGTCCGAGCGCATCCGGTCCACCTCCAGCAGCCGGGCGCTCGCCTCGCGCTCCCGGTCGATGGCCAGGGCCTGGGCCTCCTCGGCCCGGCGCTGCACCGACACGTCGCGGACCCACGCGGCGACCAGCGGTCCCCGGTCGGTGCGCAGCGGGCTCAGCGAGACCTCGACCGGGAACTCCGAGCCGTCCGCACGCCGCCCGGTCAGCCCCGCGCGCGTGCTCATCCGTCGAGGCGTCGGCGCCTCGGCGTACGCCTTCCGCAGGTCCTGGTGGGCGGCACGGTGACGCTCGGGCAGGAGCAGCTCCACCGGTCGTCCGACCAGCTCGTGGTGGTCGTGGCCGAACATCCGGCCGGTCTGCTCGTTGGCCAGCAGCACCGTGCCGTCCTCGGTGGTGATCACGACCGCGTCCGGCGCGGTCTCGATGAGGGTCCGCAGCCGGCCGTCCACCTGCGACCGCTCCGAGACGTCGCGGACGGCTCCCCACACCGACACCGGCACCGCCTCGCTCGGGGTCCGGGCGGTGACCGCGGACAGGGAGATCTCGGCGGGGAACACCGTGCCGTCGCGGCGCACGCCGACGAAGCCCACGGCGAAGCGGAGGTCCGGGACCCGCGGGCCGAGGGCCCGCCGGGCGACCTCGCGCAACCGTCGCCGACCGGTGTGGTCCAGGGCCAGGACGTCGACGTGCCGCCCGACCAGCTCATCGGGCCGGCAGCCGAACAGCACCGCCGCCTCGTCGCTGACGGTGACCAGGACCTGCTGCTCGTCGAGGCCGACCTGGGCGTCGGCCAGCCGCTCCAGGGTCGAACGCACGGGCGAGGGGGCGGTGGCGGGCCGGTGGGAGAGGTCACGGACCGAGGCGATCGACCAGGACCCGCGCTCGCCCACCGCGGGGCTCAGCGTGATCTCCACGGGGAGCTCGCTCCCGTCCGCCCGCCGGGCGAGCAGGCAGCCGCTCCGCCCGCCCCCGCCCAGCACCGACGGGTGGGCGGCGTACGCCTGGCGGTCGACCCGGTGGTTCTCGCGGAACCGCTCGGGGACGAGCAGCTCCAGCTCCCGGCCCAGCAGGTCCCCACGGCGGTAGCCGAAGAGGAGCTCGGTCCGGCGGTTGACGAGCCGGATCAGCCCGTCCTCGTCCACCACGACCATGGCGTCGGGTGCGGCGTCCACCAGCCGTCGCAGCCGACCCTCTCCCCGGACCCGGTCACTGACGTTGCGCGCCACGACCGAGATCCCCACCACGGCGCCGGAGACCTCGCGGACCGGCGACAGGCCCAGGGAGACGTGCCGCTCCTGGCCGTCGCGGTGCAGCACCTTGCTCTCGAAGGGGGCGATGACCTCGCCCCGGGCGACCGTCTCGAGGAAGTGCGGGACTCCGTCGGCGTCCCGCGGAAGGGTCAGGATCGAGATCGGGGCGCCCAGGACCTCCTCGGCGGCCCAGCCGTACAACGCCTGCGCCCCCGCGTTCCAGAACTCGATGGTGCCGTCCAGCAGCGCGACCACCACGGCGTCCTGGGCGCCGTCGAGCACCGCGGCCGCCAGCGCGCCCCGGTCCCGCCCCGGGTCGGGGAGACCTCCTTGCCAGGGCACCTCGGGAGGGTGGCCGCTGCGACCCCGGACCCCGTCGACGGCGGCGACCAGCCGGTCACCCTCGAAGGGCTTGACCAGGTAGTCCGAGACCCCGGCCCGCCAGGCCGCGGCCTGGTCCTGCTCGCTGCTGCGCGCGGTCAGGACGACGACCGGCGTCTCGGCGGTCCCGCGTCGGTCCCGCAGCTGACGCAGGACCTGGAGGCCGTCGAGGTCGGGCAGGGCCAGGTCGAGCACGATCACCGCTGGATCCTCGGCGGCGGCCAGCCTCAGGCCCTCGCGGCCGGTCGCGGCCCCGACGACGTCGTACCCGGCCGCCTGCAGGTGCAGCGCGCACACCATGGTCACGTCCGGGTCGTCGTCGACCACCAGGGCCAGTCCCCGACCACCTGGTGTCGCGTGCACGGTCCGACCTTCTCTCGTCGCGCTCGGCGCGACCCGGGAACGTGACCCACGATCCCAAGGCGTGGGAGGTGCGGTCAACCTCGCCGTGCCGGTCCTGCGTGCGCGGGGGCGGCTCAGCCGGCGTTGGAGATGGTCACCGCGAGGGCGGAGAGGTGGGCCAACCTGGCCAGCTCGGAGTCGAGGATGTCCGGCCCGCCCCGGCGACCGATCACCACGATCTCGTCCGGGGTCAGCGGCGCCCCGGCCACGACGTTGTCGCTGAGGTGGATCCAGCCCACCTGCACCTCCAGCCGGGCGGCCCGCTCCAGCGGGAACCAGCCGAGCTGGTCGTCACCGAGGTCGGGGGCGGCCGAGGTGCGGTGCACCTGCTTGACTCCCGACGGGGTGCGCAGCAGCCGCGTGCCCCAGTCGGCCCGGAAGGTCACCGGCAGCATGTCGACGAGCTCGTCGAGGGCCAGCCCGGGGTTCACCGTCAGCTGCTCGACGACCTCGAGGTCGAGGAACAGGTTGCCGCCCGCGGCGTAGCGGGAGACCCACAGCACGTGGACCCCGTCGAGCATGTTGCAGGCCGACACCACCGAGTCGGGCATCATCCCCGGGGCCATCTCCAGGAGCACGTCGTCGACCGCGGTGCCGTCGTGGCGGTGCTCGACGATCTCGATGGCCTCGATGTCGCCGCCGGCCTCACCGATCGCGCTTGCCACCCGACCCAGGGACCCGGGCACGTCGGGGAGCTCCACCCGGAGCAGGAACGGCACGTCGCTCGCCCTCTCGGTGTCGTGGATGGTCGGTCGGTCGGCAGAACTGCATCCGACCATAACCCGACGCGGTTAACACGGCATTTCCCCGGAACCACCCGCACGGCGGGGTCCCTACAGGATGGCTCCGGGTCGGTACGCCGTGGCCTCGGGCTCGTCGGCCAGCCGGTGGGTGACCCGGCGTACGACGGCCTCGACCTGGTCGGTGGCCGCCCCGGTGAAGGTGATCGGGTCGGCGACCAGGGTGGCCAGCTGGTCCGCGGTGAGCCCCAGGTCGGGGTCGGCGGCGAGCCGGGCGAAGACGTCGTTCTCGGCCTGGCCCCGGCGCATGTCCAGGGCGACCCCGACCGCGGCCCTCTTGATCGCCTCGTGGGCGGTCTCGCGGCCCACCCCGTTGCGCACCGCGGCCATCAGCACCTTGGTGGTGGCCAGGAAGGGCAGGTAGCGGTCCAGCTCGCGCTGGACGACCGCGGGGAAGGCACCGAACTCGTCGAGCACGGTCAGGAAGGTCTGGAACAGGCCGTCGGCGGCGAAGAACGCGTCGGGAAGGGCCACCCGGCGGACCACCGAGCAGGACACGTCGCCCTCGTTCCACTGGTCGCCGGCCAGCTCGCCGACCATCGACAGGTGGCCGCGCAGGACCACGGCGAGCCCGTTGACGCGCTCGCAGGAGCGGGTGTTCATCTTGTGGGGCATGGCGCTGGAGCCGACCTGGCCCTCGGCGAAGCCCTCGGTGACCAGCTCGATGCCGGCCATCAGCCGGATCGTGGTGGCCAGGTTCGACGGCGCGGCGACCAGCTGGACGAGGGCGGAGACCACGTCGAAGTCGAGGCTGCGGGGGTAGACCTGCCCGACGCTGGTGAGCACGGACTCGAAGCCGAGGTGGGCGGCCACCCGCTCCTCGAGCTCGGCCAGCCGCGCGGTGTCGCCGTCGAGCAGGTCGAGCATGTCCTGGGCGGTGCCGACCGGGCCCTTGATGCCGCGCAGCGGGTAGCGGCGCAGCAGGTCCTCGAGCCGGTCCAGGCCGACCATCAGCTCGTCGGCCACGGTCGCGAAGCGCTTGCCCAGCGTGGTCGCCTGGGCGGCGACGTTGTGCGAGCGCCCGGCCATCACCAGGGACTCGTGCTCGGAGGCCAGCCGGGCCAGCCGGGACAGCGCGGCCAGCGCCCGGATCCCGAGCAGGCGCAGGGACGAGACGATCTGGAGCTGCTCGACGTTCTCGGTCAGGTCGCGCGAGGTCATCCCCTTGTGGATGTGCTCGTGACCGGCGAGGGCGCAGAACTCCTCGATGCGCGCCTTGACGTCGTGGCGGGTGACGCGTTCGCGGGCGGCGATGCTGTCCAGGTCGACCTGTTCCACGACCTTCTCGTACGCCTCGACCACACCGTCGGGCACGTCGACGCCGAGGTCCTTCTGGGCCCTGAGCACGGCGATCCAGAGTCGCCGCTCGAGGACGATCTTGTGCTCGGGGGACCAGACCGCGGCCAGGTCGGCGCTGGCGTAGCGGGTGGCGAGGACGTTGGGGAAGGCGGACCTGGAGGTCATCGTTCAGACTCCTGCGGCGATGTCGGTGCGGTGGTGGGCGCCGTCGATGCGGACCAGGTCCACCCCGGCGTAGGCCTTGGTCCGGGCGTCGGCGACGTCGGTGCCGACGGCGGTGACGGCCAGCACCCGTCCCCCGGCGGTGACCAGGGTGCCGTCGACGCAGCGCGGTGCCGGCCTGGATCACGTCGACCCCGTCCAGGGCGCCGGCCTCGTCGAGGCCGGTCACGGCGTCCCCGGTGCGCGGGGCCTCGGGGTAGCCCTGGGAGGCCACCACGACCGAGACCGCGGCCCCGCCGCGCCAGCGCGGCGGGTCGACCTCGTCGAGACGACCCTGTGCCGCGGCCAGCAGCAGCACGCCCAGCGGCGAGTCCAGGCGCTGCAGCAGGGCCTGGGTCTCGGGGTCGCCGAAGCGGGCGTTGAACTCCACGACCCGCAGCCCGCGCTTGCGGGTCAGCGCCAGGCCGGCGTACAGCAGGCCGGAGAACGGGGTCCCCCGGCGGGCCATCTCCCGGACCGTCGGGACCAGGACCCGGCTGTGCACCTCGGCCACCAGCCCGTCGGGGGCCCAGGGCAGCGGGGTGTAGGCGCCCATGCCGCCGGTGTTCGGCCCGAGGTCACCGTCCAGCGCCCGCTTGAAGTCCTGGGCGGGCTGCAGGGGGTAGACGGTCTCGCCGTCGGTGATCGCGAACAGCGACACCTCCGGGCCGTCGAGGAACTCCTCGATGACCACGCGGCCGCAGGCCACCGCGTGCCGCAGGGCCTCCTCGCGGTCCTCGGTCACCACCACGCCCTTGCCCGCGGCCAGCCCGTCGTCCTTGACGACGTAGGGCGCCCCGAAGGCGTCGAGCGCGTCCGCGGCCTGCTCCTCGGTCTCGCACACCCGGGCCATGGCGGTCGGCACCTCGGCGGCGGCCATCACGTCCTTGGCGAAGGCCTTGGAGCCCTCGATCTGCGCCGCCTCGCGTCCGGGGCCGAAGCAGGCCACCCCGGCCCCGCGCACGGCGTCGGCGACCCCGGCCACCAACGGCGCCTCGGGGCCCACGACGACCAGGTCGACCCCGAGGGCGGTGGCCAGCGCGGCGACGGCCGCGCCGTCCATCGGGTCCACCTCGTGCAGGGCGGCGACCGCGGCCATCCCCGGGTTGCCCGGGGCGGCGTGGACCTCGCTGACGTTCGGGTCGCGGGACAGGGCCAGGGCCAGGGCGTGCTCACGCCCGCCGGTGCCGATCACGAGCGTCTTCACGTGGACCAACCCTAGTGTCAGCCGGCGCTGGTCAGCGCAGGACGATGGACTCCTCGCGCCCCGGACCGACCCCGATGCCCCAGAACGGTGCTCCGGAGATCTCCTCGAGGCGGCGGACGTAGGCCTGCGCGTTGGCCGGCAGCTCCTCGAACGTCCGGCACCCGGAGATGTCGGACTTCCAGCCGGGGACGTACTCGTAGACCGGCTTGGCGTGGTGGAACTCGGTCTGCGTCATCGGCATCTCGTCGTGACGCTCGCCGTCGACCTCGTAGGCCACGCAGATCGGGATCTCCGCCCAGGACCCGAGCACGTCGAGCTTGGTCAGGAAGAACTCGGTCAGGCCGTTGACCCGGGCGGCGTAGCGCGCCACCACGGCGTCGTACCAGCCGCACCGGCGGTTCCGGCCGGTGCTGACCCCGACCTCGCCGCCGATCTCCCAGAGCTTCTCGCCGTCCTCGTCGAAGAGCTCGGTCGGGAACGGACCGGCCCCGACCCGGGTGGTGTAGGCCTTGATCACGCCGATCACCCGGTCGATCCGGGTGGGCCCGACCCCGGACCCGGTGCTCACGCCGCCGGCGACCGGGCTGCTGGAGGTCACGAAGGGGTAGGTGCCGTGGTCGACGTCGAGCATCGTGGCCTGGGCGCCCTCGAAGAGCACCGTCTTGCCGTCGTCGAGCGCGCGGTTGAGCAGCAGGCTGGTGTCGGCGACCATCGGACGGAGCCGGTCGACGTAGGACAGCAGCTCGTCGACGACCTCGTCCACCCCGATCGCCCGGCGGTTGTAGACCTTGGCCAGCACCTGGTTCTTCAGGTCCAGGGCAGCCTCGACCTTGTCCCGCAGGATCTTCTCGTCGAGCAGGTCCGCGACGCGGATGCCGGTGCGGTTGATCTTGTCGGCGTACGCCGGACCGATCCCGCGACCGGTGGTGCCGATCTGGTTCTTGCCCAGGAAGCGCTCGGTCACCTTGTCCATCGTGGTGTGGTACGAGGTGATCAGGTGGGCGCTGGCCGAGACGACCAGGTTGCTGGTGTCCACCCCGCGGGCCTCCATCGCGTCGACCTCACGGAAGAGCGCGCCGGGGTCGACGACCACCCCGTTGCCGATCACCGCCACGCAGCCGGGGGTGAGGATGCCGCTGGGCAGCAGGTGGGTCGCGAAGCGCTCGCCGTTCACCACGATGGTGTGCCCGGCGTTGTTCCCTCCCGACGTGCGCACGCAGTAGTCGAGCGAGGACCCGAGCTGGTCGGTCGCCTTGCCTTTGCCCTCGTCGCCCCACTGGGCTCCGAGCACCACGATGGCGGGCATGGACACCACTCCTCACCGGCCGAACGCGCCTGGGCCGGACGCTGCGAACACGACACCAGCGAGGCGCCCACGGCCGGAAACCAGACGAGCCCCGCTGGTGCAACAGCACCCGGGGCTCTTGCCGTAGCACGCTACCACTGGGCGGGCCGCGCCCGCCGGGACCGTCCGCGGGGCGAACTTCGGGGGACCGACCTCGCGCCGGGGAGGCCCCCGGTACCGTCTGGGGGTGACCGACTTCCTGCTCATCACCAATGCCTCTGCGGGCACCAATGAGCAGGACGCCGTCGAGGCCGCCGTGGCGGTCCTGGGCGCGCAGTCCGAGGTGGAGGTCGCCGAGACCAGCAAGCCCGAGGAGCTCGTCGAGGTGCTCGGCCACCTCGGTGACCGGTCGGTCGTGGTGGCCGGGGGCGACGGCAGCCTGCACGCGGTCGTCAACGTGATGAAGCGGCTCGAGCTGCTCGACTGCGCGAGGCTCGGACTGATCCCGCTGGGCACCGGCAACGACTTCGCCCGGGGCGTCGGCATCCCGCTCGACCCCGAGGCCGCGGCGCGGGTGATCGTCGCCGGCGAGACGACCGGCACCGACCTGATCATCGACGACACCGGCCTGGTCGTGGTCAACAACGTGCACCTCGGCGTCGGCGCGCAGGCCAGCCGCGACGCGTCGAAGTGGAAGTCGCGGCTCGGCCGACTCGGCTACCTCGTGGGGGCGATCTCGGCCGGCCTCAAGCCCGACTTCATCCGGGTCAAGGTCACCGTCGACGGCAGGACCGTCATGCCCGGCGGCAACGTCGCCCAGGTCGCCATCGGCAACGGCTCGACGGTCGGCGGCGGCACCACGCTGATCCCGGACGCCGACCCCTCCGACGGCAAGCTGAACGTGGTCCTCTCGCGCACGGTCGGCCCCTTCAACCGGCTGGTGTACGCCGCGCGGCTGCGGGGCGGGTCGCACACGCTGATGAAGGAGGTCAACCGGGTCAGCGGCACCGAGGTGACGGTGGAGGGCGACGAGTTCTGGATCACCGCCGACGGCGAGCTCTCCGGCCCGCAGACCCGGCGGACCTGGACCCTCGAGGTCGGCGTGCTGGAGATGTACCTCCCCGTGCTCAGCCAGGTCCACCCCGACTGAGGACGGGTCGGGCTCAGGACTCGATCAGCGCGTCGTACGCCGCGGGGCTGGAGTCGCGCAGGAAGTCGGCGCAGCGCACCGCCTCGGCCGTCTCGCCGATCCGGTCCGCCGACCGGGCCAGCAGGGCCAGGGCCTGCAGGAAGCCCCGGTTCGGGACGTGCTCCCACGGCACCGGGCCGTGGCCCTTCCAGCCGTTGCGGCGCAGCAGGTCCAACGAGCGGTGGTAGCCGACCCGGGCGTAGGCGTAGACCGTGAGGTCGTCGGCCCCGGCGGACAGCGCCTCCTGGGCCAGCGCGGCCCAGGCGGTGGGCGACTCGGGGTGGGCGCGGACGACGGCCGACGGGGTGTCCCCGGCGTCCAGCGCGGTCGCGGCCGGGTCGACGGGGAGGTGCGTGGGCGGCGGGCCGGCCATCAGGTCCTGGAAGGTCATGGTCCCGATCGTGCCACGGGCCGCCGCCCCCCAGGGACGGCGGCCCGTGCGGCCCGCGAGCGGGGCCGGACCTCAGAGCTTCTTGCCGGTGCTGCGCAGGTTCTCGCAGGCGGTGACGATCCGGGCGGACATGCCGGCCTCGCCGGCCTTGCCCCAGGCGCGGGGGTCGTAGGCCTTCTTGTTGCCGACCTCGCCGTCGACCTTGAGCACCCCGTCGTAGTTGGCCAGCATGTGACCGGCGATCGGCCGGGTGAAGGCGTACTGGGTGTCGGTGTCGACGTTCATCTTCACCACGCCGAAGTCGACCGCGGCGGCGATCTCCTCGGCCAGCGAGCCCGACCCGCCGTGGAAGACCAGGTCGAACGGGCGGGCACCGGCGTCGAGACCGAGCCGGGTCACGACGGCCTCCTGGGCCTGCTTCAGGATCTCCGGGCGGAGCTTGACGTTGCCCGGCTTGTAGACGCCGTGCACGTTGCCGAAGGTCAGCGCGGTCATGTAGCGCCCCTTCTCGCCGATGCCGAGCGCCTCGACCGTGGCCACGGCGTCCTCGGGGGTGCTGTAGAGCTTGTCGCCCGAGCCGCCCTCGACGCCGTCCTCCTCGCCGCCGACCACCCCGACCTCGATCTCGAGGATGATGTGCGCCTCGGCGCAGCGCGCCAGGAGCTCCTCGGCGATCTGCAGGTTCTCCTCGAGGGGGACCGCGGAGCCGTCCCACATGTGCGACTGGAACAGCGGGAGCTGGCCGTTCTTGACCCGCTCGACCGAGGCCTCGACCAGCGGACGGACGAAGCCGTCGAGCTTGTCCTTGGGGCAGTGGTCGGTGTGCAGGGCGATGTTCACCGGATAGTTCTTGGCGACCTCGGCGGCGTACGCGGCGAAGGCCATCGAGCCGGCCACCATGTTCTTGACCGTGGGGCCGGACAGGTAGTCGGCGCCTCCGGTCGAGACCTGGATGATGCCGTCGCTCTCGGCCTCGGCGAAGCCGGCGAGCGCAGCGTTGAGGGTCTGGGACGACGACACGTTGATGGCAGGGAAGGCGAACGAGTCGCGCTTGGCCTTGTCGAGCATCTCCGCGTAGGTCTCCGGAGTGGCGATGGGCATGGGGAGTCTCCTGGGCTGGGGGACGTTCGGGGGCCGGGCTTCCGACCGGCCCCCACTCTAGTCACTGCAGAGTCCGGGCCGGAGTCCTCAGAACCGGGCCACCGGTGCCGATGGGGCGGGCGAAGGCGGACCGACGTGCACCGCCCGGAGGAGGGACCGAGCGTGACCGGCACTGCCCCGATGATCGACCACAAGGACCTCTACTCCTCCGCCGAGGCGATGGAGGCCCTGCCCATCACGGTCGGTCGGCTGGCGACCATCGTGGCCAGTGGCGACCACGACGTCCGCGAGATCGTCGAGGTCGTCTCGCTCGACCAGGCCCTCACCGCGACCCTGCTCCGCCGGGCGAACTCCGCGGCCAGCTCGGCCAGCGTCGAGATCAAGACCGTGCGGGACGCCGCGGTCCGGCTGGGCACCTCCTCGCTGCTGTCGATGGCCCTGGCCGCCAGCATCTCCGGGCGGATGAACCGCGCCCTGCCCGCGTACGGCCTGGCCGAGGGCCAGCTGTGGAAGCAGTCGGTCGCCGCGTCGCTGGCCGCCGAGGTGGTCCGGGCCAAGGCCACGGTGGGGGTGCCCTTCGAGGCCTCGACCGCGGCGCTCCTGCACGACTTCGGCAAGATCGTGCTGTCGAACCACTTCGGCCCGCAGGTCCTGGACATGGTGACCCGGGCCGCCCAGGTCGACGACATGAACCTGCTCCAGGCCGAGCAGGCGGTCTTCGGGCTCACCCACGCCGACATCGGCGGCGTGGTCGCCCAGCGCTGGAAGCTGCCGCACACCATCGTCGACGCCGTCATCCACCACCACCACACCGGTCGCGACCAGACCCCGATCAGCGCCGCGGTCAGCCTGGCCCACGCGATGGTCCCGGAGGTGATCGCCGACCTCTCGGGAGACACCGACCCGGCCGCGGTCCCCGACGCCGGCCCGATGCACGAGTGGACCTGCTCCCCGACCGAGTCGCACGCCGAGGTGTTCTCGGTCCTCGGCATCGACCCGGACCGCTACCCCGAGCTGGTCGCCACCGTGCGCACCAAGTACGCCGACCTGGCCGCCCGCTACCACGTCACCTGACCGCCCGCACCTCCACGCCCCCCCAGAGATCGCCAGAGATCGCCAGAGACCACCAGAGACCACCAGAGGACCCCCATGCTCGTGCAGACGATCGACCACAAGGCGCTCCTGGCCTCGGCGGAGTCGATGGAGCCCGTGTCGGCCACCGTCGCCCGTCTCGCCTCGCTGATCGCCGAGCCCGACCACGAGATCGGCGACGTGGTCGAGGCGCTGTCCCTCGACCAGGCGCTGACCGCCACGGTGCTGCGCCGGGCCAACTCCGCCACCAGCGGCTCCTTCACCCCGGTGAAGACCGTCCGTGACGCGACCCTGCGCCTGGGCACCAGCTCGCTGATGTCCCTGGTGCTGTCCTCCGCGGTCTCGGACAAGATGGAGCGGGCGCTGCCGGCCTACGGCCTGTCGGACGGTGAGCTGTGGCGCGAGTCGGTCGCCGCCTCGGTGGCGGCCGAGATCGTGCGCGCCGCGGCCAAGGTCGCGGTGCCCTTCGAGACCGCGACCGCCGCCCTGCTCCACGACATCGGCAAGGTGGTCATCGCCAAGCACTTCGGTGCCGGCCTGGTGGAGCTGCTCGGCCGGGCCGTGGCCGAGGACCCGCACGACCTGTGCGAGGCCGAGCGCGCCGCCTTCGGCGTCTCGCACGCCGACGTCGGCGGGGTCGTCGCCCAGCAGTGGCGGCTGCCGTACAGCATCGTGGAGGGGATCATCCACCACCACCGCACCGACGTGGACCTGAGCCCGATCAGCGCCGCGGTCAGCCTGGCCTGCGCGATGGTCCCGGAGATCCTCACCGCCACCGAGGACACCGAGGTCCCCGCGCTGCCCGCCGGCCCGGCCTGGCCCGGGTCCACCGAGCCGCCCTCGGCCCTCGACACGCACCGCAACGTGATGGCCCGGCTGGCCATCGACCCGGGGAAGTACCCCGAGCTGCTCTACGCCGCCCAGGACAAGTTCGCGCTGCTCGCCGCCCGCTACGGCGTGGAGTGATCCCCGGCCCCGCCGCGCCAGGGCGGGGCACCCCCCTGGTCGGTCGGGGCCAGCGCGTGCTGGCGCACCCAGGTGTGCATCGCGATGGCCGCCGCGGCTGAGGCGTTGATGGACCGGGTGGACCCGAACTGCGCGATGGAGAACGTCCCGTCGCACTGCTCCCGGGCCAGGTCGGAGAGTCCCGGGCCCTCCTGGCCGAACAGCAGGCAGACCCGCGCCGGCAGCGCCAGGGACTCCAGCGGCTCCGAGCCGGGCAGGTTGTCGATGCCGTAGACCGCCACCCCCGCTGCGCGCATCTGCTCCCCCAGCGCCGCGGGGGTCTCGTGGTGCCGGACGTGCTGGTAGCGGTCGGTGACCATGGCCCCGCGCCGGTTCCAGCGCTTGCGGCCGACGATGTGCACCTCCGCGGCCAGGAAGGCGTTCGCGGTCCGCACGATGGTGCCGATGTTGAAGTCGTGCTGCCAGTTCTCGATCGCGACGTGGAAGCCGTGCCGCCGCGAGTCGAGGTCGGCGACGATCGCCGCCATCGTCCAGTAGCGGTAGCGGTCCACGACGTTGCGCCGGTCGCCCGCGGCGAGGAGCGACGGGTCGTACTGCTCCCCCTGGGGCCACGCACCCGGCCAGGGGCCGACCCCGACCTCGGGCGGACCGTGCGGCATCGGGTCGTACGGCGCCCGGCGGTCCTGGTCCGCGACCGGCTCGGTCCCGCCGTCTCCGGTCACCGGCACAGCGTAGGCCGGGGCACGGTCAGGAGGACGGCAGGTCGGGCCGATACCCTCGGAGGGTGGATCTCCTCAGCGTGCCCTTCGTCCAGCCGCTGCTGCTCGGCATCAACTGGATGGACCCGAACTGGTTGCTGGACCACTTCGGCTCCCAGTTCTTCTACATCAGCCTGCTCATCGTCTTCATCGAGTGCGGCCTGCTGTTCCCGATCCTGCCCGGTGACACCCTGCTGTTCGCGGTGGGCCTGTTCGTGGCCACCAACCAGATCGGCGTGAACCTCCTGGTCGCGCTGGTCCTGCTCGGGGCCTCGGCCTTCCTGGGCAACGTCTGCGGCTACGAGATCGGGCGACGGCTCGGACCCGCGATCTACGAGCGCGAGGGCCGGTTCATCAAGCGCCGCTACATCGAGCAGACCGACGCCTTCTTCGAGAAGCACGGCAACAAGGCCCTGGTGATCGGCCGGTTCGTGCCCGTGCGTGCGCACCTTCGTGACCGTCGTGGCCGGGGTGACCCAGATGGACCGGCGCCGGTTCTTCCTGTGGAGCCTGGTCGGCGCTGTGCTGTGGGTGGCCTCGGTGACGCTGGCCGGCTACTTCCTCGGGGCGACCTTCCCGAGCCTGGGCCAGAACATCGACAAGGCGATCATCGTGATCCTGCTGGTCTCGGTGATCCCGATCGCCATCGAGTGGTGGCGGCACCGCCGGCACGCCTCGTCCTGACCGCCCCGTCCTGACGGGCCGGGCTCAGAGACCCAGGTCGGCCTTGCCGATCGCGAACCGGTAGGGCAGCCCCTCGGCCTCGACCCGCTGCGCCGCGCCGGTGTCCCGGTCGACGATGACGGCCACCGCGACCACCTCGGCCCCGGCCTCACGCAGCGCCTCGACCGCGGTGAGCACCGAGCCGCCGGTGGTCGAGGTGTCCTCCACCGCGATCACCCGGCGCCCCTCGACGGGGGTGCCCTCGATCCGGCGCTGGAGGCCGTGCGCCTTGCCCTCCTTGCGGACCACGAAGGTGTCGAGCACCTCGCCGCGGGCCGCGGAGGCGTGCAGCATCGCGGTCGCCACCGGGTCCGCACCCAGGGTCAGGCCGCCCACGGCGTCGTAGTCGAGGTCGGCGACCAGGTCGAGCATCACCCGGCCCACCAGGGGGGCGGCCACGCCGTCGAGGGTGATCCGCCGCAGGTCGACGTAGTAGTCGGCCTCCTTGCCCGAGGCCAGCGTGACCTTGCCGTGCACGACGGCCTTCTCGGTGATCTGGGCGACGAGCGCGTCGCGGTCCGTGGTGGTGGTCTCCTCGCTCATGGGGTGACCCTACTGAGCCCGGCGGTAGGTTCGGCCCCATGACCTCGGACCGACGGCTGGCCAGACGCCTCCAGGGGATCCCGCCGACGATCTTCACCACGATGTCGGCGCTGGCGGTGCGGACCGGCTCGCTCAACCTCGGGCAGGGCTTCCCCGACCGGACGGGCCCGCCGTCGGATGGTCGAGGCCGCGGCCGCGGCGCTGCGGTCCGGGCGCAACCAGTACGCCCCCGGCCGCGGCATGCCCGAGCTGCGCGAGGCGGTCGCCCGCCACCAGGCCAGCGCGCTACGGCATCGACCTCGACCCGGACACCCAGGTGCTCGTCGACGGCCGGGGCCACCGAGGCGATCACCGCCGCGGTCCTCGCGCTGGTCGACCCCGGCGACGAGGTCGTCGTCGTCGAGCCGTACTACGACTCCTACGCCGCTGCGGTCACGATGGCCGGCGGCGTACGACGGACCGTCGGCCTGCGGCGCACGCCCGACGGCTTCCGCTCGACCCGGCGCCGCTGGCGCGCCGCGGTGACCGACCGGACCGGTCGCGCTGGTGCTCAACACCCCGCACAACCCGACCGGCGCCGTGGTCTCACGACGACGAGCTCGCCGCCGATCGCCGAGGTCGCCGTCGCCACGACGTCCTGGTCGTGGTCACCGACGAGGTCTACGAGCACCTGACCTTCGACGGCCGGACGGCACGACCGCTGTGCCACGCTGCCCGGGATGGCCGAGCGCACCGTCTCCATCTCCAGCGCGGGCAAGACCTTCTCCTTCACCGGGTGGAAGGTCGGCTGGGTGACCGGGCTCGGCAGACCTGGTCGACACGGTGCTGGCGGCCAAGCAGTGGCTGACCTTCACCAACGCGGCCCCGCTCCAGCCCGCGGTCGCGCACGCACTGGACCACGAGACGGCCTTCGTCGAGGAGCTGGCCGCGAGCTCGCCGACCCAGCGCGACCTGCTCACCGCGGGCCTGGCCGCAGCCGGGCTGCGACCCGGCCCCTCGCGGCACGTACTTCCTGCTCGGCGACATCGCGCACCTCGGCTGGAGCGACGCGATGGCGTTCTGCCTCGCGCTGCCCGAGCGGGCCGGCGTGGTCGCCGTCCCGCCGCAGTCGTTCTACGACACGGCGGACGGCGGGCGGCAGCTGGTGCGTTGGGCGTTCTGCAAGGACACCGCCGTGCTCGAGGCCCTGGAGCGGCTGTCCACGGCCGACCTGACCGCCTGAGCCTTCCCGGTCACCAGGGCTGGTTGCGCGTCGGCGGCTCGGGGGGCGGTCCCGCCTGCGGGCTGCTGTCGTAGCCGTACTGGCCCGGAGGCGGGTACGGCGGGGTCCCGCCGGACCGGCCGGCGAACCAGTCGTTGGCGCCGCCGGTGAACAGCAGGACGACCTGGCGCCGGCCAGGAGCAGGGTGACCACCGAGACCAGGCTCAGGATCATCAGCAGGCTGACCAGCGTGGCCAGCCGGCCGAGACGGCCAGGATGTATCTCGCCGGGTTGTTGCGCCGGAACACGAACACGGCCAGCAGGGCCGCGACCAGGGACCAGACCGCGAAGAGGCCGCCGTGCCCCACACCACGGACCAGGATCTGGTCGGTGGTCATGTCGAGCCGCTCGACTGCGGTCCGCGGCGGAGTCGACCTCGTTGACGAACGCCGTCGGGCCGCCGGCGAGGACGGCCACGAAGAGCAGCGAGGCGACCAGGACCGCTCCGGAGCCGATCCAGGTGGACACCGCGGCCAGGGTGACCGTGGTCGGCCGCTTGCCACGACTCCGACGGGCCCTGACCGGGGCCGCCCTGGGCGGGCTGCGCGTACTGCTGTGCGTACTGCGGCGGGTAGGGCTGCGGGTAGGACTGCGGCGGGGACTGGGGGTAGGGCTGGGCGTACGGGGGGGCCGGAGCCGGCTGGCCGTAGGGGGCGGGGTGCCCGGCGGGAGCCGGCTGCTGCTGCCCGTACGGGCGGCGGCTCCGGTGCCGACGGCGGTCCCTGCTCGGAGGGCAGGCGCGCCTGCGCCGCCGGCGCGGCGTCCAGGCCGGGGTCCGCCCGTCGTACCAGTCCCGCGCGGGCTGCGACCACAGCAGCTCGCGGAGACCGCGGCAGGACCGGCAGCAGCCCGGCCATCGGCAGGGTCAGCACGAGCAGGCCGCGTCACGGTGAGACCGATCCGCGCCTGCGGTGGCGCAGCCCGACGAAGACCGCGAGGACCACACCGGCCGCGGCGAGGGCGCCGGCTGACCGGAGCCAGGATCCGCACGCGCCGACCGGTGGGCGGTGCTCGAGGTCACGCCGCTGCCCCGCGGCGGCGGTCGGCGAGCAGGCCGTCGAGCTGCTCGCGCATGTCGGTGCCGCGGAGACCGGCCGCATCGTCGTCGAACAGGCTCAGCACGAGCAGGCGCAGCCCGCCGCCCGAGCACCAGGCGAAGGTGACCTGGCGGGCGCGGACGGGCGTGGCGCTCTGCTGGCTCATCTGTCCATTGTCCATGTCCTGCCCAACCGGGCCGCTGGGCGACCCGGCTCAGCCGTCGCGCGGGGCGTGAGCGTCAGCGCGGTCGCCTCGGGAGCCGCGGTGCGACCACGGACCGTGCTGCCGTCGAGGACCTCCCCGGAGAGCAGCATCCTGGCCAGCGGGTCGCCGATCGCGGTCTGCACGAGCCGGTGCAGCGGGCGGGCGCCGTACAACGGGTCGTAGCCGGTGCGCGTCAGCCAGGCCCGGGCGTCGGGGGAGACGTCGAGCCCGATCCGGCGCACGGCGAGGCGTCGCCCGAGCGAGGTCGACCTGGAGGTCCACGATGCGCGCGAGCGTCCTGGGTCAGCGCGTCGAACATGACCACCTCGTCGAGGCGGTTGAGGAACTCCGGCTTGAAGTGCGAGCGCACGACGCGCCATCACCGCCTCGTGCTGCTTCGCCGGGTCCAGCGTCGGGTCGACCAGGTAGGTGGAGCCGAGGTTCGAGGTGAGGATCAGCACCACGTTGCGGAAGTCGACCGTGCGGCCCTGGCCGTCGGTGAGCCGGCCGTCGTCGAGCACCTGCAGCAGGACGTCGAAGACCTCGGGGTGGGCCTTCTCGACCTCGTCGAGCAGGACGACGGAGTACGGGCGGCGACGGCACCGCCTCGGTGAGCTGGCCGCCCTCCTCGTAGCCGACGTAGCCGGGCGGCGCGCCGACCAGGCGGGCGACCGAGTGCTTCTCGGAGTACTCGCTCATGTCGATCCGCACGATCGCCCGGGCGTCGTCGAACAGGAAGTCGGCCAGCGCCTTGGCCAGCTCGGTCTTGCCGACCCCGGTGGGACCGAGGAAGAGGAAGGACCCGGTGGGTCGGTCGGGGTCGGAGATCCCGGCGCGGGACCGGCGTACGGCGTCGGAGACCGCCTCGACCGCCGGTCGCTGACCGATCAGGCGCTCGCCGAGGACGTCCTCCATCCGCAGCAGCTTGGCCGTCTCGCCCTCGAGCAACCGTCCGGTGGGGATGCCGGTCCAGGCCTCGACGACGTCGGCGATCTCCTCGGGGCCGACCTCCTCGCGCACCATCGGCTCCTCGGTGGGCGTGCGCTCCGCGGACTGACCGGGACCAGCCGCTTCTCCAGCGCGGGGATCCGGCCGTAGAGGATCTCGCTGGCCCGGGCCAGGTCGCCCTCGCGCTGGAAGCCGTCGGCCTCGGTGCGCAGCGCCTCGATCTGCTTGCGCAGCCTCGCCGGTGCCCTCCAGGCCGGCCTTCTCCCGCGTCCCAGCGGGCCTCGAGCCCGCGCAGCTCCTCCACCCGGTCGGCCAGGTCGGCACGCAGCCGCTGGAGCCGGTCCACCGACGCCTCGTCGGTCTCCCGCTCCAGGGCGAGCTCCTCCATCCGCAGCCGGTCGACGCCCCGGCGCAGCTGGTCGACCTCGACCGGGGAGGACTCGATCTCCATCCGCAGCCGCGAGCCCGGCCTCGTCGATCAGGTCGATGGCCTTGTCGGGCAGCTTGCGACCGGAGATGTACCGGTCGGAGAGCATGGCGGCCGCGACCAGGGCCGCGTCGGTGATCTTGACGCCGTGGTGCGCCTCGTACTTCTCCTGCAGGCCGCGCAGGATCGCGATCGTGTCCTCCACCGAGGGCTCGCCGACGAACACCTGCTGGAAGCGGCGCTCCAGGGCCGGGTCCTTCTCCAGGTGCTCGCGGAACTCGTCGAGGGTCGTCGCGCCGATCATCCGCAGCTCGCCGCGGGCCAGCATCGGCTTGAGCATGTTGCCCGCGTCCATGGAGGAGTCGCCGCCGGCGCCCGCGCCGACCACCGTGTGCAGCTCGTCGATGAAGGTGATGACCTGGCCCTCGGCCTCCTTGATCTCGTTCAGCACGGCCTTGAGCCGCTCCTCGAACTCCCCGCGGTACTTCGCCCCGGCCACCATCGCGGACAGGTCGAGGCTGAGCAGGCGCCGGCCCTTGAGCGAGTCGGGCACGTCGCCGTCGACGATCCGCTGGGCCAATCCCTCGACCACGGCGGTCTTGCCCACGCCCGGCTCGCCGATCAGCACCGGGTTGTTCTTGGTGCGGCGCGAGAGCACCTGGACGACCCGGCGGATCTCCTCGTCCCGGCCGATCACCGGGTCGATGCGGCCCTCCCGGGCCCGGGCGGTGAGGTCGACGGCGTACTTCTCCAGCGCCTCGTACGTCGCCTCGGGGTCGGCGCTGGTCACCCGGCCGGTGCGCACGGTCGGCAGTGCGGCCCGCAGGGCCTCCACCGTCGCCTTCTGCTCGGCGAGCACCCGCCGCGCGGGGGACTCCACCGTGGCCAGGGCCAGGAGCAGGTGCTCGGCGGAGGTGAAGTCGTCCTTCATCTCCGCGGCGATCTCCTGCGACATGGTCAGGGCCTGGACCGCCGCCCGCGAGTACGACGGGGCCGCGACCGTGGACCCGGTCGCGGCGGGCAGCCGCTTGACCTCCGCCTCCACGGCGGACCCGACGGCGTCGGCCGACACCCCGGTCGCCTCGATGAGCGGACGGACCACGGTGTCGGACTGGGCAAGCAGCGCGGCCAGCAGGTGCACGGCCTCGAGCTGGCTGTGCCCCGAGCCGGTGGCGGCCTGGATGGAGGAGGCGATCGCCTCCTGGGTGCGGGTGGTGAACTTCGAGATCTCCATGGATCAGCGCCTCCTGAGCGGCTTGTCCTGCAGGGATGCTGCCGTGAGCGGGTCATCACCTTCAACCCCGCCAGAGTTGAGTCTGTTCCGCTCAACTTTGAAAAGCGAATCCTTCACGGACCGCACCGGACCGGGAATTGCGGATCAGCCCCTCAACCACCCCCATATCCGCCCGAAGTCTCCCAGCCCGGTACCGTGAGGGCCTGGTGACGCGGGAGGACACGGCAGGACACGAAGCACGGGCGGGAGACACGGTGGCGAACGGGTCCGACGAGGTGACGACCCGCCCGCGGCTGGTCACCGTCGCCGTGGTCGGGCTGCTCCTGCTCGAGATCGTCGTCGGCTGGCTCTCGGTGCACCTGTCCCCGCAGGGCACCCACGTGGCGGCGTTCTGGCCCGACTCGGGTCTGTCGGTCATCGCCCTGTGCCTGGCCCCGCCGCGGGCACCGGCGGACCGTGCTGGCCGGGATCTTCCTGGTGACCGTGCCGGCCAACCTGCTCGGCGGGCGGGACGTCGACGTCAGCCTCGGCTTCGGGGTGGTCAACGTCGTCGAGGCCGCCGTGGTGATGCTGATCCTCACCGCCGAGCGGCGCCACCGGCCCGCGCTGGAGTCGCTCGAGGACTTCGGCCGCCTCGTGGCTGCTGCGGCGGCCGGCGGCCTGGTCGCCGCCGTGCTCGGCGGGGTCGTGGTCGAGGCCGTCGGGGACGGCAGCTTCCTGCTCATGGCCCGCGCCCTGTTCTCCTCGCACAGCGCCTCGCTGCTGGTGCTGGTCCCCCTGGCGCTGCGGCTGCCCGTCGTGCCGCGGCGGCACCTCGGCCTGCTGGAGTCCTCGGCCCAGTGGGCCCTGCTCGTGCTCAGCGTGCTCGTCGCCTTCGCCCCCGACCAGCAGCTGCCGCTGGCCTTCCTGCCGCTGCCGGTGCTGGTCTGGGGCGCAGCCCGGCTCCCGGTGCGCGAGGTGGCGGTGCAGGTCCTGGTGGCCTCGGCCGTGATGACGGTGATGTCGACCACCGGTCGGGGTCCCTTCGTCGCGTCCGTACGCGCCGCCGGGCTGGCCCCGGAGACCGTCGGCACCCTGATGCAGACCCTGGTCGTGGCGATGACGCTCGTGGCCCTGCCGCTGGCCCTGGTCCGCGCCCACCGGCTGATCGCGGTGGACCAGCTGACTCCACAGCCACGACGTGGTCGGCAACATCCTGGCCGCCACCACCGGCACCGCCATCCTGGGCACCGACCTGAGCGGCAGCATCGAGTTCTTCAACGTCGGCGCCGAACGGCTGTCGGGGTACACCACCACGGAGGTGGTCGGCGTCGCGCACGTCGGTCTGGCCCCCGACCACGGACGCTTCACCCTGGCCGTCTCCCGCACCCGCTGGCCCGGCGACCAGCCCCTGACCGACCTGCTCGAGCCGTACCTGCTCCGCTCCTCCGGCCCGGTCACGGCCGACTGGAACTTCGTGCGGCGCGACGGCGACCTGCGCACCATCGCGGTGACCCTCAGCCGGCGCCACGGGGTCGAGGGGGAGGCGCTCGGCTACCTCGTGGTGGCCGAGGACGTCACCGACCGGCGGCTCAACGAGCTATGGTGACCGCCGCGCTCGAGGCCGAGAAGCAGATCGTCGAGCGGCTGGCCCAGGTCGACCGGACCAAGAACGACTTCATGGCGACCGTGAGCCACGAGCTGCGCACGCCGATCACGAGCATCATCGGCTACTCCCAGCTCCTGCTCACCGGCACCGGCGAGCCGGTGTCCGGCATGCACCAGCAGGTGCTGTCCCGGATCGAGCGCAACGGGCGCCGGTTGATGGGGCTGATCGAGGACATGCTGACCATGTCCCAGGTCGAGCTGGGCGACTTCCGCTTCGACCGGGTGCCGCTCGACCTGCGCTGCCCGGTGCGGCGGGCGCTCGAGGAGGCGGCGCCGACCTGGGCCCTGGCCGCCCTCGACCTCGAGGTCGAGCTGACCCAGGACCCGGTCGAGGTCCTGGGGGACGCCGACAAGCTCGACCCGGGTCTTCTCCAGCCTGCTCAGCAACGCCGCCAAGTTCAGCCAGACCGGGGGCACGGTCACCGTCCGGCTGACCACGACCGACCGGCAGGCCCGGCTGAGCGTCACCGACCACGGGACGGGCATCACCCCCGCCGACCAGGAGCACCTCTTCGACCGGTTCTTCCGGGGCACCGGCGCCCACGAGCGCGCCGCGCAGGGTGCCGGCCTCGGCCTCTCGATCGCCAGCAGCATCGTCGAGGCGCACGACGGGACGATCGAGGTGGTCTCCGAGCCGGGCCGGGGCAGCACCTTCACCGTGACGATGCCCCGCACCCCCGCCGACGAGGTCGGCTGAGGGACCTCCCGGGTGTCCCGGGCTGCGCTCAGCCGGCGGAGCCGTCCTCGGAGCCGCCCTCGGAGCGCTCGAGCAGGGCCTCGACGTGCTCGCGCAGCTCGATCGGACCGAAGGGCTTGATGATGTAGGTGTCGGCGCCCGCCTCCATGCCGGCGGCGACGTCGCTGGCCTGGGCCCGCGCGGTCATCAGGATGATCGGCAGGTCGTGCAGGCCCTCGTCGGCCCGGATCTCCCGGCACACCTCCAGCCCGTTCATCCCGGGCATGGTGATGTCGAGCAGCAGCAGCCGCGGGGTCCTGGCCCGGCAGGCCGCGAGGGCGTCGGACCCGGTGCCGACAGCGGTGACGGTGAGATCGAGTCCCTCGAGGACGATCTGCACCAGGTCACGGATGTCGACGTCGTCTTCGGCAAGCACGACGGTCATTGGTTCTCCCAGCTCCCCTCACGCGGCGAATCCCCCGTGAGCTGCCCACCCCTAGGCCACGCAGGAAGGGTAGCGGCAAGAGGGGGATCTGTCATGGACCATGATCACCGATGCGGGGGCATGCGGCGCCACACCACGACGGATTGCGCGGTTCCGGGCTGCTGGACCGCCGGAAGGTTCCGTGAGGGGCCCCGCTCGGACATCCGCAGCGCCAGGGCGTACTCGGCCGCGCCGAGCGACTCCTCGAGCTCGGAGACCCGCGCCTGCAACGCGCTGACGTGGTTCTCCAGGTCGAGGATCCGGCGGACCCCCTCCAGTCCGATGCCGTGCGCGGTGAGGTCGGCCACCTCGCGCAGCTGCTCGATGTCGCGCCAGGAGTAGCGCCGCCCACCACCCCCGGTCCGGCCCGGGGAGACCAGCCCGAGCCGGTCGTAGGTGCGCAGGGTCTGCGCGTGCAGCCCGGTGAGCTCGGCGGCCACCGAGATGACGTAGACGGGCACGTCCGGCCCGGGGACCTCGGGGCGGGTCACCGTGGGCTCCCGGACTCGAAGAGCCGGCTGCGCAGCGAGGAGCCGGCGGTGGCGTCGCGGTAGGCCTCCACGGCGGCGCGGGCCTCGGGGGACAGCACGCCGGGCACGGCCACCTCGACGGTGACCAGCAGGTCGGCCTGGGTGCCGTCCTTGCGGGGTGCGCCACGGCCGCGGACCCGGAAGGTGCGTCCGTTGGGCGTTCCGGGCGGCATCTTCACCGTCACCGTGGACCCGGTCAGGGTCGGGACCTTGATCTCCGCCCCCAGCACGGCCTCGTCGAAGCCGACCGGGACCGTGAGGGTCAGGTTGTCCCCGGACCGTCCGAACACCGGGTGCGGCGCCACCTTGACCACGACGTACAGGTCGCCCGGGACGCCGCCGTGCTCGCCCTTGGGGCCCTTGCCCCGCACCTTGATCCGCTGGCCGTCCTTGACCCCGGCGGGGATGCGGGCCTGGATCACCCGGTCCGACAGACCACGCCCGGAGCCGTGGCACGTCGGGCAGGGGTCGTCGACGATCATCCCGCGGCCCCGGCAGGACGGGCAGGTCTCGTTGAGGGTGAAGGTCCCGCTGGCCGAGGCGGCGCGCATGCCCACCCCGTCGCACTCGGGGCAGACCCGCGGCATCGAGCCGGCCCGGGCGCCGGTGCCCCGGCAGTCCGGGCAGGGCGCCTCGGAGGCCAGCCTCAGCGAGACCGTGACCCCGTCGATCGCCTCGGTGAACCCGATGGACGTCGTGGTCTCCACGTCGGCACCCCGCCGCGGCGGACGCGTGCGACGCTGGGCGCCCCCGCGTCCGAAGACGTCCCCGAAGACGTCGGAGAAGCCGCCCCGCCGGCCGCGGTGCCGAACAGGTCACCGACGTCGTAGGAGGTGGTGCCGGGACCGCCGGCGCCGCTGCCCCCGCCGCGGAACGGTCCCTGGCCGCCGGCCGAGAACATCGTGCGCATCTCGTCGTACTCGGTGCGCCGCTTGGGGTCGCCGACGACGTCGTAGGCCTCGGCGATCCCCTTGAAGCGGTCCTCGGCCGCCTTGTCACCCGGGTGGGAGTCGGGGTGGTTGGCACGGGCGAGCTTGCGGTAGGCCTTCTTGATGTCGGCCGCCGGCGCGTTCTTGGCGACGCCGAGGACCTTGTAGAAGTCCTTGTTCGCCCAGTCCGTGTTCGTCATGCGCTCCCCTCCCCTCCGGTGTGTACGCGGCAGTCGTGCGGTCGATCAGGAACCGGTGGTGCCCGAGGTCTCCGGACCGGACGGGGCCGGCGCCCCGGACGGGTCCGGGTCCACGACCGTCACCATCGCCGGCCGCACCACGCGGTCGCCGAACTGGTAGCCCGCCTGGACGACCTTGTCGCACGTGGTGGTCGAGACGTCGGCCGACAGGCCGTGCATCAGCGCCTCGTGCAGCCTCGGGTCGAACTCGTCGCCGGGCTCGCCGAACTTGACCAGTCCCTCCCCGGAGACGATCCGGGTCAGCGAGTCGGCCACGGCCTTGAACGCGCCGGTGACCTCGTCGTGCTCCCGCGCCCGGTCGACGTCGTCGAGGACCGGGAGCAGCGCCGACAGGATCGAGAACTTGGCGTTCTGCAGGACCAGCTCCCGGTCGCGCTCGACCCGGCGCTTGTAGTTGAGGTACTCGGCCTGGAGCCGCTGCAGGTCCGCGGTCAGCTCCTTGGTCCGGGCGGCCAGCTCCTCGGGACTCTCGTACGGCGCCCCGGCCACCGGCGGCTCGGCCCCGCCGGGGGCCGCGGGGGCGGCAGTCTCCTGCGCCCCCGCGGTCTCGTCGACGGTCTCGCTGTCGAAGTCGACCTGCCCCTGGTCCGGGAAGTGCCCCCCGTCGGGGTGCTCGGAGGACTGGTGCTCGGAGGACTGGGTCACTTCTGGTCACCCTCGTCGTCGACGATCTCGGCGTCGACCACGTCGTCGTCGGCGTCGCCGGTGCCCGCGTCAGCGGCCCCCGAGGCGTCGTTCTCCGACTGCGCCGCGGCGTACATCGCCGAGCCCATCTTCTGGCTCGACTCGGCCAGCTTGGCCGCGGCCGCACCGATCGCCTCGCCGGCGGTGTCCGAGGTGTCCTCGAGCGCCTTCTTCAGCGACTCGATGTCGCCCTCGACCTCGGTCTTGACCTCGGCGGGGATCTTGTCCTCGTTGTCGCTCAGGAACTTCTCGGTCGAGTAGACCAGGCCCTCGGCCTGGTTGCGGACCTCGACGGCCTCCTTGCGCTGCCGGTCCTCCTCGGCGTACTCCTCGGCCTCGCGCACCATCCGGTCGATGTCGTCCTTGGACAGCGCGGACCCGCCGGTGATCGTCATCGACTGCTCACGGCCGGTGCCCCGGTCCTTGGCGGACACGTGGACGATGCCGTTGGCGTCGATGTCGAAGGTGACCTCGATCTGCGGGATCCCGCGCGGCGCCGGCGGCAGGCCGGTGAGCTCGAAGTTCCCGAGCGGCTGGTTCTGGGCCGCCATCTGACGCTCGCCCTGGAAGACCTGGATCATCACCGAGGGCTGGTTGTCGTCAGCGGTCGTGAAGACCTCGGACTTCTTGGTCGGGATGGTCATGTTGCGCTCGATGAGCTTGGTCATCACCCCGCCCTTGGTCTCGATGCCCAGCGACAGCGGGGTCACGTCGAGCAGGAGGACGTCCTTGACCTCGCCCTTGAGGACACCGGCCTGCAGGGCCGCGCCGACCGCGACGACCTCGTCGGGGTTGACGCCCTTGTTGGGCTCCTTGCCACCGGTGAGCTCGCGGACCACCTCGGTCACCGCGGGCATCCGGGTCGAGCCGCCGACCAGGATGACGTGGTCGATCTTGGAGACGTCGACACCGGCGTCCTTGATGACCGACTTGAACGGCGCCTTGGTGCGCTCGAGCAGGTCGGCGGTCAGGCGCTGGAACTCGGCGCGGCTGATCTTCTCCTCGAAGTGCAGCGGGCCGTTCTCGCCGTGGGTGATGTACGGCAGGTGCACGGTGGTCTCGGTCGAGGAGCTCAGCTCGATCTTCGCCTTCTCCGCCGCCTCCTGGAGACGCTGCTTGGCGATCTTGTCGGCCGCGAGGTCGACGCCGTTGTTGTCCTTGAACTTCTTGACCATCCAGTCGACGACGCGGAGGTCCCAGTCGTCGCCCCCGAGGTGGTTGTCACCGGAGGTGGCCTTGACCTCGACGACGCCGTCGCCGATCTCGAGCAGCGACACGTCGAACGTGCCGCCCCCGAGGTCGAAGACCAGGATCGTCTGGTCGTCGTCCTTGTCCAGGCCGTAGGCCAGCGCCGCCGCGGTCGGCTCGTTCACGATCCGCGAGACGGTCAGGCCGGCGATCTCACCGGCCTCCTTGGTGGCCTGGCGCTGGGCGTCGGAGAAGTAGGCCGGCACGGTGATCACCGCGTCGGTGACGGTCTCGCCGAGGTAGGCCTCGGCGTCGCGCTTGAGCTTCTGGAGCACGAAGGCCGAGATCTGCTGCGGCGTGAACGACTTGTCGTCGATCGGCTGCTTCCAGTCGGTGCCCATGTGGCGCTTGACGGACCGGATCGTCCGGTCGACGTTGGTGACGGCCTGGCGCTTGGCGACCTCGCCGACCAGGACCTCACCGTTCTTGGCGAAGGCGACGACCGAGGGGGTCGTCCGGGCGCCCTCGGCGTTGGCGATCACCGTGGGCTCACCGCCTTCGAGGACTGCGACGACAGAGTTCGTCGTCCCGAGGTCGATACCGACCGCACGAGCCATTTCTGTTACCTCCACGCTGTTGCGACTGAGATCAGGGGCGGCCCTGGTCGGGCCACGCCACGAAGTCTGTCAGACAAGTTGAGTGCGTTCAACTCAACTCCGGCCCAGGGGGCTGAGACCCGCGTCACGGGAGATCCCGGCACCGGACCCATCCGCCCGCGGTGCGGGGCCGAACCATGCCCCGGGGGACAGGACCGACGGGGGGACGGGCGCGTGCGGCACCACGGTGCCGCCGCCCGTCCGGTCGGAGTGGGGGGAGTGGCCCGGACCGCGCACGGCGGGGTTCGGGCCACCTTCGGCTCCGGGTCGCGGCGGGACCGACTCAGCCGACCGTGACCACGACCCGGTTCGACCCGCGGCCCGCGGCCTTGTCCAAGACCCGGAAGGGGCTGGCCCCGGTGCGCGAGGTCTCGATCCAGGTGGTGAAGGACCCTCCGCGGACCGGGACGGTGACCGGGAAGTCGGTCCACGTCCCGCTCTCCCGCCGCTGCACCTGCAGGACGGCACCCTCGCCCGACGGGTAGACCCCGTTGAGGTTGATCCGTTGGCCGGCGCCGACCTGCTGCGGGGCCACGAAGAGGGTGATCCGGTCACGCCGGGGCGGCTTGGTGGCCTTGGTCCGGGACGGGGACGGGCTCGCCGACGACGACGACGACGTCCCCGCCCCGCTGGCCGGCGTCTTGGTCGGCTGGTACTTCGGGATGGTCAGCGACTGCGGCGCGCTGGAGGCCTGCGCCCCGGAGCCGCCCACCCCGGAGACGTCGACGGCCCCCACCACCACCGCGCCGATCGCGAGGCCCACCAGCAGCGCCACACCAGCCATCGCGGCGAGCGCCGTCAGCAACGCTCGCCCGGGGCTCGGGTCGTCCGTGGGGGCCATTCCCCCATCCTCGCCCACGGGTGGCTGACCGGGCCACCCGGGAGGGTGGGCGGGCGGTCAGCGCGGCAGGGTCAGCACGAAGGCCGAGCCGACGGTGCCGTCGGACGGGGTCGTCACCCGGACGGTCCCGCCGTGGGCGGAGGCGACGTCGGAGACCAGGGCGAGACCCAGGCCGTAGTGCCGCCGGCCCCCGGAGGCGGGCGGGGCGCCGGTGCGACCGCCCGAGAACCGCTCGAAGAGGCTGTCGGCGACCTCCGCCGGCACTCCCGGGCCGTCGTCGGTGACCACCACGCGCACCTGCCGACGCTCGGCCACCAGGTCGACGCGGACCCGGGACCGGGCATGGCCCAGGGCGTTGTCGACCAGCGACGTCACTGCCCGGCGGACCGCGCCGGGGGCAGCCGGGACCGAGACCCCGACCGTCGAGCCGACCTCCAGCAGCACGCCGGCCTCCGCCGCGCTGGCCCGGGCCGAGGCCACCACCGAGGCCACCAGCGCGTCGAGGTCGCAGGGCTCGCGGGGGCCGGCGTCGGGCTCGGCGGCGAGCAGCAGCTCGTCCAGGACCCCGGCCAGCGCCGCGGTGTCGGCCAGCACCCCGTCGAGGTCCGCCCGCACCCCGGGGCCGAGGTCGTCGCGGCGGGTCAGGTGCCGGGACAGCAGCTGCACCCGGGTGCTCAGCAGGGTCAGCGGGGTGCGCAGCTCGTGGCTGGCGTCGCTGACGAACCGTTGCTGCATCACCAGGGCCTCGGTCACCGGCTGCAGGCTCCGGCGGGCCAGCAGGGCCGCCACCGCGGCGGCGAGCAGCACCCCGACCCCGCCCGCGAGCAGCAGCGAGAGGGCCAGGCGGCCGCTCGCCTCCTCCGCCCGGGTGCGGTCCATGGCCACCTGCACCACCTGGCCACCGGACCGGACCTCGGTGCGCAGGAAGTACGTCCTGCCGCCGGCCCTCACCTCCTCCTGGCGGGCCCGGCCGTCCTCGGCCACGCGGGCCAGGTCCTCCTCGTCGGGCAGACCGGAGGGAAGTCCCGGGGTGGTCACCCGCCCGGTGGCCCGCTCCAGGACCACCCAGAAGCCGTCGTCCTCCTCCCCGGGGGACAGGTGCTCGGCCGCGTCGGCCAGCGTGACCTCGGCGGTGGCGGTCTCGGCGCGCTCGTAGAGGCGGTAGGCCACCACCCCCACCACGGCCAGCAGCGCGACCAGGAGGACGGCAATCTGCAGGCCCAGCCGCCGCGACCGCGCCCGGACGTCGCCAGGTCTCACGCCCGCCCCATCCGGTAGCCCAGTCCGTGCACCGTCTCCACCACGGTCCTGCCGAGCTTGCGCCGCAGGTAGTGCACGTAGGTGTCGACCACCCCGCCGTCCTCGGCACCGGGGAAGGCCACGTCGAGCAGCTCGGTGCGCGCGAAGACCCGGCGCGGCTGCCGGGCCAGGGCCTCCAGCAGGGCGCACTCGCGACCCGAGAGGTCCACCGTCGCGCCGTCGCGACCCTCGAGCAGCACCCGTCGCTCCGCCGGGTCGAGCGCCCCGCCCGGCACCGGGACCGTACGGGCGGTGTCGGTGTGCCGGCGCAGCAGGGCCCGGCACCGGGCCAGCAGCTCGTCGATGTCGAAGGGCTTGCCCAGGTAGTCCTCGGCGCCGGCGTCCAAGCCCTCCACCCGGTCCCGCGCGAACGCCAGGGCGGACAGGACCAGCACGGGGGCGGTGACCCCGCGTGACCGGATCCGGCCGAGCAGGTCCAGACCCTCGATCGCCGGCAGGCCCCGGTCGAGCACGACCAGGTCGTAGGAGCGGGTCAGGGCCAGGTGAAGGCCGCGCTGGCCGTCGTGGGCCAGGTCCACGGCGTACCCCTCGGACTCCAGCAGCCCGGCGACCATCCCGGCCAGCTGCACGTCGTCCTCGACGAGCAGGACGGCCGCGGCGGGGAGCTCCATGGGGTCAGGATAGGAGCGCCGGGCCGGTCCTCCGGCCGGCTACTGCCCGGAGGTGGCGCTGACCGGGTTCTTGACCACGTCGCCCCAGGCCGCCTCGGCGCCCGAGTGACCGATCAGGACGGTCTGCACGATCGTCCCCAGCGAGGCGACCAGGCCCAGGACGAGCAACCCGGCGGCGACCCCCCGGCCCAGGTCACCGCGGCGGCGCAGGAAGTACGCCGCGGCCGCGACGACGAGCATGCCGATGCACCACCACAGGAGCATGTCGCCGAGCTCGGCGTGCCGGCGCACCGCGGCGCTCTCGCCGACCATGTGCTGCAGGGACTCCCCGGTGCTGGTGGACAGCGGAGCCAGGACGACCGCGGCGGCGGCGAGGACCAAGGGCAGGACCCCGGCCCAGGCACGGAACCGGGGCAGCACGATCGACAGCAGCAGGAACACCGCGGCCGTGGGGACCACCACCACGGTGGCGTGGACGATGAGCGGGTGCAGGGGCAGTCCGAAGATGGTCTCGGGCATGGGGACTCCTCGTGCGACGGGGGCAGCGGGACGCGTCGGGTGCGACGGGTGGATGAGGGGGCGCCGCCGCACGGGGAGAGCGACGGCGCCTGGTCCGAGGATGACCGGGGAATCTTGGAGAGTTCTTGGAGCTGCTCCGTCGGTCGAGCTCGTCTGTGCTCCGTCGGTCGAGCTCGTCTGTGCTCCGTCGGTCGAGCTCGTCTGTGCTCCGTCGGTCGAGCTCGTCTGTGCTCCGTCGGTCGAGCTCGTCGAGACCCTCAGCGACGCCGCACGACCACCCGACCGCCCCGGTCGGGCACGCTCGTGATGTTGCGGACCCGGGGGCGGTCCTCGTGGCCGGGCAGCACGCTCAGGTCGTACGCCGTGAGCACCTCGCGCAGGACCGCCACCCCCTCCATCAGGGCGAAGCCGGCACCGATGCAGCGGCGGACGCCGCCGCCGAACGGGATCCAGGTGTGCGGCGCCACCTCGCCGTCGAGGAAGCGCTCGGGCCGGAACCGGTCGGGCTCGGGGAAGCTCGCCGGGTCGGCGTGCCCGAGCAGGATCGACGGGGCCACCGCCACGCCCGCCGGCAGGTCGTGCTCGCCCACGGTCGTCGGACGGGTGAGCACCCGGACGACCATCGGGATGATCGGGTGCCGGCGCAGGGACTCCTTCACCACCGCCTCGAGGAACGCGTCGTCCCCGGTGTCGGCCGCGTGCTGGGCGCGCGCGAGCAGGTCGGCGTCCCGGCCGAGCTCGTGGACCGCCCAGGCCAGCGCGGCAGCCGTGGTCTCGTGCCCGGCCAGCAGCAGGGTGACCAGCTGGTCGCGCAGCTCGGCGTCGCTGAGCGGCTCCTCGCCCTCGGCGCCCCCGACCAGGAGGAGGGTGGACAGCACGTCGTGTCGCTCGGTCAGGTCGGGGGCGCGACGGCGGTCGGCGATCTCGGCGTACAGGAGCTCGTCCAGGCCGCGCTGGGTCTCGGAGAACCGGCGCCACGGCCCGAACCGGTGCAGCACCGGGTAGCCCCAGCCCAGCAGGACCAGGGGGGCGATGTCGACGGTGGCGTTGACCAGGGGGCGCAGCGCCCGCAACCGGTCGGCGTCGGCGACCCCGAAGACCACCCGCAGGATCACCTCCAGGGTGAGCGCGTTCATCCGGTCGAGCGTGACCAGCTCCTGCCCGTCCTCCCAGCCGGCGGTCTCGGTCCGGGCGATCTCGGTCACCACCGCCTCGTAGCCGGTCATCGCCGCGCTCCGGAAGGCCGGCATCAGCAGGCGTCGGGCCCGGGTGTGCGCGGCCCCGTCCACCAGGAGCAGGGAGTGCTCGCCCATGACCGGGCCGAGCACGGCGTTGCCCTGGCCCGCGTGCAGGACGTCGGGGTCGCCGGCGAAGATCTCGCGGGTCGTGGCCGGGTCGTCGAACAGCACCAGGGTCCGCCCCTCGGGGACGAGCCGGACGGTCACCGCGCGACCGAACCGACGGCGCAGGTGCGGCACGAAGGAGTGCCGGAAGCGGATCAGGGCGAGGCTCTGGGCCAGCGCCGGCCAGCGGGGTCCGGGAGGCAGGCCCGCACCGTCGGCCACGTCAGGTCACCCCGCCGACCAGGACGTCGCGCACCAGGGGAACGCCGGGCCGGTAGGCCAGGTGCAGGTACGACGGCGCGTCGAGCACGACGAGGTCCGCCCGCGCCCCGGGCGCGAGGTGGCCGACGTCGTCGCGGCGCAGGGCGTCGGCGCCACCCCGGGTGACCGCGAGCAGGGCCTCCCCCGGAGTCATCCCCATCTCCCGCACGGCCAGGGCCAGGCACAGCGGCACCGAGCTGGTGTAGCAGGACCCCGGGTTGCAGTCGGTGGCCAGCGCCACGCGGACCCCGGCGTCCAGCAGCGCCCGGGCGTCGGGGTACGGCGAGCGGGTGGAGAACTCGACCCCGGGCAGCAGCGTGGCCACCGTGCCGCTGTCGGCCAGCGCCGCCACGTCGGCGTCGCTGAGGTAGGTGCAGTGGTCGACCGCCGCCAGCCCCAGCTCGCAGGCGAGCTGCACCCCGGGGCCGGTGCCGAGCTGGTTGGCGTGCAGTCGCCCCTGCAGCCCCGCGGCCGCGCCGGCCGCCAGCACCGCTCGGGCCTGGTCGGCGTCGAAGGCCCCGCGCTCGCAGAACACGTCGATCCACCGGGCGTACGGCGCGCAGGCCGCCAGCATCGGGCCGGTGACCAGGTCGACGTAGCCGCCGGGGTCCTCGGCGTACTCCTCGGGGACGACGTGCGCCCCGAGGAAGGTGGTCTCGGGGGTCAGCCGCGAGGCCAGGGCCAGGGACCGGGCCTCGTCGCGCACGGTCAGGCCGTAGCCGCTCTTGACCTCCACGGTGGTCGTGCCCTGACGCCGCATCTCGCCGAGGTGGCGCACCAGGGTGGCCAGCAGCTGCTCGTCGTCGGCGGCCCGCGTGGCGGCGACCGTGGTCCGGATGCCCCCGCCGTCGTACCGGGTGCCGGCCATCCGGGCGGCGAACTCCTCGGCCCGGTCCCCGGCGAAGACCAGGTGGCTGTGGGAGTCCACGAAGCCGGGCACGACCGCGCGCCCACCGACGTCCTGGACGGCGTCGGCGGCCGGCGCCCGGTCCGCCCGCCCGGTCCACGCGACCCGTCCCTGCTCGACCACCAGGGCCGCGTCGGGGACCACGCCGAGGGGGCCGCCGTGCGCGGGGTCGTTGGTGACCAGCTCGCCGATGCCGGTGACCAGCAGCGTGCTCATCGGACCTCCCGCAGCGCGGAGAGGGCCCGGTCGAGCTCCTCGCCGACGGCCCGGCTCTCGCCCGGGTCGCCGGTGCTGACCACCCGGCCGCCGGAGACCACGTGGCGCACGTCGGCGGCGGTGGCGGCGAAGACCGCCGTCTCGGCCGACGCCCCGCAGCCGGCGGTGCGCGGGCTGGTCAGGTCCAGGGTCACCAGGTCGGCCCACTGGCCGACCGCGATCCGGCCGGCGTCGGAGAAGCCCAGCGACGCCTGCCCGTCCCGCGTCGCCGCGGCCAGCAGCTCCGCGGCCGACCAGTGACCCCGGGCCCGGGTCGCGAGCCGCTCGTCCAGCTCCACCGCCCGCATCTCCTCGAACAGGTCGATCACCGCGTGGCTGTCGCTGCCCAGGGTCAACGGCGAGCCGGAGGCGGCCAGGCCCCGGGACGGGCCGATGCCGTCACCGAGGTCGCGCTCGGTCGTGGGGCAGAAGCAGGAGTACGCCCCCGCCGACCCGATCCGGACCTGGTCGGTCTCGGTGAGGTGGGTGGCGTGGACGACGCTGGTCCGCTCGGTGAGCGCCCCGGCCTCGCCCAGCAGCTCGGTGGGGGTGCGCCCGTAGACCTCGAGGCACTCCTCGTTCTCGGCCGGCTGCTCGGAGAGGTGGACGTGCAGCGGGGTCTCGAACCGGTCGGCCCACTCGGCCACCACGCGCATGTCGTCCAGCGGCACCGCCCGGACGGAGTGGATCGCGGCCCCGACCACCACGTCGTCGTCGGCCACCGGTCCGAGGGCGTCGGCACGGCGCAGCCACGCCTCGCCACTGCCGTCGCTGAACCGGGTCTGCACGCCCTCCGGCGGGCGCCCGATCCCGGCGGTCAGGTAGCAGGTGTCGAGCAGGGCGATCCGGACGCCGGCCTCCCGGGCCGCCTCGACCAGGGCCAGGCCCATCGCGTTCGGGTCGTCGTACGGCGTCCCGTCCCCCTGGTGGTGCAGGTAGTGGAACTCGCCCACCGCGGTCACCCCGGTGCTCGCCATCTCCTTGAACACCGCGGTCGCCAGCCGCCGGTAGGAGTCCGGGTCGAGTCGCGCCGCGAGCGCGTACATCTGCTCGCGCCAGGTCCAGAACGTGCCCCGGTCGGCCTGGGTGCGACCGCGCAGGGCCCGGTGGAAGGCGTGGGAGTGGCAGTTCGCCAGGCCGGGCACGGTCAGACCTGGGAGCCGGGTGGCGCCGCGGACCGGGTCACGGCCCACCGAGGCGAACCGGCCGTCCTCGACGGTGACCACGACGTCGGCGCGGACCTCGCCGTCGACCCAGGCGTGGTCGAGGGCGTACGCCGTGCCGGTCGCCGGGGAGGCGGTCATGCGGGGTCTCCCGTCAGGTCGGCCAGCACGTCGGCCAGCGCCTCGACCCCGGCCAGGCAGTCACCGGGCTCGGCGTGCTCGTCGGGGGCGTGCGAGACGCCGGTGGGGTTGCGCACGAACAGCATGGCGGTGGGGATCCCCGCCCCCGACAGCACCCCCGCGTCGTGGCCCGCCGCGGTCGGCACCACCGGGACCCCGCCCAGCGTCCCCGCCAGCCGGGCCGCCAGCGCGGGGTCGAAGACCACCTCCGCGCTGACCGACTCCGCGCTCACGACCACGTCGGTCCCGTCGCGCCCGGCCCGGTCGACGGCCTGCCGTTCCACCTGGGCCACCAGGTCCTGCAGCGCCTCGGTGCTCGAGGCCCGGGCGTCGAGCCAGGCCGTGACCTGCGACGGGACGGCGTTGGTGCCGTTCGGCTCGACCGAGACCCGGCCGAAGGTGGCCCGCTGGCCGGCGAGCCGGGCCTGCTTGTTCGCGGCCAGCACCGTCATGGCGTAGGTGAGCATCGGGTCGCGCCGGTCCTCCATCCGGGTCGTCCCGGCGTGGTTGGCCCGGCCGGCGATGTCGAAGCGGTAGCGCCCGTGCGGCCAGACCGCGCTGCCCACCGCGACGGGGGCGTCCCGGTCGGCGAGGTCGCGGCCCTGCTCGACGTGCAGCTCGACGTAGGTCCCCACCCCCTCGAGCAGCGTCGAGCCGCGCTCACCGTCGGTGAGGTCCCCCAGCCGCACGCCGTCCCGGTCGCGCAGGGTCCGAGCCGTCTCCCAGCTCGTGGCGCCGGTGGCCAGCCGCGACCCCAGGCAGGCCAGCGGGAACCGCGAGCCCTCCTCCTCCCGGAACACCGCCACGCCGAGCGGCCGCGACGGCACGACCCCGCGGTCGCGGAGCACGTCGACCGCGGCCAGCGCCGAGACCACGCCGAGCGGCCCGTCGTAGGCACCGCCCTCGACGACCGAGTCCAGGTGCGAACCGGTCAGCACCGCCGGGCGGCCCGACGGCTCGCCCGCACCGGCCGGGGGGTCCCACCAGCCCACCACGTTGCCGAAGCCGTCCTGGTCCGCGCGCAGACCGCGGTCGGCACAGGCCGCGAGGAACCAGGCGCGGGCCTCCTCCTCGGCGGCGGTGAACGGCTGGCGCAGGTAGCCGCCGGTCCGGGCCGACCGGCCCACGGGGGCCAGCTCGGCCCACATCTGCTCGAAGCTCACGGGGTGGTGCCTCTCGATCTCGTCGACGGGTCAGGGGTGCTGGTGTTGGGTGGGGCCATGGAGTTCACCGAGGTGGTCCGGCGCCGGCGGATGGTCCGAAACTACTCATCCCGGCCCGTGGACCCGACGGTCCTCGACCGGGTGCTCGCGCACGCCGTCCGGGCACCCAGCGCGGGGCACAGCCAGGGCTGGGCCTTCCTGGTCCTCGACACCCCGGCGGACGTGGCCCGCTACTGGAGGGCGACGGCCGGGGACCGGGTCGACGACCCCGACCGCTGGTTGCGCGGCATGATGACCGCGCCGTGCCTGGTGGTGCCACTCAGCCACAAGGCCGCCTACCTCGACCGGTACGCCGAACCCGACAAGGGCTGGACCGACCGGGACGAGGCGAGGTGGCCGGTCCCCTACTGGCACCTCGACACCGCCATGGCGTCGTTGCTGATGCTGCTGACCGCCGTCGACGAGGGCCTCGGGGCGTGCTTCTTCGGCGTCCCGCCCGGGGCCGTGGACCCGCTGCGTGCGGCGTTCGGCGTTCCCGAGGCGTACACCCCGGTCGGTGCCCTCACCCTGGGCCACCGGGTCGAGGACCCGGGCCCGGCCGGCTCCGCGCGGCGCGGCCGGGTGCCCGTCGAGCAGGTGGTCCACCGGGGCGGCTGGTCGACTCCACCGGACGTCTTGGTCACGTGAACAGGTATACGTACCCGTAATTCTGCGGGTGTGCGTGACGGCCCCTCTCCCCCAGGATGGAACTTGAGCCGCCGTGCGTTTCGCGGCTCGCGCCGGGCTGGGCCCCCCCGACCGCCCGGTCGCCCACGGAGGAAGTGACCCGGACGGTCTGGGAGGGCCGTCCGGGTTCCGTGCGTCCGAAGCGGCTGCGCAGCCGCGGTGCGCCCCGCTAGGGTCGGGAACGCCGTGACCCCTTCCTCTCCCGAGGCGACCCCGTTCATCGGCCGCCACCAAGAGCTGTCCGACCTCAGGCAGGCCCTGACCTCGGGCCGACTCGTCACGCTCGTGGGGGCCGGCGGTGCGGGCAAGACCCGGCTCGCCCGCCAGGCCACCCGGGCGGCTCGGGAGTTCGACCAGGGCACGGTGTGGACGGTCGAGCTGGCCGAAGTCACCGACCCCCGACTGGTCCCCCTCACGGTGATCGAGTCGATCGGGCTGCAGGACGTCACCACGTCCACGGCGACCCTGGCCCTGGCCGACTTCGTCGGCGACCGGGAGGTCCTGCTGGTGCTCGACAACTGCGAGCACCTCCTGGCCGCCTGCCGGGACCTGGTCACCGAGCTGCTCCCCCGCTGCGCCGGGCTGCGGGTGCTGGGCACCAGCCGTCAGGCGCTCGGCGTGGGCGGCGAGGTCGTGGTGACCGTGCCCCCGCTCTCGGTGCCCGACCCGGAGGCCGGCCTGGACGCCGAGGAGCTCTGCCGGTACGACGCGGTGCAGCTGTTCGTCGAGCGGGCCCGGTCCGCCCTGCCGGGCTTTGCGCTCGTCCCGGCCAACGCCGACGCCGTGGCCCGGCTCAGCCACGACCTGGACGGCCTCCCGCTGGCCCTGGAGCTGGCCGCCGCTCGGATCCGGGTGCTCACCCCCGAGGCGATGGTCGAGCGGCTGCGGGACCGCTACCGGCTGCTGACCCGCAGCCGGGCCGACGTCCACGACCGGCAGCGCTCGCTCGCGGCCTCGGTCGAGTGGAGCCACGACCTGTGCAGCGTCCAGGAACGGCTGCTGTGGGCCCGGTTGTCGGTGTTCTCCGGTGGTTTCGGCCTCGAGGCGGCCGAGAGGGTCTGCTCCGACGCGCAGCTGGAGCCGACCGAGGTCCTCGACGTGCTGTCCGACCTGATCGACAAGTCCCTGGTCACCCGCGACCCCGGGGACGCCCTGCACTACCGGATGCTGGAGTCGATCCGGCAGTACGGCGCCGCCCGGCTGGAGGAGTCCGGCGGCACCGAGCAGCTCCGCGCACGTCACCGGCAGTGGTTCCTCGACGCCGCGCTGAGCCTGGGGGTGGGGTGGACCGGCCCCGACCAGGCCCGGGGCGTGGACCACTGGCGTCGCAACCACGCGAACCTGCGTCTCGTCCTCGAGCGCACGGCCCGGTCGGCGGACCGGGCCGTGGAGGCGATGGTCCTGGTGATGGCCCTGGAGGGGTACTGGCTGGTGACCGGTCGGCTCACCGAGGCGCGGCACTGGCTCGAGACCGCCCTGGCCCACGCCGGGGACCAGGGGGACGAGGGGGGCGAGGGGGGCGAGGAGGACGGCACCGCCGTCCGGGTGGTCCGCGCCGGGGCGCACAGCATGTGCGCCTGGATCGGCAGCATCCAGTCCGACGCGGCGTACGCCGACCGGGAGCTCGAGAGGGCCGGGCGTCTCCTGGAGTCCACCCGCGACGACCTGGCGCTGGGCTACCTGGCCTTCGCCCGGGCCAACGTGCACCTGTTCCGTGGCGACATGGCCGCGGCCCTCGCCGAGACGTCGGCCAGCATCGACCTCTTCCGCCGCGCCGACCACGTCAACCACCTCGTCGTGGCGCTGGCCATCGTCGGCCTGTGCCACAGCGAGCTCGGCGACGCCCCAGCGGCGGCCGCGGCCCGCGCGGAGTGCCTGGCCCTGACCGAGCCGGTCGGCGAGCTCTACACGCGCTCGCTGGTCCTGTGGTCGCTGGGCCTGGCCGCGCGCGACCGTGGCGAGCTCGACGAGGCCACCGCCCTGGAGGCCCGCGCGCTGCGGATGAAGGCGGCGCTGCGGGACCGCCCGGGCATCGCCGTCGTCCTCGAGGCGTTCGCCACCCTCGCGTCGGCCGCGGACCAGGCCCACCGGTCCGCGGTGCTGCTCGGCGCAGCCGGGGCGTTGTGGGACTACGTCCGGCTGCACCCCATCGCGGCCCCGTTCATCTCCTCCGAGCGGCGACGCGGGGAGGCCATCGCACGGGAGGCGCTCTCGCCCGAGGCCTTCGAGGCGGCCTTCGCCCACGGCCGCGGCCTGGGCGTCGACGGCGCCGTGGCCTACGCCCTGGGCGAGGACGAGAGCGGCCCCCGCGCGCGTGCGCGCGGCCCGGTCCTCGGCACCGACACCGGCAGCGGGGCGGCGCTGACCGGCCGGGAGTCCGAGGTGGCGCTGCTCGTGGGGCGCGGTCTGACCAACCAGGACATCGCCGACCAGCTGGTCATCTCGATCCGCACCGCCCAGGGCCACGTCGAGCAGATCCTGCGCAAGCTCGGGTTCGGCTCCCGGACCCAGGTCGCCGCCTGGGTGGCCTCGGGCGGGACCGAGTCGCTCGTGACGAGCCCGGCCCGTGTTCATCGGGACGCCCGGGTGGCACGCTGAGGGGTGTCTGTCACTCATCACTCGTCCCAGGGGGTCAGGATGCGGCAGGTCGAGACCACCGGGCTGATCGGGCGGGGCGACGAGCTCGCCGAGATCACCCGCGCCCTGGCGGGCGCGCGGATGGTGACGCTGCACGGCTTCGGCGGCATGGGCAAGACGCGGCTGGCGCAGCGCGTGACCCGCGACCTCGCCGGCTCCCACGCCGCGGGCGCGACGATGGTCGACCTCGCCGACGTCCTCGACCCGTCGCTGGTCGGCTTCGCCGTGGCCGACACCCTGGGCCTGCGGCCCGCCGGCTCCGGGGGCCAGGAGCAGGTGCTCGCCGACCACCTCGCCACGACCGAGCTGCTGCTGGTGCTGGACAACTGCGAGCAGGTGGCGGACGCCTGCGCCTCGCTGCTGGGGTTCCTGCTGGACCGGTGCCCGGAGCTGCGGGTGCTGGCCACCAGTCGTCAGCCGCTCGGCGTCCCGGGCGAACGGGTGATCCTGACCTCCCCACTGCCGCTGCCCCCCGAGCCGGTCGCGACGCCGGTCGGGGAGCCTGGTCCCCGCACCGGGCAACGACCCGACCTCGGGGAGGTCGCCGCCGTGGCCCTGTTCGTCGAGCGCGCCCGGTCCGTCCAGCCGGACTTCACCCTCACCCCGGAGAACACCGACGCCGTCGCTCGGCTCTGCATCGCACTCGAGGGTGTGCCGCTCGCCCTGGAGCTCGCGGCCGCCCGGGTGCGGACGTTGTCCCCCGAGGCGATGGTCGCCCGCCTCGACGACCGGTTCCGCCTCCTGGGCCGCGGGTTCTCCGACGCACCGCTCCGGCAGCGCTCCCTCGAGGCGTCGGTGCGGTGGAGCCACGACCTGTGCACCGACCAGGAGCGGCTGCTGTGGGCGCGCCTGTCGGTGTTCAGCGGTGGGTTCGAGGTGGACGCGGTGGGTGCGGTGTGCGGGGGGGTGGAGCTGCCGGTGGACCGAATCCCCGACCTGCTGCGCGCCCTGCAGGACCGGTCGGTGGTGACCGTCGACCCGGACGCACCGGACGCGACCCGCTTCACCATGCTGGAGGACGTCCGCGCGTTCGGCGAGCACCGGCTCGAGGAGTCCGGCGAGTCCGCCTGGGCGTTCGGACGGCACCGGGAGTGGGTGGCCTGCCTGGCCCGACGGTTCGAGGAGCAGTTCTACGGCCCCGAGCAGCCCGCCCTGGTGGCCCGGGTGCGCCGGGACCACCGCAACCTGCAACGGGCGCTCCGTCGAGCGGTCGACGCCGGGGCGGCAGTCGAGGCGGTCAGGACCTGTGTCTGCCTGGAGGGCTACTGGGCGGTGACCGGGCTGCTCGGCGAGGCTCGTCACTGGCTCGACGAGGCCCTGGCCCACGACGGCATCGGCGCGCTCGACCGGGCCGGAGGCCTGTGGGTGCGCGGCTACTTCGAGGGCATCCAGGGCGCGTTGGACCGGGCCCAGGGGACCGCCGACGAGCTCGCCGCGCTCGCGGAGGCGTCCCCGGTGCCCCGGGTCCTGGGCCGGCAGCGTTTCGTGGTGGCCATGCTGGCCTTCTTCCGCACCGAGGCCCCGGCCGCGGTGACGGCCTGCCGGGAGGCACTCGTCCTGCTCGAGCGCGCCGGTGACGACGACCTGGCTCTGCTGGCCCGCTTCAACCTCGCCATGTTCCTGGCCCACGCCGGGGAGCCGGCGGAGTCCGCGGCGCTGCTCGCAGCCTGCCGCGTGGAGACCGAGGAGCGCGGCGAGCTCTACCTGCGCTCGTACTGCCTGTGGCTCGAGGGGGTGGTCGCGGCCCGCTCCGGCGACCTGACCGGCGCGGTCGCCCTGCACCGCCGGGGCCTGGACATGAAGTGGCGTCTCCGCGACCAGCTGGGGGTCGCCCTGATGCTCGAGGCACTCGCCTCCTGCGCGTCCTCCCCGGGCGAGGAGCTGCATGCCGCCGCGCTCCTGGGGTGCGCCCAGCGGGTCTGGCTCACCGTGGGCCACGCCGCCGTGGCCGGCACCTACGCCGCCGCGCAGCGCGACCTCGGCGAGCGGCTGGCCCGCGGAGCCCTGGAGGACCGGGCCTTCGACGCGGCGTACCGCACCGGCCTGGGCCTCTCCCAGGACGAGGCCGTGGCGCTGGCCCTGGGCGGCCCGCTGGTCCTGGACCCAGCGGAGGTCTCCCCGGCCGCCCTGTCGCCCCGGGAGACCGAGGTCGCCCGGCTCGTGTCCGAGGGCCGCTCGGACCGGGAGATCGCGGCCGACCTGGTGATCAGCGTGCGCACCGCCCAGGGCCACACCCAGAACGTGCTGCGCAAGCTCGGGCTGCACTCGCGCAGCGACGTCCATGCTCGCCTGACCGAGGTCGGGCGCTGAGCCGCCCACCCGGTCAGCCCTCCCGCACCGGCACCCGGACACCGCGCTCCTGGGCCACCTCCTCGGCGCGGTCGTAGCCCGCGTCGACGTGCCGGATGACGCCCATGCCCGGGTCGTTGGTCAGCACCCGCTCGATCTTCTCCGCGGCCAGGGCGGTGCCGTCCGCGACGCACACCTGGCCGGCATGGATCGACCGACCCATGCCGACGCCGCCGCCGTGGTGGATCGAGACCCAGCTCGCCCCGGAGGCGGTGTTGACCAGCGCGTTGAGCAGCGCCCAGTCGGCGATCGCGTCGGAGCCGTCGAGCATCGCCTCGGTCTCGCGGTAGGGGCTGGCCACCGACCCGCAGTCGAGGTGGTCGCGGCCGATGACCACCGGGGCCTTCAGCTCGCCGGAGGCGACCATCTCGTTGAACTTGAGCCCGGCCAGGTGCCGCTCGCCGTAGCCCAGCCAGCAGATCCGGGCGGGGAGGCCCTGGAAGGCGACCCGCTCCCCGGCCATGGTGATCCACTTGTGCAGCCGCTCGTTGTCGGGGAAGAGCTCGAGGATCGCCCTGTCCGTGGCGGCGATGTCGGCCGGGTCGCCGGACAGCGCGGCCCACCGGAACGGGCCCTTGCCCTCGCAGAACAGCGGGCGGATGTAGGCCGGGACGAAGCCGGGGAACTCGAACGCGCGGTCGTAGCCGCCCTTGCGGGCCTCGTCGCGGATCGAGTTGCCGTAGTCGAAGACCTCCGCTCCCCGGTCCTGCCACTCCACCATCGCGCGCACGTGCGCGGCCATCGAGGCCTGGGCGTCCTTGGTGAACCCGGCGGGGTCGCGCTCGGCGGCGTCCTTCCAGTCCTCGACGGAGACGCCGACGGGCAGGTAGGACAGCGGGTCGTGGGCGCTGGTCTGGTCGGTGACGACGTCGATCGGGGCGTCCGTCGCGAGCAGCGCCGGGAAGACCTCGGCGGCGTTGCCGAGCAGCCCGATGCTGAGCGGGCGGTGCTCGTCGCGCGCGGCGACCGCACGGCGCACGGCGTCGTCGACGTCGGTGGCCTGCTCGTCGAGGTAGCGGTGCTCGATGCGTCGGGTGATCCGAGCCTGGTCGACGTCGACGCAGATGCAGACGCCGTCGTTCATGGTGACCGCGAGCGGTTGCGCGCCGCCCATGCCGCCGAGGCCGGCGGTCAGGGTGATGGTGCCGGCCAGGGTGCCGCCGAACCGCTTGTCGGCGACCGCGGCGAACGTCTCGAAGGTGCCCTGCAGGATGCCTTGGGTGCCGATGTAGATCCACGAGCCCGCGGTCATCTGGCCGTACATGGTCAGGCCCAGGTCCTCGAGGCGGCGGAACTCCTCCCAGTTCGCCCAGTCCCCGACCAGGTTGGAGTTGGCGATCAGCACCCGCGGCGCCCACGGGTGGGTGCGCATCACCCCGACCGGCTTCCCGCTCTGGACCAGCATGGTCTCGTCGTCGCCGAGCGTGGTCAGGGTCCGGACCAGGGCGTCGTACGCCTCCCAGCTGCGGGCCGCCTTGCCGGTGCCGCCGTAGACCACCAGGTCCTCGGGACGCTCGGCGTTCTCGGGGTCGAGGTTGTTCATCAGCATCCGCAGCGGCGCCTCGGTCTGCCACGAGCGCGCGGTCAGCGTCGTGCCGGTGGCGGCGTGGATCGGCAGGCGGGGGTTGGTCTGGTTCATGCGAGCTCTCCGATGGTCTGGTGGACGGTGGCGGTGACGGCCCCGGAGGCGACGAGGCCGACGGCGGCCTCGATCTCCGGGGCGAGGTGGCGGTCGGGTCCGGGACCCGCGACGCTGCGGCGCAGCAGGGCGATGACCGCCTCGCTGGCCGGCGACGGCTGCAGCGGTCGGCGCAGGTCGAGCGCCCGGGCGGCGGTGAGCACCTCGATCGCCAGCACCCGGGTCAGGCCGTCGACGGAGCGGCGCAGCTTGCGCGCGCTGGACCAGCCCATCGACACGTGGTCCTCCTGCATGGCCGAGCTGGGGATCGAGTCGACGCTGGCCGGGTTGGCCAGCCGCTTGAGCTCGGAGACGATCGCGGCCTGGGTGTACTGCGCGATCATGTGCCCGGAGTCCACGCCGGGGTCGTGGGCCAGGAAGGGCGGGAGTCCGTGGTTGCGGGCCCGGTCCAGGAACCGGTCGGTGCGCCGCTCGCTGATCGAGGCCAGGTCGGCCACCGCGATGGCCAGGAAGTCCAGGACGTAGGCGACGGGCGCACCGTGGAAGTTGCCGTTGGACTCGACCCGGGAGCCGATCACGACCGGGTTGTCCACGGCGCTGGCCAGCTCGCGGGAGGCCACCAGGGCGGCGTGGTCCCAGGTGTCGCGCACGGCGCCGTGCACCTGCGGGGAGCAGCGCAGGGAGTAGGCGTCCTGGACGCGGGTGCAGTCCGGCCCCCGGTGCGAGGCGACCACGCCGGAGTCGGTCAGCACGGCGCGCAGGTTGGCGGCCGAGGCGGCTTGTCCGGGGTGTGGGCGCAACGCCTGCAGGTCCGCGGCGAAGACCCGGTCGGTGCCGAGCTGACCCTCCACCGACATGGCCGCGGCGACGTCGGCCACCCGGAGCAGGTCGCGCAGGTCGTGCAGGGCCAGCACGAGCATCCCCAGCATCCCGTCGGTGCCGTTGATCAGGGCCAGGCCCTCCTTGGCCGCCAGCACCACCGGCTCCAGTCCGACCTCGGCCATCGCGGTCGCCGCGTCGGTCAGGGTGCCGTCGGCGCGGCGTACGGGGCCCTCCCCGATCAGGGCCAGCGCGCAGTGCGACAGCGGCGCGAGGTCGCCGGAGCAGCCCAGCGAGCCGTACTCGTGCACCACCGGGGTGATCCGGTGGCTGAGCAGGGCGGCCATCAGCTGCGCGGTCTCGGGCCGGATGCCGGTGTGGCCGGTGGCCAGGGTGGAGAGCCGCAGCAGCATCAACGCCCGGGTGACCTCGACCTCGACCTCGGGGCCGCTGCCGGCGGCGTGCGAGCGGACCAGGGAGCGCTGGAGCTGCGCGCGCAGCGCGGTGGGGATGTGCCGGGTGGCCAGCGCGCCGAACCCGGTGGAGATCCCGTACGACGGGGTGGGGGCGGCCGCGAGCTCCTCGACGACCTCGCGGGACCGCTTCATCGCGGCCAGCGCGCCCTCGCCGAGCACGACGGCGTCTCCGTGCCGGGCCACGGCGACCACGTCGTCGAGACGCAGCGGGCCGGTGCCGACGGTGACGATGTTCCTGCTCTCTTCAGCCATGACTCGATTCCACCGCCTCGGAGCGCCGGGAGGGAGGGCCGCACAGGCGTTGCTGTCTCAGATCCGAGACAGGGGCTAGGGTCCTGTCCATGAGCCAGGTCCCGGCCGCGACCCGCACGCTGCGGGTGCTCCGCTTCCTGGCCGGGCAACCCGCTCCGGTCACGCTGGACCGGATCGCGTCGGCGTGCGCGCTGCCGCGCTCCACGGCCTACCACCTCATGGAGGCGATGGTCGAGGAGGGTTTCGTGGCCCACCTGGCCGAGGAGCACCGCTACGGGCTCGGGGTGGCCGCCTTCGAGGTGGGCAGCGGGTACGCCCGGCAGGCCCCGCTGGCCCGCGTGGCGAGGCGGCCGCTGCACGGCCTGGTCGACGAGGTCGGCCAGAGCGCGCACCTGGCCGTGCTGCACGGCCGCGACGTGCTCTACGTGCTGGAGGAGCGGGCGCCGGGCACCCCGTCGCTGGTCACCGACGTCGGCGTACGGCTGCCGGCCCACCTCACCGCCAGCGGACGGGCCGTGCTCGCCGCCCTTCCCGTCGCGCAGGTCCGGGCGCTCTACCCCGACCGCACCGCCTTCGTGGACCGGCACGGCGTGGGCCCCTCCTCGCTCTCGGCGCTGCGGGTGCTGCTCTCGGAGACCCGGCAGCGGGGCCACGCGGTCGAGCAGGGCGAGGTCACCCCGGGCCTGGCCTCGGTGGCGGCCGCGGTCCTCGACCACAACGGGCACCCGGTCGCCGGGGTCGCGGTGACCTACCCCGACACCGTCCGGCTGCCCACCTCGGCCCTGTCGGCGGTACGCCGCACCGCGGACCACCTGACCGCGCGACTCTCCGGGCGGGCCTGAGCACCCGGTCCGCGGGGCGCCGGGCAGCGAGATACGTGCTTGTGCTGATTCCCCCCGCCCCCGGCCGGCACGAGGGTCGAGGGACGACCACCCTGCGGGAGGCACGCCGGAACCGGGTTGCCGCGCCGGGCGCACCGCCCTAGCGTCGAAGAAGGAGGCGATCCACGATGGACCTGGTCCTGACCCCGCGCGAGCAGTCGGCGTTCCGACGGGTCCTGCTCGCCGAGCCGGACCCGCGCACCGTCCTGGGCGAGCGGACCCTCGACGACCTCACGACCCTGCTCCCGTGCGACCGGATCGGGGTCGCGGAGGACCACCACGGGACGTCCCTGCGGGGCCTGCGCCGCGGCGGTGGCGCCGTCCCCGACCGCGACGACTGCTGCGGGCCCGAGCTGGAGACCGGCGTCCACCAGGTGGCCGCCCTCGGCGACGGTGACGAGGACGTCGCGTTCCTGCGCCGTCTCGGGCTCCGGGACACCCTGCGGGTCGGCTTCTCCTGCGCGAGCGGCTCGGTCGCGCAGCTCCACCTCAGCCGGACCGAACGCTTCTTCACCACCAGGGACGTGACCCTGCTCGGCTTCCTGGAGCCGGTGCTCGGCCGGCTGCTCCGAGCCCCCGCCGGCGTGACGCCGCCCGCCGTCCTGACCGCCCGCGAGCAGCAGGTGCTCGGCCTGGTGGCCCGCGGTGTGACCGACCGCGAGGTCGCCGAGGAGCTGTACATCAGCCTCCCGACGGTCCGGAAGCACCTCGAGCACACCTACCGCAAGCTCGGGGTGACGAGCCGGACCGGGGCGGTCGCCGCCCTGCGACCGGTGGCGTTCGTGCCGTGACCGGACGCGCGTCGCGAACCTGACCCGATTTCGGGAGGAACGGGAACGTTCCTACCGCAGGTCACGATCAGGTCACGATGTGTACGCCGGGGAACTCAGGGTCTTCTCAGGAAGGGCCCGGTGCCCTGAACTTCCCTCACGCGCTCGCGTCGGCGGCGCCCCTCACCCCTCACCCTCTCGGGAGTCCCGTGCGTCCTCTCCTGGCCTCTGCGATCACCGCCGCCTGCGCGGCCCTGGTCGCCGCCACCACCCTGCCCGCCGCTGTCGCGGCCACCACCGGACCCTCGGTCGTCGGCGCCCCGTCCGGACGCGCGGCGGTCATCCGCGACGCCCGGGCCAACGCCGAGCGCGACGTCCTGGGCCGCCACCAGGCCGGACTGGTCCGCGACGTCGTCGCCGACCGGAGCGGCACCACCCACGTCCGCTTCGACCGCACCTGGCGTGGCCTCGACGTCGTCGGCGGCGACTTCGTCGTCCACCAGGACGCGAACGGTCGACTGCTCTCCACGAGCGGTCGCACGATCGGTCGGCTGAAGCTGTCGGCCAAGCCGACCCTCTCGGCCGGGCAGGCGGCGCGCAAGGCCGCGCGCCGGGTCTCCTTCGACGTGGCCACCTCCTCGCCGCGGCTGGTCGTGCTCGCCGGTCGTACCCCGACCCTGACCTACCGGGTCAACGTCGAGGGTCGCGCCGCCAGTGGCGCACCCAGGGGCACCTACGTGTTCGTCGACGCGCGCACCGGGAGGACCGTGGCTCGTTGGGCCTCCGAGCTCAACGAGGTGGGCAGCGGCAGCAGCCTCTTCCTCGGCGACGGCGTCCCGGTGGGCGCCACCCTGACCGGCGGCACCTACACGATGGTCGACCCGGCCCGGGGCAACAACGAGACCCACAACGGCCCGTACGCCTCCTCGGCCCCGCTGTTCAGCGGCCCCGACAACCTCTGGGGCCTGGCCGGCTCGGCCAGCAACGCCGAGGACGCCGGGGTCGACGCGCAGTTCGGCATCGCCACGACGTGGGACTACTACAAGAACACCTTCGGTCGGACCGGGATCGCCAACGACGGCAAGGGGGCCCGCTCGTACGTCCACGACGGCACCTACGTGAACGCCTCCTGGTCCGACTCGTGCTTCTGCATGAAGTACGGCGACGGCGACGCGAGCACCTACTACCCGCTGGTCGAGCTCGACATCGCCGGCCACGAGATGACCCACGGCGTCACCTCCCGGACGGCCAACCTGCAGTACCGCGGGGAGTCCGGCGGCTTGAACGAGGCCACCAGCGACATCATGGGCACCAACGTCGAGTACGCCGCCAACAACGCGGGCGACCCCGGTGACTACGTGATCGGCGAGGAGATCTTCCGCTCCTACAACCCGGCCACGAACTTCATCCGCCGGATGGACAAGCCGTCGCTGGACGGCGCCAGCCAGGACTGCTGGACCCGTCGCACGAAGTCCGTCGACGTGCACTACTCCTCGGGCGTGGCCAACCACTTCTACTTCCTGCTGTCCGAGGGCAGCGGCGCGAGGACCCTCGGCGGAGTGGCGTACAACAGCCCGACCTGCAACGGCTCCACGGTGACCGGCATCGGCCGGGCCACGGCCCAGGTGATCTGGTACGACGCGCTGACCAGGTACATGACCTCGACCACGACGTACGCCGGGGCTCGGACGGCCACCATCAACGCCGCCTGCGCGAGGTACGGCGCGAGCTCGACCCAGGTGGCCGCGGTCAAGGCCGCCTGGTCCGCGGTCGCCGTCGGCTGAGGCACCTCACGGCACAGCCCCGCGGTCAGCGCCGACCGCGGGGCTGTCGCACGTGGGCATGGTTACCGGTCGGTAGGATCATCGTCACAGACAGTCGACCGTCGGCCTCGGGGTCCCTCACCCTAGGCTCAGGAGACTTCGCCCCCGGTCCTCGAGGAGCACGTGATGCTGCAGACGTTCGCGATCGTGGTGTCGCTGGTCATCACCGTGGTGGCCGTCGCGCTCTTCGTGCGGGCGATCCGCCAGATCGTCGCCGTCATCGGCCTCGGCACCCCGATCGCCCGCACCGACCAGCCCGCCGCCCGCAGCCGGACGCTGGCGATCGAGACCCTCGGGCACACCCGGATGCTGCAGTGGACCCGGGTCGGCATCGCGCACTGGTTCATCATGGTCGGCTTCGGCCTGCTCTTCCTGACCCTGGTCACGGCGTACGGCCAGGTCTTCGACCCGCACTTCGTGCTGCCCGTGCTCGGCCACTTCCCGCCGTTCGAGTGGGTCAGCGAGCTCTTCGCCTGGCTGATGATCGTCGCGATCGTCCCGCTGATGGTCTACCGGGCGACCCGTCCGACCGAGCGCGTCCGCGGTGACCGCGGCCGGTTCTTCGGGTCGGCGATGTGGCAGGGCTACTTCGTCGAGTGGGTGATCCTCACCGTCGGCCTGTGCATCGCGGCGCTGCGGTTCCTGGAGTACGCCCTGATCGCCGGCAGCGCCGAGCCCGACCGGGCCAACCTGCTGCACTTCCCGCTCACCGCCTGGGGCGGCTCCTTCTTCACCGGGCTGTCGACCGGCACGCTGGAGAGCCTGATCCTGGTCGTGGCGACGCTGAAGATCGTCATCTCGATGACCTGGATGATCGTCATCTCGCTGACCACCACGATGGGCGTGGCCTGGCACCGGTTCCTGGCCTTCTTCAACATCTGGTTCAAGCGCGAGCCCACCGGCGGCACCGCGCTCGGCGCGCTGAAGCCGCTGCTGGTCGACGGGGTCCCGTTCGACATGGAGCAGATGGAGGAGCTCGACGAGGAGACCGCGATCGGGGTCGGCAAGATCGAGGACTTCGCCTGGAAGGGCATCCTCGACTTCTCCTCCTGCACCGAGTGCGGTCGCTGCCAGTCCCAGTGCCCGGCCTGGAACACCGAGAAGCCGCTGTCGCCCAAGCTGCTGATCACCGCGCTGCGCGACCACGCGCACGCCAAGGCGCCGTACCTGCTGGCCACCACCGACGACCTGCGCGCCTCCCTGTCCGACGCCACCCGCGCCGAGGGCGAGCGGCCCCTGGTCGGGGCCACCGAGGGCGACCCGTGGCAGCCCAGCGGGGGCGCGGTCATCGACGACGACGTGCTGTGGTCCTGCACCTCCTGCGGGGCGTGCGTCCAGCAGTGCCCGGTGGACATCGAGCACGTCGACCACATCGTCGACATGCGGCGCTACCAGGTGCTCATCGAGTCCAACTTCCCGGCCGAGCTCAACGGGCTGTTCAAGGGCCTGGAGAACAAGGGCAACCCGTGGAACATGTCGCCCACGGCCCGGCTCGACTGGACCCAGGGCCTGGACTTCGACGTCAAGGTCGTCGGCGAGGACGTGCAGGACCTCGACGAGGTCGACTGGCTGTTCTGGGTCGGCTGCGCCGGGGCGTACGAGGACCGCGCCAAGAAGACCACCCGCGCCGTGGCCGAGCTCCTCGACCTGGCCGGGGTGAGCTTCGCCGTGCTGGGCAACGGCGAGACCTGCACCGGCGACCCGGCCCGCCGGGCGGGCAACGAGTTCGTGTTCCAGCAGCTGGCCACCCAGAACGCCGGGGTGCTCACCGAGGCCAAGGCCAAGAAGGTCGTCTCGACCTGCGCGCACTGCTTCAACACCCTCAAGAACGAGTACGCCCAGTTCGGCGTCGAGCTCGAGGTCGTCCACCACACCCAGCTGCTCAACCGGCTCGTCCGCGAGGGCCGGCTGACCCCGGTCGCCGCGGAGGCGTCCGTGCCCAAGCGGTCGGTGACCTACCACGACCCCTGCTACCTGGGCCGGCACAACCAGGTCTACGAGCCGCCGCGCGAGCTGCTCTCGGTGATCCCCTCGGTGGACTTCACCGAGATGGAGCGCAACAGCGAGCGGTCCTTCTGCTGCGGCGCCGGCGGCGCCCGGATGTGGATGGAGGAGAAGGTCGGCGAGCGGATCAACATGAACCGCACGACCGAGGCGGTGGGCACCGGCGCCGACCAGATCGCCGTGGGCTGCCCGTTCTGCCGGGTGATGCTCTCCGACGGGCTGACCATGCTGCAGTCCAAGGGCGAGGCCCGCGAGGAGGTCGAGGTCCTCGACGTCGCGCAGATGCTGCTGGCCTCGGTCCGCCGCGAGCCCGCCTCCCCGGTCGTCGAGCCCGTCCCCCCGGTCGTCGAGGCGCTCGAGACCGGCGACGAGCAGGCCGACGACACCCAGTACCCGCTCACCGTGGCGCACGACGGCACCGAGGACCCCGAGGAGGCCCCGGCCGTGTCCCCGGCCGTCGAGCCCATCCCGGTCGTCGAGCCCGCCTCCCCGGTCGTCGAGCCCGTCGTCCCGGTCGTCGAGCCCGTCGTCCCGGTCGTCGAGCCCGTCGTCCCGGTCGTCGAGCCCGTCGAGACGCCCGCCCGGGTGTTCGGCGCCGGGATCGCAGGGCAGTATTCCGAGCACGTCGAGACGATCCTGGAAGGTGACGAGGTGGACATCAGCGAGTTCAAGGCCAAGCTGAAGGCGGAGCTCAAGGCGGAGGTGCTGGCCGAGCTGAAGCAGGAGCTCGTGAACGCGCTGAACTCCCCCGACGGCCGCTCCGAGCCGGTGGAGACGGGTCCGGCGCCGGACGCCGCACCCCCGGCACCCGCCGCCCCGGCTCCTGCTGCTTCGAGCGCTGCGGCGGCCCCGGTGGCCGCAGTGGCCGCAGCGGCCGCCGAGCCGGCACCCGAGCCCGATCCCGAGCCGGAGGCCGAGCCCGAGGCGGCGGCTGCCCCCGAGCCGGAGCCCGAGGCGCCGGCCGAGCCGGTCCCGGTCACCGACCCCGAGGCCGTGCAGCCGGAGGCGAAGCCGGAGCCCTCCCCGTCCGAGAGCGCGGAGACCCCGGCCCCGGCGCCGGCGGAGGACGCCGCCCCGGACCCCGCTCCGGAGGCGGTCGCACCGCCCGCCCCGTCCTCCGACGAGGACGACGACGAGCCCCCGGCCGCGATGCTGGTCGGCTCTCTCTGACCCACGACCACCCCGCAGGGGCGCCCGGACACCAGCTGTCCGAGCGCCCCTGCTGCGTTGCAGCGCTGCGCCCCGGCCCCGCGTGGACGACTTCGCCTCAACTCGCCGTGCCTACGGACGATGTATCCCTCACGGCGGTTCCCGCCTCATCCCCGACGAGAGGTCTGGCACGGACGAAGGAGGACCCGAGATGTTCGGAACAGGTGTCATCAGGCGACGCCGGCACACCACGCTGAGCGCGATGCTCGCGACGGCGGTCCGCACGGGCAGCTACGAGGCGCCCTGGCGGGCGATGCCGGAGGTGTTCGAGGTGTTCACCGACGAGGCCGACGTGCTGCGCGAGCTGCAGCGGCAGTGGCGCACGGCGCTGGCCGGCGCGGTGTACGTCGCCATCGAGCAGGGCCGCGGCGACCTCACCCACGACGTCACCACGGCGTACCGCTCGGTCGTCCGCCGCCACCCCGGGCTCCGCCCCGTCCTGCAGGCCCACGCCGACCATCCCGCGATCGCGGCTGCGATGCGCAAGGAGCGAGCCCTGCTGGCGTCCTTCACCGACCTGTGGACCGACAGCCCGCACGCCGCCTGACCCCACCACCGTGGGTGGAGCCACTCCCTGGAAGTTGAGCCAGGACCTCGTGGTTGAGCGTGTCGAAACCACCCCCTGCCCAGGTTGAGCTTGCCCCTGGTGTTTGAGCTCTTCCCTGGTGGTTGAGCTTGTCGAAACCACCCCCTGCCCAGGTTGAGCTTGTCCTTGGTGGTTGAGCTTGTCGAAACCACCCCCTGCCCAGGTTGAGTGGTTTCGACAGGCTCAACCACCGGTGTCCGTTCAACCACCGCGGTCCGCTCAACCACCGCGGTCCGCTCAACCACCGCGGTCCGCTCAGCCACCGCGGTCCGCTCAGCCACCCAAGATGTCAGGTCGACAGCACTATGGCATTGCGCTGACACCATACTGGTGTCATAGTGGTGCGCATGGACATCACCCCCTTCATCGACGGTCTCCGGCGGGACCTGGCCAACGCGGCCGACTCGGCCGGACCCGACGGGCGTGCGGCCGCCGACCGGATGCTGCTCGCCCTGGAGCCCGCCGTACGACTGGTGCTGCTGGAGGCGCTGGCCCAGGCCACCTCCGAGATCACCGCCGAGCTGCCGGCCGGCACCGTCGAGGTCCGTCTGCGGGGCCGTGACCCCGAGCTCGTCGTCGACGTGCCGGACGGTCCGCCCGCACCGCCCGCACCTCCGCCGCCCCCGGCGGCCCCGGCCCCCCCGCGTCCCGACGAGGAGGAGCAGGACGACGACGGCGCCATCGCCCGGATCACCCTGCGCATCCCCGAGCAGGTCAAGACCCGCGCCGAGGAGCTCGCCGGGCGCAGCGGCCACTCGCTGAACGGGTGGATCGTGACCGTCCTGCGGACCGCGACGTCCGGCCGGGCCGTCACCGTCGACCTGGACCTGTCCAGCCTCCCGTTCGTCGACGACCGGGGTCCGGGCGGCCGCCCACCGAGCCGTCGGATGTCCGGCTGGGCCTGAGTCCAACCCACCTCTCCAACCTCTCGACCGAAGGAGCAACCCATGGAGCACCAGTTCACCGCCACCACCCCCCAGCAGGTGCTCGTGGAGCTGCAGTCCGGCGACCTCCGGGTCGCCGCGGTCCCCGGCGACACCGTCCGCGTCGGCATCAGCGGAGACGACGCCGAGCGGGTCCAGGTCACCCAGGAGGGGACGCAGATCCGCGTCGTGGGCCCCCGCGGCGGCTTCTTCAGCCGTTCGGCCTCGCTGGTCCTCACCCTGACCGTCCCCGAGGGGACCGACCTCGAGACGCGGCTGGGGTCGGCCGGGGTGAGCGCCTCGGGCGTCCTGGGCGCGGTGGACGTCGTGACCGGCTCCGGCGCCGTCGACCTGGCCACGGTGACCGGGAGGGCGAGCGTCAAGACCGGCTCGGGAGGCATCAGCATCACCGAGGCCGCCGCGGAGACCGACCTCAAGACCGGGTCCGGCAACATCCGCGTCGGGCACCTCGCCCGGCAGGGCAGCCTGAAGACCGGGTCCGGAAGCATCGAGGTGGGTCGCGCCGAGGCCTCGGTCAGCCTCAAAAGCGGGTCCGGAGACCTCGTCGTCCGCGAGGCCGAGACCGACACCTCTCTGGCCACCGCGAGCGGCGACCTGCGGATCGGGCGGATCGCCCGCGGCCAGGCCCAGCTCAAGAACGCCTCGGGGAGCATCCACCTCGGGGTCGCCGCGGGCACCCCGGTGTGGACCGACGTCAGCAGCGCCACGGGTCACGTCCGTTCCCACCTCGTCCCCACCGGCGAGCCCACCGAGGGCCAGGACTTCGTCGCGGTCCGGGCCAGCAGCGTCACCGGCGACATCTACCTCACCCACGTCTGAAGGAGCCACCATGAACGAGTACGGAACCCTCAACGAGCTCTACGCCCCCGAGCTGGTCCGTCGCCGCCGGGCCGACGCCGCCCGCTCGCGTACCCATCTGCCTCCCGCCCAGCGCCGCACCACCCGTCGCTCGCTGGCCCGCGGCCTGCACCGGCTGGCCGACCGCCTCGACGGCTGACCGGCCCGACCTCCCGCGGCGACCTGAGTAGCCGCACCGATGCGAAAGTCGGACCTGCCCGGTTCACTGGTCCCATGACCCGCCGTCTGCTCACGCTCGTCGTCGCCCTGCTCGTCCTCGTCGGGCTGCTCTTCGCCGGCGCCGGGTGGTACTTCTCGGGCCAGATCGGCTCAAGCGCGCTGGAGGTCCGGCCGGCGAAGCCGACGTACGACATCGCGGTCACCGCCGTGAAGACGGACAGCATCACCCTCGACGACACCGACCACCGGATCGACGGGCTGCACCGGGGCTTCCTCTACGAGATCGACTGGAAGGGCGGCCGGGGCCGGGTCAGCGGTCCCGCCACGGAGTCCGGCTCCACGGTGACCCGCGACTTCCGACTGGTCTCCGGCCAGGCCCCCACCGTGGGCACCCTGGTCTCGCCGAACCGTGACCTGGTGCCCGCCGATGCCCCCGGCACCCCCGACCCGGGCACCCAGGTCCAGGTGACGTCGTACACCTCACCGGCGGGCACCTTCCCGGCCTGGTTCCTGCCCGGTGACTCCTCCACCTGGGCGGTCCTTGTGCACGGCAAGGGCGGCTCACCGGCCGAGATGATGCGGTTGGGCGAGCTGACCGAGGCCGCCGGGCTGCCCACCCTGTCCATCGGCTACCGCAACGACGGGGGCCAGGCCCGCGACCCCAGCGACCAGTACGGCTACGGCGCCACCGAGTGGCGCGACCTGGCAGCGGCCGTCGAGCAGGCCCGCAGCCAGGGGGCCGAGCACGTCGTCCTTGGCGGGGCCTCGATGGGCGGCGGGATCGTGGCCTCCTACCTCGAGCACACCGACGAGGCGAAGGGTTTCGTCGCGGGCGTGATCCTCGACGCGCCCATGCTCGACCTGACTTCCACGGTGGAGTGGGGGGCGGCCCAGGAGAAGCTGCCGCTCGGCCTGTCGCTGCCGGGCGCGCTGACCTGGACCGCCGAGCGGATCGCCGGGGTGCGCTACGACCTGGACTGGGACGCCGTGGACTACCTCGACGACACCTCCTGGGTGCAGGAGCCGGTGCTGGTCCTGCACGGCGACGACGACCGCACCGTGCCGTTGGCCACGAGCCGGGAGCTGGCCACGGACAACCCGGATCTGGTCACCCTCGACGTGTTCGACGCCGATCACGTGGAGTCGTACAACAGCGACCCGCAGCGCTACGACGCGGTGGTGTCGGAGTTCTTGGCCGACCTGGGCTGACCGGTCACTGGATCGGTGTGCGGTGGAACCCCTGGAACGACCGGGACGGCGTGGGGCCTCGCTGGCCCTGGTAGCGCGAGCCGTACTTCGCCGAGCCGTACGGGTGCTCGGCGGGCGAGGAGAGCCGGAAGAAGCACAGCTGGCCGATCTTCATCCCCGGCCACAGCTTGATCGGCAGGTTGGCCACGTTGGCCAGCTCCAGGGTGACGTGGCCGGAGAACCCGGGGTCGATGAACCCGGCTGTCGAGTGGGTGAGCAGGCCGAGCCGGCCCAGCGAGGACTTGCCCTCCAGCCGCGCGGCGACATCGTCGGGCAGGCTGACCACCTCGTACGTCGACCCGAGGACGAACTCGCCCGGGTGCAGGATGAACGGCTCCTCGCCCTCCGGCTCGACCATCCGGGTCAGCTCGGGCTGGTCCTCGGCCGGGTCGATGTGCGGGTAGCGGTGGTTCTCGAAGACCCGGAAGAACCGGTCCAGGCGTACGTCGACGCTCGAGGGCTGCACCATCGACGCGTCCCAGGGCTCGAGGGCCACCCGCCCGGCGTCGATCTCGGCGAGGATGTCGCGGTCGGAGAGCAGCACAGCCGCACCCTACCCGCGCCCCCCGGTGGTTGAGCCGGCGCGCAGCGCACCAGGTGGTCGAGCCGGCGCGCAGCGCCGAGTCGAAACCACCCCGGTCTCGACAAGCTCGACCACCGAACGTGGTGGTGGTCGAGCCGGCGCGCAGCCCAGCTTGCTGGTTGAGCCGGCGCGCAGCGCCGAGTCGAAACCAGTAGGTCTCGACAAGCTCGACCACCGAACGTGGTGGTGGTTGAGCCGGCGCAGCCCGGACGGTGGTTGAGCCGGCGCACAGCCCAGGTTGCTGGTTGAGCCGGCGCGCAGCGCCGAGTCGAAACCACCCCGGTCTCGACAAGCTCGACCACCGAACGTGGTGGTGGTTGAGCCGGCGCGCAGCCCAGCTTGCTGGTTGAGCCGGCGCGCAGCGCCGAGTCGAAACCAGTAGGTCTCGACAAGCTCGACCAACGGGGCCCGGTCTCGACCAGCTCGACCAACGGGGCCCGGTCTTGACCAGCTCGACCAACGTACGCAGCTCGAGCACCACAACGAACAGCTCAGACCACCAGAAACGACGGCTCGACCCACCACGAAGGACGGGTGGGCGAGGGGCGGGCACACTGGGCAGGTGCCTGCACCCCTGCGCTACGTCGCCCTGGGCGACTCCTTCACCGAAGGCGTCGGCGACGCCGACCCCACCCGTCCGAACGGCGTCCGCGGCTGGGCCGACCGGGTCGCCGAGGTGCTGGGCGCCGGGAACCCGGAGTTCGGGTACGCCAACCTGGCCATTCGCGGCCGCAAGCTCGGCGCGGTGCTGGACGAGCAGGTCGAGCCGGCCCTCGCCCTGGCCCCCGACCTGGTCACGCTGTACGCCGGTGGCAACGACATCCTGCGGCTCAGCGTCGACATCGACCCCCTGATCGAGGCGTACGCCGCGGCGGTCGGGCGGCTGCGCGACTCCGGGGCCCGGGTGGTCCTGTTCACCGGGTTCGACCTGGGCTGGGCCCCGGTGTTCGGACGGTTGCGCGGGCGGGTGGCGACGTACAACGAGGGGGTCCGGGAGGTCGCCGACGACCTCGGCTGCACGATCGTCGACTTCTGGCGGATGCGGGAGTACCGCGACGCCCGGCTCTGGGACGTCGACCGGATCCACATGTCCGGCCTGGGGCACCGGCACATGGCGGTCGCGGTGCTGGACACCCTCGGAGTGCCGCACGGCCTGGGGCTGGACCCGCTCCCGGCGCTGCCGACGCTCGACCGGGCGGCGCGCCGCGAGGCCGATCTGGCCTGGGCGCGGGCCCACGCCGCTCCGTGGCTGCGTCGTCGGCTGACGGGGCGCTCGTCCGGCGACGGGCTCCGGCCGCGGTTCCCGGGACTGACCCCGGTGGGTGCCGACGGGCTGATCACGTCGGGTAGCATCTGAGCCGGTCGTCCCCGTGGGGACGTTCCTGTGGATGTAGTTCAATGGTAGAACATGAGCTTCCCAAGCTCAGAATGCGGGTTCGATTCCCGTCATCCGCTCCAGATGACCGCCAGGACAACCGATCCGGCGTCCGCTCCGTATCCCCGGTAGACACCAGGGAAGGGTGGACCTCATGAGGATCGACGAGCACAGCGACGGGCAGGCCGGTCTCGGTGACCGGATCGACGCCAGCTTCGGCACGGGACCGGGCGTCGTCCCGGTCGAGGCGCTGGTGGCCCGGGGACGACGCGCGCTGCTCCGCCGTCGGATCGCCTCCGGCGCCGGCGCCCTGGCCGCGGTGGTGGTCGTGGTCGGGGGGACGACGCTGGTCCTCGGCGACCGTGGCCCCGACACGCTGGTCGCGGGCAACCCGACGACCTCGGTGTCGCCGGACCCCACGGCCGCACCGGCTGACCGCACCCTCACGCGCCCCGAGGTGAAGCAGGCGCTCCGGGTGCCGATGGCGGAGTACGACGACGCGGGCTCGCTCGTGCTGGCGGAGGGGGTCACGGTGCTCAAGAGGATCGACGGCGCGATCACGGTGACCGCCCCGCGCACCTCGGTCGGCCTGGAGCTGGCCTACGACGGGGCGACGTTCTGGGCCGCGGCGTACTGGTCCCCCGACTCCTCCAGCGGCTCGGCGCTGACCTGGTCCGGCAACGAGGAGGGCACCTTCGAGGACTGGTTGGCGACGGTTAAGGGCCTGGCCGACGAGACCGGGAGCTGGGACGGGACGCCCATGCAGGGGGTCGCGGACCTGGACCTCGTCAGGTTCGTCGGGGACACCGAGCAGCTGGCTGCCGTGGGCGGCGCGCACGTCTCGGAGACCGTGGAGCACGTCTCGGTCGGGGACTCGTTCGCCGGCCCGGACGACCAGACCGCGGTGGCGGAGGTCTACGACGCCGACGAGCAGATCTGGTACGTCCTGGCCCGCCGGACCCAGGGCGAGCCGGCCCAGTACATCGCGGTGCCCCAGGAGCAGGGCGGCGCCTCGCTCTACGACTTCCTGGCCCGCGCCCGCGTCCAGTACACCGACGGCGAGGGTCTGCTGTGAGGTCGAACAGTCGCGACGAGGCGTTCTCGGCGTTCGTCCGGGAACGACAGCCGCACCTGCGCCGGATCGCCTACGCGGTCTGCGGGGACTGGCACCGCGCCGACGACCTCGTCCAGACCGCGCTGGTCAAGCTGTACGTCGCCTGGCCACGGGTCCGGCGCGACGGTGCCGAGGAGGCCTACGTGCGCACCATCATCGTGCGGGCCAACATCGACGAGTCGCGCCGGCCGTGGCGCCGGGAGGTCGCGACCCCCGAGGGCCTGGACCCGGCCGGCCGCGAGCCGCTCGACGTCGAGGACCGGTCGGCGCTCTTCGACGCGCTGCAGGCACTCCCGCTCATGCAGCGCAAGACGGTGCTGCTGCGGCACTGGCTCGGGCTGTCGGTGGCCGAGACGGCCGCGGACCTCGGGATCAGCGAGGGCACGGTCAAGAGCCACACCTCACGCGGCCTGGCCGCCCTGCACTCAGGCCTCGCCGTCGAGCAGCCCGAGCAGGAGGTCGGCGGGCACGGGTGACCCGTGACCGACGCGGCCGCCTCTCGTTGTCGTCCACGAGAGGCACCACCCCCGCGACCCCCGGAGAGCACCGATGACCACCACGACGCACCACCTGGCCCCGACCCACCGTTCCCCGGCTCCCGCCGTGCGCGCGTCCGGCCGGGGCGGGGAGCACCGGCTGGTCGGCTCCGGACCGCTGCTGGTCGCCCTGCTCGACGTGCTGCTCCTGCTCGGCGCGGTGCTCGGCCACGCGCCCCTGACCGCGGGTGGCCGTCACCGGCGGTGAACCTGGCCGTTCGCACCGTCTCGTCGGCCGTTCGCACCGTCTCGTCGGCCGTTCGCACCGTCTCGTCGGCCGTTCGCACCGTCTCGTCGGCCGTTCGCACTGTCTCGTCCGACCGTTCGGAGGATGCGGGGCCCACCCCCGCTGCATAGCGTGGGAGACGCAGGGTGACGACATGGTCCGCGACGGGGGTCGGGCGTCATGTCCCACCCAGCGGCAGTGGTGAACCGGCTGAGAGGGAGGTCGGGCTCGCCCACCGCAGCGACGGCCAGGGTGCTCAGTGCGAGGAGCCTCCTGGCCGTCGATGTGTCTGCGGCACGACTCCGGCAGATGTCCGGGCGGCTCGTACCCTGACGTCATGGACGACATGGAGTTCACCGGGTTCCCGGTCGCCGCGCTGGACTTCTACGACGACCTCGAGCTCGACAACACCAAGTCGTTCTGGACCGCCCACAAGGGCGTCTGGGAGACCGCGGTCCGTGACCCGATGCTGGCGCTGACCACCGCGCTGACCAAGGAGTTCGGCCCGGCCAAGGTGTTCCGTCCCTACCGCGACGTCCGCTTCGCCAAGGACAAGACGCCGTACAAGGACCACCAGGGCGCCTTCGTCGAGTCCGGTCCGGCGACCGGCTTCTACGTCGAGGTCGGCGCCCCCGGCGTCCGGGTCGGGACGGGGTGGTACCACGCCGAGGCGGACCGGATCGCGGCCATCCGCGCGGCCGTCGCCGACGACCGGACCGGCCCCGAGCTCGAGCGCATCCTGGCCTCCCTGGAGCGACGCGGCTGGACGCGCGGCGGCGAGGCGCTGAAGACCTCTCCGCGGGGCTGGCCGGCGGACCACCCGCGGATCGACCTGCTGCGCCACAAGACCCTCACGATGTCGCTGTCCTACGGCTTCGAGCCGTTCGTGCACACCGCCGACCTGCTGGCGCGGGTGCGCAAGGACTGGCGGGCGGCCCGTCCGTTCGTCGAGTGGGTCCACCGGGCCGGCGAGGCTGCCCGGCCCACCGGGCCCTGAGCCGGACCTGACCGGACCTCAGCCGAGGTCTCGCACCGTCGGCGCCACCCGGGCGTCGAGAGCACGGACGAAGCCCGCCGGGTCGGGCCCGGCGTAGGTCAGCTGGACCTCCTGCACCCCGACGTCGGCCATCGCGGCCATCTCCTCCAGGAACGCCGCCGGTCGCAGCGGATCGACGGCGGTGGTCCAGAGCACGGTCCGGCGCAGGGCGTCGTACGACGTCCCCTCCGCCCGGCAGTGCTCACGCAGCGCCGCGAGCTTCCCGGCGACCCACGCCGCGCCCAGCTCCCCGCCGGCGAAGATGCTGCAGGCGTCGGCGTACCTCGCGACCAGACGGAGGGCGGTGCGCTCCCCTACGCCGTCGAGCATCACCGGGACGCGGCGCAACGGCGTCGGCACGCAGACGGTCTCGGCCAGCCGGTAGTGCTGCCCGGCGAACGGCCCGTCGTCGGCGGACCAGGTCTGCCGGATGACCTGCAGTGCCTCCTCCAGCAGGACGAACCGGTCCCGCAGCGGCGGGAAACCGATCCCCAGGGCCCGGTGCTCACGCTCGGACCACCCGGCCCCCAGGCCGAGGACGGCGCGGCCCTGCGACAGCACGTCGAGGGTGGCCACGACCTTGGCCAGCAGGGCGGGTGGGCGGTAGGTCACCCCCGTCACGAGCAGCTGCAGGTCGGGTCCGGTGGTGTGCCCGGCCAGGAAGCCCAGCGTCGTGTACCCGTCCAGCACGGGATCGTGGACCGGACCGAGGAAGCCCGGCTGCAGGACGTGGTCGAGCAGCGAGAGCACGTCGATCCCGACGTCGTCGCAGGCTGCTCCGAGGTCGGCCAGCCGGGGGCGGAGGCGACCGGGGCCTCCGGCGACGTCGACGCCCGCGAGGTGCACACCGAGACGCATGGCCGCGAGGGTACGCCGCCGACTACGCGCTCAGTGCGGCTGCCACGCGTCCTCGTCCTTGGTCCGTGCGGCCACCGCCGCCGGCAGGCTGCGCTGGGCCAGGTCACGGATGGTGACCTGCTCGCAGACGTCGCGCAGGCTGCTGCGAGCCGCGATCCACACGAGCTGGAGCGCCTCGGCGGAGTCGTTGTACGAGACCGCCTCGGGCCGCTCGCCGTGGACGCTGACCAACGGTCCGTCGACGGCCCGGATCACGTCGGCCACCGTCACGTCGGTGGCCTCGCCGGCCAGCCGCCACCCGCCGGACTGCCCACGCTGGCTGGCGACGATGCCGGCCCGGCGCAGGTCGGCCAGGATCGCCTGGAGGAACCCGTGCGGGATGCCCTGGAGCCGGCCGAGCTCCTCGGCGCTGACCGGAGACCCGTCGGGGCGCACGGCGAGCTCGATCAGGGCCCGGAGGGCGTAGTCGGACTTCGCTGAGACGCGCACCCGGTCATCCTCTCAGAGGCGGGGCGTGACCGAGGCCACTGGCGTCGGGGCCACCTCTCACCAACTTCTCAGGACAAGGCCGCATAGGCCCGGTCTCGCCGGGTAGATGAGACATGTCAGCACCTACCGCGCGAAGGAGAACCACATGAGCGCCACCGACAAGATCAAGAACGCCGCCGAGAAGGCGATGGGCACCGCCAAGGAGAAGACCGGCGAGGCCACCGGCAACGAGCGCATGGAGGCCGAGGGCACGACCGACAAGAAGTCGGCCGACGTCAAGCAGACCGGCGAGAAGGTCAAGGACGTCTTCAAGTGACCTCCAGGTCGTGAGTCTCGGCTGACGGCCTCCTGGAACTTCGCAGCTCCCCCCGGTGATCCCGGGGGGAGCTGTCGTTTTCCCGGCTCCGGACGTTCTGCTTGTGCCGAATGAGAACACGTTGCATACTTAAGTTACTGACCGGTAGCCAAAGCAACGATCCACGTCGTCACGAGGGGCAGAAGTGAGCCACTACAAGAGCAACATGCGCGACATCGAGTTCAACCTCTTCGAGGTGCTGGGCCGTCAGGACGTGCTGGGCACCGGGCCCTTCGAGGACGTCGACGCGGACACCGCGCGCACGATCCTCGCCGAGGTCGACCGGATGGCCCGCGAGGACCTGGCCGTCTCCTACGAGGACAGCGACCGCAACCCACCGGTCTTCGACCCCGAGACCGGCACCGCGAACCTTCCCGAGTCGTTCAAGAAGTCCTACCAGGCCTGGATGGACTCGGAGTTCTTCCGGCTCGCCATCCCCGCCGAGATGGGCGGCCAGCCGGCCCCGGCCACCCTGAACTGGGCCATCGGCGAGCTCGTGCTCGGCGCCAACGCCCCCGTGTGGATGTACTCCGCCGGCCCCAGCTTCGCCTCCGTCGTGCACCGCAACGGCAACGACCGCGACAAGCGCATCGCCGAGATCATGGTCGAGCGGCAGTGGGGCGCGACCATGGTGCTCACCGAGCCCGACGCCGGCTCCGACGTCGGCGCCGGACGCACCCGCGCCACCGCGAACGAGGACGGCTCCTGGAACATCGAGGGCGTCAAGCGCTTCATCACCTCGGCCGAGCACGACATGAGCGAGAACATCATCCACCTCGTGCTGGCGCGGCCCTCCGGCGTCGAGGGCGCCGGTGGCCCCGGCACCAAGGGACTGTCGCTGTTCGTGGTGCCCAAGCTGAACTTCGACCTGGAGACCGGCGAGCTGACCGGCACCCGCAACGGGGCCCACGTCACCAACGTCGAGCACAAGATGGGGATCAAGGTCTCCAACACCTGCGAGGTGACCTTCGGCGCCGACGAGCCCGCGGTCGGCTGGCTGCTCGGCGAGGTGCACGACGGCATCGCCCAGATGTTCCAGGTGATCGAGAACGCCCGGATGATGGTGGGCACCAAGGCCATCGCCACCCTGTCGGCGGGCTACCTCAACGCCCTCGAGTACGCCAAGACCCGGCAGCAGGGCGCCGACCTGACCCGGGCCGCCGACAAGACCGCGCCGCGGGTGACCATCAGCAACCACCCCGACGTCCGCCGGTCGCTGATGACGCAGAAGTCGCACGCCGAGGCGCTCCGCGCCCTGGTCCTGTACACCGCGAGCTGGCAGGACCAGGTGATGCTGGCCGAGCACCGCGGGGAGACCGACGAGCTGGCCGAGCGGGTCAACGACCTGCTCCTGCCGATCGTCAAGGGCTACGGCTCGGAGCGCTCGTGGGTCCTGCTCGGCACCGAGTCGCTGCAGACCTTCGGCGGGTCGGGGTTCCTCCAGGACTACCCGATCGAGCAGTACGTCCGGGACGCCAAGATCGACACCCTCTACGAGGGCACCACCGCCATCCAGGGCCAGGACTTCTTCTTCCGCAAGATCGTCAAGGACCAGGCCGTGGCGCTCGGTCACCTGGCCGGGCAGATCGAGGCGTTCCTGGAGAGCGAGGCGGGCAACGGCCGGCTCAAGGTCGAGCGCGGGCTGCTCGCCACCGCCCTGGAGGACAGCAACGCGATCGTCGCGGCGATGGTCGGGCAGCTGATGTCGGCCGACGTCAACGCCGAGGGCGGCGACCTGCGCAACATCTACAAGGTCGGGCTGAACACCAGCCGGCTGCTGATGGCGATCGGCGACCTGGTCTGCTCCTGGCTGCTGCTGCGCCAGGCCGACGTGGCCCTGGCCGCGCTCGGTGGCGAGGTCAGTGCGAAGGACAAGGACTTCTACGAGGGCAAGGTCGCCGCCGCACAGTTCTTCGCGCGCACGGTGCTGCCGAAGATCACCGCGGAGCGCGCCATCGCCGAGGCCGTGGACCTGTCCCTGATGGACCTGCCGGAGTCCTGCTTCTGACCCCGCCCGACCGGCGCCCGTTCAGCGGCGCCGGTCGCGGTCCTTCTTGGTCCAGCGTGCCTTCGCGCCGGTCTTGGGCTTGCCCTTGCCCGCGGGCCGGGCGGCCTTGCTCCGCCCGGCCGGACGCTCGGGGGCAGGACTGCTGACCGGGGTCGCCGCGGGGCTCTCGCTCGGGGCGGACGGACGCTCCTCGCGCCTGACCTTCGGCTTCCCGTCGCGGGGAGGACGGGCGGTGCGTCCCTCGCGCTTCTCCCAGGGTCGGTCGTTGTCCCGGGCGGGACGGGCCGGCCGGTCCTCGCGCTTCTCCCACGGCTTGCCGCCGTCCCGGGCGGGACGTCCGGACCCGCGCTGCGGCGGCCGGCCGCTGCCGACGGACGGCGTCCGGGACGCCCCCGGTCGGTGCTCGCGCGGGACCCGAGCCTCCGGGGCCGCCGTGCCGGAGTCGGCCAGGGACGCCGCCGTGAGCGGTCTGGGGGTGGTGCGGAGGTCGTGCTGGCGAGCCTGGACGCCGGCCTGCTTCTGCATCGAGACCACCACGCCCACCTGACGCGGCGTCGCGATGGTGACCACCCCGCCCTTCTCCCCGGCCCGGGCGGTGCGACCGGACCGGTGCAGGTAGGCCTTGGGGTCGTTGGGCGGGTCGAAGTGGATGACCAGCTCCACGTGGTCGACGTGGATGCCGCGCGCGGCCACGTCGGTGGCCACGACGACCTGGGCCCGGCCCGAGGAGAACCGCTCCAGGTTGCGCTCCCGGACGTGCTGGGAGAGGTTCCCGTGCAGGTCGACCGCGGACAGGCCCGCCGCCGCGAAGGCGTCCCGGAGGTCGGTGGCGCCCTCCCGGGTGCGGGTGAACACGATCGAGCGCGGGTTGGCCTCGACCAGCGCGACCGCGGCCTCGACCTTGTCCTTGAAGCCGCCGACCACCAGCACGTGGTGGGCCATCGTCGTGACGCTGGCCGAGGAGGAGTCGACCTCGTGCAGCCGCGGGTGGCGCAGGTGCGTGCGCACCAGCCGGTCGACGTCGCCGTCCAGGGTGGCACTGAGCAGCATCCGCTGCCCACCTTCGGGTGTCAGCGCGAGCAGGGCGTCGACGGCGGGGTAGAACCCCAGGTCGCACAGGTGGTCGGCCTCGTCCAGCACCGTGACCTCGACGTCGTCGGTCAGCAGGATCCCCTTGTCGATGAGGTCCTGGAGCCGCCCGGGGGTGGCCACCACGATGTCGGTGCCGCGCCGCAGCTGGGCGATCTGCTTGTCGTACCGGGTGCCGCCGTACACCGTGGCCATCCGCAGCCGGACCGCCCGGGCGACCAGCTCGAGGGACTTCTCGACCTGCCCGGCGAGCTCGCGGGTGGGCACGATGATCAGCGCGCGCGGGCGGTGGATGCGGCTCTTCTCGCCGGCCAGCCGGGCCACGATCGGGATCCCGAAGGCCAGGGTCTTGCCCGACCCGGTCTGCGCCCGGCCCAGCACGTCGTGCCCGGCCATCGCGTCGGGGATCACGGCCTGCTGCACCGGGGTCGGCGTCTCGATGTCCTCCAGCACCAGGGCGGCGATCACCTTGGCGGGCAGGCCCATCTCGGCGAAGGACAGCGATCGGGAGCCCCGGGGGGACCGGGCAGCACGCGACGGTTGCGGATCAGGCACGAGGACTCTTCTCGGGGGAGCCCGCTCTCTGGTCCAGCGTCCGACGTCGGCGGGCGCACCACGGTGGGGCTGTTCAGGCAGCCGCCAGGAGACGCGGGCGGCCAGGAGTGCGAAAGTCTACCCGTGCCCGGGCCCGGGACGTAGGGTGCGCAAGCAGCAGTGCCGACTGCCCGAGGAACCGAGGTCCCATGCGTCACCCCCGCCCGACGTTGCTCCTGACCTCCGGCCTGGCTGCGGCCCTGGCGCTGGGCGCGGCCCTCGCCGGCGGGCCGGCCGCAGGAGCCCCAGCCCCCGCCCCGGCCCCCGCCCCGGCCGCCTCCACCTCGCCGGTGCCGGCCCGCTGGGCCGCCGCGGTGTCCACCCCCCGGGCGGACCCGTACTACCCGGCGAAGGGCGACCCCAGGCTCGACGCCCTGCACTACCGGCTGGACCTGTCCTGGGCCCCCCGACGACGTCTCCTGCACGGCACCACGACGCTGGTGTTCCGGGCCACCACCGACACCCGCCGGGTGCGGCTCGACCTGGGTCGCCCGCTGGAGGTGACCGAGGTCAGCCTCGACGGCAGCACGGTGCGGGCCGACCACCCCGGGAACCACCTCGTGGTGCGGGCGGGGGCGACCCTGGCCGCGGACTCCGTGCACCGGCTCGTCATCAGCTACCACGGCTCGCCGCGTCCGGTCTCCGGTCCGGCCACGCGCGACGACGTCGCCCGGGTCGGCTGGCGGACCGAGGCCGACGGCCAGGTCTGGACCATGCAGGAGCCGTACGGTGCGTTGACCTGGTTCCCGGTCAGCGACCACCCCTCCGACAAGGCGTTCTACGACGCGCGGGTGTCGGTGCCGAGGAAGTGGACCGGGATCTTCAACGGCACCCTGCGGCACACGAAGCGGACGGCTCACCGCACGGTCACGCGCTGGCGGCTGCACGACCCCGCCGCGGCGTACCTGGTCACCCTGGCCATCGGCGACTACGTGCGGCAGACCCGTACCGGCCCGCACGGCCTGCGGGTGCAGAACTGGCTGCCCTCGGACGCCGACGCCACCCTGCGCCGCCACGCCGCCCGGGTGGGCCGGCTGGTGGGCTGGCTCGAGGGGCACCTCGGCCGGTACCCCTTCGACCAGGCCGGCGTCGTCGTGGTTCCCGGGGGTCGGCGATGGAGACCCAGACCCTGGTCACGATGAGCCGCGAGCTGCTCCAGCAGGGCTTCTACGGCCGGTCCGTCCTGATGCACGAGCTCGGCCACCAGTGGTACGGCGACACGGTCACGCCGGACACCTGGAAGGACCTGTGGCTCAACGAGTCCTGGACGATGTACGCCCAGCTGCGCTGGGAGGCAGAGCACGGGGGACGCTCGATGGCTGACTGGCGCGCGCTGCTGGTGGCCAACGACAACCGCTGGCGGCGCGAGGACGGACCGCCGGGCGAGTACGACAAGGGCGAGTTCGGGGACGCCTGCGTCTACTACTGCGGAGCCCTGATGCTCGACCAGCTCAGGGCCAGCCTGGGCGACGCGGTGTTCGCCGACCTGTGGCGGGCCTGGCCGGCCGAGCGCCGCGACGCCACCAGCAACCGTGCCGACTGGATCGGCTGGGCCGGTGCGCGGTCCGGCACCGACCTCACCGACTTCATCACCACCTGGCTGACCTCGCCCCGCACCCCGCCGCTGGTCAGCCCGTGAGCACCGGCGACCGGGTCAGCGAGCTCGTCGAGCTGTGGCACGAGGCCGCTGCGGAGACGGTGCTGCTGCTGCGCTCCCTGGACGCCGAGGACTGGACCCGCCCGACCGACCTGCCCGGGTGGGACGTCCGCGCGGTCGCCGCGCACCTGGCCCACCTGGAGTCCGAGCTCGCCGAGCTGCCCCAGCCCCCGAGCCGGCCCCCGTCCACCGACCCGCCGCACGTGCGCGGGGCGATGGGCCGGTTCACCGAGTCCGGGGTGACGGCCCGCCAGGACTGGACGGCCGAGGCGGTGGTCGACGAGCTCGACCGCGCGGTCGCGGTGCGGTACGCCGCCCTGAGCGCCGCACCGCCCGACGGGTCCGCCCCCGGGCCCGGGTTCGCCGCGGTCGCGGGCTGGACCTGGGAACGGTTGCTGTCCAACCGTCCGCTGGACCTGTGGATGCACGAGCAGGACGTCCGTCGTGCCGTCGAACGTCCGGGGGGTCTCGGCACGGCCGCGGCCGCGCACTGCCTGGGCTCGCTCGCGCAGTCGCTGCCGTTCGTCCTGGGCAAGCGCGCCGCGGCCCCACCCGGGACCAGCCTGGTCCTGGAGGTGTCCGGGCCGACCAGCCTCACCGCCTGGGCCGTGGTCGGGGAGGACGGCCGGGGCATGACTCCGGCGAGCCGCCGGACCGGCCGACGGTCAGGCTGCGGACCGACACCGAGACCTTCCTGGTCCTGGTCGGCGGTCGTCGCGCGGCCGAGGGTGCTGCGGTGGAGGTCGAGGGCGACCTCGAGCTGGCCCGACGGGTGCTCGACGCGCTGGCCGTCACCCCCTGACCGGGGTCTCCCGACGGTCCTCGCCCCGGTCCCGGTCCTGGTCCCGGTCCTGGTCCAGGGCGGCGACGAACGTGTCGGCCACATGGCCGGGGTCGACGCTCGTCGGCACCCGCCAGGACAGCACCGTGCCGCCGGGCGAATTCGCGGCCCAGGTCGCCGTGCCGCCCAGCCCACGGGCCCGGCTCATCAGGTTGCTGATCCCGCTGCTGCGCGGCGGCGGGTCGGGCATCCCGGCGCCGTCGTCGACGACGCGTACCTCCAGCTCGTCGGCCGTGGCGTGCACCACGACCTCCGCACCCGAGGCCCGGGCGTGCCGGGCGACATTGGAGAGCCCCTCCTGCACGACGGAGGCGAGCTGGGCCACCAGGTCGGGACGCATCCCGGCGACCTGGCCGCCGACCGAGACCCGGGGCATGAAGCCGAGGATGCGGGAGGCCCGAGCCGCGATGTCCCGGACGACCTGCTCGACGCCGTCGTGGTCGTCGACCGTGCTGAGCTCGAAGATCGAGTTGCGCAGCTCGCGGATGGCGAGGTCGAGCTCGGTGGCGATCGTGTCCAGGTTGACGGCCAGGTTCACCGCCGGCGCGGGGAGGGAGCGGGCTCACCGGAGCGCGCGCCGTCCCGCTGCACGGTGCGGCTCAGCGCCGTCACCTGGAGCCCGGCGGCGAAGATCCGCTGGATGACCCGGTCGTGCAGGTCGCGGGCGATCCGGTCGCGCTCCTCGAGCAGCGCGAGCTTGGTGCGCTGACGGTTCAGCTGGTGGGAGCGGGCCCGCACCCGGTCCTCGAGCTCGGCGTTCACCCGGTGCAGCTCGTCCAGCAGGGCGTCCCGCTCCCGGTCCATCCGCAGCGCCATCACCCCCACCCGGTAGGCCACGGTGACCACGACCAGGCCGACGAAGGTGACCAGCAGCGCGGCACCGACCTCGGTCCCGTAGAGCTGCTCGTGGCTCCAGACCCGGATCAGTCCGCCGAGGGGGAGCAGGACCACCGCGACCGGCACCAGGGCCCGCTGCAGCGCCGCGCCCGGGTCGCGCCCGAAGGCGATCCACTGCAGCACGCCGTACGGCACCGCGACCATGGTCGCCACGGCCAGCAGGACCATGCAGACCGCCGTCTCGGCGGACATCGTGGAGTACGGACCGACCTCGTAGAACGAGTCGACGCGGTACAGGTAGCCGTAGATCGCCAGCAGCCCGGCCACCAGCGCGGCGCCCGCCGCCGCTGGGGCACCACGCGCATCCCCGCGCGCAGGGTCAACCCGGCCAGGGCCAGCAGCGTCAGCGCCGCCGCCGTGATCTCGGCCGGACGACCGGGGTACGGCGTCGAGGCGATCCAGTCGCGGACCAGCAGGTTGTCCAGACGCAGGTCGACCACCAGGACCCGCTCGACCAGCACCGCCAGGGAGCCTGCCAGCACCACCGCGTACGCCGCGACGGCGAGCCGGCCGTTGCCGGCCAGCAGCCCCAGTGAGAGCAGCAGCACGCCGAGTGCGGTCAGGGCCTTCATGGTGTGGCTGCCGGGCCCGAGTCGGACCAGGGGCTCGAGGTGCAGGAACCAGCCCGCCAGGACGACCACGCCGACCGCGACCATCAGACCTGCCAGCACCTGGACCAGGACCTGTGCCCGGGACGGCCACCGGGCGCGCTCGGCGGCGCGGCGGCTGGCCAGGGGCGTGCTCATCGCGGATGCGCCTCCCCAGGGGTGTCGGTCGACGGTGCAGGGTCCCGGCCAGTCTGTCTGACCGGGACCACCGCCGCTCACCCTTCGGCGTGCGGGGCGGCCCCCGGGCCTCGACGGGCCGGAGGAGGTCAGACCTGGTCTGGTCCGGATCGTAGGATGCCGAGGTCCACGTCTGCCCCCGGGAGGCCATGTGAGCACCGCCGGGAGCCGCGACCCGATCGCGGAGGCACGTCGCCAGTGGGTGCACCACGGCTGGGCGGAGGCGGCCGACGGGATGGCGATGGTGACCTCCCTGGTCCGCGTGCAGCAGCTCCTGCTGGAGCGGATCGACGCCGTCGTCCGGCCGCTCGATCTCACCTTCGCCCGCTTCGAGCTGCTCCGGCTCCTGGCCTTCACCTCCAGCGGCTCCCTGCCGATGTCCCGGCTGGGCTCGTTGCTCCAGGTGCACGCCACCAGCGTCACCAGCGCGGTGGACCGGTTGGAGCGGCAGGGCTTCGTGGCCCGCACCCGCCCGGTCAGCGACCGCCGGCTGGTGCTGGCCTCGATCACCGACGAGGGACGGGCGGTGGTGGCCGCGGCCACCGAGCGGCTCAACACCGACGTCTTCGAGCAGCCGGGGCTCGAGGCCCCCGAGGTGGCTCGGCTGACCCGGTTGCTGACCGAGCTGCGCGCGCGGGCCGGGGATGCGCCGTACGCTGAGTACTAGGATGTCCAACGAGTTTTGCGAGGTGCCCATGTCCGCGCTGCACGTCCCCGCCCGGCCGGTACGTCTGGTGACCGCCTCCGCGCTCTTCGACGGCCACGACGCCTCGATCAACATCATGCGGCGGATCTTCCAGAGCCAGGGCTGCGAGGTCGTCCACCTCGGCCACAACCGCTCGGTCCAGGAGGTCGTGGACGCGGCGCTGGAGGAGGACGCGCACGGTGTCGCGGTCTCCTCCTACCAGGGCGGCCACGTGGAGTACTTCGAGTACCTCGTCGAGCTGCTGCGCGCCCAGGGCGCCGACCACGTCAAGGTCGTCGGCGGCGGGGGCGGAGTCATCGTGGGCGACGAGATCGCCCGGCTGCGCGAGAGCGGGGTGCTGATCTTCTCCCCCGAGGACGGCCAGCGGATGGGCCTGGTCGGGATGGTCAACTCCGTCGTGGCCCGGTGCGACGTCGACCTGTGGGACCTGCACCCGGTCGACGCCGACGCGGTCCTCTCCGGCGACCGGCTCGCGGTGGCCCGTGCCCTCACCGCCGCCGAGCAGGGCCGGCTGCCCCACGACATGGCCGAGCGCCTCGCCGCCGTCGCGGCCTCGCGCACCGTCCCGGTGCTGGGCATCACCGGCACCGGCGGGTCGGGCAAGTCGTCGTTGACCGACGAGCTCCTCCGACGGCTCCGTGTCGACCAGCAGGACAAGGTCCGGGTCGCGGTCGTCGCGGTCGACCCCACCCGCCGACGCGGCGGGGGCGCGCTGCTCGGGGACCGGATCCGGATGAACTCCCTCGACGGGGACCGGGTGTTCTTCCGCTCCCTGGCCACCCGCGGGGCCCACGAGCTGCCCGAGTGCCTGCCCCAGGTGATCGAGGTGCTCACGGCGGCCGGCTTCGACCTCGTCGTCGTGGAGACCCCGGGCATCGGCCAGGGCGACGCCGCGATCGTGCCCTACGTCGACGCCTCGCTGTACGTCATGACGCCGGAGTTCGGCGCCGCCTCGCAGCTGGAGAAGATCGACATGCTCGACTTCGCCGACGTCGTGGCCGTCAACAAGTTCGAGCGGCGCGGGGCGATGGACGCGCTGCGTGACGTCGGACGCCAGATGGTCCGCAACCGTGGCGCGTTCGGCAAGCAGCCCGCGGACATGCCCGTCTTCGGCACCTCCGCGGCCACCTTCAACGACGACGGGGTGACCGCGCTCTACCAGGAGCTGCGCGGCCTGCTGGCCACGCACGGGCTCGCCCTCGGCGAGGGTGTCCTGCCCGCGGTGTCGGTGCGCTCCTCCTCGGGGATCCGTCAGGTCGTGCCCTCGGCGCGGGTCCGCTACCTGGCCGAGATCACCGAGACCGTCCGCGGCTTCCACGCCGAGACCGAGCGGGTGGCCGAGGCCGCGGCCCGGGTGCAGCGGCTGGACCTGGTCGCCGCCGAGCTCGACGACGCCGGGCCGCTCGACGACGCGCGCCGGGCCGCCGGGGACGACCTGCCCGCCGCCGTGGCCCGCCAGCTCGAGGAGTGGCCGGCCGTCGTGGAGTCCTACTCCGGCGACGAGCAGACCGTGGTCGTCCGGGGACGCGAGCTGCGCACGACGTTGACCCGCGAGTCCCTGTCCGGGAACCGCGTCCCCCGGGTCGCCCTGCCCCGCTTCACCGACCACGGCGCGCTGGTCCGGTTCTTCCGGCGCGAGAACCTGCCCGGGTTCTTCCCCTTCACCGCCGGGGTGTTCCCCTTCAAGCGGGACGACGAGGACCCCGCCCGGATGTTCGCCGGGGAGGGCGACCCGTTCCGCACCAACCGGCGGTTCAAGCTGCTCTCGGCCGGCAACCCGGCGACCCGACTCTCCACCGCCTTCGACTCCGTGACGTTGTACGGCCGCGACCCCGGGCTCAGGCCCGACATCTACGGCAAGGTCGGCACGTCGGGGGTCTCCGTGGCGACCCTCGACGACATGAAGGCGCTGTACGACGGCTTCGATCTGGTCAGTCCGACAACATCAGTGTCGATGACCATCAACGGTCCCGCGCCGACGATCCTCGCGTTCTTCCTCAACACCGTGATCGACCAGCAGGCCGACGCCTTCGTGGCCGAGCACGACCGCGAGCCGACGACCGAGGAGCGGGCGACCCTCACGGCGTACGCGCTGGAGAACGTGCGCGGCACCGTGCAGGCCGACATCCTCAAGGAGGACCAGGGGCAGAACACGTGCCTGTTCTCCACGGAGTTCAGCCTGCGGATGATGGCCGACATCGCCGAGTGGTTCATCGAGCGCAGGGTCCGCAACTTCTACTCGGTCTCCATCTCCGGCTACCACATCGCCGAGGCCGGGGCGAACCCGATCAGCCAGCTTGCCTTCACCCTGGCCAACGGGTTCACCTACGTCGAGGCCTACCTCGCCCGGGGCATGGCCATCGACGACTTCGCCCCCAACCTGTCCTTCTTCTTCTCCAACGGGATGGACCCGGAGTACTCCGTCATCGGGCGCGTGGCCCGCCGGATCTGGGCCATCACGATGAAGGAGAAGTACGGCGCGAACGAGCGCTCGCAGAAGCTGAAGTACCACGTGCAGACCAGCGGGCGTTCCCTGCACGCGCAGGAGATGGACTTCAACGACATCCGCACCACCCTGCAGGCCCTGATCGCGATCTACGACAACGCCAACTCCCTGCACACCAACGCCTTCGACGAGGCGGTCACCACTCCCGGCGAGGAGTCGGTGCGCCGCGCCCTGGCCATCCAGCTGATCATCAACCGCGAGTGGGGCCTGGCGATGAACGAGAACCCGCTGCAGGGCTCGTACGTCATCGACGAGCTCACCGACCTCGTCGAGGCGGCCGTGCTGGCGGAGTTCGACAGCATCAACGAGCGCGGCGGCGTGCTCGGCGCGATGGAGACCGGCTACCAGCGCGGCCGGATCCAGGACGAGTCGATGCTCTACGAGCACCGCAAGCACGACGGGTCACTGCCGATCATCGGGGTGAACACCTTCCGGCGGCCCGCCTCCGAGGGCGAGGAGGAGCACCCCGTCGAGCTGGCCCGGGCCACCGAGGCGGAGAAGCGCTCCCAGCTCGACCGCGTCGCGGCCTACCAGGAGACCCACCGGGACGAGGCCGCGCCACGCGCTGGCCCGGCTCAAGGACGCCGCGGTGTCGGGCGGGAACGTGTTCGCCGTGCTGATGGACGCCGCCCGGGTCTGCTCGCTGGAGCAGGTGACCGACGCCTTCTTCGAGGTCGGCGGCCAGTACCGCCGCAACGTCTAGCGCCGAGCCGCCCTTCGCGGCGGCGCGAGCCGTCGTTCGTGGTTCGTAGAAACCACGAACGACGGCTCGCGCGACCATGAAGGGCGGGTCGGGCTCAGGCGCGGTGCGGGAAGCGCTCGAACTCCGGGCGGCGCTTGGCCTTGAACGCCTCGCGTCCCTCCTGGGCCTCGTCGGAGCCGTAGAACAGCAGGTTGGCGTCGTGGGCCAGCTGCTGGATCCCGGCGTACCCGTCCTCGTGGGCGTGGAAGCTGGCCTTGAGCATCCGCAGGGCGAACGGCGAGAGCTGGAGCATCTCCCGGCACCACTGCACGGTCTCCCGCTCGAGGTCGGCGAGCGGGACGACGGTGTTGACCAGACCCATCTCGAGCGCTTGCTGGGCGTCGTACTGGCGGCAGAGGAACCAGATCTCCTTGGCCTTCTTCGGCCCGACCAGGTCGCTGAGGATGCTCGCGCCGAAGCCGCCGTCGAACGAGCCCACCTTGGGCCCGACCTGGCCGAACCGGCCGTTGTCCGCGGAGATGGTCAGGTCGCAGACCAGGTGCAGGACGTGCCCGCCGCCGATCGCCCAGCCGGCGACCATGGCCACGATCGGCTTGGGGCAGCGGCGCATCTGCACGTGCAGGTCGGTGACGTGGAAGCGGCCGGTGGCCCCCTCGTCGGTCTTGTAGCCGGAGTCCCCGCGGACCCGCTGGTCCCCGCCGGAGCAGAACGCCTGGTCGCCCTCGCCGGTGAGGACGATGACGCCGACCGACTCGTCCTCCCGCGCCACGGTCAGGGCGTGCGAGACCTCGATGAGGGTCTGCGGACGGAACGCGTTGTGGACCTCGGGGCGACAGATCGTGATCTTGGCGATCCCGTCCTCGGTCGTCTCGTAGCGGATGTCGGCGTACTCGCCCGACGCGGTCCATGCGATGTCAGTCATCCCAGCATTCTGTCCGACCGCACCACCCCGGCCCGGGTCGGGTCAGCGGCGGGTGAGCTGGCCGGGGGAGGGAGTGGCGGCGTCCCGCAGCACCGAGGAGGCGGCCACGGGCGAGGGAGACCACGCGGTGACCCTCGGTGTGGCCGGTGGTGGCCGCGTCGGCCGGGCCCCGTTGCCCGTACCCCCTCAACCCGGGAACTCGACGCCGAGTCATGTCCCGAACCAGACATTTCCAGCAGGTTGGCCCCCGAGCCGTACCGCCTAGGCTGAGCGTCGTGACCACCCCCGCCCCCGGACCGGGCCTGCCCGCCTGGCCCGCGGCCCTGCTGGTGGTGGCCCTGGGCGGCGCCGTCGGGGCCAGCCTGAGGTGGGGGCTCGGCCAGCTCGTCCCGGTGGTCGACGGCCACTTCCCCTGGACCACGTTCGCGATCAACGTGACCGGCTCGGCCCTGCTCGCCCTGCTCCCGGCCTGGCCCCTGGTGCGCCGCAGCGCCCTGCTCCCCCCGGCGCTCGGCACCGGCGTGCTGGGCGGCTACACGACCCTGTCGGCGTACGCCGAGGAGTCCCGGGCGCTGCTGGGCGGCGGTCACACCGGCCTGGCGCTGACCTACCTGGTCGGCACCCTGGCCGCCTGCCTGCTCGCGGTCGCGATGGCCGACCACGTCTCCACCCTGGCCCGTCGGGCCGAGGTCGAGGCCGCGGGAGGGGACCTGTGACCCTGCTGCTGGTCGCCCTCGGCGCTGCCGTCGGCGCCCCCGTGCGGTACGCCGCGGGCCGGCTGCTCGACCCGTCCGCCGGCGTGCCGTGGGGCACCATCGGGGTCAACGTGGCCGGCTCGTTCCTGCTCGGCCTGTTCACCGGGCTCGCCCTCGGCCCGCACCAGCTGGCCCTGGTCGGCGTGGGATTCTGCGGCGCCCTGACGACGTACTCCGCGTTCGCGGTGCAGACCCACGGCCGCGGTCCGCGGCTGGGCACGGTGGTGGTCCTGCTCACCGTCCCGACCGCGCTGGCCGCCTGCGCGGTCGGCTTCGCCCTGGCCACCTGACCCAGCCGACCCGTCACGTCTTGACGCCCCAGCGGGCCCGAGTCGTCACGTCTTGACGCTCCCCGGCGGCCCAGCCGTCACGTCTTGACGGCCTGGTCCCGCCTCAGGCGTACCCGAGGTCGTGCAACCGGTCGTCGTCGATCCCGAAGTGGTGCGCGATCTCGTGGACCACGGTGATCCCGACCTCCTCCACCACGTCCTGATCGGTGTCGCAGATGGCCAGGGTGGGGTTGCGGAACACGGTGATCCGGTCCGGCATCGCCATCGTGTACGCCGAGTCGCGCTCGGTGAGCGGGATGCCCTCGTAGAGCCCGAGCAGCTCGGGGTCCCCCGCCGGCGCGTCGTCCTCGACCAGGACCACGCAGTTGTCGATCAGCCGGGCGAGCTCGGTCGGGGACGGTGTCGAGCGCGTCGGCCACCAGCTCCTCGAAGCGCTCGCGGCTCATCGTGATCACCCGGCCATCCTGCCGGGCTGCCCCAGTCGATCCCTCACCCCAGTCGCCGCAGGCTCGGCCACACCTGGTCCCACGGCCGCCGCAGCCCGGCACAGAGCCACACCTGCTCACCCTGCTCCTCGTTGTCCAGACCGACTCCGTTGTCGACCACCGCCACGGGCCGCACGCTGCGGAACAGCTCCTGCAGCCGGTCCCGGTCCAGCCCCACGGCCACGACCGGGTCGGCACCGGCCGGGGGCGGCCCGATGTCCCACAGCGCGTTGTGGCCGCTGTACACACCGAGGTCCGGGCGCGCGCGCATCAGCGCACCCGCCTCGCCGTAGTTGCCGGTCAGCACCACCCGGGAGCCGTCGGCCGGCAACCGGTCGGCCGCACCGGCGACGGTGGCCACGAACCGGGGCCACCCGACCGTCTCCCCCGCGTCGTAGTTGACGACCGGGACGGGCGTCCCCGCCAGCCGGTCCGCCGGGACGACGGGGAGGAACAGGACCGCGGAGACGACCAGGCTCAGGGCGAGCGCCGCGACCAGGACACCGGTCCGGAGCCGGCTGCTCGCCCAGGCGACCACCGGGTCGGCCCCGGCGGCCAGCAGCACCGGGAACATCCCGGCCAGGTAGTACGGCTTCCCCGCGGTGACCAGGAAGGTGACCAGGAGCAGCAGATAGGCGACGCCCACGAACCGCACGGGTCGCAGCGCGGGGGACCGGAGCAGCCGGACCAGGCCCACCACCCAGACCGGGACGAGCACCGGGCTGACCAGCACCAGCTGGTAGGGCACGAAGAGCCACCGCGGCTCACTGGTGCCCGACCCGCCGGCCGCGATGGCGTCGGCCAGCCGGAGCTGGGGCCAGCCGTGGGTGGCCTGCCAGATCAGGTTGGGTGCGCTGAGAATCACGGCGGCGGCCACCCCGGCCCACACCCACGGCGAGCGCAGCAGGCGCCGCGGGCCGACCAGCAGCACGCCGAGCCCAAGGGCGAGCAGCAGGAACCCGATCAGCGACTTCACCTCCAGCCCCACCCCGGCCGCGATCCCGGCCAGCAGCCAGGCGCGCTCGTCGCGGAGCGTGCCCCGGACGGCCAGCCACACGACGACCGCCCAGGCCAGCACGTCGTACGCCGTGGTGGAGACCAGGTGCCCGGTCGCCGCCGCCACCGCGCTCACCCCCAGGCAGGCGGCGCTCAGCACCTGCCCGCCCCGACCCGCCCCGAGCTCGCGCGCGGTGAGCCCGGTGACCAGCACCGTCAGTCCCGTGGCCAGCGCCGACGGGAGCCGGAAGACGGTGAGCCCGCCGGGGAGGGCGTCCATCGCGTGGGCGAGCAGGGGCACCAGAGGCGGTTGGTCGACGTACCCCCAGGCGGGGTGGCCGCCGATCGCGATGAAGTACAGCTCGTCGCGGTGGTAGCCGTAGCCGTGCGCGGCGACCACGAGGATGCCGACCACCCCCACGGCCACCGCGGTCAGCTCCCGCCAGGCGATGCGCACGAGCCCAGTCTTCCTCCCCGTCGAGGGTCCGGGTTGTCCCGCCCGAAGCGCGGACCCTACGATTGCGCCGTTGTCGCACCACCGGCCCCCATCGTCTAGCGGCCCAGGACCCCGCCCTTTCACGGCGGTAGCACGGGTTCGAATCCCGTTGGGGGTACGCCTGATCGCCTCGATTTCAGGGGGCAGCGGTCAGGCTGTTAGAGTTCCACCGCTGACGCTCTCACGGGCGTCGGTACCTCCAGGCCCCGTAGCGCAGTTGGTTAGCGCGCCGCCCTGTCACGGCGGAGGCCGCGGGTTCGAGTCCCGTCGGGGTCGCTCTCGTGCGAACGCCCCGGACCACCAGGTCCGGGGCGTTCGTCGTGTGCGGAAGCGCAGATCGCGCCGTGGAATATTGAACCTTCAACTGTAGTTGTACGGGGCATGACGCACACTCTCGCCCTTGCCCCCGAGGCCCAGAATCTCCTCTTCACCGAGGCGCGCACCGCGAACTCGTTCACCGACGAGCCGGTCAGCGACGCCGAGGTGGCCGCGATCTACGAGCTGGTCAAGTTCGGCCCCACCGCGATGAACTCCCAGCCGCTCCGCGTGCTGCTGGTCCGCGACGAGGGTCGCGACCGGCTGCTCAAGCACATGGCCGACGGCAACCGCGACAAGACCGCGAACGCCCCGCTGGTCGCCGTGCTCGCCGCGGACACCGACTTCCACGAGCACTTCGAGGTCACCTTCCCGCACGCCGCGGGCCTCAAGGACCGATTCTCCGACGACACAGCACGCGAGGAGGTGGCTCGCTTCAACGCCGCGATCCAGGTCGGCTACTTCCTGCTCGGCGTACGCGCCGCCGGTCTCGCCGCCGGCCCGATGGGCGGCTTCGACGCGGCCGGGCTCGACGAGGAGTTCTTCGAGGGCACCGGCTGGAAGTCCGTGCTCGTGGTCAACATCGGCCACCCGGGCGAGGACGCCTGGTACGACCGGCTCCCCCGGCTGGCACACGACCAGGTCGTCCGCTCGGCCACCGACGCCGCCTGACCCGACCGTCCCGATTCGGCCCGGACCCGCGGTGTCGGGTACGATCCTCCGGCCCGGCCAGGTAGCTCAGTTGGTACGAGCGACCGACTGAAAATCGGTAGGTCGGCGGTTCGACCCCGCCCCTGGCCACCCGGCACCACCCCGCAGGTCGCGTCCCACGCGGCCTGCGGTGTGCGTTTTCCCGACCCGCCGTCAAGACGTGACGGGTCGGGGCCGTAGAGGCGTCAAGACGTGACGGGTCGGCGGAGAAGTAAGGCTGAGGCTTCACTTGGTCGAAGTTCAGGTCACGTGCGGCGCGCGGGTCAGTGGAGGGCGAGCAGGCCGAGGCCGCCCAGGGCGAGCAGCCAGCTGGCGAAGGAGCCGATCAGGAAGTACTCGGTGATGTCGCTCGGGTCCCGGTCCTGGTGCCGCGCTGGAGCTCGGGGAAGCGGAGCAGGCCCTTGGCCGCCACCACGACGGCGGCAGCGGTGAGCGTGTCCGGCCAGGCCCAGACCCACGATGAACAGCCGCTCCATCGGGCCGAGCATCCGGCCGCCCTTGAGCTGCTTCTCGTTGGTCGAGGCCGGCACGCCGACCGCGTCGAGCACCAGCCGGACCGCGACGTTGGCGGTGGCCAGCTGGGCGACGGCGACCCCGGCCAGCAGCAGCACCCGGTCCAGGCCGACGCCCCGAGCGGACCCGGCAACGACGCGGTCGCGCAGGTCGACCCGGCCACCGAGGAGCAGGCTCACCAGCAGTCCCCCGCCCAGGCCGAGGAAGGCGAGCGTCCTGGCCCGGACGGCGGCGCGGCCGGCGGTCCGGGTGCCGGCGGGCACGACGGCAGCCGCGGAGCCGAGCAGCCAGAGCAGGAAGAACGACATCCACGCCACGAGCAGGACGACGAGGTCGCCGTCCTCGAGCCCCAGGGCGAGCCCGGCGAACCCGAACAGGCACGCCCCCACCCCGACCATGAGAAGTCGGCGGGCCACCGTGGTGACGTCGCGGGCGGCCCGGGCGAGGTCGCACAGGCCGACCACGACCAGCCACACCCCGACCTCGGTCACCGCTCCTCCTTCACCAGGTCCTGCGCGTCGCGCACCGCGGAGATCCCCCGGGCGAACTGCTGGGAGACCGCCGACTTCGACACGCCCTCCCGCTCGGCGATCGCGGTCTGCGACTCCCCGCACAAGGACAGTCGTAGCATCCGCCACCCCCGTTCGCTGAGCCGGTCGACCAGGGCGTCCCGGCACAGCAGGTGGGCGTTGGCCAGGGCGTCACCGGGCCCGACGTACGCCGTGCGCACGCCGGCGCGACGGGGTGCGGACATCGAGTCCACGGCCTCCCGCGCCGCCCACCAGGCCGGTCCGTCCTGCAGCAGCGGGCGACTCGAGGCGTCGAGGACCGTGGTCTCCCCGAACCCGATCCCGCACCGCACGTCGACCGCGGGGAGCAGCCCGAGCCGGACCAGCAGGGTGGCCCGGGTGGCCTCGCCGAGGGTGGCGTAGGCACCCTGGAACTCGTCGCCGACGGTGGCCTCGAGAGGCTGGACCCCGGGCACGAGGCGGTCGACCTCGGCCAGCACCTCACCGATCCGCCGCTGGGCACCGGCCCGGTCGGCGAGCAGCGCGGGAGGCGACGACGTCCCCGATCACCGCGTACATGTTCAGATGATAGCTGAACTTATCGGAAGTTCAGTGTCCACCTTTCCCCAGAGCGAGGGACTGAGCCGCCGTACTCACCGCGGCTGAGTGCCGAACCCGAGGTGCTCGGCCGCCTCGGTGTGGGTTCATGGAACCATGATGATCTTCGCCGACCCCCAGATCTGCCCGGACTGCCGGTCGCGCCTCGTCCCCGGGGCTACGGCCTGCCAGGGCTGCGGACTCCGCCTCGAGGGCCCGCTGGGCCAGGAGCTCTTCGCCACGCTCACCCGAGCCGACCAGGTCCTGGCCCGGATGCGCGCGCTCACCCCCGCCCCGGTGACCCTGGACCCGGCCCCCCGCACCACAGGAGTCCTGGTGGGCGCGGCAGGCGGACCGGGCGGCGTCGACCAGGTCCCTGCGCCGACCACCGAGCGCGCTCCGGACCCGGCACCCACCGGCGTACGGACCAGCGCGATCCCCCGCATCCTGCTCGGCCTCGGCGCGCTCTGCCTGCTGGTGGCCGCGGTGGTGTTCCTGGCCGTCGCCTGGTCGGTGCTCGGCGTGGGCGGCCGCACCACGGCGCTGGTCGTGCTGACCGCGGCCGCCGCGGGGCTGACCCTGCGGACGGCGGGCCGGGGTCTGCGGGTCGCGACCGAGTCGCTGGGACTGGTCAGCCTCGGCCTGCTGTCCCTCGACGTCCTGGGCGCCTGGCACGCGGACTGGTTCGGCCCGCTCTCCTCCGCGGGCCTCGTCCTGGTCCTGGGCCTGGTGGTGGCGGCTGCCGGCACCGGCGCCGTCGTGGTCCTGCGCAGCACCCCGGTCGGGGGCTTCGGCAGCGGTGAGGCGGTGGTCGTCGTCGGCGCGGCGATGGCGGCGCTGGGACTCACCGGACAGCAGTGGGCCGGACCGGCCCCCCGGCTGGTCATCGCCACGGCACTGGTCGGCCTCGCCGCGGCCGGACTCGCCCTCCTGGTTCGCCCCGGGTCGGACGTGCTCCGCGTCGCGACGGCCGGCACCGCCCTGGTCGCTGCGCTGACCTGGTGCGCACTCGTCGCCGAAGGCACCGCCCGGGTCGGCCTGCACGCCGACCTGGCCTCGGTCTGGGGCCGCGGGGACGGCTGGCCGCTCGTGGCCGCCGCCGCGATGGTCCTCGCCGTGAGCGCGGTGCGGCCGCTGCCGGTGGCCTTCCGGGTCCTGGCCGCCGCCGCGGGCGGTGTGTCGCTCGGGATCGTGCTCACCGCGCCTGCGTACGACGAGGGGACGACCCTGCTCGCCGTCACCTTCCTGGTCGCGACCACGCTCGCCTGCGCCGTCGTCGTGCTGCTCGGCCGGCCCTGGGGAGGAGCCGGCGTCGGCGCGGCCGGGGCCGGGGCGGTGGTGCTGGCCGTCGTCGGGCTCGACCTGGCCGCGCGGTTCGCGACGCGGTACGTCGACGTCGCGGCCCGGGCCTGGGACGGCGACCCCGCCGCCCGGCTGGCCGCCGTGCCCGTCGGGTCCCCCGCCCCGTGGCTGCTGCTGCCGGTGGCCGTGGTCGTCCTCGCCGTGCCGGCCTCGGTCGGGTGGCTGTGGCGACCCGAGCCGACCAGCACCGAGAAGGGTGCGTCGGCTGCGGCCCGGCTGCTGACCCCGGCGATCCTCCTGGCCGGCCTCGGTGCGGTGGCCACCACGGCGCTCTACCCGGTGCCGGTCTGGTTGGTGCTGGCCGCGATGCTGGTGCTGCTGCTCGGCGTGGGGGTCCGCGCGCTGCTGACCGACGCTCCGCTCGACGTGGTGGCGGCGGGCCTGGCCGCCGCGCTCGCCCTCGGTTTCTCCGCCGGCGCCGAGGCGCACTCCGCGGTCGCCCTGGCCCTCACGCTCGGCCTGGCGGCGACCCTGGCCCTGCGCAGTCGGCACCCCGCCACCGCGGCGGGATCGGCGCTGGTCGCCGTCCTGACCCTGGCCGGGCTGACCTGGACGCTCCTGGCGCTGCGCGACACCGCCGGGACCTGGTCGGCGCTGATCACGCTGCTGGTGCTGTCGGTCGTGCTGCTCGGCGGGCCGTTCCTGCGCACCACCCAGCCCTCGGGCGTGCACCGGCTCGGGTCGGTGGGCCGGGAGGTCGGGTGCGCCGCGGCCGCCCTGGCGGCCGGGGTCCTCGGGGTGGCGGCGGCCCCGCCCTCGCAGACCGCGTCCTGGGCGGCGGTCCTGCTCACCGTCGCGGGCACGGCGGCCAGCCTGCTCGCGCTGGTGCGGGCCGACCGCCGCGAGATCGGCTGGGTCGGTGGTGCCCTGCTGCTGGTGGCCAGCTGGGTCCGGCTGGCCGACCTGGGCGTCGGCGCCCCCGAGCCCTACACGGTGCCGGCGGCGACGGCCCTGCTCCTGGTCGGCGGTTGGCAGCTGCGCCGACGCCCGGCGCTGTCGACGCACCGCGCCCTCACGCCCGGCCTGGGACTGGCCCTGACCCCGTCGCTGCTGTGGGTGCTCGACGAGCCGCTGACCCTGCGGGCCCTGCTGCTCGGCCTGGTCTGCCTCGTCCTGGTCGTGCTGGGGACCCAGCTGCGCTGGTCGGCCCTGCTCACCCTGGGGGGCGCGGTCGGGGCGGTGCTCGTGCTGCGCGAGGTCGGGCCCTACGTCGGGGGAGCCCTGCCGCGCTGGGCGCTGATCGGGTTGGCCGGCGCGCTGCTGACCGCACTGGGGATCACCTGGGAGGAGCGGATGCGTGAGGCGCGTCTGGCGCTGGCCCAGGTCCGCCGGCTGCGCTGAGCGGAGCTGTCCGACCACGGGCCCAGAACGCGCCACGAGGTAGGCAGCCTGGGCTGCCTACCTCGTCGGTCGTGCTGTGCAGTTGTGACTGCTGTTGCTGAGCCAGTGCTGCTCGGTCCTCAGACCTCGTCGTCACCGCGTCGTTGCTCGGGCATCATGCCGCTGAGCAGCTCCCGAACCTCCGACTCCCGGTAGCGCCGGTGTCCGCCCAAGGTGCGGATCGAGCTGAGCTTGCCTGCCTTGGCCCACCGGGTCACGGTCTTCGGGTCGACACGGAACATCGACGCCACCTCGGCAGGCGTGAGCAGTGCTTCTGACTCAGGCGGTCGCGTATTCACGAAAGCGAGCCTCCCTCACGGTTGTTTTCCCCAATCACGCCGAGGATGCCCCACACCCCTCGCACGCTGCACCAATACTAGGACAGATGGAAAAACTACGACAATGGGTTGATACCTCAGATACGGGAAGTCAGGACCTAAAGCCCTCAGAAAGTGCCTTAGTCCCTACCCGGTACCGACCTCTGGCCGGATGCCAAACGACCTAGACTGTGAGTGAGGTCGCACACCCCGCGTCCTCACCGGTGCCCGTACACCCCCGGGCCGTACCACGTTGTGCCCCACAGAGAGGTCACCACCCGTGACCACGTCCTCCCCGGCATCCTCGCCCCCCTCGGGCTCCGCAGGCAACCACCTCTCCGGCGCGTCGGTCTTCGAGCGCCTCGCCGGTCACGAGCAGGTCGTGCACTGCCACGACGAGCCGACCGGGCTCCGCGCGATCATCGCGATCCACTCCACCGCCCTGGGTCCTGCCCTGGGCGGCACCCGGTTCTTCCCCTACGCCAGCGAGGAGGACGCGCTCACCGACGTCCTGGCGCTGTCCAGGGGGATGACCTACAAGGCGGCCGCGGCCGGTCTCGACCTCGGCGGCGGCAAGGCAGTGATCCTCGGCGACCCGCGGCGGACCAAGACCGAGGCGCTGCTGCGTGCGTACGGCCGGTTCGTCGAGAGCCTCGGCGGTCGCTACCGGACCGCCTGCGACGTGGGCACCTCGAGCGCCGACATGGACCACGTCGCCCGCGAGTCCCGCTTCGTGACCGGCCGGACCCTCGCGCACGGCGGCGCCGGGGACTCCTCGGTGCTCACCGCCTTCGGCGTCTTCCAGGGCATGCGGGCCGCCGCCGAGGTCGACCTGGGGCTCGGCGTCGCTCCAGGGCCGGGTGGTCGGGGTGGCCGGCGTGGGCAAGGTCGGTCGTCACCTCGTCGACCACCTCGTCGCCGACGGCGCCGAGGTGGTCCTCACCGACCTCGACCTCGCCGCGACGGCCTCGGTCACCTCCCACCACCCCACGGTCGCGCTCGGTGCCGAGCACGGCGGCGCTGGTCTCCGAACGCCTCGACGTGTACGCCCCGTGCGCCCTCGGGGGTGCCCTGGACGAGACGACCGTGGCCGACCTAGGCGCCCGCGTCGTGTGCGGTGCGGCCAACAACCAGCTCGCCCGACCGGAGATCGACAAGCTCCTCGCGGACCGCGGGATCCTCTACGCGCCCGACTACGTCGTGAACGCCGGCGGCCTGATCCAGGTCGCCGACGAGCTCGAGGGGTTCTCCTTCGAGCGCGCCAGGAGCCGGGCGGCGACCACATACGAGCGCACGCTGGAGGTCTTCGCCCTCGCCGAGGAGGACGGGATCCCGCCCGGTGCCGCCGCCGACCGGGTGGCCGAGCGCCGCATCGCCGAGGTGGGTCGGCTGCGCGGGGTGTGGGTGGGCTGACCACGGGTCAGCGCCGGCTCAGTCCCGGTCGACGGAGCGGCGGTAGTCCGCCCACTCGTCCTCGGTGTCGTCGTCGGAGTCGTCCTCGACGACGTCCTCGACGGGAGGGGCAGGAAGGGAGCTCCCCGGCCCCCCGTGCATCTCCTTCGCCAGAGCCCCGAAGTCCGTCTCGTGAGTGCGGTACTTCAGGTCGCGGGCGACCTTCGTCTGCTTAGCCTTCGCACGGCCGCGCCCCATAGGGTCGACCCCCTCGCACACTTGGCCGGCGTCAGGAAACCTCGGTCACCTGCCCACGCGGGGCCGCTGGCCGAGGAGACATGCGTCCGGTCTGCCTGATGTTTCGTCTCGTGGTGACAAGGCTACCTGGCCACCGGCTGATCGTGCATCTCGGCTCCGACTTCCCCCGGCGGGTCGTCGGCGGGTCGGGCCCACCCGGACGGCCGCACGCTCACCAGCCGGGGTGGGAGCCCTCCAGGACCACCGAGCCGGGCTCACGTCCCGCGGCCCCGGCCATCGCCACCTCGCCGCAGACCCAGGCCCGCACCTCGTGGTCGGCCAACGTCGCCAGGACCCGGGCAGCGTCCTCGGCGTCGACCACGGCGACCATCCCCACGCCCATGTTCAAGGTGCGCTCCAGGTCGGCCAGACCGACCCGGCCCACCTCCTGGACCAGGGAGAAGACCGGCTGGGGCGTCCACGTCGACCGCTCAATGGTGACGCTGACCTCCTCGGGCAGCACCCGGGCGAGGTTCGCCGCGAGGCCGCCGCCGGTCACGTGCGACATCGCGTGGGTGCGGGTCTCCCGGGCCAGGGCCAGGCAGGCCTTGGCGTAGATGCGGGTCGGCTCGAGGAGCTCCTCACCCAGCGTGCGACCGAGCTCCTCGACGTGCCGCTCCAGCGACCAGCCGGCCCCGCCGCCGTCGGCGTTGAGCAGCACGTGCCGCACCAGGGAGTACCCGTTGCTGTGCAGCCCGCTGCTCCGCATCGCCACGACCAGGTCGCCGGGACGGACCCGGCCCGGCCCCAGCAGGTGGGTGGCCTCCACGACCCCGGTCGTGGACCCGGCCACGTCGTACTCGTCGGGGCCGAGCAGCCCCGGGTGCTCGGCGGTCTCGCCGCCGACCAGCGCGCAGCCGGCCTGGATGCACGCCTCGGCGATGCCCTGGACGATGGCGGCGATCCGCTCGGGGACGACCCGGCCGGTGGCGATGTAGTCGGTGAGGAACAGCGGCTCCGCGCCGCAGACCACCAGGTCGTCGACCAGCATCCCGACCAGGTCGAAGCCGATCGTGTGGTGGATGTCCATCGCCTGGGCGATCGCCACCTTGGTGCCCACCCCGTCGGCGCTGGTGGCCAGCAGGGGCCGGTCGAACGACTTCAGCGCGCTCGCGTCGAACAAGCCGGCGAAGCCGCCGATCCCGCCCAGCATCTCGGGCCGACGGGCCTTCTCGACCCAGACCTTCATCAGGTCGACCGCGCGGTCCCCGGCCTCGATCGAGACCCCCGCACCGGCGTACGTCGCGCCGTCCTCGTCTCCGGTGGTCGCAGTCATGGAGGCCTTCCAGGTGGGGTGCGGGAACGGGGGCGTCAGGGCCGGGTCAGGGCGTCGGCGGCACCGCCGGCCAGGCCGACGGCGACCCCCTCGACGTCGCGGTGGTGCGTGTGCGGAACCTCGGCCAGCGGCAGCTGCCGCTCGAGCTGGTGCTTGCCGAGCCCGGTCTCCTCCGGCAGCGGGATCGGGTACGACCCGTCGAAGCAGGCCAGGCACAACCGGTCCCGGGGCTGCCCGGACGCCGCGATCATGTCGTCCTCGGAGAGGAAGCCCAGGCTGTCGGCCCCCACGCTCTTGCGGATCTCCTCGACCCCCAGACCGTTGGCGATCAGCTCCGCGCGGGTGGCGAAGTCGATGCCGTAGAAGCACGGCCACTTGACCGGCGGGGAGGAGATCCGCACGTGGACCTCCTTGGCCCCGGCCTCGCGGAGCATCCGGATCTGGGCGCGCTGGGTGTTGCCGCGCACGATCGAGTCGTCCACCACGACCAGGCGCTTGCCGCGGATCACGCTCTCCAGGGCGTTCAGCTTGAGCCGGATGCCGAGCTGACGCAGGGTCTGGGAGGGCTGGATGAAGGTCCGGCCCACGTAGGAGTTCTTCACGAACCCCTGGCCGTAGGGGATCCCGCTCGCCTCGGCGTAGCCGATCGCGGCAGGGGTGCCGGACTCCGGGACCGGGATCACCAGGTCGCCCTCGACCGGGTAGGACCGGGCCAGCCGACGGCCCATCTCGACGCGGGCCTCGTGCACGCTCCGGCCCGCGATGGTGGCGTCGGGGCGGGCGAGGTAGACGTACTCGAAGACGCAGCCCTTGGGCTGGGACCGGGCGAAGGTGTGCGAGCGCAGGCCGTGCTCGTCGATCACGATCAGCTCGCCGGGCTCGACCTCGCGCACGACGCGGGCGCCGACGGTGGCCAGCGCGGCGTCCTCGCTGGCCACGACCCAGCCGTTCTCCAGCCTGCCGAGCACCAGCGGGCGGATGCCCTGGGGGTCGCGGGCGGCGTACAGCGCGGTCTCGGTCATGAAGACGAAGGAGAAGGCACCCCGGATGGTCGGCAGCACGTCGAGTGCGGCCTGCTCGACGGTCCGCTCGCCGTCGGCGGCCAGCAGCGTGGTGACCAGGTAGGTGTCGTTGGTGGCCACACCCTGGTTGCTCTTGCGGGAGGGGAGGTCGAGCTCCCCGGCGACCGAGACCAGGTTGTCGACCCGCTCGGCCAGCTCGCGGGTGTTGGTCAGGTTGCCGTTGTGGGCCAGCGCAATCGAGCCGGTCGCCGTGGGGCGGAAGGTCGGCTGGGCGTTGTGCCACGTGCTGGCGCCGGTCGTGGAGTAGCGCGTGTGCCCGATGGCCAGGTCACCCTTGAGGGACTCCAGGGTGGACTCGTCGAAGGCCTGGGAGACCAGACCCATGTCCTTGTAGACCAGGATCTGGCGGCCGTTGCTCACCGCGATGCCCGCCGACTCCTGGCCGCGGTGCTGCAGCGCGTAGAGCCCGAAGTAGGTCAGCTTGGCGACGTCCTCCCCGGGCGCCCAGACACCGAAGACGCCACAGGCGTCCTGGGGTCCCCGCTCCTGGGGATCGAGGTCGTGGGTCAGGCGGCCGTCACCGGGACGCGTTCGTCGTGACACCTCAGAAGTGTAGGCGCGACCGGACGATACCCACGAATCGTCCGAGGCGTGACCGGACGACGCCGCGCGGGGGTCAGTCCGCGGCCGGCCCGGCGAGGTTGCGCAGCAGCAGCGTCTCGGCCAGGCACACCCGGGCGAACTCGGCCAGGTGCAGGCCCTCGTTGGCGCCGTGGGCGCGGGTGTCCGGGTCCTCGACCCCGGTCACCAGCACCGCGGCGTCGGGGAACGCGTCGCGGAACGCCGCGATGAAGGGGATCGACCCGCCGATGCCCACGTCGACCGGCTCGGTGCCGTCCCAGGCCTCCCGGAAGGCGCTGCGCGCGGCGTCGTACGCCGGGCCGGTCGCGTCGATGCTGGTCGGCTCGCCCCGGTCGCCCTCGGAGACGGAGACCTGCGCGCCCCACGGGGCGTGCTGCTCCAGGTGGGACACCAGGGCGGCCATCCCGGCGGCGGTGTCCTGCCCGGGGGCCAGACGCACCGAGATCTTGGCCCGGGCCACCGGGATCAGGGTGTTGCTGGCGTCGGCCACGGAGGTGGCGTCCACGCCGACCACGGCCAGCGCGGGCCTGGTCCACAGCCGCTCGACCACGCTGCCGGAGCCGAACAGCTCCACCCCGTCGGCCACGCCCGCCTCGGCGCGCAGGCGGTCCTCGGGGTAGTCCACGTCCGTGGCGGGGGTCGAGGTCAGCCCCGCCACGGCCACGTCACCGGCGTCGTCGTGGAGGGTGGCCAGCAGCCGGGCCAGCGCGGTGACCGCGTCGGGGACGACACCACCCCACATGCCCGAGTGGACTCCGTGCGTGAGCGTCCTGACCTCGACGACGCAGTCGATCAGCCCGCGCAGGCTGGTGGTCAGGGCCGGGACCCCGACGTCCCAGTTGGCGCTGTCGGCGATCACGATGACGTCGGCCCGCAGCCGGTCCCGGTGCGCGTCGAGGAACGCGGCCAGCGTCGGCGACCCGATCTCCTCCTCGCCCTCGACCAGGACGGTCACCCCGACCGGGAGGTCGGCGCCGTGGGCCCGGACGGCGGCCAGGTGCGCGGCGATGCCGGCCTTGTCGTCGGCCGCGCCGCGACCGTAGAGCCGGGCACCGCGCTCGGTGGGCTCGAAGGGCTCGGAGTCCCACTGGCCGGGGTCCCCGACCGGCTGGACGTCGTGGTGGGCGTAGAGCAGCACGGTGGGCGCGCCGTCAGGGGCGGGCCGGGTGGCCAGGACGGCGGGCGCGCCGCCCTCGACGGTGAGGATCTCGACCGCGAAGTCCTCGGCGCGGAAGAGCTCCGCGGTGGCCTCGGCCGAGCGGCGGACGTCGTCGGCGTGGGCGGGCAGCGAGCTGACCGAGGGGATCCGGACCAGCGCCTCGAGGTCGGCGCGGACGGAGGGGAGGACGTCGTCGAGACGCGCGTGCAGGTCCATGCCGCCACCCTAGGTGGAGGCCTCGGGACGCCGGGCTCAGACCAGCGGGAGGAGGCCGGACAGGTCCGAGCGCTCCCCCGAGGCGACCAGCCGCCCGGTCCGCTCGGCCTCGGCCCAGGCCAGGTCCCCCAGCGCCAGCGCCACCCACGTCGGGGCGTCCAGCTCGACGACGGCCGGGGGCGTGCCCCGCTTGTGCGTGAGCCCGCCCACCGCCTGCACCGCGGCGTACGGCGGGACGCGCACCTCGACCGCCCCTCCGGGCGCGCGGGCCACCAGGACGGCCAGCAGGTGCTTGACCAGGAGCCGCAGGTCGGCGTCGTCGGCCTCGTCGTCGCGGAACCGCTGCGACCGCGGGGGCGACCAGGGTGGGATCGGCGAGGCGCAGACGGACGGGCACCGTCCCATCATCCCCTCCTGCCCCAGCCGACGGCTCGTCCGATGCCCCCTCCGACCGGCAGGGCCGTCCCGGGCCTGTGACTAAGGTGGACGGCTTCGGTCCCCTCCCGGAGGAGCAAGCTGTGCGTGCCCGCGTTCGCCCCCTGGTCACCGCCGCGCTGGCGGCCGTCCTGCTGCTCCCGCTCAGCCCCGCCGCCCCCGCCGCGGCCGGCACCCGGGTGATGCCGGGCGACGTCACCGGCTTCGCCTTCGACGCCTGCGACGCCCCGGCGCAGAAGACCATGGACGCCTGGCGCACCGCACTCGCGCTACTCCGGCATCGGGATCTACGTCTCCGGGATGAACCGCGCCTGCGACGACCAGCCCCACCTGACCCGGACCTGGGTGAGGAAGCAGTCCCGCAAGGGCTGGCACCTGCTCCCGCTCAGCGTCGGGCGACAGGCCTCCTGCGCCCCGAAGGGCCTCTACCGCGGCCAGCGGATCTCGGACCGGAAGGCCGGCGACTACGCCAAGGCCCGTCGCCAGGGCCGCCAGGCGGCGCAGACCGCGGCGGGTGCCGCCCGTCGGCTGGGGATCGCCCGGCGCAGCGTGCTGTGGTTCGACCTCGAGCACTTCGACACCTCCCGCACCCGGTGCCGCCGCTCGGCCCTGGCCTTCGTCTCCGGCTGGACCAGCGGGCTGCACCACCGCCACTTCCGCTCGGGGCTGTACTCCAGCGCCTCCTCGGGCATCTCGGTGCTGGACCGGGCCCGGTCCGGCAAGCGCTCCGACGGTCGCCGCCGACTGCTGCCGGACTACGTGTGGATCGCGGAGTGGAACAACGACCAGACCGTGCGCTCGGCCTACATCGACACCGACGGGTGGTGGCCGCACCGCCGGGTCCACCAGTACCGCGGCGGGCACGACGAACGGCACGGCGGGGCGAGGATCAACGTCGACAGCAACTTCCTGCGCACCGGCCGGGGCACCGTCGCCGGCAAGGACGGGACGGACTGCGGGGTGCGGGTCGGCTTCGACCGCTACTCCCGCCTGCAGCGCAAGGACCGGGGCGCGAAGGTCCGCGCCGCGCAGTGCCTCCTGCGCCGTGGCGGCGCGTACGACGGGCGGCTGCACGGTCGCTACGACCGGTCCACGACCCGGGCCGTCGTCCGCTTCCAGCGCCGGCACGACCCGCTGCCCACGACCGGACGGATCGGTGCGCGCACCTGGACCGGGCTGCTGAGCCGCGGTGCGACGCCGTTGCTGAAGTGGGGCAGCGGCGGGGACGGCGTACGCCGGCTGCAGCGGGCGCTGAACGCCGCGGGACGGGCGGGCCTGACCGCCGACGGCGTCTTCGGCCGCGCCGAGGAGACCGCGGTGAAGCTCTACCAGCGACGCACCGGGCGCGACCGCACCGGCGTGGTGGACGACGGCACCTGGCGACTGCTCCAGCGCGGCCGGGCGGTGGGCCGGCTCGAGGTGGGCCGCTCGCTGGCCGACCGGCTCGACCTGGTCCGGCCGCTGGGCCTGACCCGGGGCGCCGGCGAGCACGGGATCGGCGCCGAGTAGCCCGGCCCCGGCGTGTCCGACGGACACGCCGCCGGGGCCGGGGCAGTTCCGCCGTTCCGTGGGACCGGTGGGGCGGCTGTGAATACAGTGATCGGGCTTCCGAGAAGGGATCCCGATGACTCCGTACCCCCCGGCCCCCCGTTCCCGACCGGCCCGACCGGCCCGAGCTGCCCGGCTGGCCCGGCTGGCCCGGCTGGCCCGGCTGGCCGCCGTCGCGCTGGTCACGACGGCCACCCTGGTGACGGGCCTGTCCCCCGCCGAGGCCGTCCGCACCACCCCGGGCAACTTCACCGGGTACGGCTTCGACCAGTGCCTGGCACCCTCGCAGTCCTCGATGGACACGTGGCTGGACAGCTCCCCCTTCTGGGCGGTGGGCATCTACGTCGCCGGCGACTCCCGCGCCTGCCGCAGCCAGCCCAACCTGACCCGGGACTGGGTGCGCACCCAGCGCCGCCACGGCTGGCGCCTGCTCCCGATCACGCTGGGCCCGCAGGCCTCGTGCAACCCCCGCTTCCCCCGGTACGCCGACGACGTGCTGATCGACGACAACAGCCGTCACGGCTACCGCGCGGCGCGCACCCAGGGGCGGCGGGAGGCGGTGGACACCGTCGCGGCCGTCCAGGCGCTCGGCATCAGCAAGGGCAGCACGCTCTGGTACGACATCGAGGCCTACGACCTCGGCAACACCTCCTGCCGCGAGTCCGCGCTGTGGTTCCTGTCGGCGTGGACCAAGAAGATCCGCGCGCTCGACTACGTCTCGGGGGTCTACTCCAGCGCCTCCTCCGGCATCCGGGCGCTCGACGACGCCCGGGTCCAGCGCCCGGGCACCTTCGTCCTGCCCGACCAGATCTGGATCGCCCGCTGGGACCTGAAGGCCGACACGCAGACCGACTACCTCCGCGACGACGGCTGGCTGCCGGGCGGCCGCATGAAGCAGTACCAGGGCGGCCACGACGAGGTCTGGGGCGGGGTGCGGATCAACATCGACCGGAACTGGCTCGACCTGGGCACCGGCTCGACCGCGGCCGCGGAGCCTGACCACTGCGACGGCCGTCGTCTGAGCTGGCGGCGCTACCGGACCCTGCGCAGCGGCGACACCGGTCCCCAGGTGGCCGCGCTCCAGTGCCTGCTGACCACCCGCTCCACCTACACCGGACCCCTCGACGGCGTGATGGGCGAGGCCACCCGGAACGCGGTGAACACCTTCCGCACCCGGGCCGGGATGACACCCGGCCGGGTCGTCGGGGCCCGGGTCTGGACGGCGCTGACCAGCCGTGGCCGGTCCCGCACGATCAAGTACGGCGCCGCAGGGGAGCAGGTCCGACGCCTGCAGCGCGCGCTGGACGCCGTCTCCCCCCGGACCGTCGAGGTCACCGGGGTCTTCGCGGGCAGCACCGCCGCCGCGGTCCGCGCCTACCAGGACCGCAAGGGAATTCCCGTGTCCGGGGTGGTAACCGACCAGATGTGGGGCATGCTGAAGAGTGGGAAGGTCTGATGCTCCCAGGCACGACCTTCTCTCTGGCGGTCCACCGGGGCGTCCCCCCACCCCGGTCGGGCCGCCGGGCCATTTTTCCGGCCCCTCCTGGGGGCTCGGTCGGGCTCAGGCCAGCGCGGCAGGCATGGTCGCGGACCACGCCGAGCGCAGGTCGGCGAGCGGCACCTCGAACAGGTCCTCCACGTGCAGCGAAGCGTCCTGGCCCGCACCCTCGGTGACCCCGAGCGCGGTCACCGGCACGCCCTGGGCGGCGCACAGCGCCTCGACCTCGCCCACCCGCTCGGGGGCCACGGCGACCACGGCCCGAGCGGTCGACTCGGCGAACAGGGCCAGGAACGGGTCCCCGGGCAGGGTCACCCGGGCGCCCACCCCGCGCCGCAGGCAGGCCTCCGCCAGCACCTGGCCCAGCCCGCCGTCGGAGAGGTCGTGGGCCGCCTCGACCAGCGAGCCCTCCGAGGCCTGGACCAGCACCTCGGCCAGCGCGCGCTCGGCCTCCAGGTCGACCCGGGGCGGCAGCCCGCCGAGGTGGCCGTGCACGACGTGCGCCCACTCCGAGCCGGAGAGCTCCTCACCGGTGTCGCCGAGCAGCAGCAGGGTCAGGCCCGGCGCGGCGAAGCCGACCGGCGTACGCCGCTCCACGTCGCCGATGACGCCGAGCACCGCCACCACCGGGGTAGGCAGGATGGCCGTCTCACCGGTCTGGTTGTACAGGCTCACGTTGCCGCCGGTGACCGGGATGCCCAGCTGCCGGCAGCCGTCGGCCAGGCCGCGCACGGCCTCGACGAACTGCCACATCACGTCGGGGTCCTCCGGTGAGCCGAAGTTCAGGCAGTCGCTGACCGCCAGCGGTCGCGCCCCCGAGGTGGCGACGTTGCGGTAGGACTCGGCCAGCGCCAGCTGCGCCCCGGTGTACGGGTCGAGCTTGGCGAAGCGGCCGTTGCAGTCGGTGGCCAGCGCGACGCCCAGGCCGGAGGCCTCGTCGACCCGGACCATGCCGGCGTCCTCGGGCTGGGCCAGCACGGTGTTGCCCAGGACGTAGCGGTCGTACTGGTCGGTGATCCAGGACTTGTCGCACAGGTTCGGGCTGGCCACCATCCGCAGCAGCGTCGCGCGCAGCTCCTCGCCCCCGGCCGGGCGGGGCAGCTTCTCCGCGCCGTCGGCCTGGAGCGGGTCCTGCCAGGTGGGGCGGGCGAAGGGGCGCTGGTAGACCGGCCCGTCGTGGGCGACGGTGCGCGGCGGGACGTCGACCACGACCTCCCCGTGCCACTCGATCTCGAGCCGGCCGGTCTCGGTGACCTCGCCGACGACGGTGGCGTCGACCTCCCACTTGGCGCAGATCTCCAGGAACCGCTCGACCTTGTCGGGCTCGACCACGGCCATCATGCGTTCCTGGGACTCGCTCATCAGGATCTCCTCCGGGGCCAGCGAGGAGTCCCGCAGCGGCACCCGGTCCAGCCAGACCTTCATGCCGCCGTCACCGGCGCTGGCCAGCTCCGACGTCGCGCAGGAGAGCCCGGCGCCACCGAGGTCCTGGATGCCGGCCACCAGCTTCTCGGCGAAGATCTCCAGGGTGCACTCGATCAGCAGCTTCTCCATGAACGGGTCGCCGACCTGGACGCTGGGGCGCTTGGCGGGGCCGTCGGCGTCGAAGGTCTCGCTGGCCAGCACCGAGACCCCGCCGATGCCGTCGCCGCCGGTGCGTGCGCCGTACAGGATCACCAGGTTGCCCTCGCCGGTCGCCTTGGCCAGGTGGATCTCCTCGTGCCGCATCACCCCCACGCACAGGGCGTTGACCAGCGGGTTGCCCAGGTAGGTCGCGTCGAAGACCGCCTCGCCGCCGATGTTGGGCAGGCCCAGGCAGTTCCCGTAGCCGCCGACCCCGGCCACGATGCCGGGCAGCACCCGGTGGGTGTCACCGGCGTCCAGGGGGCCGAAGCGGAGCGGGTCCATCACCGCCACCGGGCGCGCGCCCATCGAGAGGATGTCGCGGACGATGCCGCCGACCCCGGTCGCCGCACCCTGGTAGGGCTCGACGTACGACGGGTGGTTGTGCGACTCGATCTTGAAGGTGACGGCGTACCCCTGGCCGATGTCGACCACCCCGGCGTTCTCGCCCATGCCCACCATCAGGTGCTCGCGCATCGCCTCGGTGACCTTCTCGCCGAACTGGCGCAGGTGCACCTTGGAGGACTTGTAGGAGCAGTGCTCGCTCCACATCACCGAGTACATCGCCAGCTCGGAGCTGGTCGGCCGGCGCCCGAGGATCTCGCGGATCTGGGTGTACTCGTCGGGCTTGAGCCCGAGGTCGGCCCAGGGCTGGGTCCGGTCGGGGTCGGTCTGGGCGTGTGCGACGGTGTCGAGGGGGGCGGCCACGGGGCAAATCTACGCCTGACCGCACCCCGTCCCGGTGACCCGGTGCGGGGGTGGACGCCGCTCAGACGGAGGTCAGGGCCCGGATCGCGGAGGTGAAGAAGGCCAGCCCGTCGGTGCCGGGACCGCAGAGGTCCTCCACCGCGTGCTCGGGGTGCGGCATCAGGCCCACGACGGTGCCGGTGGCGTTGGTGATCCCGGCGATCTCGCGCGCCGATCCGTTCGGGTTGCCCCCGAGGTAGCGGGCCACCACCCGCCCCTCGCCCTCGAGCAGGTCCAGGGTCGCGGTGTCGGCCTGGTAGCCGCCCTCGCCGTTCTTCAGCACGATGGTGACCTCGGCGCCCTCGGCGTACCCCTGGGTCCAGGTGGTCCGGTTGTTCTCGATCCGCAGCCGCTGGTCGCGGCAGACGAACTTGCGGTGGTCGTTGCGGACCAGGGCACCGGGCAGCAGGTGGGACTCGCACAGGATCTGGAAGCCGTTGCAGATGCCCAGCACCGGCATCCCACCGCGGGCGGCCTCGAGCACCTCGGTCATCACCGGGGAGAACCGGGCGATCGCGCCGCAGCGCAGGTAGTCGCCGTAGGAGAAGCCGCCCGGCAGCACCACCGCGTCGACCCCCTGCAGGTCGTGGTCGCCGTGCCACAGGGCCACCGGGTCACCCCCGGCGATCCGGACGGCGCGCTGGGCGTCGGTGTCGTCGAGGGAGCCGGGGAAGGTGACGACGCCGATCCTCACGGGCGGACGTCCTCGTGCACGACGACCTCGAAGTCCTCGATCACGGGGTTGGAGAGCAGCTTCTCGGCCAGGTCGTGGACCTCGGCCAGGCGTGCCTCGGTGAGCTCGCCCTCGACCTCGAGCTCGAACCGCTTGCCCTGGCGGACGTCGGTGATCCCCTCGAACCCGAGCCGCGGGAGCGCACCGTGCACCGCCTTGCCCTGCGGGTCGAGGATCTCCGGCTTCGGCATGACAGAGACGATGACGCGGGCCACGGGAGGCTCCTTGGGGTACGGCGGTCGAGGCGGGGCCAGTCTAGGGGCCCGCGCAGCCCGGCCCCGCGTGGCCGTCCAGGCACCGGGCCTGGACGGCCAGGGACCGGCGCACCTCAGACGAGCTCGCGCTTGAGGATCTTCCCCGTCGCCGTCATCGGGAGGCTGTCGCGGAACTCCACCTGGCGGGGGTACTTGTAGGAGGCCATCTGCTCCTTGGCCCAGGCGACCAGGTCCGCCTCGGTGATCTCGGCCCCGGGGGTGAGGATGACGTACGCCTTGATCTCCTCGCCGAGCGACTCGTGGGGGACGCCGACGACCGCGACCAGGGAGACCGCCTCGTGGGTGACCAGGACCTCCTCGATCTCGCGCGGGTAGACGTTGAACCCACCCCGGATGATCATGTCCTTGGCCCGGTCGACGATGTAGTAGAAGCCGTCCTCGTCGACGCGGGCCAGGTCGCCGGAGCGGAACCAGCCGTCGCGCATGACCTCGGCGGTGGCCTCGGGCCGGTTGTAGTAGCCCTTCATGATGTTGTGGCCGCGGATCGCGATCTCGCCCACCGTGTCGGGGCCCTCGACGGTGTTCCAGTCGGCGTCGATGAGCTTCACCTCCACCCCCCAGATCGGGTAGCCGATCGAGCCGGGCTTGGCCGGGCGGTCCTTCTGGTTGAAGGTGGCCACCGGGGAGGTCTCGGAGAGCCCGTAGCCCTCGAGGATGTCCACCCCGAAGCGGTCCTTGAACTCCCGGATGATCTCCACCGGCAGGCTGGCGCCCCCCGAGGAGGCGACCCGCAGGGTTCGGGCGATCTTCTCGACGTCGACGTCGTCGGTCAGCGCTCCGAGCAGGCCCCAGAACATCGTCGGCACCCCGGCGAAGAAGGTGATGTCCTCCTTCTCCAGCAGCGAGACCGCGGTGGCCGCGTCGAAGCGCGGGATCAGCACCAGGGTGGAGGCGGTGACGAAACCGGCGTTCATCTGCACCGTGGAGCCGAAGGAGTGGAACAGCGGCAGCGTGACCAGGTGGCGCTCACCGGTCGGTGAGGTGCCGAGCATCCGGTTGGACTCCAGGGCGTTGAGCACCAGGTTGGCGTGGCTGAGCTCGGCGCCCTTGGGCTGCCCGGTGGTCCCGCTGGTGTAGAGGATGACCGCGGAGTCGGTCGGCTCGGTCTGCACCGAGGCGAACGTCGGAGCCTGGCCCTGGGTGGCCTGGGCCAGGGTCTCGGTGCCCTCGATCGGCGAGTCCGCGGTCGGGTCGGCGGTGATCACGAAGAAGTGCTCGCACGCCTCGGCGCCTCCGAAGCCGGCGTTGCCCTCGGTGGCCATCGGCAGGTCGGCCGTGCCCTGGAAGCAGAAGTACGCCTTGGCCTCGGAGTCGTTGAGGTGGTAGGCGATCTCACGGCCCTTGAGCAGCACGTTGAGCGGGACCACGACGCCGCCGGCCTTGAGGATGCCGTGGTAGACGATCGGGAAGTAGGGCAGGTTCGGGCAGGACAGCGCCACCTTGTCGCCAGGCCTGATCCCGCGCGAGACCAGCAGGTTCGCGACCTGGTTGGCGGCCCCTTCGACCTGGGCGTAGGTAAGCCGGGTGTCCCCGAGGACCACCGCGTCCCGAGTGGGGTGCTTGCGGGCACTGTCTTCGAGCAGCACGGACAGGTTCAGCACGGAGTCCTCCGACGGTTGCCGCTCCGGGCGCCGTCGCACGGATGCGGTGGCGCCCAACCTAACCGGGCCACCCGAGGTCGGGAAGGCCCCCGGGGCGGCCGTGCCTCAGCGGCCCTCGAGGATCCGCGCGACCCGGGGCAGGTCGACCCGGACCAGGACACCCATCACCCCGGTGCCGAGCCAGCCCAGCGGTCGGGCCAGCCGACGACCGCGGACCCGGGCCACGATCCGGACCCGGGTGCCGGGCACGCCGTCGGTGGTCTCGTCGTCGAAGAGCAGGGTGACGAAGGCGGCCAGCGGACCCGTCCGGCCCACCTCGGCCCACATCCGGTCGGGCTCCATGCCGATGATCTGCAGCTCGAAGGACGGACCGCCCCGGAGGTGGTCGACCCAGCGCATGCCCACGTGCGGCTCGCCCTCGTCGAGCAGCTCGACGCGGTCCAGGCTGGCCTGCCACTCCGGCCGGGTGCGGGGGTCGGCGAGGTAGGCGAAGACCGCCGACCGCGGCGCCGAGACGAACAGCGAGGCGTCCCACCTGGTCGGGGCGACGACACCGTAGGACTCCGACATGCTCAGAACCTCTCGCCGGTGAGCCGCTCGTACGCCTCGACGTACTTGTCCCGGGTCCGCTCCACCACGTCTGCGGGCAGCGGTGGCGGCGCCTGGCCGGAGTGCCGGTCCCAGCCGCTCGCCGGGGAGGTGAGCCAGTCCCGGACGAACTGCTTGTCGTACGACGCCTGCGCGCGACCGGGCTGCCACTGGTCGGCGGGCCAGAACCGCGAGGAGTCGGGGGTGAGCACCTCGTCGCCGAGGACCGTGGTGCCGTCGGGCCGGGCGCCGAACTCCAGCTTGGTGTCGGCCAGCACGATCCCGCGCTCGCGGGCCACCTGCTCGGCCCGGCCGTAGACCGCGAAGCTCAGCCGACGCAGCTCGGCGGCCTGCTGCTCGCCGACCTGGCCCGCCACCACCTCGAACGACACGTTCTCGTCGTGGTCGCCCAGTGCCGCCTTGGTGGCCGGGGTGAAGACCGGCTGCTCCAGCCGGCTGCCGTCCTCCAGGCCCGGGGGCAGCGCGACGCCGCAGACCTCACCCGTGGCCCGGTAGTCGCTGAGCCCCGAGCCGGTGAGGTAGCCGCGCACCACGCACTCCACCGGGTACATCGCCAGGTTCTCGCAGACCACGGCGCGCCCGCGCACGGCCTCGGGGACGTCGGTCGACAGCACGTGGTGCGGGACCAGGTCGGCGAGGCGGTCGAACCACCACAACGACATCCGGGTGAGAATCTCGCCCTTGTCGGGGATCGGGGTGCTCAGCACGAAGTCGTAGGCACTGATCCGGTCGCTGGCCACCATCAGCAGGGTCCCGTCGGGCAGCCGGTAGAGGTCGCGCACCTTGCCCGAGTGCACCGGGGTGGCGCCGTCGATCTCCGGGGCCGCCGGGAGGCCAGTCGTTGCGGACATGGGCCGAGCCTAAGGGTCTGGATCGATCGAATCGCCCTCGGACCGGGAAATGTCCGTCCGGACCCTCCCCAGAGGGGCCCGAGGGGTGCACGATGGGCGCCCGGGGTGGGGCTCCGGGTGGTATGGACCAGAAGGATCCGGGGTAGGTATACGCCGGGTCGGTCGCGGTGCACGAGGCGCGGTCGGAGTGGGAGGAGGGACGAGCATGATCGAGCACCGGATCGGCGCCAGCCGCCGCTCGGCCGTCGTGCGCCGGGTGACCCGGTCGTTCTTCCGGCCGACGCTGCGCTACTACCCGCTGCGCGGCCCGGCGACCAGGGTCTGGCCGCTCGTCGAGCGCGGCGCCGGGCTGGTGCCGCGGATGTCGGGCACCACCCACCGCACGATCACCGCCCGCACCTGGCGCGGGGAGCTGGTCACCCCGATCGACGGACCCACCTCGCCCGGCGCGATCCTCTACTTCCACGGCGGCGCGTTCCTGATGTGCGGCCTGGCCACCCACCGGCGGATCGTGGAGCGGCTGGCCCGCGACACCGGCTGCGCCGTGCTCTCGGTCGACTACCGCCAGCTGCCCAGCGGGCGCCTGCAGGACAGCGTGGCCGACGGCGAGGACGCCTTCGCCTGGCTGGTGCGCAACGGGCACCCCGCCTCGCGGATCGTCCTGGCCGGGGACTCCGCCGGAGGTCACCTGGCCTTCGCCATCGCGCTGCGGGTCCGGGACAGCTCCCCGGCCGGCCCGGCCGGGGTGATCGGGCTGTCCCCGTGGCTGGACTTCGACCACCTCCACAAGCTGCGCCACCCGAACGCCCGGCGCGACGACTACATCCCGGCCCGCCGGCTGCGCCGGGTCGGCCGGATGGTCGTGGGCAGCCACCCCGAGCTGCACCACTCCCCGGTCAACGCCGACCTCGCCGGCTTGCCGCCGACCCTGATCATCTGCGCGGAGTCCGAGGTGCTGCGGGTCGACGCCGAGGTGATGACCCACCGCCTCGAGCAGGCCGGTGTGCCCGTGACGCTGCAGATCTGGGAGGGCCAGGTCCATGCGTTCCCGGTGCTGTCCGACCTCAACCCGGAGAGCAGGGCCGCCGTGCAGGAGATCGTCGGGTTCGTCAACGAGGTGGTCGCGGCTCCCGCCTACGGCGCGGGCACCACGCGCGGCCACCTGTCCGCGGTCACGTCGAGCGACGTGGCCTGAAGATCCACCGGCGCATCAGCACGAACCGCGCGACCGTGACCAGCAGGTTCGCCGACGGTCAGCACGGCGACCTCCGCCAGACGGGCCCAGGTCGGGTGCAGGCCGTCCAGCAACGGGTGCACCACGTGCAGGGCCCCCGAGGTGGCCAGCAGGCCGACGCCGAGGACCAGCAGGCCCTGCAGCTGGTGACGCATCGCCGCGTCGGGTCCGCGCACCCCGAACGTCCAGCGCCGGTTGGCCGCGGTGTTGGCGACCGCGGTGGCGAGCAGGGCGGCGGCGTTGGCCGCCTGGGCCCCCCACCACTGCCGGAAGACCAGGTAGAGGACGCCGTACGCGAGGGTGGACAGCAGCCCGACCACCGCGAAGATGCCGACCTGGCTGGACAACCGGCCCGGTGCCGGCGGCGCTCGCGGTCCGACCGAGCTGCTCGCGCACCGTCTCCAGCGGCACCCGCCCGCGGAGCAGGGACAGACCGAGCCGCCGGATGCCGTGCAGGTCGTCGAGGATGGTCCGGGCCAGGTCGACCCGGCTGTCCGGGTCGTCGACCCAGTCGACCGGGACCTCGTGGATCCGCAGCCCGGCGCGCTCGGCGAGCACCAGCAGCTCGGTGTCGAAGAACCAGTCGTCGTCCTCGACCAGCGGGAGCAGCTCGCCGGCGACGTCGGCCCGGATCGCCTTGAACCCGCACTGCGCGTCGGAGAACCGGGCCCGCAGGGTCCCGCGCAGGAGCAGGTTGTAGCCCCGGGAGATCACCTCGCGCCTGGGCCCCCGTACGGTCCGGGACCCCCGCGCCAGCCGGGTGCCGATCGCCAGGTCCGAGTGGCCCGAGAGCAGCGGCGCGACCAGCGGGAGCAGCGCGTTGAGGTCCGTCGAGAGGTCCACGTCCATGTAGACCAGCACCTCGCGCCTCGCTCCGCGACCAGGTCTGCTTGAGGGCCCGACCCCGACCTTTCTCGTCAAGTCGACGATAGAGGACCTCTGGATGCTCGGCGGCCAGCCGGATCGCCACCTCCGGGGTGCGGTCGGTGCTGGCGTTGTCGGCGACGGTGACCTGGAACGTGTACGGCATCCGGTCCAGCAGCTCGAGCAGACGGAGCACCGACCCGCGCAGGGCCGCCTCCTCGTTGAAGACCGGGATGACCACGTCCAGGGCCAGACCGGTGTCGCGCAGCCGACCGACCCGTGTCACGGGGGTCGGGTCCGGGCGGTCGACCGGGGCCGCGGTCACGCGGCACCCCCTTGCGCGGTCAGGTCGTAGACCGTCACGCCGTCGACCGTCCGCGCGGTGAAGGTCGACTCCACCCAGGAGGTGATCTGGCTGCTGGTCGAGGTCGTGTCCTGACCGCCACCACCCGGGCCGCCCATCCCGCCGCCCATCCCGCCGCCGGCGATGAACCAGTGGATCTCGCCTCCCGCGACGTACGCCTGGAACTGGGCCAGGGTCGGACTGGGGTCGGTGCCGTTGAAGCCGCCGACCGGCATCACCGGGTCCTCGGTGGCCAGCTGGTAGCCGGCCGCGGTGTTGGCGCCGATCGCGGCCGCCACCCAGGTGAAGGAGTCGGCGTCCTCGGTGAGCAGCGCGGCCATCGCCGCTGACGGGGTGCTGGCGTCGAGCAGCCCACCGGCGCCGCCCGTCGTGCCGGGCACGGTCGGCGGCATGCCCTGCGGGAAGCCGCCCCCACCGGGGCCCCCACCACCCGAGCCGGTGCTCGGACCCGCGGACGGGATCGAGCCGGTGTGCGGGGTGGTGACGGTGTCCACGGTGTACGCCGCCGGGCCGGCCAGCAGCGCGACCACGGCGACCGAGGCCACCGCCCGGGTCAGCCGCTCGCCGAGGTGCGGCGCGAAGGCCAGCGCCACCGCCGAGCCGAACCCGAGCAGGGCCACCGCCCAGCGCAGCCAGGGCAGGAAGTCCGGGGTACGCGCCAGCAGCGCGAACGACAGGGAGGTGCTCAGGGCGACGACGACCGCGAGGGTGAGCGAGGCCGCCGAGGCGTGCCGGCGCAGCCACAGCTGGTGGGCCCCCAGGGCGGTGACCGCCGCGATCGCGGGGGCCAGGGCCACGGTGTAGTAGGCGTGGAAGATCCCGGCCATCAGGGAGAAGGTCAGCGCGGTCACCACCAGCCAGCCACCCCAGACCACGAGGGCCGCGCGCACCGGGTCTCCCCAGGGGGCCCGGCGCAGCAGCCACACCCCGGTGACCAGGAGCAGCAGCGCGGCCGGCAGGAGCCAGGCGACCTGGCCGCCGATCTCGGTGCCGACCAAGCGCAGCAGCCCGGTCGAGCCCCACCCGCCGGCACCGCCGACGGACCCGGTCTCGTCGCCGGTCAGCCGGCCGAAGCCGTTGTAGCCCAGGGTGAGCTCGAGGATCGAGTTGGTCTGCGACCCACCGATGTAGGGGCGGGCCCCCGGCCAGAGCATCACCGCGGCGATCCACCAGCCCGCGGCCGCCACCATGGTCGCCAGCGCGGCGAGCAGGTGCACGACCTTGCGCCCCCAGCCGACCCGCGCCTCGAGCAGGTAGACCACCGCGAAGGCGGGCAGCACCAGGAAGGCCTGGAGCATCTTGGTCAGGAAGGCGAAGCCGACCAGCGCACCGGCGAGCACCAGCCAGCGCAGGGCCCGTCGCGGGGCCTCGACCGCCCGGAGGACCGCGGCGGTGGCGCCGACCAGCAGCAGCACGAGCAGGGCGTCGGGGTTGTCGAAGCGGAACATCAGCGCGGCCACCGGGGTCGAGGCCATCACCGCCCCGGCCAGCAGGCCGGCCCCCGACGACCCGGTGGCCCGGCGCACCGTGGTGACCAGCAGTGCCACCGTGGCCACGCCCATCAGCGCTTGAGGGACCAGCAGGCTCCAGGACGACAGGCCGAAGGCCCGGACCGACAGCCCCATCACCCACAACGAGGCCGGGGTCTTGTCGACGGTGATCGAGCCGGCCGCGTCCGAGGCCCCGAAGAAGAAGGCCTTCCAGGACTCCGACCCGGCCTGCGCGGCGGCGGCGTAGAAGGAGTTCGCCCAGCCCGACGCACCGAGGTCGGCCAGGTACAGCACCGCGGTGAGGACCAGCAGCCCGGCCAGGGCCGGGCGGTAGAGGTCACGCGACCCGCGCGAGGGGGTCGGGGGTTCCCCGGGCTCCACCTGGGTGGGGGGCGGGGGACTGGTCGCTGTCGTCATGCCCCCACCGTCCGGTGCCCGGATGGCACCGGCCTCGGACGACGCTGTGCTGGCCCTGTGAGCAGTCAGGCGGCTGGCAGGGAGACCGTGAACACGGTCTCCCCGGGGTGCGAGGTGACCCCCACGCTGCCGTCGTGGGCCACCACGATGGCCTCCACCAGGGCCAGCCCCAACCCCGCGCCGCCGGAGTCGCGGGTCCGGGACACGTCGGCGCGGGTGAAGCGCTCGAAGACCGAGCCCAGCACCTCGGGGTCGATCCCGGGCCCGTCGTCGGCCACGGTCAGGACCGCCCTGGTTCCCTCCGGGCGCAGCCCCACCCGCACGGTCGTCCCCGGTGGCGTGTGCCGGCGCGCGTTGGTCAGCAGGTTGCTCACCACCTGGTGCAGCCGCTGCTCGTCACCGTCGACCAGGACCGGCTCCTCGGGCAGGTCGAGGGTCCACTGGTGGCCGCGGCCCACCACACGGGCGTCCTCCACGGTCTCCAGGGCCAGCTTGGTCAGGTCGACCTCGTCGCTGGCCAGGGGTCGCCCCGAGTCCAGTCGCGCGAGCAGCAGCAGGTCCTCGACCAGGCCCCGCATCCGCACGCCCTCCTCCTCGACCTTGAGCAGGGCGTCGCCGGGGTCGTAGGACGGCGAGCGTCGGGCCAGCTCGGCGTACCCCATGATCGTGGCCAGCGGCGTCCGCAGCTCGTGGGAGGCGTCGGCGACGAACTGGCGGACCTGGAGCTCGCTGCGGTGGCGCTCGTCCAGCGCACCCTCGACGTGGCCGAGCAGCTGGTTGAGCGCCGCCCCCACCTGACCGACCTCGGTCCGCGGGTCGGTGAGCCGCACGGGCACCCGGGCGGTCTCGCCCACCTCGCCGGTGTGCAGGGGCAGGGAGGCCACCTCGTGGGCGGTCTCGGCCACCTCGCGCAGCGGCTTGAGCGTGCGCCGCACCAACCGGTGCCCGACCAGCGCGGCGACACCCACGCCGGCGACGGTGAGCAGCAGCTGGAAGGCCAGCATGTCGGAGACGGCGTTCTCCAGGTCGTCGGCGGGGAGTCCGTCCACGAAGGTCACCGGCTCCGACAGGTACGTGCCCGACCGGGCCAGGACGCGGTAGGAGCCTCCGCCCACGAGGTCGAGGGAGACCGGTGACCCGTCGACCGGCAGCCGACGCAGCTGGGCGAGCTGGGCGGCGCTGAGGGCCACCTCGGCGGCCGGCTTGCCGGGGGTGGGCTCCAGGACCGACCCCCCGGCAGCGCTGCGGTTCGTGGCCAGCAGCGCCCGGAGCGAGCCGTTCGCGTCGCCCGCCCCGAACCCGGGGCCCTCGCTGTCGCGGAGACCGTCGTGGTCGGGATCGGGGACGCGGCTGGAGCGGTACTCGTCGCGCCCGGAGGGAGCGGCCAGCAGGCGCTGGTCGAGCTGGTGGGTGAGGTAGCCGCGCAGGACGAGCGTGCTGGCCACCGTGACGAGCAGGCCCACCACGGCGACCAGGCCGACTGCGGTCATCAGCAGTCGGCCGGTCAGCGTGGCGGGAGGGCGGAGCCTCCGGGGCAGCCTCACTCGACGGGCTTGAGGACGTAGCCGGCGCCCCGCATGGTGTGGATCATCGGCTCACGCCCCACGTCGATCTTCTTGCGCAGGTAGGAGATGTAGAGCTCGACCACGTTGGCCTGCCCGCCGAAGTCGTAGTTCCACACCCGGTCGAGGATCTGGGCCTTCGACAGCACCCGCCGCGGGTTGCGCATCAGGTAGCGGAGCAGCTCGAACTCGGTGGCGGTCAGCGCGATCTGCACGCCGTCCCGGACCACCTCGCGGCTGTCCTCGTCCAGGGACAGGTCGCCGACGACCAGCGCCGAGGAGTCGGCGCGGGCGCTGGCCCCGGAGCGGCGCATCAGCGCGCGCAGCCGGGCGACGACCTCCTCCAGCGAGAACGGCTTGGTCACGTAGTCGTCGCCGCCCGCGGTCAGGCCGGCCACCCGGTCCTCGACCGAGTCACGGGCGGTCAGGAAGAGCACCGGGACGTCGGGGACGTGCTCGCGCATCCGACGGAGCACCTGCAGCCCGTCGATGTCGGGCAGCATCATGTCCAGGACGACCGCGTCGGGGCGGACGTCCTTGGCCGCGGCCACCGCCTTGGTGCCGGTGTGCGCCAGCGTGGTCAGCCAGCCCTCGTAGCGCAGGGCCATCCCGAGCAGCTCGGCGATGTTCTGCTCGTCGTCGACGACCAGCACGTGCACCGGGGTCCCGTCCGGGCGGACCAGCTCGCTCGTCACCGTCATGGGCCCAGCCTGCACCGTCGGCCCGGGGCGGACACTGTGCCTTTGCTGTGAGATTCCTGTGAGGGTCTCGACGCGCTCGGCGTGCGGCCACCGGCCCACACCCCCGTCCGGGCCCCGGCACAGGCGCCGCACAGGTCCGCCTCCGAGCGTGGGGGCATGGACAACGACGCAGACCGCTCCCGCGGCCGGGCCTGGTCGGTGCGGAGCACCGCAGCCGCCACGCTCACGGCCGTCGCCCTGGCCGGGGGGGCCGGGGCAGCCCTGGCCGCCGCCGGAGGCTCGGACCCCTCGGGCCACTCAGGCCCACCGGGCCGCGGGTCCGGGCGGCCCTTCGGCACGGCACCGACGACGGATCGGTCTGGACCGGCTGGTCTGGACCGGCGGACCGTGGGGTGAGGTCAGAGCCCGGTCCGCTGGCTGGGCAGCTGCCCGCCCAGGCTCTCGCGGGCCTCGCCCATCAGGTCGAGCACCGACTGCATCCCGTCCGGGGCGTCGTCGGTCGCGGGCCCCGAGGACCGGGTGCGGCCGAGCCGGAGGAGGGCGTACTCCTCGGGGAGCCGGATGCCCACGTGGACCAGGTAGCGCACGTCGTCGCCCACGACGTCCCCGTCGACCACGGTGCCGGCGAAGTAGTCGCCCTGGTCGTCGCGCAGCACCACCTTGTGGCCCGGCTGCAGGTCGGGGGAGCCGGGGATGTCGGAGCGCTGCACGAAGGCCGCACGGTTGCGGCGCTGCAGCTGGGTCAGGCTGACCTCCAGCAGTTCCATCCCGGTTCCCATGCACGCCTCCCTGGGGTCGAGCACCCGTCCCTGTCGGTGCTGTGGGTCCAACGAGCGACAGGTGCTCGTGTCACGGCCCAGACTACGCGAACCGGGCCGGGGACGGGACGGCTGAGAACGGCGGATCTCGTCGTCGCGAAACCCTCAGATCGGCCCATCGGTGGCCGATCCGGTCGGTTCGCGGACCATCCCGCCCCTCACCGAGCGGCCCGCCGCCGGCCCCGTGAGAGCATCCCGGGATGCGCACCCCCCACCTCCGTCTCCGGGCCGTCACGCCCGCCGACGTCGACGACGTGCTGGCCCTCAACCAGGCCGAGGTCGAGAAGCTCGCCCCGATGGACGAGCCGCGGCTGCAGCAGATCCAGGGCTGGGCGCACCGCTTCGACGTGATCGAGGTCGAGGGGGCGTTCGGCGGCTTCGTGGTCACCTTCGAGCCCGGCGCGCCGTACGACTCCCCGTACTACACGTGGTTCGGGGAGCGGTTCGGGGACCGGTTCTACTACCTCGACCGGGTCGTCCTGCACTCCTCGGTCCGGCGCCAGGGCGTGGGTGGGGCCGTGTACGACGAGCTGGAGCAGGTCGCACAGGGCTACTCCCGGATGGCGCTGGAGGTGAACCTCGTGCCGCGCAACCCGCCCTCCCTGGCCTTCCACGACCGCCGGGGGTACGCCGAGGTGGGTCGGCTCGGCGACTCCGAGCACCTGGTCTCGTTGATGGCCCGCGACCTGACCTGAGCGGCCGGATGGGCCGGGGCGCCGGGACCTCAGAACCTCAGGGCCCGTGCCGGGTCCTCCAGGAGCGAGGCCACGTCGGCCAGGAACTGCGACCCCTTGGCCCCGTCGATGAACCGGTGGTCGAAGGACAGCGCGAGAGTGGTCACGTCGCGGGCCTTGACCTTGCCCTTGTGCACCCACGGCTGCCGCCGGACCGCACCGAGGCACAGGATGGCCGACTCGCCCGGGTTGATGATCGGCGTCCCGGCGTCGACCCCGAAGACCCCCACGTTGGTGATCGTGAAGGTCCCGCCGGCCATCTCGGCCGGCTGCGTGCGCCCCTCGCGGGCGGTCCTCGCCAGGCCGGTCAGCGCCGAGGCGAGCTCGACCAGGCCGAGGCCGTCGGCGCCCTTGACGTTGGGGACCACCAGCCCGCGCGGGGTGGCCGCGGCGATCCCGAGGTTCACCGACCCGCGGAAGACCACCTCCTGGGCCGCCTCGTCCCACACCGCGTTGACCTCCGGCGTGCGCCGCATGGCCAGGCAGACCGCCCGGGCCAGCAGCAGCAGCGGCGAGACCTTCACCTCGGAGAACTCCCGGTCGGCGCGGAGCTGCTCGACCAGCCGGCTGGTGCGGGTCACGTCGATGGTCACCCACTCGGTGACGTGGGGGACGGTGAAGGCCGACTCGACCATCGCCGCGCCCATCATCTTGCGGACCCCCTTGATCGGCTCGCGCCGGTCGGCCAGCGTGGGCCGGACGGTCAGCGCCTGGTCGGCCGTGGGCAGAGCCACGTCGACGGTGCCTGACCCGTGCCCCGCGGCGCCTTCGACGTCGGCGAGGGTGACGGTCCCGTGCGGACCCGAGGGCGTGAGCGAGCGCAGCTCGACCCCGAGCTCCTTGGCCCGCTTGCGGACCGGCGGCTTGGCCAGCACGCCGCCGACGGACCAGGTGCTGGTCGGGCTCGGCGACGGGCCACGCACCTCCGTGCGGGCCTCGCGGGCGGGCACGGACGGCACCGGCTCCTCGTCGGCCGGGACGACCTCGGAGGTGTCGGCCTGGCCCATGGTGAAGGAGCCCTGCACCTGGAGCTGCGTGGCGGCGCCCCCCGGGGTGGCCGCGGTGGCCGGTCCGCGACGGGCGCGACGCAGCGCCGAGCCCGAGCGCGGGCCGTAGCCGACCAGGGTCGTGTTGGTCATCCCGGCCGCGGGGTTGGACAGGTCCACCTCGTCGGCGGGCGCGGTGCTCGCCGGGGCCGGCTCAGGGGTGGTGCCGTCGTCGACCGAGACGATCGGGGTGCCGACCGGGACGGTCTCGCCCTCCGCGACGTGGATCGCGGTCACCGTGCCGGCGTACGGCGAGGGCAGCTCGACCAGGGACTTGGCGGTCTCGATCTCCACCACCACGTCGTTGACCTTGATCGTGTCACCGACCTTGACCATCCACTGGACGATCTCGGCCTCGGTCAGGCCCTCCCCGACGTCGGGGAGCTTGTACTCGTGCGCAGCCACAGGGGGTCCTCTCAGAAGGCCAGGGAACGGTCGACGGCGTCCAGGACCCGGTCGAGGTCCGGCAGCCAGTCCTCCTCCACCCGCGCCGGCGGGTAGGGGGTGTCGAAGCCGCCGACCCGCAGGACGGGGGCCTCGAGGGAGTAGAAGCACTCCTCGGTGATCCGGGCGGCGATCTCCGCGCCCATGCCGAGGTTGGTGTGCGCCTCGTGGGCCACGACGGCCCGGCCGGTCCGGCGCACCGACTCCAGGACCGGGCCGAGGTCGAGCGGGGAGAGCGTGCGCAGGTCGATGACCTCGATCTCGCGCCCCTCGGTGGCCGCGGCCTCGGCCGAGGCGAGCGCCACCTTCACCATCGGCCCGTACGCCAGCAGGGTCAGGTCGGTGCCGGCCCGGACCACCCGCGAGGTGAGCAGCGGGGCAGGGGTGGCGCTCTCGTCGATCTCCGCCTTGTCGGCGTGGTACTGCCGCTTGGGCTCCAGGAAGACCACCGGGTCGTCGCAGGCGATGGCCTGCTGGATCATCCAGTAGCCGTCGACGGGGTTGGAGCAGGCCACGACCTTGAGCCCCGGGGTGTGCGCGAACTGCGCCTCGGGGGACTCGCTGTGGTGCTCGACCGCGCCGATGCCGCCGCCGAACGGGATCCGGATGACGATCGGCATCGGCACCTTGCCCTGGCTGCGGAAGTGCAGCTTGGCCACCTGGCTGACGATCTGGTCGTAGGCGGGGTAGACGAACCCGTCGAACTGGATCTCGCAGACCGGCCGGTAGCCGCGCATGGCCAGGCCGACCGCGGTGCCGAGGATGCCGGACTCGGCCAGCGGGGAGTCGATCACCCGCTCCTCGCCGAAGTCCTTCTGCAGGCCGTCGGTGATCCGGAAGACGCCGCCGAGCTTGCCGACGTCCTCGCCCATCACCAGGACCCGCGGGTCGTCCTCCATCGCCCGGCGCAGGCCGGAGTTCAGCGCCTTGGCCAGGGTGAGCTTGCCGGTCATGCGCGGGCCTCCTCGAAGGTGTCGAGGTAGGCCGCGTAGTCGGCCTTCTGCCGGACCAGCTCCTCGGTCTGCTCGGCGTAGACGTGGTCGAACACGTCGAGGATCTGGGGGTCGGCCATCGCCTTGCAGCCGGCCCGCAGGCGCTCGCCGAGAGCGTCGGCCTCGGCGTCGACCGCGTCCAGGAACGACGGGTCGGCCAGGCCGTTGCGGGTGAGGTAGACCTTGACGCGCTGGATCGGGTCCTTGAGCTTCCACACCTCGAGCTCGGAGGAGAGCCGGTAGCGGGTCGGGTCGTCGGTCGTGGTGTGCGCGCCCATCCGGTACGTGTACGCCTCGACCAGGGTCGGACCCTGGCCGTCGCGCGCGCGCTGCAGAGCGGCCTGGGTGACGGCGTACGTCGCGAGGACGTCGTTGCCGTCGACGCGGACGCCGGGGAACCCGAAGCCGAGAGCCCTCTGGTACAGCGGGATCCGCGACTGGCGCTCGATCGGCTCGGAGATCGCCCACTGGTTGTTCTGGCAGAAGAACACCACCGGGGCGTTGTAGGACGCAGCGAAGATGAAGGCCTCGTTGACGTCGCCCTGGCTGCTGGCCCCGTCGCCGAAGTAGGCCACCACGGCGGCGTCGCGCTCCGGGTCGCCGGTCCCGACCGCGCCGTCGCGCTGGACGCCCATCGCGTAGCCGGTGGCGTGCAGCGTCTGCGCGCCGATCACGATCGTGTAGAGCCCGAAGTTCTTGTCGTTCGGATCCCAGGACCCCTGGTCGATGCCGCGGAACAGGCCCAGCAGAGCCAGCGGGTCCACCCCGCGGCACCAGGCGACGCCGTGCTCGCGGTAGGTCGGGAAGGCGAAGTCCTGGGGCCGGAGCGCCCGGCCGGAGCCGATCTGCGCGGCCTCCTGGCCGAGCAGCTGGGCCCAGATGCCGAGCTCGCCGTGGCGCTGCAGGGCGGTCGCCTCGACGTCGATCCGGCGGGTCAGGACCATGTCGCGGTAGAAGCCGCGGATGGTCTCGGCCTCCTCCTCGGCGCTCAGGCCGTCGCCGAAGGAGAACGCCGGGTGCTCGACCCGCTCCCCCTCGGGCGTCAGGAGCTGGACCAGCTCCGCGCCGCGGGTGGGCTGCTGGGGTCCGTAGACCTCGCTCAGCGGCGGGCCGAAGTCGGGCGGGGTGGCGTCTCGTTCCAAGGCTGCACTCCTCGGTCTGGTCGGCGCGCGGGGTCTCCGGCGTCGGCGGTGGGTGGAGCACGGGCGATCCGGACCGGGCGCGAGGGATGGTGCGCCCGAGCAGATCGACGTGTGACCGGCACCACAGTGCCGGAGGGCCAGAGTACCGCGCCCGGGACGCAGGACCGGCCCCACCCCGGGATCGGGGTGGGGCCGGCAGACGTGTCGCTGGGCGGACCGTCCGGGCTACTTCTTGGCGCTGACCAGGAACGCGTCGACGAAGGTGCCGTTCTTGCGCACGGTGACCACGTGGAGACCGCTGTTCTTGGCGAAGCGGGTGGCCCACACGTCGGTGTCGCCGAAGTACTGCTGGGACTGCAGGGCGACGTCACCGTCGACCCTGACCTCCCAGGCCAGCTTCTTGCCGAGCGTGGTGTTCGCCTGCTGGGCGTCGCTGGTGAAGACGATCTTGAGGTACCGGTTGCTGTAGGTCTTGGCGTACGACCCGGTCACGTCGGCGGGCGTGGTGGCCGGCGGGGCGACCACGTTGCTGAACGTGTAGGTGGTGGTGCCGTACGTCATCTTGGGGATGACCCCGTCGCCCTTGACCCCGGAGCCCAAGGAGAAGCCGCCCTGGAGCGCCGTGGCGTTCGGGTACTTGTCGCTCCACTCCTGCAGGGTCCCCCAGTTGTTGGACCCGTAGCCGACGCCGGTGTGCGGCGCCCCAGCTCCCTGGAGGCTCGGGCTCGAGCTGTTCGTCAGCCACCACACCCCGCCGTAGACCTCCTCGCCGACCAGCAGGCCCCGGTCGTCCGTCGTGGACGATCTCCCGTCGGCGTCGAAGGCGAGCTGCTGGCCGGGCTGGGCGTCGGTGCCCCACCACTCCATCGTGGCCGGGACGGCGGAGCTCAACGGCTGGTTCAGGTCGAAGTAGCCGGCCGCCTTGTCGGTGGAGGTGCTGCCCTCGGTGTAGACGTGCAGGCCGTCGCCGGTGAAGTCGACGTGCCCGGTGGCCCGCGTCTCGGTGGTGGTGAGGTCACCCGGGCCGATGACGACGCTGTCGGCAGCGGCCTGGGCCAGGCCGATCCCGAGCCCGGCGGCGACGACGGTCGCGGCGAGGACCGCGGTGGTGTTCCTGATGGACGTGCGCATGGAATCTCCCCTGAGAAGATGCCGTCCCGCGGCCTGCGGAAGGGCTCGACGAGGGAGTCCGTTCTGCTGGCGCGCGGCCCGAGAAGGACCGTCCCCCGACGCTGTGAACGCACTGTGCCACGCTCCTCGGACAAAGCACATGCGTCGAACGTGTGGTCTATTCACATCTCGGTGTCCCCAGAACTGAGGACGCCACTGGTCGAAAGGCTCGCTCGTGCCCAGCCCGCCTCCTGCGCAGCCCGCCGCGACACCGTCGGCACCGTCGGCACCGCCGGCGCCCCCTGGGGCCTGGTCGCGCTGGCGCTGCTCGTCGTCTACGTGGTGTGGGGCTCGACCTACCTCGGCATCCGGATCGTGGTGGAGGAGGCACCGCCGCTGGTCACCATGGGCCAGCGCTTCCTGCTGGCCGGGCTGCTGCTGGCCGGCGGGCTCGCCCTGCGCTCGGGTCCCGCCCGGCTCCGGGTGACCCGGCGCCAGCTCGCCGGGTGCGCCCTGCTCGGCCTGCTGCTGCCGATGCTGGGCAACGGCCTGGTGTCGGTGGCCGAGGCGCACGGCGCCACCTCGGGCTACACCGCGCTGCTGATCGCCGTCGCCCCACTGGCCATCGTGGTCTTCCGGACCGTGGAGCACGACCGGCCCCGGGCGATGACCACGGTCGGCGTGCTGACCGGGTTCGCCGGCCTCGCCCTGCTCGTGGTGCTCGGCCGCGGCGGCGGCGAGGCCACTCCCTCGGCCCGGCCCTGTTGGTGCTCTTCTCCGGCGTCTGCTGGTCGCTGGGCTCCTACGTCCAGCCCCGGCTGTGGCTGCCGCAGGACGCCTTCGTGGTCGCGGTCTACGAGATGGTGCTCGGCGGGCTGATCATGGTGACCGTCGGTGCGGCCGCCGGCGAGCGGTTCAGCCTGGACCACCCGGCCCGGACCTGGTGGGCCTGGGGGTACCTGGTCGTGTTCGGCTCGGTGCTGGCCTTCTCGGCGTACGTCTGGCTGCTGGCCCACGCGCCGATCTCCCTGGTCGCGACGTACGCTTACGTCAACCCCGTCATCGCGGTCCTGCTCGGCCGGCTGGTGCTCGACGAGCACGTCAGCGGGACCACGCTGGTCGGGGGCCTGGTGGTGGTCGGCTCGGTCGCGGTGGTGATCACCTCCGAGCGGCGCGGCCGGGTGCCGGGGGGACCCCCGGCCGAGGTCAGGCCTTCGGCTCGAATGCGCCGGCGACGCTGAGGAACACGTCGTTGCCGGCCGGCTCCCCGATCGTGATCCGGACCCCGTCCGTGGCGTACGGCCGGACCATGATCCCGGCCTCCTCGCACGCCGAGGCGAAGCGCGGGGTGTCCTCGCCCAGCGGGAGCCAGACGAAGTTGCCCTGGGCCTCGGGCACCGACCACCCCTGGTCGGCCAGCGCCGCGGCGACCCGGACGCGCTCGGCCACGATCGCGGCGACCCGCTCGAGCAGCTCCGGCTCGGCGTCCAGCGCGGCCACGGCCGCGGCCTGGGCCACCGCCGAGACCCCGAAGGGCAGCGAGCAGGCCCGGACCGCCGCGGCTACGGGAGCGGGGGCGACGAGGTAGCCGACCCGCAGCCCGGCCAGCCCGGAGGCCTTGGCGAAGGTCCGCATCACCACGACGTTCGGCCGGTCGCGGTAGAGGGCGAGGGCGTCGACGGGGTCCTCGGACCGGACGAACTCGCCGTACGCCTCGTCGACGACGACCACGACGTGCGGCGGCACCCGGTCCAGGAACGCCTCCAGCTCGCGGTGCACCACCGCGGGGCCGGTCGGGTTGTTGGGCGTGCAGACCAGGACGATGCGGGTCCGGTCGGTCACCGCGGCGGCCATCGCGTCGAGGTCGTGCCGCCCGTCGGCGGTCAGCGGCACCTGCACCGACCGCGCACCGCAGACCGCCGCCGCGATCGGGTAGGCCTCGAAGGAGCGCCAGGCGTGCAGCACCTCGTCGCCGTCCTCGCAGAAGGCCTGCACCAGGTGGTAGAGCAGGGCCACCGAGCCGGTGGCCGCGGCCAGGTCCGAGACCGGCACGTCGAACCGACGCGACAGCGCGTCGTACAGCGCGGCCGAGCCCATGTCGGGGTAGCGGTTCATCGCCGCCGCCGCGGTGGCCACCGCCTCCAGGACGCCGGGCAGTGGCGGGAAGGGGTTCTCGTTGCTGGAGAGCTTGTAGGTCTCCACGCCCTCGCGCGGGGTCGGCGGACGGCCCGCGACGTACGCCGGGACGGCGGCCAGCGCCGCCCGCGGGCTCGGGGAGGAAGGCTGCACCGGGGACATCTGCGTAGGTTATGCCGCCGCGGTGGTCACGGCCTCACCCGCTGCGGCGGGCGCGGTAGGCCGCGACGGCGTTGCGGTTCCCGCAGGCGGTGCTGCAGTAGCGCCGGGACCGGTTCCGGGACAGGTCCAGGACGAGTCCGAGGCAGTCCTCGTCGGCGCACACCCCGAGCCGCGAGAGCTCGTCGGCCCGGATCACGTCGACCATCGCCATCGCGGTCTCGACGACGACCCGGGTGGCCAGCGGAGCCTCGGGCGACACCGCGTGCAGGTGCCAGTCGAACGGGTCGTGCCGGACGAGCTGCGGCAGTGCCCCCGCGTCGGCGAGCATCGCGTTCACCAGGGGGACCGCGTCGTCGCGGTCGCTGGTCAGCAGCGCCCGCAGGACGGGCCGGAGGGCACGGAGGTCGGCCAGCTCGGCCTCGTCCCGGTCCCGGCGGCCGGTGTAGCCGAACTCGTCGTACCACGCGTCGACCTGCTCGGCCGTGACCAGCGTGTCCGGGTCCTGGCCGGAGTTGACCAGGACGACGGCGGCCTGCAGGGCCATCTCGGCGTCATGGGCGAAGACCATGTTGACAGATTACACGAATCGTCCGTAGCGTCATCACCCATGGACGCAATGACTCATGACGCACCTCGGGTGCCGGTGATGGCCCCCCTCGCCGGCTCGCGCCGGATCACCGTGGGCCTGGTGTTCGCGGTCGTCTCGGCGGCGTCCTTCGGCCTGTCCGGGGCGCTGGCCCGCGGGCTGCTCGACACCGGCTGGAGCGCAGGCGCCCTGACCCTGGCCCGGATGGGCGTCGCCGCCCTCGTCGTCGCGCCGCTCGGGGCCGCGTCGCTGCGGGGCCGGTGGGGCGTCCTGCGCCGCAACGCCCGGACCGTGGTCGTCTACGGCCTGCTCGCCGTCGCCGGCGCACAGTTCTGCTACTTCCAGGCCGTCTCCACCATGCCGGTCGGCCCGGCCCTGCTCATCGAGTACACCGCCCCCGCCGCCGTCGTCGGCTGGCTGTGGGTGCGGCACGGCCAGCGCCCGGGACCGCTGACCCTGCTCGGCGCGGGTCTGGCCGCCCTCGGCCTGGTCCTGGTCCTCGACCTGGTCTCCGGGGCCGACCTCGACCCGGCGGGTGTGCTCTGGGCGCTGGGCGCGATGGTCGGGGCCACGACGTACTTCGTGCTCTCGGCCGACGACACCACCGGCCTCCCGCCGCTCGCGCTGGTCGGGGGCGGGCTCGTGGTCGGCACCGTGGCGCTGGCCACGCTCGGCGCGGTCGGGGTGCTGCCACTGCGGACCGCCACCACCACCGCCACGTACGCCGGGCACGAGGTGACCTGGTGGATCCCGCTGCTGGTCCTCGGCGTGGTGACCGCGGGCCTGTCCTACACCGCCGGGGTCGCGGCCGGCCGACGACTGGGCTCGCGGCTGGCCTCGTTCGTGGCCCTGCTCGAGGTCGTGGCCGGCGTCGGGTTCGCCTGGCTGCTGCTCGACCAGCTGCCCCGTACCGTCCAGCTGCTCGGCGGGCTGCTGGTCCTGGCCGGGGTGGTCGCGGTGAAGCTCGGCGAGCCCCGCCGAGCCTGAGGGTTCAGACGCCCGCGAGGTGCGGCGGCTCGGGCAGCGGGTGCGGCGCGCGACCCGTCTGGGCGGCGAGGATGCCCGCCACGACCAGCAGGCAGCCGAGCGACGCCACCACGCCCGAGCGTCCTCGCGGAACCAGAACCAGCCGAGCACGCTGACCCCCACCGGCTCCAGCATCGCGACCATGGTGACGGTGGCGGCCGGGAGGTGCTGCAGGGCGAGGATCTCGGCCCCGAAGGGCAGCAGCGTGCCCATCACCACGACCCAGCCGACCAGCAGGACACCGGGCAGCACCACCCCGGCGAGCCGGCCCAGCAGGGAGGCGTCGGCGCCGAGCACCCCGGTCGGGAAGCCCCAGACCGGGGAGACCAGGTTGATGGCCACGGTGGCGATGCCGAAGGACCAGAGCACGACCCGCAGCGGCTCGAGCTCGGCGACGCCGTGCTCGCCGAGCAGGAAGTACGTCGCGAAGCAGACCGCGGCGGCCAGCCCGGCCAGCAGCCCCAGTGCGTCGAAGGCGAGCCGGCCACCCAGGATGCCGGTCGCCGCGGCCAGGCCGAGCAGGGCCAGGCCGAGCCCGGCCCAGACCCGCCGGCGCACGCTGCTCGTGCTGGACGAAGCGCGCCCACACCACGACCAGCAGCGGGGCCTGGTACTCCAGCAGCAGGGCGAGCCCGACCGGCAGCCGGTCGATGGCCACGAAGTAGGTCCACTGCAGCGCGGCGACCCCGACCAGACCGTGCACGACCAGCAGCAGGGCCAGCCGCCCGGACGGCGGCCGCAGTGCGGCCGGCCGCAGCAGCACCGCCACCGCCAGCAGCACCACCGCGGTGCCGGTGATCCGCACGCTGGTCAGCTCCAGGGGCGAGACCCCGGACCGCAGCACGACCCGGGACACCCCGGCGTTGACGATGAAGAGCAGGGCTCCGAGCCCGACGAGGAGGAACCCGAGGCCGGGTCGACGCTGCTGCACCGCGCCACGGTGTCACAATCGCCCCATGTCCTTCCTGATCAGGGTCGCCGCCAACGCCGTCGCACTCGCGGTGGCCGCCTGGCTCTTCGCCGGCATCACCGTCCGAGGCGACAACGCCACCCGGCAGGCCCTCACGCTGATCGGGGTCGCGCTGGTCTTCGGCGTCGTCAACGCCGTGGTCGCGCCGGTGGTGAAGCTGCTGTCGCTGCCCTTCATCATCCTGACCCTGGGTCTGCTCCTGCTGGTGATCAACGCCCTGATGCTGATGCTGACCAGCAGCATCGCCCGGGCGATCGGCCTCGGCTTCCGCGTCGACGGGTTCCTCACCGCGGTCCTCGGCGCGATCGTGATCTCGTTCGTCTCCGCGGTGGTCGGCGCACTGCTGACCGACGACTGACCGTGACGCTCCCTGGTCCGGGCCCGAGCCCCTCCCCGCACCGCGCCGCGCGGGCCACTACCGGGTCGCCCTGGTCTGCCTGGGCAACATCTGCCGCTCCCCGATGGCCGACGTCGTGCTCACCGCCGACCTGGCCGACGCCGGGCTCGACGACCGGGTGGAGGTGGTCAGCGCGGGCACCTCCGGCTGGCACGTCGGCGAGCCGATGGACCGCCGCGCCGCGGCCACCCTGACCACCCACGGGTACGACGCGTCCCGGCACCGGGGCGCCCGGTTCGAGGCCGCCTGGCACACCGAGTGCGACCTGGTCCTGGCCATGGACACGGCCAACCTCGAGGACCTCTCGGACCTGCGGGGCGCCGAGCCCGACCGGCTGCGGCTGTTCCGCGACCTCGACCCCCGGGCGAGCGAGGGCGACCGCGACGTGCCCGACCCCTACTACGGCCACGACGACGGCTTCGAGCGCGTGCTGGCCATGGTCCGGCGCACCAGCGCCGAGCTGGTCCGCCGGCTCGACGACCTGCTGTCCTGACCGTTCAGGCGCGATTCAGGGTGCGGTGGCACTCTTGGCGGGTGATCACTCCCCACGACCGACCCCGCCCCCGTGTGCTCGTGGTCGACGACGACCGGTCCGTGCGCGAGTCCCTGCGCCGTTCCCTGGAGTTCAACGGCTACGACGTGGCGCTGGCCGGCGACGGCGCCGAGGCGCTGGCCGGCATCGCCGGGGTCGCCCCCGACGCGGTCGTGATGGACGTGATGATGCCGCGCCTCGACGGGATCGAGACCACCCGGGCCCTGCGCGCGGCCGGCAACGACCTGCCGATCCTGGTGCTCACCGCCCGGGACACCGTCGGTGACCGCGTCGAGGGCCTCGACGCCGGGGCCGACGACTACCTGGCCAAGCCGTTCGCCCTCGAGGAGCTGCTGGCCCGGCTGCGCGCCCTGCTGCGGCGCAGCCACGTCGAGCACGAGGACGAGCTGGACTCCGAGCAGCTGTCCTTCTCGGACCTGACCCTGAACCCCGCCACCCGCGACGTACGCCGTGGTGAGCGCCGGATCGACCTGACCCGCACCGAGTTCACCCTGCTGGAGATGTTCCTGCGCCGGCCGCGGCGGGTGCTGGACCGCTCCTTCATCCTCGAGGAGGTCTGGGGCTTCGACTTCCCGACCACCGCGAACTCCCTCGAGGTCTACGTCGGCTACCTGCGTCGCAAGACCGAGGCCGAGGGGGAGAGCCGGCTGATCCACACGGTGCGCGGCGTCGGCTACGTGCTCAAGGAGAGCTGAGCCGATGCGCTTCCGGGGCACGCTCGCCGCCCGGGTCACCCTGCTGGCCACCGTCGCGGTGGCGCTGTCGGTGGCCCTGGTCGCGACGGCGGCGTACCTCACCGTGCGCCACCAGCTGACCGCCGCCCTGGACCACTCCCTGGTCAACCGGGCCACCGCCGCGTCGGAGTCCTCGGCCCTGGCCCAGCTGACCAACGGCGACATCCCGAGCGCGTGGCTCGGCGCGGCCGACGTACGGATCGCCATCTACTACGCCGACGGCACGATCGCCTCCAGCCAGGCCCGGGCCAACGACCCCGGGATCCGCGCTGAACGGGACCGAGCTCGCCGTGGCCCGCGGCACGTCCGAGGTGTCCACCCGGACGGCCATGACCAGCGAGGGGCCGTACCGGGTCGCGGCGGTCCCCGGCAACGAGCCCGGCTCGGCCCTGATCCTGGCCCAGTCCCTCAGCCCGACGTACGAGGCGCTGGGCAAGCTCGGCTTCGTGCTCACCCTGTTCGGCCTGCTGGGCGTGATCGGGGCGTCCATGGCCGGCTGGGCCATCGCCCGCAACGGGCTCTCGCCGGTCCGGCTGCTCACCGAGGCGGTCGAGCACGTGGCCCGCACCGAGCAGCTCGACCCGATCGCCGTGGAGGGCAACGACGAGATCGCCCGGCTGGCGACGGCCTTCAACACGATGCTGACCTCGTTGGCGGCCAGCCGCGACCGGCAACGGCAGCTCGTGGCCGACGCCGGCCACGAGCTGCGCACGCCGCTGACCTCCCTGCGCACCAACCTCGAGCTGCTCACCCAGGCCGACTCCCGCGGCGGGCTGTCGGCGGAGATGCGCACCGAGCTGATGGACGACGTCCGCTTCCAGATCGAGGAGCTGACCACCCTGATCGGCGACCTCACCGAGCTCGCCCGCGAGGAGCCGATCCAGGCCCACCTCGAGCCGGTCGACCTGGCCGAGATCGTGGAGCGTGCGGTCCAGCGGGTCCGCCGCCGGGCCACCAGCCTGCACTTCGACGTCGAGCTCGAGCCGTGGCCGGTGACCGGCGAGGCCGCCTCCCTGGAGCGCGCGGTGATCAACCTGCTCGACAACGCCGCGAAGTGGAGCCCCCCGCTCGGGGTGGTCACCGTGCGGCTGGGCCAGGGGACGCTGTACGTCGCCGACGAGGGTCCGGGCATCGCCCCGGAGGACCTCCCCCACGTCTTCGAGCGCTTCTACCGCTCCCGGGAGTCGCGCACCATGCCCGGCTCCGGCCTGGGCCTGTCGATCGTCCGCCAGATCGCCGAGCGGCACGGCGGCGCCACCCGGGTCGGGTCCGCCCCCGGGGGCGGGGCGGCGTTCTGGCTGCGGGTGCCCGGCTCCGCCGACCCCGCCCACGACCCGGTGACCGGAGCCGTCACCGACGACGCCGTGTCCTCGGGGTCCTCGGGGTCCTCGGCCTCCTCGGCCCCGTAGACAAGTCCTAGTCGCCGCCCAGCGGCCTCTCAGTGTGGGTTCAGCAACCCCGGGCAGCCTGGACACATGAGCGACGAGCACGAGCACACCCACCGGTACGGCGACCACGAGGAGACCTCGAGGATCCCCCAGTCCGGCTACGAGACCGGTCACCAGCCCGGCAGCGACCACACCGCACAGGCCCCCGTGACGCCCACCGGCGACCCCGCCTCCCCGGCCGCCCCGCCGGCCTCCCCGTTCTTCTCCACCGCGACCGACGAGCCCGAGATCCTCGGCGGCGGGCGCACCGCGACCCGGTCCCGCGGGCGGTCGCGCACCGCCGGCATCCTCGCCGCGGCGCTCCTGCTCGGCGGCGCCGGCGGGATCGGCGGCGCGTACGGGTTCGACCTGCTGAACGGGGACGGCACCCCCTCGGGGACCGCGTCCGCGTCCAGCAGCCCGCTGGCCACCGCGTCCTCGACCTCCAGCGCCGCCCCGGCCGCCGCGGGCTCCCCCGAGGCCGTCGCGGCCGACGTGCTGCCCTCGGTGGTCAAGATCAACGTGTCCGGCGCGACCGAGTCCGGATCCGGTTCGGGCATCATCCTGACCGCGGACGGCGAGATCCTGACCAACAACCACGTGGTTGCCGTGGCCGCCAACGGCGGCAAGATCTCGGTCAACTTCAACGACGGCAGCACCGCCGACGCCACCATCGTGGGCACCGACCCGGTCACCGACCTCGCGGTCATCAAGGCCAAGGGCGTCTCGGGCCAGACCCCGGCGCAGCTCGGCGACTCCGACCAGCTCCAGGTCGGCCAGGGGGTGGTGGCCATCGGCTCACCCTTCGGCCTCGACGCCACCGTGACCAGCGGCATCGTCAGCTCGCTGAACCGACCGGTCTCGGTGTCCACCTCGGACTCCTCGGGCCCGACGCAGGCCGGAGGGGACAGCACGACCTACCTCGCCATCCAGACCGACGCCGCGATCAACCCCGGCAACTCCGGTGGTCCGCTGGTCAACCTGGCCGGCCAGGTGGTCGGGATCAACTCCTCCATCCGGTCCTCGGCCAGCAGCGGGACCAGCCAGGGCGGGTCCATCGGGCTCGGGTTCTCCATCCCGATCTCCAAGGTCCTGCCCGTGGTCGACCAGATGCGCAAGGGCGAGACCCCGACCCACGCGCGGCTCGGCGTCACCGTGTCGACCAAGCAGGGCAGCGACGGCCTCACCCTCGGCGCCGGGATCGAGTCGGTGACCGCGGGCTCGGCCGGGGCCCAGGCCGGGCTGAAGTCCGGTGACGTGGTGACCAAGGTCGACGACGAGACCATCACCGACGTCGACTCCCTGGTCGCGACCATCCGCGCCTACCGCCCCGGTGACACCGTCACCCTGACCGTGGACCGCGGCAACAGCACCGAGACGCTCAAGGCCACCCTCGACAGCGACGTCACGACCAGCAGCTCGTAGACGTCGCGCGCGCCCGGTGGGGAGATTCGCCCTCCCTCCCCGGACGCCACGGACGGAGCCCGGGACCACGCGCCCGGGCTCCGCCGCGTTCTCCAGGTCCCCGGGACTCCCTGCTCAGGACTCGAGCGCGGTCCGCAGCCGGGCGGCCTTCCAGCGGGTCTCGGCGTGCTCCTCGGCCACGGTCGAGTGCGACCGTGATGCCTCCGCCGGTCCCGAGCTCGTAGCCCCAGCGGCCCGGCCGGCCCTCGGCCGGGGTGGCGACCAGCGACCGGATCACCACCGCGAGGTCGGCCCGCCCGTCGGCCGACAGCCAGCCGAACGCCCCGGCGTACACCCCCCGCGGTCCTGACTCCACCGCGTCGATGATCTCCATCGTGCGGAGCTTCGGCGCCCCGGTCATCGACCCGGCCGGGAACAGCGCCCGCAGCGCGGCCAGGGTGCTGACCTCCGGGCGCAACCGGCCCCGCACCGTGGTCACCAGCTGGTGCACCGCCTCGTAGGTCTCGACCTCCATCAGCGACGGCACCAGGACCGACCCGGGCTCGCACACCATCGACAGGTCGTTGCGCAGCAGGTCGGTGATCATCAGGTTCTCGGCCCGGAACCTCGGGTCGGTCGCCAGCCGCCGTCGCTGACGCTCGTCGTCCTCCGGGGTCCGACCGCGCGGTGTGGTGCCCTTGATCGGGCGTGCCTCGAGCCGCCGGTGCCGGTCGACGGTCGCGAAGCGCTCGGGGCTGGAGCTGAGCAGGTGCACGCCGTGGTGCTGCAGGTAGCCGGCGTACGGCGCCGGGTTGACCTCGCGCAGCCGCAGGTACGCCTCGACCGGGTCGACCTCGGAGACGACCTGCTCGCGGTAGGTCAGGTTGACCTCGTAGGAGTTGCCGAGCCGGAGCTGGCGCTGGACCTCGGCGAACGCCGCTGCGTACGCGTCCGGCACGAGGTCCTGATCCGCGGCGGCCGGGCCGCGGCCGGCCGTCGGGTCGGGGCCGGGCCACCGGTCAGCATCCGTGGGGCGCGGACCCGCATCCACACCGCGTCCGGGACGGCCCGGGGACGGCCGGCCGGGCAGGTCGGTGCGGCAGGCGTAGCCGAGGTAGCCCACCCAGCTGCACCTCCGGGTCCCCGTCGTCGCGGGCCAGGTGCTCCTCGAGCGCGGCGAAGATGTCGTCGCCGACCACCTGCGCCTCACCGCCGCCGTGCCGGAGCACGGTCCGGGTCGGTGGCGTCGAAGGTCAGCGAGACGTCGTCGTCGGCGAGCACGCCCAGGACCGACCGCGTCGCCCGACCACGGCCGGGCGCCGCCCCCGTCGAGCCAGAACATCCGGGGCGACGCGGCGCGGCCGCGGTCCGGAACGCCTCGCTGTCCGCGCGGCCACGGGTCATCGGGGCCGTCACGGCAGGCCCAGGAAGGTGGCGACCAGCCGGGCGCCGTGCGTGCTGAGCACCGACTCGGGGTGGAACTGCACGCCCACCAGCGGGAGCGTCCGGTGCGCCACGCCCATCACCACCCCGTCCTCCGAGCGCGCGGTGACCACCAGGTCGGCCGGCACCTCCACCGCGGCCAGGGAGTGGTAGCGCACCACGTCGAACGGCGAGGGCAGCCCGGCGAAGAGACCGGTCCCGTCATGGGTGACCGCCGAGACCCGACCGTGCGCGGGCTCGGTGGCGGCCACCCGTCCGCCGTACGCCGTGACCAGGCCCTGGATGCCCAGGCAGACCCCGAGCACCGGCGTCCGGGCGCCGGCGCAGGAGCTCGCGGCCGACCCCGAAGTCGGCGCGGGACGTCGGGGTGGCCCGGACCCGGCGACAGCACGACGTGGCTGAACCCGGCAAGGTCGTCGAGCGCCCACCCGGTCGTGCTCGACGACCACCGGCAGCACCCCGGTGACGCCGGCGACGAGGTGGACCAGGTTCCACGTGTAGGAGTCGTAGTGGTCGACCACCGACCACGTCGGCCGACCTCGACCCGCAGGGGCGAGGAGGTCGAGCACCAGGTCGCGCAGCAGCACGAAGCCGTTCTCGGTGAGGATCGACTCGGCGTGGAACTGCACGCCGCGGAAGTGCGGTCCGCGCACCATGTGGATGTCGCCGGTCGCCGGGTCGGTCGCCACGGTGACGCCCTCCGGGCAGCGGCGCCGTCGGGGCGGCCCACGAAGGTGTTGTAGAAGCCGACGACCTCCTCGCGCGGCTCGTGCGTCGCCGACCCGGCCGCACCCGGTCCCAGGACCGGGCCGAGGTCGACCCGGGACTGGGTGCCCTGGAAGACGATGTCCTTGTAGGCAAGGGGATCCCGAGCCGGTCGCACAGCACCTGGTGACCCAGGCACACGCTCGAGGAAGGGCTGCCCCGCCGCCAGCAGCTCCTCGGTGGCGCGCCGGAACGCCGCGATCTTGGGGTGGTCGCCGTCGCGGGGGTCCCCGGGCCCGGGCCCGACGATGACCAGGTCGAAGCCGTCGAGCGCCTCCGGCGCGTAGTCCTCGTGCTGGACAGCACGTCGGCGCTCATCCCCAGCACCTCGAGCACGTGGCCGAGCATGTTGACGAAGTCGTCCTCGCCCTCGAGGATCGCCGCGGTCTTGCCCTTGAGCTGCGGGGCCGGGGCCGCGCCGCCCTGGTCGGTGAGCCAGAACCTGCTCAGCCGCTGGTTGCGCGAGCCGAGCGCGATCGAGCACGTCCTCGTCCTGCGGTCAGCTCGGCGACGCCGCTCGGTCGGCGCGGCGGGGCCTCGCTGAGGCCGAAGGCGGTCAGGATCCCGCCGGCCTTGGCCCAGGTCTCGGCCACCTCGTAGGCCGGGTCGGAGTCGCGCACCAGCGTCGCGCCCGCGGTCACCTTGAGCGCGCCGTCGGGACTGACGTCGGCGGTGCGGATCACGATCGGGCTGTCCGCGGTGGGCGCGCCCTGCTCGTCGCGGCCCAGCAGGGCCAGGGCCGCGCCGTAGTAGCCGCGGCCCTCCGGCTCGTACTTCTTGATCAGCCGGCAGGCGTTCTCGACCGGGGCACCGGTCACGGTGGCGGCGAACATGGTGTCGCGCAGCACCTCGCGGACGTCGCGGGTGGTGCGGCCGGCCAGCAGGTACTCGGTGTGCACCAGGTGCGACATCGGCTTGAGGAACGGTCCGAGCACCTGTCCGCCCTCGTGGCAGATGTCGCACATCATCTTCAGCTCCTCGTCGACGACCATGAAGAGCTCGTAGATCTCCTTCTCGTCGGCCAGGAACTCCAGGAGCCGGGTCTTGCGCTCCTCGGCCGGCACGCCGCGCAGGCGGAAGGTGCCGCTGATCGGGTTCATCCGCACGTCGCCGCCGTGCACCGAGACGTGCCGCTCGGGGCTCGCCCCGACCAGGAACCGCTCCCCGGTCCAGAAGCAGTAGGTCCAGTACGCGCCGCGCTCGCTGGTCAGCAGTCGCCGCAGCACGCTGAGCGCCGTGGCCGGCCCCCAGTCCGCGAGCTGGGCCCGGTAGTGCCGGCCCACGACCAGGTTGGCGCCCTCGCCGCGACCGATCTCGTCGTCGATGATCGAGCGCACCGTCGCGGCGTACTCCTCGTCGCTGGTCTCGAACCCCCCACGGTCGGAGAACTCCACCGCTTCCTGCGGCAGCGCCGCGACCAGGGCGTCGAGGGGCACCTCGACCTCGACGTCGAGCGCGACCACGGTGAGCGGAGCCGCCGTCGTCGTGCGCCTCGAAGCCGCGCTCGGCCACCTGCCGGAAGGGCACGGCCAGCAGCCGGTCGAACCGACGACCCGGGGGAGGCGGCCCCGGCTCCAGGGGGACCTCGAGCAGGGAGGCGGCCTCGGAGCGCCGCCCGCCGACCAGGGTCACGGTGGCCGCGTCCTTGGTCCGGATCACCGCCCAGGCCTCGCACCCCTGGACCTGCTCCAGAGCAGCGAGGACGTCCGGGTGCGGGCCAGGGATCATGGCCGGAACGCTACCAACGGCCCGGGGGGCGGCTCGCCCCGCGTGGACCGGTCACGCCGCCGTCCCTCAGCCGTTCGGTCAGCCGGTGGGGACGGAGGTCCTGGGGACCTGGGCGGGACCTAGTTCCCGACAAATACGGACATCACGCCCTGTCCGCGGGCTAGTCCAGCAGGGCATTCTTCTCATGTGGGGACGAGCCGGGGGGCTCCGGACCCGCACCGAACGTCCGGGGGGACGTGCAGGACCTGGGCCGGGGGGCCCGGGGCACGACGGAGGACCGGATCTGGACGTCCGGTCAGCCGCGGCAGGACCGGACCGGGGGGTCCGGGCAGCACCAGCGGGACCCGCGTCCGGGGGGACGCGGGAGGGGTGAACGAGATCCTCGGGGGGCCGCGCGAGCGGGCGAGGATCACGAAGCGACAGGGGCTGGGCCTTCCGGGGCCCGGCCCCTTTCTCTTCTCAGGCTCCGGTGAGGGTGACCAGCCGCTGGGTGGCGCGGGTCAGGACCACGTACAGCGTGCCGCGGCCGGTCGAGGACTCGCGCTCGATCTCGCCGGGCTCGGCCACCACGATGCCGTCGAACTCCAGACCCTTGGTCTCCACCCCGGTCAGCACCACCGCGCGGGCGCTCTCGCCCCCGGCCAGCGCCTCGGTCAGCTCGGCCCAGGAGGCCAGCCAGTCCCGCACCTGCGCGCGCCGGGCGACCGGCACCACGATGCCCACCGTGCCGGCCACGGTGGCCAGCATCTCGACCACCGAGGTGCGCAGGGCGACCTCGAGGTCCTCGACGGTGAGCTCGACCGGCTCGGTCCCGGTGGTGCGCACGGCGTCGGGCAGGTCGGCGTCGAGCCCCACCCGGTCGGCGTACGCCGCGGCGAAGCGGTAGATCTCCGCGCTGTTGCGGTAGTTGGTGTTCATGTGGAACGCGTGCCGGGGCGGGACCGCCCGGTGCCGGACCTGGGTCCGGTCGCCGTACAGCGCGACCTGCCGGGCGGCCAGCGCCTCCTCGGGGTGCGGCCACGAGGACTGGGCGGGATCGCCGACGACCGTCCAGGTGGCGCTGCCGCCGCGACGGCCCGACCATCCGCCACTGCATCGGGGTGAGGTCCTGGGCCTCGTCGACCAGGACGTGGGCGTAGGTGTCGTCGTCGGTGCGGTTGGAGGTCCGCGGACCGGAGGCGAACTCACGGTCGGTGATCGTGGTCAGCTCCGGCATGTTGGCGTCGACCAGGTCCGCGAGCGGGTCGGTCTCCTCCTCAGGCGTCCGCTCCGGCGGGTCGCCGAGCTCGTAGCGCAGCTCGTCGACCAGCGGCGACGTCCTCGACCGAGAAGTCCTCGGCCCACCCGTCGGCCAGCGCGGCGAGGTCCTGCGCGCTGAGCACGCCCTCGCCCACCCGGCCCAGGAAGCCCGGCACGGCCAGCCAGCGCAGCACCTCGGTGGCGTCCAGCGGCGGCCACCAGTCGCGGACGAAGAGCAGGAAACGGTCCTCGCCGAGCAGGGTGTCGAGGAACTCCTCCCGGCCCCGTTCCAGGGCCCGCTCGCCGCGCACCTGGCGCCACAGCGCGTCGGTCAGCGCGGTCGCCACCCGGGTCACCTGCAGGTTGCGTCGGCCCTGGGACAGCAACGACCGTCGGATCCGGGCCAGCTCCCGCGGACCGAGCACCAGGGTGTCGTCGCGGTAGAAGATCCGGAACTCCTCCGGCGCCCCGGGCACGGCCTGCCGGGCCGCCCGCCGGAGCAGCTCGGCCATCCGGGCCGCACCCTTGACCTCGGCGACCGCCGGGGCGTCGTGGCGCGAGGCGTGCAGGCCGTCGACGACCTCGCCCAGGGAGCGCAGCGCCACGGCGGTCTCGCCCAGCGAGGGCAGCACCCGCTCGATGTAGCGCATGAACACCCCCGACGGCCCGACCACCAGCACGCCGCCGCGCTCGTAGCGCGCCCGGTCGGTGTAGAGCAGGTACGCCGCGCGGTGCAGGGCGACCACGGTCTTGCCGGTGCCAGGCCCGCCGGAGATCTCCACCACGCCCTTGGCCGGCGCCCGGATCGCCTTGTCCTGCTCGGCCTGGATGGTGGCCACGATCGAGTGCATCGACCGGTCGCGGGCCCGGGTCAGCTGCGCCATCAGTGCGCCCTCGCCGATCACCGGCAGGTCGCTGCCGGCCTCGGCGTCGAGCAGGTCGTCCTCCACCCCGACGACCGTGCGGGCCGTGCACCGCAGCACCCGCCGGCGTACGACGCCCTGGGGCTCGGTGGGCGTGGCCTGGTAGAACACCGCGGCCGCGGGAGCGCGCCAGTCGATCAGCAGGGTGTCGTGGTCCTGGTCGCGCAACCCGATCCGGCCGATGTAGCGCGGCCGCTCGGTCGGCTCCTTGAGGTCGAGGCGGCCGAAGACCAGGCCCTCCCGGGCCGCGTTCAGGGTGGCGATCCGCTTGGCCGCCTGGAAGACCATGGCGTCCCGCTCGACCAGGCCGCCCTCGTGACCGAGCCTGGCCCGACCGTGCCCCTCGCGGGCCAGCGCCTCGGCGTTGCGCGTCGAGCGCTCCAGCTGGGCGTACACACCGTCGACCACCTGCTGCTCGTGGTCGATCTCCCCCTGCGTGACGTCGGGGGCCACCTCGTGGGTCACCGGGCGGTCTCCTCGTGCTGGCGTTCGGGTCCCGCGGCACGTGCCCCGGGAAGGGCGCCAACTCTACCCAGCGCCGGGAGCCGGGGAGCAGGTGCCTCCCGCTCGTGCGTCCGTCCTAGCCGGCGCGGGGGCGGCGGGCGTCGCCGGGGAAGGCGAACCGGGTCTCCACCCCGGGGCTGAAGGCGACCTGGTCGGGCGCCCGGCCGGCGAGCTCGGGCAGGCCCACCGAGGCCAGCAGCCCGTCGTCGAGGTCGAGCAGCTCGGCGTGGTGCACCGGCCAGGGCTCGTGCTCGTTGGGCACGTACAGCGTCCGGCCCCACCGCCGCGAGTGCAGGCCCCAGCGGGCGGAGAGGAACTCGTCGACCTCGTCGGCCTCCTTCGGCGCGCCCGCGGAGACCACGATCCGCGAGGTCACCGGCGTCCCCGGTCGCCGCAGCCGGGCCCGGTAGGTGTGCACGTCGCGGGTGGCCGTCCCCTCCGAGGAGACGGGCAGCCGGTCGACGTGGTGGCTCATCCGCGCCCACCGGTACGGCACCCCGAAGGTGCCCCGGGCCCCGGCCACCACGACTGCCCGGTCGCAGTCGAGGCTGAGGAACACCACCCCTCGGCGGCCGGTCTCGTCGACGGAGTACAGCCGCACGTTGGTCTCCAGGAAGGTGCCCAGCCACGGCACCCCCGGCAGCTGGAACGGGGCGGCGTCGACCATCCGGAACGGCACCAGGCCGACGTAGGTCGCGCCGTCGAGGGTGTCGGGCCGCACGCCCGGAGGCATCATCGCCGCGACCCGCCCGGGGTCCACCGCCCAGTGCACGAAGCTGAGGTCGCACCACTTCTGCCGCATGATCACCGGCCGCTCGAGGGCGGGGGCCACCGGGTCGACCGGCTCGGACGGGAGGGGTCCGGCGGGACTCGGGGCGGGACTCGGGGCGGGGTCAGGGGCGGGGTCAGGGGCGGCGGGCATGACTCCACTGTCCCTCGCCGGGGGTGAGGGCGGATACTCGGAGCCATGAGCCACGCCACGCCCCTGCCCGCCTTCGACCGCGACGACCCGATCGGCATCGACACCCTGCTGACCGCCGAGGAGAAGGACATCCGGGGCTCGGTGCGCCAGCTCGCCGAGAACCGGATCGCCCCGCACGTCGCCGGGTGGTTCGAGGAGGGCCGCATCGACGACGTCCGTGGCCTGTTCAAGGAGCTCGGGGCGCTCGGCGTGCTGGGCATGCACCTCGAGGGCTACGGCTGCGCGGGCATGAGCGCGGTGGACTACGGCCTGGCCTGCCTCGAGCTCGAGGCCGTCGACTCGGGCATCCGCTCCCTGGTCTCGGTGCAGGGCTCGCTGGCCATGTTCGCGATCTGGCGCTGGGGCTCGGAGGAGCAGAAGCAGGAGTGGCTGCCGAGGATGGCGGCCGGCGAGGCGATCGGCTGCTTCGGCCTCACCGAGCCCGACGCCGGGTCCGACCCCGCCTCGATGCGGACCCGGGCCCGCCGCGACGGCGACGACTGGGTGCTCGACGGCCGCAAGATGTGGATCACCAACGGCTCGGTCGCCGACGTGGCGGTCGTCTGGGCCGCGACCGACGACGGGATCCGGGGCTTCGTGGTGCCCACCGCGACGGCCGGGTTCTCCGCCCCCGAGATCAAGCACAAGATGTCGCTGCGGGCCTCGGTGACCAGCGAGCTGGTCCTGGACGGCGTACGGCTCCCGGCCTCGGCCGAGCTGCCCGAGGTGCAGGGGCTCAAGGGGCCGCTGTCGTGCCTGAACGAGGCCCGCTACGGCATCGTCTGGGGCTCGATGGGCGCGGCCCGGTCCTCCTTCCAGGCCGCGCTGTCCTACGCCGGGGACCGGGAGGCGTTCGGCAGCCCGATCGCCGCCTTCCAGCTCACCCAGCAGAAGCTGGCCGACATGAGCGTCGAGCTGGCCAAGGGCACCCTGCTCGCACTGCACCTCGGCCGGCTCAAGGACCAGGGCCTGCTGCGCCCCGAGCAGGTCAGCCTCGGCAAGCTCAACAACGTGCGCGAGGCGCTGGAGATCTGCCGGACCTCGCGGACCGATGCTGGGCGCCAACGGGATCTCGCTGGAGTACCCCGTCATCCGGCACATGAACAACCTGGAGTCGGTGCTGACCTACGAGGGCACCGTCGAGATGCACACCCTGGTCCTCGGCCAGGCGCTGACCGGGCACGCCGCCTTCCGCTGAGCCGGCCCCTCAGGCCGTGGCGCTCTCGACCTGCTCGGGGGTCCAGCGGACCATGAGGAGCGTCGCGTCGTCGTCGAGGGGTCCCTGCTGGTGGTCCAGCAGGGCCCGGACCATCCGGCGCAGGGTCTCCGCGGGGCCGAGCCCGTCGTTGAGGCTGCGTCCCAGGACGTCGTACATCCGGTCGGTGCCGTAGAACTCCCCGTCCGGACCGCGCGCCTCGGTGATGCCGTCGGTGTGGGCGAAGACCACGTCGCCGGGCTCGAGCTGCTCGACCCACGGCTCGGCGACCGGGTCCTCGGGGTCGAGCAGCACGCCGAGGCCGAAGGGCACCCGGGGGGTGGGCTCGATGCTGCGGACCACCTGGCCGCCGCGGCAGACCAGCACCGGTGGGTGACCGGCGCTCAGGCACGACAGCCGTCCCGACACGTGGTCGAGCTCCAGCAGCGCCCCGGTCACGAAGCTCTGGGCGTCGAAGACCCCGGCCACCGCGTCGTCGACGAAGTCGGCGGTCCCGGCCAGCGAGAGACCGTTGCGGCGGGCGTTGCGGTACGCCGCGACCGTGAGCGCCGAGAGCTGGGCGCTCTGCAGCCCGTGGCCCATCCCGTCGAACACGCCGACCCGGGTGACGTCACCGTCGACGGCGTAGTCGACGGAGTCGCCGGCCACCTCGTACGCGGGCTCCAGCGCGGCGGCCACGGTGACCACCCCGGAGGAGAAGGTCAGCGACGGGAGCAGGCCCCACTGGATCTCCGCGGCCAGCCCCATCGACGACCGGCGGCGGACCCGGACCAGGGCGTCGTCGAAGCGCGTGCTCCGGGCCAGGGCCTGGGCGGTCAGGGCGGCCAGGTGCTCCAGCGTGGCGTGGTCGACGTCGGCGGGCCAGCCCTCGGCGGTGGGGCGCACCCCGAGCACCCCGTAGCGCGCCACCCCGTCCAGCAGCGGCACCCAGGTCTCGTGCTGGTGAGGGGTGGCGTCCTGCTCCGGGGCCAGCACCGTGGAGAGCTGGAAGCACCGACCGGCCAGCGTGGAGTCGACACCGAGCAGGTCGATCCGCCGGTCCTGACCGGGACCGTCCCGGCCGAGCAGAGGGACCAGGCTCTGCTCCTGCACGTCCACGAGGTAGATGACCGCGCTCGCGAGACCGAGCCACTCCGCGGCTGCACCGAGCTCGGTGACGATCCCGTGGGCGGTCCTGGTGGGCCCCTGGCTTCCCAGGCGTCGTTCCCAGCCGGGCAAGGTCGTGCTCACGGTTCCTTCTTCCCACGGCCGGGACGGGACAGCCGCGCTGACTCCCCTACCCGCTTCGTCACCAGACAGTCCCCCGCGTCAGGTCGTGGTTGCTACCGTCCGCCTCACCATGACCACTGCCGACGGCTACACCACCTGCGCCCTGGGCCACCGGCACTGGGGCAGGGCCGGGGCCGCGGGCCTGCTGATCCGGCACACCGACGACACCGGGGCCAGGCGCTACCTCCTCCAGCACCGCGCGCCCGAGGTGCACCACGGTGACACCTGGGGCATCCCGGGGGGCGCGCTGGCCTGGGACGAGGAGCCGGTCGCCGGGGCGGTCCGGGAGACCGTCGAGGAGCTGGGACCGCTGCCGGACGGGCTGGTGGTCCGGCGGACGCACACCGACGACCACGGGGGCTGGGCCTACCACTCCGTCGTCGTGGACTCCCCGCGCCGCTTCGCCGTGGCGCCCACCGGGTGGGAGACCGGGACCGACGGCACCCGGTGGGTCACCCGGGAGGAGATGGCCGACCTCGCCCTGCACCCCGGGTTCGCGCACACCCTGGCGGTGCTGCTCGACGACGCGGCAGGATGACCCCATGACGGCACTGCACGACGCGGTCGAGTGGCCGGTGCTGACCGAGCGGCTCGTGATCCGGCCGGCCACCCCCGACGACGTCGAGGAGACCTGGCGCTACCGCCGGCTCCCCGACGTCACCGAGTGGATGTCCTCGGCCCCGGCCACCCTCGAGGACTACCGGGTCCACTACGCCCGGCCCGACCGCCTGGGCCGGACGCTGGTCCTCGAGCACGAGCGCGTCCTGGTCGGGGACCTGATGGCACGGGTCGAGAACGCGTGGGCCCAGACCGAGGTGGAGGCCGACGCGCACGGGGTGCAGGCCGAGATCGGCTGGTGCCTCGACCCCGAGGCGGGGGGCCGGGGGCTGGCCACCGAGGCCGTCCGCGCCCTGCTCCGGGTCTGCTTCGAGTCCCTGCAGCTGCGCCGGGTCACCGCCAGCTGCTTCGCCGCCAACCTCCGGTCCGCGCGCCTGATGGAGCGGGTGGGGATGCGCCGGGAGGTGCACGCGGTCCGTGAGTCGCTGCACCGGTCCGCCGGCTGGGTGGACGCGCTGGGCTACGCGCTGCTGGCCGAGGAGTGGCAGGACCAGCAGGCGCGCTGACCTCGCGCCGTCAGCGTCAGGCCGGGGTCGGGGGGTCCTCGGGATGGTCGGTGCGCTCGTCGGACTCCTCCAGGATCGCCCGGGCCTGGGCCTCCGGGTCGTCGCTGCCGGCCGCAGCCTCCTCGGGCAGCAGGTCGGAGCGGCCCTCCACCCGGGCCTCGTCACGCTCGTCCTCGTCGTGGTGGGCGGCTGCCTCGGGCGTCGGGTCCTGGGTCATGGTGAGGTCCTACCCGCCCGGCGTCGTGCCCGAACCGCCGTACGCTGGAGCGGTGCAGGGCCTGGTGATCGCGGTCGAGGACCCCGGGGGGGCCGACGCGCGCGCCCTGCTCGCCCGGCACCTCGCCTTCGCCCGGCGGCACAGCCCGCCCGAGGACGTCCACGCGCTCGACGTGGTCGGCCTGCAGGCTCCTGCGGTCACCTTCGTCGGCGCCCGGCTCGACGGGTCGCTGGTCGCGGTCGGCGCGCTGGCCGTGCTGGAGGACGGGCACGCGGAGCTGAAGTCGATGCACACCGCCGAGGAGTACCGGGGACTGGGACTGGGACGGGCGGTGCTGGTGCACCTGCTCACCCTGGCCCGCGCCCGGGGCGTCCGGCGGGTCAGCCTGGAGACCGGGTCGATGGACGCCTTCGGCCCGGCCCGGGCGCTGTACGCCGACCTGGGCTTCGTGCCGTGCCCGCCCTACGGGGCCTACACCGCGGGGCCGAACAGCACCTGCCTGAGCCTGCTGCTCGACCCGCCGCACCCCGCTGGTCGCGGTCAGTCCTCCAGCTCGTAGAACGCGACCCCGATCACCGTCCGGTCCCCTCCGTGCCGGACCGTGACCTGCACCTCGTGCTTCTCCCCGGCGGCGTCCAGGTCGGACGTGGTGGACCAGCCGTCCCCCGCCATCTGGGCGCCGAACGACTGCCCGTCGGCCCGGACCGAGGACAGGCCGTCCTTGGCCTTCGACACCGCGACCACCGCGACGTACGTCCCGGGTCCCTTCACCCAGGCGCTCCGGCGGTGCTGTCCCGGCTCGGACTGGCTCCAGGAGCTCAGGACCCAGGTCTTGCCGTCGTAGTACAGCTCCTGGGTCAGGTCGTGGCCGGCCATCGTGTCCACCGGCGTCGGCAGGTCGTACACCGCCGAGGAGAGCCGGGCCCCGGGCGCCTCGCCCGCGGCCACCGGGTCCCCGTTGACCTTGCGGGACAGCCACATCCGCACCGGGAGGGTGTCCGAGCCGCCGCTGAGCCGCTCGAAGTAGCGCGCCCCCTGGTCGAAGGTGCTCCCGTTGGCCAGCGGGTCGCCCCCCGCCTCGCTCGAGCACTGTCCCGAGACCCGGCCCTGGCCACCGATGGCGACGTTGAGCCAGAGCTTGCTCGTGCTGGTGCCGCAGTCCTCGGTCAGGAAGATCGGCCCCTGGGGCGTGGTGATGTCGTAGGTCAGCTCCGTGGCCCCGAGCGCACCCTCGCCGGAGCCGAGCAGGACCTGGCCGGCGTACTCGTCGGGGTAGACGATGCTGTCCGGCGTGGCCGGAGCGGGGTCGGGTGCCGCGTCGGGCGTCAGCACGCCCCAGCCGACGGCGGACAGTCCGACCGCGGCGACCGCGAGCGCGGCGCCGGCCGCCGTACGCCGGCGCCGGGCGGTGCGCACCCGTCCCCGGACCGCTCCGACCCGGTCGGGCGCGGGTGCGCCGTCCAGGCCGTCGGCCCGGTCGTTCAGGACCTCACGCAGGTCGTCGATCCTCATCGTGCCTCGCCTCCCCGCGGGGTCGTTGTCTGGTGGTGCAGGTCGTCGCGCTCGACGAGGCCCTCGTCGACGCGGAGCTTGGCCAGGGCCTTGGAGGCCTGGCTCTTCACGGTGCCCACCGAGCACTCCAGGACGCGGGCGGTCTCGGCCTCGCTGAGGTCCTCGAAGTAGCGCAGCACGACCACGGCCCGCTGCCGCCGGGGCAGCCGGCCGAGCGCGTCCCACAGGTCGTGCCGGGCCGCCGAGGACTCGTGCACCTCCTGCCCGCGCTCGGGCAGCTCGGCGGTCGGCTGCTCGCCGTTCCACCGGCGCCGCCACATGCTGGCGTAGGTGTTCACCATGATCTTGCGGACGTACGGCTCGGGCTGGCCGTCGATGCGGTCCCAGGCGAACCAGGCCTTGGTCAGCGCGGTCTGCAGCAGGTCCTCGGCCAGCGCGTGGTCCCTGGTCAGCAGGTACGCCGTGCGCAGCAGACGGCCCGACCCGGCCACGACGAAGGCGTCGAACTCCTCGGTCGCTCTCACCGGCTCTCCCCCTCCTGACCGGCCCCGTCGTCCGGTCTCACTGGGTCTGACACCTCAGGGCGCCGGTTTGGTTGCCTCGTCCGGCGCACCGAACTCCACGGGGTCGCCGAGCCGGATGGTGCCGCCGTCGAGGACCCGGAAGACGGTGCCGCCCCGGTGCCGGATCGCGGCCTGGGCGCCGGGTCCGAGGGTGTCGTCGAGCAGCTTGCACGGCGCTGCCACCCGGACCACCTCCAGCCGGACCTCCCCGACCCGCGCGGGGGTGCCCGGCGCGGTCGGGACCGGGCCGTGCGAGACGGTCAGGTTGCGCCGGGTCAGCGCCGGGTCGATCGGGCGGCCGAGGTCGGCCTCGGCCAGGGCGAGCGCGTCGGCAGACTGGATGGTCACGTGCCGGTGCTTGGCCCCGTGGTATCGGTCGCCGACCAGGCCGCGCCCGGTCTCGGCGACCACCTCGACCTGGTCGCGCATCGGCAGCCGGCTCCCCTTGGCGGTCCGGATCCCCACGACCCGTACGGGTCCCTGCTCGACGTCATCCACCCTCCCAGTGTGCCCACCCGCCCTTCGTGGTCGCGCGAACCGCCCTTCGTGGTCGCGCGAGCCGCCCTTCGTGGTCGCGCGAACCGCCGTTCGTGGTCAGCGCCGCCGGTCCAGGAAGGCGCGCATGGCCGTCCGGGCCTCGTCGGAGCCGAACAACCGGGCCGACAGCGCGGCCATCTCCTCGCCGTCGCGCTCGATCCGGGCGCGGACGTCGGCGGTGGCCAGCCGCTTGGACTCGGCCAGGCCCTGCGGGTGGCCCTGGCGCAGGTCGGCCAGCACCGAGGCCAGCTCGTCGTCGAGACGGTCGGCGGGGACGGTCGTGGTCACCAGGCCCATCGCCTCGGCAGCCGTCGCGTCGAAGGTCTCCCCGGTGAGGAACGTCCGCGCCGCCGCGCGGCTGGTCAGGCGCGGGAGGACGGTCAGCGAGATCACCGCCGGGGCCAGGGCCAGCCGGACCTCGGTGAGGGCGAAGGTGACCGGCTCCGCGGCCAGCGCGATGTCGGCGGCCGCGACGATCCCGATCCCGCCGGCGCGCACCGGTCCGTGCAGGCGGACCACGACCGCCCGGGGAGAGCAGACGATCCGGCGCTGCAGCTCCACCAGCCGCCGGGCGCCGGTCTCCATGCCCTCCTCGGCCGCCTCCACCATGTCGGCGCCCGAGCAGAAGACGCTGCCGGCGGCCCGGATCACCACCACGCGCACGTCGGGATCGGCCTCGGCCCGGTCGAGCCCGTCGAGCAGGCTCGTGACCAGGGCCCGGCTCAGGGCGTTGCGGTTGTGCTGGACGTCCAGGGTCAGCCAGGCGACCTGGTCGTCGACCTCGTAGTGCACCGGTTCGCTCATCACCCCATCCTCGCCGAGCCGTCACGTCTTGACGTCCCCGGGCCCGCGAGCCGTCACGTCTTGACGCCGGAGGCCGTCAAGACGTGACGGCTCGGCGGGGTTCGGGCGTCAAGACGTGACGGGTCGGCGGGAAGGATGGGCACGGAGCAGATGGTCACCTAGAATCCGAACCACGTTCAGGTGGCGCCGCCACCGGCCACGGGCCGGAGCCGCACTGAGCCGGGGAGGCGTCGTGGTCAGGCCAGGGTCCACCGAGCAGAAGGCGCTGGAGGTGCTCGAGTCCCTGCCGTCGGTCCTCCGCCTCGTCCGTACGCCGGAGGCCGCCCTCGACGCCCTCACCGATCTGACCCGCCGCGTCCTCGACGTCGACGTCGCCGCGGCCACCCTGGTCGGGGAGCCGGGCTCGCCCGGACTGAGCAGCCTGTCCCGCGCAGGGGCCGTAGCGTCGTCGCCGGCCACGCCGACGGCGTGCCGGGAGCTCACCGACCTGCTGGACGACCTGATGGCCGGACTGCCGGTGGTCCGGGTCGACGACCTGGGGCCGACGACCCGTCCGGCCACCACCCCGGCCACCACCTCCGGCACCACTCCCGCGCTGCGCTGCCTGCTCGGCACCCGCCTGATGGCCGGGCCCCACCCCGTCGGCCTGCTGTACGTCGGCGACCACAACGAGCCCCGTCGCTGGACCCTGGCCGAGGAGAACCTGCTGGCCACCCTCGGCCGGACGTTCGGGGCGGCGCTGGGCAACGCCCACGTGCTCCGGGACGCGGTCCGGGCGCGGCGGTGGATGCGGGCGGCCAACGGCCTCACCGCCGACGTCCTGACCAGCGACCTCGGGGAGCCCCTGCGGATCGTGGCCGACCGCGCCCGGGCCCTGGCCGAGGCCGACGTGGTGGCCATGCTGATGGTGGCCGACGGCGTGGTCCGGGTCCGCTACGCCCAGGGCCTCGGCGCCGAGGACACCCTGACCGGGGCCGGCTACCCCCTCGAGCCCGGGACGTGGGCGCACCGGGTGATCACCGAGGACCGGGGCGAGGCGATCGTCGACCTGGCCGTGGCGCCGGACCGCGCGCTGAACGAGCTGGGCGGCGTACGCCTGGGGCCCGGCATGCTGCTCCCCCTGCACGGCACCAGCACCGTCGTCGGCGCGCTCCTCCTGGCCCGACGCGCCGGGGCCGCGCGGTTCGGCTCGGCCGAGCTGGAGGTGGCCGGCGGGTTCGCCCACCACGTCGCGGTGATCCTCGAGCTGGCGTCGTCCCGGCTGGTCCAGGACCAGCTCCGGCTGCTGGAGGAGCGCAACCGGATCGCCCGGGACCTCCACGACCACGTCGTCCAACGCCTCTTCGCGACCGGCCTGTCGCTGCAGCAGATCGTGCCGCACCTGGTCGACGGGCCGCGGCAACGGGCCGGCGAGGCCGTGGTGGCCCTCGACGAGACGATCCGGCAGATCCGCACCACCATCCTGACCCTGCACACCCCCGAGGACGAGATCACCTCGCTGGAGAGCCTGGTGCTCCGGATCGCGCGGGAGGTGACCCCGCTGCTCGGCTTCGCCCCGCTGGTCGCGCTCGACCCGCCGACCGGGGAGCTGACCGGCCCGTTGGCCGGGGACCTGGCGGTCAGCGTGCGGGAGGGCCTCTCCAACGTCGTTCGCCACGCGCACGCCTCCGTGGTCGAGATCAGGGCGGCGGTGGTCGACGACGAGCTGCGGCTCACCCTGTGCGACAACGGGCTGGGCATCCACAGCGACCGGCGCAGCGGACTGCGGAACCTCGCCGAGCGGATGCAGCAGCACCGCGGCACCTTCCGGGCCACCGCCCCCGCCTCCGGCGGGACCCTGCTCAGCTGGACGGTGCCCTACCGGGTGGCGCGGGTCAGCGGTAGGTGACCAGGTCCGGCTCGAGGTGGGCGTGCTCGTTGACGCTGACCAGCGTGGTCCCGCGCGAGCCGACGACCACCTTGCTCACCGAGGCGTTGACGGTCACCGGGTTGAGCCGGGACCAGGTGTCCAGGCCGCCGCCGAGCAGGGTGCTGGCCACCCACGCGACCGGTCCTCCGCTGCTCAGCACCACCGCGGTCTCGCCGGAGCCGAGGGCGCCCGCGAGCCGGGCGAAGGCGGCCTCGACCCGCGCGGCGAAGACCGGGAAGGACTCGGCGTACTCGTGGTCGTGGCCCCCGGCGGTCCACCGGTCGGTCGCCGCGTCGAACCACGCGTCGAGCTCGCGCCGGCCCAGCTCCGCGGGGTCGGCACCGGGAGGCGGGCCGTGGACGTCGAGCACCTGGACGTGGTCGAACTCGTCCCAGCCCGGGTCCTGGACCACCTCGTGCGCCCAGGCCGCCCCCTCCAGGACCGCGCGCGCGGTCTGGGCGTGGCGACGCATCGAGCCGGACACCACCCGGGTCGGGCGTACGCCGCGCCCGGCCAACGCCCGGCCGAGCACCCTGGACTGCTCGTGACCGGTCGCCGACAGCTCGTCGTAGTCCTCCGCGCCCCACGAGGCCTGGCCGTGGCGGACCAGCAGGATCACTCCCACCCGAGCAGCCTGGTCGCCCGGGCGTCGGCGGCCCAGGCCGCCTGACCGAAGGACGCGAACGCCTCGTTGGTGGTCTGGCCGTGGAAGAACCGGTAGTAGATCTGCTGGCAGATCACCGCGAGCCGGAAGATCCCGAACACCTCGTAGAAGCGCCACTGCTCGGGGGTGACCTCCAGACCGGCCCGCGCGCAGTAGCGCTCGAGGAACTCGGCGCGGGTGATCATCCCGGGCAGGTGGGTGGGCACCCGGCGCAGCCGCTCGAAGTCGGTGTCGCCGGCCTCGACCCAGAACGCGAGGTCGCCCCCGAGGTCCATCAGCGGGTCGCCCAGGGTGGCCATCTCCCAGTCCAGCACCCCGATCACCTCGGTGCGCGTCTCGGCGTCGAAGATCAGGTTGTCCATCTTGAAATCGTTGTGGATCACGCAGGTGGCCACGTCGTCGGGCTGGTGCTCGTCCAGCCAGGCCATCGTGGCCTCGAAGTCGGGGGCGTCCTCGGTCCGTGCGGCCCGGTAGCGCGAGGACCACCCCGCCACCTGACGACCGACGTAGCCCGGGCCCTTGCTCATCGACTGCAGGCCGGCCTCGGCCGGGTCGACCGCGTGCAGCTCGGCGAGCACGTCGACCATGGTCAGGCACAGCCGGCGGGCCTGCTCGGCACTCAGCTCCTCGGCGGGCAGGTCGCCGCGCGGGATGAAGCCGGTCACGTGCTCCATGACGTAGAAGTCGCTGCCCAGGACGGCCTCGTCGTCGCAGAAGGCCACCATCGCCGGGACGTAGTCGAACACCGGCTTGAGCGCCTTCTGGACCCGGTGCTCCCGACCCATGTCGTGCGCCCCGCGCGCCTTGGTCCCCAGCGGCGCCCGGCGCAGCACGAACCGACGCTCGGGGTAGGTCAGCAGGTAGGTCAGGTTGGAGGCCCCCCCGGCGAACTGGTGCACGTCCGGCGTCCCGACGAGGAGGTCACCGAACTCCGGCTCGGCGTGCTCACGGAGCCAGCCGGCCACGGCATCGACGTCGAAGGCGTCCTCCTCCCGCACCGTACGCGCGCCCTCGGGCTCGGTGCCGGTCATGCTCCCGCCTCCAGCTTCGCCGCCTGCGACCGCATCACCTGGTCGTAGGCCGCCCGGTCGTCCCGCTTCAAGGCGTACGCCGCCCTGGCCGCCTCGTCGGGCACGACCAGCTCCTCCCCCGTGCGACCGCGGCCAGCACCTCGACCGCGATCTCGTCGGCGGTGACCGGGGAGGCCTCGACCATCCGGCGCATCACCTCGCCCAGGGCGGTGTCCTGGCCCTGGAGGGAGTCCATCAGGTTGGTCCGGAAGTACGACGGGCAGACTGCGTGCGCGCTCACGCCGTACGCCGCGAGCTCGTGCCCGGCGGTCTCGGTGAAGGCCACGACCGCGGCCTTGACCGCGTTGTAGGAGCCCATCCCGGCGGGGTGCACGAGGCCGGCCAGGGAGGCGACGTTCACCAGGCGCCCGGACCCCTGGCGCTTGAACAGGGGCGTGACCGCGCGGGTCCCCCGGACCACGCCGAAGAGGTTGGTCTCGAAGATCCACTGCCACTCGTCGAGCCCGCACCGGTCGATGCGGCCGCCCCCGGCCACCCCGGCGTTGTTGAGCAGGACGTCGAGGCCGCCCCACCGGTCCTCCACCCAGGCGACGGCGTCGCGCCAGTCGTCCTCGGAGGTCACGTCGAGCCGGCGGACCGGGGCGGACCCGGCGGGATCGTCCGGCCCGGCACTCCAGGACTCGCCGGAGAGGTCGGTGCGCAGCACCCGGGCCCCCTGCTGGTCGAGCCGGTCCGCGAGCGCCGCACCGAGGCCGGAGGCGGCACCGGTGACCAGGACCCGCGCGTCGGCGAAGCTCATCGGGAGGCTCATGGCCATGGACCCTAGTCGGCCCGTCCAACGGGACCCCGTCGCTATGCTTCGAGGGTCAGTGCGCCACCCCGGCCCCTCAGGGAGCAGTCATGAAGAAGTCCGCCGCCGTCCTCTCCACGGCGCTGCTCGCCCTCACCGCCGCCTGCGGCGGAAGTGGAGGTAGTGGCGGTGCTGACGGCTCCTCGGACCCGACCGGCGCGGGGACCTCGAGCGAGTCGGGAGGCTCCGACTCCTCGGCCGAGACCACCGCCAAGGCGAGCATCAAGGACAGCATCCTGTCCCAGGGCGGGGACTTCGGTGGCACCACGGTCTCCGAGAGCCAGGCGGGCTGCCTGGCCAACGGCCTCGTCGACGGCATCGGGATCGACAAGCTCAAGGAGTACAAGCTCCTCGACGCCCAGAACGAGATCCAGCAGGGGGCGAACCCGTCCGACCTCGACGCCACGGACGCCGACTCCCTGGCCGGCACCTTCGTGGACTGCGTCGACGTCGTCTCGATGCTGACCGACCAGCTGACCGCGAACAACCCGCTCTCGGCGAGCGCGACGAAGTGCGTCGCGAAGGCCCTTGACGACGAGACCATCAAGTCGGTGCTGAGCGCCAACTTCCAGGGCAAGCAGCCCAAGATGAACACCAAGATGCAGAACGACCTGACCACGTGCCTGATGAGCGACGTCGGCGGCATGGAGATGCCGGGCGGCACCGGCAACTGACCGGCTGAGGTCGCGGAGAGCGGACCGGTCAGCTGGCGACGGTGGTGACGACGCGGCAGCGTGCGTCCGGGTCGGCCCACACCGACGCGGTCCGGGTCAGCCGCCACAGCGAGAACAGCACGAAGGGCAGGGCCACCAGCACCGACCAGTGCCACTCCACCCGCGCGGTCACCGAGAAGACCAGCCCGACGAACGTCGTGGACAGGGCCAGTCGGGCGGAGTAGCCGACCATCACCAGCGGCGGCGCCGGGGTGGCCCGGGCGCTGCGGAGGTCGACGGCGAAGGGTCGCCGGACCGACCACCGCAGGGACGCCGAGACCACCTGCGCGATGACCACGGACGCGCCGCAGGCCACGGCCGCGATCTCGCCGGGCGCCGGGAGCCCGGCCCGGAGCGAGGCCATCACGATGGTGCCGACGGTCGCCACGAGCAGGACCTCGGCCAGGACCAGCACCCGGGAGAGGAACATCAGCCGGGGGTCGACGGGCAGGCTGTCGCGCCACAGCGCGCCCCGTCCGTCCAGGCACCAGGAGTTCACGCCGAACAGCAGCGCGCCGCCGGAGGCCACCAGACCCGGGAGGATCGTGAGCATGTCCCACTGCAGGTCACCGGCGATCGCGACCAGACCCGGCATCACGGCCAGGACGAGGAGACCGCGCCGCAGGGGCACCGAGCGCCAGATGCCGACCCGGTCGGTGCGCACCATCGCCACCAGGTCGGAGACCGGGTTGGGGCGGGCCTGGTGCGTCGAGGACTCGATGCGCAGCTCGTCGCGGGCGGGGCGCCGGCTCACCGCGTGGGCCAGGGCGGCCCCGGTGACCACGGCGACGAGGGTGATCACCAGCAGGTTGGCCATCACCTGGGCCCAGTACCAGGTCGGGCCGTCCAGCGCCTGGAGGGAGGCGATGGTCACCCGGACCGTCGGGCTGCTCTGCAGCAGGCCGATCAGACGGTCCGAGGCGACCAGGTAGACCCCGACCAGGGCGACCACGGCGGTCAGCCCGCGCGCGGCCCAGGAGCCGGCCCGGCCCCGGCGCAGCCACTCCACCCCCCAGCCCACGGCCTGGGCCAGGGCGGTCGCGGCCAGCAGCCAGACCAGGACGGTGACCTGGCTGAGCACGAGGCCCGGGCGGGCCCCCGCGACGTACGCCGTGGCCCCGAGCAGGGTCCACGACTGCAGCAGCCAGGCGATGTTGAGCGGGGCCATCAGCAGGGCGCCGAGGTGGTCGGTGGTCGGGCTGACCGGGAACGCGACCGCCTGCTCGCGGGTGACCAGCTCGCGCCCGCCCCCGGAGGCGGCGGTCGAGACCAGGGCGATGACCAGCACCCCGACCATGGCGCTGGGCAGCAGCGACACCACGTCGGTGCGCCGGGCGGCGCCCTCGGGCAGGTACGCCGGGAGCCAGGCCGACAGCACGGTGAGCACCCCGATCACCCCGAAGCCGTACGTCGCCAGCCGGCGGCCACGGCCACGCAGGGTGCTGGAGCGGAACGCCAGGAGCGGGCCGAGGTCGGCCACCGCCCGTCGGGCCTCGCCGAGCAGGCTCAGGCCCCGGTCGCGGGTCTCAGTCGAGGAGAGCGCGGTAGACACCGGCACCGGCCTCTCCGGTCATCTCGGCCGCGGTCAGCGCCGCGACGGCGGACCCGCCCCGGAGCACGATGGCGTCCTGGCAGGCCTCGACGGCCAGCTCGCGCAGGTGCGTGGAGACCAGGACCGCGGCCCCGCGGGCCCGGGCGTCGGCGATCACGTCCATGGTCGCCTCGACACCCAGCGGGTCCACCCCGTCGAAGGGCTCGTCGAGCAGCAGCACCCGGGGCTCGTGGAAGGCGGCCAGGATCACCGACATCCGCCGGCCCATGCCGTGGCTGAACCCGGCGGTGACCCGGTGCGCGGCCGCGCCGAGGTCGAAGCGCTCGAGCAGCTCGCGGGCCCGGTCCTCCCAGTCCTCCAGGCGGCGGAGCCGGGCCGCGAGCTGGAGGTGCTCCCACGGCGTGGCCCGCGGGACGAGCCCGCCCACGTCGGGGCAGTACCCGGTCAGCCGCTTGACCGCGAGGGGCTCGGTGCGCACGTCGTGGCCCTCGACGGTGACCAGCCCACCGGTGGGCGGGATCACCCCGGCGAGCACGCGCATGGTGGTCGACTTGCCCGCACCGTTGCGACCCAGCAGCGCGGTCGCGCACCCCGGGGCGACCGCGAAGTCGATCCCGCGCACGGCATCGACCTCACCGAAGCGCACGAAGAGCGAGGAGACGACGACGACCGGATCAGGCATGCCGACCAGTGTCCCGGCTCGGCGCGGGTGGTGCGACCGAATGGGCGAATGCCACCCGGACGCCTCAGAAGCGCTGGCCCTGAGCCGCCTTCTCCACCAGGCTGGCCGGCGGCTCGAACCGCTCGCCGTACGCCTCCGCGAGCTGCTCGGCGCGCGCGACGAACGCCGCGGTGCCGGTGCCGGACGCGCCTTCGTACCCGTTGACGAACTGCGCGGCGCCTCCGGTGGCGGCCGGGTAGCCGATCCCGAAGATCGAGCCGATGTTCGCCTCCGCGGTGGAGGTGATGACGCCCTCGTCGAAGCAGCGGACGGTCTCCACGGCCTCGATGAACAGGAACCGGTCCTGCAGGTCGCGCAGCGGCGGCTGTCCGGCGGCGACCGGGAACTCCTCGGCCAGGCCGCTCCACAGGCCCTGACGGCGGCCCGTCTCGTCGTAGTCGTAGAAGCCGGCGCCCGTGAGCTTGCTGCTGCGGCCGAGCTCGATCATCCGGTCGATGACCTGCTCGGCGGGGTGCGGGACGTAGGTGCCGCCCTCGCGCTCCACCGCGCCCTTGCCGGCGTTGCGGATCTTGACCATCAGCTCCATGTTCAGCTCGTCGCTGATCTGCAGGGTGCCGACCGGGTAGCCCGCCATCGTGGCCGCCCGCTCGATGCTGGCCGGCGCGACGCCCTCGGCCAGCATGGCCAGGCCCTCGTTGATGAAGGTGCCGATCACCCGTGAGGTGTAGAAGCCGCGGCTGTCGTTGACCACGATCGGGGTCTTGCGGATTTGCTGCACGACGTCGACGGCCCGAGCGATGGTCGCGTCCGAGGTCTTGGCGCCCTTGATGATCTCGACCAGCGGCATCTTGTCCACCGGGGAGAAGAAGTGCAGCCCGACGAAGTCCGCCGGGCGGTCGACGCCCTCGGCCAGCTCGGTGATCGGCAGGGTGGAGGTGTTGGAGCACAGCAGCGCGTCGGCGTCGACGACCGAGAGCACCTCGGCGTACACCCGGGCCTTGAGCGCCGGGTCCTCGAAGACCGCCTCGATCACCAGGTCGCAGCCGGCCAGGTCGGCGGCGTCGGCGGTGGGCAGGATCCGGTCCAGGAGGGCCTGGGACTTCTCGGCCGTCAGGCGACCGCGGGCGACCGCCTTGTCGTTCAGGGTCTGCGAGTAGGCCCTGCCTCGCTCGGCGGCCTCCAGCGCGACGTCCTTGAGGACCACCTGCATGCCCGCCTTGGCGCACACGTAGGCGATGCCGGCGCCCATCATGCCCGCGCCCAGCACGCCGACCTTGGTGGCCCGGAAGGTCTCGAAGCCCTGCGGGCGCAGGGACCCCGAGTTGATCGCCTGGAGGTCGAAGAAGAAGGCCTGGGTCATGTTCTTGGCGTTCTGGCCGGTGACCAGGCTGGTGAACCAGCGCGCCTCGATCCGCATCGCGGTGTCGAGGTCCACCTGGGCGCCCTCGACCGCGGCGGCCATGATCGCGCGGGGGGCGGGGTAGTCCGCGCCCTTGGTCTGCTTGCGCAGGCCGGCGGGGAAGGCCGGCAGCATCTGGGCCAGCTTGGGGTTCGACGGCGTCCCGCCGGGCATCCGGTAGCCGGTCCGGTCCCAGGGCTGCCGGGCGGCGTCCTGGTCACCCCGGTGCTCGAGGATCCACGCCCGCGCGGTGCCGAGCAGGTCCTCGGGCGCGACGACCTCGTCGACGAGACCCTTCTCCACCGCCGCGGCCGGCTGGTAGCGCTGACCCTGGAGCAGGACGTTCATCAGCGCGTCGGCGACCCCGAGCATCCGGACCGTGCGGACCACGCCTCCTCCACCCGGGAGCAGGCCGAGGGTGACCTCGGGCAGGCCGATCTCGTAGCGTCCCGCCGCGGCGACCCGACGGTGGCAGGCCAGCGCGATCTCCAGCCCGCCGCCGAGCGCGGCCCCGTTGATCGCGGCCACCACCGGGACGCCGACGGTCTCCAGCCGGCGCAGGTCGGCCTTGAGCCGCATCGACTCGTCGAAGAAGCGCTGGGCGTCCTCGGGACGGGCCGAGATCAGCAGGTCGAGGTTGCCGCCGGCGAAGAAGGTCTTCTTGGCGCTGGTCAGCACCACGCCCACGACGTCGGCCCGCTCGGCCTCGAGCCGGTCGACCGCGGCGGCCATCCCGGCGCTGTACGCCTCGTTCATGGTGTTGGCGCTGGCCGACGGGTCGTCCATGGTCAGGGTGACGATGCCGTCGGCGTCACGCTCGTAGCGCACGGCGGTCGGCGGGGTGGTCTCGCTCATCGGGTACGGGTCTTCCTTGCTGGTCGTCGGGAGGGCTGGCGCGAGGGACGGCGGGGGCGCGGCTCAGACGCGTTCGACGATGGTGGCGATGCCCATGCCGCCGCCGACGCAGAGCGTGGCCAGGCCGCGACGCAGGTCGCGGCGCTCGAGCTCGTCGATGAGCGTGCCCAGGATCATCGCGCCGGTAGCGCCGAGCGGGTGGCCCATCGCGATCGCGCCGCCGTTGACGTTGACGATCTCGGGGTCGAGGTCGAGGTCGCGCATGAACCGCATGGCCACGGCCGCGAAGGCCTCGTTGATCTCGTAGAGGTCGATGTCCTCGGGCCGCAGGCCCGCCTTGGCCAGCGCCTTGCGGGCCGCCGGGGCGGGCCCGGTCAGCATGATCGTGGGGTCGGCGCCGGACACCGCCGCGGAGACGATCCGGGCCCGGGGGCGCAGGCCCAGGTCGACGCCGACCTGCTCGGTTCCGATGGCCACCAGCGCGGCGCCGTCGACGATGCCCGAGGAGTTGCCGGCGTGGTGGACGTGGTCGATCCGCTCGACCCAGTGGTACTTCTCCAGGGCCACCGAGTCGAAGCCGAGGTCGCCGTGGAAGGCGAAGGACGGCTTGAGCCCGGCCAGCGTCTCGACGGTCGTGCCGGGGCGGATGAACTCGTCGCGCTCCAGCACCATCAGGCCGTTGCGGTCACGGACCGGGACGACCGAGTCGTCGAAGTAGCCGTTGGCCTGCGCCTTGGCCGCGCGGGCCTGGGACTCGGCCGCGAACGCGTCCACGTCGGTCCGGCCGAAGCCCTCCAGGGTGGCGATCAGGTCCGCGCCGATGCCCTGGGGGACGAAGGAGGTCTCGAAGGCGATCGCCGGGTCGGCAGCCCACGGCCCGCCGTCCGAGCCCATCGGCACCCGGCTCATCGACTCCACGCCGCCGGCGAGGATCAGGTCCTCCCAGCCGGCCCGGATCCGGGACGCGGCCTGGTTGACGGCCTCGAGACCCGAGGCGCAGAACCGGTTGAGCTGGACCCCGGCGGTGGTCTCGGGGTAGCCCGCGGCCAGCGCCGCGGTCTTGGCGATGTCGCCGCCCTGGTCACCGACGGGGGTGACCACGCCGAGCACCACGTCGTCGACCCGGGCCGGGTCGAAGCCGTCGTTGCGCCGACGGACCTCGTCGAGAAGGGTCACGACGAGGTCGACAGGCTTGACCTCGTGCAGCGAGCCGTCCTTCTTGCCCTTGCCGCGCGGGGTGCGGAGCGCTTCGTAGACGTAAGCCTGGGGAACGTCGGCCATGGGTCCCACCTTTCGGATGTGGCGAGCCCGCGGAACAGCCGTGCGGGCAGGTCGAGGACCTCAATCTACCAGCCGGTAACATATGCGTCGAGGCGACGAGGGTCACACCCGTGGGGCCGGGGCCCCTCACGCGCGCTCAGCCCTCGGCGGCCGCGCCGTCGGCCAGCAGGCCCTCGACGTCCTCGACCCCCCAGGCCGCCAGGACGGCCCGGGTGCCGTCGCCGGGACGGGACGGACCGGTGCCCAAGGTGGGCGTGGTGCGGGAGAACCGGGGTGCCGGGGACGGCTGCAGGATCCCGTCGCGCTCGACGTAGGTCCCCCGGGCGGCCAGGTGCGGGTGCTCGGCCGCCTCGCTCATCCGCAGGACCGGGGCCACGCACGCGTCGGTGCCGTCGAAGAGGGCCGTCCACGCGGCCCGGTCGCGGGTCAGGAAGGCCTCGGTCAGCCGGCGCCGGATCTCGGGCAGGTTGCGCGGGTCCTCGCGGTCGGGCAGGTCCACCCCCAGCCCGGCGAGCACCGAGACCAGCACCGCCCAGAACTGCGGCTCCAGGGGGCCGACGGCCAGGTGCTCGCCGTCCGCGGTCTCGTACACGTCGTAGAACGGCACCCCGCCGTCCAGCAGGTTGACCGCCCGCTCCTCGCGCGCGAAGCCGCCGGCGACCATCGAGGCCGCCATCAGCCCCAGGTGCGCGGCGCCGTCGACGATCGCGGCGTCGACCACCTGACCGCGCCCGCTCACCCGGGCCTCGAGGAGGGCGGCCAGCACCCCGACCACGAGGTACGTCGCCCCGCCGCCGAAGTCGCCGAGCAGGTTGGTCGGGAAGTGCGGTCGGCCCGGGTCCTGGCCCAGGCCGTGCAGCACGCCGGAGAGCGCGAGGTAGCCCACGTCGTGACCCGCCGTGGTGGCCAGCGGACCCTCCTGGCCCCACCCGGTCATCCGCCCGTAGACCAGCCGCGGGTTCCGGGCCAGGCAGTCCCCGGGCCCCAGGCCGAGGCGTTCGGCCACACCTGGACGCATCCCCTCCAGCAGCACGTCGGCGCTCCCGACCAGGTCGAGCACCGTCGCCACCGCGCGGGGGTGCTTGAGGTCCAGGCAGACGCTGGGGCGTCCACGGGTGAGCAGGTCGGTCTCGCGCACACCGGGACTGGGCGCACCGCCGGGGCGCTCCACCCGGACCACGTCGGCGCCGAGGTCGGCCAGCAGCGTGGCCGCGAACGGCCCCGGCCCGATCCCGGCGACCTCCACGACCCGGAGGCCGCGCAGCGGTCCGGTGCCCTGCCCCAGTGCGTACGCCGCGGAACCAGCCATGCCGGGCACTGTCAAGGTCGGGTCATGGCGGTTGGTTCTACGGCCGGAGGCGGACCGGGGGACGGCAGCACGCGCTCACGGCAGCTATCGGCCGGCCGCAGAAACTGGCCGCTCAGAGCACGCGGCGCAGGAACTGCGGGTGCGTCCTCGCGGGGTCGGTGAAGCTCGCCCGGCGGGCCCTCCTCCAGCACCCGTCCCCCGTCGAGGAAGCAGACCTTGGTGGCCATCTCGCGGGCGAACCCCATCTCGTGGGTGGCCAGCACCATGGTGGTCCCCTCCGCCGCCAGCCGGCCCAGGATGTCCAGCACCTCGCCGACCAGCTCGGGGTCCAGGGCCGCGGTCACCTCGTCGAGCAGCAGCAGTGCCGGCCGGGTGGCCAGGGCCCGGACCACCGCGACCCGCTGCTGCTGGCCCCCGGAGAGCCGGTCGGGGTGGCCCCCCGCCTTGTCGGCGAGCCCGAACTGCGCCAGCAGCCGCGCCTGGGCCCGTCGCGGGCCGCTCGGGGGCACCCCGTGCACCCGGGTCGGGGCCAGGGTGATGTTGTCCAGGACGGTCAGGTGCGGGAACAGGTTGTAGGCCTGGAAGACCACGCCGATCCGCTTGCGCACCGCGCGGGCGTCCACGCGGGGGTCGGAGACATCGCGGCCCTGGAACCAGATCGTGCCGTCGTCGGTGGTCTCGAGCAGGTCCACGCAGCGCAGCAGCGTCGACTTCCCGCTGCCGGAGGACCCGATCAGGCAGACCACGTCGTGCGGCTCGACGGTCAGGTCGAGGCCTGACAGCACCACCTTGTCGCCGTACGCCTTGCGCAGTCCTCGACACCGCAGCAGGGGCCGGGCCGTCATCGCGCACCCGCCCGTTCGCGCTCGAGGACCCGGCGACCCAACCAGTCGGTGAACCGGGCCATCGGGATGGTGATGGCGATGAAGAACAGCGCGACCACGACGTACGGCGTGTAGTTGAACGGTAGCCGTGTAGTCGCGCGCGGTGCACACCGCGTCGAAGAGCGCCGACCACCGAGACCAGGGCGGTGTCCTTCTGCAGCGAGACGAAGTCGTTGAGCAGCGGCGGCAGCGACCCGGCGGACCGCCTGGGGGACCACGACGTGGCGCAGCGCCTGGGCGTGCAGAGCCCGAGCGCGTCGGCACTCGCGACCTGCGAGGGATGGACCGACTCGATGCCGGAGCGATACACCTCGGCCACGTAGCCGCCGTAGGAGAGTACGAGCGCCACCAGGGCCCAGAAGTACTTGTCGTCGGGCACGCCCTGCAGCTGCAGCGCCGGCACGCCGAAGCGAGATCAGGAAGAACCAGGACGGTAGGCAGCCCGCGGAACAGGTCGGTGTAGACCACCGCGAGCAGCGCACGGGGGACAGCCCGGGCGACCGTGCGGTCACCCGGGCCGCGGCCACGGCGAGGCCCAGGACCAGGATAGCGGCTCGGCGAGCAGGAACAGCCGCACGTTGATCCAGAAGCCGTTGAGCACGTCGGGGAACGCGTCCTTGGCCGCCCCGGGTCGAAGAAGGTCGCCCGGACGTGCGGCCAGCCCGGCGAGGTGACCACGACCGAGGACGAGCAGCACGAAGACGACCATCGCACGAGCCGACGCGAGCAGCGTCGAGCGACGGCGCGGCCTGGGCCGGATCCGCCGTGCGCTCGAGCTGGACGTCGCTCGGCTGCCAGCCTGCGCGTCGTACCGGTCGGTCACGGGTCCGTGGACTACTTCAGGAGCCGGGGATGTCGACGGTGTCGGAGAGCCACTTCTGCTGCAGGGCGTCCAGGGTGCCGTCGTCGACGCAGGGTTCGAGTGCCTCGTTGACGCAGGCGACCAGCGCGCTGCCCTTGGCGAACAGCATCCCGAACTCCTCCTGGCTGCCGGTCGTCCGGCTGGAACTGGCCGACGATCGTCGCCTTCGGGATCTCCACCGCGGTGATGTAGAACGCGGTCGGGAGGTCGGCCAGGATCGCGTCGACCTGGCCGTTGTGCAGTGCCTGCTTGGCGGCGCTGGTGTCGTCGAAGACCAGCGGGGTCCGTGGCCGGCCTGATGATGTCGCGGATCGCGGTCAGCGAGGTGGTGCCGGTCTGCGCGCCGAGCTTGTAGTCGGCCAGGTCGGCGATGCTCGTGGCGTCCGCGACCGGGGAGCCCTTCAGCGCGATCACGCCCTGGGCCGCGGAGTAGTAGCCGTCGGAGAAGTCGACGACCTTGTCCCGGGCCGGGGTGATCGAGATCTGGTTGATGTCGAAGTCGAAGTCCTTCGGCCCCGGGCGTGTAGGAGATGTTGAACGGCACCTTCACCCACGACACCTGGTCGGCGGTGAAGCCCATCGGGTCGGCCACCGCGTAGGCAACGGCGGACTCGTAGCCCTTGCCGTTGGTCGGGTCGTTGTTGACTGAACCACGGGTCGAAGGCCGGGGAGTCCGTGCCCACGGTGAGCTTCCGGTGCTGTGGTCAGGTCGAGCTTGTCGACGGCGCACTGGTCGGCGTGGTCGGCGACGAGCCGTCCGACACGCCGGGCCCGCCGGACGAGGTGTCGTAGTGCTGTCCAGGGGCGCAGGCGACCGCGACCAGCAGGAGCGGGAGCGAGACCAGGGCGAGTCCGCGACGACGGCGGCAGGAACGAGCCATGGCGCAATCGTAGGACCCCGGCCGGACCGGCGTTGCGAACTGGGCGGTGCGTGCGACCACCGGAGAGCGACGATCCCGTACCCCCACCTGAGCCCCCCGGAGGTCGGGGAGCGCACCCTGCGCAACCGGGTGGTGATGGGCTCGATGCACACCGGCCTGGAGGACCGCCCCTGCGCACTTCCCGCAGCTCGCGGCGTACGTCGCCGAGCGGGCCCGGGGCGGGGTCGGGCTGATCGTCACCGGCGGCTACTCCCCCAACGTCCGGGGCTGGCTGCTGCCCTTCGGGTCCGAGATGACCACCCGGCTGCAGGCGGCCGGCACCGCGAGGTCACCGACGCGGTGCACGCCGAGGGCGGCGCGATCGCCCTGCAGGTCCTGCACGCCGGACGCTACGGCTACACCCCGTTCTCGGTCTCGGCCGTCGCGACGCAAGTCGCCGATCACCCCGTTCAGGGCCGCACGCGCTCTCGAGCACAAGGGGTCGAGCAGACCATCACGCGACTTCGCGCGACACGGCCGAGCTGGCCCTCAAGGCGGGGTACGACGGGGTCGAGATCATGGGCTCCGAGGGCTACCTGATCAACCAGTTCCTGGCCGCCCGCACCAACCAGCGCGACGACGCGTGGGGCGGCAGCCCCGGGCAGCGGATGCGGTTCCCCGTCGAGGTCGTCCGCCGGGTCGCGCGAGGCGCGTCGGCGACGACTTCTCGATCATGTACCGGATGTCGCTGCTCGACCTGGTCCCCGGCGGGCAGACCTGGGACGAGACGGTCGCCCTGGCCCAGCAGGTCGAGGAGGCCGGGGCCTCGGTGATCAACACCGGCATCGGCTGGCACGAGGCGCGGGTGCCGACGATCATCACCCAGGTGCCCCGGGGGGCCTGGACCTGGGCCACCCGTCGGCTGCGAGGCCGAGGTGTCGGTCCCGGTCTGCGCCTCCAACCGGATCAACACTCCCGAGCTGTGCCGAGGAGCTGCTCGCCGACGGCACCGCCGACCTGGTCTCGATGGCCCGTCCCCTGCTGGCCGACCCGCGTTCGTGGTCGAAGGCCGCCGAGGGCCGGGCCGACGAGATCAACACCTGCATCGCCTGCAACCAGGCGTGCCTGGACCACACCTTCGCACGGGAAGCGCGCCTCGTGCCTGCTCAACCCGCGCGCCTGCCGGGAGACCGAGCTGGTGCTCTGCCGGTGCCGCGCACGCGGGCCGCGCACGGTCGCCGTGGTCGGCGCCGGACCGGCCGGGCTCTCGGCCGCGCTCGGCGCCGCGGAGCGAGGTCACCGGGTCACCCTCTTCGAGGCCGACAGCGAGATCGGCGGCCAGTTCCGGCTGGCCCAGCGGATCCCCGGCAAGGAGGAGTTCGCCGAGACGCTGCGCTACTACCGCCGCCGGCTCGAGGTGCTGGGCGTCGACGTACTGCTCGCCACCCGGGCCGGGACCGCCGACCTGGACGGCTTCGACCACGTCGTCGTCGCCACCGGCGTCGTCGCCCCGCGCCCTCGACCTCGAGGGCGCCGACCACCCGACCGTCGTGTCGTACGCCGACGTGCTCGAGGGCCGGGTCACCGTCGGCCCCCGGGTGGCCGTGATCGGCGCCGGGGGAGTCGGCGTCGACCTCAGCGTGTTCCTCAGCCACACCGAGGAGGACCTGGACGCGTGGCTGGCCCACTGGGGCGTGGGGACCCCGCCGAGCACCCCGGAGGGCTGACCGAGAAGCGGCCGCGGGTGCCGGTCCGGGAGGTGCACCTGCTCCAGCGCAGGACCACCCCGATCGGCAAGGACCTGGCCAAGACCTCCGGCTGGGCGCACCGGCTGGTGCTCAAGGACTCCGGGGTGCGCCTGCTCACCGGGGTCGACCTACGACCGGGTCGACGACGCCGGCCTGCACGTCACCGTGGACGGCCAGCCCCGGCTGCTCGAGGTCGACCACGTCGTGGTCTGCGCCGGCCAGGAGCCGGTGCGCGCGGTGTACGAGGACCTGCAGGCGCATGACGACGACCGGGCGCACCTGATCGGGGGGGCCGACGTGGCCGCCGAGCTGGACGCCGAGCGGGCGATCCGGGCAGGGCACCGAGCTCGCCGCCCGGCTCGGCTGAGAGGTAAAGAGTCAGGCGAACCTGAGCAGGAGTCATCTTCGGTTCGGCATCATCGAGACGGAGCCGCCAGGGAAGGCGGCCGCGCGCGACCGGGTCGCCCGCACCGGGATGGGAGTCCACCGCATGCACCGCTCACGCCTGCTCGCACGCACCGCCGCCACCGTCGTCACCGGCCTGACCCTGGCCCTGACGCCGGCCCTGTCCGCCGGTGCCGTCACCGGTGTCGGGGACCGGAGCGACCAGGTGGCCCCCGGGCCGCCACGGTGAGCGCCGCCCAGCGCTGCGCCGCGGAACGCGTCGACGTGGTCCGGGCCAAGACCCGGCTCAGCAAGGCGAAGCGGGCCGCCCACCACCGGGCCGCGAAGGTCCGCGCCGCCAAGGCCAACCTGCGGCTGCAGCGCGCCCAGAAGGCGCGGTGGTGCACCCGGGCCGCCGACGAGGCCGCCGCCACCGCCGCGGCCGAGCAGCGCTCCACCGCGCTGGGCGCCGTCCGGTCCGACCCCGCGCTGGACTCGCTCCCGACCGCGCTCGCCACGCAGCTCGACCGCCGCCCTCGACGACGCCCTGACCCAGGTCGGCCTCGAGGCGGAGCTGGTCCCGCTGCTCGACGACGCCGGCCTGAGTGACCTCCTCGCCCGGCTCGACGCGCTCGACACCGCCGACCTGGCGTCCTCGCTCGACTCCTTCACGACCGCGCTGGACGGCGCGGGCGGGAACCCAGCCGCGTTGCGCGGGCTGCTCGACGGCCTGCTCGGCGACCTGCCGGCCGGGACCGCCGTGCCGGGAGCGGGCGACCTCGGCTCGGTGGCGGGCCTGCTGCAGGACGCGACCGACGAGCTCGGCGCCTTCGACCCCTCCGACGCTGCCGCGGCCGCGGCCGGCCTCGCCGCGGTGGCCGGTGACCTCCAGGCGGCCGGCTCGGGCCTGGACAGCGGGTCGTCGGACCTGACCGACCTGTTCGCCGCCCTGGCCGCCCTGAGCGGCGGGTCGGTCCCGACCGGCTCCGGGTCGTACGCCGCCCTGCTCGGCGGCCTGCTCGGCGGGGGCGGGGACCTGCCCTTCGCCCTGCCCACCGACCTGTCCGGGCTCGACGACCTCACCGCCCTGCTCACCGCGCTGGACGTCCTGCTCGGCGGGGACGCCGGCCTGCCCACGGTGGAGGACCTGCTCGGCTCGCTGCTGGCCGTCATCCTCGGACTGGGCGGCGGTCTCGGCGGGATCGGCGGTGGGATCGGCGGCGGGATCGGCGGGATCGGCGGCGGCATCGGCGGACTGCTGCACTAGGTCCGGCCCGGCACCGGTCAGGGGTGCAGGTCGCCCAGGTGCTCGTGGTCGCGGTGCGAGCGGGGCTCGACCTGGAACGTCGTGTGGTCGACGTCGAAGTGGTCGGCGACGCACGCGCTGAACTCGTCGAGCAGCGCACCGACCCCACGCTCGGCCAGCACGGCGTCCTCGACGGTCAGGTGCACCGACAGCGACGGCAGACCGCTGGTGATCGTCCACACGTGCAGGTCGTGCACGTCGACCACCCCCGGCACCTCGAGCAGGTGCCCCTCGATCTCCTCGACGTCGAGGTGCGACGGCGTCGCCTCCAGGAGCACGTCGGCGGCCTCGCGGGCCAGCGAGACCGCACGGGGCGCGATCAGCACCGCGATGCCGATCGTGGCCAGCGGGTCGGCCCGCAGGAAGCCGGTGGTCAGCACGACCACCGCGGCGAGCACCACGGCGGCCGACCCGACGAGGTCGGAGAGCACCTCGAGGTAGGCCCCCCGCATGTTCAACGAGGATCCCTGCCGGTGCGTCAGCACCCGGACGGCGACGGCGTTGGCCAGCAGGCCAGCCACCGCGAAGGCCAGCATCGGCCCGGCATCGAGCGGCGGCGGGTCGACCAGCCGCAGCACGCCCTCGACCAGCAGGTATCCGCACAGCAGCACCAGGACCGCGGCGTTGACCAGGGCGGCGAGGACCTCGGCCCGGTGCAGCCCGAAGGTCCGGCGCGACGAGACCGGCCGGCTCGCGACGTACGACGCGGACAGGGCCAGGGTGACCGCCCCGGCGTCGGTGGCCACGTGGCCGGCGTCGGCGAGCAGGGCCAGGGACCCGCTCCACCAGGCACCGACCAGCTCGGCCACCAGCACCACGAGGCTCAGTCCGAGCACCACGCGCAACCGTCGACGGTCCTCGGCCCGGCCGGCGGCGTGGCCGTGACCGTGTCCGTGTGCCATCCGGTCAGCCTAGGCCGCCCCGCCCGGCCGCCCCGGGCAGGCCGGCTCAGCGATGGCCGCGCAGCACCACCAGCAGCGCGATGCCGAGCCCGGCGACCGCCGGACCGACGACCGCCCAGTACGTCTGCCCGGTCATCGAGCTGCCCTTGAGGTAGCCCAGCCCCTGGAACGTCCAGACGGCGCCGACCACGACCATGAGCACGGCCAGCAGGTAGGGAACGGCTCGAGCTGCTCTGCGCACCGGGTCTCGTCTCGTCGTGGGGAAGGATCACCAGCATGACCCACGACCACGAGCACGGCACCGTCCACCGTGCCGCCGACCGCCCGGTCACCCGGGAGGAGGGAGGGGAGACCCGGCACTCGTTCTCCTTCGGCCGGCACTACGACCCCGCGAACGTCGAGCTGGGCTTCCTGGTCTGCCACAACGACGACCTGGTGCAGCCCGGCCACGGCTACCCCGACCACCCGCACCGGGACCTGGAGATCGTCACCTGGGCGCTGGAGGGGACCTTGACCCACCGGGACTCCACGGGCGGGGGCGGCGAGGTCCGGCCCGGGCAGGTCCAGCGGCTGTCGGCGGGCAGCGGGGTCGTGCACGCCGAGACGAACGCCGGGGCCGGCCCGCTGCACTTCGTGCAGATGTGGGTGCGTCCCGACGAGCCGGGCCTGCCTGCGGACTACGAACAGCGGGATGTCGACGACGACCTCGGACGGGGCGGTTGGGTCACGCTCGCGTCCGGCATGCCGTCGTACGCCGACACCACCGCTGTCCGCCTACGCAGCAGCCGCGCGGCGCTGCACGCCGTACGGCTGCCTCCAGGAGGGTCGGTGCGGGTGCCCGAAGCACCACTGACCCACCTGTTCGTGGCCCGGGGTCGCATCGAGACGGAGCATCTGGGAGACCTCGACACGGGCGACGCAGCTCGGCTGTTCGGGACGGGGGGGCAACTCATCTCCGCACCGACCGGGGCCGAGCTGCTGGCATGGGAGATGCACCCCGGTCCACGATGACCGCACCGACCCCATGCCCGGCTCGTCACTCCGTGACCAGTGACTCACCGAGCTTGAGGCTGCTGGCGTAGGCCAGGGCACCGAGGATCCACAGCATCGCGGGGGTGACGCCGAGCAGCATCGCGCTCGGCACCGAGATGATCCAGGTCATCACGAACAGGCTCATCACCGAGGCGACGGCCATCGAGGCGTGCCGGTCCTGCTTGAGCGCGAAGAGCGTGAGCGCGACCGCGGCCACGCCGTAGGCGATGCCGAGGTAGGCGCCGAAGATCGCGAAGACGACGACCTCGACCAGCGAGACGATGGTGCCGATGGCCAGCAGCGAGTCGCCGATGGACACGAACCCCTCGTCCTCGCGGTAGAGCCGGGTCGAGACCAGCGCGAACACGATGCTGAGGACCAGGGTGACCAGCGAGAAGACGTTGAGGAACGCCGTCCAGGACTCGGTCGCGGTGCAGGCGCCGGACCCGGCGTCGACCCCGAAGAGGCCGGCACAGCGGTCGGAGCCGGCCAGGTAGACCCGGTAGCCGCCCCCGGCGGCCAGGCCGGTCACGGACGCGATCAGGCCGAATCGGAACGTACGGTTCACGGGGGTGCCTCCCTGCACACGGGCCGGGCGACCGGTCACGGGTGTGGCGGGCGCGCGGCGAACTACCCGAAGAATAGAAGCGATATATACCTTTTGTCAGTAGTCAGGACTATTGTCACGGGTAAAGGTCCGAACGACCGAGGCGGAGGGGCCGAGCGGCGTCGGCCCCGCTCTTGGTAGAACGTGACCCATGTCCTCCGTCACCCCGGCCGCGGTGGACCGGGCCCGCCGCGCGGTGGGCGTGGTCTTCGTGGTCAACGGCTTCGCCCTGGCCTCGTGGGTGGCCCGGCTGCCCGAGCTGCGTGACCGGCTGCACCTGACCCCGGGGGGCCTCGGCCTGCTCCTGCTCTGCCTCTCCGCCGGCACCGTGGTGGCCCTGCCGACCTCCGGCCTGGTCATCGCCAGGTTCGGGGCGGCGCGTTCGGTGCTGGGCAGTGCCGGCCTGGTCGCCGCCGGGCTGGTGGCGATGGCGGTGGGGATCGGGACCGGCTCGGTGCCCCTGGTCGGGACCGCGTTCTTCGCCTACGGCACCGGGACCAGCCTGTGGGACGTGGCCATGAACGTCGAGGCGGTCGATGTCGAGCGACGGCTGGGCCGCACGATCCTGCCCCGCTTCCACGCCGGTTTCAGCCTCGGCACCGTGCTGGGTGCCCTGGTCGGCGCGCTCTCCTCGCGGGCCGGCCTGCCGCTCGCCGGCCAGCTCCCGCTCACCGTCGCGGTGCTGGCCGTGGCCGTCGCGCCGGCGGTGCGGCACTTCCACCCGGTGGCGCACTCGTCGTCGTCGCAGTCGACGTCGTCGCCGCTGCGGGCCTGGACCGAGGGCCGGACCTGGGCGATCGGGCTGGTGGTGCTCGGGTTCGCACTCTGCGAGGGCATCGCGAACGACTGGCTGGCGCTGACCCTGGTCGACGGCTACGGCACCACCCGGCTGCGGGCTCGGCCGCCTACGCGGTCTTCGTCTCGGCGATGACCGCGGGCCGGCTCCTCGGCGGTACGGCCACCGCCCGACTCGGGCGGGTCACCACGCTCCGGGTCACCGCGGTCCTGGTCGTGGCCGGCGTCCTCGCCGTCGTCACCTCGCCCACGACGTACGGCGCCTTCGCCGGGGCCGTGCTCTGGGGCCTGGGGGCCTCGCTCGGGTTCCCGCTGGGGATGACCGCCGCCGGCGACGACGAGCAGCACTCGGCCGCCCGGCTCGCCGTGGTCAGCTCGATCGGGTACGCCGCCTTCCTGGGCGGACCGCCCCTGGTGGGCACCATCGCCGACCACGTGGGCATCCGCGACGCCGTCCTGGTCGCCGCGCTCGCGGCGGCCGTGGGGTTCGTGGCCTCCCGCGCCGTCGCGCCCACGGCGCCCCCCGCAGGCTCCCTCCCCCGTCCCCTCCCCCGTCCCCTCCCGCCGCGCCGCCCGTCGCGCCGCCCGGGTCCGGCACCGCCCGGGTCTAGGGTCGCGGCATGGACAACGCCACCTCCCTCTCCCTGGCCCGCATCGCCGTCGGCGCGGCCGCCTGGGCCGCGCCCGAGTTCGGGCTGAAGGCGGCCCTGCTCGACCCCACCGCTCCCCAGTCGCCGTACCTGGTCCGGCTCTTCGGGGCCCGCGACGTCGCCCTCGGCGCGATCACCCTGCTCGCCGGCCCCGAGCACAAGCCAGCGCTGCTGAGGGTCGGCCTGGGCGTGGACGGGAGCGACCTGGTCGCCTCGTTGCTCGCCTGGCGCGAGCGGGCCGTCACCCCGGTGACGGGTGCCGTCCTGGCCGGGGCCACCGTCGCCGCCCTGGCCGCCGGGGTCGCTGCCCTGGGCCAGCAGCGACGAGCCTGACCTCCTCGGCCTCGGCCTCGGCCGCGCCCGGTCAGGTCCCCAGGTCCTCGACGACCTCGACGCCGGGCAGGTCGGCCAGCAGCGCGCCGGGGAGCAGCAGCTTGGACCGGCGCACGCCGCTGCCCAGGATCACCACCGGCGCCACGAGCAGCGAGGCGTCCACGAACAGCCGCCAGGTCGGGGGCAGGCCGACCGGGGTGATCCCGCCGTGCTCCATCCCGGTCTCGCCGACCGCCTGCTCCATCGGCAGGAACGACGCCTTGCGCACGTCGAGCCGCCGCTTGACCAGGGTGTTGACGTCCGCCCGGGTGTCGGCGCGGACCACGCAGGCCGCGACCCGCTGCTCCCCGTCGCGTCGTCCCGCCACGACCACGCAGTTGCCGCCGGCCTCCGCGGGCAGGCCGTAGGCCTCGCTCAGCGCCGCGGTGTCGGCCAGGGTCGGGTCGACCTCGACGACCCCGCACTCGCCGCCGTGGGCCCAGAGGACCAGCGCGGTCCGCACCGGGTCGGGGAGCAGGTCGGGGCGGGAGAGGGCGGGGACGGCCGTCAGGCCCCCGAGCGACAGGTCGGTCATGGGAGAAGTTTCTCCAGCTCCCCGCCCGGCCGGGCAAGCGAACCCCCCGAGGGCGGCGAACCCGTCACGTGGACATCGGACAGGCGATCGGGCTGCGGCTCGCCCGACGCGAGGAGCGCGCCCTCGAGGACGCCTACGAGGCCTACGGCTCGAGCGTGCTGTCCTACCTCACGAGGTACGTCGGCGCGTCCGAGGCCGAGGACGTCCTGCAGCGCACCTTCCTCGACGCCTGGCGCTTCGCCGACCGCTACGACCCCGAGCAGCGGTTCAGCGGCTGGCTGTTCACCATCGCCCGCCGGCGTGCCATCGACACCCTGCGGGCCCGCCGCCACGACGTCTTCGAGCTCGAGACCGCGCGCGACCTGGTCGGCGAGGACGGCCGCGAGACCGCCGACCGGTACGCCGACGGCGCCGAGGTCCGCGAGACGCTGCGCCGCCTGCCTGCGCACGAGCGCGAGGTCATCACGCTCACGTACTTCGGCCAGCTGAGCCAGCGCGAGATCGCCGACCGGCTCGGCGTCCCGGTGGGCACGGTCAAGGCCCGCTCGTCCCGCGGCACCCGGCGGCTCGGCGACCTGATCCGCGCCGCGGCCCGCGAGAACGGGGACACCGCACTGTGAGCGACACCGACCACCCGGACGTGTCCGGGCTCCTGCTCGGCGAGCTGCGGACGGCCGAGGTCGTCGCCGCCGCGGCCCACCTCGACCAGTGCCCGGCCTGCCGCCACGAGCTCGTGGACATGGCCGCCGGGCACGCCCTGCTCCGCACGACCGCCCGCACCCTGGGGCCGGAGCAGACCGACCTGCCGGCCGCGCCGCAGGTGCCGCGCGGCCCGGTGGTCCTGGACCGCCTGCCGTTCCCCGGCCCGCCCGCGCGCACGGCCCGGCTGCTGCTGGCCGTCGCCGCGGCCGTGCTGGTCGCGGGAGCCGGGGTCGCCCTGGGGTCGCGGCTCGCCCCCGACGCGCCCGCCGCGACCGTGGCCGACGCCGGCCCCCCGGCCGACGCGCCCCAGCAGACCGCCGTGCTCCGTCCGGTGACCACCGAGGGCACGGGCGGGATGCGGGCGACCGGGGCGATGACGATGAGCACCGAGGACACCGCCGCCGCGGGCAGCGTCACCTGGCTCGCCGTCGACGCCCAGCACCTGCCGCGCACCGCGGACGGGGACTTCTACTACGTGTGGCTGATGGACCCCTCGACGCAGAAGCTGCTGCCCCTGGGCCAGCTCGACCCGGCCGGGACCTCCACCTTCGAGCTGCCCTCGCGGTTGGTCGGTCGCTACACCAGCCTCGACGTGAGCCTCGAGCAGGACGACGGGGAGCCCGCGCACTCGAACACCTCGGTCCTGCGGGCGACGTACGCCACACGGCAGGGCTGAGCCGGGACCTGCGCCGGCCGCACCCCGTACACTGGAGGTTGAGGGGAGTACTTCCTCGAGCCTTTCCGGTCAGTACGACGCCCCCGCGGGTGTCTCGGAGGGCTGCCCCAAGCCAGGGGTGAAGGAGACCTCAGGAAGCATTCCTGAGGAGAGTCATGTCCGTCACCACCTCGCTCCCCCGAGCCGCAGCCGACACCGGCGCGCTCGACTCGATCGGGACGCCCGTGCTGTGGGCCTCGGTCCTCGGGGCCGTCGTACTGCTGATCGTGGTCGACTTCGCCCTGACCCGTCGCCCGCACGCGGTCTCCATGAAGGAGGCCCTGGGCTGGTCGGCGTTCTACGTCGCGCTGCCCCTGCTCTTCGGGGTCTACGTCTGGGCCGACTTCGGCTCCGAACGCGGCCTGGAGTACCTCACCGGCTACCTCGTCGAGAAGTCGCTGAGCGTGGACAACCTGTTCGTCTTCATGCTGCTGCTGGCCGCGTTCGCCGTGCCGCGCGAGCTCCAGCAGCGGGTCCTGCTGTACGGGATCGTCGGCGCGCTGGTCCTGCGCGGGATCTTCATCGCCGTCGGAGCCGCGGCGCTGTCGGCGTTCGACTGGATGTTCCTGGTCTTCGGCCTGGTCCTGGTGGCCACGGCGGTCAAGATCCTGCGGGACGCGCGCGCCGGCGCACGACCAGCAGGTCGACATCGACTCGATGCGCAGCGTGCGGCTGCTGCGCCGGGTCTTCCCGGTCACCGAGGACTACGACGGTCCCCGGCTGCTCTCACGGGTCGGCGGCCGCCGCGCCCTGACCCCGATGGCCCTGGTCGTGGTCGCGGTGTTCGCCGCCGACATCGTCTTCGCGGTCGACTCGGTGCCCGCGGTCTACGGCATCACCGGTGACCCGTTCCTGGTCTTCGCCACCAACGCCTTCGCCCTGCTCGGACTGCGGGCGCTGTACTTCGTCCTGGAGGGTGCGCTCGGCAAGCTGCGCCACCTCGGCTACGGACTCGCGGTCATCCTGGCCTTCATCGGCACCAAGCTGGCCCTGCACTGGGCGCACCTGCGCTGGGACTCGGTGCCGGAGATCCCGACGCTGTGGTCCCTGGGCGTCATCGTGGTGGTCCTGGCGGTCACCACGATGACCAGCCTCTCCGCCGACCGGCGCAGCCGCGAGGCCGCGGACGCCCGCTGACCGGGCCGGTCCTGGGCTCACTCCTGCTGCTCGCCCGCCTGCCGGCGTACCCCCAGGCCCGCGAGCGAGGCACCCAGCAGGGTGAGCCCGGTGACCAGGACGACCCCGGCCACCCCCAGGGACCCGTCGAACCAGTCCGCCGTGGCCTCGGGGACCACCAGGCTGACCCCGACCACCGCCGCGACCAGCCCCGGCCACTGCACGTCGCCGAGGTAGACCACCACGGCCGCGACGACGACGACGGCGGTCAGGGCGTAGGCGACGTTGCCCGACCCGGAGTACGCCAACGGCAGCTGCGCGCCCAGCAGGGCCAGGGACCAGCCGACGGTGCGCGCGACGACGGGCTCGGCGAACCGTCCGGCCCGGGCCACCAGGAGCCAGCCCGCGGCGGCGCCCAGCAGCAGCCCGGCCGCCAGCCGGCCCTCCGTGCCCAGGTCGCTGCGCAACCCCTCGACCGCGAGGGCGGCCACGACCACCGCGGCACCCGCCGCCAGGTGGAGCAGGGCCGAGGTCGCCACCCGGCCGGACGCCAGGGTGAGCAGCAGCAGCGAGACCGCGCTCACCAGGACCGGCAGGGACGAGGAGGAGCCGGCGTCGCCCTGGGCGAGGTCGACCACGCGACCGAGGGCCACCGAGGCGGAGAACCCGCCCGCCACCAGCAGCGCGGAGGCCAGCCGGCGGCGCACCTCGTCGTCGCCGCGGCGCAGCTCGTCGTAGCCGCCGCCCACCAGGCAGGTCGTCGTCGCCGCCCCCACCAGGACCAGGGCGATGACCACCAGCATCCCGACCTGGCCGGCGTCGCTGAGGTCGGCCAGGCTCTGGGACACGAAGAGCCCCACCGCCGCGACGACCAGCGCGCCGCCGACGTACCCGGCGACCTCGACGAGCCTCGACCTCGTCCCCCGTCCGGTCCCGGGGGACCCGGCCGTGACGGGGGGCGGGAGGACCAGGGCGGACAGGGACCCGGCGACCACCGCCTCGGCCTCGGTGCTGCGGTCCGGCGGGACCAGGCCGGCTCCGACCAGGTCGGCGACGATGCGGGCCTCGCTCTGCGGCCGGGTGGCGACGGGTTGCTCCATGGCTCCAGCGTGGCAGCGCCCGGGCGTCGGCGCGTGAGCATCCGTACTCGTCCTGGTCTGGTCCGTCCCGACCGGCCAGGCCGACCCTGAGGCGAGCAGGATGACCCGATTGGGTGGTATCGGGACCCTGGGGAGTGGGCCAGGGTCGAAGGATGAAGCGTTTGGTGATCTGCTGCGACGGGACCTGGAACCGCCCCGACAGCGAGCACGTGACGAACATCGAGAAGATCGCCCGGACGATCGAGACCGACCTCGCGGCCACCGACGGGGTGCAGCAGCTGGTCCTCTACCTGAGCGGGGTGGGCGCCGGTGGATACCTCCTCGACCGCTGGCTCGGCGGGGCGTTCGGGTTCGGCCTGTTCACCAACGTGCTGGCCGGCTACCGCTTCCTGGCCCTCAACTACGAGCCCGGGGACGAGATCTTCGTGCTCGGCTTCAGCCGTGGGGCGTACACCGCCCGCTCGCTGTGCGGGATGGTCGGCGCGGTCGGCCTGCTCACCCCCCGCGCCCTGGTGGCGGAGAAGCTGCCCGAGGCGGTGGCCCGCTACCGTCGCGCCGACCCGGCAGGGGGTCGTGCCGGGCAGAGCGCGGCCGAGTTCAAGCACGACTACTGCCACCCGGACACCCCGATCCACTTCCTCGGCGTCTTCGACACCGTCGGTGCGCTCGGGGTGCCGGGAGCGGTCAGCCGCCGTCACCAGTTCCACGACGTCGAGCTCGGCGACGCCGTGCGCTGCGCCCGCCAGGCGCTGGCCACCGACGAGGTCCGGATGAAGTTCGAGCCGTGCCTGTGGACCTCGAGGACCGGGGAGACCGAGGACCCGCGGGTGCGCCAGGTCTGGTTCGAGGGCGTGCACTCCGACGTCGGTGGCGGGTACGCCGAGACCGGGCTCTCCGACACCGCCCTGCTGTGGATGGCCGGGGAGGCCGCCACCGAGGGACTGGTCTTCGACGAGACGCTGCTGCTGACCTACCTGGCCAGCGGGTCCTCCGCGGTCCGGCACGAGTCCTCGAGCCTGTTCTACCGCCTGGTCGACCTGGTCATCCGGCTGAAGATCGCGCTGCACCTGGCCTCCGGAGCAGCCTTCCAGGGACGCCGTCGGCGGCTGGACCGACCCGACTGCCTCACGGTGCGGCTCGCCCAGCCCACCGCCGACCACTTCCGCGCCGGGGAGGACTACGCCCCGGCCACCCTGCACACCTGGTGGGAGAGCAGCGACGACTTCGCCGGGTGCGTGGAGCCCGCCCTGGGCCTGCCCGAGCCGTCGCACGAACCGGTGCGTCAGCGGATCTCCCGCCCCCGGGCGGCGGTCCCGCGGGCGCGCGAGCCCGGCCGGGAGCCGACCCGGGTGGTCACGCCCGCAGCTCCACCGCCAGGTCGGCCAGCCCCTCCTCGACCGAGATGACCGGCACGTAGCCCAGCTCGGCCCGGGCCCGGGCGTCGTTCACGGTGGTCTCCTGGGCGCCCAGCGCGAGGGCGGCCTCGGTGACCGGCGGTTCGCCCTTGAGGTGCAGCACCCGCCAGCCGCGGTCGAGCACGCCGGCCGCGGTGCGGACCAGCGGGTAGGGCACCGAGCGCTGCGGCAGCTCGACGCCGTACGCCGCGGCCGCGCGGGTCACGAAGTCGCGGAAGACCACCGGCGCGCCGTCGGTGAGGAAGTAGACCCCGCCCGCCTCGCCCCGCTCGGCGGCCAGCTCGATCCCCTCGCACAGGTTGAGCACGTGGCAGGTCGAGGTCAACCGGTCCCCGCCGTTGCACCACGACCAGCGCCCCTGGGCCGCAGCCTCGAGGATGTGCGGCAGCACGGTGGTGTCACCCGGCCCCCAGACCAGCCGGGGCCGCACCACGACGGTCCGCAGGTCTCGGTCGTCCGCGGCCAGCACCAGCTGCTCGGCGGTGGCCTTGGTGCGCGCGTGCTCGCCGATGTGCCGACGGGGGTAGGGCGCCGTCTCGTCGACGAACCGGATCGGGTGGCCGTCGGCGAGCACCGCCTCGGTGCTCACGTGGACCAGGCGCGGCACCCCGGCGGCCCGGGCCGCGGCCAGCACGGCCCGGGTTCCCCCGACGTTGACCCGCTCGAAGTCACCGGTCCGGCCCCAGCCCTGGGTGTCGGCGGCGGCATGGACGAGCACCTGGGTGCCGCGGATCTCCTCGACGACGGCCTCGACCTCGGTGAGGTCGGCGCGCACCGGTGTCGCGCCCAGGGCCTCGACCACCGCGGCCGACTCCTCGGACCGGGCCAGCGCACGCACCACATGGCCGGAGGCCAGGAGCCGCAGGAGCAGGTGCCGGCCGACGAACCCCGACCCGCCGGTCACGAAGTACCTCATGGGATCCAATCTAGGCCGTGACCTAGCCTGTGCCCGTGGCTTCCGGTCTGATCTTCCTGCTCTTCGGCGCCTTCATCGCCGTCATGGTCCTCGTGGCCGTGCTCGCCTTCCTGGCCGAGCGACGTCGGCGGGAGCGTCTCACCGCCTTCGCCGCGGCCCGGGGGTGGACCCTGGTCAGGCGGGACGACCGGTGGTGCGACACCTTCGACGGCGCGCCGTTCGGCACCGGCCACAACCGGCAGGCCCACAACATCCTGCAGGGTCAGCACGACGGCCGGGCCCTGGTGGCGTTCGACTACGTCTACCACACCACCGAGAGCTCGACCGACAGCAACGGCAACCACAGCTCCCGCGAGGTCAGCCACTGGTACTCCGTGGTCGGCCTCCAGGTCGGGGCGTCCGTGCCCGCGCTCTCGGTCACCCCCGAGGGCTTCTTCAGCCGCGCCATCGGCAAGCTCCTGAACCGTGACATCGAGCTGGAGTCCGAGGAGTTCAACCGGGCCTTCACGGTCACCAGCCCGGACCGCAAGTTCGCCTCCGACGTGCTGCACCCGCGCGCGATGGAGTACCTCCTCACCGTGCGCGACCTGGCCTGGCGGACCACGAACGGCTCGATCCTGACCATCGAGAGCGGCCGCCACGAGCCGGCCGAGATCGACCACCGGGTCGTCGTCCTGGACCGGATCCTGGACCTGGTCCCCGACTTCGTGCGCGACCAGTACGGCATCCCCGGCCGGCAGGAGCCCTCGTGAGCCCCGGAGCCCTCGTGGCGGTGGTGGTCGCCGTCCCCGTCGTCGTGCTCGGGCTGGCCCTGGTCGTGTCCTACAACCGGTTCGTCTCCCAGACCACCCTGGTCAGCGAGTCCTGGAGCCAGGTCGACGTCGAGCTGCAGCGTCGCCACGACCTGGTGCCCAACCTGGTCCGCACGGTCCAGGGGTACGCCGACCACGAGGCCTCGGTCCTCCAGCGGGCCACCGAGGCACGGGTCGCCGCGACCGCCCACCGGGCCGACCCACCGGGCGAGCGCCGGCCGTACGAGGAGGAGGTCGGCGGCTCGTTGCGTGGCCTGCTCGCCGTGGCCGAGGGCTACCCCGACCTCAAGGCCAGTGCGAACTTCGCCCAGCTCCAGCGCGAGCTGACCAACACCGAGGACCGGATCGCCGCGGGACGACGGTTCTACAACGGCAACGTCCGGGCCCTGAACGTGCGGGTCCGCACCGTCCCCTCCAACCTGGTCGCCTCGATGTTCGGCTTCGGGCCGCGGGACTTCTTCGAGCTCGCCGACCCCCGCGACTCCGCACCCCCCGCGGTGGGCCTGTGACCGGCGGGGAGCGGGAGCAACCGGCCGTCGCGGACCTCGGGTTCGCCCGGCTCGACCTCGACCGTGGACCGCGCACCGGGGACCCCGAGGTGGTCTACGGGTCCGGGAAGACCCCCGAGCAGGTGGTCGCGATCCTGTCCCGGCTGCACGAGGCCCACCCGGACCGCGCCGTGCTGGCCACCCGGCTCGACCCCGCCGCGCAGGCGCTGGTGGCCGAGCGCCTGCCGGCGGCCGCCGTGGACGCGGTCGCCCGGTGCGCGACCCTGGGCCCGCTGCCCGACCCCCGGGGCAGCGTGCTGGTGGTCTCCGCCGGCACCTCCGACGCACCGGTCGCCGCCGAGGCCCTGCTGACCGCCCGGGTGCACGGCGCCGGGGCGCGGTTGGTCCAGGACGTCGGCGTCTCCGGCCTGCACCGGTTGCTGGCCGTCCGCGAGGACCTCGAGGCCGCCGACTGCCTGGTCGTGGTGGCCGGGATGGAGGGCGCGCTGCCCAGCGTGGTGGGGGGACTGGTCGGGGTGCCGCTGGTCGCGGTCCCCACCTCGGTCGGCTACGGCGCCTCGTTCGGGGGCCTGGCCGCGCTGCTGGCCATGCTCAACTCCTGCGCCTCCGGGGTCACCGTGGTCAACATCGACAACGGGTACGGCGCCGGCGTCTTCGCCGCCCGGGTGGCCCGCCGCGCTGCTCCACGGGGCCGCGAGGACCAGGGAGGGACGCCGTGATCGGCTGGCTCGACGCCACCGCGGGCGCCTCGGGGGACATGCTGCTCGGCGCCCTGGTCGATGCCGGGGTCCCCCTGGCTGTGCTGGCGCACGCCGTGGAGACGGTCAGCCCCGAGCCGATCACCCTCACCGTGGGCCGGGAGGGCCGGGCCGGGCTGGGCGCGACCCGGTGCCACGTGACCGTGGCCGACTCCACCACCCACCGCAGCTGGGTCGACGTCGAGCGGCTGCTGTCGGACTCCCCGCTGCACGAGGAGGTCCGTGCGACCGCCCTCGACGTCTTCCTGCGGCTGGCCGAGGCCGAGGCGCACGTGCACGGCACCTCGGTCGAGGAGGTCACCTTCCACGAGGTCGGGGCGCTCGACGCGATCGCCGACGTGGTCGGGGTCTGCGCCGGCTTCGTCCACCTGGGGCTCGAGCAGCTCGTGGTCTCCACGGTCGCCGTCGGCTCGGGACGCACCGCCGGTGCGCACGGCAGCCTGCCGGTGCCCGTCCCGGCGGTGGTCGAGCTGCTCCGGGGCCACGCGTCGTACGCCGGTCCGGGGCACCACGAGTCGTGCACGCCGACCGGTGCGGCCCTGCTCACCACGCTCGGCACCGACGCCGGCCCCCAGCCGGCGATGAGCGTCCGTGTGGTCGGCGTCGGCGCGGGCGGCAGGGACCCCGACACGCACGCCAACGTCGTGCGTCTGCTGCTCGGCGACCCCCTGCGGGACCGGTCGACGCGCGGTGCCGACGCCCCGACGACCGCGGTGGTGCTGGAGACGAACGTCGACGACCTCGACCCGCGGCTGTGGCCCGACGTCATCGCCGCGCTCCTCGACGCCGGCGCCTCGGACGCCTGGCTGACCCCGATCCTGATGAAGAAGGGCCGACCGGCCCACACCCTCTCGGTGCTGGTCCCGCCCGACCTCGTGACCGCCGTACGCCGGGTGGTGTTCGCCCAGACCTCGACGATCGGGGTCCGCGAGTCCGGCTACGCCAAGACCGCGCTGGACCGGGAGACCCGCTCGGTGAGCGTCTCGGGCCACGAGGTCCGGGTCAAGGTGGCCCGCCTCGGGCCGGAGCTGATGAACGCCCAGCCGGAGTACGAGGACGTCGCCGCGACCGCCCGGGCCACCGGCCGTCCGGTCAAGGACGTGCTGGCCGAGGCGACCGCGCGGGCGCGGGACCTGCCCGGGCTGAGCCATGGTTAAGGTGAACCATGACGAGCGCCCCCGGCTCCGCACCCGCGGCCCTGCAGCCTGCTGACCAGCCAGCCCGCCACGGTGTGGACAGCGAGGTGGGCCGCCTGCGGACCGTCATGCTGCACCGGCCCGGGCCCGAGCTGAAGCGGCTGACCCCCCGCAACAACGACAAGCTGCTCTTCGACGGGATCCCGTGGGTGGGCCGGGCCCAGGACGAGCACGACGCCTTCGCCCAGGCGCTGCGGGACCGCGACGTCGAGGTGCTCTACCTCGTCGAGCTGCTGGCTGAGACGCTGGAGAGCGAGGAGGCCCGGGCCCGCGCGATCAGCGGTGCCATGGAGAACCTCCACCTCGGCGACACCCTGCGCGGCTACCTCCGCACGGCCTTCGCCGATCTCAGCCCCGCCGAGCTCACCCGGGTGCTGTGCGAGGGGATCCGCAACGACGAGGTCCGCGGCGGCCACGGGCTGGTCACCAGCCTGCTGGCCCACGACGACTTCCTGATCGACCCGCTGCCCAACCTGCTCTTCACCCGTGACTCCAGCGTCTGGGTCCGCGACCACGTCGCGGTGACCTCGCTGGCCATGCCCGCGCGGGAGCGGGAGACCCAGCTGACCGAGCTGATCTACACGCTGCACCCGCGCTTCGCCGGCACCCCGACCATCCACGGCTGGCACCGGGAGTTCGTCGAGGGCGGCGACGTGCTGCTGCTGGCCCCCGGTGTCGTGGCCGTCGGGGTCGGGGAGCGGACCACCCCGGCCGGGGCCGAGCGGCTGGCCCGGCAGATGTTCGCCTCGGGCCTGGTCGAGACGATGCTGGCCGTGCCGATCACCCAGGAGCGGGCCACCATGCACCTGGACACGGTGTGCACGATGGTCGACCTCGACAAGATCGTGATGTACCCCAACGTCGCCGACCACCTGCAGGCCCACGCGGTGACCGTGGCCCACCGCACCGGGGAGTCCGACGGCGACCTCGTGCTGGACATCTCTCCCGCCGAGCCGTTCCTGGTCGCGGCCGCGAAGGCGATGCGGATCGACACCCTGCACCAGATCGACACCGGTCTCGACCCGGTCACCGCCGAGCGCGAGCAGTGGGACGACGGCAACAACACCCTGGCCCTGGCGCCCCGGGTGGCGGTGGCCTACGAGCGGAACACCGAGACCAACGCCCGGCTCGAGGCCTCCGGCATCGAGGTCGTGGCCATCTCCGGGTCCGAGCTGGGCTCGGGCCGGGGCGGTCCGCGCTGCATGTCCTGCCCGATCGCCCGCGACCCCGCCTGACCCAGCCGGCGTACCCGGCCCGCCCCGAGGGGACCGTACTGACCGGTGGGTCAGCTCCTCGGGGCGACAAAAATGCGAAGCCCGGCCGTTGCTGACGGGGGATACAACAACGACCGGGCAGGGAAATCATAGGGCCCTCTCCCCGCTTTCTTCAACCTGCGACACCGCTCACAGCCGGGTCATTTTCACCCGGCGTCCCGGGCCATGCGCGAGGTAGCCCGGGTACGCCCCGGGGTACCCGGTGAATGGCTGGTGGGTGGCCGGTGGGTGGCTGATGGGTGGCTGGTGGTCTAGCGGATCGTCACCTGACGGTGGGCCAGACCGGCCCGGGCCGAGCGCTCGGCCGAGGTCAGGTCGGCGGTCTCGGCCAGCGCCTCCTCCAGCCGGACGGCCAGCGCAGCCGCCGGCTCCTCCAGGGCCTCCGCGCCGGTGCCGACCGGCAGGTCCCAGACCGGGACCAGCAGGCCGTGGGTCCGGAACATCCCGACCAACCGGCCGTCCTCGACCAGCTGGTCCTCCCCGGCGGCGTGCAGCCGGGCCAGCGCGGTGAGCAGCTCGTCCTCGTCCTGGGTCATGACCCAGCGCAGGTGCTCCTTGGTGCCCACGTCGGTCCAGTACGCCGCCGGGACCGAGGTCAGCCGGGCGGTCGGGGTGGCTGCCGCGTTGGCCTGCTCCAGCGACGCCGCCAACGACCCGTCGGCGTCCTCGACGTCGGCGATCCAGAAGTCGAACCCGTCGTGCACGGTGACGTCCAGGGGACGATCCTCCAGCACGTCCTGGAGCCGGGGTCCCTCACCCGGGGCCTCGGTCAGCCCGATCATGGCTCCCGGCTCGGCCTCGAGGGCCTCCAGGAGGACCGCGGCCAGCTCACGGCTGGCGTCGCCGTAGGAGTGCTGCACCTGCAGGCCCAGCCAGATGGTGCCGTCCTGGCGGACCAGCGCGGGGGCAGCCATCGGCAGCAGCGAGCCGACGACCACGGCGCGGTCGCCGGCGTACTCCGCGGTGAGGGTCACCGGCGCGGTCGCCGACGGGACCAGCTCGCGCAGGGCCACCAGGTCGGCCTCGGCGGCCATCCCGGCGAAGGGCCGTCCGACCAGGACGGTCGCCGGACCCGACGCGCTGCCGTGGCAGGCCTTGTAGCGCCGGCCCGACCCGCACGGACAGGGCTGGCGGGGGCCGACCGACCCGGGGCCGTCGGCGGTGTCGTCAGCGGGCCCGGTCGACGAGGCGTCCTGGCGGGTCTTGAGTCGTGCGCGCTTTCCCATGGCCGACAACGTACCGGCCGGCGACTCCGTGCCCGGGGTGCCTCCCGGCGCGGGGCCCGGTCGGGGCAGGTCGGGTCAGAGCGGGATGCGGACGTGCACCGTGGTCTGGCCCCGTCGGTCCTCGACCCACCAGCGCTGAGCCAGGGCCTCGACGATGCTCAGCCCCCGACCCGAGATCGCCGAGCGCGAGGCGTCCACGAGGTGCGGGCTGGTGCCGCTGCCCCCGTCGCTGACCGAGATGACCAGGTCGCCGTCCTCCACGCACCAGGACACGATGATGTCGTTGACCGGGAGGGGAGCGGCGTGCCGCACGCTGTTGCCGACCAGCTCCGAGATCACCACCCGGGCATCGTCGACGGTCTCGCCGGTGAAGCCCTTCTCCTCCAGCCAGGTCCGCAGCTCCTTGCGGACCAGCGAGGCCGAGGGCGCCTTGAAGGGGACCCGGAGGTTGACCGAGTCAGGCTCGGCATCCATTCCTCGCACCCCCCGCCATGTCGGCTCCTCTCCCAGCGCAGCGCACACGGCGCTCCGAGCGGGAGGATTCCCCGTCCATGGTTGCTCAAAACCCCCGTAATCGCGACAGGATGTGACCGGGTCGGTCGGTGATGACCGCCTCGACCCCCAGATCGAGGCACAGGTCCAGGTCGGCGGTGTTGTTGACGGTCCAGACGTGGATCCGGTGGCCCGCGGCCCGCAGGCCCGGTCCCAGGCGCGGCCGGGCGCGCAGCTCGTCGATGCCGGGCCCGGCGATCCACCCCGGGCGGAGCATGTTGCGGGTCACCTTCCACGAGACCGGGTTCTCGATCAGGAGCACCACCTCGAGCTCGGGCGCGAGCCGTTGGACCCGGGTCAGCGCCATCCCCGAGAAGCTCATGATCCGCGCCGGTGAGCCCTTGCCGGCCCAGCCGAACTCCGCCAGCCGCTCGACGAGCCGGCGCTCCACCAGACCGGCGTACCGGGTGGGGTGCTTGGTCTCGATGGCCAGGTCGACGACCCGGTCGTAGTCCCGGACCACCTCGAGCAGACGGCGCAGGCTGAGCACGCGCGTGTTCTCCCCGCCGAGGTCCGGCTCGGCCGCCTCGTCGTCGAGCTCGCGCCAGGGGTGCTTCCAGGAGGCGGCGTCCAGGGTCATCAGCTCGTCGAGGTTCATCGTCGAGACCACGCCGCGGGCGTTGGTGACCCGGTCGACGCGGCGGTCGTGGACGCAGACCAGGTGACCGTCGGCGGTCAGCCGGACGTCGCACTCCAGCGCGTCCGCGCCGTCGTCGAGGGCCTGGACGTAGGCCCCCAGGGTGTGCTCCGCCCTGGTCTCGCTCGCCCCCCGGTGCGCGACGACCTGCGGACGCCCGTCCGGTTTGTGCATGGACTCATGCTGTCAGAGAACGGCCGCGCGCGGGTCAGGCTGACCCGTGCGTCGCGAACGCGGCGTGCACGTCTTCGCGCGAGGTCCCGCCGGCGAGCAGCACCCGCAGCAGCAGGCGCGCCTTGAGCCCGACCAGGTGCCCGGCGTTGACCAGGCCCCGACCGAGCAGGTCCTCCTCCGAGCCGACCCCGCCGTAGGTGTGGGTGTGCACCGACCCGGCGCCGGCCCGGGAGGTCAGCACGACCGGCATCTCCGCGACCAGCCCGGCCAGCACGTCGGCCACGTCGGCGCGCACGTGACCGGCCCCGAACCCGGCCACGACCAGGCCGTCTGCCCCCGCGGCCGCGGCCCGGTACAGCGCCGGGTCGTCGTCCACGGTCGCGGTGAGCAGCGGCACGCGCGCGGCGATCGCCTCTGGGGCGGCCAGCGCCGGGCGTCGCGCCGGGCGGAACGGGATGACCGGTCGCCCCTCCAGCATCCGCCCCACCGGTCCGACCCCGGGCGAGCAGAAGGCGGACGGCAGGCTGGTGTGCTGCTTGGCGACGTACCTCGCGGCGTGCAGCTCGTCACCGAGCAGCACCAGGACGCCGAGCCCCCGGCACGCCCGGTCCGCCGCGGCGGTGATCGCCGCGGTCAGGTTGGCCGGGCCGTCGGCCCCGGGCAGTCCCGGGTGGCGCATCGCGCCGGTCACGACCAGGGGCGCGTCGTGGGCCCAGAGCAGGTCCCACAGGTACGCCGTCTCCTCCATGGAGTCGGTGCCCTGCACGATCACGACGCCACGCGCCCCGGCGTCCACCGCGCGGTCCGCGGCGGCCAGGGCCCGCAGCAGGTGGTCCGAGGTCAGGTGCGAGCTGCCCACGTTGAGCAGGTCCACGGCCTCCACCCGCAGCCCGCCCAGGCCCAGGCCGCCGAGCAGGTCCGCCGACCCCAGGGTCGGCGAGGCGCCGCGGCCGGGCTCGGAGGTCATCCCGATCGTCCCGCCGAGGAACACGACGGTGACCTGGGCGGGCGGCCCGGGACGCGGGGCGACGGCGGACGGGGGCGTCATGGCCAGGAGGGTACGCGAGGCGCTGCGGGGCACACTGGCGCCATGACCACCTCCCCCACCGACCTCCTCACCGACGCCTTCGGGCGGGTCCACGGCCTCGTCCCCGGCGTGGTCGAGGGCCTCGACGTCGACGAGCTGCTCTGGCGGTGCGACCCCGACGCCAACTCGATCGGCTGGCTGGTGTGGCACCTCAGCCGGGTCCAGGACGACCACCTGGCCGCCGTGGCCGGGGTCGAGCAGGTCTGGTCCTCCCAGGGCTGGGACGACCGGTTCGAGCTGCCGTACGAGGAGGGGTCGATCGGCTACGGGCAGACCTCCTCCGACGTCGGCGCCTTCGTGCTGCCCGACCCCGAGCTGCTCGCCGGCTACCACGCCGCGGTGCACGCCCTGACCCTCGAGATCCTCGCCGGGCTCGGCGAGGGGGACCTCGAGCGGGTCGTCGACGAGCGGTGGGACCCGCCGGTGACCGCGGCCGCGCGCCTGGTCTCGGTCGTGAGCGACACCCTCCAGCACGTCGGCCAGGCGGCGTACGTCCGTGGGCTGGTCGAGCGCCGGCGCTGATCCCGGGCGGTTCCCGGACTCGGGTCGGTCAGGTCCGGCGGGAGCGCAGGAACTGGCCGAAGTGGGGCACGGTGAAGGCCACCGTGCCGCGCTCGGAGGAGAACACCAGGCCCTTCTTGATCAGCCCGTCCCGGGCCGGGCTGAGCGACTGCGGCTTGCGGCCCAGCTCCCGTGCCACGTCGGCGGTGGTCACGGCACCGTCGCCGTTGTCGGCCCCCAGGGTGGCCATGGTGATCATGTAGTCGCGCTCGGCCGGGGTGGCCCGGTCGTAGCGGGCGCCGAAGAACCCCACGCCCAGCTCGGCCTCCGCCTCCGGCGCGGCCTCCTTGACGTCCACGGCACCGATCGGGCTGCCCACCGCGACGTCCCAGGTGACCTTGCCGTAGGCCTGCACGAAGTAGGGGTAGCCGTCGGTCAGCTCGTAGAGCAGGTCGAGCGCGTCCTGCTCGTAGGTCACCCCCTCCTCGGCGGCCGGGACCAACCAGGCCCGGTCGGCCATCTCCCGGGGCAGCCGGTCGACCTCGACGTAGCGGAACAGCCGCTCGGCGTACGACTTGGCCGACGCCAGCGCCACGGGCAGGTGCGGCAGGCCGGCCCCGACGACGACCAGCGGCGCGTTCTGCTGGCTGATCTCGTGGACCGCACCGCACAGCGCGCCGAGCTCGTCCTGGCCGACGTCCTGCATCTCGTCCACGAACAGCCCGATCCCCACGCCGAGGTCGCGGGCCAGGTCGGCGACGTCGGTGAACAGCTCGACCAGGTCCAGCTCGAGGTCGCCGGAGTCGGCCCGGCCGCGGGTGGCCGGGACGTCGGTCGGCGGGGTCCAGCGGACCGCCTTGCGGTCCTTGAGGTCGGTGCGCAACGCGAAGGCCTTGAGCACCCCGGCCACCGCGTCGACCCGGTCGGGGTCACGGTGCCGGTGGGCGACCTCGCGGACGGCGGCGTGGGTGGCCTGGGCGATCGGCAGCCGGACGGACTGGTCGGGTCGGGCCTCGATCTTGCCGGTGCCCCAGGCCCGCTTGACGGCCTGGCCGCGAAGGGCGTTGAGCAGCACGGTCTTGCCGACCCCGCGCAGGCCGGACACGACCATGCTGCGCTCGGGACGACCGGCGGCCACCCGCTCCAGGGTCACGTCGAACTGCGCGAGCTCGCGGTCACGGCCGGCGAGCTCGGGCGGGCGCTGGCCGGCGCCGGGGGCGTACGGGTTCCTGATCGGGTCCACGATTCGACGGTATCGGAGCATCTAGCCGATTCCGTAGACATCGGTAGCGCAGCCAAGCGTGTCGCGGTCCGTCCCCTCGACGCGGCCGCTCCCTAGACTGTCCGGCATGCCTGAGCTGCCCGAGGTGGAGGCGCTGGTCCAGGACCTGCGCAGGCGTCTCGCCGACCGCGCCATCGCCCGCGTGGACATCGCCGCCTTCAGCGCGCTCAAGACGTACGACCCGCCGCTGTCCGCCCTGGCTGGCGGGTTCGTCGAGGGCGTCGAGCGGCACGGCAAGTTTCTCGACGTCTCAGCCTCCGGGTTGCACCTGGTGGTCCACCTGTCCCGGGCCGGCTGGATCCGCTGGCGCGAGAAGGTCCCGGACACCCCGCCCAAGCCCAGCAACAAGTCGCCGCTCGCCGCGCGCGTGGTGCTCGACGACGGCTCGGGACTCGACATCATCGAGGCCGGCACCCAGAAGCGGCTCGCGGTCTACGTCGTGCGCTCCCCCTCAGACGTGCCGGGGATCGAGCGGCTGGGCCCCGACCCGCTCGACGACGCCTTCACCGTCGACGTGCTCGAGGGCATCCTCCGCGCCGCCGGGCGCTCCCAGCTCAAGGGCGTGCTCCGTGCGCAGTCGACCATCGCCGGGATCGGGAACGCCTACTCCGACGAGCTGCTCCACGCGGCCCGGATGTCGCCGTACAAGCCCGCGGTGTCGGTGGCCGACTCCCCCGAGGAGCTGGCCACGCTGTACGCCGCGCTGCGCACCACCCTCGGCGACGCGGTCGCGCGGTCCTCGGGTCTGGCCGCCTCGGAGCTGAAGGGCGAGAAGAAGTCGAACCTCGCGGTGCACGGCCGGGCCGGGCTGCCGTGCCCGGTGTGCGGTGACACCGTGCGTGAGGTGTCCTTCGCCGACTCCTCCCTGCAGTACTGCCCGACCTGCCAGACCGGCGGGAAGCCGCTGGCGGACCGGCGTACGTCGAAGTTCCTCAAGTAGTCGGCCCCACCCCCGGCGGTCAGCGCCAGGGTGCGGGCAGCGGCACCGCCAGCAGGGCGGGGAGGGCCCGGGCGTAGTCCGCGCGCGGCATCCGGCCCACCCCGAGCGAGGCCAGGTGCGGGGTCTGCCACTGGACGTCGACCAGCCGCTCGCCGGCGTGCTCGTCGTCGAGGAGCTCGACCAGGCCCACGAGCGCGACCTTGGAGGCGTCGGTGGCCCGGTGGAACATCGACTCCCCGGCGAACAGGCCCCCCACCGCGACGCCGTACAGACCCCCGACGAGCTCGTCGTCGACCCAGGCCTCGACCGAGTGCGCCCAGCCCAGCCGGTGCAGCTCGGCGTACGCCGCAGCGATGGCCGGGGTGATCCAGCCGCCCTCCCGGCGGGGGTCGGCGCAGGCCGCGACCACCTCGTCGAAGGCGGTGTCGTGACGCACCGCCATCCGGGCCCGCGCCCGGCGCAGCGACCGGCTGACCCGTAGGTCGGCCACCCGCATCACGCCGCGCTCCTGCGGCGACCACCAGGTCAGTGCGTCCCGGCGACCGTCGGGCATCGGGAAGAGGCCGGCCCGGTACGCCGCGAGCAGGGTGCCCGGCTCGAGGTCCGCTCCCCGACCCACCAGGTCGTCGTCGTGGGCCCGGTCCTGTCGCGGCTCGGTGAAGTCCGGGAAGGCCCACCGGCACGGCGGGGGCTCGACGGGGCTGGCGGACATGTGTGCAGTCTCTCGGACCCGGCCCCGCAGCCGCGGCATCCTTGGGCCGCGGCGGGGCAGACTGACCAGGTCGGGGCGGCACCGTGCCGGACCGAGAACGAGAGAGGACCGTCGTGGGCATCCGCCAGACCGTGATCAACAAGCTCGTCCCGGACGTGCACCGGGTCGCACCGGGCCTGAACAGCAGCTTCGTCCACCAGACGGTCTCGCGTGCGGTCCACGGGGTCGGCCCCCTCCGCTCGGCCGCCTCGGCCGCCGAGAAGCAGCTCGCCGAGGCCGAGGGTGACGTCGACAAGGCGATCTCCTCCCTGGTCGAGGCCCACACCAAGCTCTCGGGTGCCCAGGGGTTCGTCACCAACCTGGGCGGCCTGGTCACCATGGCGGCCACGATCCCGGCCAACATCGCCGGCCTGGCGCTGATCCAGTGCCGGATGGTGGCGGGCATCGCCCACCTGCGCGGCTACGACCTGGCCGACCCCAAGGTGCGCAACGCGGTCCTGCTCTGCACCCTCGGTGAGGAGACCGCCTCGGGGCTGGTCAAGAAGAAGAAGCTCCCGGGCTCGCCGATGGTGATCGCCACCGCCCCGGCGTACGACCCGGAGCTGGACAAGATGGTCGCCGCCGAGGTCACCTCGGCCCTGGTCGGCCGGGTGATCGGCAAGCGTGCCGCGGGCACGATCATCCGCCGCGTCCCGGTCGCCGGCGGGATCTGGGGCGGCAGCGCCGACGCGTACTCCACCTGGCAGGTGGGCCGGTACGCCGCCCGCGAGCTGCGCCCCCGCCCGCGCGCCCAGGCGGCCGCTCCCCCGGCCCCGAGCGCGGACCCGATCTCCGGCTCCGGCTCCGACCCTGACGACCTGGCCGACGACCCCTCCGCCACCGGCACCGGCTCCTAGCCCACCCGTCACGTCTTGACGCCGGATCCGGCCCGACCCGTCACGTCTTGACGTAGATCCCGTCGACCACAAGTCTGACCGGTCGGCGCGCCACAAACGACGGGTCGGGGCGCCACGAACGACGGGTCAGCGGCGGCGGAGGCGGCGGTACGCCGCGAGGCCGAGCGCGGCGGCCCGGCTGGAGTCCGCCCGGCGGACCAGCGACCGCTTGCCGCGCAGCACCAGGCCCACCTCGCGCAGGGCCTGCTCGCGGTCGGCCTCGGACCGGTCCAGGTGGTAGCGCAGGTCGTCGATCTCCCCCCGCATCTCGGCGGCCCGGCGCAGCAGGGTGACCGTGCTGAGCAGCGCCACCTCGAGCACCTGCTCGGCGGGGGCGTCGTCGGGATCGACGAACGCCGCGTCGGCCGAGGCGGGGACCGGGCGGAGGTCGGCCAGGTCGCCGACGACGTGGTAGCCCCGGTCCGCCAGCTCGGTGATCCAACTCTCCGACAGCTCGGCGGCCCAGGCCCGGACGTCGGGGGGGAGCACCAGGCGGTCGGCCCCGGGCCGTCGGGACAGGGTGCGGTGGGCCAGCAGCTCGCGGACCAGCTCGCGGTAGTGCTCGTTGGCCAGGACCCCGTCGTTCACCCGGGTGTTCAGCTGCCGGACCAGGGCGCTCTCGGCCACACCGAGGGAGGAGTTGGCCCGCTCCACCGCGGCCGTGTCGTACGCCGTGGGGTCGAGCCCGAACACCGAGGCGAACCGCTCCCACAGCAACGAGGGCGGCGCCCCGCGCTCCGGCACGGTAACCAGGTGGACGCGGTCCGGGGGGAGCTCGGCGGCCCAGCGGTCGAGGATCGCCGGGACGTCCTGCACGCTCCAGAACCAGGTCGCCACCACCGAGGCCGCGTCCGGGTCCTGCACCTGGGCCAGGAAGTCGCGGTAGCCGACGGTCCGCCGGTGCTTGACGTTCTCCTGCCACTCCGCGGGGATCTGCCGGACCAGGTCGCGGGCCGACATCACCACGTGCACCTCGGTGTCCTCACCGAAGGAGGCCAGCGCGCGGCGGACGTGCGCCCGGGAGGCGGCGGCCAGGATCTCGTGGGAGACGATCACCGTCCCGCGCCAGTCGCGGACCTCGGCGGCCAGCCGGTCCCAGGCCCCGACCGCCTGCTGCTCGAGCCCGCCCCAGGGCAGCTCCATCAGGTCCAGCGCGGCCAGGAAGTGCGCGTCGAAGCGGTCCGCGGGGTACAGCACCCCCCGTCTCGGCGAGCTCCTCGCGGTTGCGGAAGAGCAGGTCCTGGACGAAGGAGGTGCCGGTCTTGGGGGCGCCGACGTGCAGCAGCACGGTGCGTGCGGCGCTCATCTCCCACCTCCGCTGCTCATCGGGCCGGTCGGGCGGCCCGGGCCGACCGCGCCGTCGACGCGGTGGATCATACGGACGCAGGCTCCCACGAGCCGGCGCCGCCGTGGCCTGGCGGAGGCATCGGCCGGGTCAGCGGCGTGCAGCACGGCGAGGTCCCCGTGCAGCGTGCAGCCTCGGGACCGCAGGCCGTCCTCGATCGCCCGGGCCTGCGCGGCGACCCACCCGGCGCTCTCCTCGGGTACGCCGAGCAGCGCCGGTCCGAGCGGCTCGTCCCGCATCAGCGCGACCAGCGACCGGCGGCGCGCGGCCTGACCGGCCTCCCCGGCCACGACGAAGGGCAGCACCGCGTTGACCCGCCGCAGCACCTCGACGAGGTACGGGTCGATCTCGTGCCGCTGGATCGTCGGGCGCACCCCGAGCACCTCCTCGACCCCGGCGGCCAACCGGTCCGTGGTCACGACGTGCACCCGCTTGGCACCGGCCCCGGGCGTCCGCTCGAGCCACCGGTCCACCAGGTCGAGGGCGGCCGAGGCCGGCGGCAGGGCGTCACGTTGGGCGCAGGCCGTGACGTAGCTGCGCCAGGACCGGGCCGAACCGTCCTGGACCCGGCGCGACCACCCCTGCCGCAGGCCGTCGGCCACCGGTCCGAGGACCAGCACCGCCACCTCGGCGTGGTCACTGACCTGGCCCCCGAACCACGGCAGGCGGGGTCGGTGATCGGGGCGCCCGGCAGCGGCGAGACCGGCGCGCAGCCCGGCGACGGTGTCCGGGAACCCGCGGAGCACGAAGCTCGGTCGCGGGCCCCGGGGTGGCCGCGACGGCACCGGTTCCTCGACCACCGGCAACCGGGCGGTGAGGTCGGCCAGCACCCCGGTCGCGACGCGCAGGACCTCCTCGGCGGGGGCCGCGGAGCCGCCGCGGGAGGCCTCCGGGGCGGGGAGCGGAAGCTCCACGGCGCCCCGTCCGGGCCCGGGCCGGGTCAGCACGTGGTCGGCCAGCCCGGCGCCCGGCCTGGCCGTCGGGGCTGTCGTGGCCGTCGTGACCGTCGTGACCGTCGTGACCGTCGTGGCGTTGAGCAGCCGCAGCAGCTCCAGCTGCGCGGCCCCGGGCAGCTCGACCCCCGGCACCGGGTCCCGGCCCCCGGGGGCTGCCGGGTGACCCGCGAGCCAGGCCGGCCAGGGAGTGGTCCCGCCCGCACGCAGGTGACGCTCCCACGCAGCGCCCGGGGAGCCCACCGGTGGGATCACTGGCCGCGCAGCCGGCGGGCAGCCCGGCCCAGCCGGCGACGGGCTTCTGCTCGGGGTCGGGACGCTCCGCGGTCTCCATGATCACCGCGACCAGGGCGTCGAGGGCGGCGTCGGCCAGCGCGCGGCGGCGTGGACGGTCGGCCTTGGCCCAGCGCTCGGAGGAGAACACCGGGCGCAGGTCGTCGAGGTCGCCGACGACGTGGATCCCGGACTGCTGGACCGAGCCGATCCACTCCTCGGCGACTCCCCCGGCCCAGGCCCGCGCCCGCGGTGGAATCGTCACCGGGCGCTTGCCCTCGCGCAGGGCCAGGGTGTCGTGGACGACGATCTCGCGGACGATGGCGCGGTACGACGCGGAGTCCAGGCCGGCCTTGGTCAGCCGCCGGTTGAGCTCGCGCACCAGGGCGGACTCGTCGATGCCCAGCGAGGAGTTGGCCCGGCCCCCGCCCTCGGGGGCCAAGGCCGGGTCGAAGCCGAACGCCTCGCAGTAGCGCAGCCACAGGGTGTCCGGGGGCGCGCCGCTCTGCGGCACGGTGACCAGGTGCACCCGCTCGGGGGGCAGGGCGGCCGTCCACCGGCCGAGCACGTCGGGCAGGCCCTGGGCCCGCCAGAACCACAGCGACGAGTCCTGCCGGTCGGCCCGCCGGACCTTGCGCAGGAACCGGCGGAACGTCATCCGGCTGCGGTGCTTGAGCATCTCCTGCCACTCGGCCGGGACCTGCCGGGCGACGTCGCGGGCGGAGTACACGACGTGGACCTCGGCGCCGCCGAGGTCGCCGAGCGCCCGCGCGACCTGCTCGGCGGTGGCGCCGGCGAGGATCTCGTGGCTGACGATGACGGTGCCGTCGGCGCGCCGGACCCGCCCCGCCAGGGAGTCCCACTCACCGCGGACCCCCTCGCGCTGGCCGCCCCACCGCAGGTCGATCAGGTCCAGCGCGGCGCCGAACATGTCCCGCCTCAGGCCGACCGGGTAGTGGATACCGTGCTCGGCCAGGGTGGCGCGGTTGGCCAGCAACCGGTCCTGAAGGTACGTCGTCCCCGTCTTGGGTGCCCCCACGTGGAGGTAGACGACGTCGGCCATGCGCCGATTGTGCCGCACCGCCCGAGCGGGTCAGGACAGGGCGTTGACGACCCGGCTCGGGCTCGGTCGGCCGAGGTGCCCGGCCAGCCAGCGGCTGGTGGCGACCAGGGCGGCGAGGTCGACCCCGGTCTCGACCCCGAGACCGTCGAGCATCCACACCAGGTCCTCGGTGGCCAGGTTGCCGGTCGCGGACTCGGCGTACGGGCAGCCGCCCAGCCCGCCGGCGCTGGCGTCGAACGTCGTGACGCCGTGGCGCAGGGCGGCCGCGGCGTTGGCCAGCGCCTGGCCGTACGTGTCGTGGGCGTGCAGGGCCAGCCGGTCGTCGGCCACCCCGGCGGTGTTGAACGCGTCGAGCAGCGCGGTCACGTGCCCGGGCGTGGCGACCCCGATCGTGTCGCCCAGGGACAGCTGCCAGCGCCGAGGTCCAGCAGGCGCTTGCCGGCGGCGACGACCTGCTCGATCGGCACCGCGCCCTCCCAGGGGTCGCCGAAGCACATCGAGAGGTACGCCCGGACGTCAAGCCCCGCTGCCAGGGCGCGAGCCACGGTGGGGTTCGAACATCGCGAACTGTCCCTCGAGGGAGGAGTTCAGGTTGCGCCGGGCGAAGGTCTCGGTGGCGCTCGCGAAGACGGCGACCTGCTGGACGCCGGCGGCCAGCGCCCGGTCGAGACCGCGCTCGTTGGGCACCAGCACCGGCATGGGGGTCGAGCCGCGATGGTCGATCCGGGCCAGCAGCTCCTCGGCATCGGCCAGCTGCGGGACCCAGCGCGGGTGGACGAAGCTGGTCACCTCGACGATCTTCAGCCCGGCCGCGACCAGCCGCCCACGAGCTCGGCCTTCACCTCGACGGGGACGACCGCCTTCTCGTTCTGCAGGCCGTCGCGCGGCCCCACCTCGTAGACCAGCACCGCGGGGGCAGGCTCGGGTCGGGCACGACCATCGGCAGGGCACTCATGCGTCCTCCTCGGAGGCGGGATCGGGCGTGACCTCGAACAGCACCGCGCCCAGCGCGACCTGCTCGCCGGTGCTCGCCGCGACCTCCGTCACGGTCCCGGCGAACGGCGCGACCAGGGACAGCTCCATCTTCATCGCCTCGACGACGCCGAGCACGTCGCCCTCGGCCACGACGTCACCGACGGCCGCGCGCACGTCGAGCACGGTGCCCGGCATCGGCGAGACGACGGTGCCGTCGCCGGCGGCCGGGCCGTGGTCGGCGAGCCGGTCGGGCCGGTCGAAGACGAACCGCTGCCCGCGGTGGGCGACCTCGGCCACGCCTGGTTGCACGTTCACCACGGCCCGGTCCTGCAGGCCGTCCACCTCGAGCACCAGCACGTGGTCCTCGGCCGAGACCTCACGCACGGGCACGTCGTCGACGAGCCCGCGGGCCCGGTCCACCACGACCGGCCGGTCGAGCTCGACGAGCTGCGGGGCCGGGTCGGCGCCGAGCCGGAACCCGTCGGAGGCGAACGGGTGGCCGTGGTCGGCGGCGGTGAGCATCGCCTGGGTCCAGGCGGTGAAGAGCCGCGGCAGGGCCGGGTCGGGGGTGGGCAGGGTCGCGGTGTCCAGCCAGGCGGTGTCGATCGCCGCCTCGGCGAACTCGACGCTCTCGGCCAGGGCTCGCAGGAAGCCGACGTTGGTGGTCAGGCCGAGGATCGCGGTGCCGGCCAGCGCGTCGACCAGCGCGCGCCGGGCCGTCTCCCGGTCGGGACCGCAGGTGATCACCTTGCCCAGCATCGGGTCGTACGCCGTGGAGACGACCTGGCCGCCCTCGAGCGCCTGGTCGACCCGGACGGTCGTCGTCCCGCCGGGCGGGCTGCTGGGCCAGCGCACGATCGAGGTGGTGCCGGCCTGCGGCAGGAAGCCGGCGTAGGAGTCCTCGGCGTACACCCGGGCCTCGATCGCGTGGCCCTCGACGCCGACGTCGTCCTGGGTGAACCCGAGCGGCTCGCCCGCGGCGACCCGGAGCTGGAGGGCCACCAGGTCCAGGGGTCGTCCGTGCACCCGCGCGACGGCCTCGGTGACCGGGTGCTCGACCTGGAGGCGGGTGTTCATCTCCAGGAAGTACGCCGACCCGGTCGCCTCGTCCAGCAGGAACTCCACGGTCCCGGCCCCGGTGTAGCCGACGTGGGCGGCCAGCGCGACGGCCGAGGCGCAGACCGAGCGGCGGACGTCCTCGGACAGGGTCGGCGCAGGCGCCTCCTCGATCACCTTCTGGTGGCGGCGCTGCACCGAGCAGTCCCGCTCGCCGAGGTGCACGACGGTGCCGTGGGCGTCGCCGAAGACCTGCACCTCGATGTGCCGGCCGTGCTCGACGTAGGTCTCCACCAGCATGGTGTCGTCGCCGAAGGCGCTCTTCGCCTCGCGCCGCGCCGAGGCGGTGGCCTCGGCCAGGTCGGCCGCGGAGCGGACCACCCGCATGCCCTTGCCTCCGCCGCCCGCGGCGGCCTTGACCAGCACCGGGAAGGCGTCGACAGCGCCGGCGGCCTCACCGGGGGAGTCCGGGTCGAACCGGGGCACGACCGGGACCCCGGCGGCGACCGCGAGCTCGCGGGCCAGGTCCTTGCGGCCCATCTGGTCCATCACCTCGGCGGTGGGGCCGACGAAGGTCAGCCCGGCCTCGGTGACGGCCCGGGCGAAGCCCGCCCGCTCGGAGAGGAACCCGTACCCGGGGTGCACGGCGTCGGCCCCGGTCCGGCGGGCGGCGTCCAGCAGCGCCTCGACCGACGAGGTACGACGCGGTGGCCGCGGTCGGGCCGATCCGCACGGCGACGTCGGCGGCCCGGACGTGCGGGGCGTCCCGGTCGGCGTCGGAGTACACCGCCACGGTGCGCAGGCCGAGGGCCCGGGCGGTGCGGATCACCCGGACGGCGATCTCACCGCGGTTGGCGACGAGGAGGGTCGAGAAGGGGGTCACCGGGTCACATCCTGAAGACGCCGTAGGAGGGGTCCGGCACGGGCGCGTGGGCCGCGACGGCCAGGCCCATGCCGAGCACCCGGCGGGTGTCGAGCGGGTCGATGATGCCGTCGTCCCACAGCCGGGCGGTGGAGTAGTACGGCGAGCCCTGCTCCTCGTACTGCTCGGTCACCGGGGCGCGGAACGCCGCCTCCTCCTCGGTCGACCACGAGCCGCCACGGCCCTCGATGCCGTCGCGCCGCACGGTGGCCAGCACGGCCGCGGCCTGCTCGCCGCCCATCACCGAGATCCGGGCGTTGGGCCACATCCACAGGAAGCGCGGGTCGTACGCCCGCCCGCACATCCCGTAGTTGCCGGCGCCGAACGAGCCGCCGATCACCAGGGTCAGCTTGGGCACGACCGAGCAGGCCACGGCGGTGACGAGCTTGGCCCCGTCGCGGGCGATGCCCCGGTTCTCGTAGTCGCGGCCGACCATGAACCCGGAGATGTTCTGCAGGAAGACCAGCGGGATCCTGCGCTGGTTGCACAGCTCGATGAAGTGCGCGCCCTTGAGCGCCGACTCCGAGAACAGGATGCCGTTGTTGGCCACGATGCCGACCTGGTGGCCCCAGATCGAGGCGAAGCCGGTCACCAGCGTCTCGCCGTACAGCGCCTTGAACTCGTGGAACCGGCTGCCGTCGACGACCCGGCGGATCACCTCGCGGACGTCGTACGGCGTGCGTGGGTCGGTGGGGACCACGTCGTACAGGCCGGCCGGGTCGACCACGGGCTCGTCGACCTCGGTGGCACGGGGGCAGCGCGGGGACCTGGGCGGGCAGGGTGGCGACGATGGAGCGGACGATCGCCAGCGCGTGCGCGTCGTCGTCGGCGAGGTGGTCCACGACGCCGGACCGGCGGGCGTGGACGTCGCCGCCGCCCAGCTCCTCGGCGGTCACCACCTCGCCGGTGGCGGCCTTCACCAGCGGCGGACCGCCGAGGAAGATCGTCCCCTGGTCGCGGACGATGACGCTCTCGTCCGACATCGCCGGGACGTAGGCACCGCCGGCGGTGCACGAGCCCATCACCGCGGCCACCTGGGCGATGCCGTCGGCCGAGAGGTTCGCCTGGTTGAAGAAGATCCGGCCGAAGTGCTCCTTGTCGGGGAAGACCTCGTCCTGCATCGGCAGGAAGGCGCCGCCGGAGTCCACGAGGTACACGCACGGGAGCCGGTTGGCCCGGGCCACCTCCTGGGCGCGCAGGTGCTTCTTGACCGTCATCGGGTAGTAGGTGCCGCCCTTGACCGTGGCGTCGTTGGCCACCACCACGCACAACCGGCCCTCGACCCGGCCGACGCCGGTCACGATGCCGGCGCTGGCGATGTCGCCGCCGTACAGCCCGTGCGCGGCCAGCGGGCTCAGCTCCAGGAACGGGCTGCCGGGGTCCAGCAACCGGTCGACGCGCTCGCGGACCAGAAGCTTGCCGCGCCCGACGTGCTTCTCGCGGGCCGCCGCCGAGCCGCCCTCCCGGGCCACGGCCAGCCTGGCGCGGAGGTCCTCGACCAGCTCCTGCATGCTCATGGGAGCAGGTTAACGATCATTAACCTCCTGGGTCCAGCCCTCAGGGACGTACCCCACCAGAACACCCCCGCGGACAGGTGACGAGCAGCGTGCGGCTGGGTAGCGTGCCGGTGTGAGAAGGGCACCGCACGAGAACGTGGCCACCGTGCTGGTCCGCCCGAGCGCGCTCACCGAGCTCGAGCTGGAGCTGATGGGCCACGACCTGTGGGTCTGGCCGGTCGAGTCCGCACCGTCCTGCCCCGACGGTCCCCGGCTGGCCTTCCAGGTCCGGCGCCGCCTGCTGATGGCCCGGCGCGGGGCGTGGGACGTCGCCGCGGACTGGACCCCGGTGTGGGTCTCGTTCGGCCAGAGCTGGCGGCACGGCGACGAGCCGCTGCCCTGGTCGGCGCACGCCGTCTTGTGGGACACCCTGGCCCGGCACGGTGCCGACGTCCGCTACCGGCTCGGCCTCGGCGGTGTGCCGACGCTGGCCGTGCCCCACGAGACGCCCTCCTGAGCGCTGCTCAGCTGCGCAGGATCATCAGCTGGACCGGGTCCTCGGCCTCGGGCAGCCACTCCGGGCGCGCCGTGCCCACCTGCTCCCAGCCCCGGTCGCGGTAGATCCAGGCGGCCCGGTCGTGGGCGTCCAGCACCTCCAGCACCGGGGTCAGCCCCCGGTCGGCCAGGAACTCCTCGGCGGCGGACAGCAGCGCCCCGCCGAGCCCCCGACCGGTGAGCTCGTGGTCCACCACCAGGACCGACACCGCCCCCAGCTCGGACACCGGGCGCCCCGCGGCCGCGCTCCACAGCCGGCCGATCGGGGTGTCGGCGACCGCGAGGACGGCGACGTGGCCGGCCACCCGCGGCGCTCCGTCCTCCTCGACGACCGCGACCCAGGCGGCCAGCTCACCGCGGCGGACGACGAAGTCCTCGGCCGGGAACGGCAGCGGGTTGCGGAACGGGTAGCGGGTCAGCGGCTGCTGCCGCTCGATCACCTCGACCACGCCGGGCCACGTCCTCGGCGCGACGGGGGCGGATCAGCGGGGTCGGCACGCGCCGAGCATAGGCAGGCCGGGCGACCGGCGCCCCCGTCAGCCCGCCGGGCCGCCCAGCCGTCGGGCCAGCCCGGTGGCCCGCTGGGCCCGGCGCGAGACCGCGACCCGCACGGACTCCTCGCTGGCGACCAGCCGGACGGTGCGCTGGGCCCGGGTCACCGCGGTGTAGAGCAGCTCGCGGGTCAGGATCGCCGACTCCGGCTCGGGCAGCAGCACGGTCACCTCGTCGAACTGGCTGCCCTGGCTGCGGTGCACGGTCATCGCGTGGGCCGTGGAGACCTCCGGCAGCCGCGCGGTGGTGAAGGCGCGCCCCGCCGGGTCCGACCCGTCGCCGATCACGGCCAGCAGTCCCCCCGGGGAGTCCGCGTCGTGCACCACGACGCCGGTGTCGCCGTTGAACAGCCCGAGGCCGTAGTCGTTGGCGTTGACCACCAGCGGCTGGCCGGCGTACCAGGCCGGGAGCCAGTCCGCGCCGCGTGGCGGCCATCAGCTCCTGCTCGACGGCCCGGTTCCAGAAGCGCCACGCCGTACGGGCCCTCGCGGTGCGCGCAGAGCAGGCGGTGCCGGTCCAGCCGGGTCAGGGCAGCAGCCCGGTCGCCCGTCGCCGCGACCGTGCGCAGCGCGAGCGCGCGGTCACCGAGCAGGCGGCCGGAGCGTCCTCGGCCGGCCAGCCAGACCACCTCGTCGTGACCTGCGGAGCAGCTCGGCCAGCACCGTGTCGGCGTCGCCGGCCTTCACCGCGTCGGCCAGCGCCCCGATCCGGGCGCCGAAGCGGCGGGTCGAGCCCAGCCGGCTGACCCGCGCCCCGGCCGACGGACCGACCGAACCGTCCGACGAGGTCGCTGGAGCACCGCACCGGCCTCGACCGAGGCGAGCTGGTCGGCGTCGCCGACCAGGACCAGCCGGGCACCCGGGCGAACCGCCTCGAGCAGCCGCGCGGTCATGGTCAGCGACATCATCGACGTCTCGTCGACGACGACGACGTCGTGCGGCAAGCGGTTGCCGCGGTGGTGGCGGAAGCGGGTCCGGTTGCCGGGGCGGCTGCCGAGCAGGCGGTGCAGCGTGGACGCGGTGGACTCCCGGACGGCCAGGGCCACCGCGTGGCCCGGCGTCCCGGCTCGGCGCCGGGGAACCCGGGCTGACCGGTGGCGTCCCGGACCGCCTGGGCCATCCGGGCCGCGGCCTTGCCGGTGGGGGCGGCCAGCGCGACGCGGAGCGGCTGGTCGGCCCCGGTCGCGGCGTGCACGCTCAGCAGCACCCCGAGCAGGCGGGCCACGGTGGTGGTCTTGCCGGTGCCCGGGCCGCCGGTCGACGACCGTGGTCCAGCCGCCGGCAGGCGGCCTCCGCCGCGGCCCGCTGGTCGGCGTGCTCGGGCTCGCCGAAGAACGCGCTCCAGGGCGGCGCCGAGCTGTGCCTCGTCGACGCTCGGAGCGGGCCCGGACGACCGGGTGCCGAGGTCCTCGACGACCTGGGTCTCCTCCTGCCAGTACCGGTCGAGGTAGAGCGTCCCGCCGTCCTCCGTGCAGCGGCGTGCCCTCGCCCACCAACGGGCTGCGCAGCGACCGCCGCCGCCCACTGGTCCGGGTCCGGCCACGTCAGGTCCGGAGCCACGCTCTGGCACTCCTGCCAGGTCCAGGCACACCGACCCGGCCCGCACGGCGCGCACCGCCAGGGCGGCAGCCAGCAGCACCCGCTCGTCGCTCTCGTGACCGAGCCGACCCAGCCGCAGGGCGACGTGCACGTCGGCGGCGTCGAGCACGCCGGCCGCGTTGTGCTCGGCCAGCAGCCCGGACGCCCGGTGGCGCGGCTCGGGGTCCCACGGGTCCTGCCGCGGGGCGACCTCGACCCGGTCGCTCACGAGGCCGGCTCGGCTCGGTCGAGGCCGTCGAGCAGGTCGGAGACCGCCTCGACCAGTGCCCCGGAGGGCGCCAGGCGAACACCCCGCAGGGCTGGCCGTCGACCAGCGGGGTGTCCGGCCCGCACATCCCGCGCACGTAGAGGTAGATCACGCCGCCGAGGTGCTGGTGCGGGTCGTAGCCGGGCAGCCGCCAGCGCAGGAAGCGGTGCAGCACCACGGCGTACAGCAGGGCCTGCAGCGGGTAGCTGGAGTGGGCCATCGCCTCGGCCAGCACCGCGGGGCGTGTAGCGGCGCGCGGTCAGCGTCGCTCGTCCGGGGCGCCCAGCCAGTTGGTCTTGTAGTCGACGACGACGGTAACGCGGCCGCCGACCCGCAGCGAGCACGTCGACCGACCCGGTGAGGTAGCCGCGCAGCAGCTGGCCGGCGTGCGCGGCGGTCTCGAGCACGTCGGCGTACGGGCGCAGCGGGTCGTCGGCGGGCAGGTGCGCGCGCAGGAGCGGGGCGAGGTCGCGCCAACCGCGCCCGGGCGAACCGCGTGGTCGCCGGTCGTCGCCGCCGGCCAGCGGCAGCTCGAAGTCGAGCTCGCACAGCCGGTCCGCCCGCGCGATCCGCGCAGGGTCGCGTCGGCGAGCGGCCCGAGCGGGGTGTCGCAGCACCGCGACCAGGGCGTCGGCGAGGCGGCTCGGCGTCGAGCGCCGACGGGCCAGCGCACCAGCTGCTCGCGGACGTGGGCCGCAGCTCGGCGCGCAGGTCGCCGCCGTGGTCCGGCGCGGCCGGGTCGGCGTGCTCGAGCACGGCGTGCACCAGCGACCCGAACGTCGCCCCGACCGGCAGGTCGGCCATCGGGGAGCGCAGGTCGAGCCGTCGCGGGGCCGGCTCCTCGGCCGCCGGCGGGCGCGTGCCGGTGGTGTCGGCGACGGTCGGGCTCGTCGTCGCGTGGCGGGTCCTCCGGCTCGCGACCGCAGGGCCAGCGACCCGGGTCGCGGCGGCCGCGGCGCGTCAGCGCGGTGTACGACGTGCGCCGCCAGCCGTGGTCGACGTCGGGTCCAGCGGCGCGACGCGAGAGCGCCGGTGCCGGCGCCGGCGGCGGCGATCGGCGGCCGGGCGAGGTCGGGGCCGGCTCGACCACCGGGCCGCCGAGCGGCCTGCCACTGGCGGGCGAGCGCCAGGACCGCGGGCGTCGTCGGTGCACCGGCGGGGTCCGGGCGACCTCGGCCTGCCCGGGTCGCGCGCCCGAACAGCATCCGGTGCAGCGGGGACGGCTGCGGTGTTCTTCGCGCTCGGCAGCCACCAGGTCGACCAGCTGGCGACTGCGCCCGGGTCAGCGCGACGTAGAGCAGCCGCAGCGTCCTCGCCGCCGCCTCCTCGGCGACGCGCGGTCCGCCGGGGCGCGGCGATCTCCGCCCGGACCGCCGACGTCGCAGGCAGCGGGCGCCGTCGGCGTCGTGGAAGCAGCGGGTACGTCCGGCGTCCCGGACGAAGAGGTCGGCAGACGAACGGGCAGGTGGACCACCGGGAACTCCAGCCCCTTGCTGCCGTGGATGGTCAGGATCTGCACCGCGGCGGCGTCGCTGTCCAGGCGTCGGGTCCGCTCCTCGGCGACGTCGGCGGCGGGCCTCGGCCATCTGGCCGCGCAGCCAGGCGATGCAGCGCGGCCAGCGCCGAGCCGTCCCGGCGTCGGCCGCGTCGTGCAGCGACTCGGCCGACGTGGCGCAGGTCGGTCAGCAGCCGCTCGCCCGCCGGCCGGCGCCAGCACCCGGGCCGGCGAGGCCGCCGCGGTCGACGGCGGCCTCGAACACGGCGGCGACCCCGCGGCGGCGCAGCAGGTCGGCCCAGTCGCGGAGCCGCTCGGCGACGCTCTCGGTGAGCGCTCGCCGCCGGCGTCGAGCTCGGTCGGCGGTGCGGCCGACGAAGGGGGTGAGCGCGGCGGCCCGGACCCGGGGGCTGCGGTGCGGCTGCTCCATCGCCTCGAGCAGCGCTCAGCCACTCGTCGGCCGCCCGGGGTGGCGAACACGCTGCCCGCTGCCCGCGACCACGGCCTGCACGCCGGCGGCCGCGAGCGCCGGCGCGGACCGGCTCGCACTGGCGCGCGGGTCTCGCACAGCACGGCGACGTCACCGGGCCACGAGCGGCCGACCGTCGAAGGTCGGCCGCCCGAGGCCAGCAGCGCCGCGACGTCGGTCGCCAGGTCGGCGGCGACGGCGCTCGCGCAGCGCGGCGATCGGCACCCGCCTTGGCGCTGGAGCCCGAGCGGGCCGCGGTCGACCATCCGCAGCCGGAACGGCGCGGGTGCGGCGCCCCGACCAGCCGGGCGCCGGGGTGGGCGCCGTCGACGTCGCGGACGACGATCCGCTCGTCGCCCGAGCGCGGCGCCCGCGGAGCACCGCCTGGACGGCGTCGAGCAGGGGCTGGTCGCTGCGGTGGTTGGTGCCGAGCGTGGGCGTGACGGTGGCGGTCGGCCGCGGCCTCGAGGTAGGTGACGACGTCGCCGCCGCGGAAGGCGTAGATCGCCTGCTTCGGGTCGCCGATGAGCACCATCGTCGCGTGGCCGCTGAAGGCCCGGTCGCAGCACCTGCCACTGCACCGGGTCGGTGTCCTGGAACTCGTCGACCAGCACGACCTCCAGCGGGCGCGCATCCGGTCCCGGGCCGGGGCCGCGGGGTCCTCCAGGGCGTCGGCGAGCCGGCTGAGCAGGTCGTCGTAGCCGAGGACGCCGAGCCGCCGTTTGCGTACGTCCATCTCGCCGCGGACCGCCTCGGCGAAGCCGGACCCGGCGGCCCTGCGGCGAGCCCGGCTCGGCCGCGCGGGGCTCCAGCCGGGCCTGCGGGTCCCGGACCGCGGCCTTGGCCGACCGCCAGCGCCGTGCGGCGGTCGAAGAGCGGCGGCTCGTCGTCGTCGGGCGAACCCGCGGACGTAGAGGTCGTCGACGACCTCGACGAGCAGGTCGTCGAGGTCCTCGACGAGCCGGGCCCCGGCGTCGGTGTCGCCGGCCACGCCCAGGCTGCGCAGGACCAGCTGGCAGAACTGGTGGGTGGTGGCGATCGTCGCGGCGTCGAAGTCCACCAGGGCCGCGCGGACCCGGTCCCGGCGGACCACGAGGTCCGCCGGACCAGTGCGCAGCAGCAGCGAGGTCAGGGCGTCCGCCGGCTCAGCGGTCCCGCCCAGCACGGCCACGTCGAGGGCGCGCTCGGCGACGACGAGCTGGCCCGCACCCGCTCGCGCAGCTCCTGGCTGGCGGCCCGGCCGAAGGTGACGATGAGCATCCGGTCCAACGGCACCAGGCCCTCGGCGACGTACCTGGTCGACCAGCGCGGCGATGGTCCAGGTCTTGCCGGTGCCGGCGCTGGCCTCGAGCACGGTGGTGCCGCTGGGCAGGTCGCGCCAGGTCGAAGACCGGCAGGTCGGGGACGGACGCCTCGGCGCCGGGAGACGTGCTCATGCCGACCTCACCTGCTCGTGGTCGAACAGGGGCTGCCAGACGCGCACCGCGAGGCGGCCGAGCCGGTGCGGCTGGCCGTTCCAGGTCTCGTCGTCGCCCGACGGGTGCCAGCAGCACCTCGAAGGGGGCCTGCCGCCCGAAGACCCGCACGTGCGCCGGGTCGGCGGCCTCGCCGGGGACCGGGCTGCCGTCGCGGGTGGTCCACTCGCCCTCGGCGGTCCGGCGGGGGTCGGTGCGCGCCCGGACCGCGTCGGCCCAGGCGTAGCCGGTGCGCAGCGGCAGCGGCAACGGCTCGCACCGGCCGCGGTCGAAGACGTCCACCAGGTCGCGGAGGTGGTCCAGCGCCCGGTGGTCCAGGGGACCGGCGAGGGCACGCTGCGGGGTCCCGGTGCGGTGCCAACCGACAGTGCTCGCGGTCCAGGACTGGTCCGGGAGACCCGCGGAGAGCGCGAGCAGGTCGAGCCAGGAGGCGAGCCGGTGCTTGGCCGACAGGGAGGAGTAGTGCACCCGCTCGATCCGGTGGCCGCGGACGTCCGGGACGACGCCGGTCAGCCGCCGCCCGTCCCCCAGGTCCACGGTGACGTCGACAGGGCGCGCCGGCACCGTCCGTGAGGCAGCCGTGGCGAGGTACAGCGCGTTCACCCGCTCGGTGACCTTCCGGAGCACGTGCCCCCCGAGCTGGAGCGGCGGCAGCTCGCCCCGCAGCTGCTCGGCCAGGAACACCTGCACGGGGTCGGCCCCCGCAACCGCCTGGCGAAGGATCCGGTCGCCGACCGCCCAGGACTGCAGCGCGTCGAGCTCGACGGGGATCGCGTCGTCGACCTCGTCGAACTCGAGCGGGACACCGACGTCGAGACGCTGGCGCAGGAACCCACGGACCGGGTGGGCGAGGAACGCCTGGAGGTCGGCCAGGGACACGTCGGCCTGGGGGCGCGAGGGCAGCGGACCAGGGAGCAGCGGCGGCGGAGCCGGGCGGTCTCCCCGTGCGGCCCGGGCTCCCGCCAGCGAGGCCCGGTCGAAGCTGAACGGCTCGTTCCGGCCGAGCTCGCCGGGGGTGAAAGCGCGCGCGTCGAACGGCTGCAGCGGGTGGCGGACCAGGACGTGCTCCCGGGCACCGGGCACGGTGCGCTCGACGGCGTCGAGCAGCTCACCCAGGGGGACGGCGGGCGGACGGTCCTGGCCGCTGTGCTCGTTGGCCCCGGTGTAGGTGACCACCAGGGTCTGGTCGGTGGCCAGCACCGCGTCGAGCAGGAGCTGGCGGTCCTCGCTGCGCGGGTCGCGCTCCCCCGTGAGGGGGTCCCGGGCCAGCACGTCGTCGCCGTCGCTGACGGTGTTGCGCGGGAAGACCCCGTCGTCGAGACCGACCAGGCACACCACCCGGTGCGGGACCGACCGCATCGGCACCAGGGTGGCGACGGTCAGGTTCCCGGTGCGGAAGTTGGCGCGGGTGGGACGCGGCTGCAGCCGGCTGCTCCAGCAGGGTGCGGACGTCGGCCAGCCGCAGCTCGGGGGCTGACCCGGAGGCCGTCCCGGCGGCCAGCACGGAGTCGGAGCTCCCGCTCGAGCTGGGCGACCTGCCAGGCGTCCGCGCGCGAGGTGGAGCCCAGCGCACCGACCCCGTCCCGCAGCGCCTCCACCCACGAGGTCAGCGAGGTCGCCGCGCGCAGCCGCAGGACGCTCGCCTCGAGGCGGTCCACCAGCTCGGCCAGCCGGCCGGCCAGGTCGACGGCTCCGCTGCCCACGTCGTCCAGCGGCAGGGTGGCGCCGAGGGTGTGGGCCCCGTCGTCGGCCATCACCACCCCGAGCAGGACCCGGTCGAGGCCGGCCTGCCAGGTGTTCTGCGCGAACCCGTCCAAGCGGTACGGCCGGCGCAGCTCCTCGGTCAGCCCCCAGCGCACCCCGGACTGCTCGACCCAGCCGGTGACCGTGGCCAGCGTCGTCGTCGTCGAGCCCGAACCGGTGCCGCACGGGCTCCGCCGAGGCCAGGTCCAGGACCTCGCTCGCGGTGCCCCGGCCCCCGGCCAGCCGGACCAGCGCGCCGGCCACGGCGAGCAACGGGTTGGTGCTCATCAGGCCGCGGTCGGCCAGCCGGACCCGGAGCTGGTGGGCCGGGTGCGGGGCGGCGTGCCCGGCGAACCGCTCGGGCCCCCTGGCCCGCTGGTCCCGCGGGGTCGGCGGTGGCCGCGTCGGCCAGGCCGAAGGCGGCCGAGAACAACGGCGCGTACGCCTCGACGTCGGGGCAGAGCACCAGGATGTCGCGGGGCTCCAGGGTCGGGTCGTCCTCGAGCAGGCCCACCAGGACCTCGCGCAGCACCTCGACCTGGCGGGTCGCGCCGTGGCAGGCGTGGACCTGCACCGACCGGTCGTCGGTCAGGCGAGGTCCTCGGCGGCTCCCCCGGGCCGGGGACCGCGTCGGCGCGCAGGTCGCGCTGCAGCAGCTCCAGGAGCGTCGGGGAGGTCCGCGGCTCCGGCACGGGTGGCCTCCCCGGTCTGCTCGCGCGGTCCGAGCACGGTGAGGGCCCGCTGCAGCTCGCGGGAGTCGCGGCCCAGGGAGGACAGCAGCGGGTGCCGGACGGCCCGGCCGGCAGGGTCCTCGGCCCGGACGACCGGCCCGCCCTCGACCACCGGGCGCAGGGTGTCCCAGGCGACCGGGGAGGCCTGCGGGAGCCACAGGTGCACCTCGCGCACCTCGCCGACCGCCCGGAGCAGCTCGAGCTCGGTGACCGGCAGCCGGGTGTGGCCGAACAGTCGACAACCGGGCCGGCAGCGCCAGGTCGGCCCCGCCGCGGATCGCGGCGACGACCTCGCGGTGGCGTACGTCCGGCGCAGGGGCGGGGACCCGGTCGACCAGTCGTCGCCACAGCTCCGGCTGCCAGGCCAGGTCCTCGGCCAGCGGGCCCGAGCCGTCGGTGTCGCGGCCTGCGGCCCAGTCGGTGAGCAGGGCCGGACGCTGGACGGCGTACGACGCGAGGAGCCCGGCCAGACGACGGACGACGGAGTAGCGGCGCTCCTGGCGCAGCTCGGCCTGCTCCGGGCCCAGCCCGTGACCCAGGTGCCGGGCCAGGGTGGCGCACCAGGGCTCCCCCATCGAGGCGTCGACGACCTCCAGCAGCGGCCAGACCAGCCGGTCGGGGTCCCACGGGTCGTCGTGCTCGGTGCCGGTGAGCAGGGTGACCAGCGAGCGGGGGTTGAGGAACCGGACCCCGGCGCAGACCCCGTCGGCACCCCGCGGGCCGGCACCGAGGCGGTGCGAGAGCCGCTGGGTCAGCCAACGCTCCACGCCCTTGGCCGGGACCACGACCACCTCCTCGGCGAAGGGGTCGGGCAGCGGTGCGGCCAGGAGGTCCGCCAGGCTGTCGGCCAGGGCGTCGGTGCGGGTGGCGAGGTGGAGGTGGAGGGTCATCGGCGCGTCGACCGCCCGGGGGAGAACACGCAGAGCTCGTTGCCCTCGGGGTCGGCCAGCACGTCCCAGGCTCGCCCGTCGCCGCGGGGCCGGAGCAGGGTGGCACCGGCGTCGAGCAGGGGCTGGAGGTCCGGGGAGGTGAGGTCGAGGTGGACCCGGTTCTTGACCGTCTTGGGCTCCGGGACGCCCACGAAGACCACGGAGTCGAAGGGCGCCCCGGGCACGTCCTCGACCCAGGACCAGCCGTGCTCGGCGTCCCGGCCGTACGTCGCCCCGAGGATCCCGGCCCACCAGCGGGCCGTCGCCTCGGGGTCCACGGCGTCGACGACGACCTCGTACAGCACCGGGACGGGAGTCCGGGCGCAGTCCGAAGACGCAGAGCTCGCCGCCCTCGGGGTCGGCCACACCGTCCAGCCGAAGGACTCGGCGTCCAGGACGGTGCGCCCCGAGCGCCTCGACCTCGGCCACCGAGCCGGCCCGGACGTCGAGGTGGACCCGCTGCTTGACCGACACCGGCTCGGGCACGGTGTTGACCCACACCGTGTGCGCCGGAGTCGGCCCGGTCAGCCGGGCCAGGCCCTCGTCCAGCCGGCCCAGGTCGAGGTCCAGGTGCAGCGCGCCGGCCCAGAACGCGGCCCAGGCGCGCAGCGTCGACGGCGTCGACGCACAGGTCCTTGTAGGTCGCGATCCCCCGGGGCATGGCGACCACCTTGTCACGCACCTCCGACAATCCCCGGCAGGCCTGGGGAAGACCGCCGGAGGACTCAGGAGGGCAGCGCGCGGCGCTCGCTCTCCAGCGCGACCAGGGACGTGCGCAGCGAGTCCAGCGACGCGCTGACCGCCTCGACCTCGCCGAGCGCCTGGTCCCCGACGTCGAGGCTCGAGACCGTCGCCGACATCTCCAGCAGGCGGGTGTAGACCTCGGCCACGCCGTCCACCGTGCCGCGCAGCCGGTCCAGCAGGCCCTGCCGACGGGCCGCCATCTCGGGCCACCGCCTCGCGGACCCCCTGCCCGGGTCCGCGGTGGCTGCGCTGCAGCGCCGTGTCGAGCCCGTCGACCGCGGCGGCCACCCGCAGCGCGGTCCGCTGGGCGCCCTCGGCCGCGACGAGGCCCTGGATGGCCGGGTCCACGACCGACGGTGGGAGGGTCGTGGACCGCAGCTCGCGCAGGTCCGCGACGTACGCCGCCAAGGTCTCGACCAGGGCGGCCTGCTCGGTGCCGCGGCGCAGCTGCACCGTGACCTCGGGATCGTCGTCGTACGACGGCACCCCGTCGTCCTCGTCGCGCACCAGCGCACCGACGACGGCGCCCACCCCGAACATGCCGGCCCCGATCACCACCGGCAGGGCACCCGGCACCGCGGTGGCCCACGCCAGTCCGCCGCCGAGCGCGGAGACCAGGCCCAGCCACGGGTCACCGGCGGCCCGCGCCAGCCTTCCTCCGAATCCCACCGCAGCCGTCCCGGGCCTAGAAGTTGCTCAGCACCGCGGTGAACACCTTGTCGATGTTCTGCGGGTCGGTGGCGTCGTACGCCGCGGCGTTGGAGGCCTCGGAGATCTGCTGCAGCGTGCCGAGGTCGGCGCCCTCGCCGTAGGCGATCGAGAAGACCCGCAGGGTGCTCTCCGACCCCCCGCCGCCGAGCTGGTCGACCAGGCCGTCGAGGTCGTTGTCCGGGGTGTACTCGTTGCGGCCGTCGGTGAGCACCACGACGGCGTTGATCTTGTCGGGGTCGTAGGTCGGCGCCCATCGACTCCACGCCCGCGCGGATGGCGGCGTACAGCGGGGTGCCGTTGAGCGGCGACCAGGTTCGAGATCGAGGAGCGCAACGCGGACCCCCGGCGCGACACCGGACCGACCGGGACCAGCTCGGTGTAGATGCCCGAGGCGCTCGGCAGCTCGCTGGTGAACATCCACAGCCCGACCTGGTCGGTGGGGGCGAACTGGTCGAGCGCGGTCAGCGCGGCGCCCTTGGCCAGCTCCAGCTTGGTCTGGCCGGCCGACCCGACGTCCTCGCCCATCGAGCCGGACACGTCGAGCAGCAGCAGCACCCGGGCCGGCTTGCGCAGCTCGGTCCAGGCCGAGCGGAGCTGGTCCAACACCGCCGGCGCCGGCGGGCTCAGGGTGATCGAGACGCCGTCGGCGAGCACGTCCGAGCTGTCGGTGATCGGGGTGCCGGGCGTGCCGTCGTACGTGCGGAACCCGGCGTCGGTGAACGCCTTCTGCCCCGCGTCGGAGCGCACGAACTCGAGCAGGTCCGACGGCCCCGGCCTGGCGCACCGGGTCGGCCCAGGGAGCGTCGAGGGTCACCCAGGGGCTGTCGGAGAACAGCGTGCCCTCCTCGGGGTAGACCGCCACCAGCGGGACCTTGGGCGGGGCGTGGTCGCCCAGCGTCTCCGGGTTGCCCGAGGGGTTGCCGGCGTTGTAGTCCAGGACCGACTTCTCCTCCACCGCGACCGCGCTGACGTAGCCGAGGCCGCGCCCCGGAGTCGTCGGCGCGCTGCAGGTTGGCCAGGTAGGTCAGCGTGGTGTCGCCGTAGTGCAGCACCGAGCGCTCGACCGCGGAGACGAAGCGGCGTACCTTCTGGCTCTCGACGTCGGCCGAGGTCAGGTCCGAGGACTTGCCGGTGGCGGCCACGAACGCGCCGACGGTCGCGGCCAGGCCGGAGGTGGAGATGTTCGGGTTGGTCTTGCCGAGGGTGAAGGTGCCCCACTCGGGGTGACCGAGGCCGGCCCAGCCCCTGGGGGTCGTTGGCCAGGGTGAGCAGGTCGGCCCAGCCGAGCTGCTTGCCTCGGCCAGCCCAGCGCGGTGGCCATCGGCCGCGGCATGGCCAGCACCAGGGGGGTCGAGGCGATCGACGGGGTCTCGGCGGGCACCATGTCCGGCTTGTCGTTGGAGGCCAGGTCCTGCTTCAGCAGCCCGACCCAGGTCGAGGCGGCCGGCGTCCAGACGTCCGGGCGGGGGCCGTCGGTGTCGGGGTCCCACCCGCGGGCCAGCGCGGCCTCGCCCGACCCGGAGGCCACCGAGTTCACCTGGACGTCGAAGCAGGTGCCGTCGACCTCGCGGCCGGCCTTCTCGTAGGACCGTCCGATCGCGGTGAGCAGGGCGGCCTTCTCGCTGGAGGCGGCGACCACCAGCGGCTCGCAGCCGGCGACCGCGACGTCACCGCCGCCGCCCGTGCCGCCCCCACCGCCCGTGTCGTCGGTGGAGCCGCCGCCGAGACCGCTGCTGATCATCCGGACCGCGAGGATCGCCACGACGCCGACGACAGCGGCGACGAGCAGGGGGGTCTTCGACTTGGCCACGCGGTCCTCCGGTGAGCTGGTGTGGGGCCGAGTCTAGGTGGGGTCCGGGCGTGAAACCGCCCGGACCCGCCTGACCGCCGGGGCCGGCTGGCCTGACGACCGGGTTCGAACGTATCTTTGGTTAGTGGCACGCGGCGGGTACGGCGGACGAGGGGTTCCTCTTCACGAGCGCGCCCGCGGCGGCACTGACGCCCCCGACCCTCCCCGCGACACGAGCCGTGAGCCGCACCATGAGCCGCACTTTGAGCCGCACCGCGAGCCGGACCGGGTGCCGGGAGTCGCGCCGGGAGTCGCGCCGGGCGGGGGGCCCGACGGCCCCGCCCGGCACTGCTGGGTGGTCGCGCCGCCCGACGGCGGGGGCCGCCGCCCCGGGCTGCTGCTGGAGTGGCGCCGGGGGGACAGCGGCCGCTGGGAGGGCCGGGTGGTGTACGCCGTCGAGCTGCGACCCGGCCGGTGGGCCACCGTCGAGGAGTGGCTGGCCGCCGAGCTGCTCTCCACCTGACCCCCGCCGACCCGTCACGTCTTGACACCGGATCCGCCTCGACCCGTCACGTCCTCTCGTCGGATCCGCGCCGACCCGTCACGTCTTGACGACGTACCCACCCCCACCCGCGTCAAGACGTGACGGGTCGAGGCCGAATTCACGTCAAGACGTGACGGGTCGGCGTGGAAACTGCGTCAAGACGTGACGGGTCGGTCAGAGGTGGTGGGCCTCGGCGACCGCGGACACCAGGTCGCTCTGGTGGCCCAGCAGCTCCTGGGCGGCGGAGCCGTCGAGGTGGACGAACGGGTCGGCCACCCCGGTGAACGCCCCGGACAGCTCCTCGAGCACCCGCAGGCCGCAGAACGGCGCGTGCATCTCGGAGTAGCCGCCCTCGTGGGTCATCGCCAGCCGCCCCCCGCACAGCTCCTCGGCCAGCAGCCGCATCCGGCCGGCCAGCTCGCCGAACGTCTTGGCCGACAGGCACATCCGGCCCAGCGGGTCCAGGCCCCCGGCGTCGAACCCGCAGGAGACCACCAGCAGGTCCGGACCGAACCGACGCAACGCGGGCTCGACGACCCGCTCGAAGGCGTCGACGTACGCCCCGCGCCCCGATCCGGCAGGCAGCGGCACGTTGATGTTGGTCCCCTCCCCGGCCCCGGAACCGGTGTGCTCGACCATCCCGCTGTCCCGGGGGTAGAGCCGGTCCTGGTGCAGCGAGACGGTCAGCACGTCGGGGTCGTCGTAGAACGCCTGCTCGGCGCCGTTGCCGTGGTGGACGTCCCAGTCGACCAGGGCGACCCGGCCCACGCCGAGCTCGTCGCGGGCCTTCATCACCGCCAGGGTGGCGTTGGCCAGCAGGCAGTAGCCCCGCCCCCAGTCCCGTTCGGCGTGGTGGCCCGAGGGACGCACCAACGCATAGGCGTTGTCGACCTCGCCGGTCACCACGGCCCGCACCGCCTCGTAGGTGCCGCCGGCCGCCAGCATCGCGGTGTCCAGGCCCCCGGGCCCGAACCAGGTCTCCTCCCCGGCGCTCCCGCCCTCCCCCGCCGACATCTCCTCCAGCTGCGCGAGGTAGGCCTCGGTGTGGAAGCGGAGCACGTCGGCGCGCTCCAGGGGGACCGGCGCGAACCGCACGAGCCGCTCGGCCAGGCCAGAGGTGACCGCGAGGTCGCGGATCCGCTTCTTCCCCTCGGGGGTCTCGATGGCGATGTCGTCGCCGACCAGCGGGCCGTAGCCCTCCTCGGTGCGGCTCAGGAAGAACCGGTCGTCGGTGACGAATCCGGTCCGGCGCTGCGCGGGAGTGACCATGGGGCGCATGGTGGCACAGGCCGGAGGGGGTTAGCGGACGCTAACCTGCCCGACTAGCCTGGCCGGGTGAACCGGCGGCAGCAGATCCTGGCCACCGCGGCCGAGCTCTTCGCCGCGCGCGGCTTCCACGGGGTCTCGGTGGCCGACCTCGGCGCGGCCTGCGGGATCAGCGGCCCCGCGCTCTACCGGCACTTCGCCTCCAAGGACGCGATGCTGGCCGAGATGCTGGTCAGCATCTCCGAGGAGCTGCTCGGCGTGGGCCGGGAGCGGGCGGGCGCGGCGGGGTCGCCGCACGACGCCGTGGTGGCCCTGGTCCGCTGGCACACCGACTTCGCCCTGGCTCACCAACCGCTGATCGTGGTCCAGGACCGCGACTGGTCCTCCCTGCCCGACCACGCGCGGGAGCGCGTGCGCACCCTGCAGCGCGAGTACGTCGAGCTGTGGGTGTGGTGCCTGCGCGAGGTCCGCCCGCATCTCGACCCCGAGGAGGCCCGGGCCCGCACGCACGCGACCTTCGGCCTGCTCAACTCCACCCCGCACAGCGCCTTCCTGCCGGCTCCGCAGATGCGCACGCTGCTGGAGCGGATGGCCCTGTCCGCCCTCTCCGCCCCCGCGACCGCGGACGGACCGGTCCGCCTATCCTGACCCGATGAGCATCCTCGACGAGCAGATCGGCCGTCTCGACGGCTCCCCGGCCACCCTGGGCGAGATCACCGGCGGCCGACCCACCCTGCTGGTCAACGTCGCCTCCAGGTGCGGCCTGACCCCGCAGTACGCCGCCCTGGAGCAGCTCGCCACCGACTACGCCGACCGCGGCCTGGTCGTCGTCGGGGTGCCCTGCAACCAGTTCGGCGGCCAGGAGCCCGGCAGCAGTGAGCAGATCGCCGAGTTCTGCTCCGCGACGTACGGCGTCACCTTCCCGATGACCGCCAAGGTCGAGGTCAACGGTGAGCACCGGCACCCCGTGTACGCCGCGCTGGCCAAGGTGCCGGTCCGTGGTGGCGACGCCGGCGACATCAGCTGGAACTTCGAGAAGTTCCTGCTCGACGCCGACGGGACGGCCGTGGCGAGGTTCTCCCCGACCGTCAAGCCCGACGACCCGCAGGTCGTCGATGCCGTCGAGTCGCTGCTCCAGGACTGACAGGGACTGACAGAGACTGACAGGGGACCAGCAGGACCGGCAGGACCGGCAGGACCGGCAGGACCGGGCAGGACCGAGCAGGAGTGAGGAGGAGTGAGGAGGGCGCGATGAGCTCGCGGCACCTGGCCTACGTCGGGGAACCGATCACGCTCCAGCGCCTGCTCCTCGACCCGCCCAGCTCGTTGGGCACCCAGGCCTGGTCCCCGCGGACCCAGCTGCACGGGGTGGTCAACGCCGACGGCTTCGGCGCAGGGTGGTACGCCACGGGGCGCGACGAGCCGGTCCGCTACCGCCGGGCCCAGCCGATCTGGACCGACGCCTCGTTCGCCTCGCTGGCCCCGACGATCGCCAGCACCTGCATCCTCGGCGCGGTCCGCTCCGACACCACCGCGTTCGCCCACGACGAGTCGGTGGTCGCGCCGTTCGCGCAGGGCCGCTGGCTGTTCAGCCACAACGGCGGGGTCGCGGACTGGCACAGCGCCCGGCGCACGCTGTACGACCGGACGCTGGACATCCCCGAGGCCGCCGCACCGGTGGACTCGGCGCTGATGTTCGGGCTGGCCGCCTCCCGGTGGACGGCCGGCACGCCGCTGGGCAAGGCCCTGGTCGAGGTGATCCGCGAGGTCCAGACGGTCGGCGGGGGACGGCTCAACATGCTCGCGGTGGACGGGCGGAGCATCGCCGGCACGACGTACGGCGAGCGACTGTGGGCCCTGGAGAAGGACACCGGGATCAGTGTGGCGACCGAGCCGTACGACGAGGACCCCGACTGGCTCGAGGTCCCCGAGGGCGTCCTGGTCGAGGCCAACGAGCAGGGTCTGACCCTCACCCCGCTCGAGCTCTGACCCGGTCGCCGCTGGCGCAGACCAGGCAGACACGGTGCGCCCGGCGGGCGCAGAATGGCCTGGGGCCCCGCCGGGCGGGTGCCTGCTGGAGGACGCGATGGAGCGACTGGACACGCTGACGGCGCTTCCGGCGCGTCACGACGACGTGGTCGGGGCGCGGCTCCGTGACGTCCTCGCCTCCGACTACCCCCGGCTGCTGGCCGACGTCGGGGCCGTCGCCGGCGACCGGGGCGAGGCGGAGGCACGCCTGCGGCACGCGATCGTCAGGGCCGTCGCCGACGGGCACGGGTTCACCACCGCCGAGGACCCCGGGGTCTGGCTGCGCGAGGCCGCCCTGTCCCACCGGCCCGCCCACCGGCCCGGCCACCGGCACGGCCACCGAGGTGCAGGTCCCGGCCGACCCGGCGCGGGCCCGCCCGACCTCACCTCGCTGGTCCGCCGCGGCCGTCGGCTGCGCACCCTGCACGAGGTGGCCGGCGCACTGCTCACGGCCACCGTGCTCGTGGTGGTCAGCGTCGCGGCCCTCGTCCTGCGCCCGCCCGCCGCGACTCCCCCACCGGTGCCGCAGGACCCCTTGGGCGCGCACCCGTGGCCCGGTGACTCGACCCCCGCGCCGCTGCCGCCGGGGACCTACCGGATCTCCCCCTCGCCGTACGCCGCGGTGCCCAGCGCCACGCTGACCGTCGGCACCGGCTGGTCAGGCTGGATGGGCCCGGTCGCGGGCCTGCCGCCGTACGGCGACGTCGGGGTGCTGGTCCTCGACGTCGACCACGTGGCCACCCAGCCGTGCCGGCCCTTCGCCACGGGGATGGCGGCCGTCCCCGACGACCCGGCCGCGCTGGTCGCCGCCTTCCGGGACCTGCCCCGGGTGGGGGTCGAGGTCGTCGCCGCGAGCGATCACCGGTTCGGCTACCCCGCGACCCACCTGCGGCTGGCCGCGGGCCCGGGCCTGAGCTGCGCGTTCGGCCAGCCGTTCGAGCTGGTCGACACCGCCCGCGGCCTGGTCTCCCTCGCCGCCGACCACGGGGCCGAGGTGTGGGTGGTCGACGTGCACGGCCGGGCGCTGGTGGTGATGGCGACCTACGCAGACGCGACCCCGCCCGGGGCCCGGCACGACCTCGACGACGTCGTGGCCTCGGTCCGGCTCTGGCCGACGGCCGGCTGAGAGCGGCCCCGCCCGGCCCCCGGGTCACCAGATCCGGACGCGGTCCTCGGGGTCGAGCCACAGCCCGTCGCCGGGGGCGGTGTCGAACGAGGTGTGGAACTCGTCGAGGTTCCGCACGATGTTGGCCCGGAACTCCGCGGGGCTGTGCGGGTCGACGGTGATCATCTGCTGGGCCAGCTCGTTGCGCTGCTTGGTCCGCCAGACGTAGGCCCACGACATGAACAACCGCTGGGTGCCGGTCAGGCCGTCACGCTCGGGCAGGTCGGCGCCGCCGAGGCTGAGCAGGTACGCCTTGTGCCCGATGGTCAGGCCGCCGAGGTCGCCGATGTTCTCCCCGACGGTGAGCGAGCCGTTGACCTTCTCGTCGGGCAGGTTGCGCGGGCTGAAGCCGGCGTACTGGTCGACGAGCTTGTCCGAGCGCTGCTTGAAGGCCGCCTTGTCCTCGGCGGTCCACCACTCGTTGAGGTTGCCGCGCTCGTCGTACTCCGAGCCCTGGTCGTCGAAGCCGTGACCGATCTCGTGCCCGATCACCGCGCCGATGCCGCCGTAGTTCTCGGCCGGGTCGGCCTCGGGGTCGAAGAACGGCTTCTGCAGGATGCCGGCCGGGAAGCAGATCTCGTTGGTGCCGGGGTTGTAGTAGGCGTTGACGGTCTGCGGCAGCATGAACCACTCGTCGCGGTCGACCGGTGCGCCGATCTTGGCCAGCTGCCGGTCGTGCTCGAACGCCGAGGCGGCCTTGACGTTGTGCCACAGGTCGTCGGCCCGGACGTCGATGCCGGAGTAGTCGCGGAACTTCTCGGGGTAGCCGATCTTGGGCATGAAGGTGTCGAGCTTGCGGAAGGCCCGGTGCTTGGTGCCCTCGGTCATCCAGTCCAGGTCGATGATGCTGAGCCGGTAGGCCTCGATCAGGTTGGCGACCAGGTCGTCCATCATCGCCTTGCTGGTCGGCGGGAAGTGCCGCTCGACGTACAGCTGGCCCACGGCCTCGCCCACGCAGCCCTCGACGAACGCCACCCCCCGCTTCCAGCGCGCGCGCAGCTCGGGGGTGCCCGAGAGCGTCCGGCCGTAGAAGTCGAAGTTGGCCTCCACGAAGGGCGAGGAGAGGTACGCCGCGGCGGTGCGGACGACCTTGACCGCGGCCCAGGCCTTCCACTGCTCGATGCCGACCTCCTCGACCACGCGGCCGAGGTGGGTGAAGAAGCTGGGCTGGCGCACCACGACCTCGGCCAGGGTCTGCTCGTCGGCGCCGAGGGCGTCGGCGTAGACCTGCCAGGCGAACTGCGGCGCGAGCTCGCGGAGCTCGGCGAAGCTGGTCAGGTTATAGGCCTTGAGCACGTCACGGGTGTCGGCCCGCGCCCAGTGGCCCTCAGCCAGCCGGGTCTCCAGCGCCAGCACGTCGGCCGCCATCGCCTCGGCGGTCCCGAACCCGGCCAGGGCCAGCATCCGGCCCAGGTAGGCGAGGTACGCGGTGCGGATCTCGGCGAACTTCTCCTCGCGGTAGTACGACTCGTCGGGCAGCCCGAGACCGCCCTGGACGAGGTTGACCAGGTAGCGCTCGGAGTCCCGGTCGTCGCTGTCGACGTAGGAGCGGAAGAAGCCACCGCCGCCGCGACGCTCGAAGCCGCCGACGAACCGGGCCAGGTCCTCGTGGTCGCGCACCGCGGCGACCTCGGCGAGGTCGGCCTGAATCGGCTCGGCGCCCAGCGCCTCGATCCGGGCGTCGTCCATGAACGATGTCCACAGGTCGCCGATCTGCCGGGTGGGGCTGCCCACCGGCGACTGCGCGGCGGCTGCCGCGGCCTCCTCGACGATGGCCCGGACCTGCAGCTCGGCCTGGACCGACAGCTGGGAGCCGGAGCCCCAGCTCGACCGGTCCGAGGGGATCTCCTCGGTGTCCAACCAGTGCCCGTTGACGTGGCCGAAGAGATCGTCCTGGGGGCGGACGGCATCGTCCATGCCGGGGCGTGCGTCATCGAGGATCGTCATGCCCGCGAGCCTAGCCCGCGGCGGTCAGGCCGGTGGCCCGATGCACCCAGGTGCTGGTCACCGTCATGCCGACCTTCTCGTACAGCCCCAGGGCGCCGGTCCGCGAGTCGGTGGCCAGCTCGGACCGGGTGGCGCCGTGCGCCCGTCCGTTCGCGAAGGCGTCGACGAGCAGGGCACGGGCCAGACCGCGGTGCCGGTGGTCCCGGCGCACCGCGAGCTGGTCGACGTAGCTGATCTCGCCGGCCACGAGCACGTAGCAGGCCCCGACCACCTCGCCGTCGCCGTCGCCGGTGCCGTCGCCGGTGCCGTCGCCGGCGCCGTCGCGCAGCAGCCGGAGGTTCCAGGGCTCGAACCCCGGGCGGAGACGGTGGGTGGCCTCGAAGTCCTCGAAGGACTGCCGCTCGCGCACCGACCACTCCAGGAAGGCGTCCTCCACGACGGTCCAGGCGCTGCGGTGGTCGGCCTCGCCCTGCGCGGTGCGGATCGTGAAGCCCGGCGGCAGCGGCTGGGCGACGATCTCCCGACCCTCGGGCAGCGCGAGGATCCAGGACTCCCAGCGCACGAAGTAGCCGAGCTCGGCCAGCAGGCGGTCGCCCGGGGAGCCCTGGGGGACGGGGCAGCCCACGACGTCGGACCCGCGGGACGTCGCCAGCTCGCGGACCCACCCCGACAGCGCGGTGCCGATCCCGCGGCCGCGGTGCCCGGGGTGCACCGCCCCGTCGCACCGCTGGAGGTCGGTGAGCTCGGTGTAGGCCACCAGCCGGTCACCGTCGAGGACACCCAGGGTGCTGGCGCCGATGTCGAAGCTGGGCCGCTGCCAGTCGCCGATGATGTCACCCAGCTCGATCTCGACGTCCCCGAGGTCGTGCTGCTCCTGGGCGGCCATCAGCGCGAAGACGGCCGGGGCGTCGCCGACCTCGAGGGGCCGGGCGGTCAGTCCGTCGGGGAGGGCAGGAGGAGGAAGCCGGTCCATGCCCAGCAGTGAACCGGGCCGGGAGGGCCGGGCGCCACCGATTTCTTGTCGGCAGGGACCCGGGTCGAGAGGGACTCAGAAGGTCACGACCGACTTGCCCAGTGTCCGCCGGGCCTCCATGTCGGCCAGCGCGTCCGCGACCCGGTCCAGCGGGTAGACCTCGCCGATCGGCGGGTCGATCACCCCGGACTCCATCATCGGGACCAACGCGTCCCACTGGGCGCGCATGAAGCCCGGGCGCACCATCGCGTACGCACCCCAGCCGACGCCTCGGACGTCGATGTTGTTGAGCAGCAGCCGGTTCACCCGCACCTCGGGGATCGCCCCGGCGGTGAAGCCGACCACCAGCACCCGGCCGAGCGGGGCCAGGACGCGCAGGGAGTCGGTCATCAGGTCGCCGCCGACGACGTCGACCACGGCGTCCACCCCGCGACCGTCGGTGAGCTCCTTCACCGCGGCCAGGAAGCCGACGACCGGCACGGTCTCGTCGGCCCCGGCAGCGCGGGCCACCTCCGCCTTGGCCTCGGTCGAGACCACGGCGATCACCCGGGCCCCGAGCCCCCTGGCCACCTGGATCGTCGCGGTGCCGACCCCGCCGGCGGCGCCGTGCACCAGGACGGTGTCCCCGCTGCCGATCTGGCCGCGGGTGACCAGCGCGAACTCCGCGGTCAGGTAGTTCATCCCGATCGCGGCGCCCTGCTCGAAGGTCAGCGCGTCGGGGAGCGGGAAGACCGCGTCGGCACCCACCGCGACGAGGTCGGCGCCCCCGCCGTACGGCAGGACGCAGGCCACCCGGTCGCCGGCGGAGAAGCCGGAGCCCTCCGGTGCGGACCGGACCACCCCGGCGAAGTCGACGCCGAGCTGGAACGGGAGCTCGGGCTTGAGCTGGTACCGGCCCTTGCTGAGCAGCAGGTCGGGCCAGCTGATGCCGAGTGCGCGCACCTCCACCAGCACCTCGTCGGGTCCGGCGGTCGCGTCGGGGACGTCGCCGATGACGACTGAGCTGGGACCGTCGAGCGAGGTGACCTGGACTGAGCGCATCGCCCGAGTATGGACCAGGTCAGGCGGCGGTCAGTACGGCGCGTTGCGCAGCAGCCACGCGGTCTCGCGCAGTCCCTCGTCGGTCTCCGGGGCGACGACGATGCTGTCCGTCGACGTCACCGTGTCGTCGAGGCGCACCGGGGCGGGGAGGGTGCGGAACTGCGCGGGGTCCAGCGGGGTGACGTCGCTCATGACCCTGACGGTACGCCGGTCAACGCGCCCTGACCACGGCGTTCATCTCGAAGTGCATGGGGTCGGTGTAGTTCCAGTCGCCACCCCAGGCGAATCCCCAGCGCTTGAAGATCTCCACGACCCGACGGTCCATCTCGCCGACCGTCCCGCGCTGGTTGCCCGGCACGTTGAGGTCCACCGCGATGCCCCAGCTGTGCAGCGACAGGCCGTACGACGCGGTGCGGTTGATGTAGCGCGGGTAGTAGCAGCCGGCGTACTCCCCGGGGTGGATCGCGCTCTCGAGGCCGTTGCGGACCACCTCGGCCAGGGCGCCGCGCAGCTGCGGCAGCATCGCCCGGTTGCAGGTGACGGTGCCCAGGATCGGCACCTGCTCGGTCCTGATGTAGGCCGACACCCAGCCCTGGTCGGGGCGGATCGTGCCGTCCGGGCCGTCGGTGTAGGAGAAGTGGCCGACCGCCTCGGAGACCGAGCCCCCGGTCAGCACCGCGGTCTGCAGGGCGTCGGCGAACTCCAGCGCCAGGGTCTTCATGGTCGCCCGGTCCCCCAGGATCCCCCGGAGCTCGTCGGCGATGGCCGAGGGGGTGAGCTGTCCGGTGCTGACCAGCAGGGCGTTGTGCTCGGGCAGCCCCAGCTGGGCCCCGCGCTTGCGGTTCACCACCGCCTCGATGCCCTTGACCAGCGGCGCGTAGGCCCCGACGTGCACCGCCGGGGAGTCCTTGCGGTTGCCCAGCCGGATGGTGTCCTCCTCGGAGACCAGGCGACGGCTCACCGAGGTGTCCACCGCGACCTCCCCGCCGGCCAGGCGGTCCCACACCGCGTCGGCGCGGGCCACCGCGAGCGGGGTGAACCGGCGGAACTCCGCCGGGTCGACCGCGGCGACGTCGAGCGTGCGGCCGTCGACCGAGGCGACGGCCAGCGAGAGCGGCAGCGCCTTCTCCACGCCGTCCAGGGCCCGGATCCGACGGACCAGGCGGGCCGGCAGGGTCTCCGCGCCGGTGACCAGCACGTCGGCGGTGAGCAGCCGCCGTTCCAGCGGACCGGGCGCCGGGACGGCGTACGCCGCGGGGCGGGTGCTCGGCGTCGACGTCGGCACCACCGGCACCGACGGGTCCGGGACCTCCGGTGACGGCGTGGTCGACCCGGCCGGCGACGGCAGGGCCGAGGGCGAGGAGGAGGGCGAGGAGTCGGCGGGTCCGGGCGGGGGGGCCGAGCACGCCGTCGGGGCCACGGCCAGCAGGACCAGCACGGGCGCCAGGGCGCGGGTGAGGGCTCGCATGGCGGACGGCGCTCCTGGCGGGATCGGGGACGGGGGCAGGACTCGGGGCCGGGACCCCGCCCCCATTGTCCGCCCCGGTGGTGAGAGTGTCCCCCGGACCACGGATCAGCCGGTCCGCCTGCCCCCGTCGGGCCCGGCCGATACAGTCCGCTCCATGGCGAGCAAGGGCGACACAGCGGTGGACCGCGAGCGGCGTCGGATCCCCGGGTGGCTCGAGCTGGTCCTGCTGCTGGTCACCGCGCTCGTCCTGTCGGTGGTGATCAAGACCTTCTTCGTGCAGATGTTCTTCGTGCCCTCGGAGTCGATGGAGCCGCTGTTCATCAAGAACGACCGGATCCTGGTCCAGAAGGTGAGCTACTGGAACGGCGAGGTCCAGCGCGGCGACGTGGTGGTCTTCAAGGACCCCGGCGACTGGCTCGGCGTCCCCCCCGAGCTGAGCGACCTGCAGAAGGCGCTGTCGATGATCGGCCTCTACCCCACCGGGGGCCACCTGGTGAAGCGGGTGATCGCCGTCGGCGGCGACGAGGTCGCCTGCTGCGACGCCCAGGGCCGGGTCACGGTCAACGGCGTGGCCCTGGACGAGAAGTCCTACCTCAAGCCGGGGTTCGCCCCCTCCGACCGCGACCTTCGACGTCACCGTGCCCGAAGGGTCGGCTGTGGGTCATGGGTGACAACCGCTCCAACAGCGAGGACTCCCGCTACCACATGACCCTGGCCGGCAAGGGCACCGTCCCTGCCGACGACGTGGTCGGCAAGGTGTGGGCGATCGTGTGGCCCCTGGGCCGCTTCCAGCTGGTCCACCGCCCCGCCACCTTCGAGCAGGAGGCCCTGCAATGAGAGCGTCAGACCTCGCCGAGCAGATCCCGACCGTCCGCACCTCCACCACCGGGGCCGAGGCCGCGCGGGTGGTCGCGGAGTACCGCTTCCCCGGCGTGGTGGTCGCCGACGACGCGGGCGTGCCGATCGCGGTGATCCCGGGCAGCCAGCTGCTGGCCCTGGTCCTGCCGCAGTACGTCCGCGACGACCCGGCCCTGGCGCACGCCTTCGACGAGACCGGCGCCGACTCGTTGTGCCGCAAGCTCAACCGGGCCACGGTCGGTGAGCTGCTGGACGCCCAGCGCCTGAAGGCCAGCAAGCCGCCGTCGGTGCTGCCCGAGGACACCCTGATCGAGGTCGCCTCGGTGATGGTCGAGGAGCACCACCCGTTGATCCTGGTCATCGACCGCGAGGGCCGCTACCACGGGACCGTGCATGATGTCCCGGGTGCTCGCGGCGATCGCGACCGCCGCCGGACAGGACAGCGACCTGGTCCGGCTCAGGCTCGAACGCGACGTCGTCGAGCCGCCACCACCTTCCGGCCGCACTGGAGGAGCCCGAAGCGTGAGCATCACCGCCGTCCTGGCCCTGACCGTCTTCGTCCTGACCTACGTCCTGATCGCCACCGAGTGGATCAACCGCACCCGGGCCGCCCTGCGGCGGAGCCGCGGCGATGGTCGTGATCGGTGCGGTGAGCGGCCACGAGGTGTTCTTCTCCGAGGACACCGGCATCGACTGGAACGTCATCTTCCTGCTGCTGGGGATGATGATCATCGTCGGCATCCTGCGCCAGACCGGGTTGTTCGAGTTCCTGGCCATCTGGGCCGCCCAACGGGCCCGGGGCCGCCCCTTCCGGACGATGGTCATGCTCGTGCTGATGACCGCGGTCGCCTCGGCCCTGCTGGACAACGTCACCACCGTGCTGCTGATCGCCCCGGTGACCCTGCTGCTCTGCGACCGGTTGGACCTGAACCCGATCCCGTTCCTCATCGCCGAGGCGATGGCCAGCAACATCGGCGGCGCCGCCACGCTGATCGGCGATCCCCCGAACATCATCATCGCCAGCCGGGCGAAGCTGTCCTTCAACGACTTCGTGGTGAACCTGGCCCCGATCGTGGTGGTCCTGCTCGTCGTGTTCGTCGGCCTGTGCTGGGTGATCTGGGGCCGTCACCTGCGCTTCGACCCCGAGCGCGCGGCCGAGGTGATGGCGCTCCAGCCCCGCGAGACGATCAAGGACCGCGGCCTGCTGATCAAGATGCTGGTCATCCTGACGCTGGTCGTGCTCGGCTTCGTGGCCCACGGGATCACCCACCTCGAGCCGTCGTTGGTGGCGATGCTCGGGGCGGGCGCGTCGATCCTGGTGTCCCGCCTCCCCCAGGACGAGTACCTCGACGACGTCGAGTGGGAGACGCTGCTGTTCTTCGCCGGCCTCTTCGTCATGGTCGGCTCCCTGGTCCACCAGGGGATCATCGGCGACCTGTCGTCCTACCTCACCGACCGGATCGACGGGAACTGGCTGGCCGCCGCCGTCGGGCTGACCGCCGGCTCGGCGGTGCTCTCGGGGATCGTCGACAACATCCCCTACGTGGCGACCATGGCACCCCTGGTCCACGACCTGGTCGGGGCGGCCCCCGGGCTGCCGCCCGACAAGGTCTCGCTGTGGTGGGCGCTCGCCCTGGGCGCCGACCTCGGCGGCAACGCCACGGCCATCGGCGCCAGCGCCAACGTGGTGGTCACCGGCATCGCCAAGCGCAACGGCCACCCGATCTCGTTCTGGATGTTCACCAAGTACGGGATCGTCGTCACCGCGATCACGATCGCGGTCACGATTCCGTACGTGATCTTGCGTTACTTCACGTTTGCCTGATTTGGTCGCTACTGTCATGAGATAGACCTGTTCAGGGGTCAGGAGTCCCATCCGACCCCCGAAGGGCAGCGAACACCAGGCATGTCCAGCCACACCACCACTCGCCGAACCCTCGCCCTCGGAGGCCTCTCCGGGCTCCTCGCCGGGGTCGCCGCCGTCGCCGTCAGCGAGGCCGTGGCCGCCCTGCTCACCGGCGTCACCAGCCCGCTCCTCGCCGTGGGCAACCGCGCCGTCGACGCCGCGCCGCGCCCGGTCAAGGAATGGGCGATCTCGACCTTCGGCACCAACGACAAGCCGGTCCTGATCGGCGGCGTCATCGCCACCGTGGCGCTCTTCGCGCTGCTGGCCGGCGTGCTGGGCGCGCTCCGTCCCCGGCTCGCGATCGGCGCCTTCCTCGTGCTCTCCGCGGTGGCCACGCTGGCCGCCGTCACCGACCGGTCCGCCACCGCCGGCGTCGGGCTCCGGCTCCTGCCGGCCCTCGCGCTGGTCGCCGTCGGGCTGGTCGCCCTGACCGTGCTGCTCAGCCGGCTCGGCGCAGACGCGACGGAGCAGACCGCGCCGCGCGACGCCTCGCCGCACCCGCTCGAGGCCCCTGGCTCCGCCGCGGCTACCACCACGAACGACGGGTCGACCGACACGTTGGTCGAGGACCGGTCGGACCGCCCGGTCGCCCGGCGCGGCTTCCTGCTCTCGGCCGTCGCCGTGGCCGGGGTCGCGGTGCTCGGTGGCGTGGTCGCCAAGGCGTACGGCGGCCTGGCCGCCACCGCCTCGCGCGCCGGGCTGAAGCTGCCCGCCGCCGCCAAGCCCGTCGCCGCCGTGCCGCAGGGCACCGAGGTGGACGTCAAGGGGATCACTCCCTACCTCACCGACAACACCGACTTCTACCGCGTCGACACCGCCCTGCGCGTGCCCGACGTCCCGCTCGACGGCTGGACCCTGCGCATCCACGGGATGGTCGACAAGGAGCTCAACCTCACCTTCGACGACCTGCTCAAGCGCAAGCTGGTCGAGAAGCGGATCACGCTGACGTGCGTCTCCAACCCGGTCGGCGGGGAGTACCTCGGCAACGCGGTCTGGCTCGGCGTGCCGCTCCACGAGCTGCTGGCCGAGGCCGGCGTGCAGGACGGCGCCGACGCGGTGAAGTCGACCAGCGCCGACGACTGGACCGCGGGCACCCCGCTCGTCCGCCCTGACCGACACCCAGCGCGGCGCCCTGCTGGCGATCGGGATGAACGGCCAGCCGCTCCCGCTCGAGCACGGCTTCCCGGCCCGGCTGGTCACCCCCGGCCTGTACGGCTACGTCTCGGCCACCAAGTGGCTGGTCGACCTCGAGGTCACCCGGTTCGCCGACTTCAAGGCCTACTGGACCACCCGCGGCTACTCCGCCGAGGCGCCGATCAAGACCTCCAGCCGGATCGACGTCCCCCGCTCCTTCGCCCAGGTCAAGGCCGGGCGTACTCCGGTGGCCGGGGTGGCCTGGTCCCAGGACCGCGGCATCAGCAAGGTCGAGGTCCGGGTGGACCGCGGCGACTGGCAGGAGGCCGACCTCGGCACCGAGGACAACGTCGACACCTGGCGCCAGTGGGTCTGGTACTGGGACGCCCAGCCGGGCAGCCACACCCTCGAGGTCCGCTCGACGGACGCGACCGGCTACGTCCAGACCTCCAAGCGTGCCCCCATAGCTCCCGACGGCTCGACCGGCTGGGACAGCGTGAACGTCACCGTTTCCTGAGAGGTGACAAAGAAAACAAACTGCACCATCTCGCACCATCCAGCACCAATCCATCTGAACCCAGGTGGCGAACCATCCACAACACAACGGGCCCCGGCCCTCCTCCATCGAAGGGACAGCGATTATGCGCTCCATCAAGAAGTACGCGGCCGTCGTCGCCGCCGTGTCCGCTCTCGGCATGACCGCTGCGTGCGGTAGCGACAACACCGACACGACCACGAGCGGCGGCAGCAACGCCTCCGAGACGCCCTCGGAGACGCCCTCGGAGACTCCCTCGGAGTCGCCGTCGGAGTCCCCGTCCATGGACCCGGCCGCCAACCTGGTCGGCCCCGGTTGCGCCGACTACGCCAACGCCGTCCCCGACGGCAAGGGCTCTGTGGCCGGCATGGCCCAGGACCCGGTCGCCACCGCGGCGAGCAACAACCCGCTGCTCACCACGCTGGTCGCCGCCGTCTCCGGCAAGGTCAACCCCAAGGTGAACCTGGTCGACACCCTCAACGGTGGCGAGTTCACCGTCTTCGCGCCGGTCGACGACGCGTTCGCCGCCATCCCGAAGGCCACCCTGACTGCGCTCGGCAAGCCCTCGGGCGCCGACACGCTGACCAAGGTGCTGACCTACCACGTGCTGCCGGGCCAGATCGCTCCGGACGCCATCGCCGGCAAGCAGAAGACCGTCGAGGGCAGCACCCTCAAGGTGACCGGCTCGGGCGACAACCTCAAGGTCAACGGTGCGAACGTGATCTGCGGCGGCGTCCAGACCGCCAACGCCACGGTCTACCTCATCGACGCGGTGCTGATGCCGAAGATGTGACCCCTTGCTCCACCCGCTTCGCCACGTGGCCCCGACCTTGGTCGGGGCCACTTGGTCGTTCCCGGGGCCCCAGATCGACGACTGATTCCGCATCCTGGAACCCAGAGGCCCTGCGGAATCGCTTGTGACTGGACAGGGCGGCGAGCAGAACCGACGATAGGACCATGACTTCCGCCGCGCACGACATCCGTCAGGAGCGCAAGCTCGTCACCTCGATCCCCGGTCCCCGGTCGCAGGCGCTCCACGCACGGAAGACCGCCGTGGTCTCCTCCGGCGTGGGCGTCGGCCTGCCGGCCTACATCGAGCGCGCCGGTGGCGGGATCCTGGTCGACGTCGACGGCAACCACCTGATCGACTTCGGCTCCGGCATCGCGGTGACCACCGTGGGCAACAGCGCACCGGCCGTCGTCGACCGGGTGCGGGCGCAGGTCGGCGACTTCACCCACACCTGCTTCATGGTCACCCCCTACGAGGAGTACGTCGAGGTCTGCGAGCAGCTGGCCGACCTGACGCCCGGCGACCACGAGAAGCGCTCGGCGCTGTTCAACTCCGGGGCCGAGGCCGTGGAGAACGCGGTCAAGGTCGCCCGGACGTTCACCGGCCGCCAGGCCGTGGTCGCCTTCGAGCACGGCTACCACGGCCGGACCAACCTGACGATGGCGCTGACCGCGAAGAACATGCCCTACAAGAACGGCTTCGGCCCGTTCGCCGGCGAGGTCTACCGCGCGCCGATGGCCTACCCGCTGCGCTGGCCCGGTGGCCCCGAGGCGTGCGCGGACCAGGCCTTCCGGGCCTTCGTCGACATGGTCCACACCCAGGTCGGCGAGACCAACACCGCCGCGGTGATCGTCGAGCCGATCCAGGGCGAGGGTGGGTTCGTGGTTCCGCCGGCGGGCTGGCTGCGTCAGGTCTCGGAGTTCTGCACCGAGCACGGCATCATGCTGATCGCCGACGAGATCCAGTCCGGCTTCTGCCGCACCGGCGACTGGTTCGCCTCCGACCACGAGGGCGTCGTCCCGGACCTGATCACCACCGCCAAGGGCATCGCCGGCGGTCTCCCGCTGGCCGCCGTGACCGGCCGCGCCGACGCGATGGACTCGGTCCACTCCGGCGGCCTCGGCGGCACCTACGGCGGCAACCCGGTGGCCTGCGCCGCGGCGCTCGGCGCGATCGAGACCATGCGCAGCGAGGACCTCTGCGGGCGCGCGAAGCAGATCGAGACGCTCTTCCTGGGTCGCTTCGAGCAGCTGCGGGCCAAGTACGACGTGGTCGCCGACGTCCGCGGGCGCGGCGCGATGCTGGCGCTGGAGCTGACCGCGGGGGCCGGCGACCTGACGCCCAACCCCCAGGCGACCGCGGCCATCAACGCCTACTGCCACAGCCAGGGCCTGGTCACCCTGACGGCCGGCACCTTCGGCAACGTCTTCCGCTTCCTGCCGCCGCTGTCCTCCCCCGACCACCTGCTCTCGGAGGGGCTCGACGTGATCGACGAGGCCTTCGCGCACGTCCTGGGCTGAGTTCGCGCACGTCCTGGGCTGAGGCTGCCTCCGGCCCCCTCCGGCCACCGCATAGATTGGGGCCATGAACGAGAACGAGATCATCGCCAAGGTCCCCACCGGCCTCTACATCGGGGGCGAGTGGCGCGACGCCTCCGACTCCTCGACCATCGACGTCGAGGACCCGGCCACGGGCGCCGTGCTGACCTCGGTGGCCTCGGCGTCGGTGGAGGACGGCGCGGCCGCGCTCGACGCCGCGGTCGCGGCCCAGTCCTCGTGGGCGGCCACCCCTCCGCGTGAGCGGGGCGAGCTGCTCCGCTCGGCCTTCGACCTGATCGTCGAGCGGGCCGACTACTTCGCGATGCTGATGACGCTGGAGATGGGCAAGCCGCTGGCCCAGGCCAAGGGCGAGGTGACCTACGGGGCGGAGTTCTTCCGCTGGTTCTCCGAGGAGGTCGTGCGGGTCTCCGGACGCTGGGCCACCTCGCCGGACGGCCGGACCCGGCTGATGACGATGAAGCAGCCGGTCGGACCGGTCCTGATGATCACGCCCTGGAACTTCCCCCTCGCGATGGGCACCCGCAAGATCGGCCCCGCGCTGGCTGCGGGCTGCACCATGGTGATGAAGCCGGCTTCCCAGACGCCGCTGACCATGCTCGCCCTGGCCGACCTGCTGCGTGAGGTCGGTGTGCCCGACGGCGTGCTCAACGTGATCCCCACCGAGAAGACCAGCGAGGTGATGGAGCCGCTGATCGCCGACCCACGGCTGCGCAAGCTCACCTTCACCGGCTCGACCCCGGTCGGCAAGATGCTGGTCAAGCAGTCCGCCGACCAGCTGCTGCGGATCTCGATGGAGCTCGGCGGCAACGCCCCCTTCCTGGTCTTCGGCGACGCCGACCTCGACACCGCCGTCGAGGGCGCGATGCTGGCCAAGATGCGCAACATGGGCGAGGCCTGCACCGCGGCCAACCGCTTCCTGGTCCACGAGTCCGTGGCCGACGAGTTCGCCGAGAAGTTCGCCGCCAGGATGGCCGCCGAGGTCGTCGGCCGCGGCACCGAGGACGGCGTCACCGTGGGCCCCCTGATCGACAAGAAGGCCCAGGACAAGGTCGCCGCGCTCGTCGCCGACGCCACCGACCGCGGGGCCTCGGTGGTGACCGGCGGGTCCACGACCGGCGACGCCGGCTACTTCTTCAGCCCCACCGTGCTCACCGACGTCCCGGCCGACGCCGCACTGACCCGGGAGGAGATCTTCGGCCCGGTCGCCCCGATCACGACGTTCTCCGACGACGAGCAGGGCGTGCGGATGGCCAACGACACCGAGTACGGCCTGGTGGCGTACGCCTTCACCACCGACCTCGGCCGGACCATCCGGGTCTCCGAGGCCCTGGAGTTCGGCATGGTCGGCATCAACCAGGGCATCGTGTCGAACCCGGCAGCCCCCTTCGGCGGGGTCAAGCAGTCGGGCTACGGCAAGGAGGGCGGACCCGAGGGCATCGAGGAGTACCTCTCCGTCAAGTACGTCGGCATCGCCCCCTGAGTCGGTGAGCCGGGGGCGTCCCGAGGCGCAGAAGGTCACCTGGTGGGACGCGCTGTGGAAGCCGTTCTGGGCGCTGCCGAGCGTGATCGCCGCGTTGTCCCTGGGCCTGGGGATCCTGCTCCCCGCCCTGGACGAGGCACTGTCGAACCCCTTCCCGTGGGTCTTCCACGGGGGGAGTGACGGGGCGCGGAGCGTCCTGGGCAGCATCTCCGGGGCGATGATCTCGGTGACCGGCCTGGTCTTCTCGATCACGATGGTGATCCTGCAGCTGGCCAGCAGCCAGTTCACCCCCCGGGTGCTCGGCTCGTTCCTGGAGAGCCGGGTCACCCAGGTGACCCTGGGCGTCTTCACCGGTTCGTTCCTGTACTCCCTCAGCGTGCTGCGCACCGTCCGGTCCGGTCCGAACGCCCCGGTGCCGGAGACCGCCGTCGCGGTGGCCTACCTCTACGTCGTGCTCGCGGTCGTGATGTTCCTGGCCTTCATCGACCACATCACGGCCTCGGTCCAGGTCGCGCAGGTGATGACCCGGGTGCGTGACCGGACCACCCGCAGCATCGACCGTCTGCACGGTGAGCCGGACGCCCCGCCGCGCCCGGCGGGGATCGGCTGGTCACCCCGGCCGGGCACGCCCCGGCAGACCCTGCACCTGAACGGGTCCGGCGGGTACGTCGTGGCCCTGGACAGCACCCGCCTGGTCAAGCGGGCCGCCGACCTCGAGGTCGTGGTGGACCTGGAGATCTCGCTCGGGGACCACCTCGCCCCCGGCCAGCCGATCGGCCGGGTGTGGGGCCGCGACGACCTCGACGACGACGAGCTGCGCCGGCTCGCGGTCACGGTGAAGACCGGGCGCGAGCGGGACCACCTCGATGACGTGGGGTTCGGGGTGCGCCAGCTCCTCGACATCGCCGAGCGTGCGCTGTCCCCCGGGGTGAACGACCCGACGACCGCGCTGCAGGCCCTGCACCAGCTGCACGTGCTGCTCCGCGACCTGGCCCGGCGCCCGGACCTGTCGGGGTACCTCACCGACGACGAGCACGTGGTCCGGGCCACCTACCGACCGCTGGGCTTCGCCGAGCTGCTGCACACCACGGTCACCGAGATCGTGTTCTACGGGTCGGAGTCGGTACGGCTGCTGCCCGCGCTGCTGGAAATGCTGGACGACCTCGCCCTCGCCGCCTCCCCCGGCCACGCCGCCCTGGTCGACACGCTGCGCGAGGAGCTGGCCGTCCGGGTCGAGGATCAACGCGCGAGCCGCGAGCCCTAGTCCCCCAGCTGGTCGAGACGCCGCCCAGCACCACCTGGTGGTTGAGCCGGCGCCCAGCACCACCTGGTGGTTGAGCCGGCGCCCAGCATGACCTGGTGGTTGAGCCGGCGCGCAGCGCCGAGTCGAAACCACACGTCTCGACCGGCTCGACCCACGTCCCCGTGCTCAGCCGAGGCTCTCAGCCCAGGCTGCCACCCGGGCGGCGCTCTCCTCGTCGGAGAGATCCTCCACCCGCGTCATGATCGACCAGCGCACCCCGAACGGGTCCCGGATGCTGGCGAAGCGGTCGCCGGAGACGAAGTCAGTCGGAGGCTCCCGCACCGTGGCTCCGGCGGCCTCGGCCGCGGCGACGACAGCGTCGACGTCCGCGCAGTAGAGCCCCAACGAGTAGCAGTCGGCCTCCCCCTCCGGGCGGGCGCGCAGCGCGTAGGTCTCGTTCGGGTCGCCGAGCTGGAGCAGGCCCTGGCCCAGGTCGAGCACGGCGTGTGCGACCAAGGGGGTGCCGTCGGGCCCGGGCAGGTCCGTACGATCGACCAGCCGGGCCCCCAGCACCGAGACGTAGAAGTCGATCGCCGCGGAGGCGGGAGACACCACGACGAACGGCGTCAGCGACGTCGCCGAGCGGGGGGTGCCGTGGACGGTGTGCTCGCCGTGCGCGGCCCGGTGGTCTGTCTGGTGCGCGGTCTGGTCGGTGCTCATGGGCCGACCCTAGGAACCCGGGAGGGGTGGCGGCTTGAACGCACGCGACACCTCGCCCACGCGCGGTCACCTCAACGCCGGGGCCACTCCGCCCGTGCCCCGCCTTGCCCCGCCGGACGACCTCGCCGAGGTGGTCCGGCACTTCTGGGTGCCCGAGTGGGACCTGCCGGACGGGGTCACCGTCACCGCGCACATCCTCGGCTACCCGTCACTGAACCTCGTCGTGGAGACCACCCGGGTGCTCGTGGTCGGCCCCAGTCGGGGCGCCGGCGAGCAGGTCCTGAGCGGCCGTGGATGGGCGGTGGGCGCGCTGCTGCAACCGGCGGCCACGCGGGCTCTGGAGCACGTCCTGGGCCTGTCCGGGACGGACGTGGTCGAGCACCGCTCCACGATCGAGGAGCCGGCCCTGCTGGCCGACGTCGCCGCCGTCATGGCCGGTTCCGGTGAGCCCCGGCTCCGTGAGGCGACCGCGCGGCTGGCGTCCTGGCTGCGTGACAACCTCACGCCACTCACCGCCGCCGGCCTGCTGGCCAACCGCGCGGTGGCCCTGGTGGAGTCCGACCCCACCGTGACGCAGGTCGGCACGCTGGCCGACCGGCTGGGCGTCGCACCGCGCACGCTCCAGCGCGCGGTGCGGTCCGGCACCGGCTTCACCCCGGCCGAGCTGGTCCGACGGCGTCGGTTGCACGAAGCCACCGACCGGCTCGTCCACGACCCGGAGATCGCCCTGTCCGAGGTGGCCCAGGAGGCAGGCTTCGCCGACCAGGCCCACATGACCCGCGAGTTCCGCCGCGCGCTGCGTGCCACCCCGCACCGGTTCCGCACCGACGGAGCTGGTGCAACCGGTGCCCCGCACCCCGGTGGTTGAGCCGGCACTCTGACCCCATGGTGGTTGAGCCGGCGCGCAGCGCCGAGTCGAAACCACGGGTCTCGACAAGCTCGACCCACGGGCGGGGTCTCGACAAGCTCGACCGACGGGCCATGGTCGGTGGTTGAGCCGGCGCGCAGCGCCGAGTCGAAACCACGGGTCTCGACAAGCTCAACCAACGGGCCAGTGGTGGTTGAGCCGGCGCGCAGCGCCGAGTCGAAACCACGGGGTCTCGACAAGCTCGACCCACGGGATTGCTCGACCCACGGAAGTGCTGGACCGACGGAATTGCTCGACCGGCAGCCGGGGGTCAGTCCTCGGCGGCCTGGAGCTTCTCCAGCCGCGAGCGCAGGCCCTCGGCCCGGTGTGCGTTTCCGTGCAGGGTGACGTACCTGCTCCCCGACACCGCGAGCAGGGCGTCGTCGAGACGGCGCACCGCACCAGGCGGGTAGCGGTAGTCCATCCGGGCGTTGATCGCCTCCCCGTCGACCGAGGAGAGCAGCACCGCGAGCTCGTCGAGCGAGGTGATCCCCAGCTCGAGGAGCAGCCCCGACATCCAGGCGTAGTGGTCCGGGCGCGACCAGCCCGCCTCGGCGTACCGGCCGGTGAGGAAGGTGGCCAGCTCCTCGGCGCTGATCCGCGGGTCGTGCGGGTCCGTCCCGGCCTCGCCCACCGCGGCGGCCCCGGCGGCGCTCCGCAGCCGCTCGTGGATCGCGGAGAACTCCCGGTCGGCGAGCTCGAGCAGGCCGGCTGCGAGCGTGAAGCGACGGTCCAGGTCGGGGGCGTACTCCTCGGGGATCGTCCCCTTGTACCGGGTGGCGTGCTCGAACTCCGCCCAGGCGTGCTGGAGGACGGTACGCACCTGCACCTGGGCCGAGCGCCCCCGCAGCCGCCGGTCGACGTCGAGGCCCCCGACCTCGGGCACGCTGACCAGCAGGTGCCGGCTGGCGTAGCCGAAGCGCCCCTCGTCGGCGGTCTCCTGCCCCATGTCCCGGTCGTCGATCAGGGCCAGCAGGTCCCCGAGCAGGTCGGCCACGGCGGCCACGTCGCGGTGCAGGTAGGTGATCACCCGCAGGCCCACCTGGTCGGTGATCTGGGTCAACGGCTCCGGGAACAGCCAGCGGTCCCCGACCGTCCGGTGCGCCTTGGCCGCGAAGGAGGCCACGCCCTTGGCCCGGCCGGTGACGCTGAGGTAGTTGATCCCGGCGTCGTCGAGCAGCTGGGTGACCAGCTCGACGAACCGGTCCGTGGTCTCGACCAGGGCCGGGTGCCCGGCGGCGTACGCCGCGATCGCGGCGGCCGGGCCCTCGTCGGGGGCGGGCGTCGGCTCGGACGTCGGTGCAGGGACGGCCCGGACCCGGGGCGTGGGGCGCAGGTCGGCGGGCAGGGTCGGGGTGACGATGTACCCACCGGCCAGGTCGCCGTACGTCGTGGTCAGCTCGGGGCGGCGCTGCGCGAACAGTGCGACGTAGGCGCAGACCACGGCGTCGACCTGGTCTTCCACGATCCGCAGCTCGCTCTTGCGCTCGGCGGTCTCCACCCGGGTCACCAGGTCCTGCCACCGAGGCTCGGTGGAGACGTCCAGGGCCGGGTCGGCGGAGGCCAGGGACTCCACGTGCACGGTGAGCGCGAGCAGCTCGGCGCGGAGCATGTCCAGGCTGCGACCGGGCTTGTTCTTGTACTTCAGGGTGCGGCCCAGCCGGAACAGCGCCACCGTCGCCGGGTGCGGGTAGACCTCGATCGCGCGCCGCCCGGCCACCGAGTCGGGGTCCGGGTCCAGACGCAGGGCTGCGGCCAGCCGGGCCGCGCGCGGACCCTCGCGGAACTCGGGCTTGCCGGTGTTCGCCGGGTGCGCCCCGGCGTCGAAGCGGGCGAAGTCCCGGTTCAGGGCCGCCTCACCGGGCCGGTTCCCCGAGGCGTTGGCCACGACCAGCGGGGCGTCGATCGCGACCAGGCAGTCGGAGCCGTCGCCCACGAAGCCGGCCAGCGCCGCGACGATCTCGGCGTCGGTCCCCTGGGTCGAGACGTGGCACAGCCGGCCCCGGTCGTCCACCACGGCCACCCCGGTCGGCTTGCGCTCGCCCCAGGCCAGGTCCACCCCCACGAAGTGCATGCCCCCACCCTGCCCGACCGCGGCCCGCCCCGGTGGCCGCGGGGTCTCACCACGGTCCGGCTAGCGTCGCGGCATGGAGCTGAACGGAGCACGGGTGCTGGTCGCGGGAGCCACGGGAGCGATCGGGCAGGCGCTGACCGAGGCGTTGGTCGAGCGGGGAGCACGCGTCGTGCCCGCCGGGCGAGACGCCGACCGGCTGGCCCGGTTGGGCGAGGTCTGCGGCACCGAGCCGCTCACCTTCGACGTCGTCGACCAGAGCTCCTGCGAGCGGGTCGTCGCCGACGCCGCCGAGGCCCTGGGCGGGCTGGACCTGCTCGTGGTCACCGTGGGCGTAGCCGGGTTCGGCCCCGCGGTCGAGGCCGACCCCGCCGTGGTGGAGGAGCTGTTCGCGGTCAACACCCTGGGCCCGATGGCCCTGGTCCGGGCGGCCGCCCCGCGGCTGTCCGAGGGCGGGGGCGTGGCGGTGCTGTCGGCGATCCTGGCCGACCTGCCCACCGCCGGGATGGCGGAGTACTCCGCGGCCAAGACCGCCCTGTCGGCCTGGCTCGGTGTCCTGCGCCGCGAGCAGCGCCGGCGCTTCCGGGTCCTCGACGTCCGCCCCCCGCACCTCGACACCGGTCTGGAGTCCCGGGCCCTGGGCGGCAAGCCGCCGAAGCTGCCCCCGCCGATGCCGGCGGGCACGGTCGTCGAGCAGGTCCTCACCGCACTCGAGCAGGACGCCTCGGAGATCGTCTACGACGCCCAGGCCAAGGGGCTCGTCGTCCGCTGACGCGCAGCCGCCTGCCCCCCGGGTCGGCGGTCAGGTCCAGGTCAACGGACCGGGTCGGGCAGCGGGGGCACGGAGCGGGTGAACCACACCGACTTGCCGGTGCCGGTCGGTCGGCTGCCCCACGCGTCGGCCAGCACCGAGACGATCTGCAGGCCGCGGCCGTGCTCGTCGTCGTGCTCGGCCCGGTGACGGCGGGGTCGGTACAGCACCCGGTCCTGGACCTCCAGGACGACCTCGTGACCGGTCCGGTGCATCCGCAGGTCGATCGGCGGCCGACCGTGGGTGATCGCGTTGGTCACCAGCTCGCTGGCCATCAGCACGATCTCGCGTCGCTCGTTCTCCGGGACCTGCCACTCGCGCAGGTGCCGGTCCACCATCCGACGCACGTCGGCCACCGCGCTGTCCGTGGCCTCCAGCCGGGCGCTCATCGCGGCCACGAACGGTTCGGAGCTGACCCGGGCCAGCAGCATCGCGATGTCGTCGTCGGGGCCGTGCGGCAGCAGGGCCTCCACCAGCCGTTCGGGCAGTCCCTCCACCGGGGCGGAGGCGTGCTGGGCGAGCAGGTCGGCCAGCGCGTCGATCCCCACGTCGATGTCACGGCCGCGTCGTTCGACCAGGCCGTCGGTGTAGAAGGCGACCATCGCGTCGCGCTCCAGCCGGACCTCCTCGGTGGGCAGGCCGAAGACGCCGGCGCCCAGCGGCGGGCCGGCGGACCCGAGCCGGACCACCTCGGCGCCCGGGAGCGTGAGCAGGGGCGGCAGGTGACCGGCGTTGGCGATGCGCAGGGTGCGGTCGGTGGAGTCGAAGACGGCGTAGACGCAGGTGACGATCTGGTCGGTGGCCAGGTCGGTCACGATCGCGTCGGCGTACTCCAGCGCCTCGGCCGGCGGCAGGTCCAGCTTGGCCAGGGTCCGCACCGCGGACCTGAGCTGACCCATGGACGCCGCCGCGCCGACCCCGCGGCCCATCACGTCGCCCACCACGAAGGCGGTCCGGCCCGCGCCCAGCTCGATCACGTCGAACCAGTCGCCGCCGACCTGGGTGCCCTCGACCCCGGCGCGGTAGAAGGTGGCCACCTCGAGGTGCTCGATGTCGAAGGTCTGCTGCGGGAGCAGGCTGCGCTGCAGCTCGTCGGCGATCGCGTGCTCACGCGCCGCGGTCTGCTCCAGCGCGGCCGCGGCCGCCACGGCCCGCTCGGCCGCGCGCTGCTCGGTGACGTCCTGGACCGACCCGCGGAGCACCCGGGCCGTCGCCGGTGGTGTCGGGGCCGACCTCGCCCCGGACGCCGACCGTGCGGACCTCCCCGCCCGGGCGGCGGATCCGGGTCTCCACCGCCACCTGCTGACCGACGACGAGGCCCTCGAAGGCCGCCGCCACGCGGGCCAGGTCCTCGGGGTGCACGACGTGGGCCAGCACGCCGTCGTACCCGAGGTCGTCGAGCTCGGCCTGGGACCGGCCGACCAGCCGCTGCAGTTCGGCCGAGGCGGTGACCACCTCGCGGTCCACGTCCAGCTCCCAGCTGCCGACCCCGGCCAGCCGCTGGGCCTGGTCGAGCAGGAAGCTGGCGTGCTCCAGGGTGCTGCGCATCCGGCGCACCCGGTCCAGCTCCAGGTTGACCTTGACCCGGGCGAGCAGCTCACGGGCCGAGAAGGGCTTGACCAGGTAGTCGTCGGCCCCCGCCTCGAGCCCCTCGATCGTGCCGTCCTCGCCGGCCCGGGCCGAGAGCATGACCACCGGAACCTCGAACGTCGCCGGGTCCGCACGGAGCCGCTCGAGCATCCCGAACCCGTCGAGGTTCGGCATCATCACGTCGGTCAGCACCAGGTCGGGGCGTACGGCGGCCACCTGGGCGAGACCCTCGAGGCCGTCCGCGGCAGCGGCGACGTCGTACTGCTCGGCCAGCAGGCCGCAGACGTAGTCCCGCATGTCGGGGTTGTCGTCGACGACCAGGACCCGGGGCCGCCCGCCCTCGACGGGGGCAGCCACCTGCGGGGAGGTGCGCTCCTCCACCCAGCCGACGGCCTCCGCGACCAGCCCGCGCTCGAGACCGGCCACCTCGGCCGTCGGGCCCGGGGTGGTGCTGCCGTGGAGCGTCTGGTCCGGGGGCAGGTGCGCGGTGCCGCCGGGCAGCCGCACGGTGAACGTGGTACCCCGGCCGACCTCGCTCTCGGCCGCCACCGTGCCCCCGTGCAGGCCGACCAGCTCCGAGACCAGGGCCAGACCGATGCCGGACCCCTCGTGGCTGCGGGACCGGGCCCCCTGGACGCGGTGGAACCGCTCGAACAGCTGGGGCAGCTCGGCCGCCGGGACACCCACCCCGGTGTCGGCCACGCGGAGCACTGCCTCCCCGTCCTCGGCGCGCAGCGAGACCGTGATCTGTCCGTCGAAGGTGAACTTCAGCGCGTTCGACACCAGGTTCAGCACGATCTTGGCCCAGTGCTCGCGGTCGACGTGCACCGGTGCGGGCAGCGGCGGGCAGTCCACGACCAGGCTCAGGCCGCCGCGGTCGGTGGCGACCTCGAACATGCCGGCCAGCGTGGCGGTGTAGGCCGCCAGGTCGACCGGCTCGAAGCGGGCCTGGACCCGGCCGGCCTCGAGCCGGGAGAAGTCGAGCAGGCTGTTGACCAGCCGCAGCAACCGCTCGCCGTTCCGGCTGACCACCTCCAGCCGGGCGCGCTGTCCGGGGCTGAGCGGGTCCTCGACGTCGGCGAGGGCGTCCTGCGCGGGCCCCAGCAGCAGCGTCAGGGGCGTGCGGAACTCGTGGCTGACGTTGGTGAAGAAATCGGTCTTGGCCCGGTCGACCTCGGCCAGGTCCTCCGCGCGCCGCCTCTCCAGCTCGTAGGCGCGGGCGTCGGTGAGGGCACCGGCCAGGTGGCCGGCCACCAGCTGGACGAAGCTGCGGTAGCCGTCGTCGAGCGGGCGGTGGCGGTTCAGCCCGGCCACCAGCACGCCGTACGGCTCGTCGTGGGTGGGGTGCACCAGCGGCTGCACCAGGGCCTGCTCGGGGGAGCTGTCCCAGGCGCCGGTCGGCAGGCCGTCGAACCGGCCCTTCAGCTCGACCACCGTGCTGTCCCCCGTGGCCAGGGCCGACAGCGGCCAGACCGCGTCGGCGTCCCCGACCAGGATCTCGCCGGGGGCCGCCTGGTGCTCACCGGTGAAGCCGGTCGTGCCGGCGCAGACCGCCCGGGTGCCGCCGGCGTCGAACAGGTAGACCAGGGTGAAGGGCAGGGACCACGGGTTCGCGGCCAGCGGGACCAGCGCCGCCTCGACCGCCGCGGACTGCGAGGTCCCGCTGCGCGCGGCGCCGAGCTCGCGCAACGTGGTCATTCGGCGCTCGTTGACCACCTGGTCGGTGTCCTCCTTGACCACGCACAGCATGCCCACGATGACGCCGTCGTCGTCGGCGAGCGGGCTGTAGGAGAACGTGTGGTAGGACTCCTCGACGTAGCCGCTGCGCTCGACGAAGAGCTGGAGCGACTCGTCCCAGGTGGACTCGCCGGTGGTCATCACCCGTTCCACCCGGGGCAGCACGTCGGCCCAGATCTCCGACCAGACCTCGGGGGCCGGGCGGCCCAGCGCCCACGGGTACTTCTCCCCGAGGGTGTCGCGACGGTAGGCGTCGTTGCAGAAGAAGGTCAGGTCCGGTCCCCAGGCCATCCACATGGAGAACCGTGAGGTGAGCAGGATCCGGACCGAGTTGCGCAGGGCCACCGGCCAGGTCTCGGGGCCTCCCAGCGACGTGGTGTCCCAGTCGACGTCCAGCAGGGCACGTCCGACCTCACCGCTCGCCGCGAGAAACGCGCGCACCCGGACCTCCCGCCGCACCCTCCGCACCCGTCGGTCGGGCGGGGGTCTTCCTTGCGCAGCGTAGTCATTGCGGACCGTTCCGGTGGGAGGTCAGGAGAACGGGCGTCCGCCCCGCAGGTCCACCAGAGGGTCGGGGCCTCCCGCGCGGCCGGGTCACCGGACCGGACGTGCACCCCGACGTGCATGCTCGTCGGCGTGAGGCTTCGATCGCCGACGAGAATTGTCTGTCGCTTGTCATGTCGACCCCCCTCCCGCTCATCTGCGAAAGATTCAGCCCATGCCCCTGGCCAAGTCGACGGCGTCCGCCGTGGCACTGATCGCGATCACGCTGGCCCTCTCCGGCTGTGGCGGGTCCACCGACTCCGATACGGCCTCGCCGGACCCCACCGAGTCGGCTGCGTCATCTTCGCCCAGCGAGAGCCCGTCGACGTCGGCGTCGTCGTCCTCGCAGCGAGAGCCGTCAGGCGTCTCGACTCCGACCAAGGCGTCGCTGCCTCCCTTCACGATGCCGACGAAGGGTGACGTGCTCCACCGGACCATGCCTCCCCAGCAGGTCGACACCGGGAAGAGCGCCATCGAGTTCGCGATCTACCACCAGACGATCACCACCGAGGGCTTCGACCCCCAAGCGGTCCGTCTGCTGGCAGCCGCAGCGGCTCCTGGGTGCAGAACCTGCCGAATCCAGCTCGAGTACTTCCGCAAGGTCAACGCCAGGAACCAGGTGGTGAAGACCCCGGGCGACTTCACCTACACCGGCCTGCTCGACGCCTTCAAGGACGGCCGCACCTATCACGTGGCAATCGAGGTCTCAACTCCCGGCGGGGGGCTGTATGCCGCCTCGGGCAAGCTGGTGAGGAAGTACCCTCCGGTCCCGTACCAGCAGCGCATCGTCGCCCTGGAGTTCGTCGAGGGGCGCTGGCAGGTGACGGATGCAAGGAGCGACAACATGACCCGCACCCAGGTCGGCTGACACCCACCAGACCCCTCACCAGTCGGTGGTGGTGCCGGTCCGGCTCAGACCTGGGTCGACGTCTCCCCCGCGGTGGTCGCCGGGGCGGCGGGACCCGACCCGGACAGCAGGGCGTCACCGGCCCGCAGCGGGGCCTTCTCGAAGCGGCCCTCGTGGGCGAGGATCGGGCGACGGTCACCGGCCAGCTCGGGGTACTTCTCCTCGAGCTTCTGCCGGCCCTCCCACTGCCGACGCAGCTGGCCGACGTACTCGCGGTTGCCGTGGTAGGTGCCGCGCCAGGTCTGCGGCATCTCGTCCATGGACCGGCCGGGGTTCGCCCGGCCGCCGACCGAGACCCGCGAGGGCACCTTGCGCGCCTGCTCGCCGCACCCCGGGCACGGCTGCCGGTCGCCCTCGCTGATCGGGACCAGCGCCTCGAAGGCGTGGCCGTCAGGGCAGCGGTAGTCGTAGGTCGGCACAGGTCACCAGTTCTCGATCGAGGCGGCGAAGATCCGGGCGATGTCGTCCTCGTCACGGCGTCCGGGGGCAGGTGGCCAGCAGGCGCTGCTGCTTCATCGTGCCGGGCACCAGGTCGACGATGTCGTCCTCGGTGTAGCCGACCGCGCCGATGCCGTTGGGGATGCCGATGTCGCGCATCAGGTCGTTCAGCGCGCCGGGCAGCTGCTCGGCCGGGTCGTTGACCTTGTCCCGGCGGGGGTCGAGCAGCTCGGCCGCCCGCAGGTGCCGCTCGGGCGCGCTGGGGAAGCTGAACCGGAAGGCCTCCGGCGCGGTCAGCGACACCGACTGGCCGTGCGGCACCATCGGCTCGTCCTGCGGGTAGCCGGCGGGGCGGTAGTCCTTGACCATGCCCGGCGATCGGGTAGGCGTTGGCGTGCGGGATGTGCACGCCGGAGTTGCCGAAGCCCATCCCGGCGAAGGTCGCGGCCATCATCATGTTGCTGCGCGCCTCGAGGTTGTCGCCCTCGTGGACCGCGGTGCGGAACGAGGTGGCGATCAGCTGCAGCGCCCGCTCGCACCACAGGTCCGAGACCGGGTTCGACCCGCAGTAGGTCACCCGCTCCTCGGGCTTCTTGCGGTCGAAGGTGGTGTACCAGCGCGCGGTGTAGGACTCCAGCGGCGTGGCAGACGATGTCCATCCCCGAGGCCGCGGTGACCTCCTCGGGCAGGGTCATGCGTCAGCAGCGGGTCGATGATGGCCAGCGTCGGGCGCAGCCGCCAGTGGCTGATGCCGGTCTTGACCTTCATCGACAAGACGTCGAGCACGCACATCGCGGTGCTCTCCGAGCCGGTGCCGGCCGTCGTGGGGATGGCGATCAGCGGCTTGAGCTGGCCGCGCGGGGCCTGGGCGTTGCCGATCGGCTTGTTGATGTAGTCCATCAGCTCGCCACCGTCGGTGGTGATCAGGTTGACCGCCTTGGCGGTGTCGATGGCCGACCCGCCGCCCACGGCGACGAACCCGTCCCACGGGCCCTGCTCCTTGGCGTAGCCGGCCGCCTTGTCCATGCTGTCGTCGGTGGGCTCCACGTGGCAGCCGTCGAAGATCTCCGAGGCGATCCCGTGCTGCGGACAGCGGAGTCCGCGACCCGCTGCGGGATCCCGCCGGCGTGGATGGTCGGGTCGGTCAGGATCAGCACCCGCTTGACCCCGAACTGGGCCATCTCGAAGCCGACCTCGTCGACGGCGCCCGCGCCGAACTTCAGCGGGGGGGCACCCCAGGTGAAGATGGTCTCCTCGACAAGATCGGTCCCGACCTCGCCGTACGCCGCGCTCACCGGTAGATCCCGTCCGGGGCGTGACGCAGGGTGTTGACCTGCTCGGGGTCGTGTCCGAACACCACCGTCGCGTCGGTCTCGGTGGCCAGGTCGCGCAGCTTCTCGACCGAGCCGAACCACTGCTCGAGGTTGTTGACGATCGAGGCGGGCGTGGCCGGCGGGCCGTAGCTCTCCCCGCGGTAGATCGCGTCGGCGGTGAAGATCATCGTCCCGGTCTCGGGGAGGTCGACCCGCATGGACATGCTGCCGACCGTGTGGCCGGGGGTCTGCAGGAACGTCACGCCGGGCAGGAACTCCGCGTCGCCCGAGACGGTCTGGAACTCCAGGCCCTCGTAGTCGGCCTTGAGGTGGGCGCCGGCGAAGGGGCCGTCGAAGCCGAAGGCGTACTCCTTCTCCACGTCGCTGCACACCAGCTTGGCGTCGGTGTCCTTGAACATCTGGGCATTGCCGGCGTGGTCGAAGTGCAGGTGCGAGAAGACCACGTAGTCGATGTCGCCCGGCGCCACGCCGAGCTGACGCAGACGGGAGTCGAGGAACTCCTCCTCGCTCACCTTGTCGTAGGGGAAGAAGTCCTGGAGACCGGTGGGCTCCCACCGCTCCTCCCAGTCGCGGGGGCAGCTGGTGTCCCACAGCAGCTTGCCGTCCGGGGTGTCGACCAGGACGCAGTGCGTGGGCACGTCCGTCCACTCGGCGGGCTGGCCCCGGTGCTGACGGGGCTGCATGGCGCGTCCCGGCGCCAGCAGCATCCACGTCAGGTCCGCGGTCATCGCTCCGCAAGGAATGATGCTGACCGTCGTCTCTGCGCTCATGCGGTGACCCTGCCCAGCGCGCCGTGGTGTGTCAAGGGTCACCACCACCGGCTGAGAAACGGTGCCCCGTGCGTCGGGGGCTACCCGCGGTCGACCCGGACGTCGCGCTCCTCGGCGAGGTCCTGCTCGACGTCGGGGTCGGCCACGGTGCCCGGGGGGTCGCTCACCTCGTCCGGCGCCTCGTCGACCGGCTCCGTGCGCAGCACGACCTGCTCGTTGACGTAGCGCAGCACCACGGCCGCGATGGCCACCGCGGGGACGGCGAAGAAGGCACCCTTGACCCCGAACAGGGTCGAGCCCAGCACGATCGAGAGCAGCACGACCCCGGCGTGCAGGTCCAGGCTCTTGCCCTGTAGCCACGGCAGCAGCACGTTGCCCTCGAGCTGCTGGACGACCAGCACGGAGACAGCGATGATCACCGCGGCGACGAAGCCGTTCGAGACCAGGGCCACCAGCACGGCCAGAGCGCCTACGGTCGACCGCGCCGATGATCGGGGCGAAGGCGGCGAAGAAGGTGAGCACGGCCAGCGGGAAGGCCAGCGGGACCCCGACCACGACCAGGGCCAGCCCGATCAGGACCGCGTCGATGAGGCCGACCAGGGCCTGGGTGCGGATGAAGCCGCCGAGCGTCTCCCACGCCCTCGAGCCGACCTCGACCACGTGCCGCCCCGGGGTCTCACCGACCACGCCGCCGAGCCAGGGCAGGAACCGCTGGCCGTCCTTGAGGAAGAAGAACGACAGCACCAGGGTCAGCACCAGGTTGATCAGGACCGAGCTCACCGCGCTGACGCCGATCAGTACGCCTGTGGTGATGGTGCTCGCGCTGGAGCGGAGCCGGTCCTGGGCGGTGGAGATCACCGAGTTGACCTGCTCCTCGGTGGCCAGGTTGTTGTCGACGACCCAGGTCTCGAGCTGGCTGAGGCCGTCCGAGGCGCTGGTCGCGATCTCGTTGGCCTGGGTGCCCACCGAGGGGGCGACCAGGAACAGGCCCGCGCCCACGATCCCCAGGCTGACCAGGATGGTCGCCGCGGCCGCCAGGGCGGCGGGGAACCTCGCCTTCTCCCGCAGGATCCGGGCCGGCGGCTCGAGCACCGTGGTCAGGATCAGCGCCAGGATCACCGGGAGCAGGATGCTCCAGGTCAGGGAGACCACCCGGCCGAGCAGGTACGCGCCGACGAAGAGGATCGCGATCCTCAGGGTCCAGCGGGACATCCAGGTCACCCCGTGGCCCAGCACCTGCTCCCGGGACGGGGCAGGGGCCCCACCCGAAGCGGAACCGGAGCCCGGACGGGAGTCAGGATCAGGGGCGGCAGCAGGGGCGGCAGCAGGGGCGGACCCCGGGGAAGACACAGACATGGACTCATCGTGCCCGGGATCGTCCTGATCTAGGCCCGTAGGGTGCCAGCCCATGACGACGACCACGCTCGGACCGGTCGGGACCCGGTGGAGCATGCAGGTCCGCGACGTGGCGACCGGGGCAGTCCTGCACAGCCGCGACGCGACCGTCCTGTTGCCCACGGCCAGCGTGGCCAAGGTGTTCGTGCTGGTCGAGCTGGCCGTGCGCCTGGTGGACGGACGGGTCGAGCCCGGGAGGCTGCTCGACCGGACGGCCGTCGTCCCGGTCGCGGACTCGGGCCTGTGGCAGCACCTGTCGACCGTGTCGCTGCCGGTCCAGGACGTGGCCAGGCTGGTCGGCTCGGTGAGCGACAACTGGGCTACCAACGTGCTGCTGGACCTGCTCGGTCTCGACGCCGTACAGGCCCGGGCCCGGTCGCTCGCGCCCGGCGGCTCGACCCTGCACGACGTGGTCCGGGACCGGCGGACCGCCGAGGACCCCGGCACGCTCAGCGAGGGCTGTGCCGAGGACTGGGCGTCGCTGTTCGCCGACCTGGCCACCGGCCGCGTGGTCGGGTCCGAGGTGAGCGGCCTGGTCCTGGGCTGGCTGGCGGGCGGGGCCGACCTGTCGATGGTGCCGGCGTCCTACGGTCTCGACCCGTTGGCCCACGACACCCCGGACCGCGACCGGCAGGTCTGGAACAAGACCGGCACCGACCCGGGCGTACGGGCCGACGTGGGGCTCGTCCGGGACGGGGACCGGACCTGGTCCTACGCCGCGCTGTGCGCCTGGGAGCCGGCAGCCACCGGCGCGGACCCCCGCGACGCCGTGCTCGGGCAGCTGCGACGGCTGGGCGCCGGGTGGCTCGACGAGGGCCCTCGGCCTGGGAGGATGGCCCCATGAGGAACCGGGCATGAGCGCCACCCTAGTGGCCAAGAACCTGGCCGGCGGTCACGCCCACCGCACCCTGTTCGACAAGTTGTCCTTCACCGTCGCGCCCGGCGACGTGGTCGGGGTGGTCGGGGCCAACGGGGCCGGCAAGTCGACACTGCTCCGCCTGCTCGGCGGGCTCGACGCCCCCCTGGAGGGGACCGTGAGCACCGCCCCGGGCGACGCCTTTGTCGGCTGGCTCCCTCAGGAGCACGAGCGGCGGGCCGCGGAGACCGTGGCGGCGTACCTGTCCCGGCGGACCGGGGCGACGGCCGCCACCGCGGCGATGGAGTCGACCGCGGAGGCGATGGCCGGGGGTGCTCCGGGCGCCGACGACGCGTACGCCGTGGCGCTGGACCACTGGCTGGCCAGCGGCGCCCCGGACCTCGACGACCGCGTCCCGGCGGTGCTGGCCGACCTGGGCCTCGACGTGGGTCCGTCCGCACTGATGACCTCGCTGTCCGGGGGCCAGGCGGCGCGCGCGGCGCTGGCCGCGCTGCTGCTCAGCCGGTTCGACGTCGTGCTGCTCGACGAGCCGACCAACGACCTCGACCTGCGGGGGCTGGAGCGGCTGGAGTCCTTCGTGCGCGGCCTGCGGGCCGGGGTGGTGCTGGTCTCCCACGACCGCGAGTTCCTGTCCCGCTGCGTGACCCGGGTGGTGGAGCTCGACCTGGCCCAGCGCCAGGTGGCGGTCTACGACGGCGGGTACGACGCCTTCCTCGACGAGCGCGCGGTGGCCCGGCGGCACGCCCGGGAGGCCTACGACGAGTTCGCCGGCAAGAAGGCCGACCTCGTCGCCCGGGCCCGGGTCCAGCGCGAGTGGAGCTCCCAGGGGGTCCGCAACGCGATGAAGAAGTCCCCCGACAACGACAAGATCCGGCGCAAGGCCGCCACCGAGTCCTCCGAGAAGCAGGCTCAGAAGGTCCGTCAGATGGAGTCCCGGATCGCCCGGCTCGACGAGGTCGAGGAGCCGCGCAAGGAGTGGGCCCTGCAGTTCACGATCGGGTCGGCCCCGCGTTCCAGCGCCGTCGTGGCGACCGCGAACGAGGCCTTGCTGCGGCGCGGCGACTTCGTCCTCGGTCCGGTGTCGGCCCAGGTCGCCGCCCGGGAGCGGATCGGGATCACCGGGGCCAACGGCGCGGGCAAGACCACGCTGCTGGGGCTGCTGCTGGGCGACCTGGTCCCCGACACGGGGTCGGCCTCGCTCGGGGCCAGCGTCGCGGTGGGGCGGGTCGACCAGGCCCGCACCGGTCTCGACGAGGCGCTCCCGCTCGGCGACGCCTTCGAGGCGGTGCTCCCCGACCAGGCGCCGGCCGACCTGCGCACGCTGCTGGCGAAGTTCGGGCTCAAGGCCGACCAGGTGACCAGCCCGGTGGGCCGGCTCTCGCCCGGGGAGCGCACCCGCGCCGCGCTGGCCCTGCTCCAGGCCCGGGGGGTCAACCTGCTGGTGCTCGACGAGCCGACCAACCACCTCGACCTGCCCGCCATCGAGCAGCTCGAGGAGGCGCTGGAGAGCTACGACGGGGCGCTGCTGCTGGTCTCCCACGACCGCCGCCTGCTCGACCACGTACGCCTGGACCGGCGGTGGGTGGTCGAGGCCGGGCGCCTCACCCAGGAGGCCTGAGCCCGTCGGACCGGTGCTCGGACCCACCGGGGTCCGGGGCCGACCCCGACACCCTCGTCCAGGTCTCGCCCAGCCCCGTCGTGTGGAGCTCGCTGCCGAGGGAGCGCCACAGCACCCCGCCGCCCTCGAGGTCGAACCGGTGCTCCGGGACCTCGCCCCGCCACCGGTCCCCCCAGCAGAGGACCGAGTCCAGGACGCGCGCCGGACCCAGGACGCCCGGGCGCTGGGCCGTCGGGCCCAGCGACAGGTCCTCGACGAGGACGGGCCCCGACGGTCCGACCACGCGGGTCCGGGTCTCCAGCCGACCCGCGTGCTCACCCGACCGGCCGAGCACCAGGGTCTCGCGCAGGAGCAGGCTCGCCCCCCGCCCGAGGCAGACCCGCGTGTCGCGGTCCACCACGGCGTCCTCGGACACGACGAAGGGTTCGCCGTGCCAGCGCAGGGACGCACCCTCGCCGACCGTGAGGCGGACGTCCCAGCGTGCCCGTCCCGGCCGGCATCGCGTAGGCGACCGTCCCGCCGGGCTCGACCAGCTCGAGGTGGGCGCCCGGGCCCACCTCGACGTCGATCTCGATGACGTCACCGGCCAGCAGCAGGGCCCCCTCCGGCACCAGGGAGATCCGTGCGAGCCACGGGGTCACCGAGAGCAGCATCGGCCGCAGCCGTGGCGAGCACGCGGACCCTTCGCTCCGGAACCTGACGACCGTCGGACCACCCGCCGCGCCGGCCGCCACGCGGATCCGGCAGGCGCTGCCCTGCGCCGTTGCCGCGCTAGGCACGGAGAGCGACGTCATGGTGGTGTGCCTCGTGCGCAGGGGAGTGGGCCGGCTCGGACCCGTGGGAGTGCGGTGCCATCGGCCCGGGGTCGGTCGGGACCAGGGACCCCTCCCGGTGGTCGGCGAGTCGGTGGCGCACCCACGCGGCGAGGGAGGCGACCGAGTCCGGGTCCAGCCGGGACAGGGCCAGCACGGGCCGGGCCTCCCGGGCCCGGGACGCGTCGGCGACCATGAGAGGCAGGTCCACCCCGACGTACGGCGCGAGGTCGGTCTTGTTGATCACCAGCAGGTCGGCGCGCTCGATGCCGGGGCCGCCCTTGCGAGCGACGTCGCCACCCCCTGCCACGTCGAGCACGAAGATCTGGACGTCGACCAGTGCGGGGGAGAAGGTGGCGGTGAGGTTGTCCCCGCCGGACTCCACCAGGACGATGTCCAGGGGCTCGAACTCCTGCTCCAGCTCCTCGACGGCCATCAGGTTCGCGGTGATGTCGTCACGGATCGCGGTGTGCGGGCAGGCTCCGGTCTCCACGGCACGGATCCTGGCCGGGTCGAGCACGCCGGCGGACCGGAGGAACCGGGCGTCCTCGTCGGTGTAGATGTCGTTGGTGATCACGCCGAGCTCGAGGTCCCCCGAGAGCTCTCGGCAGAGCAGGGCGATCGTCGAGCTCTTCCCGGTCCCCACGGGACCGCACACGCCGAGGCGGAGACCCCGCCGGGATGGGGTGGTGTCAGGCACTGAACAACCTCCTGGTGGTGCGGGCGTGGGCTTCGGCCCACGCCTCGATCTGGGGGGCGCCACAGGCCGGGATCTGGTCCGGCGCCGTCAGGCCCGACACCTCGCCGGCGAGCGCGTCCACGGCGGGGAGGGCCGACCACACCCAGCCGGTGGTGACGGCCGGGTCGAGCGGGGTGAGCTTGAGGGCGGCCGCGGCGACGGTCTGGCTCTCGTCGTAGCCGATCAGGCGGACCAGCAGCGCCGGGCTCAGCCCGTGCTCCGCGGCGACTCCGGCGAGGACCAGGGCCCTGCTCGGCGAGGGGAGGGCGGACACGGTCGCGATCGGCGCCGACGTCGGCCACAGTCGTCTCGCCAGCCGCAGGTAGCCGCGGGCCAGGGTGCGCGAGGTGGCGCGCATCGCCGCGCTCGGCGTCCGGGCCGCCCACGCCGCCTCGACCGGCGCGAGGGGCAGGCCCTGCCGGAGCGCGTGCAGGGCGACCACGGCGGTCCCGGCCTCGACGCGGACGACGGTCTCCAACCGGGCCCCGAGGTAGGCCGGCACCTGGTCGGCGCGGAGCCCCTCGCGCAGGGCGGGCTCCAGGCCGGCGGACTGGGTGTGGCCGGCGACCGGGAGGCGGGCGTCGGCGAGGAACATGGCCACGAGCTCGGCGGACATCGGCAGCCGCGCCCGTCAGAACATCGTGTACAGCTGGGCCAGCGGCAGCCGGCTCGCGGGGCTGGGCTCGACCGGTTCGCCGTCGATCGAGATCGCGAACGTCTCGGGGTCCACGTCGATGACCGGAAGTGCGTCGTTGTGGATCATCTGCGCCTTGCCGATCTCGCGCGTCGGCCGGACCGCCGCCAGGCGGCGACGCAGCCCCAGCCGGCCCTCGAGCCCGTCGTCGATCGCCGCGGGGGCCACGAAGGTGACCGAGTGGTCGGCCCCGTCCTCGACGACGAGCGCGGGCCTCATCAGCACCGGCTGGGGGGTGGGGATCGACGCGTTCGGGTCACCCAGGGCACCCCACACCAGCGCCCCGCCCTTGAGGACGACCGCCGGCCGGATCCCGAAGAACTTCGGCTCCCAGAGCACCAGGTCCGCGAGCTTGCCCGGCTCCACCGAACCGATCTCGTGGTCGATCCCGTGCGCGATCGCCGGGTTGATCGTGTACTTCGCGACGTAGCGCTTGGCCCGCACGTTGTCGGCCGGTCCGCCCAACGACCCGCGGCGCAGCTTCATCACGTGCGCGACCTGCCAGGTCCGGGTGACGACCTCACCGATCCGGCCCATCGCCTGGGCGTCGGAGGAGGTGATCGACAGCGCGCCCAGGTCGTGGAGGACGTCCTCGGCGGCGATCGTGGTCGCCCGGATCCGCGACTCCGCGAAGGCGAGGTCCTCCGGCACCCGCGGGTTCAGGTGGTGGCACACCATCAGCATGTCGAGGTGCTCGGCCACCGTGTTCACCGTGTGCGGCAGGGTCGGGTTGGTCGACCCCGGGATCACGTGGGCCTGACCGGCCACCTTCAAGATGTCCGGGGCGTGACCACCGCCCGCGCCCTCGGCGTGGAAGGCGTGGATGGAGCGGCCACCGATCGCCGCCAGCGTGGACTCCAGGTAGCCGGCCTCGTTCAGGCTGTCGGAGTGCAGCGCGACCTGGAGACCGAACTCGTCGGCCGCGCGCAGGGCGGCGTCGATCGCCGCCGGTGTCGACCCCCAGTCCTCGTGGCACTTGTAGGTGGCCGCTCCGGCCAGGGCCTGCTCGGCCAGCCCGGCGGCCGACACGGTGTTGCCCTTGCCCATCAGCAGGACGTTCACCGGCAGCGGGTCCAGGGCGCGGTGGATGGTCTGCAGGTGCCAGGCACCCGGTGTCACCGTGGTGGCCTTGGATCCCTCGGAGGGCCCGGTCCCCCCACCCCCGACGGTGGTGATGCCGGTCGCCAGGGCCTCGTAGATCTGTGATCGTGACAAGAAGTGGACGTGGATGTCGATGGCACCGGCGGTGAGGATCTTCCCCTCGCCCGAGATGATGTCGGTGGACGGCCCGATCACCAGGTCCGGGTGGACCCCGTCAGCGATGTCGGGGTTGCCCGAGCGGCCCAGGGCCGTGATCCGCCCGTCCCGGATGCCCACGTCGGCCCGGAAGATCCCGGTGTGGTCGAGCACCACCGCGTTGGTGATCACCGTGTCCGGAACGCCCTCGGCCCGCGACCGGGTCGACTGGGCCATCGACTCACGGATCGACTTGCCACCCCCGAAGACCGCCTCCTCGCCGCCGAAGGTGTGGTCCTCCTCGATCTCGATCCACAGGTCGGTGTCACCGAGCCGGACCTGGTCGCCGACGGTCGGGCCGTACAGCGCCGCGTAGTCCGCGCGAGAGATCTCCACGGCTCAGGCCTCCTTGATCTGGATGCCGGGCACCAGACGCGCGCCGCGGAGGGCGACCAGGGCGACCTCCCGGGAGGCGCCGGGCTCGAAGCGGCGCGAGGTGCCCGACGGGATGTCGAGGCGGAAGCCCTCGGCGGCGGACCGGTCGAGGGCCAGGGCCGCGTTCACCTCGGACAGGTGGATGTGCGAGCCGATCTGCACCGGTCGGTCGCCGGTGTTCACGATCACCAGCGTGCGGCGCTCGTCGTCGGTGCGATCGGCGTTGAGGACATGGGTTCCCGGTGCGGTGCGCACCGCACCGGGTCCTTCGGTGGAGCTGGCCACGTGGTCGTCCTTCGGTCGTGGGGGTCAGGAGATCGGGTGGTGCAGCGTGACGAGCTTGCGGCCGTCCGGGAAGGTCGCCTCGACCTGGACGTCGGTGAGCATGTGGACCACGTCCGGCATCACCTGGTCCCGGGTGAGCACCTCGCGGCCGGTCTCCATCAGCTCGGGCACGCTCGCCCCCTCCCGCGCCCGCTCGATCACCCAGGTGCTGAGCAGGGCCACGGACTCGGGGTAGTTGAGGAGCACCCCCCGGGAGAGGCGGTCCCGGGCGACCATGCCGGCCATCGCGAGCAGGAGCTTCTCGGTGTCGGACGGAGTCAGGTGCATCTCACACCGCCATCGCGCTGCGCACGTCGTCGACGGCGGCCGCACCGCCGTGCCCCTGCGCCGCGATCCGACCGGACTCCAGCACGTAGTAGGAGTCGGTGGCGCGCAGGGCGAAGCCGACGTGCTGCTCGACGAGCAGGACCGAGAGGTCGCCCCGCCGGGTCAGGTCCGAGATCACCCGCTCGATCTCGGCGACGACGTTGGGCTGGATGCCCTCGGTGGGCTCGTCGAGGATGAGCAGGCGGGGCGCGGTCAGGAGCGTCCGCGCGATGGACAGCTGCTGGCGCTGACCTCCCGAGAGCAGGCCGGCGCGGCGCCCCAGGAGCGGCGGCAGGGCCGGGAAGAGGTCGAGCACCTCGTCGATCGCGGGCCTGCCTGGTCGTGACGAGCTGGAGGTTCTCCAGCGTCGTCATCAACGGGAAGCTCAGCTGACCCTGCGGCACGTAGCCCAGGCCCCGCTTGACCCGCGCGTTGGGGCGCAGCTTCGTGACGTCCTCGCCGTCGAGCAGGACCCGGCCGCTGCGGACGGGCAGCAGCCCGACCGCGACCCGCAGCAGGGTGGTCTTGCCGGCGCCGTTGTGCCCCATCAGGGCGACCCCGCCGCCGAGCGGCACGGTGAGGCTCACGTCGTGCAGCACCATGCTGCGCCCGTAGCCGGCCGTGACGTCGACCAGCTCGAGCATCGGCTCACTCATGTGCGGCACCCTCCGTGCTCCGTCCGAGGTAGACCTCCTGGACCCGGGGGTCGGCCTGGATCTCGGCGACCGTGCCCTCGGCGAGCACCTTGCCCGCGTGCAGCACCGTCACGATGTCGGCGTAGCTGCGCACGAAGTCCATGTCGTGCTCGATCACGACGATGGTGCGCTTCGGCGCGATGCGCTGCAGCAGCTCGCCGGTCTCGGTCGCGCTCCTCGTGGCTCATCCCGGCGACGGTCTCGTCGAGGAACATGCACCTTGGCGTCCTGCACCAGCAGCATCCCGATCTCGAGCCACTGCTTCTGGCCGTGCGACAGGATGCCGGCCGGGCGGTCCCTCAGGTCGGCCAGGCCCACCGTCTCCATCGCCGCGGCCACGTAGTCGGGGACGCCGCGCCGGGCCCGCAGCATGCCCCAGGACCGGCGGTGCACACCGCCGGCGATGTCCAGGTTCTGCAGCACCGTCAGCTCCTCGAACACGCTCGCGGTCTGGAAGGTCCGGCCGACCCCCGCGCGCGAGATCTGGTGGGACTCAGCGCCAGCAGGTCCTTGTTGCCGAGCGCGCGGACCCGGTGCCCTTGCACCAGCCCCGTGAGCGCGTCGAGCAGGTGGTCTTGCCGGCGCCGTTCGGCCCGATCAGGAAGTGGATCCGGCCCTGGAGGAACGTCACGTCGACGCCCTCGTTGGCCTTGAAGCCGTCGAAGTCGACGCAGAGGCCCCGGACCTCGACGTAGTCCTGCCCGGTCATGTCGTGCTCCTCCTCGGCGTGGTCGCGTCGAGCCGGCTCCGAGGCGCTTCGGCAGCGAGGCCAGGCCGTCGGGCAGGAACAGGGTGACGACGATGAACAGCAGGCCCAGGATGTAGATCCAGCCGTCCTGCCAGGCCGCGCCGAGGCTCGACCGGCCCTAGCCGAGCGGCAGCGCGCCGAGCGCCGGGCCGAAGAGCGAGGCGCGGCCGCCGAAGGCGACGCCGGCGATCATGAGGATCGAGGCGGCGGCGCCGATCTCCTCGGGCGAGATGATGCCGACGATCGGGCACGAACATCGCGCCGCCGATGCTGGCCATCACGCGCGGCGACGACGAAGGCGACGAGCTTGATGTTGGCCGGGTCGTAGCCGAGGAAGCGCACGCGCTCCTCGGCGTCCCGGGTGGCGACGAGGAGCTCACCGAAGCGGCTGCGGTAGAGCTGCCACACCACCAGCAGGCACAGCGACGAGCAGCGCGGCCGCGATGAGGTAGACCATGCGCTTGTTGGCCGGGTCGTTCAGGACGAAGCCGAAGAAGTACTTGAAGTCGCTGAGCCCGGTGTCGCCGCCGGTCTAGCGGATCGTGGAGCTGATCAGGTAGGCGAGCGCGACGGCGAGCGCCTGGGACAGGATCGCGAAGTACGCGCCCTTGACCCGGCGCTTGAACAGCGCGTAGCCGAGGATGCCGGCCACGATCACCGGGAGCAGCACGATGGCGACAGAGCGTGAACGCCCCGCTGCGGAACGGCTCCCAGAACGCCGGGAGCGGCGCGAGCGGGTCGTAGAGGATCATGAAGACCGGGATGCTGTCGGGCCCGCGGTCTCCAGCGTGAGGTGCATCGCCATCGCGTAGGCGCCCGAGCGCGAAGAACACCCCCTGACCCATCACGAGCATCCCGCCGCGGCCCCAGGCCAGGCCGATGCCGACGGCGGCGATGGCCCAGCAGCAGTACTTGCCGAGGTTGTTGAGCCGGAAGTCGCTGAGGACGGGGGGCGCGACCACCAGCAGCAGGACGGCGAGCACCGCGATGCCGAGCAGGGAGCCCCACGGCCGCAGCAGCGCGGTCCGGGACCGTCGGGGCGTCGGCGGTGGGGGCTCCGCGATCACCGACGGTCGATGGCGGCTCTCGAGGTCTGTGGCACTCATGCCAGGCCCCGGGTTCGGACGGTGAACAGGCCCTGGGGCTTGACCTGCAGGAAGACGACCACGAGGACGAAGGTGAGACCTGGGCCAGGCTGCCGGTCGTCCAGTCGGCCAAGTACGGCGGTGACGACGCCGACCGCCCAGGCGGCGATGACGGTGCCCTTGAGCTGGCCGATGCCGCCGGCGACGACGACGAGGAAGGCCGGGATGATGTACTGCGTGCCCATCTGGGAGTTCGTGCCGCCGATCAGCGACGCCGCGACCCCGCCGACCCCGGCCAGACCCGACCCGACGAAGAAGGTGAGGCGGTCGACGATGCGGGTGGCGATCCCGAGCGTCTCGGCGAGGTCCCGGTTCTGCACGGTCGCCCGGATGCGGCGGCCGAACGAGGTGTACTTGAGCCAGGCCGCCAGCGCGGCGAGGCAGACCAGCGCCAGCACGATGGTGAACACCTGCCGCAGCGGCCAGGCGTAGCCGAGGACGTCGAACTGCCCGTCGAGCCAGGCTCGGCTTCTCCACCGGGACGCCCTGCTGCGGGAAGATCTGCAGGGACGACCTGCTGCAGGACCAGGCTGACACCGACCGTGGCCAGCAGGGTGTCGAGCGGCCGGTCGGTACATCCACTGGATGATGGTGACCTCCAGCAGCAGGCCGAGCAGCCCGGCGACGACGAAGGCGACCGGCAGCGCGACCAGGATCGAGAGGTTGCTGGAGGCGACGACCTGCTGGGTCCAGGTAGGCGCAGAAGGCGCCGGCCATGCAGGAACTCGCCGTGCGCCATGTTGATCACGCCCATCTGGCCGAAGGTGAGCGCGAGGCCGAGCGCGGCGAGGAGGAGCAGCGCACCTCGGCGGTGCCGTTCAGCAGCGGCGCGATCAGGGTGTCCACGTGCGCTCGCTCTCTGTGCAGCGGGTGGCGGGTGGGGAGCGGGGTCCCGTGCCGCGGCAGGCACGGGACCCCGCGTCCGGGTGCGAGCGGGCGATCAGCCCGCGGCTTCGACGAGCTGCGTCGCGGATCGTCGGCCGGGAACCAGTCGTAGCCCTTGAGGAACGGGTCGGGCTCGATCGGACGCGTCGGAGGACCAGACGATGTCGAACTGGTTGTTGGCGTTGATCTGGCCGATGTGACCCGGCTTGCGAGATGTGGTGGTTCTCGCCGTCGAGCATGACGGTGCCCTCGGGGGCGTCGAACGTGATGGCCTCGTCTTCGCCGCGGCGTTGACCTTGTCGACGTCGAACGAGCCGGCCGCCTCGACGAGCGCCTTGTAGAGGTACAGCGAGATGTAGGCGGCCTCCATCGGGTCGGAGGTCACGCCGCTGCTGGCTGGGGTAGGCCTTCCAGTCTGTGATGAACTTCGTGGTTGGCGCGGGTCTTGAGCGACTCGAAGTAGTTCCAGGACGCGTACTGGCCGGTGACCTCGTGGCCCATGGCCGGCGCCTCCTCCTCGGCGATCGACACCGAGATGATCGGCGTCGTCGCCGCCTTGAGGCCGGCGTCGGTAGTAGGCCTTGACGAAGCCGACGTTCGACGAGCCGTTGATGGTGTTGAAGATGAAGTCGGGCTTGGCCTCGACGATCTTCGCGACCTGGGTGGTCCAGTCGTCCTTGTCGAGCGGGACGTACTCCTCGCCGACGATCTCGATGCCGAGCTCGGCGGCGTAGAGCTTGATGATCGCGTTCGCGGTGCGCGGGAAGACGTAGTCGCGAGCCGGCGAGGAACAGCGTCTTCACGCCCTTGGACGGCGAGGAAGTCCATCGCCGGGAGGATCTGCTGGTTGGTGGTCGCGCCGGTGTAGTAGATGTTCGGCGACGCCTCGAGGCCCTCGTACTGCACCGGGTAGAAGAAGCAGGCCGTTGTTCTTCTCGACGACCGGCTTCACGGCCTTGCGCGAGGACGAGGTCCAGCCGCCGAAGATCGCGGCGACGCAGTCCTGGGTGAGCAGCTTCTCGGTCTTCTCCGCGAAGGTGGGCCAGTCGGTCGCGCCGTCCTCCTGGACGTACTCGATCTTCTTGCCCATGATGCCGCCGCGCGGCGTTGATCTCGTCGGCGGCCATGTGCAGCACGTTGGAGACGGTCTTCTCGGAGATCGCCATGCCGCCGGTCAGCGAGTTGAGGAAGCCGAGCTTGACCGTGTCGCCGGAGGTGTCGACGCACGACTCCGCCGAGGAGCCGGCGGTGGTGCTGGTCGCGTCGCTCGTCTTGGCCCCGCCACAGCCGGCGAGCATCACCGCGGCGGCGAAGGAGGCTCCCCCTGCGACGACTCGTACGGTTGTTGTCTTCACGGCAAACGTCCCCTCGTGTCCACCCCGGTGCGGGGCTGGGTCACAGCAGCCTGAGTGGCTGTGCACTGGACTCGAAAGTTAAGGACGCGACGTTTCCGTTGGCCTCGGGATGTGTTCCGCAGGTGTTTCCGGCGACCGACCAGCAGGTACAAACCCGGACAAGCAGGCGGCCGTGACCAAATCGTTGTCGACGTGAGGGCCGGCTGAAGGCCGGAAGAGACCCCGGGAGAAGACGAAGCCCCGGGTCGTGGACCCGGGGCTTCTCACGTGCGCGAGGGGGGAGTTGAACCCCCACGCCCTTTCGGGCACACGGACCTGAACCGTGCGCGTCTGCCTATTCCGCCACTCGCGCGTGAAGCAGCGGCAAGGCTATCCCACGTGCGGCATCCGGCCCAAACCGGGACCGGCGGATACGATCTGCTCTTGACTGTCGTCAGGGGCGCCGGTGGTTCCGGCGTGGCTTCAGGAGATGCTCTGACCGGCGTACCAGGCTTCACCCGACCGGCCGGAACCCGGTCCGCACGAGAGAGAGGAGGCGCCATGGGAATGCTGCAGCGGTTCGAGAGCAGGCTGGAGCAGGCCGTCTCCGGCGCCTTCGCCAAGGCCTTCCGCAGTGCCGTGCAGCCGGTGGAGCTGGCCGCGGCGCTGCAGCGCGAGCTCGACAACTCGGCCCAGATCCTGTCCCGGAACCGGCGGCTGGTCCCCAACACCTTCGTCGTCGAGCTCTCCGGTGTCGACCACGACCGGTTGCAGCCCTACGAGCAGGCGCTCGGCGAAGAGCTCCTCGACCTGCTCCGCGAGCACGCCGAGGAGCAGCGCTACGTCTTCGCCGGGCCGGTGTCGGTGGAGTTCCTGCGTGACGAGGACCTGGTCACCGGTCGTTTCCAGGTCCGCAGCACCGCCACCGCGCAGGTCACCGCACCCGCCGCGGCGGCTCCCGGTCCCGCCCGCGGCGCGTCGGTCTCGGTCGAGGTCAACGGCAGCCGGCACGCCCTGGTGCCTCCGGGCATGGTGATCGGCCGAGGCTCCGAGGCGGACCTGCGGATCAACGACCCCGGGGTGAGCCGGCGGCACGCGGAGTTCCGGGTCAGCGGCGGCGGCCGGGTCGCCCCCAGCGTGACCGTGGCCGACCTCGGCTCGACCAACGGCACCCTCGTCGACGGCCGCCGGGTCGCCGAGGCGGCGCTCGAGGACGGCTCCGTCGTGCGGATCGGGAACACCGACATCCGGGTCCGCTTCGTCAGCCAGGAGCGGTGAGCGCCCCGTGCAGGAGCTGACCCTGTTGCTCATCCGGTTCGCCTACCTGGCGATCCTGTGGATCTTCGTGCTCGGCGCGATCTCGGTGATCCGCTCCGACATGTTCGGGGCCCGGGTCGAGGCCGCCGTGGAGCCGTCCCGGCGGGAGCGCCGGGCCCAGGAGAAGGCCACCCGCAAACCGGCCAAGCCCCCGCGGGGGGCGCCGACCCAGGTGGTCGTCGTGGACGGCCCGAGCGCGGGTCACTCCGTGCCGCTGGCCGACGGCCCGATCCTGATCGGCCGGGGCAGCGACGCGGCGATCCGGCTCGACGACGACTACGTCTCCACCCGGCACGCCCGGATCGGCACCTCCGAGGGCACCTTCTACGTCGAGGACCTCGGCTCGACCAACGGCACCTACATCGGCTCCCAGCGGCTCACGCAGGCCACCGCGATCCAGCTCGGCACCCAGGTCCGCGTGGGCAAGACGACCGTCGAGCTGAAGAAGTAGCCCCGTGACCGCGCCCCCCAGCGAGACCACCCCCGATGCCACCGCGACCCGGCCCGCGCTGCGGCTGCGGTTCTCCGCGGTCTCCGACCTCGGGCGGCACCGCAAGGAGAACCAGGACTCCGGCTACGCCAGCGAGCACCTGCTGGTGGTCGCCGACGGTGTCGGCGGCGCGGCGTACGGCGACGTGGCCAGCGCCACCGCGGTCCACCTGCTCCGCCGGCTGGACGAGACCCCCAGCACCGAGATGCTGCCCGCCCTGGCCGGGGCCGTGCACCGGGTCCACGACAAGCTCGCCGAGATGGTCGAGCAGGACCCCGAGCTCGACGGCACCAGCACCACGGTGACCGCCGCGCTGTTCGACGGCACCCGGCTGGGCTTCGTCCACGTGGGCGACAGCCGGGCCTACCTGCTCCGCGGCCGCGAGCTGCGCCAGCTGACCAAGGACCACACGTTCGTGCAGACCCTGGTCGACGAGGGCCGGATCTCCGAGGAGGAGTCCCGGGTCCACCCGCACCGGCACATCATCCTGCGGGCCGTCGACGGCGTGCACGACACCGAGCCGGACCTGTTCCACGTCGACCTCGAGGTCGGCGACCGGGTGATGCTGTGCTCGGACGGCTGCTCGGGCGCGGTGACCGACCCCGACCTGGCCCTGGTGCTGGGCCGCGACACCGTCGACGCCGCCGCCCTGGGCCTGGTGCAGGCCGCCCTGGACGGCGGGACCACCGACAACGTGACCGTCATCGTGGCCGAGGTGCTCCCCGCCGACGCGGCCGCCGACGACCCCGAGCTCACGGCGGCCGCGGCGGTCGGACCGATGCTGGTCGGCGCGGCCGCGGACCAGCCGCGCCGCGGCGGCATGCTGAGCCGGGCCCTGCAGCGGCACCGGCAGAGCGACACCGGCGAGCTGGAGCCGGTCACACCGGCCGCCGCGATCGACCCCGAGGAGCTGCGGTACGCGCCCCGGCCCCCGCGGCGTCGGGCCGGCCTGCGCCGGGTCGCCCTGGTGGTGGTCCTGCTGGCCGTGCTCGGTGGCGGGGCCGTCGCGGGCTACTCCTGGTCGCAGACCCAGTACTTCGTGGCCGCGGACGGCCCCCAGGTCGCGGTCTTCCAGGGCGTGCAGATGGACGTCCCCGGGCTCGAGCTCTCGCACCCCTACGAGACCGCCCGGCTCCGGGTGGCCGACCTGCCGCCGTACAACCAGGGGCTGGTCGCCGCCGGGATCGTCGCCGACGACCTGACCGACGCCCGACGGATCGTGGCCGACCTCGTCGAGCAGGCCGACGCCTGCGCCACACCGACGCCCACCCCCACCTCCTCACCCAGCAGGACGCCCACCTCGTCGCCCAGCAGGACGGCCACCCGCACCCCGACCACGTCATCGACCCGCGCCTCCACGACACGGTCCACCCAGTCCACCCGCACCGCGGTCCCGTCGGCGACGGCCACGCCCACGCCCGCGGCACCGGCGGCACCGGCGGCAGCGCCGGCAGCGGGTGCGGGGACGGAGCCACCCCGTGAGCGCCCTGGCCGACGGCGGGTCCCGCGAGTTCGTCCACCGACGGCGCCGCGGGGCCGAGCTGGTCCTGCTGGTGCTGGCCCTCGCCGTCGGCATCGGGGCGTACGCAGCCGTGGGCCTCGGGGTGAAGGAGGAGGTGCCGGCCGACATGGTCGGCTACTCGGTCTGGCTGGCCGTGCTCGCCCTGGGCGCGCACGTGGTGGTCCGCCTCACCGCGCCGTACGCCGACCCGGTGCTGCTCCCGGTCGCCACCGCTCTCAACGGTCTCGGTCTGGCGATGATCTACCGGATCGACCTGGCCTCGAACACCAACCACTCGGCCAAGCAGCTGATGTGGACCACGCTCGGGGTGGTGCTGTTCTCCGGGGTGCTGATCGGGTTGCGCGACCACCGCCGGCTGCAGGCCTACACCTACACCTTCGGACTGGGCGCGCTGGTGCTCCTGCTGCTGCCGCTGGTCCCGTTCCTGGGCACCGAGATCAACGGCGCGAAGATCTGGATCGGGATCGGCGGGTTCTCCTTCCAGCCCGGTGAGGTCGCCAAGGTGATGCTGGTGATCTTCTTCGCCGGCTACCTCGTGCTGCACCGCGACGCCCTGGCGCTGGCCGGGCGGCGCCTGGCCGGCATCGACTTCCCGCGGGGACGCGACCTCGGGCCGATCGCGGTGATGTGGCTGGTCAGCCTGGCCGTGCTGGTCTTCGAGCGTGACCTGGGCTCCAGCCTGCTGTTCTTCGGGCTGTTCCTGGTGATGCTCTACGTCGCCACCGAGCGCCCGGGCTGGCTGGTGGTCGGCACGGCGATGTTCGCCGCCGGCTCGCTGTCGGCGTACCTGATGTTCAGCCACGTGCAGACCCGGGTCGACGGCTGGCTCGACCCGTTCTCCGACACCGACCGGTTCGGCCAGATCGTCGAGGGCCTCTACGGGATGGCCTGGGGCGGGCTGGTCGGCCGGGGTCTCGGCCAGGGTGAGCCGTGGCGGATCGCCTTCTCCTACTCCGACTTCATCTTCGCCGCGATCGGCGAGGAGCTGGGCCTGACCGGGACCATCGCGGTGCTGCTGCTGTTCGGCCTGATCGTGGAGCGCGCCCTGCGCACCGCCCTGATCTGCCGGGACGGGTTCGGCAAGCTGGTCGCCACCGGCCTGGGCGTGGTCTTCGCGCTCCAGGTCTTCGTGGTCGTCGGCGGGGTGACCCGGCTGATCCCGCTGACCGGCCTGACCACCCCGTTCATGTCGTACGGCGGCTCCTCGATGATCGCGAACTGGGCCGTCATCGGCCTGCTGCTGCGGATCAGTGACCAGGTGCGCCGGCCGGTCCCCGAGGTCGCGCCGTGGACCGAGGACGACGCGACGCAGGTGGTGCGCCGATGAACAAGCCGATCCGCAGGATGGCGGTGGCCTGCCTGGTGCTGTTCATGGCCCTGCTGCTCAACGCCAGCTGGCTGCAGTACGTCGACGCCGGCAACCTCAACGACCGCAACGACAACCGCCGGGTCCGCGACTCCGAGTTCGCCCGCAAGCGCGGGGCGATCCTGGTCGCCGGGCGTCAGGTCGCCGAGAGCGTGGCCAGCGACGACCGCTACGTCTACCAGCGCCGCTACCCCCAGCCGTACAAGTACGCCCACGTCACCGGCTTCTTCTCCTACATCTACGGGGCCTCGGGGGTGGAGTCGAACCAGAACGAGATCCTCTCCGGCAGCGACCCCCGGCTGTTCGTCAAGCGGCTCGTGGACCTGGTCAGCAACCAGCAGCCCGAGGGCGGGTCGGTCTCGCTGACCCTGGACCCGGCGGCCCAGGACGCCGCCTTCGCGGGGATCCAGGCGCTCGGCCCCAACACGCAGGCCGCGGTGGTGGCACTCGAGCCCAGCAGCGGCAAGGTGCTGGCGATGGTGTCGAACCCGACCTACGACCCCGACCTGCTCGCCTCCCACGACCTCGGCGAGGTCGAGCAGGCCTGGACCCGGCTCAACGCCGACCCGACCAAGCCGCTGTTCAACCGGGCCATCCAGGAGGTGTATCCCCCCGGGTCGACCTTCAAGCTGGTCACCTCCGCGGCCGCGCTCGCCTCCGGCAAGTACGACGCCGACACCCGGGTGCAGGGGGGCACCGAGCTCACCCTGCCGCAGACCGACAAGCCCCTGACCAACGAGAACGGCTCGAACTGCGGCGGCGACTCGATCACCCTCACCCAGGCGCTGATGGTCTCCTGCAACGTCTCCTTCGGCTCGATCGGGCTCGACCTCGGCGCCGACGCGCTGGCCCAGCAGGCGGACGCGTTCGGGTTCGGCCAGCGCTTCCTGTCCGGGCTGGGCGCCCAGGCGGCCAGCCGGTTCCCCGCCGACGCCGACCTCCCGCAGACCGCGCTGTCGGCGATCGGGCAGTACGAGGTCGCGGCCAGCCCGCTGCAGATGGCCCTGGTCGCGGCCACGATCGCCAACAACGGCCAGGGCATGCGGCCCTACGTCGTCGACGAGGTGCGCGCCCCCGACCTCAGCGTCCTGGACAAGACGTCCGAGGAACCGATGCCGGAGCGGGCGATGACCCCGGCCGACGCCAGCACCCTGACCCAGATGATGGTCGAGGTCGTGGACCGCGGCACCGGCACCACCGCGCAGATCCCGGACGTGAAGGTGGCCGGCAAGACGGGTACGGCGCAGAGCACCCCGTCGCGGTCGCCGTACGCGTGGTTCGTGTCCTTCGCCCCCGCCGACGACCCGCAGGTCGCGGTGGCCGTCCTGGTCCAGGACGCCGGGGTGGACCGCGACGCGATCTCCGGCAGCGGGCTGGCCGCGCCGATCGCCAAGGCGGTCATGGAGGCGGTGATCAAGCCGTGAGCACCGCTGCGGCGCACCCGCGCTACCGCCTGGACCGGTTGATCGCGACCGGCGGGATGGGTGAGGTCTGGGCGGCCACCGACGTGCTGCTCGACCGTGAGATCGCGGTGAAGGTGCTCAAGCGCGAGTACGCCGACGACGCCGTCTTCCGGGCGCGGTTCGCGGCCGAGGCGCGGCACGCGGGCGCGCTGCAGCACCCGCACGTCGCCGCGGTCCTGGACTACGGCGAGCTCGAGGGGCCCCACGGCGCGCTGCAGCCGTTCCTGGTGATGGAGCTCGTGGACGGCCTGCCGCTCTCGGCCATGCTCACCGGCGACCCGCTGGCCCCCGAGCTCGCGGCCGACCTGATGGCCCAGGCCTCCGAGGGCATCGAGGCCGCCCACACGATGGGCATCGTGCACCGCGACGTCAAGCCGGGGAACCTGCTGGTCACCGAGGCGGGGCAGGTGAAGGTGACCGACTTCGGGATCGCCCGCGCCGCCGACGCGGTGTCGCTGACCGTCACCGGGCACATCGTGGGCACCCCGCACTACCTCTCCCCCGAGCAGGCGCTGGGGACCCGGGCGACCACCGCCAGCGACGTCTACGCCCTGGGCATCGTGCTGTTCGAGTGCCTGAGCGGGCGCAAGCCCTTCGCGGGGGACTCCCCGGTGGCCACCGCGATGATGCAGATGTACGAGCCGCTCCCGGCCCTGGCGGCCGAGGTGCCGGCCCGGCTCCAGGAGATCGTCGCGGTCGCCACCGCCAAGGACCCCGGGGAGCGCTACCCGACCGCCGGTGCGCTGGCCCGGGCCCTGCGCGGGGAGCACCCCGACACCCGGACCTACCTGCTGCCCGCCGCCACCGTCCCGGGAGTGCCGGGAGTGCCGGGAGTGCCGGGAGTTCCCGGAGTTCCCGGGGGACCTCCTCCCGCGGTCATCGGCGCGCTGGTCGAGGACTCCCCGACCGGAGGGTGGCGGGGCCGCCGGGTGCTGCTGGTCGCCGCCGCCGTCCTGCTGGTGCTCCTGGTGCTGTGGGCGCTGACCCGGGGGAGCGCGGGCACGACGCGGGCACGAGCGCGGGCACCGTCCAGGGCGACGGTCAGGTCCAGCACGGCACGACGGCAACGAGGGGGGCTGAGCACCGTGACGGATGAGTCGACCTCGGGCGGGCCCCGGGTGGGCGGCCGCTACGAGCTGGGCGGCCTGCTCGGCCGCGGCGGCATGGCCGACGTGCGCCGCGCCACCGACGTCCGTCTGGGCCGGACGGTGGCGGTCAAGCGCCTGCGCACCGACCTGGCCACCGACCCGACCTTCCAGGCCCGGTTCCGCCGCGAGGCCCAGTCCGCGGCCGGGCTGAACCACCCGCACATCGTGTCGGTCTACGACACCGGCGAGGAGATGGCCCCCGACGGCAGCCACGTCCAGCCCTACATCGTCATGGAGTACGTCGCCGGGCCGCACCCTGCGCGAGGTGCTCAACGACGGTCGCAAGCTGCTGCCCGAGCGTGCCCTGGGGATCACCGTCGAGGTGCTCGACGCCCTCGACTACAGCCACCGGGCCGGGATCGTGCACCGCGACATCAAGCCGGCCAACGTGATGCTCACCCCGACCGGCGAGGTCAAGGTGATGGACTTCGGGATCGCGCGGGCGATCAGCGAGGGCACCTCGGCGATGACCCAGACCGCCGCCGTGGTCGGCACCGCTCAGTACCTGTCCCCCGAGCAGGCGCGCGGGGAGACCGTGGACTCGCGCAGCGACGTCTACTCCACCGGCTGCCTGCTCTACGAGCTCCTCGTCGGACGGCCGCCGTTCGTCGGGGACAGCCCGTTCTCGGTGGCCTACCAGCACGTCCGGGAGCAGGCCGAGCCCCCCTCGGTCCACAACCCCGACCTCGAGCCCGCGGTCGACGCCATCGTGATGAAGGCGTTGGCCAAACGGGTCGAGGACCGCTACTCCGGCGCGGCGGAGATGCAGGCCGACATCCAGCGCTACCTCGACGGCCACCCGGTCGACGCCCCGGCCGCGACCGCGGTCGCCGCCCCGGTGGTGGCGGCCCCGCCCGCGGAGCAGACCTCGATCTTCGCCGCGCCGGTCCCCGCGGAGCCTGCCCCCGAGGAGCCGGCCCGGCGGCGGTGGCCGATCGTGCTGGTCGGGCTGGTCGTGCTCGCCCTGCTGGCCGGCGGCATCGCGCTGGGTCTGGACCTGTTCAGCTCCTCGGGGACCAAGACGGTGGCGGTGCCCCAGGTGACCGACATGACCCTGCGGGCCGCCGAGCGCAGGCTCAAGGCCGAGGGGCTCAAGCTCGGCTCGGTGGACCGGGTGAGCTCCGAGGACGTCGTCAAGGGCCGGGTGATCACCCAGGACCCGGGGGCCAACGCCACGGTCGACTCCGGCTCGCAGGTCGACGTCACCGTCTCCGCCGGCTCGGACATGGTCACCGTGCCGTTCGTCCTGGGCCGGAGCCGGGCCGAGGCCCGCACCATCCTCACCGAGGCGGGGCTGGACCCCGGCTTCGAGGTCCGCGACTCCGACGCGCCCGCCGGACAGGTCCTGGAGACCGATCCGACCGCCGCCACCTCGGTGCCGGCCGGCTCGCCGGTGAAGGTCTACGTGTCCTCGGGCCCGGTCGAGGTGCCGAACGTGGTCGGCCTCTCCGAGACCGACGCGACCCGGTTGCTCCAGCGGGCCGGCTTCACCGTCGACGTGCAGCCGGACACCACCACGCCCTCGGAGCCCGGCCTGGTGCTGGCCCAGACCCCGGAGGGGCTCACCGGCGCCGTCAAGGGCTCGACGGTGACCATCACCGTCTCGGACTACACCGCCCCGCCCAGCCCGAGCGAGACGCCCACCCCGACCGGGACGCCGACCGCCGACGCCGAGCGAGACGCCCACCCCCACCGAGACGCCGTCACCGTCGACCACCACACCGCCGGCCGTGCAGCCCTCACCGACCGCGACGGCGACCCCGACCGCCTCACCGACGGCGTCACCGCCCGTCGAGGGGACCTGAGCCCGCGAGGCGGCCGGCGGCTCAGGTGGTGTCGTCGTCCAGTCCCGCGACCCGGGCGTAGCGCATCTCCAGCGAACCGTCGTACGCCGGGGCGTCGAGCCGCTCGGCGGCGGTCACCTCGAGGCCGACCTGCCACTCCTCGACGGCCTGCCGGTAGCGACTGCACGTAGGGGCTCTCGGCCAGCGAGGTCTGCATGCCGGCCACGTCGCCGATGGCCGCGATGTCGTACGGCGGGGAGTAGGGCACCCCGTGCAGGATGACGGTGTTGCCGACGCACTTGATCCCGGTCGTGGAGATCACCCGCTGGCCCTGGATGGTCATCGCCTCCGCCCCGCCGTCCCACAGGGCGTTGACCACGCCCTGGATGTCCTGCTGGTGCACGATGGTGTTGTTGCCCAGCGCGCCGGCCGAGGCCCGGACCGCCTCGGGCGCGTCGGTCAGGGTCACGGTCAGCCCGGGCCCGGCCACCGCGGACAGCCCGGCGGGTTGCTGGAGGACGTCGATCTCGGCCTGCAGCCGGCGCAGCGTGCTGTCGTCGACCTTGCTGCTCAGGGTGTCCACCTCGGCGGTGAGGTCGCTCACCTCCTGGCGCAGGGAGGTCACCCGCTCGGACTGCTTGCGGGCCAGGTCGGCCAGGTCGTCGTAGCGCCCCGGACGCAGGTCGGTCCCCCCCGAGCTGATCGCGCTGGTCACCATCAGCACCCCCGCGGCCACGAATCCCACCGGCGTGACGGCGCGCCAGCCGGGCCTGCGCCAACCGCGCAGCGCGGCCGCGATCCGGTCTGTGGCACGGTGAAGAGGGGGCACGTGTCCTCGATGCGGGGTTCCGGGAGGTTTCCCCGACTACGCTAGCCGACGCATCCATGCTGTTCCGGGCCCGTCCGGACCCGTCCGATCCGAGGAGCAACCGTGTCCAAGCCCCGCAGTGACGCCGCACGTCAGGCCCCGGCCCGCGGGGGGACCTCGGTCTCCCCGGTCCGCACCGGGCTGGCCGCGCTGCTCGTGGTCGCCGGCCTGGGGTGGGTCCTGTACTACACCTTCGCGGTGATCGGCGACGGGACGCCCGCGACCGTGGCCGACCTGGGCGACTGGAACTTCCTGATCGGCTTCGGCGTGATGTTCGTGGGCCTGCTCAGCGCGGCCAGCGACCGGACCCCCCTGGGCCGCGGTCGCGGCGTCGTGGTCGCGATGCTGGGGTGCTTCCTGATCGGCCTGGCCTGGATCGTCCTGTACTACCTGACCAGCCAGAGCGGGAGCATCCCGCTGTTCCGCGACCTGGGGAACTACAACCTCCTGGTCGGGATCGGCTTCATGGGCACCGGGTTCATCTACGCCACCCGGTGGGAGTGACCGTCCTCCCGGACCGGTGAATCACACCTGTGGAGTTCTCCACACCTGTGGACCCACCTGTGGAGGAATGACATCGCTGTAGTTATCCCCAGGGTTCTCCCCACTGTGGAGAACCCCGGGGATCAGCGGCCCCGCTCAGGCGGAGAGCACCAGGGTCCGGGAGATCACCGCGGCCAGGATCAGCAGCGCGGTCGCCCCGGTGCCCAGCACCTGCCACAGGGTCCGGTTCGGCTTGGGTGCGTAGACCAGCACCACCGCCATCAGCAGGCCGCCGACGAAGCCGCCGAGGTGGCCCTGCCAGGAGATGTAGCGCGCCCCGAAGACGGTGATCGCCACGTTGATCCCGACCAGGGTCAAGAGGCCCTGCACGTCGCCGCGGACCTTGAGGGCGACCACGATCAGCGCGCCCATCAGGCCGAAGATCGCGCCGGACGCACCGATCGTCAGGGAGTACTCCCCGGAGCAACCAGTAGACCGTGGCGCTAGCCGAACAGCCCCGAGAGCAGGTAGAGGGCCAGGAAGCGGGCCCGACCCAGGAGCACCTCGAGCTGGGGACCGAGGATGTAGAGCGCGACCATGTTGAAGCCGATGTGCCACAGCTGCGACGTGGGTGAACATCGAGGTGAGCAGCTGCCAGTAGGCCCCGTCGGACACCCCCTGGACCAAGGTGGGCGGTCCGCCGAGCAGGTCGGCGTCGCCCCGACCGGGATCAGCGCCGAGCCGTGCGCATCAGCGCGCCCGCCGCTGCCGCCCGGTCACGCTGACCGCGAGGAAGACCAGGACGTTGAGGCCGATGAGCACCATCGTGACCAGGCCCCGAGGAGCTGGGCCGCAGGCCGCCGTACGCCGTCCGGGCCTGGCGGGTGGACCGGGCGCCCTCGCTTGACGCACTCGGGGCACTGGAAGCCCACCGAGGCCGGGTTCATGCAGTCCGGGCAGATCGGACGCTCGCACCGTTGGCAGCGGATGTGGGTCTCGCGCCCGGGGTGCCGGTAGCGACGTGGGAGGGCCGGCCTCGCCGGCCTGCTCGCCCGGCACCTCGGGCTGCTCGTCGGCTCATCGGCGCGGGTCAGCGCTCCTCGAAGGTCACCGACTCGATGATGACCGGCTCGACCGGCTTGTCCATCGGGCCGGTCTTGGTGGTGGCGATCGCGTCGACGACGCCCTGGGCGGCCGCGCCGTCGACCTCGCCGAAGATGGTGTGCTTCATGTTCAGGTGCGGGGTGGGGCCGATGGTGATGAAGAACTGCGAGCCGTTGGTGCCGGGGCCGGCGTTGGCCATCGCGAGCAGGTAGGGCTTGTCGAAGCGCAGCTCGGGGTGGAACTCGTCCTTGAACTGGTAGCCCGGTCCGCCACGACCGTCGCCGCGGGGGCAGCCGCCCTGGATCATGAAGCCGTCGATGACCCGGTGGAAGGTCAGACCGTCGTAGAACCGGCCGGTCGTCGTCTTGCCGGTGGTGGCGTCCTGGTACTCCTTCTCGCCGTTGGCGAGCCCATGAAGTTGCGCACCGTGAGGGGTGCGTGGTTCGGGAACAGCAGGATGTCGATGTCACCGCGGTTGGTCTTCAGCGACTGCGTAGGTGTCGGCCACGGGGGCCCGCCTTTCTCGTCGTTCGTCTGGTCGTACGTCTGGCCGAGCCTCCGGCCGTACGTGGGGGGACGAGGCTGCGCCGGGCGCTGCCGTCCGCCCCGATCTTGTCACGCGACCCCACCCGGGTTTCCTCCGCGGGACGCAGGGGCAAGGATGGGGTGGGGTCGGCGCACCGGCGGAGGGTTCCTCCGCGCCTGCAGGACACCCCCACCCGTCACCGCAACCCACCACCACGTCACAGAACTCCACGGAGGAGACAGCCGATGAGCTCCAAGAGCACAGGGTCGAAGATGGCCGCCGCAGCAGGTCAGGCCCGCCTCAGGGCCACCGACCTCGGGGAGCGGATCGCTCCCGCGGTCGGCGACGCCCGCGACCGCATCGTCCCCGTCGTCAACGACGCCTACGACCGGGTCGGGCCCGCCGCCAGCGACGCGCGCGACCGGTTGGCACCCCTGGTCGCCGACGCCCGCGACCGCGGCGCGTCGTTGGTCGAGGAGGCCCGGGACCGCCTGGCGCCGCTCGTCGAGGACGCCCGCGACCGGGCCAAGGACCGCCTGAACGACCTCGGCGAGACCGTCGCCACGGCTCTCGACGAGCGGCTGCCCGACGACCGGACCCCCGCGCTGGTCTCCAAGCACTCCTCGAAGAGCGGGGGCGCCTGGAAGAAGGTGCTCCTGGCCCTGGGTCTCGGTGCCGTGGTGGCCGTGGTGGCCAAGCGCCTCCGCGGCGGCGGCTCCGAGGACTGGCAGTCGGCCCCCGGTCGGCCCACCCCGGTCCCCTCGCCGTCGGCCACCGCCGCCGGTGTCGCCTCCGCCGAGGCGGCCAGCCCGGCCGCGACCGACCACGACGTGGCCGGCGGCACGCCCGACGAGGCCGTCTCCGACGCGGTCGAGACCGCGCACCCGATCACCACGCCGGACGAGCCTGCCGAGCAGGTCGAGGTCAAGGACTGACCCCGGCGCTCCTCAGACGGCCGGCCGGCCCGCAGCGCCCCCCGGGGGTGAGGCGGTCTCGCCGGCCATCTGCGTCTCCACCCGGCGCGTCGCCCGCCGCTCGGCCCAGAAGGACAGCAGCGGCACCGTCCCGCAGACCAGCGTCACCAGGGTGAAACCGAGGTCCCAGCCCGCCCGGCGCGAGAGCAGGAACGCCACCACGACGAAGATCATGTAGAGCCAGCCGTGGGCGACGCCGAGGTACTTCGAGATGTCGTTGCCGAGCTGCTGGGCCGACGTCCCCTCGGAGAACCAGGCCGGGTCGACCCGGTGCAGCTCGTTCAGCGGCAGGCCTACCAGGACGAGCACGACGAGCAGGACTCCCACCACGGTGGCCATCACGCGGTAGGCGCGCAGGAGGGGCTTCACGTCTGAGACGGTAGCCGAGCCGGCCCAGGCTGCTCGTCCCGGTCCGGGTCGAGGCGGTCCTCGGGTGCGGGGCGCTGGGCGCGCAGGACCTCGTCGCGCGACCAGCGGAACCACAGGAACACCGCGAACGCCCCGAAGCACCACCACTCGACCCCGTACAGCAGGTTGCGCAGCCCGGTGAAGGCCGGTGCCTTGGGCAGCGAGTCGGGGGTGACCGCGACCAGCCCGGTGCGGGCCCCGGCCGGGTCGCGGAGGATCACGAACCCGCCGTACAGGTCCTGGTCGACGCGCTGGATGACCTCCGCGATCCGCAGGCTGGTCAGCACGTCGTCGGTGGGGTCCGGGTCCGGGTCCCCGGCCGCGTCACCGGGCTGGAGCCATCCGGTCACCGCGAGCTCGCCGCTCGGCGGGGCGGGCGCCTCGGCGACGCCCGGGGTCCAGCCCAGGACCACCGGGATGGCCGACGGGGTCTTGCAGACCGTGCCCGCCGAGCCGCAGGTGGACATCGCCGTGACCATCCACAGCCCGGTCTGCCCGTCCTGGAGGCGGCCCGAGACGTAGAACGTGGAGTCCGGCAGCCAGGTCCCGGCCAGGTCGACCGGGCGTCCCACCCCGTCGGCGGGGAAGGCCTCGTCCCGGCCGATCACGTCCTGGAGCGGACGCGGGGCCTCGGTGGCCATCTGGGCGACCCGGTCCTGCCGGTGCTCGTGCCAGGCCCCGAGCTGCCACTGGCCCAGCCAGCCGGCGGCCAGGACCGACAGCACCCCGGCCACGTGCAGCGCGAGCATCCCTGGGCGCACCAGCACCCGCAGCAGGCCCGGGGAGCCGGGGGCTCGCGGGGTCCGCGACGAACGGGGAGGCACGGTCCGAGCCTACGGCCCCGCCCCATCCGGGCCCGAGGTCACTACACTCGACGCCATGCCCATCCGCCTCGCCATCGTCAACGACTACGAGGTCGTCGTGCGGGGCCTGGCCGAGATGCTGCAGCCGTACTCCGCGGAGCTGCCAGGTGGTCGAGCTGGACTCCGGCACCACCGTGGCCCAGCGGGTGGACATCGCGTTGTACGACACCTTCGCCCAGTCCCAGGGCAACGGCGAGGACGTCGGCACCCTGATCGGCAACCCCCTGGTGGACCGGGTCGTGGTCTACACCTGGAACCTCGATGCCGGGCTCGTCGAGGGCTCCCTGCACCGCGGCGCCTCGGCGGTACCTCTCCAAGGCGCTGCCCGCCGAGGACCTGGTGTCCGCGTTGAGGGCGGTGCACGCCGGGGAGCGCCGGGTCTCCGAGCCGCCGCCTGCGACCTGGACCGTCGGCGGTGACTGGCCCGGCCGCGAGGAGGGGCTCACCGCCCGGGAGTCGGAGGTGATCGCGCTGATCACCCAGGGGCTGAGCAACGCCGAGATCGCCCTCGAGGCCACGCTGTCGATCAACTCGGTGAAGACCTACATCCGCACCGCGTACCGGAAGATGGGCGTGCTCAGCCGCACCAACGCGGTGCTCTGGGGCCTGGACCACGGCTTCGCCCCGGACCGGGTGCGGATCTTCCCGGCGACCTCCGCGAGCTGAGCGCTCAGGCCGAGCGGGTCCACGGCAGCCGGGGCCGGCGCAGCCCCAGCAGCGCACGCGCCACCAGGGTGCGCGGCCGGTGCCGGGCGGTGCCGCCGAAGAGGTAGACCTCCCCGCCCGCCCACGCCGGGTCCGCGGGCAGCGCCCCCATCGGGTCGCGGTCTGCGACCCGGACCCCGCGCAGGGGCCGGGTCAGGGCCCGCTCCACGGACTCCCGGACCCCGAGCAGGTGGTAGCCGGGGGGAAGCAGGACGGCGGCGAAGGAGTCGTCGGCGCAGACCATGTCGTGGTGCAGGCTCTCCACCAGCGAGGTGACCGTGACCGTGGGCACCCCGGTCAGCAGGCCGGCCAGCGGACCGACCAGGGGAGAGGGCACCAGCGGCACCGGCAGCTGCGGACGCACCAGGCGGGCGACGTCGGCGTAGACCGAGAGCAGGTCGGGGTACGGCATCCGCTCGGGGCCGCCGACGTCGAAGCTGCGGGTCTCGGCGGGGATCTCCAGGGCGTTGGCCAGGACCTCGACCACGTCGACCACGGCGATCGGCTGGACCAGCGAGCCCATCCAGGTCGGCACGGTGGTCACCGGGAGGCGCTCGGAGAGCTGGCGGATGATCTCGAAGGACGTCGAGCCGCTGCCCACGACGACCGCCGCCCGGGCGGTCAGCGTGGGCACACCGGTGGAACCCAGGATCCGCTCCACCTCGAGCCGGGAGGTGATGTGCTCGGAGAGCTCGTCCTCGGGCACGTCGGGCACCAGCCCGGAGAGGTAGACGATCCGCTCCAGCCCGACGTCGGCCGCGGCGCGGGCCACGTGGGTCGCGCCGCGACGGTCGGTCTCGGCGAAGTCGGCACCGCCGAGCCCGTGCACCAGGTAGACCACCGCGTCGACGTCGTGCAGCGTCTCGGTGACCTGGTCGGCCTCCAGCACGTCCATGACCCGCGACTCCACCCGGTCGCGCCACCACAGACCGGGGCGGTCACGGTCGCTGGAGAAGGTGGCCACCACCTCGTGGCCGCGGTCGAGGAGGACCGGGACGAGGCGACTGCCGACGTAGCCGCCGGCTCCGGTGACGAGGACGCGCATGGGGGGTTCCTGACTGCTTCGAGGAGGGAGAAGGCGAGGAACCCTGGCCCGTGCACCGCCGCGGAGGCACGACCCAGGATCCCACACCCCCGACCCGTCACGTCTTGACGCCCACACGGTGCCGAGTCGTCACGTCTTGACGCCCAAACCGGGTCGAGTCGTCACGTCTTGACCCGGCATCCAGGCCCGGACGTCACACTGGAGGGGTGACCCCCACCGGTGGATCGGGCTCTGCCGCGCCCCGACACGTCCTCGCGGCCGACCCGAGCACGGCGGCGCTGGCCGCTGCGGTCCCGCCCGAGACGGTGCTCGCCGTCCTCAACGGCATCCCCGGCATGGTCGGCTACTGGGACCGCACCCTGCGCAACCACCTGGCCAACGCGGCGTACCTCCGGTTCTTCGGATGGACCCCCGAGGCGATGGTCGGGGTGCACATCCGCGAGGTCCTCGGCGAGACCCTGTTCCGGGCGAACCTGCCCTACATGCAGCAGGCCCTGGACGGCCGCGAGGTGATGTTCGACCGCACCCTGACCGACGCCGAGGGCCGGACCCACCACACCCAGGCGTCGTACCTCCCCGACCGCCGGGACGGCGTCGTGCACGGGTTCTTCGTGCTGGTCACCGACATCTCCGACCGGGTCCTGGCCGAGCAGGGTCTGGAGAAGAGCCTGGACACCTGGCGGGCGCTGGCCCGGAGCCTCCCCCGGGGCTTCGTGCTGGTCCTCGACACCGACCTGCGCTTCGTCGTGGCCGACGGCGCCGAGCTGGGCACGTACGGCTTCGCCCGCGAGGAGCTGGAGGGCCGCACCCTGGAGGAGACCTTCCCGCCCGACCTCGTCGAGCTGCTGGAACCGAGGTACCGGGCCGCCCTGGCCGGGGAGTCGATCAGCTGGGAGCGCACCTTCGGCCACCGGACCTTCGCGATGAGTGCCGGACCGGTCCTGACCGACGGGGCGAGCCCGGGCGACCCGTCCGACCGGGCGATGGTGATCGCCCAGGACGTCACCGAACAACGGATCACCGAGCGGATCTGGGCCGCCCAGCACATGATCGCCACCGAGGTCGCCCTCAAGACCAGCCCTGAGGAGATCGCCCAGCGGGTCGGGGAGGCGCTGATCGACGTGTTCCGGGTCGACACCTCCGCGGTGGTGCGCTACACCGGCACCGGTCGGGCGGACGTCCTGGCGATGGCCCCCGTGCACCTGCCCGACATCCCGGAGACGGTGAGCTTCTCGCCCGACGACGCGACCACGACGGCCCGGGTCTTCGCCACCGGCGAACCGGTGCTGGCGCAGTACGCCCCGGACGGGGGGAGCCTGGCCGAGACGGTCGCCGCCACCGGACTGCGCACTGGTGCCGGATCGCCGATCCGGTACCAGGGTCGTCTATGGGGGGCGATCGTGCTGGCCTCGAACCGACCGGACGGGCTCGACGCGTCGGTGCTGGCCCCGCTGCAGCGCTTCGCCGAGCTGGTCGAGCTGGCCATCGGCACCACCGAGTCGTGGGAGGCGCTGGCCCGTCAGGCCGGCCACGACGAGCTCACCGGCCTGCCGAACCGACGTACCTTCAACGCCCGTCTCGAGCGCGAGGTCGAGCACGCCGAGCGGCACGGCCAGGCCCTGAGCGTGGCGATGCTCGACCTGGACCGGTTCAAGGCCGTCAACGACGAGTTCGGCCACGCCGTGGGGGACTCGGTGCTGAGCGAGCTGGGGGAGCGGCTGCGTACGGTCTCGCGGGGCGCCGAGCTGGTGGCCAGGCTGGGCGGCGAGGAGTTCGCCTGGGTGCTGCCCGGGTCGGACGCGACCACGGCGCTGCAGGCCTCCGAGCGGCTCCGCCGCGACATCGCCGCCTTGAAGTTCGCCGAGGCCGGCCGGCTCACCATCTCGATAGGGGTCAGCACGTTGCAGCCCGGACTGGACGCCTCGGCCCTGCTCGAGCGGGCTGACCAGGGGCTGTACGCCGCCAAGCGGGCGGGACGGGACCGGGTGGTGCACGTCCGTGACCTCGGGTGACCCCGCCCGGGACGGGCCTCAGGACTCAGCGGGCAGGACCCGGTCCCGACCGGTGTCCTTGGCGGCGTACAGCGCCCGATCGGCCCGGGTGATCAGGCCGTCGATCGACTCCACCCGGTCCCACACCGCCACGCCGGCCGAGCAGGTCTGCTTCTCCGGGGTGAGCCCGAGCATCCGCTCCACCACGTCGACGGCGCGCTCGAGCGGGCAGGCGGGGAGGACCAGGACGAACTCCTCACCGCCGTAGCGGGCGAGCAGGTCCCCCGTCCGCAGGGTCTGCCGCCAGCGCAGGGCGGCTCAGCTTGAGCAGGTCGTCACCGGCCACGTGGCCGAAACGGTCGTTGTACCGCTTGAAGTGGTCGAGGTCGAGGACCGCCACCGCCAGGGGCGCGCCGGCGTGCCGGGCGTGGCGGTCTCCTGCGCCAGGACCTCGTCGAGCGCGCGACGGATCGGCGAGCCCGGTGAGGTGGTCCAGACGGACCGTCTGCTCCAGCAGGGCCAGGACGTTGACCACCTGCTCCTGGCTCTGCCGCTCGTGGGTCAGGTCGGTGGTCACCTTGCCGAAGCCGGTGAGCCTGCCGTCGTCGTCACGGATCGCGATCAGCTGCACCCGGGCCCAGAACCGGGTGCCGTCCTTGCGGACGCGCCAACCCTCCTCGACGTACCGGCCGGTCAGGGCGGCCAGCTCGAGCTCGCGGTCGGGGTAGCCGATCGCGACGGCCTCGGGGGTGTAGAAGACGCTGATGTGCCGTCCCACCACCTCAGAGGAACGGTAGCCCTTGAGGGCCTCTGCGCCCTTGGTCCAGGTCAGCACGTGACCCCGCTCGTCGAGGAGCAGCATGGCCACGTCGGCCAGGGACTCGACCAGCCGGAGGTAGGAGTCCGCGACGTCGGTGCGGCGTAGGGGCGTCACCACGTCGGCCCGAGGGGATGACCCGGGGACGGGTCACTGACCCGGCGGGACCCCGTTCTGGGTTCCATGCGCACTCCTCGACCCGGACGATGGTGACTTGACTATCGGCAGCCATCGCGCAGGTGACCACAATCAGCGCATCGGGACCGACGAGCATTCAGGTTTCTTCAGCGGGATCGTCTCCACCGCGGACCCACAGCTCGGACAACAGCCCTCGACCAGCTCGGCTGCCTCGCCGTCCTCGGCGCAGTGCGGGCAGGTCCAGCCCGCCCAGAAGTACGGGTAGAGCGGGCTCAGTGGGTCGAGGGGATCACCCAGGTCGTCGAGATCCATGGACCCAGTGTGGTCGTGTGCTCCGACAGAAGGTGTCGACCCGTACGGTGGTGGAGCCAAGGGGACTCGGACCCCTAACCCCCTGCTTGCACAGCGCCTCAGAGCGACATCGTTTCCCCCACCAGTCCCACACAGGTCTCCCTGTGCCATCTCGGCTTGCGGTCGGAGAGGGAGGTCTCGGGGGGCCGAAGGCGCGGCTTCGGAGAGGTGGGGCGGCGCGTCAGCGGCTCTGGCTCCGTCACCTATCGCGCCCGCTATGCCATGCCGGACGACACTCGCTACTCGAGGACCTTGGCGACTCGGGGATGCCGCAGCCTGGCTGGCCGGCGAGCGCGGGCTGATCGATCATGATGAGTGGAAGCCCTCGCAGGCACGGCGCTCGGCCGAGGAGAAGCTGATCCAGACACGCGCGGCGCCTGCCCGGGCTGCGGCCGCCACATCAGCGCGCCGAAGACCAGGAGCGGGGCCACGACCCTGAGGTCACGAGAAGGGAACACGGGTGTCGGCGGCAATCGGCGGATGATCGAATTTCAAGTCATATGACTAGTAGACTGATCATATGTTCTTCGGAGAGCCGTTCGGCGGGCTGCTCCCAGGAGCGCGAGGAGCGGTGCTCTCAGTGCTCCTGCGGACCGGCGCGCCTATGACCGGGCGCCAGGTGCACGGACTGATGAGTGACAGCCACAGCCTGTCACCGGTCCAGGAGGCGCTCAAGGTCCTCACCCAGCTGGGCATCGTCCGAACCGAGACCGTGGGTCGCGCCGGTGTCCACACCATCAACGAGGACCACTACGCCGTTCCCCCCCTTCGGGCGCTCGCCGATCCGATCACCGCTCTCAGGTCCGTGATCGAGGGCGCCGTGAACAGCGAGGTGGAGTGCGTGATGGTGTTCGGCTCGATCGCCCGGGGCGAGGCCAACACGTCGAGTGACATCGACCTCGCGGTGATCGCAGCCGCGGGTTGGGATGGGCGCGTGGAGCTGGAGGATGCTGTGGGGACCGGCTTGGGCAATCACTGCGACGTGCTGGTCTTCACCAGGACCGAGCTTGCCAAGCTCGCCCGAGCCGGTGAGCCGATCGTCCACGACGTCCTTCGGGACGGCATCGCGCTCGTGGGAACCAAGCCACACCTGAAGACCGGCGCAGCCTGATGGCGACCGCCGAGCAGCTCAACCACGGCAAAGCGTTCCTCAAGAAGGCCGAGGAGTATCTCGGGTCAGCGGCGGACAACCTCATCGCGGGGCGCTACACGCCTGCGGCCGGGGACGCGGTGCATGCGGGGATCAGCGCCAAGGACTCGATCGTGACCGCGCTGACCGGGGCAACAGCGAAGAGCAAGGACCATGCGACGGCGGCCAAGGAGTTGAAGACCGCCCTCGGCAAGCATGCCCAGGCCGCGACCGCGGAGAGGTCCCTGCGCGAGCTGATCGCTGCGAAGGGCGAGGTCGAGTACGGCACGGCGCTGATCACCGAGGTGAAAGCCGAACCCCTCGTCCGTCGCGCCAGGTCGCTGGTCGAGCTGGCAATCGAGGTAGTCCGACTCGGCCGGTGACCGAGGCGGGCGCGAGTCAGCCTGGACACACTCGATCAGCAGGACGATGCCGACCGGACTTGTGCGCGTCGGGCTTAGGATCTGAAGGTGCCCGCAGGTGACGCCGACGACGTCCGCCACCAGTTCGACGCCATGATCACGGGCGCCGACCTCGGCGATCTCCGCAAGTTGGCTGGCCAGATGTCGCTGATGGCCGGGGGCGGCTCCGCGAAGCGCACCGGTAACCCGCGCCTGCGCCACCCTCGCCGGGACGAGCGCGCGACCTTTCGCGTCCGCGTCGATCTCAACGATGCCCACCCGCCGATCTGGCGTCGCCTCGACCTGCGCTCCGACCTCACCCTCGACGCCGTCCATCAGGTACTACAGACGGCGTATGACTGGACTGACTCCCACCTGCACCGCTTCTCGATCGGTGGGGACCCGTTCGAGACGGCCGCCGAGTGGTTCCTCTGCGAGTTCGACGCCGAGGAGGGCGAGGACGAAGGAACCCCTGACACCGAGGTCAGCCTCGACGAGACGATTGCCGCGGTCGGCGACGTCCTCCACTACGTCTACGACTACGGCGACAACTGGGACCTGACGATCCGGCTCGAGGAGGTCCGCCCACTCGCAGACGACGCGCCCCAGGCAGCCTGCGTCGACGGGCGCCGTGCGGCACCCCCGGACGACTGCGGGGGCATCCGTGATGCCGGGGATCTGGTCGACGTCCTGCCCGACCCTGCCGCCTTCGACGCCGTCGAGTTGCACGACCGTCTCGTCTCGCCCGCCGGCGGTCTCGTTGCGTGGGGAGTCCGCCCGGATCTCGTCGCGCTCCTCGATCGGCTCGATCGCACCCCGGTCGGTGATGACCTTCTGGGGCGCACATTCGTCGTTGCCAGCACCACGACGCCCGAGGCCGACGTGCTCGCCGCGAACCTTGGCGCCTACCAGTGGTTCCTCGACCGAGCAGTCGACGGAATCGCGCTGACGGCAGCCGGCTACCTCAAGCCGGTCGACGTCGAAGCCGCCAGCGAGATCGTCCCGGCAGTCGGCGACTGGATCGGCAAGAAGAACCGGGAGGACATGACCTACCCGCTGCTGGACTTCCGACAGTCGCTTCAGCGGATCGGGCTGCTGCGCAAGTACAAGGGGAAGCTCCTGCTCACCAGGGCCGGCAAAGCAGCGCAGGCGGATCAGACGGTCCTCTGGGGTCACCTCTCAGCCCATCTGCTCGACGGCCCCGACGGTTCGTTCGAGATCCAGGCCACGCTGCTGGCGCTTCTCTGCGTCGCGTCCGAGCCCGAGGGGAAGCACGAGCCGCGGATCGCGGAGGCGCTCACCTACCTCGGCTGGCAACAGCGCGACGGGCGACCCGTCAGCAACGACACAGGCAGGTGGGCGATCCGCGAGGTCACCACATCGCTCGCCAACGTCGCCGAAGGCCGGCGCGATCGATCGGTGCCGCGGGATAAGCGTCGTGCGCTCTCCCCCGTCGCCGTGCAGCTCGCTCGCCAGGCACTGGCGAACGGCTGACAACGCACCTGGTGCCTCCCGAGTTCGTCCACGCGACCTGCATGGCGCGCTGTGGCACGTCGCTTGGTCGGTGCTCTCGTGCCACGTCGGTCACGACCTTCCGGAGGCCCGATCCGCATCGTCGAGGAGGTGGTCGACGAACGACTCGCCGCCGTGCAGGCTGCGAACCGGCAAGACGCATGAGCGGTTGATCGCGATGGGGTTCACTGGCGATGAGTGTGGTCAACCGCCGCGCGTCGAGGCACTGACTGGACGGGCGTGGCGGGCCGAGTGCGGCAAGCCCGGTGGGCGGCCTGCCCGCCAGTCCCCCACAGAGGCCAGATCGACCTCACCGGTCGAGCCTGGAATGAGTGAAAATCCTAGTCTGACCTGCGGTTTCTCGTGGTGGAGCCAAGGGGACTCGAACCCCTAACCCCCTGCTTGCAAAGCAGGTGCGCTACCAATTGCGCCATGGCCCCTGGGTGGGCCTGGCGGCCCGGGAAACTGCCCTCAGCGCTTGACGCTGTCGGTGACCTCGGCCCACAGGGCCTGCTCGTGCTGGGCCGCCTGCTGCTTGCGGTACGCCACCAGGGCGCCGGCCGCCGCAGCGGCGAGGAGAAGGAGCTTCATGGATGTCCCTTCGAGTGAGGAGCAGACCGGGAGGGTGGGCCTAACAGGACTTGAACCTGTGACCTCTTCCTTATCAGGGAAGCGCTCTAACCGTCTGAGCTATAGGCCCTCGTGCAGCGTCGACCCAGGCGCACCCAGACCGACGAGGAAGGTTACCGCACCGCCTGGGCGGCTCCCAAACCGGATCCGCCTCAGCGCTCGTCCTCGGCCAGGACCACTTCGAGCCCGCCGAGCAGCGCCGCGGCCAGGTTGTAGAGGAACGCCCCCAGGGTGGCGATCACGGTCACCAGCACCACGTCGACCACGGCCACGATCAGGGTGAAGCCCATCACCCGGCTCATCCCGAGGTAGTCCTCGATCCGGAAGGGCGCGCCGCCGTTGTCGCCGACCACGTCGCCGACCGTCTTGTCGATCGAGGCGAAGACGCCCGCGGCGCCGATCACCCACATCACCACGGCCACCGCGACCACGGTGACGATGCCGAAGGCGATCGACAGCAGGAACGACGTCTTCATGACCGACCACGGGTCCAGGTGCGTGAGCCGCAACCGGGCCTTGCGTACCCGGCGTGCCGCCGGCTTGGCGGGCGCCGGCTTGGCCACCGGTTCGCCCGGCACCACCGGCGTCTCTCCGGTCATCCGGCTGCGGGTCGCGGCCAGGACGGCGGCGAACCGCTCCGCCCCCGTCGGCCGGGCCGCCCCGTCGGTCTCGTCGGGCAGGATCGGCGGGGTCGAGGCGTACGCCGCGTTGATCCGGCCGGTCAGGTCGTCGCTGGACTGCGGCGCCGCCCCCGTCTCCGGACGGGGGGCCGGAGACTCGCCCGAGGGCGCCTGGGTCTCCTCGCTCTCGCGCGGTGACCCCAGCGACCGTGGCGGGGCCACCGGGGCGTCCTCGGAACGTCGGTCGGCCATCAGGACTCCTCTGTCTCCGTCGGTGCGCTTGGCTCGATTGTGGCATCCTCCGCCACATCCACCGATTCGGCGACTGATCCGGCAGCCGGATCAGCGGCAGGTCCGTCGAGATCGTTGTCCAGCGCCGACTCCACGCTGCGGGCCACCACGGCGACCGCGTCGCCCGGACCGACCTTGACGAAGGTCACGCCCTTGGTGTCGCGGCTCGTCGCCCGCAGGTTGGCGTCGATGGCGCTGCGGGTGACCTGGCCGGACTGCTTGATGGCCAGGACCTCGTCACCGTCGACCACGATGAAGCCACCGACCAGGCTCCCCCGGTCGTCGTCCTGCTTCATGGTCTTGATGCCGAGGCCGCCGCGCGACTGGGTGCGGTACTCCTCGATCGGGCTGCGCTTGGCGAACCCGCCGTCGGTGATGGTGAACACGAACTGCTGAGGTGTGCTCGCGTCCTCGGCGTGCGGGCGGATCACCGACATCGACAGCATCTGGTCGTCGCCGCGGAAGTCCATCCCCTTGACCCCGGACGTCGCCCGACCCATCGGGCGGAGCTGCCCGTCGTCGGCGCGGAACCGGATCGCCTGGCCCTTGCGGGAGATCAGCAGGATGTCGTCGTCGGGTCCGCACATCTCGGCGCCGATCAGCTCGTCGTCCTCGTCGCGGAAGTTGATCGCGATGACGCCGGCCTGCCGGGGTGAGTTGTAGTCCCCGAGCCGGGTCTTCTTGACCAGCCCGGTCCGGGTGGCCAGGACGAGGTACGGCATCTGCTCGTAGTCGCGGATGGCCAGGACCTGGGCGATCTTCTCGTCCGGCTGGAAGCTGAGCAGCCCGGCCACGTGACCGCCTTTGGCGTCGCGCGACGCCTCGGGGAGGTTGTAGGCCTTGGTCCGGTAGACCCGACCTGCGCTGGTGAAGAACAGCAGCCAGTGGTGGTTGCTGGTGGCCATGAAGTGCTCGACGACGTCGTCACCCCGCAGGGTGGCGCCGCGCACGCCCTTGCCGCCGCGCTTCTGGGTCCGGTAGAGGTCGGCTCGGGTGCGCTTGGCGTACCCGCCCCGGGTGATCGTCACGACGAGCTCCTCGTCGGGGATCAGGTCCTCCATCGACAGGTCGCCGTCGTTGGCGATCAGCTGCGAGCGCCGGTCGTTGCCGAACTTGTCGACGATGGCGGCGAGCTCCTCGGAGATGATCCGCCGCTGGCGCTCGGGGTTGGCCAGGATGTCCTCGAGGTCGGCGATGACCAGCTCGAGGCGGGCCAGCTCGTCGATGATCTTCTGCCGCTCCAGGGCCGCGAGCCGGCGCAGCTGCATGTCCAGGATCGCGCTGGCCTGGATCTCGTCGATCTCGAGCAGCGCCATCAGCCCGCCCCGGGCCTCGGCCACGTCGGGGCTGCGCCGGATCAGCGCGATCACCTCGTCGAGCGCGTCGAGCGCCTTGACCAGGCCTCGGAAGATGTGGGCATCCTCCTGGGCCTTGCGGAGCCGGTAGCGGGTCCGTCGCTGGATGACCTCGACCTGGTGGGTGACCCAGTGCGAGACGAACTGGTCCAGGGTCAGGGTGCGGGGCACGCCGTCGACGAGCGCGAGCATGTTGCAGGCGAAGTTCGACTGCAGCTCGGTGTGCTTCATCAGGTTGTTGAGCACGACCCGGGCGACCGCGTCCCGCTTGAGCACCACGATCAGCTGCTGGCCGGTCCGCGCGGAGGTGTTGTCCTGCACGTCGGCGATGCCCTGGACCTTGCCGGAGTCGGCCAGCTCGGCGATCTTGAAGGCCAGGTTGTCCGGGTTGACCTGGTACGGCAGCTCGGTGATCACCAGACGGTTGCGGCCACGGGCGTCCTCGTCCACGTCGACCACCGCACGCATGGTCACCGAGCCACGCCCGGTCCGGTACGCCTGCTCGATGCCCTGCCGGCCGACGATCAGCCCTCGGGTCGGGAAGTCGGGGCCCTTGACCCGCTCGAGCAGCGCGTCGAGCAGCTCCTCGCGGCTGGCGTCGGGGTTGGCCAGCGCCCACTGGACGCCGTCGGCGACCTCGCGGAGGTTGTGCGGCGGGATGTTGGTGGCCATGCCCACCGCGATCCCGGCCGAGCCGTTGACCAGCAGGTTCGGGAACCGGGCCGGGCAGGATCGACGGCTCCTCGGAGCGGCCGTCGTAGTTCGGGGTGAAGTCGACGGTGTCCTCGTTGATGTCGCGGACCATCTCCATGGCCAGCGGCGCCATCCGGCACTCGGTGTACCGCATCGCGGCCGCCGGGTCGTTGCCCGGCGAGCCGAAGTTGCCCTGGGAGTCGACCAGGGGAGCGCGCATCACCCAGGGCTGGGCCAGCCGGACCAGGGTGTCGTAGATCGCGGAGTCACCGTGCGGGTGGTACTGACCCATCACCTCGCCGACCACGCGGGCGCACTTGGAGAAGCCGCGGTCGGGGCGGTAGCCGCCGTCGTACATCGCGTACAGCACGCGGCGGTGCACCGGCTTGAGCCCGTCGCGTACGTCGGGCAGGGCGCGTCCGACGATGACGGTCATCGCGTAGTCGATGTAGGAGCGTGCCATCTCGACCTGGAGCTCGACGGGCTCGATGCGTCCGCCCAGGGGGACGGGGAGGCCAGGGGGGTCCGGGGGGTCATCTCAGTCACGGGAGGTCGTCTGCTCAGTCTCAGATGTCGAGGAAGCGGACGTCTTTGGCGTTGCGCTGGATGAAGGAGCGGCGCTGCTCGACGTCCTCACCCATCAGGACCGAGAACATCTCGTCGGCCTGCGCGGCGTCCTCGAGCGTGACCTGGAGCAGCAGCCGGTTGTCGGGGTCCAGCGTGGTGTCCCACAGCTCGTCGGGGTTCATCTCGCCCAGGCCCTTGTAGCGCTGGACCGGGTTGTCCTTGGGCAGCTTCTTGCCCTGCGCGCGATGCCGGCGATCGTGAGGGCCTCGCGCTCGGCGTCGGAGTAGACGAACTCGTGCTCGTGCGGCTTGTTCCAGCGCAGCCGGTACAGCGGCGGCTGGGCCAGGTAGACGTAGCCGTGCTCGATGAGCGGCTTCATGAACCGGAACAGCAGCGTCAGCAGCAGGGTCCGGATGTGGTGGCCGTCGACGTCGGCGTCGGCCATCATCACGATCTTGTGGTAGCGGACCTTCTCGATGTCGAACTCCTCGTGGATGCCCGTGCCGAGCGCCGAGATGATCGCCTGGACCTCGTTGTTGGCCAGCACCTTGTCGATGCGCGCCTTCTCGACGTTGAGGATCTTGCCGCGGATCGGCAGGATCGCCTGGATCCGCGGGTCGCGACCACCCTTGGCCGAGCCGCCGGCGGAGTCGCCCTCGACCACGAAGATCTCGCACTCGCTCGGGGTTGGTCGACTGGCAGTCGGCGAGCTTGCCGGGCAGGCCGCCGCCGCCGAGCAGGCCCTTGCGGGAGCGGGCCAGCTCGCGGGCCTTGCGGGCCGCGATCCGGGCCTGGGCGGCGGACATCGACTTGCGGACGATGTCCTTGCCCTCGGCGGGGTTCTTCTCGCAGCCAGTCGCCGAGCTGGTCGTTGACCACCCGCTGGACGAAGCCCTTGACCTCGGTGTTGCCGAGCTTGGTCTTGGTCTGGCCCTCGAACTGCGGCTCGGACAGCTTGACCGAGACGATCGCGGTGAGCCCCTCGCGGACGTCGTCGCCGGAGACCCGGTCCTCCTTCTTCTTGATCAGGCCCCACTCCTCGCCCCAGTTGTTGACCAGGGAGGTCAGCGCCGAGCGGAAGCCCTCCTCGTGGGTGCCGCCCTCGTGGGTGTTGATGGTGTTGGCGAAGGTGTGGACCGACTCGGTGTAGCCGGTGTTCCACTGCATCGCGACCTCGAGGCTCAGCCCCGAGATCGCTGTCCACGGCCGCCTCGGCCTCGAAGCGATGACGATCGGGTGGGCCGGGTCGCGGCGCTTGTTGAGGTGCTCGACGAAGTCGACCAGGCCGCGCTCGTACTTGAACGTGCGCTCGAGGCCGCCGCCGGCACCGGCGTGCGCGTCGGCCTCGCTGGCCTGGTCGATCGCGTTGTCGACGGTGGCGTCCTCGACCGCCTCGGCGATCTCGTCGGCCTGCTCGCGCTGGTCGCGGACGACGATCTCGAGGCCCTTGTTGAGGAAGGCCATCTCGCGGAAGCGGTTGGCGATCGTCTCGAAGTTGTACTCGATGGTCTCGAAGATGTCCTCGCTGGGCCAGAACCGGGTCGTCGTGCCCGGTCTCGTCGGTCTCCTCGTGGCGCACCAGCTCGCCCGTCGGGGACGCCGAAGCTGAACGACTGGGTCCACCGGTAGCCGTCGCGCTTGATCTCGACCTCGAGGCGCTCGCTCAGCGCGTTCACCACCGAGACGCCGACGCCGTGCAGGCCGCCGGAGACCTTGTAGCCGCCGCCGCCGAACTTGCCGCCGGCGTGCAGGACGGTCAGCACGACGGTGACCGCCGGGATGCCCTCGACCGGGTGGATGTCGACCGGGATGCCGCGACCGTTGTCGATGACCTCGACGCCGCCGTCGTGGAGGATGGTGACCACGATCCGGTCGCAGTGGCCGGCCAGGGCCTCGTCGACGGAGTTGTCGACGACCTCCCACACCAGGTGGTGCAGGCCGCGCTCACCGGTCGAGCCGATGTACATGCCCGGGCGCTTGCGGACCGCCTCGAGGCCCTCGAGCACCTGGATCGCGGTGGCGTCGTACAGCGGGGTGGCGGGCTTGGTGGGGAACCGGTCGAGGTGCTCCGGCGTGGCCGGGGTCTCGGCGGGGTCGACGACCGCGGGGGTCTCGTCCGGGGGAGGGGTGGGGCTCGACTCTTCGGACACGGACCGTCCTCTGCTTCCTGCGCCGACCGGGGCGGCGAGCGTGTGGTCTTCGACGTGCGCACCTGGGTGCACGGCGAAGGCCGCTCCTCACGGGGGCTGCTGCGGGAACGACATCTGCTCTCAGTCTACCCCCCAGAAGCCCGGAAACGCAGGGGTGGGGTGCTGGAATCGGGCCTTCGATGGCCCGAGAAAACCCTCGATTCCCGGCCTCTGAGGGCCTCTGCGGAGCGCCAGCAGGGGGGCTCGTGGGTCCCCATACCGGCCTCAGGGCTGCTGACGGCTCCTGAGGCGCTGCGGCGGCGAACTGCACCGGTCGCGCCCGGGCCGCTCAGCCGTAGGTGTCGCGCGGACCGCGGCCGTCGCGGACCGAGCGACGGCCCTTCTTCCAGCTGGGCCGGTCGGTCCCTCGCACGTCGATCACGCGTGACCGTGCCGTCGCCGAGCTCCTCGTTCAGCCGACGGACGACGGTCGGCGGCGAGCAGCCGCATCTGGGTGGCCCAGGCGGTGGAGTCGGTCCGGACCACCAGCCGTCCCGTGGCCCGGCGGGACCGTCGGCTCGCCGCGCTCGAAGGACAGCGGGCGGACGTGCTGGGCGACCTCGGGACCGACGATCGCGTCCCACCGGGCGAACACGCCGTGCACGCGGACGTCGGTGCCCCAGCCCTGCTGCGAGATCAGCCGGCCGAGCGTGGAGTCGAGGGTCTGCGGGTCCCGGTCGTCGGGGTGCGGCCCGGACGACTGGGTCGATGGGTGCGGGTACGCCGGCGTCCCGCGGACGACGCGGCTGGCCGCCTGGCCAGCGAGCGGGCGACCTGACGGGCCAGCTCCAGCCCGCTCTCGTGGGCCGGGCTCGCCCGGGGGCTGGGGCCCGGTCGGGTCGGCGGGGTCGGCGGGGCTCGGCGGGGTCCGGGCCGGCCATCACGCGCCGCCTCGCGCCGTACCTGGATCCGCGCGCCGGCGAGCGCCGGCCGGGACGTCGGCCTCGACCGCGGCGGTGACGAGGACCTGCTCGGCGCCGGCGACGAGCTCGGCCAGCCGGTCGCGGCGGTCGGTGTCGAGCTCGGCGAAGACGTCGTCGAGGATCAGGATCGGGTCGTCACCGTCGGCCCGCAGCAGGGCGTAGGACGCCAGCCGGAGCGCGAGCGCGAACGACCACGACTCGCCGTGGGAGGCGTAGCCCTTGACCGGCAGCGTGCCGACCGCCAGCGCCAGCTCGTCGCGGTGCGGGCCGACCAGGGTCAGCCCGCGCTGGACCTCCTCGCGGCGGCGCCGCGGCCAGCTGCGCGCCGAACGCGGCCTCGATGCCGACGGGGCCTCGGCCCGTCCTCGGTGCTGGTCCGGCGCTCGACGGGACCGAGGGCTGGTAGGCGCAGCGTGGCCTCGTTGCGTCCCGGCGTCCTTGGCGACCGGGGCGTAGGCCTGGCCAGCGGGGGGAGCAGGTCGTCGCACCAGGACGGGCGCGCGACCGGTCAGCTCGGCGCCGAGGCGGACCAGCTGGTCGTCCCAGACCGCCAGCGTGCTCTCGAAGTGCTCGTCGGCGTGCCGCCGGCGGCGGTCCGAGCCCAGCCTGCTTGAGCAGGGCGTTGCGCTGCTTCAGCACCCGGTCGTAGTCGGCCCGCACCCCGGCCAGCCTCGGGGTGCGCAGCACGAGCAGGTCGTCGAGGAAGCGCCGCCGTTCGGACGGGTCGCCCTTGACCAGCGCGAGGTCCTCAGGGGAGAAGAGCACCGTGCGCAGCAGCCCGACCAGCTCGCGGGCCCGGGGGAGCGGGGACCGGTTGACCCGGGCCCGGTTGGACCGGCCGGGGTTGATCTCCACCTCGAGCACCGCGGTCGCGGCCGTCCTTGACCACCGAGGCCCGGACCAGCGCCTGCTCGCTGCCCTGCGCGACCAGGGGGGCGTCGGAGGCGACCCGGTGCGAGGCTAGCCGGGACGAGGTAGTCGACCGCCTCGACGATGTTGGTCTTGCCCTGGCCGTTGGGTCCCACGAACGCCGTCACCCCGGGCTCGAGCTGCGACCTCGAGGGCCGCGTGGGAGCGGAAGTGGTGCAGGGTGAGGTGCGAGACGTGCACCGCCGGTCAGCCGGCGGCGTCGGGGTCGTCCCCCGCGGACGTGCTCTCCGACGACGCGTCGTCCTGCTCGCTCGCCGGCCGCTCGTCGGCCTGCACCGCGTGGCCGCCGAACTGGTTGCGCATCGCGGCGACGGCCTTCATCGCCGGGCTGTCGTCCTGGCGCGAGGCGAAGCGCGCGAACAGCGACGCCGCGATCGCCGGCAGCGGCACGGCGTGCTCGATGGCGGCCTCGACGGTCCAGCGGCCCTCACCGGAGTCCTCGGCGTAGCCGCGGATGCCCGTCGAGGTCCGGGTCGTCGTCGAGCGCGGCGACCAGCAGGTCGAGCAGCCAGCGAGCGGATGACGGTGCCCTCGCGCCACGAGCGGAACACGTCGGTGACGTTGTCGACCATGTCGACGGCCTGGAGCAGCTCCCAGCCCTCGGCGTAGGCCTGCATCACGGCGTACTCGATGCCGTTGTGGACCATCTTGGAGAAGTGGCCGGCGCCGACCTGCCGGCGTGCACCCAGCCGAAGTCGCCCTCGGGGCGCAGTGCGTCGAAGATCGGCTGTGCCTTGTCGATGTCGTCGGCGTCGCCGCCGGCCATGAGCGCGTAGCCGTTCTCCAGACCCCACACGCCGCCGGAGACGCCGCAGTCGACGAAGCCGATGCCCTTGCTCGGCGAGCAGCTCGGCGTGCTTCTGGTCGTCGGTCCAGCGGGAGTTCCCGCCGTCGATGACGACGTCGCCCTCGTCAGCAGGTCGCCGAGGGCCTTGACCGTGTCATGGGTCGGGTCCCCGGCCGGGACCATCACCCAGACCACGCGCGGCGTCGGCAGCGCGCCGACCATCGCCTCGAGGGAGTCGGCGTCGCGCACGTCGGGGTTGCGGTCGTAGCCGATGACCGCGTGGCCGGCGTGGCGCAGCCGCTGCGCGCATGTTGCCGCCCATGCGGCCGAGTCCCACGAGCCCGATCTTCATGCGTCTCTTGGGTGGTGGTGGACCGCCGTGACCCTAGGGGCTGCGCGGCCGGTGCGTGCTCAGGAGAGCAGGCGGCGGGGCATCAGGAGGTACTGGAAGAGGAGTCTCTTCTCGCCGTCGAGGTCCGGCACGCCCGGTGATCACCGCGGGCTTGCTCGGCTGGGTGAACGCGAGCTCGACGACCGGGTGCTCGATGGCGGTGAGCCCGTCGAGCAGGAACTGCGGGTTGAACCCGGTGGTGATCGGCGTCGCCCTTGACCTGGGCCTCGATGAGCTCGGTGGCCAGGGCCTCGTCGCCGTGGCCGGCGTCGAGGGTGAGGCCGTTGTCGTCGAACGCAGCTGCACGGCGGCGTTGCGCTCGGCGACCAGTGCGACCCGCTTGACCGCCTCGACCAGCGCGGCCCGGTCGACGCGCGCGGTGGTGTGCTCGCTGGGGAACAGCGTGCGGACGCGGGGGAACTCGCCGTCGAGCAGGCGGGTCGTCGTACGACGGAAGCCGCCGTTGACCTCGCCCTCGAAACCGATGAGACCGTCGCCCGACCCGGTAGCCGGACAGCGCGATCGTCACCGTCGAGCCGGTGTTGAGCGCCCTGGCGGTGTCGGCGAGCACCCGCGCCGGCACCAGCGCGTTGGCCTGGGCGTCGGTGGTGCCCGGGTCCCAGGTGAGCTCGCGCAGCGAGAGGCGGAAGCGGTCGGTGGCGAGCAGGGCGATGTCGCTGCCCTCGATCTCGATCCGTACACCGGTGAGCACCGGGAGCATGTCGTCGCGGCCGGCGGCGGTCACGGCCTGGGCGACTGCCTGGGAGAACACCTCGCTGCTCACGATGCCGGTGGCCTCGGGCATGTCCGGGAGGGCGGGGTACTCCTCGACGGGCATCGTCTGGAGGGTGAACGTGGCCGAGCCGCAGGTGCAGCGTCACCTTGGCGCCGTCGATCGCCATGTCGACCGGCTTGTTGGGCAGGCTGCGGCAGATGTCGGCGAGCAGCCGGCCGGACACCAGGGCGCGGCCCTCGTCCTGGCACGCCGCCGGGATGGTCACCCGGGCCGAGGTCTCGTAGTCGAAGGTGGAGAGCACCAGGCCGTCGCCAGCCTCGTCGGTCTCGATGAGCAGGCCGGCCAGGACCGGGACGCTCGGGCGCACCGGGCAGGCTGCGCGCCGCCCAGGCGACGGCGTCGGTCGAGGACGTCTCGCTCGACACGGAACTTCACGGCGCGTGCCTCCTGCGAGACCGACCGGTCAGCGGTCGGTACGGCCGGACGGGATCGGAACTTATACGTGCGGGAGTTGCATCCTGCCACGCGCCCGGGGACGAACAGGGAGCGGGGCACGACCATGCGGGGCAGCTCCGGGCCGGTTCTCCCCAGGTCGAGGCCCGAGGAGAAGTTCAGCGGGATCGATCAAATGGTAATTCGGTCTTCGTCAGTAGGCACGGTGGAGACTGGGGATAACCGCCGTCCTCGCAGGTCAGCGGCGGAATTCGAGGCCGCAGGCCCTGTGCACTCGACGGGCCAGACGCCCCGGGCCTGTGCGAGGGAATGACAGGTCTCGCCCAGGTCCCCCGACGGTTGTCCACACCCGTTCGGCGTTCGCCGGGCGGCGAGTGCACAGGCCGTCGCTCCCCAGGCCGACGAGCCGTCGCGGGGTTCGCTCATGACTGACGGGCCTGCTGCTTGATCCGGTTGGTCAGCTCGGTGACCTGTTGTACGTGCTGCGACGCTCGGCGATCTCGCCGAGGATCCGGTTGTTGGCGTACATCACCGTCGTGTGGTCGCGGCCGCCGAACTGCTGGCCGATCTTGGGCAGCGACAGCTCGGTGAGCTCACGGCAGAGGTACATGGCGATCTGGCGAGCGGTGACCAGGTTGCGCGAGCGGCTGGGTCCGCACAGGTCCTCGATCGAGAGCCCGAAGTAGGAGGCGGTCTGGGCGATGATCAGGCGGCCGGTGATCTCCGGCTCCCCGCCCTGGGGGATCAGGTCCTTCAGGACGATCTCGGCCAGCGTCAGGTCGACCGGCTGGTTGTTCAGGCTCGCGAAGGCGGTCACCCGGATCAGGGCACCCTCGAGCTCGCGGATGTTGGTCTGGATCTTGGAGGCGATGAACTCCAGCACCTCGGGAGGAGCGGTCAGGCGCTCGGTGGCCGCCTTCTTCCGCAGGATCGCGATCCGGGTCTCCAGGTCGGGGGGCTGCACGTCGGTGATCAGGCCCCACTCGAACCGGTTGCGCAGACGGTCCTCGAGGGCCTCGAGGCGCTTGGGCGGGCGGTCGGAGGTGATCACGATCTGCTTGCTGGCGTTGTGGAGGGTGTTGAAGGTGTGGAAGAACTCCTCCTGCGTCTGGATCTTCCCCTCCAGGAACTGGATGTCGTCGATGAGCAGGACGTCGACGTCGCGGTACCGCCGGTGGAACGTCGAGGTCTTGTCGTCGCGGATGGCGTTGATGAACTCGTTGGTGAACTCCTCCTGAGCTCACGTAGCGCACGCGGGCACCGGTGAACAGGCTGCGGACGTAGTGCCCGATGGCGTGCAGCAGGTGGGTCTTGCCCAGTCCGGAGTCGCCGTAGATCAGCAACGGGTTGTACGCCTTGCCGGGCGCCTCCGCGGCCGCGACCGCCGCCGCGTGGGCGAAGCGGTTCGAGGAGCCGATGACGAAGGTCTCGAAGACGTACTTGGGGTTCAGCCTGGTCTCCAGGACGCTGCCGGCGCGGGGGTGCGGAAGGTGGCCGGCGGGGAGCGGGGCCGCCGGGTTGAACGGGTTGGTCGACTTGTCGGGAAAGGTATCTGTCGACGTGTCGTCGTGTCGCTGTGTCGACATGTCCACAGGCTCGAGGCTGCCGTCGATGCGTGGGGTGCCCGGCACCGGACCCGACCGTCCGACGCCGTCGGCGCGGTGCAGGTGGTCCAGGGCTCCCCGGTCGACGGGGTGGCCGATCGGCGCGCCCAGGGGGTGGGCGCGCTGGTCCGGACGCCGGTCGGCCACGGTGACGCCGTCCTCGGCCGACAGCGGCGCTGCGGAGGAGGACGGCGTGACCAGACCGGGGTCGACGGTCACCGCCAGGCGCACCGGGTGCCCGTACGCGGAGGCCAGCGCGTCCTCGAGCCAGGTCCGCAGCCGGCCCTCGAGCCGGTTGCGCGTGAACTCGTCACCGCACGGCGATGATCGCGGTGTTCTCGTGCAGGGCCAGGGGCTTGCTGGCGTTGAGCCAGACCCGCTGGTTCGGCGGCAGGTCCTCGAGCGAGGGCCCGCCAGACGGTGATCAGCTCGGGGTTGCTCCTGGGCTGTGACTCGAACGAGTCGCCTCCGCTGTCCACGTCTGTTCCTGCTCCTCTCCCAGCGACCCTGACGGGCCTGGTCCAGTCCTTCGGTGGACGGCGCCGATCGGCGCCTGGAGCCCGGTCCACAGCTTTATCCACAGGTTGTGCACTGCCGGAGTGGTCTGGTATCGGGCACCCGAGGGACCGATCGCTCCTCGCGCCGGACGGTGACGGGCCTCGGGGGCACGACTCTGTCTGCCGGCTGGACCGGCAGGAGCGACGGGGGTGTCGAAGAACGAGAGCGGGGGGTGAACTCGGGAGTGAGGCTGACGCTAACAAGCCGGAGGGGTCGGGATCAACGAGTTCTCCACAGGCGGGACCCCGACGAATCACCCTGACAAACGGCGAGAAAGCCCTGACATTCGCGACCGGGGCGGGGACGACGCGCCGCACGGCACGCCGCGCCTCGCGCGCCTGGCAGGATCGGTCCGGTTTGACCGTGCCGAAGCGCCTCGCGTACCGTGAGTTCAGTCGACCGGGTCGACTGGTGCCGCCTGTCCGGACTGCTCCTGACCCGCTGAGCACCCCGGTCCCCACAGTCGCCACATCATCGACATCCGGAGATAGCCTCGTGAGCAAGCGTACCTACCAGCCGAACAACCGCCGTCGGCAGAAGACGCACGGTTTCCGTCTCCGCATGCGTACCCGTGCGGGTCGCGCCATCCTGTCCGCGCGACGCACCAAGGGCCGCAAGAAGCTCGCGGTCTGAGTTGTCGCGCGGACTCCGACGGCCTGCGGTGAACGGCGGGACCGTCGGTGCTTGACCGGGCGCACCGCCTGACGAGCAGCAGCGACTTCGCCCTGGCCCTGCGCCGGGGCCGCAGGGCCGGCACGCCGACCCTGGTGCTCCACCTGGCCCACGTCCCGTGCGCCGTGCCGGGCACGGGCACGTCCGCCGAGGAGGCGTCCCGCCCCGCACGGGTCGGCCTCGTCGTGGGCAGGGCGGTCGGCGGCGCGGTGGTGCGCAACCGGGTCAAGCGCCGGTTGCGGCACCTGGTGCGCGGCTGACTCGCGGAACTGCCCGACGGCTCGCTGCTGGTGGTGCGGGCCCTCCCGCCGCGGGCGGGGCGTCGTCGGCCCGAGCTCGGCGAGGACCTGGACACGGCGCTCTGGGACCTTGCTGCGGAAGGAGCACACACGTGAAGCACCTCCTGATCTGGCTGCTCAAGGGCTACCGCTTCGCCATCAGCCCGCTCTACGGCCAGGTCTGCCGCTACCACCCGACCTGCTCGGCCTACGCCCTCGAGGCGGTCACCGCGCACGGCGCGTTGCGCGGCTCGTGGCTGGCCGTGCGGAGGGTCGGGCGCTGCCACCCCTGGGCGGCCGGCGGCTACGACCCGGTCCCCGGGTCGACGCTGGCCCGCACCGTGGCGGTGGACACACCCTCGACGCCGACCGGCCGGTCGGCACCCACCCGGACTCAAGGAGCCTGAGTGTTCGACCTCCTCGGCAGATCGGCGGTGCCATCATGGCGCCGCTGTACTTCCTCACCTCGCTGGTGCTCTCGGGGTTCCACCAGGTCTTCGGAGCCGTCTTCGGCGCGGACTCCGGCGTCGCCTGGGTGCTGTCGATCATCGGACTGACCCTCGTCATCCGGGCCGCGCTGATCCCGCTGTTCGTCAAGCAGATCAAGTCCAGCCGGAACATGCAGCTGATCCAGCCCAAGGTGAAGGAGCTGCAGAAGAAGTACGGCCACGACCGGGAGAAGTCGCGGCCAGGAGACGATGGCGCTCTACAAGGAGACGGGGACCAACCCGTTCGCCGTCCTGTCTGCCGCTGATCATCCAGATGCCGATCTTCATCTCGCTGTTCCGCGCTGATCGACCAGGCGCCAACGGCACAAGCGAGGCGTGCTCACCGACGCCAGGCCGAGTCGCTGTCGAAGGCCAAGATCTTCGGCGCCCGGATCGCCGACACTTCACCGGGGCAACCGGTGACACCGCGACCAGGTCCGGATCCTGGCCGCGATCCTCGTCGTGGCGATGACGGCCACGACCTTCCTCACCCAGCGCCAGCTGATGACCAAGAACATGCCGGCCGACGCGCTGACCGGGCCAGTACGCCCAGCAGCAGAAGATGCTGCTCTACGTCCTGCCGCTGGTCTTCGCGGTCGGCGGCATCGCCTTCCCGATCGGCGTGCTGCTCTACTGGACGACCTCCAACCTGTGGACGATGGGTCAGCAGTTCTACGTGATCCGCCGCAACCCGGCTCCCGGCACACCCGCCGCGACGGCCAAGGACCAGCGGGACAAGGACCGTCGGCGCAAGACGGGTGCGCCCGAGCCGGTTCTCGCCGACGACTCGGGAGCCACCCTGGTGGAGGAGACCCCACCGCCCGCGCCGCGTCAGCAGCCCAAACGGCAGACGCGTGAGCAGCGAGCGAAGGGTTCAAAGCCTACTAAAAGCCCTAAACCGACCCGCCCGCAGGCTGACGGTGACAAGCCGTCCGGCGCCTGACCTCGATCTTCGACCCCCGAACCACAGGAGAGACACGTGAGCGACCAGGACACCGCGGCACCCGTGCACGATGAGGAGACCCAGGCTCAGGCCGAGCTCCCCGTGGACGCCGACACCGACAGCAGCACCGAGAGCCACGAGGCGCAGGACGTGGACGCCGCGCCGTCGGTGGACGAGGACACGGATGCCGATCCCGTCTCGGACGCGACCTCGGACGCCGAGGGTGACGAGGGCGACGCCGGCACCCCGAGGCAGGGTCGGCTGGACCGGCTCGAGCAGGAGGGCGACATCGCGGCGGACTACCTCGAGGAGTTGCTCGACATCGCCGACCTGGACGGCGACCTCGACATGGACGTCGAGGGTGACCGGGCGTCGGTCTCCATCGTGGGGGGCGACCTGAACCGCCTCGTGGGTCGCAACGGCGAGGTCCTCGACGCCTTGCAGGAGCTGACCCGCCTGGCCGTGCTGCGGGAGACCGGTGAGCGGTCACGGTTGATGCTGGACATCGGCGGCCACCGCGCCCAGCGCCGCACGGTGCTCGAGGGGATCGCCGGCGACGCGATCGAGCGGGTGAAGTCCTCCCAGGAGCCTGTCTCCCTGGAGGCGATGACCCCGTTCGAGCGCAAGGTGGTCCACGATGCCGTGGCTGCGGCGGGCCTGGGCTCGGACTCCGAGGGCGTCGAGCCCCGTCGCTACGTCGTGGTGCGCCCCGTCTGACCATGGGCGACTCCGTTTCACGTGAAACACCCCCGGTGCCCGACGAGGCGTCGGGGGTGTTTCCGCACGGGCTCGACCTGGTAGAGCGGTACGTCGCGCTGTTGGCGGGTCCCGGCCGGGACCGGGGGCTGATGGGACCGCGTGAGGTGCCACGCCTCTGGGAGCGCCACGTCCTGAACTGTGCCGTGGTGACGGACCTGATCGAGTGGAACCAGTCGGTGTGCGACCTCGGGAGTGGCGCCGGACTCCCCGGCATCGCTCTCGCCCTCCGTCGACCCGACCTGCGGATCACTCTCGTGGAGCCGCTGCTGCGCCGCGCCACCTTCCTCTCCGAGGTGGTCGACGAGCTGGAGCTCGACCACGTCGAGGTGGTCCGTTCCCGAGGTGAGGACCTGCACGGCATCCGTGAGTTCGACGTGGTCACCTCCCGCGCGGTGGCGCCGCTGGACACCCTGCTCGGATGGTCGTTGCCGCTCACCCGGGTAGGCGGACACGTCCTGGCCCTGAAGGGCGCCAGCGCGGCGGAGGAGCTTGCTGCCGTGGCCGGCATCCTGCCGGGACTGGGCGCCGAGCATCCGGAGGTCCTCCTCGTCGGGGAAAGTCTGCTGCTTTCCCCCACCACGGTGCTGCGAGTGGAAGCGGGCCCCTGGCGGCCGATACGTTGGGAGGACCCCCGGAAGAAGGGCGCCACCCGGGCGCCGCGACGCAGGTCCGGCGGGTCCTGATCGAGGGAGCGCACGTGCCGGGAGCGACATCCACCAGTCCTGAACGGGTCCTGGGAGGACTCGGCTGGCCCGGAGACGCGGATCGTGCGCGGCCGAGGCTCGGATGGCCCTCAGCGGTCGAGCCGGGCAGTTCTCCCCAGGTTTATGCACAGAGGGTCGAAACTCCGTCGGTGACGCCGCTCCCCAGCGATAAGGGGGCTGCCGTCGCCGCGTCACGCGAAACTGTTTCACGTGAAACGGGCCCCGAGCCAACAACGGCGACCCCCGTCGTCGACGTCGAGGCGCCGACCACCGAGCCTGAGGAGACGCCGCTGGCGACCGCGGTGCAGAACGCCCTCCTCCTGCGCGACACGCTCGCCTCCCGACCGCCCCTGCCACGCCCCGCCCGCACCCGTGTGATGGTGGTGGCCAACCAGAAGGGTGGAGTCGGGAAGACCACGACGACGGTGAACATGGCCGCGACGCTGGCCCAGCACGGGCTGCAGGTGCTCGTCATCGACCTCGACCCGCAGGGGAACGCGTCCACAGCGCTCGGCGTCCCCCACCAGCGCGGCACCCTGTCCACCTACGACGCGCTCGTGGACGGAGTACCACTTGCCGAGATCGCGCAGCCCAGCGACGAGGCGCCCACCCTGCTCGTCGTGCCGGCCACGATCGACCTGGCCGGGGCCGAGATCGAGCTGGTCAGCGTCGTGGCCCGGGAGAATCGGCTGCGCAAGGCACTCCGGGGCTACGACCGGGTCGTGGGTGAGGGTGAGGACCGGTTCGACTACGTCCTGATCGACTGCCCGCCCTCGCTGGGTCTGCTCACCCTGAACGCCCTGGTCGCCGCGGACGAGCTGCTGCTGCCCATCCAGTCGGAGTACTACGCGCTGGAGGGGGTCGGTCAGCTCCTGGAGACGGTGGAGCTGGTACGGGCCAACCTCAACCAGCGGTTGACGATCAGCACCGTCCTGATGACGATGTACGACGCCCGCACCCGGCTGTCCGCCGCGGTCGCCGACGAGGTGCGCCAATACTTCGGGGACCGCGTCCTGCGGACGTCCATCCCGCGTTCCGTGCGCGTCTCCGAGGCGCCGAGCTACGGGCAGAGCGTGATGAGCTACGACCCGACCTCGCCCGGTGCGCTGTCGTACCTCGAGGCCGCCCGCGAGATGACGATCAAGGGAGTGCAGTGATGGCGGACCAGCCGAGCGGACCGAACCAGCAGGGGGCCTCTGCGCTCGGGGCCCGGCTACCTCAACGGCGAGGACTCGGCCGTGGGCTCGGGTCACTCATCCCCGGTGGTCCGATGGCACCGGAGCGTCGTGCGGAGTCGGCGGAGTCCCCTCCCCCCGCCGCCGCGCGCACGCTCACCGCGCCCACGCCGGCGGACTGGATCGGCCGCATCCCGGCGCCGGCGCCCCCGGTCGAGACCCTCACCCCGGTGGTCGAGCCCGTCGAGACCCCCACCTCGGTGGCCGAACCTGTCGAGCCCGTCGAGACCCCCACCTCGGTGGCCGAACCTGTCGAGCCCGTCGAGACCCCCACCTCGGTGGCCGATTCCGCCCACAGCTCGGTGGTCGAGCCTGTCGAGACCCCCACACACCTGGACGAAACAGGCATGACCGCCGTCGAGGGCGCCTGGTACGCCGAGCTCCCGGTCACCTCGATCGTCCCGAACGCCCGCCAACCACGCCAGGTCTTCGACGAGGACGCGCTCGCCGAGCTCGAGCACTCGATCCGCGAGGTCGGGCTCCTCCAGCCGGTGGTCGTCCGTCCGGCGGGGGTGGACACCTACGAGCTGATCATGGGCGAGCGGCGGTGGCGGGCCAGCCAGGCCGCGGGGCTCACGCTGATCCCGGCGATCGTCCGGGACACCGCCGACGAGGACCTGCTTCGCGACGCCCTGCTGGAGAACCTGCACCGGGCCGAGCTGAACCCCCTGGAGGAGGCGGCGGCCTACCAGCAGCTCCTCGACGACTTCGGGTGCACCCACGAGGAGCTGGCCGGCCGGATCGGGCGGAGCCGGCCGCAGATCAGCAACACGCTCCGACTGCTCAAGCTGTCGCCCTCGGTGCAGCGCCGGGTGGCGGCCGGCGTGCTGTCCGCCGGGCACGCCCGCACCCTTCTCGGGGTGGTCGATCCCGCGGCCCAGGACCGGTTGGCCGCGCGGGTGGTCAGCGAGGGGATCTCGGTGCGCGGTCTGGAGGAGCTCGTCGCGGTCGGTGAGCTCGGTGAGGAGCCCGCGGCGAGGACCCGGCGGACCCGTCCCACGGCTCCGGCCGTGGTGGACCTGGCCGACCGCCTCTCCGACCTCTACGAGACCCGGGTCAAGGTCGACCTCGGGAGCCGCAAGGGCCGGATCACCATCGAGTTCGCCTCGCTGCCCGACCTGGAGCGCATCGTCGCGGCGATGGACCCGACGTACGAGAGGCGACACGTCGACGAGTAGATGCGTCGACAGGTGGCTTTGTCGACAAAGCCACAAAGAACCTCAGGCGGTCTTCTTCTTGGCCCGGCGCTTGGCGGCCCGCTCACGCAGCTCGGCCCGGTCCAGCTCCTTGGCCTCCTCGGGCGTCGGCGCGGACCCGCCGTACGACGCGGGGAGCCACCAGGAGCCGGGCGGCTGCTCCTCGGCCGGGTAGTCCTTGATCGCCTGGTCCAGCATGCCGCTCATCGCCTCGCGCAGCACCGCGGTGCGCTCGACGGCGTTGGAGCCCTGGGGGTCGATCGGCTCGCCGATGGTGACCGAGATGGTCTTGTGCCGGGAGAAGTCCTTGGCGTGGTCCTTGGTGAAGATCCGCTGGGTCCCCCACAGCACCATCGGGATCAGCGGGACACCGGCGTCGGCGGCCATCCGGACCGCCCCGGTCTTGAGGTCCTTGACCTCGAAGCTGCGCGAGATCGTCGCCTCGGGGAAGACCCCGACGATCTCGCCGTCCTTGAGGCGGCGGACGGCCTCGTCGTAGGCGCCCTGCCCGTCGGCCCGGTCGACGCTGATGTGGTGGCAGCCCCGCATGATCGGACCGGTGACCGGGTGGTCGAAGGTCTCCCGCTTGGCCATGAACCGGGTGAGCCGCTTGGACCACCGGGCCGCGTAGCCGGCCATCAGGAAGTCGACGTACGAGATGTGGTTGACGGCCAGGACCGCACCTCCCTCACGGGGCACGTGCTCCTGACCGGTCACCCGGAACTGGAAGTCCATCGCGGCGAACCAGGTCCGTCCGAGACCGATGATCGTGAAGTACGTGGGGTCGGCCATGGGCTCAGGGTAGGGGATCGACCGCTCCCCGGGCAGCACCCGCGGTCCGGGCTCAGCGCGCGGTGGCCACCTCGACCAGCTCGCCCATCAGCTCACCGAGGTCGAGGCCCGCGGCCTGGACCGACAGCGGGACGGTCGAGGTCTCGGTCAGTCCCGGGGCGACGTTGACCTCCAGGAACCACACCGTGCCCTCGGCGTCGATGATCAGGTCCGAGCGCGAGAGGTCCCGCAGGCCCAGGGCCTCGTGAGCGGTGACGGCGACCCGCGCGCACTCGGCCGCGAGCGCGTCGTCGAGCTTGGCGGGGACCTGGAACTCCGTGGAGCCGGCGGTGTAGCGCGCGGAGTAGTCGTAGACCCCCCCGTCGGGGGTGATCGCGACGATCGGCAGGGCCCGCGGGCCGTCGCCGGTGTCGACGACGGGGACGGCGACCTCCGTGCCCTCGACGCAGCACCTCCACCAGGGCGGTGTCGCCGTAGGCGTAGGCGTTGACCATCGCCGAGGGCAGGTCCGCGGCCTCGCGGACCAGGGTGCAGCCCAGCGCGGAGCCGCCCTTGGCCGGCTTGACGAACATCGGCAGTCCCAGGCCCGCGACCAGGCCGGCCATCACCGCACCGGCGCCGAGCTCGCGGAACGTCTCGGCCGGCAGCGTGACCCCGCGGGGGGTGTGCAGCCCGGCGCGGGCGACCACGCTCTTGGCCACCGGCTTGTCGAAGGCGACCCGGCAGGGACCGGGCCGGGAGCCGACGTACGGCGCGCCGACGAGCTCGAGGACCTCGCGGAGGGCACCGTCCTCCCCGGACTCCCCGTGCAGCACCGGCAGGACGCAGCCGGGCGGGTCCTCCTGGAGCCGCCCGAGCAGCGTGGCGTCGATGTCGCGCTCCTCGACCTCCACCCCGGCCTCACGCAGGGCCTCGGCGACCCGTCGCCCCGAGCGCAACGAGACGTCGCGCTCGTGCGAGAGCCCTCCGGCGAGGACGAGCACGCGTCCGGTCACAGCTTCCTCCAGGTGGTGGTCACGATCAGGACAGGTCGGTGTTGGGCGACTCGTAGCCGCGCTCGACGCTGTGACCGGGCAGGGCGAACCCGGTGCCGAAGGTGGCGCGCAGCTCGAGCTCCTCCTCGATCACCCCCACCAGGCGGCGTACGCCCTCGCGGATCCGCTCCGGGGTCGGGTAGCAGTAGGACAGCCGCATCGCCCGGGACCCGAAGCCGTCGGCGAAGAACGCCGTCCCGGGCACGTAGGCGACGCGGGCGGTCACTGCGCGCGGCAGCATCGCCTTGGCGTCCAGGCCCTCGGGCAGCGTCACCCAGACGTAGAAACCGCCCTCGGGGACGTTCCAGCTCGCCGAGGCGGGCATCATGTCGTCGAGCGCCTCGATCATCGCGTCGCGGCGCTCGCGGTACATCTCCTGGAACTGCTTGACCTGGCCCTTCCAGTCGTGCGCGCGCAGGTACGCCGAGATCGCCATCTGGCTGAACGACGGCGGGCAGAGCGTGGCCGACTCCTGGGCCAGCACCAGCTTCTCGCGCACGGCGTGCGGGGCCAGCGCCCAGCCGACCCGGAAGCCGGGGGCGAAGGTCTTGGAGAACGACCCCAGGTAGATCACGCCGTCGGCCTCGTCGGCGCGCAGCGCCCGCGGCGGGTCACCCTCGAAGCCCAGCAGGCCGTACGGGTTGTCCTCGAGGATCAGCACGTCCGCCTCGCGGCAGATCTCCAGGATCTCCTGGCGGCGCTCGGGGGTCAGTGTCACGCCGGCCGGGTTGTGGAAGTTGGGGATCGTGTAGACGAACTTGATCCGCCGGCCCGAGGCCTGGACCGCGGCGATGGCCTGGCGCAGCGCGGAGGGGACCAGCCCGTCGGCGTCCATCTCGACGTGGACCACGTCGCACTCGTAGGCCCGGAAGACCCCCAGTGCGCCGACGTACGACGGGGCCTCGCAGATCACCACGTCGCCGGGGTCGCAGAAGATCCGGGTGACCAGGTCGACGGCCTGCTGGGAGCCGATGGTCACCACCACGTCGTCGGGGTGCGCCTCGATGCCCTCCAGGCGCATCACCTCGCAGATCTGCTCGCGCAGGACGGGGTCGCCCTGGCCGGAGCCGTACTGCATCGCGGTCGCCCCGTTGGTCCGGATCAGGTCGCTGATCGCGGTGCTGACCACGTCGAGCGGGAGCCCGGAGATGTTGGGCATCCCGCCGGCCAGGCTGACCACCTCGGGGCGGCTGGCCACGGCGAAGAGCGCACGGATCTCCGAGGCGGTCATGCCCCGGGTGCGGGCGGCGTACCGGTCGACGTAGCTGTCGAGGCGGGTGCTGCTCCAGCGACCGTCGGGTGCGGGACGGGTGACGCCGTCGGACATCGGGGGGCTCCTCGGGGTGGATACCATCCCAGTATCCACTTCGGGAGGTGCCCATGGCCCGGCGGATCGCCCGCTTGACCCTCGACACGCTCGCAGACCTGCCTGCGTCGGTGCGCGGCTGCACGGTCTGGGAGCTCGACCCGGTCGAGCGTGCCCGCGCGGAGGCCGCCGGGGAGGCCGAGGCGGAGAAGGAGGCCTGGCTCTCCCGGGTGCTGCTGGAGTGGGGCTCGTGCGGCCGGGTCCTGTACGTCGACGACGTCGCCGCCGGGTTCGTCCTCTACGCCCCGCCGGTCTACCTACCCGGTTCGGCGTCCTTCCCGACCGCCCCGGTCAGCGAGGACGCCGTGCAGCTGGCCACCGCCGCGGTCTTCGAGCCGTACGCCGGGGCCGGCCTCGGCCGGGTGCTGATGCAGGAGATGGTCAAGGACCTGCTCAAGCGCGGCGACCTGCGCGCCGTCGAGGCGATCGGGCGCTACGGCCTGGATCGCTCCCCGGGCGGGAGCGGCGGGCTGCTCCCGGCCGAGTTCCTGCAACGGACCGGCTTCAAGACCCACCGGCCGCACCCGCGGCACCCGCGGATGCGCCTGGAGATGCGCTCGGTGCTCACCTGGCGCGCCGAGATCGAGTCGGCCCTCGAACGGCTCCTGGGCGCGGTGCGACCCGGTCGTCCCGCGCCCGCCGCGCAGCGGGGCGGTCCCCTGCGCCGCCGCTCGGGCTGACCGGACCCAGCAGGCCGGGCGTGGTCAGGTCCGGTCCTCGCCCGGGGACAGGCGCAGCGCCCGGATCTCGTCGACCCGCAGGACACCGGTGTGCGGGTCGGCCTCCGGAGCCAGGTAGAGCCGCTGGACGGCGACCACGACCGCCTCGGCGATCACGTCGCGGAACGCCGGGTCGGCCAGCCGGGCCGCGTCCCCGGGGTTCGTGACGTAGCCGACGTCGACGACGACCGCCGGCATCACGGTGCGGCGCAGCAGGTCCCAGGAGCGCGCATGGGTGCGCAGGTCGGCCAGGTCGGTCCGGGCCACGATCTCGCGCTGGACCAGGCCGGCGAAGCGCTCACCGACCGAGGAGCGCACGCCGTGGGCCTCGATGCCGAAGAAGTGGCTGGAGACCCCGCACGCCGCGGTGTTGGCCGAGGCGTCGACCTGGAGCGACACGCACAGGTGCGCCTCGGCGCGGTTGGCGAAGGCGGCCCGGTCCGCCTCGTCGCCCGCCGACTCCGCCCCGGAGCCGGTGAGGAAGGCCTGCACCCCGGTCGCACCCAGTCGGCCCTCGACGCGTCGGGCCAGGTCGGTGGTGACCAGGTCGGCGAGCTCGCGCTGCACGGGGTCCTGCGCCAGGCTGGCCGCGGCGTCGATGACCACGATCTTGCCGCTCAGCCGCGGACCGGCCCGGCGGATGCGCTCCTCGGCGCGCATCGCGTTGGGGCTGCCCCCGGCCACCCGGGGGACCAGCCGGGCCAGTGCCTTGAGGGTGGCCGGGCCACAGGTGCCGTCGGGCGGGATGCCGATGTTGCGCTGGAACTCGCGGACCGCCAGCTCGGTGGCCCGGCCGAACGTGCCGTCCACCCGGCCCACCTTGAACCCGAGGTCGAGGAGCCGCCGCTGCAGGGCCAGGACGTCGTCCCCGCTGACCAGGTTGCCGGGCAGGTGCACCAGGACCCGGTCGCCCAGGGACCACCGGGCCTCGTCGAGGGTGCGGAACGTCGCGGTCCCCAGCACGCCGTCCGCGGTCAGGCCCCGCTGCTGCTGGAAGGCGCGGACGGCCTGCTCGACCACCTCGTCGTAGAGGTCGGCGGAGCTCGGTCCGGCCTGGTCGGTGGCGAGCAGCCCGACCTGGACGAGTCGCTCCCGGACCTCGAGGACGGCCTCGGACCGGTCGCCGCGGCGGAGCGTGACCCGGGCGGTGCTCGCGACCATCTCAGGCTCCTCGCGGGGGAAGGGGGACGGCGCAGCGCCGCGTGCTGAGCATGTTCCCCCCACAACGGCCTGCGCTCAACCGCGGCGCGCCCGGACAGCAGGCTCCAGAAGCGGCCAAAGACGGGCAAAGGACCCCACCAGACGCGGACAGAGGCGTGGGCCGATGGCCCACGCCCCTGTCGGAGGTGCTGCTGACGCCCGAGGATCAGGCGATGAAGTCCGCGAGCTCCTTGAGGATGGCCGACTTCGGCCGGGCGCCCACGATCTGCTTGACGACCTCGCCGTGGTGGTAGAGGTTCATCGTCGGGATGCCCGAGACGCGGTACTTCGAGGGCACCACCGGGTTCTCGTCGACGTTCATCTTGACGATCTCGATCTTGTCGCCGTGCTCGGCGCTGATCTCGGCGAGGATCGGGGCGACCTGGCGGCACGGGCCGCACCACTCGGCCCAGAAGTCCACGAGGACGGGCTTCTCGGACTTGAGAACCTCCGTCTCGAAGTCGGCGTCGGTGACTGCCTTCATGTCGGCCACAGGTGTTGCTCCGTTCGGATCAGGGGGTGATCGGTTCGTTGGTCTGTTGAGTGAACACCAGGACCGGGACATTTTCTTCCCGGACCCGGCTCCGTCTCAGACGCTCGCGCCCTCGGCGACGGCGTCGGCGACGGGGTCGCTGTGCGTGTCGCTGTGCCCGTGGACCCCGGCCAGCTGGTCCAGCAGGGCCAGGTGACGCTCGGCGTCGAGCGCCGCGGCGCAGCCGGTGCCGGCCGCGGTGATGGCCTGGCGGTACTCGTGGTCGACGAGGTCACCGCAGGCGAAGACGCCCTCGAGGTTGGTGCGGGTCGAGGGGTGCTCGACCAGGACGTACCCGTTCGCGTCGAGCTCGACCTGACCGCCGAGCAGCTCCGAGCGGGGGTCGTGGCCGATGGCGATGAACAGGCCGGAGACGGTGAGCTCGCGGCTCTCCCCGGTGACGGTGTCGCCGAGCGTGACCGAGCTCAGCTTGTCCTCCCCGTGCAGGGCGGTCACCTCGCTGTTCCAGACCATCTCGAGCTTGGGGTCGGCGAAGGCGCGGTCCTGCATGATCTTGGAGGCGCGCAGCTCGTCGCGGCGGTGGATCAGGTAGACCTTCTTGGCGAACCGGGTGAGGAAGGTGGCCTCCTCGATCGCGGAGTCACCGCCGCCGACGACGGCGATCTCCTGCTCGCGGAAGAAGAACCCGTCACAGGTCGCGCACCAGGACACCCCGTGGCCGGAGAGCCGGTCCTCGTCGGGCAGGTCGAGGCGCCGGTAGCCCGAGCCGGTGGCCAGGATGACGGTGCGGGCGAGGTGGACGGTGCCGTCGGCGTCGGTGACCCGCTTGACCTCACCGGTCAGGTCGACCGCGGTGACGTCGTCGGTCACGATCTCGGCGCCGAAGCGCTCGGCCTGGGCGCGCATCTCGTCCATCAGGGCCGGGCCCATGATGCCGTCGCGGAAGCCGGGGAAGTTCTCGACCTCGGTGGTGTTCATCAGGGCGCCGCCGGCGGTCACCGCGCCCTCGAAGAGCAGGGGCTCCAGGTTCGCCCGGGCGGCGTACACCGCGGCGGTGTAGCCGGAGGGTCCGGAGCCGATGATGATCACCTGGCGGATGTCGTCGTGGGCCATGAGGGTCCTTCTCGTCGGTTCGTGGTGCGGCTCGACCGGAGGTCGTCCGGGTCGGGCCGTGGCGGTCGGGTGCGCCGCCACTGGTCTCAACCGATCCTAGGTGCCCGCGATTCCCCGACCCCGGTCAGACGGCCGGTCCGCTGCCCGCTCAGGGGGCGGGCACGGTCGTGGCGGCCAGCACCGTCCCCGCGCAGTCCTGGATCCGCACCCGGACGGTCGCCCCGGGGGCCGGGCGGCGGACCAGCGAGGCCAGGGACCCGTCGAACCGGACCAGCAGCCAGGGGCGGGTGGCGTCCGGCGGGGCGCAGGTCGCGGTCGCGGACGGCGCGGGGCGGTCCCGGACCGCGGAGTCGAGAGCCTGGACCGCCCGGGTCACGTCCGCCGCCAGGTGGTCCGACCTGATGGTGATCTCCCCGCTGCGCGCCCGCAGACCCAGCGACATCGGCCCGGACCCGTCCCCGGAACCGCCCAGCTCGCCGAGGGAGCCCTGGGGGAGTGCTCCGGCCTCGGGGGCCGTCCCCGAGTCGGTGCCCGTGCCGGCCTTGTCGCTGCCGGCGGAGTCGGCGGTCCCGCTGCTGACCGACGCCGCCGAGCCGGTGACCGAGGCGTGCTGCAGGGCGGTGGTGATGCCGTACCCCCCGGCCACCACGGCCGCGGCCGCCAGCAGCAGGCGCGGCCAGCGACGCGGGCGTCCGGAGGTGGCGGGTGCCGGGGTGGCCTCGGTGCTCAGGTCGGTGGTCAGGTCGGTGGTCAGGTCGGTGGTCAGGTCGAGCAGGACGGCGTCCAGCCGGGCCACGACGTCGGCGGGTGCGGGTCCCGGGCCGGCGTCGCGGAGCAGTGCCGACACCTCGGACAGAGCGGCCTCCTCCTCCGCGGTCGGAGCGGGGTCCCCCGCAGCGTCCTCGGGCGGGTCAGGTCGTGCGCCGGTCATCGCTGCTCACCTCCTCGCGGGTGGTCGGCTGGGTGGTCGGCTGGGTGGTCGTACGGGGCTCCGGGCGTCGGGCACCGCCGGAGGACGGAGTGCCGTCCGAGGGTGGGACGTCCGAGGCGGCCGACGGGTTCCCGGGAGGTCCCGGGGACACCGGCGCGCGCAGCCCGGCCAGCAGCGGCAGCAGCTTGCGGCGGCCGCGGGAGCAGCGGCTCTTCACCGTGCCCGCGGCGACGCCGAGGATCTCCGCCGTCTCCTCCACCGAGTACCCCTCCATGTCCACGAGCACCAGCGTGTCGCGCTGCTCCTCGGGGAGCGTGGCCAGGGCGGCCAGCACCGCACGACGCCGGTCCGAGCGCTCCGCCGCGTCCGCCGGGTCCTCGGTGCCCGCCCCGGCGGCGCCGAACCCGGTGGCGCCCCGGTCGGCGCGTGACTCCAGGTCCTCGGGCAGCGGGTCGGCGAGCCGGACCTTGCGCCGACGCAGCCGGTCCAGGCAGGCGTTCACCACGATGCGGTGCAGCCAGGTGGTCACCGCCGCGTCCCCGCGGTAGCTCCCGGCCCGACGGAAGGCCGCGATCATCGCCTCCTGCAGGGCATCGGCGGCCTCCTCGGGGTCACCGGTGGTCCGCACCGCCACGGCCCAGAGCCGGTCGCGGTGCCTCCCGAAGAGGACGCCGAAGGCCTCGGCGTCACCGGCGACGTGCGCGGCGAGCAGGTCCCGGTCGTCCGGCTCCTCACCCGCCTCCCTGCCCGGTGGGGCGGGGGTGGGGGAGGAGGGCACGGTCACGACCGTACGACGACCTCGGCCACCGCGCCGCGATATCCGCCCGCGACAGGCGGGAGGGCGGTCAGCCAGACCACCAGGTAGCGGGTGGTCACCGGCTGCTTGCCGGCCAGGGTGACCTCGCCCGACGCGCCGGTGCTGGCGGCGACGGTGGTCAGGCCCTGGACCCCGGTGGGCGCCTGGGCGCCGGCGGGGGCGGCGAGCAGCGACAGGTCGTACGGCGACCCGTCGAGGGTGACCGCGACCGAGCCCACGTCGGTCTCCTTGCCGAGGTCGAGCAGCAGCCCCAGCCCCGCCTTGTACGGCGCCAGGGCCGGCCCGTCGTTGTAGCGCAGGGTGCGCCAGGACGTCGCGGGGTCACCGTCGGTGGCCAGCGGGACCAGCTCGGGGTACTCCTCGGGCGGACCGCCGTCCTGGTCGGGATCGAAGCTGACCACGCGGGCGGGGCGGATCACCGTCGAGGTCCGCCCGGGGGAGGCGGACCCCTGGGGACCCGCGGCGCCCGCCCCGGGGTCGGGGTCTCCGGCTCGGCGCCGCCACCGGCCCCGAGGTTGTAGGCCACCACGACCGCGAGCAGCACCAGGCAGACGACGGCGACCAGGGTGGCCAGCCGGATCCAGGTGGACCCCGGCTTCTCGTCGGAGGCGAGCACCGCCGGACGGGTGCCGGTGTCCTCGGCCCGGTCGGGGCCCCAGTCGTCGGGGACGGCCCCGGCACCCATCCCGGTGCCCGGGAGGCGCGGGCCGGCCCAGGCTCCCCCCGGACCCGTGCCGACGGGCACGGCTCCGGTGTCGTGCGGCTCGCGACTCAGCGCAGTGTCCCGGGCCCGCGCCCTGAGCAGGTCCGCCTGGGTCGCGTCGGGGTCCGGCGTCGGCCCCGCTCCGGACGCGGTGCCGCTCGCAGCGGTGGGACCGGGCACGCCGTCGAAGGACCCCAGGGTGCCCGGGGTGTGCGGCGGGGTGAGCGCGTGGGGGTCGAGGAAGGCGGTCGGTCCGGACCCGGGCAGGACGGCCCCGCTGACGGCGTCCCCGAGGTAGTCGGCGAGGGCGGCGGCGATCTCCGCCGCGGACTCGAAGCGCCTCCCCGAGGGCCGCGGGTCGTGGTTGAGGATCTGGTCGCACAGCGTGTCGAGCGCCTTGGGCACCCCGGGACGGACCTGGCGCGGTCGGCACACCCGGTCCTGGCTCAGGGGCGCGTCGGGGACGACGGAGACGGGGAACCCGGGCCACCGCCCGGTCAGCGCAGCGAAGAGCAGCGCCCCGAGGTTGCGGACGTCGGACTCGTGCTCGCTGGGCGGCTCCTGGCCGTCGCCGAGCCGGCTGGGACGCCCGTGCAGGACGGCGTCGACGACGAAGCCGATCAGCTTCACCGAACCCGCGTCGGTGACCATGACGTTCTCGGGCAGCAGACGGCCGTGCGCGACGCCGTGCCGGTGGGCCACCGTGATCGCCTCGGCGACCTCGCGGACCAGCCACGCGGCCCTCCGGGGGTCGAGGGGGCTCTCGGCGAGCATCCGGTCCAGGGAGACGCCGGTCCCCCACTCGTGGACCACGTGGACGACGTCGCCCTCCTGGAGCGCGTCGAGCACGCGGAGGATGTGGCCGTCGCTGACCAGGGCCGAGGTCCGCGCCGCGGTGAGGACGGCCTGGGCCCGGGGGTCGTCCGCGGTGATCACGTGGATGGCGACGTTGCGGGCCAGGGTCAGGTCCGTGGCACGCCAGAACCACGCGCCGGAGTTATCCTCCAGCAGGTCCTCGAGCCGGAACCGGGACGCGACCAGGGTTCCCGGGCCGATGGCCTTGTGCGCCACAAAGCTCCCGTCGGGCGAGGCTGCAGGGTCGATGCCCATGGTAGGCCGGGGGTCTGCGTGGCGTTCACGGGTTCACAGGTTCACACCTGCCGGCGTCCCCGGAGCCGGCCGGTCACCATCGCCACCACCTCGGTGACCTCGGTGATCCGCATCGCCCGCGCGGCCAGGAGCAGGACCACCAGGTCCAGGGTGCCGGTCGTGGCCAGCAGGACCACGGCCTGACCTTTGCCGTCCCCGGTCGCCCAGACCTGCTCCAGCAGCCGCCGCCACCCCCAGGCCGCACCCCCGGCCAGCGTCGCGGCGATCAGCAGCCGGACCGCGAAGCGGACCGTGCGCCGGGTGTCGAGCCCGCCCACGACGCGCCGCAGCAGGAGGTAGGAGGCCACGGCGCCCACGGCGTACGAGCCGCCGTAGGCCACCACCAGACCCGGGGCGGTGTCCTGCGGCCCGACCGCACGGGTCACCGCCAGGGCCAGGGTGATGTTGACCAGCGCGATCAGGCACTGGACCCAGAACACCGTGCGGGTCCGCTCCAGGGCGTAGAACCCGCGCAGCATCAGGTAGTGCACGGTGAAGAAGACCAGTCCGGGGGCGAACAGGGTCATCGAGGTGGCGAAGTCGCCGTAGGTGCTCGAGGCGGCGGCGTACCCCCACACGACGTTGGCCAGCGGCAGCGCGATCGCGGGGAGCAGCAGGGCGAAGGGGACGACGAGCGCCAGCGCGGTGCGCGTGGTGTCGGCGACCTGGCGGCCGACGGCCCGCAGGTCGCCGTCCGCGGCCATCCGGGACAGCCGGGGCAGGGTCGCGGTGGCCAGCGAGACGGTGGCGATGGAGTGCGGGACCATCACCAGCAGGAAGGCGCCGGCGTAGATGGTGTAGCCGGTCCCGCCCGAGCCGCCGCCGCCGAGCCGGCACCACAGGCGGTCGCGGCCTGGGCGGTGCCGCTGGAGGCGAGCCGGACCACGACGGTGTAGGCGATCTGGTTGACCACGACGAAGGCCACGGTCCAGGTGCCGAGCCGGAAGGTGTGCCCCAGGCCGCTGCCCCGGAAGTCGAACCGGGGACGGAAGGTGAAGCCGGCGGCCCGCAGGTAGGGGACCAGGATCAGCAGCTGGGCGGCGATGCCCACCGTCGACCCCAGGCCCAGCAGCCACTCCTGGCCCGAGGAGTAGCCCCGGCACAGCTCGTCGCCCCGGGCGGCTCCGTACACGACGAGGTAGACGCCCAGCACCGCGACCGAGATGACGTTGTTGGCGATCGGGGCCCACATCATCGGCCCGAACTTGTGCCGCGGCGTTGAGCACCTGGCCGACCAGGACGAACATCCCGTAGAAGAAGACCTGCGGCAGGCACAGCCGGGCGAAGGTGATCACCGACTCCCGCTGGGCGTCCAGGGACCCGGAGAAGAACGACCCGTCGAGGTAGAGCCGCATCAGCAGGGGCGCGGCCAGGACCAGCAGGGCGGTCACGCCGGCCAGGAAGAGCCCGGCCAGCGTGATGATCCGGTTGGTGTACGCCTCGCCGCCGTCGGTGTCGTTGCGCATCGAGCGGACCAGCTGGGGGACCAGGACCGCGTTGAACACCCCGCCCGCGAGCAGGATGTAGAGCATGTTCGGGATCGTGTTGGCGATCGTGAACACGTCGGCGTGCAGCTGGGTGCCGAGCGCGGCCGCGAGCAGGGTCGACCGGACGAACCCGCTGAGCCGCGAGACGGTGGTGCCCGCCGCCATCACCGCGCTGGAGGACAGCACCGAGGGCGCGGGCGCGTCGGTCACGGCTGGGCCGCCCGCAGCCGGGGTCCGTGCGTCGCGCGCCGCTGCTGGACGCGCCGCCAGACCCGGAACACGACCACGACGAAGAGCACCGCGCCCCCGACGCCCATCACGATCCACAGGATCAGGCCCACCTTGCTGCTGCGGATGCTCAGGGTCGAGGGCTGCCCGACGGCCTCGCCGTCGGCGGTGACCGGTTGCAGGGTGACCAGGTGGATGCCGATGTCGGTCGCCGTGGCGTCGACGCGCACCGCGGTCCGGCTGTGCGCGGGGATCTCCCGCGCCTCGGGGGTGACCAGGGTCAGCCGGCCCCCGGAGGCGGTGGCCCGCAGCCCGACCGTGACGGGCTCGTCGAGGTCGTTGATCAGCGTGACCGAGAACAGCCCGGTGTCGTCCGACATCCGGACGAAGGAGGCGCTGCGGACCGTGACCCCCGCCAACCAGCCGTCGACCAACGCCGCGCTGCCCCGCACCCGGGTCACGGCCAGACCGGGGCGCAGGCGGCTCCAGACCGAGGACCCCAGGAGGGCCTGGCGGGCCAGCGCCTCGTCGATGGTGTCGTTGTCGGTGAGCATCGCCGCGAGCGTGCTGCCGGCGTGGACCAGCCCCCGCGAGGCGGACAGCACGACCGGGCCGAGCTCGGCGTCCAGCTCCGGGCCGGGGTAGGCGAGGTCAGCGGGGGCGACCGGTTCGTCGGTGCTCGGGCCGGCCATCACCCCGGCGAGGTCCACCTGGGTCAGCCACGGCTGGGCGAGGGTGCCGAAGAACCGGGCCCGGCTCCAGCGGGCCCCGGGGTCCCACCCGACGGGCAGGATCCGGACCAGGGGCTCCGCGGCCTGCGGCGACAGCGCGTGCAGGGCGGCGTCGGCCAGGATCCGCTGCCGCACCGACAGGGCGGTGCGGGGGCTGCCGGGCCGCGGACCCCACAGGTCGCGGCCCCGCGTCGAGACCAGCAGGCGGCCCCCGGTGGAGCGGTCGAGCACGGCGGAGGAACGCCGACCCGGGACGGCGTCGGGAGCGAGCACCACCGCGGTGCCCGGGTCCAGGGACTCGGCGGCCCCGGCCGAGAGCCGGCCCGAGGGGGGCGCGACCACGGGCGTCGAGCTGATGGACAGACCGTCGAGCACCTGGGTGCTCGCCTCCTGCGCCAGTCCCAGCAGGTCCGACTCGCCCGACGGGGTGCTCGTGGTCGGCTGCCGGGCGGCCGCGGACACGTCGAGGTCCCCGTAGGGCAGGGCGAGCACGGCCCGGTCGCGGCCCAGCGTGGCGAGGTCCTGCAGCCACGCGCGGGCGTCGCGCTGGGCCTTGGTCGGTCGGGTGCCGTCCTGGGTGGTGGTGCCGTCCCCCGTGGGTCGGCGGTGGGGTCGGCGGAGGGGTCGGCGGAGGGGTCGGCCGATGCGGGTCGGCCGAGGGGTCGGTGGAGGGATCTGCGGAGGGGTCTGTGGACGGGTCGGCCGTGGGGTCGGCCGTCGGGGTGGCGGCGGGGTCCGGCGGCGGGGCCAGGCTGAACGGCTGGTCGGCGGTGGCGACCGACCGGGCGTCGTCGACCAGGGCGGGGTCGAGGATCCAGGCCAGGGGGCGGTCGTCGGCGGCCCGGGTGAAGGACATCAGGCGGCGCAGCCGGCCGTCCCGGCCCAGCGTGCGGCTCCAGCCGGGCAGGTACTCCAGGGTCCCGTCGGCGGCCCGCACGGTGTGGTTGCGCAGCTGGAGCCCCAGGGCGAGCCGGGTGGGCGGGGTGTCGTCGGGGACCAGGGGCAGGAAGGTCCGGGTCCGGCCGACCACGGCCCGGGCGCCGTCCTCGCCGGTGCCCAGGACGTGCACCCCGAGCCAGTAGACCCCCGGCTCACCGGACAGCCCGAGCTGCTCCACCGGGACCGACAGGCGGAACCGGCGGGACCGGTCCGGAGCGAGGTCCCCGAGGACCAGGTACGAGCCCGGCTCCACGACCCGGGACCCGACCTCGGCGTCCGGGGCGGACACGACGGCCTCGAGCAGCGCCTCCTCGGTGGTGATCGGGTCGCTGGAGGTGAGCAGGTAGACGTTGAGCGCGGTGGCGGTGGCGTCCGAGCGGTTCTCGATCTCCCCGGTCACCGTCACCGCGTCCGCGGGTGGGCACCACCCCGGGGTCGAGCCGGTCGAGCACGACCCGGAGCGGGTCGCGCCGAGCGGCGGGCGTCGGCTCGTCCGTGGGGTCCGGTGCGGACGGACTGGCGCTGGGACTGGCGCTGGGACTGGCGCTGGACTGGCGCTCGGCACCGGGGCGGTGCTCCCGGCGGAGGCGGGCAGGGCGCTCCCGGCCAGGAGCACGACGAGGGTGGCCGAGGCTGCGGCGACCCGACGGGCCGGTGCCCCCGGTCGCCAGCCTCCCCGCCGCGACCGTGGGCGGCGGCGGGGGGCGGGAGTCACGGGGTCAGGTTATCCGCGCGGCCACCGACCTCACGGATGCGCGTCGGTCTGTCCGTCCGCGGCTCACTAGAGTGGTCTCTCGTGCCCGAGCCGAGCCCGACGACCGCGTCGACCCCCCCGACCCCGACCCCGGACCCCGAGCCGTTGTCGATGGTGGAGGTCCAGGAGCGCGCCGACCGCGAGCTGGGCCGGGTGGCCTCGGTGATCGAGCCGCTCGGGGCCCGGTTCGCGGCGGCCGGCGAGGAGCTCGCCCTGGTCGGGGGGCCGGTGCGGGACGCCCTGATCGGGCGGCTGCAGAACGACCTCGACCTGACCACCTCGGCCCGGCCTGAGACGACCGAGCGGATCCTGGCCGGCTGGGCCGACGCGACCTGGGACATGGGGCGCGACTTCGGCACCATCGGCTGCCGCAAGGGTGACTGGACGATCGAGATCACGACGTACCGCTCCGACACCTACGACGCCGCCTCCCGCAAGCCCGAGGTCGTCCTACGGCGACGACCTGGAGGGTGACCTGGGCCGCCGCGACTTCACCGTCAACGCGATGGCGGTCTCGGTGCCCGGGCGGGTGTTCGTGGACCCGTACGGCGGCCTGGTCGACCTGGCCCACCGCGTGCTCCGGACCCCTGGTCGCCCCGAGGACTCGTTCTCCGACGACCCGCTGCGGATGATGCGCGCGGCGCGCTTCGCGGCCCAGCTCGGCTTCACCGTCGCCCCCGAGGTGGTCGAGGCGATGACCGCGATGGCCGACCGGATCGGCATCATCTCCGCCGAGCGGGTCCGCGACGAGCTGGTCAAGCTGGTGTGCGCGCCGCACCCGCGCCGGGGGCTGGAGCTGCTGGTCCGGACCGGGCTCGCCGAGCGGGTGCTGCCCGAGCTGCCGGCGCTGGCGCTGGAGCGCGACGAGCACCACCGGCACAAGGACGTCTACGAGCACACCCTGACCGTGCTCGAGCAGGCGATGGGCCTGGAGGACCGCCTGCCGGGCGGGGGCCCCGACTTCGTGCCGCGGTTCGCCGCCCTGATGCACGACGTCGGCAAGCCGCGGACCCGGCGCTTCCAGCCCGACGGCACGGTGACCTTCCACCACCACGACGTGGTCGGGGCCGAAGCTCGACCCGCAGCGGATGAAGGCGCTGCGGTTCTCCAACGACGTCACCGACGACGTCGCCGCGCTGGTCGAGCTGCACCTGCGCTTCCACGGCTACGGCTCCGGGGAGTGGACCGACTCCGCGGTCCGGCGCTACGTCCGCGACGCCGGCGACCTGCTGGGGCGGCTGCACATGCTGACCCGGGCCGACTGCACGACCCGCAACCGGCGCAAGGCCAACGCGCTGCGGCGGACCTACGACGAGCTCGAGGCCCGGATCGCGGGCTGGCCGAGGCCGAGGAGCTCCTCGCCGTCCGTCCGGACCTGGACGGGAACCAGATCATGGCGCTGCTCGGCCTGGGCCCGGGCCGTGAGGTGGGCGAGGCGTACCGGTTCCTGATGGAGCTGCGGATGGACCGCGGTCCGCTCGGGCCGGAGGAGGCCGAGGCCGAGCTGCGCTCGTGGTGGGCCCGGACGCACGGGGGGTGAACGGCCAGAAGCCGGGGAGGGTCCGGCGAGTGGCGAGATGTACCAGAAGGGCGAGACGAGGGGTATGGCCCAGCGTGTCCCTGTTGCCGGGTAAAAGTTTTCCTCCATAGTGGGCAACCCCACGGCGTTCCAGAGCGTCCTAGGGGGTGAACCGCATCAGCGGTTCCCTGATCGCGGTCCACCCGGCCGCCTCTCGGAGGGGAACTCCCACATGTCACGTCCTTCCACACGATCCACCGTCAGCCGGCTCAGCCGCCCTGTCGCGGTGGCCACCACCGCGCTGGCCCTCGCGGCCACCGCCACCCTCACCACGGGCGGGCCGGCCTCGTCCGCCCCCTCCAGCGACTGTCCTGACGTCTTCCCCACCGCCGACCTGGTCCGCGACCAGGCGGTCGACGGCCTGACCGTGTCCCAGGGCACCACCCCGGACCCGTTCACGGGCTCGGTGATCGGGGTCCTCAAGGACGGCATCTTCCCCGGCGTCGACATGATCCTGGTGAAGCTCACCTCCACCGAGATCGACCGCGTGGGCGGCATCTGGGCGGGCATGTCCGGCTCCCCGGTCTACGCCGCGGACGGCAGCCTGATCGGCGCGGTCTCCTACGGCCTGACCTACGGCTCCTCCCCGGTGGCGGGCGTCACCCCGGCCGCCGACATGCAGGCGCTCATGGACCGCGGCGCGCTCTCCCGGCAGAGCCAGCCCCGTCAGTCGGTGCAGCTGCCCCGCGCCACCACGCGCCAGCTCGTGGCCGGCGGCGAGCTCACCCAGAAGCAGGCCGACGGGGGCTTCTCGCGCCTGAAGACTCCGGTGGGCGTCTCGGGCGTCTCGGCCTCGATGGGCCTGAAGAAGATCAACAAGCAGCTGGGCCTGAAGAACGTCCAGCTGTACGCCGCCGGCCGGGCCCCGGCCGCCGCCCCGGCCGCCTCGCCGGCCGACGTCGGCATCGTCGCCGGCGGCACCCTGGCCGCGGCCATCTCCTACGGCGACTTCTCGGCCGTGGGCACGGGCACCGCGACCATGGTCTGTGGCGACCAGGTCGTCGGCTTCGGTCACCCCTTCGACTGGGCGGGCGACTCGACGATGACCATGCACGGCGCCGACACGCTGTACATCCAGGAGGACACCACCGGCTCCCCCTTCAAGGTCTCCAACCCGACCGGCCCGGTCGGCACGGTCACCCAGGACCGGATCGCCGGGATCGCCGGGACCTTCGGTGAGATGCCCGCGACCACCGAGATCACCTCGACCGCGTCGGTCGACGGCGGCAGCAGCCGGACCGGCACGACGTACACGAGCATGCCGAGCTACACCCCCGACGTCGCCGCCCTGGCCAACGTCTACAACTTCGTCCGGGTGCTGGACGAGGCGGGCCCCGGCTCGTCGCTGGTGCACTTCACCGTCAACGGCACCACCGCCGGCGGGGAGCCCTTCACCGTGGTGCGGACCAACCGGTTCAGCTCCGGGTGGGACATCGGCTACGAGTCCGCCTGGGACATCTACAGCACGGTGAGCAAGCTCCAGCACAACAAGTTCACCAAGGTCCACATCGACTCCGTCGAGACCACGGCGGACCTGTCGGCCAAGAACCAGCAGTACAAGGTCGGCAAGGTGGAGTGGAAGCACAACGGCGGGTGGAAGCAGGTCAAGCGCAGCAAGCCGATCAAGGCCTCGCCCGGCCAGAAGCTGAACCTGCGGGTCACCCTCACGTCCTTCCGCAACGAGCTCGGCAGCAAGCACGTCAAGCTCTCCGTCACGGTGCCCGACTCGGCCAAGCGCGGACGCGGTGCCGAGCTGCTGGTCAGCGGTGGCAACTCCTGGTGGGGCGGCTCGAACGGCAAGGCGACCACCTTCGACGGGCTGGTCAGCAAGCTGTCCTCCTCCGCCCGCAACGACGAGGTGACAGCGAGCCTGGAGATCTACCGGCGCAACGCCCCGGCCCCCAGCGTCGACAGCGCCCGGGTGAACCAGGTGGTCGGCGGTCACCGCTGGCTCTCGGTCAAGGTGAAGTGACCTCGGTCGCTGCATGAGGATCTCTTCATGGGCCCGGTCCGGGACGCTGCGGCGTCCTAGGCTGGGCCCATGAAGAGTGAGCTGTTCGCAGAGACCAACCTCGAGGTGCAGGCGGACCACCGGTTCGCCCTGCAGAACCCCCAGCTGCTCCGGGTCTCCCTCGGCGCCGACGTGCTCGCCATCAAGGGGGCCATGGTGGCCTACCAGGGTCAGGTGCGCTTCGACCACGAGAAGTCCGGCGGCATGGCCAAGCTGCTCAAGAAGGTGCTCACCGCCGAGGACCTCCCGCTGATGCGGGTCAGCGGCCAGGGCGAGGTGTTCTTCGCCAGCGAGGCCGGCTACGTCTTCCTGATCGACCTCGACGGCGACGGGATCAGCGTCAACGGGCGCAACCTGCTGGCCTTCGACGCGGCGATGTCGTGGGACATCCACCGGGTCAAGGGCGCCGGGATGATGGCCGGCGGCCTGTTCAACACCACCGTCCAGGGCACCGGCCAGGTCGCACTGTGCACGGTCGGGCGGCCGGTGGTGCTCGACTGCTCCCAGCAGCCGACGTACGTCGACGTGCAGGCGGCCGTGGCCTGGTCCTCGCACCTGGCCCCGAACCTGGTCAGCAGCATGAACATGAAGTCGATGCTGCGGGGCGGCAGCGGGGAGGCGTTCCAGTACGCCTTCCACGGTCCCGGCTTCGTGGTCGTCCAGCCCTCGGAGTGGGCGCCGGTCACCCAGGGGCAGGGCTCCGGCGGTGGCGGCGGCCTGATGGGGAACCTGCTCAACGGCTGACCCGGCGCAGAACCACCCGATCGGGCCCCTCCTCCGTCCCCGGGGTGGCGTGTCGTATCCGTCGGCACCCGGCGCCCTCCTCCGGGTCAGCAGGCTCCCCGCTCCGGGGGGCCGTGACCGGAGGGGGCCGTCATGGCCGAGACAGGAACGCCGGACGAGACCGCAGCGAGCAGCACCGGACCACACCCACGCCGACGGCCCGCCGGGGGAGAGCGCTGGTCGCCCTCCCGACCACCGCCGCGCTGGTCCTCGGGCTGGCCGGACTCACGGCCGCGACCACCCTGGCCGGTCCGGCCCAGGCCCGCCCGACCGGGAGTCCGGCCGCAGCGACCGTCGCGCGGGCGGAGATCCGCGACCAGGCCCCGGTCTTCGCCGTGACCTCCGACGGGTTGAGCCAGGCGGAGGCCAAGGAGCTCGCCTCGCGGGCCGGGATCGCCCCGGCGCTGGAGGAGAGCGGCCTGTTCTCCTACGTCGACCCGAAGCGCTACGGGAAGGTGCCCACGCGCGCCGGGGCCAGGAGCAAGGACGAGGCGGGCCGCCGCACGGTGGAGCGGCCGTTGGCCCGCACGAAGCTGCGAGCCCTGGAGACCCTGGACCCGAAGAAGGCGACCGCGCTGGCCTCCGAGCTGCTGCGGGTCCCGGAGGGGTTCGAGGCGACGCCCCAGGTCAGCCACACCACGTTGGACCTCTCCGACCTCGAGGGCAGGTCCCGCGGCAGCTTCGACCTCGACACCACCGTGTCCTTCGACCTCACGCTGGCCGGCCGCCGGGTGGTCGGCCCGGGCAGCCGGGCTCGCGTCGCCTTCGCCGCCGACGGCACGGTCATCGCCCTGACCGCCGCGGTCCGTGAGGTCAGCCAGTCCGGGACGGTCGGGATCGTAGGTCCCGACACCGCGCTGGCGCAGTGCGCCCGGCTGTACGGCGACGGGGTCACGCAGCTCGAGCCCGAGCTGGTCTACTCCTCGCCGGCGCTGAGCGCGAAGGCCCGCCCCGAGGCGCTGCTGCCGCACTACGCGTGCCGTCCCGCGACCGAGGTCCGCGCCGACCCGACCGCGCTCGGCCGCCTGGTGCCGGCGGCACCGGACCTCACCCCCCAGGTGACCCTGTCCGCGCGGGGGGACGGGACCTCGGTCAAGGCGGGCGTGCAGGTCACGGGCGGCCAGGCGCCGTACACCGTGCGGTGGTCGTCGTCCTCGACACGGCTCAAGGGCGCCCTGACGTCCGGCGAGCAGGTCGGCTACGTGGTGAAGGCGCGCGGCAAGGGCGGCGCCGGACCCGAGTCCCTCACCGCCACCGTGACCGACGCCAACGGCATCGTCAGCGCCGCCTCGGTCACCCTCGACGCCCAGGGCGGAGAGGCCACGGCCGAGGGCTACGGCGGGGACGGCGGGCTGTTCTCGGTCGGCATCGAGCAGACCGTCGACGAGTGGCAGTGCGCCCAGGACAGCGCGAACGGCTTCAGCGCCGAGATGCGTTCCCACGGGGAGCAGGTGGCCTTCGACTGGCGCGGGATGAGCGCCTGGGAGCGCGACTTCCGCAACAGCCTGGTCGGCGGCAACGACCGGCGCTGGGTCGATGCCGTGGACGCCCAGTGGTACACCGGGCACGGCAACCCCGACGGCTTCACCTTCAAGAACCAGACCCACGACGACCGCTGGATCGTCCCGGCCGACGCCCGCTGGGGCGACAACGTCGACCTGGAGTGGATGCAGCTGGAGTCCTGCCAGGTGCTGCGCGACACCACCGGCACCGGTGACTACTTCCAGCGCTGGGGGGACGCCTTCGACGGGCTGCACCTGCTCAACGGCTTCCACACCAACGCCCGGTGCGTGGGAGGAGGCACCGGTCGGCGCTTCGCCTCCTACCTCTTCCCCGCGTGGTGGCGGCCCGGCCTGACCGTGGTCCAGGCCTGGCAGGCGATGGCCGGCGACCTCGAGCCGACCGGGACGGTCTGGCGCTCGGTCAGCCCGGCCAAGGCCGGCTGGGTGACCAACCTGTCCGACCACTACTGGGGCCAGGGCAGCACCGGCCCGGACATCCGGCGCAGCCAGCTGATCGGCTGGGCCTCGGTGAGCGGCACGGTCTGAGCCGCTGCCCGGTCGGCCGTCGACCCGGTGCCGGCCCGGACATCCTCAGCCCGAGGGTGTCCGGGCCGGTCGGGCGCGGTCTCCGGCGCCGAACCGGGCGTACGCCGCGGCGGTGAGCAGGTAGCCGGCGGCCATCACCACCAGCAGCACCCGGGAGCGTCCGTCGGGGGGAGCACCAGGGCCGCGGTGCCGGCTGCGGCCACGAAGGTCACGTTGAAGATGACGTCGTACAGCGAGAAGACCCGGCCCCGGAAGGCGTCGTCGACGCCGGTCTGCACGAGCGTGTCGACGCAGATCTTGATCCCCTGGGAGGCCAGGCCGAGCACGAAGACGGAGACCAGCAGCGCGGGTCGGGTGTACAGCCCGGTCGGCACCACCTGGGTCACCGCCGCGACGACCAGCAGGGTGAGGACCCAGGTCCGCGAGGAGGTCCGGGCCGTCACCGCCGGGGTCACCACGGCGGCGAGCACGAACCCCAGCCCGCCGACCAGGGTGGCCAGGGACAGGTCCGCGAACGCGGCGTCGGCCTCCGCGGGGGTGTGGAAGTAGTTGCGGTAGAGCAGCACGAGCGCGACCGAGGAGATCCCGAAGCCGTACCGGTGTGCCGCGATCACGGCCAGGCCCGCCGCGGGCCGGCGCCGCGAGCGCAGGTGCCGCAGTCCGTCGACCAGGCCCGAGACCACGCCGCGAAGCGCCGCCCGGACGGCCGGGCGGGCCTCGTCGAGGTCGGGGCCGAGCAGGTCGCGCGGGATCCGCAGGGCCAGCAGCCCGGCGCCGGCGTACAGGGCCGCCGCGGTGATCAGGACCGTCACGTCGCCGTCCAGACCGGTGCCGCGCCCGGCGGCCCGGACCACCCCGCCGGTGCCGAGCCCGACGATGAACGCCAGCGTCCCGGCGGTCGGGGTCAGCGCGTTGGCGGTGACCAGGTCGGCCCGGGCGACGGTGTGCGGGAGCGCGGCCGAGAGCCCGGCGAGCAGGAACCGGTTGACCGAGAGGCAGACCAGGACCACGGCGTAGAACACCGGGCTGGGCAGGTCGGTCAGCACCACGGCGGCGACCACGAGCACGATCGGCACCCGGACCAGGTTCGACCAGACCAGGACCTGGCGCCGCGACCAGCGGTCCAGGAGGACCCCGGCGAACGGTCCGAGCACCGAGAACGGCAGCAGGACCACCGCCAGCGCCGCCGCGATCGCCGCCGGCGAGGGCTGGTCGTTGCCGAACAGCGCGTAGGAGGCCAGGGCGACCTGGAAGACCCCGTCGCTGAGCTGGCTGGACAGCCGGACCGAGAGCAGCCGACGGAACCACACCCCGCGCAGCAGGTGCCTCAGGCGGGGGGCTTGGGCGTGGGGCACGTGGCCGATTGTCCCCCGCCCGGGTGCGGAGCCGGTCAGGCGGTGACCGGGTCGCCGTTGAGGGTGCGGAAGGTGTACGCCTGGGCGATCGCCACGACCGGGTAGGCGACCAGCAGGCCGACCAGGCAGGCGCACAAGCCGACGACGTAGACCAGCAGGCTGGCCAGGAAGAACAGGATCAGGGGAGCGACGTTCTTGGAGACCAGCCCGACGCTGGCCCGGATCGCGTCGATCGCGGACAGCTTGTGGTCGATGATGAAGTAGTTGGTGTACGACGTCAGGAAGATCACCGCGATGCCCGGCAGGATGCACAGCACCAGGCCGACGAACGTCGCGGCGCCCACGACCAGCGCGGCGATGATGATCTGGGCCCAGTCGATGCCGCTGAACGCCGACCCGATGTCGATCGGCCGGCCCCGGGTCAGCTCGAGCGCACCCTTGGTGATCGCGGACTGGACCACGAGCTGGGCCACGAAGGTCATCGCGGAGAACAGCAGGCTGACCACCATGGCCGCGCTGAAGAACCCCAGGTTGTCGGCGCTGCTGGAGATCGTGCCCACCACCTGGCGCCCGACGCCCTGGACGACGGCGCTGACCGCCAGGAGCACGACCGTGATCAGCACCAGCGGACCCCAGTTGGCCCGGAACTTGTCGAAGGCGTAGCTGAAGGCGGTGCCGACGCTGTACGCACCAGGACCGCCCGGGCCGACGGGTCCCCCGCCGTACGCCGGGCCGCCGCCCATCCCGCCGTACCCGCCACCGGCGCCCGGCGGGGGCGGCGGAGGCGGGCTGCCCCAGCCCGAGCCGGGCGGCGGGGGCGGCGGTGGCGTCCCCCCGGAGCCGACGGCGGCGTGGAGCCGGGCGGGCCGGGCGGGGGCGGCGGGTAATCGCTCATGGACGGCAATCTAGCGATTTTCCGGTGGTCGAGCGCGTCGAAACCCCCAGCCACGGTCACCCGGTCAGGCTCAGCGCTCCACCTCGCCGCGGATGAAGGCCTCGATCGGCGGCGCGACCGAGGTCGTCGGCCATCTGCACCGGCGGCGACTTCATCAGGTACGTCGAGGCCGAGAGGATCGGGCCGCCGACGCCGCGGTCCATCGCGATCTTGCAGGCCCGCAGCGCGTCGATGATGATGCCGGCGCTGTTCGGGGAGTCCCAGACCTCGAGCTTGTACTCCAGGTTCAGCGGGGCGTCGCCGAAGGCACGGCCCTCGAGGCGCACGTAGGCCCACTTGCGGTCGTCGAGCCACTGCACGTAGTCCGAGGGGCCGATGTGCACGTTCTTGGTGCCCAGGTCGTGCTCGATGTTCGAGGTGACGGCCTGGGTCTTGGAGATCTTCTTGGACTCCAGCCGGTCGCGCTCGAGCATGTTCTTGAAGTCCATGTTGCCGCCGACGTTGAGCTGGTAGGTGCGGTCCAGCACCACGCCGCGGTCCTCGAACAGCTTGGCCATCACGCGGTGGGTGATGGTGGCGCCGACCTGGGACTTGATGTCGTCGCCGACGATCGGGACACCGGCGTCGGTCGAACTTCTGCGCCCACTCGGGGTCCGAGGCGATGAAGACGGGCAGCGCGTTGACGAAGCCGACGCCGGCGTCGATGGCGCACTGGGCGTAGAACTTGTCGGCGTCCTCCGACCCCACCGGGAGGTAGGAGACCAGCACGTCGACCCGGTTGTCGCGGAGCACCTGGACCACGTCGACCGGAGCGTCGTCGGACTCCTCGATGGTCAGGCGGTAGTACTTGCCCAGGCCGTCGTAGGTCGGGCCGCGCTGCACCGTGATGCCGGTGGGCGGGACGTCGGCGATCCGCAGGGTGTTGTTCTCGCTGGCGTTGATCGCCTCGGAGAGGTCGAAGCCGACCTTCTTGGCGTCGACGTCGAAGGCGGCGACGAACTCCACGTCACCCACGTGGTAGTCGCCGAACTTCACGTGCATCAGGCCGGGGACGACCGCGTCGGGGTCGGCGTCCTTGTAGTACTCGACTCCCTGGACCAGGGAGGAGGCGCAGTTGCCCACGCCCACGATGGCTACTCGTACTGAACCCATGAGGCTCTCCTTCTCGTTGCGGTGTCGTCTGTCGTCATGGTCTGTTCTGCTGTCGTTCCGAGCTGGGGGGTGCCGCTGCGCTCGGCGGCGATCAGGCCCGAGAGCCAGCGGACCTCGCGCTCCAGGGACTCCAGGCCGTGGCGCTGGAGCTCGACGGCGTAGGCGTCCCGCCCCGGGATCAGGGCCACCTGCTGCTCGGGCCCGGGCCAGCCGCTCCTCGAGCCGGGCCCGCCGGCCCTCGAGGATCCGCAGCCGGATCTCGGTCTTGATCCGACCGAAGAAGGCGAAGCGGACGTCGAAGTCGTCGTCCTCCCAGGAGGCGGGACCGGTGTCGGACATCAGTCCCGCGAACTGCTCGTCCCCGGCCGGGGTGAGCTCGTAGACGATCCGCTGCCGCCGGCTGACCGTGGCCGGCTTGCCCGCCACGAGCGGCACGGGGACGACCTGCTCGACCAGCGAGCCGGCCCGGAGCATCTTCTTCAGCGCGGGGTAGAGGGAGCCGTAGGACAGCACCCGGCCCCAGCCCAGGACCACGGTTGAGCTGCTTGCGCAGCTCGTAGCCGTGCAGCGGGTTCTCGTGCAGCAGTCCGAGGACGGCGAGCTCGAGGGTGTCCCCACGCCGGGTCACCGCTGTTCCCCTCTCCGTCGTAGGCCGGGTCGACCGATCACCGAGACGTATCGTAGCGATACATGGGTGACATGGACGCACCCATGTCAGTGTGTCGTCGTGACCCGGGCCACCAGCCGGGCGCCACGGCCGCCGAAACCGGTGCGAATCCGGCAGGACACCCAGGTTCCGGCCGTAGGCTCATCCCGGCACCCGGTCCGACACCCACCCAGGAGACCCCCCGTGAGCGCACCGCGCCGCCCCCGACCCGCACGAAGGGTCGCTGGTCCCGGGGCTGGCGCCGGGTGCTCAAGTGGCTGCTGATCCTCGGATTCTCGCGTCGTCGCCCTCGGGGTGGCCGCCTTCGCCTTCGTCTACGCCAAGACCGACATCCCCAACCCGAACGCCGCGTTCGAGACCCAGACCAGCTACGTCTACTACGCCGGCGGCAAGCAGGTGCTGGGCAAGTTCGCCGACCAGAACCGCACCAGCGTCGAGCTCTCCGCGGTGCCCCAGTTCGTGCAGGACGCGGTCATCGCGGCCGAGGACCGCACGTTCGAGACCAACCAGGGCATCGACCCCAAGGGCATCCTGCGGGCGGCCTTCAACAACGCCCGGGGCGGGGACACCCAGGGCGCCTCGACGATCACCCAGCAGTACGTCAAGGTGCTGTACCTCAGCCAGGAGCGGACCTGGTCGCGCAAGCTCCGCGAGGCGGTCCTGTCGCTGAAGATCCAGCGGCAGATGGACAAGGACCAGATCCTCCAGGGCTACCTCAACACCATCTACTTCGGCCGCGGCGCCTACGGCATCGAGGCCGCGGCCCGGGCCTACTTCTCCAAGCCGGCCCGGCTGCTCACCGTCCGGGAGGGTGCCGCGCTGGCGGCGATCATCAACTCCCCCAACAACTACGACCCCGCCGACGGGAAGTCGGCCAAGCGGGCCCTGAAGTCGCGGTACTCCTACGTGCTGTCGTCGATGGCGGACATGGGCACGCTGCCGAAGTCCGTGGCGAACGCCAAGAACCCCGACAAGCTGCCGGTCTTCCCCACCATCGTGGCCCAGAGCCAGAACGGCGGCCAGCGGGGCCACGTGCTCAAGATGGTCCGCGGCCGAGCTGGTGCGTCTGGGCTACAGCAACGCCGAGATCGACGGAGGCGGCCTGCGCGTGGTCACCACCTTCACCAAGTCCGCGATGGCGGCGGCCGAGGCCGGGGCGGTGGCCGAGCGTCCCGACCTCAAGGACCTGCACGTCGCGGTGGCCACCGTCGACCCGCGGACCGGCGCGCTGCGCGGCATGTACGCCGGGCAGGACTACCTGGAGAGCCAGCTGAACTGGGCGGTGGCCGGCGGGGCGCCGGGCTCGACCTTCAAGCCGTACTCGCTGGCCACCGGACTGACCTACGGCTACTCCCTGGACTCGATCTTCGACGGCTACTCGCCGCTGGAGATCGGCGGCACCGAGTTCAACAACCAGGGCGACGGCGGCGGCGAGAGCCTACGGCGCCGATCAGCCTGCTCACCGCCACCGAGAAGTCGGTGAACACCGCCTACGTCGACATGGTCGACTCGATCCCGGACGGCGTGCAGCAGGTCATCGACACCGCCGTGGCGATGGGCATCCCCGCCGACGCTCCCGGGCTCGACCCCAACCTGTCGATCGTCCTGGGGTCGGCCACGGTCAGCCCGATCGACATGGCCAACGCCTACGGCACGATCGCCGACGGCGGGCTGGCCAAGAAGACCTACGTCGTGGAGACGGTCCGGCGCTCCGACGGCAGCGGCGACCGGTACCGGCACCGGGTCAAGACCACCCAGGCGATCAGCCCCGAGGTGGCCGCCGACACCTCCTACGCCCTGCAGAAGGTCACCGAGGTGGGGACCGGGGTCAACGCCGACGTGATCGGCCGCCCGATCGCCGGCAAGACCGGCACGGCGACCACCGACGGTGGGCACGTCCGCTCCTCGTGGTTCGTCGGCTACACCCCGCAGCTCTCCACCGCGGTGATGTACAGCCGCGGGAACGGCAACGAGCCCCTCGACGGCTACCTCGACACCTTCTACGGCGGCCAGCACCCGGCCAAGACCTGGGCCGGGGTGATGGGCCGGGTCCTCGAGGGCCAGGACGTGATCGACTTCCCGCCGCCGGCCGACCTCGCGCAGACCGCCGCCGGCCACGAGCCGACCCGCTACACCCCCACCCCGACGCCCACCCCGACGCCGACGCCGACCCCGACGCCGACGCCGACGCCGACCCCGACGCCGACGCCGACCCCCACGCCGACGCCCGACGCCGACGCCGACCCCCACGCCGACCCCGACGCCGACGCCCACCCCGAGCCCCACGGGCACGCCGGCCCCGGGGGCCAGCGACCCGCCGACGCCCGGAGCCCGGCCCCGGACCCGCGGGTAGCGTTCCTCCGGTGACCCCGCCCCCGCCCGCCGAGGTGACGCACCCGTCGACGGAGGACCCGTGGGTGGCCCACGCGAGCGAGGTGCTCGGCGGGCCGACCGGCCGTCGTTCCGCCGGGCACCGCTGGTGGACGCCGGTCCGCGTGGTGCTGGCGGTGGCCTGTGTCGCCTGGCTCCTGGCGATGGCCCAGAAGGCGCCGTGCGCGGCCGACCACTGGGGCGGGGAGAACAGCCGGTACGCCCAGCTCTGCTACTCCGACATCCCCTTCCTCTACACCGGGCGCGGGTTCGCCGAGCGGGTCGTGCCCTACACCGACTCCGGCGGGCGCTACCCCGACCTGGAGTACCCGGTGCTGACCGGCTACTTCGCCTACGGCGCCGCGGTCGTGACCCAGGCCGTCCACGGCTGGCCCGACCTCGCCCCCCGGGCGGCCACCGACGTCGGGGCACTGTCCGGCCTGCCGGAGGTCGACGCCGAGCGGCAGGACTACTTCCCGGTGACCGCGCTGCTGCTGGCCCCGTTCGTGCTGCTCGCCGCCTGGTTCCTGGCCGGCGCGCACCGCGGCCGCCCCTGGGACGCGATGGGGTTCGCGGCCGCGCCGGTCCTGGTCCTGACCGGGCTGGTCAACTGGGACGTCCTGGCCGTGGCCTGCCTGGCCGGGGCCTTCTGGGCCTGGTCGCGGGGCCGACCGGTGCTGAGCGGGAGTGCTGATCGGCCTGGGCACGGCGGCCAAGCTGTACCCGCTCTTCCTGCTCGGCGCCCTGCTGGTGGTCTGCCTGCGGCGCGGCAGCCTGGCCGACTTCGCCCGGCGCGACCGCGGCCGCGGCGGGGGCCTGGCTGGTCGCGGACCTGCCGGCGATCCTGACCTACCTGCCGGCTGGAAGGGGTTCTGGAGCTTCAACGCCGAGCGCGGGCCGGACCTGGGGTCGCTGTGGCTGGTGGCGGCCAACCGCGGGCACGACGCGAGCGCCCACACCGTCAACCTGGTCTCCTGGGCGGTCTTCGGGGCCGTCTGCGTCGGCGGTGCTCGTGCTGGGCCTGCGGGCGGCGTACGTGCCCCGGATCCCGCAGCTGCTGTTCCTGATCCTGGTCGGGTTCCTCGTGGTCAACAAGGTCTACTCCCCGCAGTACGTCCTGTGGCTGCTCCCGGTCGCGGTGCTGGCCCGGCCGCGCTGGCGCGACCTGCTGGTCTGGCAGGCCGGCGAGGTCCTCTACTTCGTGCTGGTCTGGCTCTACCTCGGCGGCTTCACCTCGTCGTCGACCGGCGGGGCCCCCGACCCGGCGTACTCCTGGGCGATCGTGGTCCGGGTCGCCGCCGAGCTCTACCTGGCCGGCATGGTCGTCCGCGACATCCTGCGCCCGTGGCGTGACCCGGTCCGGCTCGGCGCCGCCGCGGACGGTCTCGACGGCGACCCGATGCACCCGGCTGCCGCGCCGGTCGTCCCCGTCGTCCCCACGGGGGCCGTCAGGTGAGGACGACCCGGTCCACGGAGGTGGTGGTGAACCGCACCTGGACGGGGAGCTCGTCGCCCACCGGGGGCACGACGGCGCCCTGAGGGACGAACAGCATCGAGGCCTGCATGTGCGGGGGCTCGGCGAACAGCCGCTGCTTGCCCGGCGACGTGAACGGGGACCGGACGAAGCCGGCCGCGTCGAGCCCGCCCCGGGCGACCCGGGCGGCCCGGTCGCGCACGCGTCGCTCCGCCGGTCGGGCGCCTCGAGGCCGATCCCGTGCGCGGTGCCGCCGGAGACGACCACGACGTGCCCGCGCTTGGGCGCCGAGCGTCCGCGGTAGCCGAAGACGTCGCCGCGCTCCACCTCGTGCACGTCGAGGATCGTCGAGCGCACGCTGAGCGCGCCCCGGTCGCCGAGCCAGAGCCGGGTGCCGATGCGGGGCCGGAGGTCGAAGTCGCCGTAGGACGGTGCGCAGGGTGGCCATCTCGTCGGCGGTCAGGTGCGAGACGTAGACCCGCCGCGCGTCGAGCCCGGCTGGCCACCACGTCGGTCATCAGCGCGCTGCGACCTCGCCGAGGTGCGAGCCGTGCGACATCGGCAGGTGCAGCGCGAACCCCTCGACGTCGAGGCCGTCCAGCGGCCCGGAGGCGTCCGCCGCGGCCCGTAGCCCGCGGGGGTGAACCCGTGCCGCAGCATCGAGGTGAGCAGCTCCAGCACGACCCGGGGGCGGGTGCCGGCGGCGGCTCCCGCGGCCGCCAGCGCCGGGAGGTCCTCCAGGCGGCCCAGGGTGTGGACCACCCGCGGGTCGTGGGAGACGCGCGTCCTCGAAGGGCCGCCACGGGGTCAGCACCAGCACCGAGCCGCGCGAACCGCGACCAGCGCCTCGCTCGACCTCGCCGTAGGTGCCGACCGCGACGGTGTCGACGCCGAGCGCGGCGGCCTCGGCCATCAGCCGGCCCAGGCCGAAGCCGTAGCCGTTGCCCTTGGTGACCGGGACCAGCCCGGGACTGTCCGCGGCGACGGACGCGAGGTGGGCGCGCCAGCGGGCGGCGTCGACGTAGAGGGTCAGGCACGGTCATCCCCGCCGGCGCCAGGTAGAGGTTGAACGCCGTGTAGCAGCAGCGCGGTTGAGCGGCAGGTCCCACTCGCCGACGTACTCCACGGCCTCGCCGCCGGTGCCGACCTTGAACTGGATCAGGCCGACGTGCTTGTCGTCCTCGTCGAGGGTGTCGGTGATGCCGCGCAGGTCGTAGACGTCCGCCCCGCGCGCCAGGGCGTGCGGATCATCGCCCACTGCACGGCGTTGGACCCGCGCACCTCGCGCTTCTCGGTGGAGGAGGCGCCGTAGGAGTACCAGACGTGCCCGCCGACCTGGACCAGCATCGTGGCGGCGACCAGGTCGCCCTCGTGCTCGGCGAGTGAAGAGCGCGGATCCGGTCCGGGTCCTCGGCGCAGCAGGGCCCGGAACATGGTCTGGAAGTAGGCCAGCGGGCGCGGGGTGAAGTCGTCGCGCTCGGCGGTGTGCACGTAGAGGTCGTGGAAGCGTCGCAGGGCTGCAGCGACCTCGTCGGGGGCGGCCCGGCGGGCGACCCACGCCCTCCTTCGCGGCCTTCTTGATGTTGCGGCGCCACAGCTGGTTCATGCCCGGCCAGCAGGTCGTCCTCGATGCGCGGCCGCCCTCGGCGTCGCGCGAGCGGGAGCTGGAAGATGTACTGCGGCTGCCCGGCCGCGAAACCGCCCTCGGCGGCCTGCGGCGCGCCAGCCGAGCTCGCGCAGCTGGGCGACCACCCGGGCGCCGGTCGGCTCACGGGTCGGTGCGGGGGCACGTCGCCGAGCCGGCGGACCGTCGTCGTCGGCGACGCCCGGCCTTGACCGCGGCGGCGTCCCAGCGGCGGGTGACCACCGGCGGGCCCATCCGGATGCCGAAGGCGCCCTGCCCCTTGAGGTGCGCGACCAGCGGCGTCGAGCCAGTCGGCGAGGTCGTCGGCCGGACCAGTCGATGACCGGGCCCTCGGGCAGGTAGGCGAGGGAGCGCTTGAGCGCGGGCAGCTGCCGGTAGAGCACCAGGCCGGCGCCGACGAGCTCGGGCCCCCGGCGGCGGCCGGAACCAGCCGATCGGACTCGCGACGCCACTCGCTCTTCACCTCGCCCCAGGCGGGCATCTGCAGGAAGCTCACGCTCCGCCGCGGACGTCCAGGTGCGCAGCGAAGCGCAGGTGCTCGGCGGGCGTGATCGCGCGGACGGTCAGTGCGGGGGAGCTCACGGGGGTCGAGCCTACCGGCCGGGCTCGCGGCGGGCGCGTCGCCCGACGGGCAGACGCCGGCGCCGTCAGCACGGGCTCGCGGCAGGAAGGCGAAGTCGGCGCGGTGCTCCGTCGGCGCCGCCGGGGGTCTCGACGATCACCGGGGCCCCGGCGGCCCGGACCACCGCGGCGAGCGTCGTCGGGGTCGATGCGGCCCGGCGCCGAAGCTGGCGTGCCGGTCGGCGCCGGAGTCGAACTCGTCGCGGCTGTCGTTGGCGTGCACCAGGTCGATCCGGCCGGTGATGCGCCAGCACCCGCTCGACGGCGGTGTCCAGGGCGATGCCGCCGGCGTGCGCGTGGCAGGTGTCGAGGCAGAACCCGACCATCTCGGAGCCCTCGGCCGCGGCTGACCGCCTCCAAGACCCGGCCGATCCGGTCGAGCGTGGCGGGCCATCGCGTTGTCGCCGCCGGCGGTGTTCTCGATCAGCAGCGGCAGCTTCAGGTCGGTGGCCTCGACGGCCTTGCGCCAGTTGTCGAAGCCCTTCTCGGGGTCGTCGTCCTTGTTGACGTGGCCGCCGTGCACGATCAGGCCCTGGGCGCCGATCTCGGCGGCCGCGTCGACGTGCTGCTGGAGGAGCTTGCGGCTGGGGATGCGGATCCGGTTGTTGGTCGTGGCCACGTTGACGATGTACGGCGCGTGCACGTAGAGGTCGACCCCGGCCGCCTCGGCGGCCGCGCGCAGCGCGTCCGCGCCGCCGGCGTACCGCGATCTCGGGGCCCTTGTAGCCCTGCGGGTCGCCGAGGAAGAACTGGACCAGCGACGGCGCCCCGGGCCTGGGCCTCGGCGACCGGGTCGGTCTGGTCGACGTGGGCGCCGATGCGCACGGCTTGGCTCGCTCATCGGGCCAGGCTACGTGCGCCGCGACGACGATTTCGGGCCGGGGCGCGCGGCGCTGCTAACCTGTGCTGATCCTCCTGGTCGGACCGTCACCGAAACTGGTCGGTCCGGCCGACGGGTGACGCGGTCGACGTCCGGCCCTCGCTCTGCAGGGTCAGCCCGCCGGACGTACGCAAGCCCTCCTGCCACGGAACGACCGTGGCCGCCTGAGTCCGAAGGAGGTGGAGACTGCTTTGCGTGCCTACGAAGTGATGGTCATCCTCGACCCCAGCCTCGACGAGCGCACGGTTGCCCCGTCGCTCGACACCTACCTCAACGTCGTCCGTCAGGACGGTGGCAGGTCGAGAGCGTCGACGTGTGGGGCACGCGCCGTCTGGCCTACGAGATCAACAAGAAGTCCGAAGGCATCTACGCGGTCATCGACCTGAAGGCCGAGCCCGCCACGGTCAAGGAGCTCGACCGCCAGCTCAGGCTGAACGAGTCGGTGCTGCGCACCAAGGTCCTGCGACCCGACGTCCGCTGACCCCGGTCCGGCCGCCGACCTCGCTCGTCGGTCGGCCGGACTACGGTCCGACCAAGGCAGAACGACAGGGACCTGCCCGTCCCACGACAGGAGTCCTGCCATGGCAGGCGAAACCCCGATCACCGTCGTCGGCAACCTCACCGCTGACCCCGAGCTCCGCTTCACCCCCTCCGGTGCGGCGGTCGCCAACTTCACCGTGGCCTCCACGCCGCGCAACTTCGACAGGCAGACCAACGAGTGGAAGGACGGCGAGGCGCTGTTCCTCAACTGCTCGGTGTGGCGGCAGGCGGCCGAGAACGCCGCCGAGTCGCTGCAGCGGGGCATGCGGGTCATCGTGTCCGGCCGGCTCAAGGCCCGCTCCTACGAGACCCGTGAGGGCGAGAAGCGCACGGTGTTCGAGATCGACGTCGACGAGGTCGGCCCGAGCCTGAAGTACGCCACGGCCAAGGTCACCAAGACCACCCGGAACTCCGGCGGTGGCGGCGGCTACGGCGGTGGCGGCGACCGGTGGCGGCGGCCGGGCGGCGGCAGCGACGACCCGCTGGGCCAGCGGCGGCTGCGCCGGCGGCCAGGGCGGCGGCTCGGCCGGCCGGCCGGCAACCAGGGCGGCGCGCTGGAGCGGCGGCCAGGCGGCCTCCCGCGAACCGTCGGGCCAGCACCGGTGGGCGTCCGGCGGTCCGCGCGGCTCGCGACGAGCCGCCGTTCTGACCCAGCACCACGCGCAGCCACCAGCAGCACCGTTCGAGCCGACCCAGGTCCGATGCCATCCTGACCAGCAACCATTCCGGGCTCCGCCCGGGCTCACAGAAGGAGCACCACAATGGCCAAGCCGGTACTGCGCAAGCCCAAGAAGAAGGTTTGCCAGTTCTGCAAGGACAAGACCACCTACGTCGACTACAAGGACACGACGCTGCTGCGCAAGTTCATCTCCGACCGCGGCAAGATCCGCGCCCGTCGGGTGACCGGCAACTGCGTGCAGCACCAGCGCGACGTCGCCATCGCGGTGAAGAACGCTCGCGAGGTGGCTCTGCTGCCCTACACGTCGACCGCGCGCTGAGAGGGGACGACACGATGAAGCTCATCCTGACCCACGAGGTCACCGGCCTCGGTGCCCCCGGCGACATCGTCGAGGTGAAGGACGGCTACGGCCGCAACTTCCTCATCCCGCGTGGCTTCGCGCATCCGCTGGACCAAGGGCGGCGAGAGCACGATCGACTCGATCAAGGCCGCCCGCGGCGCCCGTGAGGTCCGCGACCTCGACAAGGCCAAGGAGATCAAGGCCAAGCTCGAGGGCTCGCCGGTGGAGGTCCCGGTGCGGGCCGGCGAGGGTGGCCGTCTGTTCGGCGCCGTCACCGTCTCCGACATCGCCGAGCGCGATCAACAAGGCCGCGGGCGGTTCGTCCGACGTGGTCGACAAGCGCAAGATCATGGTCGGCAACCCGATCAAGTCCCTGGGCGCGCACCGGGTGACGGTCAAGGTCCACGACGAGCTCGACGCCGATGGTCACCCTCAACGTCGTCCCCGCCTGACCCGAGACACCCGCACCACCTGAACGATTGCTCCACCTGTACGACTGCTCAATCTGTACGACTGCTCGACCTGATCGACGCTTGACCCGACAAGAGCCGCCCCCGGTCCTCCGGTGGGCGGCTCTTGTGCCGACCCGTCACGTCTTGACGCGAATTTCGGCCCGACCCGTCACGTCTTGTCGGCTCGGTGTCCGGCTGCAGTCAGCGGCGGTCCGAGAAGCCCAGGCCCTCGATGATGACCGGCTTGCCCTTGGTCGTGACCGTGATCGTGACCTTGCCGCTGTGGGGCTTGGACCAGCTGGCGACCTTGACCACCTGTCGCTGGCGTCGGGTGGAGGCGCGCAGGTCGACGGTGCGCAGGACCTTCGACCCCAGCGCGACGGTGGCCTTGCCGCAGGTCGGGCAGCGGGTCATCAGCACGACCAGCGAGCGGAAGTCGGGGTTGCCCTGCTGCACGTACGCCCCCCGGGTCGTGGCCACGGCGTAGGTGTTGCGGAAGTAGCCGTTGCTGGACTTCTTCGTCCAGTGCTTCTTCGAGTACGTCTTCAGGTCGGCGCTGTCACGCGGGACGGTCCAGCGAGCGACGGCCGGGGTGGGGTCGACGTTGCCGTCGATGTCCACCGCAGCGACAGTGAAGGTGTGGTCCCCCGCGCCCATCGCGAGCAGGTTGGCCTGCCCGTCACCGCAGCTGCGCGGTGCGCCGTCGTAGGTGCACCGGAAGCCGACCGTCTCCTCGTCGGCGTCGTAGGTCAGTCCGAGGAACGTCGAGGGCAGCCACCGCCGGGCCCCGGAGGTGATCCGGGTGTTCGGGGCGTCGGTGTCGGGTGGCCCCTCGGCCGCCACGACCTCCCAGGAGTACGCCGCCGGCGTGGGGTCGGTGTTGGGCCCGAGGGCGAACCCGTCGGTCGCGCGGACCGAGAAGGTGTAGGTGCCGACCTCGAGGCCGGTGTAGAGCCGCGAGCCGGTGCTGGTCGTGGCGCCCGTCACCGGGGTCTCGGTGCAGTCGGACCAGCCGTGGGCCTGCGACGGGCCGTCCAGCCGGCAGGCGAAGGTGGCCCCGGACTCGGCTACCACCGTGGTGAAGTCGAACCGAGCGGCCGGGCTGGCCGACGGATCCGACGGCAGCTCGGTGATCGCGGTCTCGGGCGCGGTGCAGTCGTCCCAGGGCAGGGGCAGCGGCAGCCCGCAGCCGATCCCCGCGGAGGCGGGGGCCGCAGCGAGCGCCGGCAGCAGAAGGGCCACGGCGGCGACCAGGGCGGTGGCGAGGCCGGGCGTGGCGAGGTGGTCGCGACGGCGGTGAGGGCGCGAGGTGGCGGGCACGGGGCTCCCCTGAGCTGGGTGGATGTCGACGCCCGGACATTCGTCCGGGACGTCGACCGGTCCGTCCAGCGTCGCATCTGAACCTGGCCCTTGTTCAGGTTTCGTGGTGGTTCGTCCGGTTTCAGGTCGAGGAGACCGCGCCGAGGCGCATCCACTCGCCACCCCGGGCACGAGCCACCAGGACCAGCGCACGTCCCCCGATGAACACCGCTCCGAAGACCGCCCACAGCCAGAACAGGCCCGACACCGGGAGTACGGCCCAGCGGACCGTCAGGACCGCCACCGGGACGAAGACCAGCGTCACCAGGGTTGCCGCCGACCGCAAGGTACCGACCGTCCCCGGCACCGATCAGGACGCCGTCGAGCACGAACACGACCCCGGCCAGGGGCTGGGCCAGTGCGGCCACCAGCAGCACCTGGGTCAGCCGGCGCACGACGTCGGCGTCGGAGGTGAACAGCGGTCCCGCGACCGGCGCGACGAGCGCGAGCAACACCCCGGTGACCACCCCTGACCAGAGGCCGATCCGGATCATCCGGGACGTGGAGCGTCGGACCAGCCCGGCGTCGCCGGCGCCGAGCGCGCTGCCGATCAGGGTCTGTGCCGCGATGGCCACGGCGTCGAGGGTGTAGGCCAGGAAGGTCCACACGGTCATCGCCAGCTGGTGGGTGGCGATCGGCGTCTCGCCGAGCCCCGCAACGCACCAGGTCATCGCCACCAGGCTGGCCTGCAGGCTCAGGGTCCGGACGACCAGCGGACCCCCGGCACGCGCAGCCCGCCGTACGCCGAGCAGGTCGGGGCGCACTCCTGCGCCCTCGGCCAGGGCCAGCCGGACGACGACCCCGACCAGGACCACCGCGGACCCCAGCTGGGCCAGGACGGTGCCCAGTGCGGACCCGGCCAGCCCCAGGCCGAGCCCGTAGACCAGGGCGACGTTGAGGACGATGTTGGCCAGGTTGGCCACCACCGCGACGTACAGCGGGGTCCGGGTGTCGCTGAGGCCGCGCAGCACCCCGGTGGCGGCCAGGACCAGGAGCATCGGCGTGAGTCCGAGCCAGGCCACCCGCAGGTAGGACCTCGCGGCGGCGGACACCTCGTCCCCGGCACCGAACAGGTCGATCAGCGGGACGGTGAGGACCAGGCCGGTGAGGGTGGTGGCCAGGCCGATGCCCGCGGCCAGCCACAGCCCGTCGACGCCCTGGGTGAGCGCCTGCCCACGGTGGCCCGCGCCGACCTGGCGGGCCACCGCAGCCGTGGTTCCGTAGGCCAGGAAGATGCACAGCCCCACCGCGACGCGGACGACGACCGACGCCAGCCCCAGGCCGGCCAGCTGGGTGGTGCCGAGGTGGCCGACGACGGCCGCGTCGGCGAGGAGGAAGAGGGGCTCGGTGACCAGGGCGAGGAAGGCCGGGACGGCGAGTGCGACGATGCTCCGGTCGAGGGCGTGGTCCTCGGGGCGGCGTCGGAACGGCACCCGGGAAACCTACTCCGGGGGTACGGAGCCGCGTCGACCGCCCGGGTCGCGGCGATTGCCACAGATAACACACCTGTTGAGAACCGCGGGTCGTAAGTCCTGGATCGCCTCATAGTGAAAGGGCGGTTCGCCCTGCCAGGGACCAACGTCCTGATGACGAGAAAGTTAACGGAGGGAATCTCCAAGTATTTTCCCTCCACACCGGGTGATTGCATCGATGCAGGTCAGAGGCCCTGGACCGTTCCAAATCATCAAGTTCTCCACAGGTGGATGAACAGGCTGTGCACATCTGCAGCGGCGTGTTCCACAGGTCCCCCCCAGTTATCCACAACTAGTTGTGTACGACGGGCTTGGGGCGCCGGCGCACCGGGGGCTACGTTCAGCCTCTTGCCCGTGACGGAACGGCCCAGGCTCCTCGCCGAGACCCGCCGCCGCTCCTCCTCCGGGGTTGTCGGAGGGTGACCGTACCGTCGTGCAGAGCGGCAGAGAGGGGCAGCGGATGAGCGTCGCCGAGCAGTCCGGGGGACCCGGCCCGGGGGTGGGTCCGGAGCCCTGGGACGCCGACTTCGACGCCTTCGGCCCGTCCCTGGCGGTGTCCGCGCCTTCAGGCGGTGGAGGTGGGGGAGGCGGCTACGGCGGCGACCGGATGCCCCCGCAGGACAACGCCGCCGAGCAGTCGGTGATCGGCTCGATGCTGCTGTCCAAGGACGCCATCGCCGACGTCATCGAGTCGGTCCGCGGGACGGACTTCTACAAGCCCGCCCACGAGACCATCTTCGACGCGATGGTCGACCTCTACGGCCGCGGCGAGCCGGTCGACCCGGTCACCACCTCGGCCGAGCTGAGCCGTCGCGGCGAGCTGGTCCGGGTCGGCGGCGCGCCGTACCTGCACACGCTGTCGGCCTCGGTCCCGATCGCCGCCAACGCCTCCTACTACGCCGAGATCGTCCGGGAGAAGGCGATCCTGCGCCGCCTGGTCAACGCCGGCACCCGGATCGTCCAGATGGGCTACGCCGGCGAGGGCGTGGTCGACGACGTCGTCGACGCCGCGCAGCAGGAGGTCTACCAGGTCACCGACAAGCGGACCTCGGAGGACTACGCCCCGCTCAGCCAGATCATGGAGGCCACGCTCGACGAGATCGAGGCGATCTCCAACCGCGGCGGCGAGATGACCGGGGTGCCGACCGGCTTCGCCGACCTCGACGAGCTCACCAACGGCCTGCACGGCGGCCAGATGGTGATCGTGGCCGCGCGACCCGCGATGGGCAAGTCGACCCTGGCCCTGGACCTGTGCCGCTCGGCGAGCATCCACCACAACCAGACCTCGGTCATCTTCAGCCTGGAGATGACCCGCAACGAGATCACCATGCGGCTGCTCTCGGCCGAGGCGAAGATCCCGCTCAACCACATGCGCAACGGGCACATGACCGACGACGACTGGCAGAAGCTGGCCCGCAAGATGGGCGAGGTCTCCGCCGCGCCGCTGTTCATCGACGACAGCCCGAACATGACGATGATGGAGATCCGGGCCAAGGCCCGCCGGCTCAAGCAGCGCCACGACCTGCGGCTGATCGTGATCGACTACCTCCAGCTGATGAGCTCGGGCAAGAAGGTCGAGTCCCGCCAGCTCGAGGTCTCGGAGTTCTCCCGGCAGATCAAGCTGCTGGCCAAGGAGCTCAACGTCCCGGTGGTCGCGCTCTCCCAGCTGAACCGTGGCCCCGAGCAGCGCTCGGACAAGCGGCCGATGCTCTCGGACCTGCGTGAGTCCGGCTCGATCGAGCAGGACGCCGACATCGTGATCCTGCTCAACCGTGACGACGTCTACGAGAAGGAGTCGACCCGCGCCCGGCGAGGCCGACCTGATCGTGGCCAAGCACCGCAACGGCCCGACCCGGGACGTCGTCGTCGCCTTCCAGGGCCACTACTCCCGCTTCGTCGACATGGCGCAGGGCTGAGGTCGTCCGGGTCTGCGCCTCGGACCTGAGCGCCATCGCTCGCGTTTCGTGGTCGACGTGCCGTCGACCGATGCGACTCCGTGCGCCGCCGAGGCGCTCCCGTCTGAGTGCTGCACCGTCCTCGACCGGGTGGGCCTCACGCCGGAAGACAATGAGCCATGACCACGTTGACCCTCGAGGAGATCCGAGCCGACGTCGAGTCCCTGGACGGGGTGCTCACCCTGCACCCGGCGCCGGGTGACGGCACGCCGGAGGTGGCCTGGGGAGACCTGTTCTTCTACTACGCACCCGACGGCGTCGTTCCGAGCGCCCAGCCGTTCGCGACCGTCGTGACCAAGGACTACCCGGGCGAGCCGTCCTCTGGGCTGGGCGCGGGGGTTTCCGGGTCAACGTGGACGCCGGCCGTCGCGACCAGGACGCCTGCCCTGACCCGTCCAGCAAGGACGAGGTGATGCCGCATCCCGTCTACGCGCACCTGGGCTGGGTCTGCGTCGTGGCCCCCGGTCCGCGGTCGGCCGCCGAGATGCACAGGCTGCTGCGCAGCGCGCACCTGGCTGCTGAACGCCGCTGGACCCGACGCCGCGGATGAAGGCGTGCGGTGCACTCCCGTCTCGTCCATCCCGGGCCAGGTGGGCAGGCTCCACAGCTCTTGCCCGCGGACGGCTCGATGGGGACCCGCGCCGCGACCGTTCCGGAGCACCGACGCGAAGCCCACGGGGACCACCGCCCCACGGTCGTTCTCCACGGCGGGCGGTGAGCGGCAGGCGGACCGCCTAGGAACCCTCTCCGCGCCCCGGGTCCTGGAGGCCCGCCTGGAGCTCGGCCACGACGCGGCCGAGCAGACCCGAGGCGAGGAGCCCGGGGCCGAGCGGTCCGGCGCTGTTCTCGCCCACGGGCGGGAGCAGCCGCAGAGCGGTTGCGCCCGCTGCCGACAGGTGGGCGAGCTGCCACCGGACCTCCTGCTCCAGGGCGTCGGGCCGGTCGGGCTCCGCGAGCCCTGCCGCCCTGGCTGCGTACGCCGCAGCCCCCAGGGCGTGGGCGCCCATGTGGGGGGTCGCCGCGGCCTGCCCGGCGGCCCGGGCCGCTGCCACGGCCGCAGGTGACATCGTCCCTCCGGCGGAAACCCCGCCGACGAAGCGGCGACGGATGCCGTCCGCCACGCTCAGCTCGCCGCGGGCGAACTCACGGGTGCGGGCGATCAGGTCTCTCGGGCGGGTGTCCCCCAGGGCGTCCGCCTCGAAGATCGTCAGGACGTGCTCGGCGCAGTCCGCCGCCCACGCGGCGACGGTCCGCCGGTCGGTTTCGTTGAGGGTCTGCGGGGAGGTCACCCCGATTTCCTACCAGACCGGATCCCACCAGACCGGGACTCGGGCCTGGCTCGGTCCTGCCCGGATCGACACCCGTGCTGTCCTGCCCCCCAACGGGGGACGCGCACCCGGGCGCAAGGTCCCTGGGCCGGTCGTCGGCGCACTGTCACCGTCGATGGATCGGGAGTGGCCGCTCGGGGTTCCTCCCTGAACCAGGGGGTCATCCCATGACGCGTCTGCTACCACCCGCCCTGTCCGTCGCTGCCCTGACGGCCGCACTGCTGGTTGTGCCGGTCGGAGCACAAGCCAAGCCGCAGTCGGCCGTGGACTCCTTCACCGTCACCGGTGAGTGCACCTTCGACGTGCGGTTCGACGTGACCGGCACGTACAACGTGATCGAGCACGGCGACACCGTGATCTACACCGCCCCCGCCTCGAAGGTGCGTCTCACCAACCTCGAGACCGGCCGTTCGATCGTGGTCAGCCTGGCTGGCGCACTGAAGGAACGGACAGCGCCGGACGGGTCGGTGACCGGTGTCGGGACAGGGCACAACCTCTTCCTCAGTGCGTCGACCGACGGCCTGCCGTACACGACGGGACGGGTCACCTACTCCTACGACCCGGCCACCGGGGCCACCGCGCTCGGAGGTGGGACGGGCAGGGCCGTCGACCTGTGCGACCGTCTGGCCTGAGCCAGCACGGGGGCGACAGCAGCCTCAGTCGAGCATCCACCCCAGGAGTGCCGCGCCCAGCGGTGACACGAGCCAGGCCACGGTGAGGGCGGCGACCGCCAGGGTGAGGATGCCTCGCGTGGTTCGTCCCAGGTCGCGCATCCCGCGGTTCCGCCACAGGTCGAGGACCGCCCAGCCTGCCGCGACCGCTGCGACCAACGGGCCGAAGAACATCGTGAGGTAGGCGCCGAGCATGAAGCCGCCACCGACCGCTCCCTGGTCGAACGGCCAGAGGCCCTTGGGGTCGTGCGCACCGCCGACCACCTCGCCGAGAGCGACGTGGTGGAGACCGTTCGCGAAGTACGGCACCAGGAAGAACACCCCGAAGGCAGCGGCGCTGCCCAACGCCAGCGCCAGCGGCACCCAGCCCGCCGGGCGTCGTCGCACCGTGGGGCGGGGGGCGACGGGATCCTGGGTCAGGGCCATGGGCCCATTCAACCCCGGCCGGCGGGGACGTGTCAGTACACGACGCCGAGCCACCTGCTGGCGCAGCTCATGCAGACGTCCCGCTCCGACCGTGACTCCGGGGGAGTCAGGGAACGGCAGTAGCGGCAGTACCGGAACGAGGACCGGCGTCGCTTGAGCAGCCGGGCCACGACGGGTGGCGCGGCGACCAGCAGCTCGGGTCCGGTGCCGGCCAGCGTGTGCAGGTGCTCGACGCCCCACGCGGGCTGGTGGCCGGCCCACCGGGCGACCGGCACGCCGAGACCGACGCCGCCACCGTCGAGGCGGAGGGCCAGCTGGAAGGGGTCTCCGGCGACGAACCACGCCCCGACGCGGCGACCCAGCTCGTGGACGAGGATCTCGTAGGTGTGCTCCCGGGGCAGCAGCCGCCACCCGGCGCCCAGGGCCTCGACGAACTCCGCGACGGTGACGCCCAGCTCGTCGGCGAACGACCCGGTGGCGTCCCACGCAGCCGGGTCCTCCTCAGACGTGGCCGGCCAGCTGCGACATCCGCGCCTCCAGTGCCTCGAGGTAGGCGTCACGCTGCTTGGCGGTGACCGCCGACCCCTTCTCCAGGTGGCTGCACACCGGGAGCACGTCGATGGAGAGCTTGGCCGCGCCGGCCAGGGCACGGAGGTCGTCGAGGCGCTGTCCGAAGGCGGTGCCGCTGCCGGGGGAGTACGACCGGACGACCTCCTCGATCGGCTGGTCGTAGAGGTCGACCTTGGTGACCACGATGACCAGCCAGGTCGGCCGCTCGCGGCGTACGGCCATGGCGGCGATCCGGTGCGCGGTGACCGTCCAGTCCTCCAGCTCGGCGGCGAGCTGCTCCTCGCGGCTGACGTGGGCCGGGCCGGTCGTGCCCGCCGGACGCCGACCGGTGGCGTAGCCGTTGGCGACCACGTGCAGCACCCCGTCGACCGGGTCGTCGTGGAAGACCTCGTCGAGCCCGCCGAGCCGGGTGGCCGCGTTCTCACCCGGCACGACCCGGAAGCGGAAGCCGTGCAGGCGCGCGCCCCGGCGTACCCGGCGCTCGACGACAGCAGACCCCGCATCCGGTACGCCGTCGCTGCTGGCCCGGCCACAGAGGTGGTCGACCAGCTCGGACTTGCCGGCCCCGGTCATCCCGGTGACGGCCACGGTCGGGAACCGCCGCTTCAGCACACCGGTCACCCGCTCCCGGCCGCGGGTCACGGCGCCGGGGACGGCGCGGACGCCACGCGCGCGCGATCGCGCTTCGGTCATGGGTGGTCTCCAGGGGGTCCCTCGGGTGCGGTCGGTGACCCGACGGTAGCCGAGGACGGAACCGGCTCGGGTCGCATCGCGGTGCGGAAGGCGAAGAACCTGACCAGCCCGACGCCCAGGTTCGCCGCGCCCAGCACCAGCAGCTCGGCCCAGCGGGACGGGTGGTCGACGGTCAGGTCGAGCAGGGCCAGGGACCCGGCGGTGACAGCCAGGCTGAAGCCGAGCAGGGCCAGGCCGAGCACCTGGTGGGGGACCGTGCGTGCGGTCCGCCGGACCCCGAAGGTGACCCGGCGGTGGCCCAGCGTCCCGGCGATCGTGGACAGCACCAGGGCCAGCGCGTTGGCCCACTGCGCGTCGAGCCACTCGCCGGAACAGCACGTACATCAGCCCGTAGAGGACGTTGAAGAACCGCCCGACGGTGGCGAACACGACCAGCTGCGGAGCAGGGCCCGGAGCGGCCCGGGCGTCTCGCGGACGGTGGTCGGCCCGGTCCAGGCCCGCGCAGCCTGGGAGGGGCGGGGACCGTAGCCTGGACCATGCCGACAGCGCACGGCCTCTCGGCCCGCCTGGGAGACACATGCCAGTGCCGGTGTTCTGCTCGGCCCAGCCCAGCGAGAAGACACCCCGTGGACCCGATGCAGCAGAGCCTGGACCAGACCCGCTCGTCCGCGGGACCCCCTCCGGTACGTCGCCGCGTGGCTCGTGCACCTCTACACCGCCTCCGGGACGCGGCCATCGCCATGCTCACGGTGATGGCGGTGATGGACGGCGAGACCGTCCGGGCGCTGTGGCTGGGCCTGGCGGCGATGGTGGTGGACGGCACCGACGGGATGCTGGCCCGCCACCTCGAGGTCAAGGAGTGGTCCCGTGGTTCGACGGGGCGCTGCTGGACAACGTCGTCGACTACCTCACCTACGTCTTCACCCCGATGGTCCTGCTGTGGAGCGCCGGATACCTCGGCGAGGGGACCAGCGCCACGATCCTGGCCGTGGTGCCGCTGCTGGCCTCGGCGTACCAGTTCTGCCGGGTGGACGCCAAGACCTCCGACCACCTGTTCCTCGGGTTCCCGAGCTACTGGAACGTGGTGGCCTTCTACGTCATGGTGCTCGACCTGGGCACGGCCGCGGTGGCCACGGTGCTGCGGTGTGCGCCGCGCTGGTCTTCCTCCCGGTCGGCTACGTCTACCCCTCGCGGACCGAGCACGCTGCGCACGCTGACCCTGGTGCTGACCACGGTCTGGCTGGTCAGCTACGCCGTGCTGCTGACCCAGATTCCCGACCCCGGCACGATCTGGCTGGCGATCTCCCTGGTCTACCTGGCCTACTACGTCGCACTCAGCCTGCACCTGACCGCGCGCCGGGCACGGTCGTCGCGCGGGCGGCACTGGTACGTCGCCGCGCTCCGGCCCGGCGGTCACCGCTAGGAGCCGCTCAGAGCACCGGGCCGTCCGCGCAGAGCACCCCGTCGACGCCGTGCCGGTCCAGGACCTCCACCAGGATCCGGAACATGGTGACGGCCATCGGCTCGGTGACCCAGCCGTGCGCGTCCAGCGCGAGCCGGGCTCCCGTGGCGTCGACCTGGACGTCGCCGTCGAGGCTGGGCACGTCGTCCTCGGCCAGCAGGGCCGCGATCTGCGAGGGCCACTCCCGCCCGGAGTCCCCGACGCAGGTCAGCCGCTCGGCCACCTCGCGCAGGGCGGCCGCGGCGGCCTCGACCTGGGCGGTGCGGACCAGGAAGCGGGGGTCCTGCTCCCAGCCACCCTCGACGAACCCGTGGTCACGGCTGAACAGGGTCGGGTCGATGCTCAGGGCCATGCGCCGATGATGGCACCGACCCCCCGACCACGACACCGGCGTCGAGAAGGATCAGCAGGTCCCGTCGCAGCCACCGGTCCGGCCACGGGTGAGCGTGGCGGCCAGGCCCAGCGCCCAGCAGGTGGGGCAGCCGCGCCACAGCACCACGGCCGGGACCACCGCCAGGAGCGCCCACGGGTGCTCGCTCGCCGAGGCCAGGGCGATCACGACGAGGACCAGTCCGACCAGGCCGCGGACGAGGTGCTCGGTCAGCGACCGGCTGGCGAACATCGCGGCGGTGGCGTCGGTGCCGGGGTGGTCCGCGCGCTCGGCGACGTCCTGGGTCATGCTCCCGAGGCTAGGGCGCGGGCCAAGCGCAGGGTGCGGTGCGCCATCACCGCGGCCACCAGCCCGGCGGCCAGCGGGATGACCATGGCCGTACGCAAGCTGCTGCCGTCGGCGATCAGGCCGATCGTCGGCGAGGTCAGCAGGAACCCCAGCCGCATCAGCCAGCCCAGCACCGAGATGCCGGTGCCCTCGGCCAGCCCGGGGATCCGGCCGGCCGCGGCGAAGGCGGCGGGGACCAGCGTCGCGCAGCCGACTCCGGCCAGCGCGAAGCCGGCGTACGCCAGGACGTAGCCGGGCGTCAGCACGACCAGGGCGAAGCCGAGCGCGATCAGCAGGCCACCGGCGCGGGCCACCCGCTCGCGACCCCACCGGTCGGTCATCGGGTCGCCGAGGAGACGGCCGAGGAACTGGAAGACCAGCACGGTCGTCAGGCCCAGACCGGCCAGCGCGGCGGGGGCGCCGGCGTCCCGGCCGAGGTAGAGCACGACCCAGTTGTTGGCGACGTCCTCGATCAGGGTGCCGCAGATCGCGAGCACCACGAGCGGGAGGAGCGGGCGCCACAAACGACGGCTCGGACGGGGGGACGGGGAGCGCCTCCTCCGCACCCGGCTCCGAGGCTTCCTCCGCGACCCTCACCGACCCCGGGAGCGCGGCCAGCCGGCTGCCGAGGACGGCGACCAGCGACCAGACCACGCCGTTGACCGCCATCTGGGTGCCGATCCCCACCCCGAGCGCAGCGGCGGCCGCGCCGATCGCCCCGCCGGTGGCCGCGCCCAGGCTCCACAGGGCGTGCAGCGAGTTGATGATCGAGCGACCCCGCCAGCGTTCCACCGCCACGCCCTGGACGTTCTGCGCGGCGTCCACGACCGCGTCGAGCGCCCCGGCCAGCACCAGCGCGGTGGTCAGCACCCACACCGTGGGGCTCGCCCCCGCCACGGCCAGGGCCAGGGCCATGACCGTGGTGAGGACCGCGGTGACCGTGGTCGCGCCGTACCGGCGGATCACCGGGGCCGCCCCTGCCGCGGCGACCATCGCGCCGACCGGGAAGGAGACCACGACCAGGCCGAACGCGGTGTCGCTGAGCCCGAACTGCACCTTCAGCTCGGGGTAGCGGGGCAGCAGCGCGGAGTACAGCACCCCGTTGGTGAAGAACAGCAGCGAGACCCCGAGCCGGGCCCGCTGCGGGGTGGGCCGGGTGGCCGGGGTCGAGGAGCGCACCACGAGACCCTAAGGGCGGCGGTGCTTGGATGGCCCGATGGATCCCGTCGTGAACCTCACCGGTGGCTCCGCCCGCGGCTCGGCCCGCGACGGTGTGCACTCGTTCCTCGGCCTCCCGTACGCCGCCCCGGCCGTCGGCGCCGACCGCTACCGCGCCGCCCGGCCGGTCGTCCCCTGGACCGGCCAGCGCGACGCGACGGCCCACGGCCCGACCGCCGCGCAGACCGCGTACCCGGTCCCGATGGACGCGGTGCTGCCCAGCTCGGTGGACCCGGGCGAGGAGTACCTCAACGTCGACGTGTGGGCACCGGCCGAGGGCCAGGACCTCCCGGTGATGGTGTGGATCCACGGCGGCGCCTTCGTGCGCGGAGCCAACTCGATCCCGACCTACGACGGGGCGGCCTTCGCCCGCGACGGTGTGGTGCTGGTCGGGGTCAACTACCGGCTCGGGGTGCCCGGCTTCGGGGTGCTCGAGGGCGCCCCGACCAACCTGGGCCTGCGCGACCAGCTCGCGGCGCTGGAGTGGGTGCGCGACAACGTGGCCGCCTTCGGTGGCGACCCGGGCAACGTGACGGTGTTCGGGGAGTCCGCCGGGGCGATGAGCGTGGCCACCCTGATGGCCTCCCCCGCCGCGCAGGGGCTGTTCCACGCCGCGATCGTGCAGAGCGGCGGCGCGACCGCGGTCTGCGCCCTCGAGGACGGCCGCACGGTGGCCGCCGAGATCGCGGCGCACCTCGGGGTGCCCGTCACGGCGGAGGCCTTCGGTGCGCTGGACACCGACGCGGTGCTGGCCGCCCAGACAGCGGTGGCGCTGGCGATCCAGGCCGACCCCGACCCCGCTCGCTGGGGGCCGACCGTGATGCGCGGGGGTCTGGGGATCATGAGCCTGTTCCCGGTCGTCGACGGCGACCTGGTGCCCGACGTGCCGCAGACCGGCCTGGCCGCGGGGACCGCGGCCGGGGTACCGCTGCTGATCGGGACGACGAGGGAGGAGTACCGCCTGTTCCTGGTGCCGACCGGGATGACCGCGGCCCTGACCGACGACCTGGTCGCGGGGCTCGCCGCCCGGCTCGGCTGGCCGGCAGGGACCGTCGAGACCTACTCCGCGAACCGTCCGGGGGCCTCCCCGGGCGACGTGGCGGCGGCCGTCCTCACCGACGTCGGGTTCCGGGTGCCCACGACCCTGATGGCAACCGCCCAGCACGAGGTCGGCGGCTCCGTCCACGCCTACGAGCTCGCGTGGCGCTCCCCGGTGCTCGGTCTGGGCGCCTGCCACGCCCTGGAGCTGCCGTTCGTCTTCGACACCCTCGGTCCCGACGCGGCGATGACCGGCGACTCGGCCCCGCAGCACCTCGCCGACGAGATGCACCGGGCCTGGGTCGGGTTCGCGCGTGACCGGGACCCGGGCTGGGCGCCCTGGACCCCGGACGAGGGTGCGGTGATGACCTTCGACGAGAACTCCGAGATCGTGCACCACCCCCGGGCCGACGAGCTCGCCCTCTGGCTCTAGACCAGCAGGCAGAACGGGTGCCCGGCGGGGTCGGCCAGGACGTACAGCGGTTCGGCGTCCTCATCGGTACGGTCCAGGAGGACCCGGGCGCCCAGTGACTCCGCCCGCGACCGGTGCCGTTCCAGCTCGTCGACCGAGGACACCCGGAAGTCCAGGTGCAGCTGCATGGGCACGTCGTGCTCGGGCCAGGTCGTGGGGGTCAGGGACGGGACCTGCTGGAACGCGAGCACCCTGGCGCCGTCGGCGTCGACCAGCACCAGCCAGTCCGCCTCGTCCGGGGTGCCGTCGGTCGGCGGCTCGTCACCGGGACGGTAGGCCAGCCCCAGCAGCGCGCGGTAGAACTCGGCCAGCGCCCGGGCGTCGGTGGCGTCCAGGGCGGTGTGCATCAGCCGGGGGAAGTCGGTCACGTGGTGCCTCCAGGAGTCGGTTCGGCTTCGTCGACGGCGGCCAGCATCCGCAGCGCCACGGTCCGGGCGGCCTCCCGCAGCTCCGGCCCGCCCACGATCCGGTACGCCGCGGGCAGGGCAGCCAGCTGCTCGGCGTACCACCCCGGGTTGCTGGTGCTGCCGACCAGCCGGCAGTGGTCGTCGTCGACCTCCTCGACCCGGCCCAGGGTCCTGGGCAGCCACCCGGTCAGCGCGTCGGCGGGGAGGTCCACGACCACCTCGCTGGCGTACTCCCAGCCGGCCGCCAGGTGCTGCTCGAGCTCGGCGACCGGGTCGGCGATCTCGGGCACGGCGATGCCCTCGTCCAGCACCTCGGCACCGGTGACCCGGTCGATCCGGTAGGCCCGCCGGGCCGCGGAGGCGTGCGACCAGCAGAGCAGGTACCACCGCCCGTGCCGGATCACCACGGCCCACGGGTCGACCTCGCCCTCCCACTCGGTGCCGGCCTCGGACCGGTAGCCGAGCCGGACCCGCCGCCCGTCGGAGCAGGCCCCGACCAGGGCGGTGACCGTCCACGGGTCGGGTCTGGCTGCCCCGCGGTCGGGGGCCGGCGCGGCGGTGCGCCGGACCGTGTCGGCGTTGCGGGCCACCGTCTCGGGCAGCGCCCGGAGCAGCTTGCCCAGCGCCACCCCGACCGGGTCACCGGGGTCGCCCGCGCCGTGGTGGCCGTCGAGCACCGCCATCACCAGCCCGAGCGCCTCGGAGGCGTCGAACCGCAGCGGTGGTAGGCGCAGGGCGCGGCCGATCCGGTAGCCGCCGTACGGGCCGCGCACCGACTCGACCGGGATGCCGGCCTCGCGCAGCACCGCGACGTAGCGGCGGGCGGCCCGGTCGGAGACCCCGAGCCGCGCGGCCAGCCGCTCGGCGGTGATGCCCGGGTGGTCCTGCACGATCTCCAGGCACAGCAGCGCGCGGGCGGTGGGGTTGGCGGCGTCCACGTCGCCAGCGTGCCACAGGTTCCGGACGGGTTCCGCCCGGAACTGGACGGCTGGTCGGTCGGGGGCGGACTCTGGTCGGATGCCGACCGGACCCGTGACCACCGTGCTGGACGGCCTCGGCCTGCTCGAGTCGCCCCGCTGGCACGAGGGGGAGCTGCTGGTCGCCGACTGGACCCACGGCCGCATCCACGCGCTGCGTGACGGGAAAGACCGGGTCGTCCTGGAGCACCGCTCGCTGCCGCTGTGCTTCGCCGTCGAGGCCGACGGGTCCCTGCTCGTGGTGTCCGGTACGGAGTCCGCGGTGCTGAGGTGCCCGCCGGGCGGCGCCCCGCAGTCGTACGCCGACCTCGCCGGACTGTCCCTGGGCGGTTGGAACGAGATCGTCCTCGACCGTCGCGGCGGGGCCTACGTCAACAGCGGCAACTTCGACCCCTCCCGGGGGTTCCCCACCTCGCCCACCGGCCTGGTCGTGCACGTGGCCGCGAACGGCGCGGTCGGCACGGTGGCCACCGACCTGGCCTTCCCCAACGGGATGGCCCTGACGGCCGGCGGTGGCACCCTGCTCGTCGCCGAGTCCCACGCCGGGCGGATCGCCGCCTTCGACGTCGCCGCCGACGGAGGGCTGGTCGGACGGCGGGTCTGGGCCGACCTGGGCGACGCCGCACCCGACGGGATCTGCCTGGACGCCTTCGGGGCGTGCTGGTACGCCGACGTCCCGCACGCCGCCGTGGTCCGGGTCGCGGAGGGCGGCGAGGAGCTCGACCGGGTCCGGCTGCCCCAGGGCGCGTTCTCCTGCTGCCTGGACGACGACGGCACCACCCTGTACGTCGCCGCGGCGACCTGGCCCGGGGGAGCGCGGCTGCTCGACCCGGACGTGGTCTGGGACGGCACCGTGTACGCCGTGCCCCTGGGCTGAGTCAGCGCGGCACCTCCCGGAACCACCGTTCCCGGTCCAGCGGGTCCACCCCGGCACGCCGCCGCACGGGCGGCGAGCCGTGCACCGGGGCGTGGTGGTCCAGGGTGCTGACCAGGACCCCTTCGCCCCGGGCCAGGTCGGGCAGCCGGGCGGCCAGGTCGGGGACCACGGCCGAGGCCAGGTGGGCGACGACCCGGGTGGTGCCCGCCGCCGAGGTGGTCTCCAGGGTGGCTGCCCCGAGCCGTCCGAGCAGCGCGGCCAGCGGCCCGAAGGAGTCGTCGGGGAGGTCGAGCTCGATCCGGTCCACGGGTGCGCAGACCCGGGTCCCGGCCCGGGCCACCGCGGCCATCACGACCACCTGGGCCAGGTGGCGGAAGTCGGCGGCCACGCTGGAACGCGCCTTGTCGAAGCCCTGGTGCGGGCGGCTCTGCCGCGGCCAGTAGCCGGACTCGGTCATGGTCACGAGGCAGTCGGTCACCGCCCAGCCGTGCAGGCCCTGGCGCAGCGCGGTCCGGACGCCCTCCTCGGTGGCGGCCAGGAAGGCCGGGGGCAGGTTGCCCCGCTCCACCCCCGGCGAGAACCGCACGCCGTGCCCGACCTGCGCCGCGGCGACCCGGAGCCCGACCCCGGCCAGGTACGGGTTGTCGCCCGACCTGATCCGGTCCACCGAGGACCCGGTCCCCACCACCCGTTCCAGGTAGACCACCGAGGTCTCGGAGAACCGCGCCCGCACGCCGTACCGCTCCTCCAGGAGGGCGCCGATCACCTCCTTCTGCACCTCGCCGTGCAGGGAGACCGCGGCCTCGCCGTCGACGTCGTCGAGGTGCAGGTCGATCAGCGGGTCCTCCTCGGCCAGCTCGGCCAGCCCGGCGTACAGCGCGGTCCGCTGGGTCGGGTCGACCGGGGCGACCAGGGCCCGCAGGGTGGCCGGGGTGAACCGGTGCGTACGCCGGGGCGGCGGGTCGCCGAGGGTGTCGCCGATCCGGGCGACCGGTCCGCGCAGGGCCGCGAGCTGGCCGGCTCCGGCCTGCCCGGAGACGCGCACGCCGCCCGGCTCGCTGACCGCGACCTCGGTGACCCGTTCCGGGGGCCCGCCGCCCAGGGTCACCCGGTCGCGCACCCGCAGCTCGCCCGACCACAGCCGGACCCAGGTCCGGCGGCCCCGCTCGTCGCGGTCGACGGCGAACACGGTGCCGGCCAGGGCGCCGCGGTCCGACGCCGCCCGGGGCAGCAGGTCCGCGAGCACGGCGGTCAGGCCCTCGACCCCGGCGCCGGTGATCGCCGACCCGCAGAGCACCGGGGTCACGGTGCCCCGGCGCACGCCCCGGCGCAGCCCGCCCCGGACCTCGCGGTGCCGGGCCGGTCGCCCCTCGAGCCACCGGGCCAGGACCCGGTCGTCCACCTCGGCGACCGCGGCCACCACGGACTCCTCGGTGTACGAGGATGCGGTCACCTCGGCCCCACGGTCGCCCTGGGCGACGGCCCGGGCCAGCACGGCCACGTGCGGGGTGAGCCGTCGGCGGACCTGGGCCACGACCCGGTCGACGTCGGCCTCGGCCCGGTCCACCTTGTTCACGAAGAGCACCGTGGGCACGCCGATCCGGCGCAGCGCCCGCCAGATCACCACGGTCTGGGGCTGGACGCCCTCGACGGCGGAGACCACCAGGACCGCCGCGTCGAGGACCCCGAGCGACCGCTCCACCTCGGCGATGAAGTCCGGGTGGCCGGGGGTGTCGACGAGGTTGACGCACAGCTCACCGAGGGCGAACGACGTCACCGACGCACGGATCGTGATGCCGCGGCGGCGCTCGAGGTCCGTCGCGTCGGTCCGGGTCGTGCCGGCGTCGACGCTGCCGGGGGCCTCGAGCGCACCGGCCTCGTACAGCAGGCGCTCGGTCAGGCTGGTCTTGCCGGCATCAACGTGGGCGACGATGCCCAGGGTCAGGGAGGTGGTCAGGGAAGGGGGCAGAGAGGACAGGGCAGGCACAGGGCAGCTCCACAGCAGGACGGAAAGAGGTCCGGGGCGTGGTGGCTGCTCGCACGGGCTTCTCCCTCGACGCTGCTGGGTGGTCCTGTCGAGAGTCGCACGCCGGGGCGGACCCGGTCCACGGGGTTTCCGGGGCCGGGAGCAGGGGTGGGGCTGGCATCCTGGCGCCATGACCGACTGGCAGGCAGGCACCTGGCTCAACCCCCCGCCGTACGACGTGGTCCACGGGGTCCTGGAGGTCCGACCGATGGCGGGCAGCGACCTGTGGCGGCACACCAGCTACGGCTTCGTGCACGAGAGCGGCCACGCCCTGCTGGCCCCCCTCGACGTGGGCCAGGCCGTCGAGGTCACGTTCGAGGGTGACCTCGACCGGCAGTTCGACCAGGCGGGGGTCCTGGTCCGGGCGTCGGAGGAACGCTGGGTCAAGGCGGCCGTCGAGCTCTCCGACGGGGTGCTCCAGGTCGGTGCGGTGGTCACCGACGGCCGCTCGGACTGGTCGGTCGCCCCGGTCCCGGACTGGGCGGGCCACCCGGTCACCGTCCGGGTCAGCCGCGCGGACGACGCCCTGACCCTCCGGGCCCGCCGGGGCGAGGAGCCGTGGCGGCTGGTGCGGGTGCTGCCCTGGTCGGCCGAGGAGCCGACGACCGCCGGGCCGCTGGCCTGCGCCCCCACCGAGGCCGGCCTGCTGGTCCGGTTCACGCGGTGGCTGACCACCGACGCGGACGGGTCGCTGCACCCGGGGTGAACCTCGAGGGGTAGCCGGCGCCCGTCGGGGCAGGATCCTCGTCGTGCCAGAGCTGCCCGAGGTCGAGTCCGCCCGTCAGGTGATCGAGCGATCGGGGCTGGACCGCACCATCGTCGAGGTCGACGACGCCGACACCTACGAGTGCCGCCCGCACGCGCCCGGGGAGATCCGGGAGGCCCTGCTCGGTCGCCGGCTGACCGAGGCCCACCGGCGCGGGAAGACGATGTGGTGCGACACCAGCGGCGTGGCCGCGGGGGACGACGCCGGTCCGGCGCTCGGGATCCACCTCGGGATGAGCGGACGGATCCTGGTCACCGAGCCCGACGACCGGGTGGACTCCGGTGGGGACTACCCCGGCACCGGGTCGGTGCCGCGGCGGCTCAAGCCGGAGTGGTTCCGGTTCACCCTCACCTTCGCCGACGGTGGCACCCTGCGGCTGTTGGACAAGCGGCGGCTCGGCCGGGTCCGGCTCGACCCCGACCTGTCCGTCCTGGGACCGGACGCCGGCGAGATCGGTCGTGACGAGTTCCGCACCCGGGTCGGCCGCGGCACGGCACCGCTCAAGGCACGGCTGCTCGACCAGGGGACCCTCGCCGGGGTGGGCAACCTGCTGGCCGACCAGGTGCTGTGGCAGAGCCGGCTGGACCCGCGGCGACCGGCCGGGGAGCTGAGCACCGAGGAGCTCGACGAGCTGCGACGCGAGCTCCGGTCGGGGATCCGGCACGCGATCCGGCACGGCGGCGTGCACACCGGCGAGGTCATCTCCCACCGCGGCAAGGGCGGTCACTGCCCGCGCTGCGGGGCCGAGCTGAGCCGTGCGACGGTGGGCGGGCGGACCACGTGGTGGTGCCCGGCCGAGCAGGTCTGAGGCGCTGACCGCGGGAGCCCGGCTGGGCCGCCCGACGTAGGTTCGCCGCATGCGCGCCCTCTGGAACGGCTCCGTCATCGCCGAGTCCGACGACACCGTCGTCGTCGAGAACAACCACTACTTCCCGGCCTCGTCGGTGGACACCTCGGTGCTCCGCCCCTCGACCAAGAAGACGACCTGCCCCTGGAAGGGCGAGGCGTCGTACTGGTCGCTCGAGGTCGACGGGAAGACCAACACCGACGCGGCGTGGTTCTACCCCGCCCCCAAGGACGCCGCAGCCGAGATCAAGGACCGCTTCGCGTTCTGGCGGGGCGTCGAGGTCACCGACTGACCACCGACGACACCACCCGCCGTCCGTCGATCTTGCCCCGTCGGTCGAGCTTGTCGAGACCATGCGGTTTCGACTCGGCGCTGCGCGCCGGCTCAACCACCGGTCCTGCGGGTTGAACTTGTCGGGACCGTGCCCTCCGGTGGTTGAGCCGCGAGCGGAGCGAGCGAGTCGAAACCACCTACACCGTCGGTCGAGCTCACTTCACCGTCGGTCGAGCTTGTCGAGACCACGGGGGTTTCGACTCGGCGCTGCGCGCCGGCTCAACCACCGGTCCTGTGGGTTGAACTCGTCGGGACCGTGTCCTCCGGTGGTTGAGCCGCGAGCGGAGCGAGCGAGTCGAAACCACCTACACCGTCGGTCGAGCTTGTCGAGACCACGGGGGTTTCGACTCGGCGCTGCGCGCCGGCTCAACCACCGTCCTATCGGTCGAGCTTGTCGAGACCACGGGGGTTTCGACTCGGCGCTGCGCGCCGGCTCAACCACCGGCACCTCGACGCCAGGGTCAGACGGTGAACTCGCCGAGCTTGTCCCAGTGGTCCCCGGGGATCTGCATGTTGCGGATGTCGGGGGTCTCCACGACGTACTGCGGCAGGTCGGCCTGAGCCTGCTTGAAGTGGTCGGAGGTCACGTGGGCCTCGGCGGCGTCGTCCTTGAACGCCTCGATGAGCGTGTACTGGGTCGGGTCGTCGACGCTGCGCGACCACTCGAAGAACAGGTTGCCCTCCTCGGCCCGGGTGGCCTCGGTGAAGTCGCGCGCGAGCTCGGGCCAGGCGTCGGCGTGCTCGGGCTTCACCTTCCACTTGACGCAGATGAAGATCATGGGTGGCTCCTCGTTGGGTCGGCGTTCGTCCGGCGGCGATGCTGCCACGACGGCGCCCGGGCGGCCACCCCGCGCTGTCGCCCGCTGAGAATCAGACCCGGCCCTGGCAACCCGTGCCGTGGCAGGCTGAGTCCATGACCTCGGCGTACGACGACACGTCCTCGCGTCCCGGATCGGTGCACCGCACGCTGGACATCCTGGAGGTGGTCGCGGCCCGCGGGGGCGCGAGCGCCAAGGAGATCGCCGAGGTGACCGGTCTGCCGCTGCCGACGGTCTACCGGCTGGCCCGCGAGCTGCTCGACAGCGACTACCTGGTGCACATCCGGGAGGAGAAGCGGTTCGAGCTCGGCTACAAGCTGCACCAGCTCGGCGTCTCGCTGCACCAGCAGATCGGGGTGCCCCGCGAGGTCCGGGCCGAGGTCAGCGCCCTGCACCAGTCGCTCGGCGTCGCGGCGTACTTCGCGGTGCACCGCGGCTCGCAGATCGTGCTCGTCTTCACCGCCGACTCCCCGGCGGCACCGCGCCTGCGACCCCTCGAGTTCGGCTTCCACGAGGCCCCGCACGCGACGGCGCTGGGCAAGATCCTGCTGGCCAACATGCCGCCCGAGCAGCGTGAGCTGCACCTGGACCCCGAGCCGATGCCGCGGTTCGGGCCCGGCACCATCACCGGCCACCGGCAGCTCGTCGCGCAGCTGGAGACCGTCGCGGACCGAGGGATCGCCTGGGAGTTCGGCGAGTTCCAGGCCGGTGCCACCTGCGCGGCCGCGGCCGTCCGGGCCGGCAACGGCACCCTGGTCGGCTCGGTGGCGATCTCGGCGCCGGACGCCCGGCTGGCCGGGGAGGCCGAGCGAGCCGCGGTCGAGGCCACCCTGCGCACCACCGCCTCTCGGCTGAGCCGGTTCTACCGGTCCGGGCACACCGGCGGCGAGGCACGGGCGGTTCTCGGAGGGCGATAAGCGGGGTGTGCGCGAACCGGTGGGCCACCTACTGTGACGGTCATCACTGCGCTGTCCCACACTCCCCAGGAGACGCCATGACCGAGACCGTCCACGACGCCACGATCGGTGAGGAGGCGCGCGGCAACCTCGTCCGCCTGCTCCGCGCCGCCTATCCGCACCCGCGGTTCCCCGACGGCCCGTACGAGCGGACCGCCGACACGATCCTGGCCCAGGTGGGTGAGTCCCTGTGGCACCGGCTCGCGCTGGTGCGCGGCCTGGAGACCCTGGACGCCCGCGCCGGAGGAACCTTCGCCGACCTCGACGACGAGGCGGCCGGCGCGCTGCTGCGCGACATCGCCGACGCCGAGTTCTTCACGTTCATCCGCGGGGTCACGGTGGTGACCCTCTACAACGACCACGAGGTCTGGGACCTGCTCGGCTACGAGGGCGAGTCCTTCTCGAAGGGCGGCTACATCGACCGCGGCTTCGACGACCTCGACTGGCTCCCGACCCCGCGGGTCGAGGAGTACGACGGCCCCGAGCAGCTGGTCGAGGTCGCACCCGACGACGAGCCCGCCGCAGGAGGCACCCGATGAACAGCTTCGGCACCCCGATCGACCACGACGAGGAGGTCGTCGTCATCGTCGGCTCCGGCGCCGGTGGCGGCACCGTGGCCTACGAGCTGACCCAGCGCGGGATCCCCTGCGTGGTCCTGGAGGCCGGACCCTTCCTCAAGCCCGACGACTACGAGAACGACGAGTGGGCGGCCTTCAACCAGATGGCCTGGCTCGACAACCGCACCGCGACGGGCTCCTTCCGGGTCGCGCGACGACTTCCCGAACCTGCCGGCCTGGATCGTCAAGGCGGTCGGGGGCTCGACCACCCACTGGTCGGGCGCCACCCCGCGCTTCCGCCAGCTACGAGTTCGCGCGCCAAGACCTACTACGGCGGCGTGGAGGGGGCCAACCTGCTCGACTGGCCGATCACGCTCGGCCGACCTGGCGCCGTACTACGACCGGGCCGAGATCGCGATCGGCTCGACCCACCGGCACGGCCGTCCGCGCGCTGCCGGCCAACAACAACTACAAGGTGTTCGCCAACGGCGCGGAGAAGGTCGGCTACAAGCACTACGCCACCGGTCCGTACGGCACCAACGCCGAGCCGTACGACGGCCGCCCCGCCTCGGTCCAGGACGGCTTCAACTTCCAGGGCGACAAGAGCACCGCCAAGTGGAGCACCGCGGTCCGGGAGATCCCCCGCGCGCTGGAGACCGGCAAGTGCGAGCTGCGCGCCGACGCCCAGGCCGTGCAGGTCACCCACGACGCCTCGGGCCGCGCGAACGGCGTGCTCTACCTCGACAAGGAGGGCAACCTGCACCGTCAGGCGGCCAAGGTCGTCTGCGTGGCGGGCAACTCGATCGAGTCGCCCCGGCTGCTGCTGATGAGCGCCAGCTCGATGCACCCCGACGGGCTGGCGAACTCCTCGGGCCAGGTGGGTCGCAACTACATGCGGCACACCACCGGCTCGGTGTACGCCCGCTTCGACTCACCCGGTGCACATGTACCGCGGGGAGACGATGGCCGGGATCATCGCCGACGAGGCCCGGCTGGACACCTCGCGCGGGTTCGCCGGCGGCTACTACCTCGAGACGCTGTCGCTCGGCCCGGCCTTCCTGGCCGCGTTCGCCGAGCCCGGCTCGTGGGGCTCGCGACTTCACCGAGATCATGGACGCCTACGAGAACACCGCCGGCCTGTGGATCGTCGGCGAGGACATGCCGCAGGAGACCAACCGGGTCTCGCTGAACCCGGCCCTGCAGGACCAGTGGGGGCTGCCGTCCCCGGACGTGCACTTCGACGACCACCCCAACGACGTCGCGATGCGCGAGCACGGCTACGGCCGGGCCGACATGCTCTACGAAGCGGTCGGCGCGACCGGCACCCACCACACCCCGCCGTACCCGGCCACGCACAACCTCGGCACCTGCCGGATGAGCGCACGGCCCGAGGACGGCGTGGTGGGGGCGTACGGTGAGGCGCATGACGTCCCAGGGCTCTTCGTCAGCGACGGTTCGGTGATGACCTCCGGCGCCGCGGCCAACCCCACGTTGACCATCGTGGCGCTGGCCATCCGGCAGGCCGAGCACATCGCCGACCGCTTGGGGAAGGGCGAGCTCTGACGACCAGGGCAGTCCAGGACGGCCTGCCCGCGCGGTTGCGTCGGGCGCTCGGCGACACCTCGTGCGAGGTGACCGGGCGCCCGATCGACCTGCTCGCCCGGGCCCACGACGCCTCGCACTACCTGCTGCACCCGCAGGCCGTCGCCGTTCCGCGCGACGCCGCGCAGGTGTCGCGCGGTGATGCGGGCGTGTGCGGGTCTGGGTGTCCCGCTCACCTTCCGGGGCGGGGGCACGTCCCTGTCGGGGCAGGCGCTGACCGACTCGGTGCTGGTCGACACCCGCACCGGCTTCGGCGCCGTGGAGGTCCTCGACGGCGGCGCGCGGGTCCGCGTGCAGCCGGGCGCCACGATCCGCGCGGTGAACAACCGGCTCGCGCACCACAAACGACGGCTCGGCCCGGACCCGGCCAGCGAGATCGCCTGCACCGTCGGTGGGGTGATCGCCAACAACTCCTCGGGCATGCAGTGCGGCACGCAGGAGAACACCTACCGCACCCTGGAGTCGATGGTCCTGGTGCTGCCCTCGGGCACGGTCGTGGACTCCGGCGACCCCGGGGCCGGTCGGCACCTCGCGCAGGCCGAGCCGACGCTGCACGCCGGGCTGCTCGAGCTGCGTGACCGGATCCGCGGCGACGCCGACGGGGTGGCGACCCTGGAGCGGCTCTTCGCGATCAAGAACACGATGGGCTACGGCCTCAACTCCTTCCTCGACCACGACGAGCCGGTCGAGATCCTGGCCCGGCTGATGGTGGGCAGCGAGGGCACGCTGGGCTTCGTGGCCTCGGCGACCTTCCGCACCGTGGAGGTGCTGCCGGACATCGCCACCGGCCTGCTGGTCTTCGACGACCTCCAGGCCGCCTCCGACGCGGTGCCCCAGGTCTCCGAGGCGGGTGTGGTCACCGCCGAGCTGCTCGACGCGGCCTCGTTGCGGGTGGCCCAGGACGACCCCGGGTGCCCGGCGCAGATCCGGCGCCTCGACGTCTCCCCGCAGGGCGGTGCGTACGCCGCGCTGCTGGTCGAGCTCCAGGCCGGCGACCCCGACACCCTGGCCGGCCTGCGTTCCGACGCCGACCGGATCCTGGCCGGGTTGCCGCTGGCCTCGCCGCTGGAGCTGACCAGCGACCCGGTCGACCGGGCCAGCCTGTGGCGGACCCGCAAGGGCCTTTACAGCGCGGTGGCCGGCGCCCGTCCGTCGGGGACCAGCGCCCTGCTCGAGGACGTCGCCGTGCCCGTGGCCCGGCTCGGCGACCTGGCCCGCGGGCTGACCGGGCTGTTCGACGACCACACCTACGACAGCCCGGTGATCTTCGGCCACGCCCGTGACGGCAACCTGCACTTCCTGCTCAACGAGCGGTTCGGCGACCCGGTCGCGATGAAGCGCTACGAGGCGTTCACCACCGACATGGTCGACCTGGTCCTGGGCCTGGGCGGCACCCTCAAGGCCGAGCACGGCACGGGCCGGATCATGGCGCCCTTCGTGGAGCGGCAGTACGGCCCGGCCCTGACCACCGCGATGCGCGACCTCAAGCGGCTGGTCGACCCCCACGGCACGCTGAACCCCGGCATCGTCCTGACCGACGACCCGGACGCCTGGCTGAGCGACCTCAAGACCAACCTGCCGGTGGAGGCCGAGGTGGACCGCTGCGTCGAGTGCGGCTTCTGTGAGCCGGTCTGTCCCTCGCGCACCCTCACCCTCACCCCACGCCAGCGGATCGTGGTCCGACGCGAGCTGGCCGCGGCCGCCGAGCGCGGCGACGAGGCCACGGTGGCCTCGCTGAGCGAGGACTACGCCTACGACGGCGTCGAGACCTGCGCCGCCGACGGGATGTGCGCCACCGCCTGCCCGGTCCTGATCGACACCGGCGACCTGGTCCGCCGGCTCCGCGCCGAGGCGAGCTCGCGCCCGGCGGAGCGGGGCTGGACCGTCGCCGCCGGCCACTGGGACCTGGTCACCCGCGCGGGATCAGCGGCGCTGACCGTCGCCGACAAGCTCGGGCCCACCGTGCCGGTGGCGCTGTCCCGCGCCGGTCGCCGGGTGGCCGGCGACGAGGCCGTCCCGCTCTACGACGCGGGCCTGTCCCGCGGCGGGGACCGTCGACCCACCCTGCACGACGACGGCGCGGAGGCGGTGCTGTTCGCCGCCTGCGTGCAGACCATGTTCGGCGGCGGGGTCACCGGCGCGTTGGTCCGGCTCGCGGAGCGCGCCGGGGTCCGGCTGCGCACCCCCGAGGGGCTGGGCGGGCTGTGCTGCGGCACCCCCTGGAAGTCCAAGGGCCACCTCGACGGGCACGCGCGGATGGCCGCCCTGGTCCGGTCCGCGCTGGGCCCGGCCACCGACGACGGGCGGCTCCCGGTCGTCGTCGACGCCAGCTCGTGCGCCGAGGGCCTGGCCCAGCTGGTCGCCGGGTCGGGATTCACCGTCGTGGACGCCCTCGACTTCGCCGCCGAGCGGATCGCCCCCCGGCTGAGCGTCACCCGGCCGGTCGCCTCGGTGGCCGTGCACCCGACCTGCTCCTCGACGTCCCTGGGCAGCACCGCTTCCCTGGTGTCCCTGGCCCGGCTGGTCTCCGACGACGTGACCGTCCCGGTGGACTGGGGCTGCTGCGGGTTCGCCGGGGACCGCGGGCTGCTGCACCCCGAGCTGACCGCGGCCGCCACCGCGGCCGAGGCCGGCACGGTGAACAGCCGTGAGCACGCGGCGTACGTCTCGGGGAACCGGACCTGCGAGATCGGGATGAGCCGGGCCACCGGGCAGGCCTACCGGCACGTGCTCGAGGTGCTGGACGAGGCCACGGCCTGAGCCGTGCATGACGCAGCCGCCCGGCCCCTGGGGGGCCGGACGGCTGAGGTGGAGGTGGAGCGCGGGGTCAGGGCTGAGGGCGCCGCCGGGCACGCAGATCGCGTAGGCCGAGTTCGACGGGTCGCTGTAGTCGAACTCGACCGACCACGCGGTCGGGATCCCGTTGACGGTGGTCGGCCTGCTGGAGACCGGGTAGCCGGTGTTCCCGCTGGATGCGTAGCCGCCGCCGGTGGCCACCTCGCCACTGGGGCAGTACGCGATCACCGTCTGGGCGTACACCGTGACACTCACGACGTGGGCGCCCTGGCCTACGGGGGCCGCGTCCGCGCCGTCCGCACCGGGTGCACCGTCCGCGCCTCTGAGCGCCGGCAGCGCCGGGTGCACCGTCTGCGCCGTCCGTACCGGGCACCGGGGGGGCCCTGGAGCGAGGCGAGCCATTCCGGCTTCGTGCCGGTGAACCCGCCGGCCACCGCGATCTCGTAGGCCGACGCCCCGTCGGCCCCGTCGGCACCGTTCGGCACCGTTCGCACCGTCGTTGCCGTCGGCCCCGTTTGCTCTGGGGCCGTCGAAGCCGTGCATGCCCATCGGGCCCATCATGCCCATCGGGCCGTCGAGACCGTCGACCCCGTCGACCCCGTCGTTGCCGTCAGAGCCGTTGGTGCCGTCGTGACCGTCGGCGCCCTGGAGCGAGGCCAGCCAGGCCTGCTCGTCGCCGTCGTAGCCGTAGCCCAGCGCGATGTCGTAGGCGCTGAGGCCATCGGCACCGTCCAGGCCGTCCAGGCCGTCGGCGCCGTCGGCGCCGTCGGCGCCGTCCTGGCCACCGGCGGTGGTCCAGGACAGCGGCGCGCCGCCCTTGGGGCAGTGGACCGTGGAGTTCGGCACCAGGGTGAGCCGGTGCAGCGAGCCGACGCAGACCGTGATCTTGGTGCGGACCGTGGGGGTCTGGGTCTGGGCGGCCTGGGCCACGCCCACACCGGCCAGCGCGGCCGCGGCGACGGAGAGACCGGCGACGGCGGCGAGCCTGCGGGGGCGCGTGAAGAGGTAGGACAAGGGGGCTCCTCGAGACAAGGGGTCGCGGGAGACGTCCCGGACCGCGGGGCCGGGGGACGTGCGGCCCCCGGGGCGCCGGGGCGGGGGCCCCGGTCCGGGGTTAACGTCGGCTCGAAGTAGTGTCGTTATGAGAGGTATATGTTAATTGTCCGAATAATAACTTCTGTTCAGGTTTTGCGAGGCGGGGCGAGGTTCTCCACGACCACGGGAACGAGATCGTCGGCAGGCTCGAAGCCCAGCACCTGACCGTAGAACGACAGCTCCGCCTCGAGCGCCCGCACCTTGTGGGCAGGGTCGCGGAAGCCGTGGCCCTCGCCCTCGAAGACCACCAGCGCCACCGGCACCCCCTTGGCCCGCAAGGCGTCGGCCATCGTCTCGGCCTGGTTGGGGGGCACCACCTTGTCGTCGCTCCCCTGCAGCAGGATCAGCGGCGCGGACAGCTGGTCGACGTGCTGGACCGGCGACCGCTCGTCGTACACCGCGGCGCCCTCGGGCCAGGGCGCCACCAGCCCCCACAGGTAGCGCGACTCGAGCTTGTGGGTGTCTCGGGCCAGCGCGGAGAGGTCGCCGACGCCGTAGTGGCTGGCCCCCACGCTGAAGACGTCGGTGAAGGCCAGGGCGGCCAGGGTGGTGAACCCGCCGGCGCTGCCGCCGGTGATCGCCACCCGCTCGGCGTCCACCAGCCCGGCCTCGACCAGGTGCCGCACCCCGGCGGCGACGTCCGCCACCTCCGCCACGCCCCACGCGCCCTCGAGCCGCCGCCGGTAGGCCCGTCCGAATCCGGTCGATCCGGCGTAGTTCACGTCGAGCACCGCGAAGCCGCGGGAGGTCCAGAACGTCCGGGCCGCGGTGTACGACGGCACGGCTGCCGCGGTCGGGCCGCCGTGCAGGGTGACGATGAGCGGCGGCCGCTCGCCCTCGAGCGGCACCACGTCGGGGTGCGTGGGCGGGTAGAGGAAACCGTGCGCCGTCGCCCCGTCCGGGGTCGGCCAGCTGCGCGGCTGCGGCGCCGAGACCAACCCGGGCTGAGGGGCGGTGCCGGTCGGGGCCAGCGAGGCGGCGGTCCCGTCACGCAGGTCGATCCGCACCAGGGCGGAGGGACGGTCGGCGTAGAAGGCCTGCGCCAGCACGGTGTCCTGGTCCAGCGCCTGCAGGTCGCGCAGGTAGGTCCACGGCCCGTCCACGTCGCTCACCCGCCCGGACGCCGGGTCGAGGACCGTGAGCCGCAGGGCGCCCTCGACCGTACGGCCGGTGGCCAGGCGTCCGTCCGGGAGCACGTCGTAGGAGGAGAGGCCGGGCACCCAGCGCGGCTGGCCGAAGTCCTGGTCGTCGTGGTGCAGGGGGGTGGTCGCGGGCACGGCCGACGAGTCCGCGGCCAGGTCCACCACGGCGTGGTTGCTCCACCCGGAGCGGTCGGTGAGGAAGGTCAGCCGGTCGTCGTCGAGCCATCGGGGCTGCTCGACCGCCTCGTCCTCCCCACCGGCGACGACGCGCTGGTCGAGGAGGTCTCCGGTCGCGTCGAGGGCGCCGACCCGGAGCCAGGTGCCGTCCCAGGCCATCCGGGGGTGGTTCCAGGACACCCACGCGATCCGGGTGCCGTCGGGGGACAGCACCGGGTCGGTGACGAAGTCCGGCGGGGAGTCCACGTCGGCCGGCAGCTCACGCTCGGTCCCGACCGGGCGCTCGCGCCCGGCGACGACCACGGTGCCGTAGTCGTCATTGGGTCCCGACGGGTCGATCCGGACCAGCGAGGTGACCGGCTCGACGGCCGGGTCCCGCTGGTCCTCGCGCAGGCAGTAGGCCACCCCACGGCGAGCGTCGAGCCGGAAGCAGGAGAAGCGCACCCGTCCCCCGCTCGGCGGGGTGACCGCGCGGGGCTGCTCACCCGGTCCGGCCCGCCAGACCTGCTGGGTGCCGAAGTCGACCCACAGGGCCAGGCCGTCCTGGGCGGAGTACGGCGCGCCGCCGTACTCCTGGAAGCGGGTCCGCACGTCCTGGCCCGGCAGGGACACATCGGTGCCGGCGAGGGGTCCGGAGGGCTCGGAGCGGACCAGGGTGCTCCGGCCGCCGTCCTCGGGCCGGACCTCCAGCCACCAGACGGTGGACCCGTCGACCGCGGGCGAGGTGCGCGAGACCGAGCCCGCCACGGTGTCGGGCGCGCTGATCGGGGAGGGCCAGGAGCCGCAGGCGAGGGGGCGAGGCATCCCGACACCGTGCCACACCCCGGCCGGACCCTGGCCGACGGCTACTGGCTGAGGTCGAGGTCCAGCCGGTCGAGCAGCGCCTCGAGGGCGCTCTCGAAGTCGGCGTCGGCGTCGTTCTCCGCCAGCAGGCCCGACAGCCGCACGATGGTCGGGAAGTCGGTCACGTCGACGTCGTCGGCCGTCGTGGGCATCTCGCCACCCCCCTCGTCGAGCGGTTCCTCGGCAGGCGCCGTGCTTGCCCCGAGGGTGGCCACCTCGAGCAGCAGGTGACCCAGCAGGAAGCTGGTGAAGGTCTTGTAGACGTACACCGCCGACTCGTCGGTCATCCCCGGGACGTCATGGCGCTGAGGAAGTCCTCCACGAGGTCGAGGCTGCGCAGCGGCGGACGCAGCCAGGGCGCTGCGGGGTGACGGGTGGCGATCAGCGGGAAGACCTGGGGGTGCGCGACCGCCAGCGCGCGGGTCGACCGGGCCAGGGCCTGCAGGTAGGCCTGCCAGCCGTCGGAGGGCCCGAGCGCCACGTCGGGGTCCACCCGGACCTCGCCCACCAGGGCGTCCACCATCGCGTCGAGCAGGTCCTCGCGCCCGTTGACGTGGTGGTAGATCGACATCGCCTCCACGCCGAGGGCCTGGCCCAGGCCGCGCATGGTCAGGGAGGCCAGCGCGTGGGTGTCGACGTGCTCGATCGCGAGGCGGACGATCTGCTCCCGGCTGAGCGGGGGCCGGTCGACCGGCCTGGCCTTCGTCCGGTGCGGGTCATGGGGCCGAGTGTGGCACGCCGGTCGGGCGGGGCGTGTCGGGTTGACTCCGCCTTACAACGAGAACACTCGCGAGCCTTACGTCGTAAGGTCATGTGGGCGCGCGGACCGTGCGCGATCGAAGGAGTCACGAACGCATGGACATCGGCGCCAGCTTCCGCAACACCACCGACACGATCTTCGGCTTCCTGCCGAACCTGCTCGGCTTCCTGCTCATCCTGCTGATCGGCTACGTCGTGGCCAAGGTCGTCGCGACCGTGGTCCGCAAGCTGCTCGGCGGCCTCGAGATCGACCAGAAGGTGGCCGCCTCCGACGCGAGCCGCTACGTCGACGCCGCACTGCCGGGCTCCTCCCCGACCAAGGGGATCGCCACGCTGGTCTTCTGGCTGGTGTTCGTCTTCTTCATCGTCAGCGCGATCGGCGCCCTCGACATCCCGTCCGCGACCGTGTTCATGAACCAGGTGCTGGCCTACCTGCCCAACGTGATCGTGGCCATCGCGATCTTCGTCATCGCCGCCCTGGTCTCCGGCGCCGTGGCCGGTGCGCCGCCAAGGTCATGGGGGACACCCCCACCGGCAAGGTCGTCGCCGGCGCGGTGCCCGCCCTGGTGATGACCATCGCGCTGTTCATGATCCTCGAGCAGCTCCAGATCGCTCCCGAGATCGTCCGGATCGCCTTCGCTGCGGTCATGTTCGCCCTGGCCCTCGGCCTGGCGCTGGCCTTCGGCCTCGGTGGCCGCGAGGCGGCGGCGGACCTGCTCAACTCCGCGCAGGCCAAGGGCAAGGACGCCGTCGACCAGGCCAAGCGTGACGCCGAGATCGGTCGCCAGCGCGCCGAGCACGAGTACGACGACTCCTCCTACGGCGACGCACGCAGGGCAGCGACGAGACCCGCACCATGCCGGACGGCAGGACCGCCAACCGGTACCTCTGACGCGGGGGGCGTCGTCCCGCCCTCCCGCACCCGCGGCGCACCGGACCCTCACGGGTCGGTGCGCCGTCGGCGTCCACGGGGTCCGCCGGGGTCCGTCGGGGCCGGTCGGTCAGGGGGCCAGGCGCAGCTGGGCCGTCCGGGGGTCAGGTCGCGCTCGAGCCGCGCGGTGAGCTCGGGGGCCGGGACCGGGCGGCCCATCCAGTAGCCCTGCGCGCTGTCGCAGCCGAGCGCGCACAGCTGGTCGTAGGCGGCCTCGTTCTCGATCCCCTCGGCGACCACGTGGTGCCCCAGCCGGTGCCCGAGGTCGATCAGCGCGGCCACGATCGTCTCCGACGCCGGGGAGGGCAGGGCCTGCACGAAGGAGCGGTCGATCTTGATCTCGTCGACGGGGAGACGCTGGAGGTAGGCCAGGGAGGAGTACCCGGTGCCCAGGTCGTCGACCGAGAGCAGGACGCCGCAGGCCCGCAGCTGCTCGAGGGCGTCGATGGCGCGCTCGGGGTCGACCATCAGGCTGGTCTCGGTGATCTCCAGGGTCAGCAGCGGGGCGGGCAGGCCGGCGTCGGCCAGGGCGCGGACCACCTCGTCGACGAAGTCGCGCTCGAGCAGGCTGCGCGGCGAGATGTTCACCGCCACCGAGAAGCCGGGACCGAACCGCTGCCACGAGGCGCAGTCGGCCAGGGCGGTGCGCAGGACCGAGGCGGTCAGCGGGGTGATCAGCGAGCTGTGCTCGGCCAGGGGGATGAAGTCGTCGGGCCCCACCCACCCGTGCTCGGCGTGCTGCCAGCGGGCCAGCGCCTCCACCCCGGAGATCCGGCCCGTGCGCAGGTCGATCTTCGGCTGGTAGCTGACCGTGATCTGGTCGGCGGCGATGGCGGCCCGCAGGTCAGCCAGCAGCCCCAGCCGCGAGGAGTCCTGCCGGTCGATCTCGGGGCGGTAGACCTCGAACCCGCTGCGCGAGTCCCGGGCGGCGTACATCGCGACGTCGGCACGGCGCAGCAGGTCCTCCGCGTCGTCACCCGGCCCGGCGAGCGCCACGCCCACGCTGGCGTCGAGGCCGAGCGCGAGACCGTCGAGCTCGAAGGGCCGCGACAGCGCCGCGCGGAGCACCGAGGCGAACGACCGGGCGACCTGGTCCCCGGCGGGGACCAGGAGCGCGGCGAACTCCTCGCTGCCGAGGCGGGCCACCACCGAGTCGGGTGCTGCGATCTCGCAGAGCCGGTCCGAGACCATCCGCAGCAGCCGGTCGCCGACGTGGTGACCGAGGGCGTCGTTGACGTCGCGGAACCCGTCGAGGCCCACCAGCACGACTGCCACCGGTGCGGTCAGCAGCGCCTCGCCGGCCCCGCGGACCAGCAGCCGGCGGTTGGCCAGACCGGTCAGCTCGTCGTGGAGCGCGAGGTGCTCGCGCTCCTCGGCCTGCTGGATGATCACGTGGGCCCGCAGCGCGTTGTCGATCGCCACGGCGGCGTGGTTGGCCAGCGCCTGCAGCTGGTGCAGGTCACCGTCGGAGAAGGTGGCCACGTCCCCGAGCCGGTCCGCGACCGCGAGCAGCCCGACGGTGCGCCCCTCGCTGCGCATCGGCACCACCAGGCAGTCCCGCGCACCGGCGGCCACGAGCGCGGCGGCCGGAGCTCCCCGGGTGCCGCGGCCCACGTGCAGACCCTCACCGGTGGTGTGCACCCCGACCGCCTCCACCAGCGTGGCGCGGCCGCTCACCGCCGTGCCGTCGAGGAGCACCCAGTCCTCGGTGCGGCCCGAGGAGCGGGTCAGGCGCAGCTGGGCGACCTCGGCCCCGAACGCCTCGCGCACTCCCGCCAGGACCCCGGTGACGACGGCGTCCAGCTCGACCTCGCGGCCCACCGTGGCGGTGAACCCGATCACCTGCGCCAGGCTCTCCGAGCGGAGCCGGGCACCCTCGGCCGAGCGGTAGGCCACCCAGAGCACCCCGACCACCACGAGGAGCAGCCAACCCGCCCGCCAGTCGACGGTCACGATGTAGACCGCGATCAGCGCGAAGCAGGCGTTGGCCAGGTCACCGAGCTGGCCCAGGCTGAAGACCTCGCTGAGGCTGCCGGGACGCTCGCCGGTGGCGATGACGATCGCGACGCTGACCAGCGTGGAGCCGAGCACGCTGGTGGCCAGGACCGCGAGGCCCGTCGCCAGCCAGCCCCGGGGGCCGAGCGGGTCGCCGTCGCCGAGAACCAGGTGCCACAGACCCACCGCGGTGGAGGTCTCCAGGGCGAACATCGCGCAGTTGAACAGCGCCTTCTGGACCGCCTTGCGTCGCAGACGAAGGCGGCCAGGGCCCCGGCCAGCCGGCACACCACGAGCAGGTCCGGGCGCACGAAGAACAGCCCCAGGACCAGCGGCACCTCCATCAGCGAGAAGGCGTAGGCGTCCCGTCCGATGCGCAGGTGCACGACGTGGAGCTCGGCCGCGCAGAAGGCGACGCCGAGCGCCAGCGGCCAGAACAGCGGCCAGGGGCCGGGGGTCGAGGCCAACGGGGCCACGACCCCCACGTGCACCGCCGAGGCCAGGAGGGCGAGGGACGCGACGTACGCCCAGATCGCCCCCCCGGGGACCCGGCTCATGGTTCGGTCCTGGTCACGGCCAGCTGAGCCCGGCCCACGAGCGTCCGGCCCAGCTGCGTCCGGTCCAGGCGTCGCCGGCCCAGCTGCGTCCGGCCCAGGAACGGCCCGCCCAGCTGCGTCCGGCCCAGGAACGGCCCGCCCAGCTGCGTCCGGCCCACGAGCGTCCCGCCCAGGTGTCCCCGGTCCAGGACGTGTCGCACCGGCAGTCGCCGGTCCAGACCCGGCCGTTCCAGCTGCCGCCGACCCACGAGGTGCCGGCCGTGCTGGCCGCGGCCCAGGTGGGGGCGTCCCAGGGGCCGAGGATGTCCTGCTCACCGGTCAGCTCCACGTCGCCGTCGGCGACGTGCTGGGTGCCGCGGGCGGCCTCGAGCGATCCGAGCCCGGTGGTGGACGCGGCGCTCTGCAGCCGCTTGGGCACCGGCGCCAGGGTGGCGGCGCGGGCGTCGACCTCGCCGGCGCCGCGCCCGGCCGCGTCGGCGCGTGGCAGCGGGGAGGCCGACTTGAGCAGCACTGCCTTCACCTGGTCGGGGCTGAGGGACGGTCGGTCCTGGAGGACCAGCGCCACCGCGCCGGTGACGACGGCCGCGGCCTGGGAGGTGCCGCTGCCCTTGAACAGGCCGTCGGCGGTCACCGCCTCGGGGTGCAACGTGTCGAGGTACGAGCCGGGGTCGCGCAGCGAGGCCAGGGAGCGACCCGGGGCGACCAGGTCGACCCGCCGGGCCGCGCTGCCCCGGCTGGAGAAGTCGGTGACGGTGTCGTCGCAGGTCCTGGCGGTGCCGTGGGTGTCCGCAGCGCCGACCGCGATCACGCGGGGGTCGTACGCCGGGTTGGTCAGCGAGGCCGGGGCACCCCGTCGTTGCCCGCAGCAGCGACCACGACGATGCCGGCCCGCCAGGCGTTCTCGACGGCGTGGGTCAGCGGGTCCACCGGGCGTCCTGGACCCCGTCGGTCCCGTAGGACAGGTTGAGCACGCGGATCGGTGCGGCGGGGTCGTCGTTGCGGTGGGCCACGACCCAGTCCACGGCCGCGATCACCTGCGAGACGTCGACGGCGCCGTCGTTGGAGCCGACCTTGACGCTGGTCAGCCGGACGCCCGGGGCCACGCCGGTGAGGTCACCGTCCCCGGCGTCCCGCCCGGCGATGATCCCGGCCATGTGGGTGCCGTGCCCGAAGGTGTCGAAGTGCGCGAGGTCGGGTGCCTGGCTCTCGAAGGACAGGTCGGGGCCGTTGACCACGTTGCCGGAGAGCAGGCCCGGCACGGGGACGACACCGGTGTCGACCAGGGCCACGCCGATCCCGGAGCCGTCGATCCCGCGCCGGGCCAGCGCGTCGGCACCGACGGCGGCGCGCACCTCCGACATCCGGGTCGGGGCACCGCTGGAGACCCAGCCGGTGTCGGTGGAGGCCGAGAGCGGGGCCGACGCGGTGGGCGCGGGCGGGGCGGGCTCGTCGGCCCGGGCCGGCCCGGCCGCCGCCGCGGTGAGCAGCAGCGAGGCTCCGGCCACCGTGCCGGTCAGTGCGGACAGTTTTCTGCGTCGTCGAGCCACCACGGCCCACCCCCCCTGGAGTCCGAGGCGGAGCCCCGTCGGCACCGCCCGGTGCCGTCGGGTTCAGAGTAGGGAGCGGGGCGCAACTATTGTCATGAATTGCACCAAATTTGGAGCAACCGGTTCAGGGCCACGCCAGGGGGAGGCCGGCCAGGGAGGAGACCGTCATGTCGGGGGCCGAGAAGTACGCCGGGTAGCCGGCCCCGACCCGGTCGACGTACGCCGCGCGCAGACCCGCACGGTGCGCTCCGTGGGTGTCCCAGGGGTGCACCGCGACCAGCATCGCCCGCTCCGCCGAGACACCGCACACGTCGAGGGCGTAGTGGTACGAGGCCTGGGAGGGCTTCCAGATCCCGGCGTCGTCGACCGAGAGGAGCCGGGAGAAGTGCTGGCGCAGCCCCGCACGCTCGAGCAGGGCCTCGGCCACCGAGGCGGCGCCGTTGCTCAGGGTCACCAGCTCGATGCCCTGTGCGGCCAGCGACCGCACGCCCTCGACCACGTCCGGGTGCACCTCGAGACCGGTGAAGGTGCCCAGCACGGCGGACACGTCGTCCTCGGTGACCCCGGGGACCAGGGTGCGCAGCGCCTGCGCCGCGATCTCGGCGAACGGCGCGGACTCGCCCACCGAGCTGAGCGCGAACCCATCGCGCAGCACCGTGGCGAACCACGTGGCGGCGGTCTCCTCGGCCACCCCGAGCCCGACGAACCGCTCCCGCAGCGGGCTCATGTCCGAGAGGGTCTCGTTGACGTCGAAGACCAGCAGCTCCGGGCGGGCGGACGCGGTGCCGGTCATCGGTCGGCCTCGTCGCGCCAGGAGAAGGCCGGCTCGTAGCCGAGCACCCGCCGGGCCTTGTCGATCGACAGCAGCGTCTGGGTGCCGGTCAGCTCGCCGCGCACCTCGAGATCGGGGAACCAGCGGGCGGCCAGGTCGGCGCTGGGGGTGCTCATCACGGTGTCGGCGTTGGCGATCACGAACACGTCGGTGCCGGTCATCCGGTGCTCCAGGGCCAGCCGGACGGCCTGGGCGCCGTCCCGGGCGTCGATGTAGCCCCAGACGTTCCAGATCCGCTCGGCGGGGTCGTCCTCGAACCCGGGGAACCGGGCGTAGTCGGCGGGTTCCATGACGTTGGAGAACCGCAGCCCGACCATCTTCAGCTCCGGGTCCCAGCGGCAGAAGTGCTGGGCCATCTGCTCCTCCAGCGCCTTGGCCAGGGAGTAGGCCGTCTGCGGCCGGACCGGGTAGTCCTCGTCGACCGGGAGGTACGGGGGCGGGCTGTCAGGGCCCAGCGGCAGTCCGAGCAGGGTCTCGCTGGAGGCCCACACGATGTTCTTGATGCCGGCCGCCCGGGCCGCGGAGAACACGTGGTAGGTGCTGGTGATGTTGTGGTCGAAGGTCGCGGCGTTGGGGATCACCCCGGGGCCGGGGATCGCGGCGAGGTGCACCAGCCCGTCGAGGCCGTCGTACCGCTCGTCGATGCCACGCAGCGCTTCGAGGACCTGGCCGTAGTCGGTCAGGTCGGTACGGGTGATCTGGTCCGGGTCCCCCCCGGCGGGGGCCACCCGGTCCAGGTTGACCACCTCGTACCCGTGCTCGACCAGGTGGGCCACCACCACCCGGCCCAGCTTGCCGCTGCCGCCGGTGACTGCGATCCGTGCCATGGACGTGCCCCGCTCCTCGTGGGTGGGCCCCCGACGGGTGCGCCGGGAACGGGTGCCCGTCGCTCAGACGATCTTGAGCGCCATCAGCGGGCAGCTCTTGACCGCGTGCGCCGCGTGCTCGCGCAGCGCCGAGGGCACCTCCGGATCACGCTCCCCGGTGCGGCTGCGGGGGAAACCCCACTCGTCGGGGACCAGCAGCTCGGGCAGCAGCTCGGCGCAGCTGCCGTGCCCGTCGCAGCGGGTCCAGTCCACGTGCACCCGGCTCACCGTCGTCCCCCCTCGTGGGCCTCGAGGCCGCAGCGGCCCGGCCCGTGACCGGCGCCGAGACCACGCAGGTGCACCTCGACGTGGTCGGTGAAGGTACGCATGGTGCTGGCCACGAAGCGCGACGTGCCGTCGGGATGGGTGCAGGCGCCGCGGCCGGCGACGAGTCCCCGCAGCCGGTCGATCTCCCGGGGGAGACCGGGGTCCCGGGCGCCCGCGGCGAGGCGCTCGAGCGAGTCAGCCATCCGCGGGAGGCCGTTGACGCACGGCCCGCACTGCCGGGCGGACTCCCCGGCCAGGTAGCGGGTCACGGCTGCGGCGACGTGCAGGGGGCAGGTCTGTCGCCCCAGCACGTGCAGGATGCCGGCCCCCACGGTGGCGCCGTACGGGGCGAGCGCCGGGTTGGTCAGGGGGGTGTCCAGGGCCGTGTCCGGCACCCAGGCGCCGTGGTAGCCGCCGACCAGGACCGCACCGACGTCCGCCGTGCGTCCCGCGCTGAGCACGTCGCGGAGCCGGGTGCCGCGCGCGGCCTCGACCACCCCGGGGTGGGTCACCGCGCCGGACAGGGTGAACAGCGAGGTGCCCGGGTCCTCGGGCAGTCCCACGCTGCGGAACCAGGCGGCGCCGTACCGCGCGGCCAGGGCGAGGTGGGCCAGGGTCTCGGCGTTGGCCACCAGGGTCGGGCGTCCGCCCACCCCGGACGTGCTCACCCGGACCAGCGGGTCCCGGGGGACCGCCGGCCGGCCGTCGAGCTGGTTGACCAGGGCGGTCTCCTGACCCGCGACGAACCCTCCGCCGAGCGGGGCGACCTCCAGGGCGAACGCGCGTGCGGCGGCCGCGGTGCGGGCCGGGCGGGGGTCGGTCTCGGGCCCGACGGCCAGGATCGTCCGCTTGGCCCGCAGGGCCCGGCCGAGCAGCTCCAGACCGTCGAGGACCAGGTCCGGGCGGCGGGTCACCAGGACGGCGTCCTTGTGGCTCATCGGCTCGCCCTCCATGGCGTTGCCGACCACCACCGGGGCGCGACCGCGCCGTCCGGTGCCGGCCACCGCGCGGATCTTGATCGCGCTCGGGAAGCCGGCCCCGCCCCGCCCGGTGAGCCCGCTCTGCTCGGCGAGCGCGACCACGGACTCGAGGTCCAGGCGGGGCAGCGGCTCGGTGGGAGCGGGTCCCAGCAGCCGCTGGGTCGACCCCGCGGCCTGGTGCGTGACAGGGGGCAGTGCGGTGGCGGTCACAGGCTCGCCTTCCGAGGAGTACGGACCCACCCGCGGTGGGCGAAGGAGGGGGTCAGGCGCCAGAGCACCGCGGCACCGACCGAGACGCCGCAGAGCGCGGCCAGGGCGTTCATCCAGGTCGAGCCGGCGTCGGTGCCGTTGCCCAGGGCGTGCAGGAGGGCCACCGGCCAGAGCAGGTAGGTCAGGTAGTGGACCGCGGTGAACACCCGCGGGCCGACCCGGTGCCGCAGCAGGCTCACCGCGGTGACGATCACCAGCACGTCGAGGCCGAGGGTGCCCAGGCCCTGCCACACCGGGCGGAACGAGCCCATGAAGGGCACGACCACGTCGACCAGCCGGAGCTGGGCGTACGGGTCGAAGAACAGGCTGGTCACGTGGGCCACCACCAGCGCGGTGCCGGTCAGCGCCGCGGTGCGGTGCAGGTCGGCGACGCCGAAGCGGCCGATCCCCGGCACCGGACGACCCGAGCGGGTCACGATGCCCAGCACGAGGGAGAGGGTGAACATCACCAGCGCGACGACGCCGGTGCCACGCCCCAGGGCCCAGAGTGCCTCGTTCATGCCGCCACCTCCGTGGGCCAGCCGTGCAGCAGGTGGACCCGGCCCTCGGCGTCGACGAGTCGGGCGGGCAGCCCTTGGGCCGCCAGCCACGCGTGGCCGGCGCGGGCCTTGACGACGGTCGCGGTGGCGGCCGCGTTGGCGCGGGCGCAGGAGTCGGCGGCGACCGAGACGGTGCGCCACACCGGGTCGGCGGGACGCGAGGTGGCCGGGTCGACGATGTGGTGGACCGTGTGCCCGGCTCGCCGCCAGGTGCGTCGGACGGTGCTTGAGGTGGCCACCGCGTGCCCGGCGGGGAGACCGATGTGGCTCGCGGGGTCGGCGTCGGTGTCCTGGACGGTGACCTGCCAGCCGCCGTCGGGGGCGGGTCCGGCGGTGGCGAGGTCACCACCCAGGCTGACCAGCACCCCGGTGCCCAGCACCTCGGCGACCAGCGCCGCGCACCGGTCCGCGGCCACCGCCTTCGCGGTGGCGCCGAGGTCCAGCACCAGGCCGGCCGGCACCCGCAGCCGGGTGCCGGTCAGGGTCACCCGGCGCCAGCCGGGCACCGGCCGGACCACGGCCAGCGGGCGGTCGCCGTCGAGCACGAGCCGGATGTCCCGGTCGTAGCCGAGGTCGGCCAGGGCGCTGCCCACGGTCGGGTCCACCGCTCCGTCGGTGTCCTGGGCCGCGACCAGGGCCGCGGCGATCAGGTCGGCCAGCATCGCCGACACGACGCAGCTGCCGTCCGGCTCCACAGCCAGGGTGAGGACCTCGGCGTCGGGGCGGAACCGGCTCGCGGCCCGCTCGACCTCGGCCAGGACGGGGTGGACCAGGGCCAGGGCCGGGTCGAGGAGGGCGGGCTCGGTGACCACCAGCCGGGCCTGCGTGCTCCACAGGTCCCAGTCGTGGGCGATCGCCCCGCCCGCCAGTGCGGTGCCGTGGGGCGCCATCTCAGGAGCCGCTCGAGGTCGCGTGGCCGGCGGTGCTGGTCGAGCCCTGGGCCAGGCCCGTCGCCGACGAGCTCGTGCTGCCGGCACCGGTCGAGGAGCCCGCGGTCGTGGCGGCCTGGCTGCTGCCGGCCTGGACGGCGTACGCCGTGACGCCGAGCGAGGCGACCACCGCGCCGGCGACGAGCCCGGCGCTGACCGTACGGGTGCGGGCGGTGCTGCGGCGGCGGTCCGCGGCGGGGCGGTCCGGGGGCGGCCCGGAGGGGGTGTGGACGGACATGGTCTCGCTCCTCACGAGCCCGAGCTGCTGGCGTGGGTGCCGGGCAGGGCGGGTTGGGGCTGGGGGACGGCCTGGACCTGCGGGGCCGCCTGGGTCTGGGGGGTCTGGGTCTGGGTGCTCGCGGTCCGGCCCGGCAGCGGCGCCGCGACGCGGGGCCGGTCCTCACTCCCGGACCGACCGTCGTCGCCGTTCTCGCCGTTCTCGCCGTTCTCGCCGTTCCCGCCGTTCCCGGTGATCCCGGTGATCCCGGTGCTGTCGTTCGAGGCGGTGGACGGGGTGGACGGGGTGGACGCAGTGGAGGTGGTAGAGGCAGTGGCCAGGCCGATCGCGGCCGCCGCGCCGAGGGCGCCCACGGCGCCGACCCCGACCACGGCGGCCTGGGCCCGTCGGGCGGTGGTGCGGCTGGCTCGCCGCCGGCCGGGGTGCGGGATCTGGTTCATGTCCCTGACCTTGCGCCCGCAGGCTGTGGGGATCCTGTGAGGGGTCTGTTCAGTCGGCCTGACTCGGCCCGCTGTCCTGCCCGCTGCCCTCCACGCTGTCCTCCGCGCCGTCCTCCGCGCCGTCCTGGGGCAGGTGCACCAGGAGGTCCGCAGGCTGGCACTGCAGCTCGCGGCAGATCGCGTCCAGGGTGGCCAGCCGGACCGCCTTGGCCTTGCCGGTCTTGAGGATCGACAGGTTCGCCACGGTGATCCCCACCCGGTCGGCGAGCTCGGTCAGCGTCATCCGTCGTTCGAGCAGCATGTGGTCCAGCCGGACCTCGATCGGCATCAGACCGTCAGCTTCTCGTCGTCGGAGAGCGCGGCTCCGTGGCGGAAGACCTCGCCCAGCAGCAGCAGCAGCGCCCCGAAGGCGAGCACGGTCAGGCTGGGCCCCCCGGGCTGCATCGACCCCAGGCTGAGGGTCGGGCCCGGTCCGTAGACGGCCTCGAAGTAGTCCCAGGCCTTGGGGCTGAGCACCAGCCACAGCAGCGGCTCGGCGACCTCCCAGGCGATCAGGGTCCCGCCGAGGAGCCGGAGGCGGCGTACCGCCCGGCCGGTGAACGGGTCTCCGGACGCGGCGTCGCCCAGCAGCCCGGCGAGCTGGAGGAGCAGGAAGGCCAGCACCAGCAGGGCCAGGACCCGCATCCCGTACAACGACGCGACCAGCGGGTTCCAGCCCGGCTCGGGGTCGAGGAGCAGGGGCCCGCGCAGCACGGCCCGGACCGGGCGCAGGTCCCCCTGGGCGATCACGCCGTCGGTGCTGGTCGGCTCGGTGTCGCTGAGCAGCAGCCCCGCACAGGACGGGTGGGGTCGGAGCCGGATCTCGCGACACACCTCCGTCACCGAGCCTGAGTCCCAGGAGGGTTGGAAGGACACCGTCACCAGGTCGGTCCCGGGCAGCACGGGCACGGAGTAGGAGTACCGGTCGACCCAGCCCGCCAGGCCGGCCACCCCCGCCCCGGCGATCACGGCGGCGGTCAGCAGGGTCAGACCGCAGGCGACCAGCGCCAGCCACCGGCCGGTCAAGAAGGCACGGGTCCGGGTCACGACGACCTCTTTCTTATTGTTCAACGATGACGATGTATCGAAAATCAGTATGCGCATATCGTGAAGCAATATCAAGAGAGTGCGCCGCCCCGACCGGCTTCTGGCGGCAAACCGCCCCTGACCGGGCTGGGCCGCCTACGCTGGCCCCGGAGTGAGCCTGCAGATCTCGAGGAGTGCCATGGCGAACCGGGAAGGGTCCTCCGAGGTGCGCGCGCTGCGCAGCCTCCACGACCTGATCACCGCCGTGCACTCCCTGCAGGATCTCGACGAGGTGCTCCGGGCCACCGCCCAGGGAGTCGTCGACGTCCTCGGCTTCGAGGTCGCCGTCATCGACGTGGTCGACCCGTACGGCTTCGTCGAGGCCAAGGCGGTCGCCGGCGACGAGGACGCCTGCCGGGCGCTGAAGGACCGCCGGATGCTGGCCCAGGAGATCCTGGACGAGTTCGAGATCGCCGATGCCTGGGGGACGCTGCGGTTCGTCCCGCACGAGCGGCTCCCGGCCGACGCGGTGACGAGCTGGGTCCCCGACGTGCAGCCGCTCGACGTACCCGACGCCTGGCACCCCCTCGACGCGCTGTACGCCCCGCTCCTCGGGCCCACCGGTCAGCTGGTCGGGGTCCTCAGCGTCGACCTGCCGGTCACCCGGCGCCGCCCCGGGCCGCTCAACCGCCAGGTCCTGGAGATGTACGCCGTCCAGGCCGGCCTGGCCATCCACCACGCCCAGGAGCGGCAGCGGCTCCAGGAGCGGATCCGGCTGGCCGAGGCCACCCGCACCATCGTGGAGACGGCCTCGCGCGAGCTCGAGCTCGGTCGGGTGCTCGACGCGAGCTTCCAGCCGCTGGTCGACGGGTTCCGGTGCGACCGTCTGCTGATCCGGGTCTTCGACGCCGTGCAGGAGGACCTCGCCGCCGCCGGGGTCACCCAGGACCTCGGTGGGGCCGGGCTGACCTACCCCGCCGACCTCGTGGACCGGCTGGTCCCGCGGTTCGCCGACGCACCCGGCGGACCGTACTCCGGCACGCAGTTCCTCGACCTCGGGGAGCGGGTGGCCCGGGCCTGCTGGCCCGACAGCCGCACCTGCGTGGTGGCCGAGCTCGGCGACAGCACCGCCGGGTTGCTCGACGCGGCCGAGGTGGTCGCGGTCAGGGGCCTGCTCGGCGCCCTGGACGTCGACAGCCTGGTGGTGGTCCCGCTCGGGTCGGGTCCGGTCTGCCTGGGCTACCTCACCCTGGTCCGGGTCGGCTCGGGCGCCCTGTGGTCCGAGGCCGAGGACGCCGCGGCCCTGGAGGCGGGCCGCGAGATCGGTCGGGCCGTCGACCGGGCCCGGCTCTACCAGCGCGAGCGCGAGCTGGTGGCCGAGCTGCAGGAGCTCGACCGCTACAAGGGCGAGATGATCGCCACCATCACCCACGAGCTGAAGACCCCCCTGACCTCGATCCGCGGGCACGTGGAGCTGCTGGACGAGCAGGGGGCCTCGCCGGTCAGCGTCCGGGCGATCTCCCGCAACGTCGGTCGGCTCTCGACGCTGGTCGAGGACATGCTGCTGCTGACCAAGGTCAAGGACCCGCAGCGGCCCTTCGTCCCGGTCCGTGTCGACCTCGGCCGGCTGGTGGCCGAGGTGTGCGAGGGGTTGGCCCTCCAGGCGGCCCGCCGCCACCTCGCCCTCGACGTCGCCGGCCTCACGCCGTCGGTCGAGGTCTGGGGCGAGCGCGACGAGATCGGCCGGATGCTGGGCAACGTGGTCGGCAACGCGCTGAAGTACACCGCCGACGGCGGCTGCGTGAGCGTGGCGGTGGGTCGTGACACCGCCTGCGGCTCGGGCGTGACCTCGGGCGCCCCGTCCGCGCTGTTCAGCTGCACCGACACCGGGATCGGCATCTCCGAGAGGGACCTGGACACCCTCTTCGAGGAGTTCGACCGCTCCTCCAACCCGGTCGCCCACCAGGAGCCGGGCTCGGGTCTCGGCCTGGCCATCGTCCGCCGGATCGTGGACCGGCACGGCGGGTCGATCGAGGTCGAGTCCCGGCTCGGGGTTGGCTCCACCTTCCGGGTGGCCCTGCCCGCCGCCCCTCGACCCGTCACGTCTTGACGCCTTTCCCGGCTCGACCCGTCACGTCTTGACGCGTTTCCCGGGCCGACCCGTCACGTCGTGACGCGTCTCGGGCCGACCCGTCACGTCTTGACGTCCCGCTGCCGCACCCCGGCGGCCTACGATCGTCGGGTGAACGATCGGTCCCCGATGCCCGCCCTGGTCCTGGTCTCCTCCGAGCACGCCGACTTCCTGGCCGACGAGTTCGGCAGGTACCGCCGCGACTACGAGATCTACACCGCGGTCTCGGTGGCCGAGGCCGAGCAGCGGGCCCGGGACGTCGTCGACACCGGGGGTCAGGTCGCCCTCTTCGTCGCCGACACCCTGCTGCCCGACGCCTCGGTGCTGGAGGCCTTCGGACGCTGGCGCGCCATCGTGCCCACCGCCCGCCGCCTGGTCGCCGCGCACGTCGACCGCTTCCTGGAGGACTCCGAGACGCTCCGCTCCGGGCTGGCCAAGGGCAAGGTCGACGCCTACCTGCTGATGCCGCGCGGGGTGCGCGACGAGGAGTTCCACAACGCGGTGACCGAGCTGCTGTCCGACTGGGGCTCCACGGTCGCCGCTCCGGAGATCGCCTCGGCCCGCATCGTGACGCCCGTGGCGGATGCGCTGACCCTCTCGATCCGCGACTACCTGGACCGGATGGGCATGCCCAACCAGGTCTTCACCCCCGCCAGCGAGGTGGGCCGGGAGATCCTGGAGACGCTGCCGGACGAGGACCCGGCGTACCCGGTGATCCAGTCGCTGAACCGCCCGGCGGCGTCCGTGGACAGCGTCCGTGACGTGGCCATGATGTTCTACGGGCGTCCGGAGGACGTCGACGTGGACACCGTCGTGGACCTCGCGATCGTCGGCGCCGGGCCGGCCGGCCTGGCCGCCGCCGTGTACGCCGCGTCGGAGGGCCTGGTGACCGTCGTGCTGGAGGCCGAGGCGGTCGGCGGCCAGGCGGGCACCAGCTCGATGATCCGCAACTACCTCGGCTTCCCGCGCGGGATCTCCGGCATGCGGCTGGCCCAGCGGGCACGGAACCAGGCCCTCCGCTTCGGTGCCCGCTTCTTCACCGGCTGGGAGGTGCTCGCGCTCGAGGCGGGCACCGACGGCGAGCCGCACGTGCTCCGGACCGACGGCGGGGACCTGCGTGCCCGTGCGGTTGTCGTGTCCACCGGCGTGACCTACCGCAAGCTGCGGGTCCCCTCGGTCGACGCGTTCACCGGGCTGGGGGTCTTCTACGGCAGCGCCATGACCGCGGCCCGCGAGATGGAGGACGCCGACGTGATCGTGGTGGGGGGTGGGAACTCCGCGGGCCAGGCCGCGATCCACCTGGCTCGCTTCGCCCGCTCGGTACGGATCATGGTCCGCCGCCCGGACCTGACCGAGACCATGTCGCGCTACCTGATCGAGGAGATCGAGTACAGCCCGCGCATCGAGGTGGTGGGCTGCGCCGAGGTCGTCGACGGCGGGGGCGACGGACGGCTGGAGTGGGTGGCGGTCCACGACACCAGCACCGGAGAGGTACGCCGCAGCGCTGCCCACGGGCTGTTCCTGCTCCTGGGGGCCGAGCCGCACTGCGAGTGGCTGCCCGAGGCCCTGGCCCGGGACGACCACGGGTTCGTGCTGACCGGCGGCGACGTGCCCCGGGAACTCTGGGTCGACGACCTGCCGCCCCGGAGCCTGGCCACGACCGTGCCGGGCGTCTTCGCCGCCGGTGACATCCGGTCGGGCTCGATGAAGCGCGTCGCCTCGGCCAGCGGCGAGGGCGCGTCGGTGGTCCCCCTGGTGCACTCCTGGCTCACCCCGCGCCTCGACTGATCTCCTCCGACGTACGGCTCTCCCCGACGGCCTGGGTTCCTCCTGCCGTCAAGACGTGACGGGTCGGCGCTGGGGTGCCGTCAAGACGTGACGGGTCGGCGAGGCGGGGAGAGAAAGATGTGACGCGTGGGACGAATGTGAGTCGGGAGTATTGCGGGATCGGCCCGGGAGGACCATGGTGTGACGGGCGCCACCACGGCTGCCACTAGTCGGAGGGAGCACGGTCTTGGCCACCAAGAAGAACCCACTCGTAGGCGAGCTCTGTGGAGAGTTCGCCGGCACCATGATCCTGATCCTGTTCGGCGTCGGTGTGGTCGCCCAGGTGGTCACCGGCGACGGCGGCCTCGGGGACCACGACTCGATCGCCTGGGCCTGGGGGCTGGGCGTCACGCTCGGCGTCTACACCGCGGCCCGGCTGTCCGGGGCCCACCTGAACCCGGCGGTGACGATCGCGCTCGCGGCGTTCAAGGGCTTCTCCTGGAAGAAGGTGCTCCCCTACTCGCTGGCCCAGACCGCCGGCGCGTTCGTCGCGGCGCTGATCATCCGGTTCACCTACGCCGACCTGATCGCCACGGTCGACCCCGGGCACACCATCAAGACCCAGGGGATCTTCTCCACGCTGCCGGGCAACGGCAACGGCAGCATCGTCAGCATCCCGACCGCGTTCGCCGACCAGGTCGTGGGCACCGCGATCCTGGTGTTCCTGGTCTTCGCCCTCACCACGGCGTGGAACAACCCGCCGCTGGCCAACCTCGGCCCGGTCATCGTGGGCTTCACGGTGGTCGCGATCGGGATGGCCTGGGGCGCCAACGCCGGCTACGCGATCAACCCGGCCCGTGACTTCGGCCCCCGGCTGGCCTCGCTGATGACCGGCTACTCCGGAGCCATGAGCGACCAGAACGGCAACCTCTACTTCTGGTTGCCCATCGTGGCTCCGATCATCGGCGGTCTCCTGGGTGGTCTGCTGTTCAAGGTCCTCATCGAGAACCACCTGACCGAGCCCGACGAGTTCGACGGCAGCGACGACGCCGTCGCCGACGCCGGATCGATCCCGGCCCAGGGCACGGACGAGGCGGTCGGGGAGGCCCTGCCCAACCGCTGATCCTGGTGGACGTCGGCTGAGGAGGCTCCCCACCCCTCGGGCATCCTGGGGGAAGAAGCACACCGGCACCGTGGTGCGGGGCCCTGAACGGCCCCGCACCCGGCCTCCGTACAGACGACGAGCACCAGAAAGGTTCACCCCTGATGAGGTCGATCGCCCTCTCTCCCCAGTTCCGTGAGGACTCCCTGCGCCATCTCGCCGAGGAGGAGCTCGACATCCTCGTGATCGGCGGCGGGGTGGTCGGCGGCGGAGCCGCGCTCGACGCCGCCACCCGCGGGCTCAAGGTGGGCCTCGTCGAGGCCCGCGACTTCGCCTCCGGCACCTCGAGCCGGTCCAGCAAGCTGGTCCACGGCGGCCTGCGCTACCTCGAGATGCTGGACTTCCGGCTGGTGGCCGAGGCCCTCAAGGAGCGCGGCCTGCTGATCCAGGAGCTGGCCCCGCACCTGGTCAAGCCGGTCGCCTTCCTCTACCCGCTCCAGCACCGTGGCTGGGAGCGCGTGTACGCCGGTTCCGGGGTCGCGCTCTACGACGCGATGAGCCGGGTGTCCGGTCGGGCCGGGGTCCCGCTGCACCGCCACCTGACCCGTCGCGGGGCGCGCAAGCTGGTGCCCTCGCTGCGCAAGGACGCCCTGGTGGGTGCGCTGAAGTACTACGACGCCCAGGTCGACGACGCCCGGCACACCATGTTCCTCTCGCGCACGGCCGCGGCGTACGGCGCGCACGTGGCCTCGCGGGCCCGGGTGGTCGAGCTGGTCCGGGAGGGCGAGCGGGTCACCGGTGCCGTCGTGAAGGACCTCGAGAGCGGCACCCTGATCACCGTCCGCGCCCGCCAGGTGGTCAACGCCACCGGGGTGTGGACCGACGAGACCCAGGCCCTCGGCGGTCAGCGCGGGCAGTTCCACGTCCGGGCCAGCAAGGGCATCCACCTGGTGGTCCCCAAGGACCGGATCCGCTCCGAGGTCGGCCTGATCCTGCGCACCGAGAAGTCGGTGCTCTTCGTCATCCCGTGGGGCCGGCACTGGATCATCGGCACGACCGACACCGACTGGAGCCTGGACAAGGCGCACCCGGCGGCGAGCGAGGCCGACATCGACTACCTGCTCGAGCACATCAACTCCGTGCTCGAGGTGCCGCTGACCCGCGACGACGTCGAAGGCGTCTACGCCGGGCTGCGGCCGCTGCTGGAGGGCGAGTCGGACGCGACGTCCAAGCTCTCCCGCGAGCACGCCGTGGGCCACCCCGCCCCCGGCCTGGTGGTGATCGCGGGCGGCAAGTACACGACGTACCGGATCATGGCCAAGGACGCCGTGGACGAGGCGGTCTTCGGGCTGGCCTCGCGCTTCGACCGCAACGTGCCGCCGTCGGTCACCGAGCACGTCCCGCTGCTCGGGGCCGAGGGCTACCAGGCCCTGTGGAACGCCCGACACGTCCTGGCCGAGCGCTCGGGGCTGAACGAGGTCTGGATCGAGCACCTGCTCAACCGGTACGGGTCGCTGGTCCACGAGCTGCTCGACATGGTCGCCGAGGACCCGTCCCTCGGCGAGGCGCTGGGTCAGGCCGAGGACTACCTGCGGGTCGAGGTCGTCTATGCCGCCAGCCACGAGGGCGCCCGGCACCTCGACGACGTGCTGACCCGACGCACCCGGCTGTCCATCGAGACCTTCGACCGGGGCCTCGGGGTGGTCGAGGAGGCCGCGCAGCTGATGGGCGGCGTGCTCGGCTGGAGCGAGGAGCAGGCGGGCGTGGAGATCGAGCACTACCGCAAGCGTGTCGCGGCCGAGCTGGAGAGCCAGCAGATGCCCGACGACGAGACCGCCGACGCGGCCCGTCTCGGTGCGGCGGACGTCGTCCCGCTCAGCTGAGCCACCCCGTCACCGGCAACGAACGAGACCGCCGGGTCGCCACGTGGAGTGGCGGCCCGGCGGTCTGTGCGTCGTACGAGGTGCGGTCTCGCCTCAGGAGGCGGGCAGGAACGGGTAGTCGGTGTAGCCCTCGGCCCCGCCGCCGTAGAAGGTGTCGGAGTTCGGCTCGTTGAGCTCGGCCCCGGTACGCCAGCGCTCGGCCAGGTCGGGGTTGGCCAGGAACTCGCGACCGACGACGACGACGTCGCCCAGGTCGGCGTCGAGGACCTTCTCGACGTCCTCGAGCATGGTCACCGAGCTGAACCCGGAGTTGAGCATGACCGTGCCGTCGAAGCGGCCCTTGAGGTCGGCGACGAGCTTGCTCTCCGGGTCGGCCAGGATGCTGAGGTAGGCCAGGCCCAGGTCGGCGATCCCGTCGACGAGGGTCTCGTAGGTCTCGCGGGTCTCGACCTCGTCCTCCTCCAGGACGCCCTGGATGTTGTGCGCGGGCGAGATCCGGATGCCGACCTTCTCCGCGCCGATCGCCTCGGCGACCGCACGGGTCACCTCGACGGTCAGCCGGGCGCGGTTGGCCGGCGAGCCGCCGTAGCCGTCGGTGCGCGTGTTGCTCGACGGGGCGAGGAACTGGTGCAGGACGTAGCCGTTGGCCGAGTGCACCTCGACGCCGTCGAGACCGGCCTCGATGGCGTTGCGGGAGGCCTGGACGAACTCCTCGACCAGACCGGGGATCTCGTCGGTCTCCAGGGCGCGGGGGACGACGTGGTCGAGCTGCCCGTCGGCGGTGACCATCTTGCCGGGGGCGGCGATCGCGCTGGGGGCCACGGTCTCGAGACCGGACTTGTTGTCCGGGTGGGCGATCCGGCCGACGTGCATCAGCTGGACGACGATGCGTCCGCCCTTGGCGTGCACGGCGTCGGCGACCTTGCGCCAGCCCTCGATCTGCTCGGCGGAGTGGATGCCCGGGGTGTTGAGGTAGCCCTGGCCCACGGCGCTGGGCTGGGTGCCCTCGGTGATGATCAGGCCGGCACCGGCGCGCTGGGCGTAGTAGGTGACGGCCAGGTCGGTGGGGACCATGCCCTCACCGGCGCGGTTGCGGGTCAGCGGCGCCATGACGAAGCGCTGGGGGAGCTCCCAGGGGCCGACGGTGACGTTCTCGAATGCACGGGACACGGGGGGCTTCTCTCGATCGACTGTGTTGAAAGTTCAACACTTTGATACCCGTCGGTTGTTCCTCGAAACTGTGAGCCGTCCCTCCCCGCGCCCCCGGCCGAGGGGGAATGACCACTGCCCACCCGGGCGTTCACCCCAGGTGACCCGACCTGACCTGACGCTGTCCGTGCTCGACCTCGTCCCCGTCCGGGGCGACCAGACGACCTCGGAGTCGCTGCGGTCCTCGCTGGCCCTGGCCCGGGTGGCCGACGCCGCGGGCTACCGGCGCTACTGGGTGGCCGAGCACCACAACATGCCGGCCGTGGCCGCGACCAACCCGGCCGTGCTGATCGCGATGATCGGGGCCGCCACCGAGCGGATCCGGGTGGGTTCGGGCGGCGTGATGCTGCCCAACCACGCCCCGCTCGTGGTCGCCGAGCAGTTCGCGCTGCTCGAGGCGGCCTACCCCGGCCGGATCGACCTCGGCATCGGCCGCGCCCCGGGCAGCGACCCGGTGACCAGCTGGGCGCTGCGGCTCGGCGCCGGCGGCGTCGAGGACGACGCGGTCAACCGGTTCCCCGAGCACGTGGGCAACGTGGTGGCGATGATGCACCCGTCCGGGGTGGGGCTGAACCTGCGTGGACGTCAGTACGAGCTGCGCGCCACCCCCCAGGCGCGTTCGACGCCGCCGGTGTGGCTGCTCGGCTCGTCGGACTACTCCGCCCACCTCGCCGCCGAGATGGGCCTGCCCTACGTCTTCGCCCACCACTTCTCCGGCAACGGCACCGCGGAGGCGCTGGCGGCGTACCGCGCCGGGTTCACCCCGGCCGAGGGAGGGATCGCGGAGCCCACCACGTTCCTGACCGTCAACGTCTGCGTGGCCGAGACCGCCGAGGAGGCCGAGCGGCTGGTCCGGCCGTACGCCCTGTCGATGGTCGCCCTGCGCACCGGTGGCGAGCTGCGTCCCCAGCTGAGCGTCGAGGAGGCGGCTGCCGTCGCGCTGCCCGCCGAGCACGAGCAGCTGCTGGCCTCGATGCGCGCCCGCTGGGTCGTCGGCACCCCGGAGACCGCGTACGCCGAGCTGGAGCGGCTCGCGGAGAGGTTCGGCGTAGACGAGGTGATGGTCCACCCGGTGACCGGCGCGGCCGCCGGGGCCGACCCCGAGCGCAACGAGGCGCGCGAGCGCACCCTCGAGCTGCTCGCCCAGGCCTCCCTCGTCGCGCTCTGACCGCCCTGTCCGCTCGCCCCACCCCTCAAGGAGAACCGCCGTGCCCCTGGTCCGCATCGACGTCGTCGAAGGCCGCACCCCCGAGGAGCTCAGGCTCCTCGCCGACACCGTCCAGGACGTGATGCTGGACGTGTTCGCCGCGCCGCCCCGCGACCGGTACCAGATCCTCACCGAGCACCGACGGGGGCAGATCATCGTCGAGGACACCGGGCTCGGCTACGACCGCACCGACGGCGTCACCGTCATCCAGGTCACCCAGCAGGGTCGGGACCGGGCCCAGAAGCAGGCGCTGTACGCCGAGCTGGCTGCCCGGCTGGAGGAGCGGTGCGGCGTCGCCCCGACCGACCTGATCGTCTCGGTGAGCGCCAACGACCCGGAGGACTGGTCCTTCGGTGAGGGGCGCGCCCAGTTCCTCGACGGCGGTCTGTGACCCCTCTCCTCAGGTCCGGCCGTCCCCGGCCGACGAGACCGGGGGACGCCCATCCGCCGGGGCCGCGCGTGCGAACCTCGTGCGCACCCCGGGCGGACACCCGCCTGCCCGTAGGAACCCAGGAGCCCGCATGACCACGCTGACCGACTTCACCGCCACCACGCTCGACGGTCGCCCCCAGGAGCTCGCCGACTACGCCGGCAAGGTCGTGCTGGTGGTGAACACCGCCTCGCAGTGCGGTTTCACGCCTCAGTTCGAGGGCCTGGAGAAGCTCTGGCAGGAGCACGGCGACGCCGGCCTGGTGGTGCTCGGGTTCCCGTGCAACCAGTTCGGCGGCCAGGAGCCGGGTGACGCCGACCAGATCGGCGCCTTCTGCCAGAAGAACTACGGCGTGAGCTTCCCGATGTTCTCCAAGGTCGACGTCAACGGCCCGGACGCCCATCCGGTCTACGCCTGGCTGCGGGACCAGAAGAGCGGTCTGATGGGGGACCGGATCCGCTGGAACTTCACCAAGTTCCTGGTCGGACGCGACGGTCGGGTGGTCAAGCGCTACGCCCCGACCACCAAGCCGGAGAAGCTGGCCAAGGACATCGAGAAGGCCCTCGCCCGCTGACCCCCGGGCCCGGGCCGGGTCAGAAGATCAGCGGCAGCACGAAGAGCATCGTCATCGACCAGGTCACGTGGGTCAGGATCGGGGCCACGATGCCGCCGGTGGAGCGGCGCTGCAACCCCGTGATCACCCCGAGGATGCCGGCCGCGAAGGACAGCAGGACGTTGCCGGTGAGCAGGGTGGCCACGACGTAGGACACCGTGGTGAACAGCACCTGGTGCGGCTCCTTGACCGCGGCGTACAACGCCCCGCGGAAGAAGAACTCCTCGGCGATGCCGTTGACCAGGGTGACCACGGCCAGGATCGGCAGCGAGCCCTCCTCGGCGAACCCCAGGACGTTGCCGGCCTGCTCGGCCAGCGGCGGGATCTGCCGGGTGATGAACGCCCCCACCACGAAGATCACCGCGAGTCCCGCGCCCAGGACCAGGGGCGGGGCGATCGGCCGGCGCAGCTGCCCGCTCGTCGTGATCCGGCCCGCGTGCAGGGGCCCCGAGGCCAGGGCGCCGACGATCCACACCGCGGCCACGCCCAGGGCGGCCAGGTTGAACCAGGGCGAGTCGCGGGGCATCCGGAGGCTGGCCGCCAGACCCACGGCGCCGACGAGGAGGGTGACCGCTGCGACGATCCGCCGGCGCCTGAAGTCCTCCTCGCTCTGCCGGTGCTCGCGGGGCACCCGGTCCAGCAGGCCCACCGACAGCTGTCCCCAGACCCGCTCGCCGAAGCTGCGACGTACGTCGGTGGGGTCGGGCTCACCCTGTGCGGGGAGGTCGGCGCCGGTCATCTGATCCGTCCCTGGGTCGAAGGCCATCGACTCGGTCCTACCCACCGCCGGGGAGGCTGACGCGCCGCGCGTCGATGCGGGGTGTGGCGAACCGTCGGAGCCGGGCCCTACGGTGCTTTGTCACGGGCGGTACCCGAGGCCGCCCCGACCAGAGGAGGCGCGATGACGTCGCGACTGAACCCGTACATCACGTTCCCCGGCAACGCACGGGAGGCCATGGCCTTCTACGAGTCGGTGTTCGGAGGAACGCTGCTGGTCTCGACCTTCAGCGAGTTCGGCGGTGCGCCCGAGGGACTGACCGGGGACCACGTGATGCACGCGAACCTGCACACCGAGGCCGACTTCACGCTGATGGCCAGCGACGCCCCGCTGGCCCACGCCCAGACCGCGCAGAGCAACATCACCGTCAGTCTCAGCGGCGACGACCCGGAGTTGCTGCGCGGGTACTGGGAGGCGCTGTCGACAGGCGGTGCGGTGAGCGCGCCCCTGGAGAAGCACCCGTGGGGGGACGAGTTCGGGATGTGCACCGACCGCTTCGGGATCGCCTGGATGGTGAACATCTCCGCTCCCCAGGGTTGACGCGACGCCGACGGGTTGCAGGATGGGGAGGTGTCCGACCTCGCCGAAGACCCGGCCCTCCCTGCGCCCCTCGATCCGACCGCGAGCCTCCGGGCGGCGCGGGACGGCCTGGTGGACCTGCGCACCGACTACGACGCCGCCGTCGCCTCCTTCCGGTGGCCCGACGTCGGGGAGACCTTCAACTGGGCCCACGACTGGTTCGACACCTGGGCCCGGGGCAACGACCGGCCCGGCCTCGTGGTCGTGGAGCAGGACGGCAGCCGGGCGGAGTACTCCTTCGCCGACCTGGTCCGCCGGTCCGACCAGGTCGCCGCCCACCTGGCCTCTGCGGGGATCGGCCGCGGGGACAGCGTGCTGGTGATGCTGGGCAACCAGGTCGAGCTCTGGGAGACGGTGCTGGCCGTCATCAAGCTGGGCGCGGTGGTCATGCCCACCACGACCGCGGTGGGGACCCACGACCTGGTCGACCGGATCAGCCGGGGCGCCGCGCGGGCGGTGGTCTGCAACGCCTCCGACACCGCCAAGCTCGCCGGGATCCAGGCGGACCTGGTCCGGTTCGCCGTCGGTGAGCCTCCCGAGGGCTGGCTGGCCCACGACGCGGCGTACGACCTGCCGGGGGACCCGGTGCCGCACCCGGGCAACGGCACCGACGACCGGATGCTGCTCTACTTCACCTCCGGCACCACGCACCGGCCCAAGCTGGTCGAGCACACCCACCGCACGTACCCGGTCGGGCACCTGTCGACGATGTACTGGCTCGGGCTCCGGCCCGGGGACGTGCACCTGAACATCTCCTCGCCGGGCTGGGCCAAGCACGCCTGGTCCAGCTTCTTCGCCCCCTGGCTGGCCGAGGCGACGGTGTTCGTCTTCAACTACACCCGCTTCGACGCTGCCGCGCTGCTGGACCTGGTCCGGACCGAGCACGTGACCTCCTTCTGCGCACCGCCGACGGTGTGGCGGATGCTGATCAACGCCGACCTGTCCCGGGGGCGGGGCTCGTTGCGCGAGGCGATCGGTGCCGGGGAGCCGCTCAACCCCGAGGTGATCAGCCAGGTCGAGAGGCACTGGGGGCTGACCATCCGCGACGGGTTCGGGCAGACCGAGACCACCGCCTGCGTGGCGAACTCCCCGGGCCAGCCGGTCACGCCGGGGTCGATGGGCCGTCCGCTGCCCGGGGTCCCGGTGGTCCTGGTCGACCCGGTCGACGGGGCGCTCGTGGAGGGGGTCGGGGAGGGCGAGCTGTGCCTCGACCTGGCCCAGCGTCCGTTGACCCTGATGACCGGCTACCAGGGCGACGACGGCCGCAACGAGGAGGCGATGGCCGGCGGTTTCTACCACACCGGTGACGTCGCCTCGCGGGACGCGCACGGCTACATCACCTACGTCGGGCGCACCGACGACGTCTTCAAGGCCTCCGACTACAAGGTCAGCCCGTTCGAGCTCGAGAGCGTCCTGATCGAGCACCCGGCCGTGGCGGAGGCGGCGGTCGTTCCCGCTCCCGACCCGGTCCGGCTGGCGGTGCCCAAGGCGTACGTCGTGCTGGTCGCCGGCTATGAGCCGACGCGGGACACCGCCCGCTCGATCCTGGCCCACGCCCGGGAGCACCTGCCGCCGTACCTGCGGATCCGCCGACTGGAGTTCGCCGAGCTGCCCAAGACGATCTCGGGAAAGATCCGTCGGGTCGAGCTGCGCGAGCGGGAGGACCGGCACGCCGCGGACCGGATCGACGGGGAGTGGCGCGACGACCAGTTCCCCGAGCTGCGCGGCTGAGAGGGGCGCTCCTCGACCGGTCGGTCACGACGGATCCGTCGCGACCGACCGGGAGCCCCCACCCAGGGGTTCAGGCGGTCCGGCGGCCCCGGACCGGGGGCCGGACCTCGATCAGGTGGTCGGCGCAGAGGAAGGCCCGCTGCAGGTCGTCGGGCAGGCCCTCGAACGGGGAGGCCTGCGAGGCGTGGGTGCGGATCGCCCGCCACCGTGCGTCGTAGTGCTCGGTGGTGTCGAGGACCACCGTGATGTCCTCGTCGGGGGTGCCGAGGTCGCCCCCCTCGAGGTACGGCGAGTCGGGGTGCACGTCCTGGGTGTGGGCCAGCCAGCGGCGCATCACCGAGCGGGGTAGGCAGGAGAGGTAGACCGGGATCTGGCGCGCCCTGCCCACCTCGAGGGTCAGGTCGCGCATCCGGAGGTGGTCCCGGTGGCCGTCCCCGCCGTCGAGGGTGACCAGGACGTCGGGGCCGAAGGCGTCCACGGCCAGCTCGAGCCCGGTGCGGACCAGGGTGCGGTCGGCGCCGACCAGGGAGTCGCCCGAGGGCGTGCCGCTCATGTCGGAGTCCCGCAGGCCCAGCACGGCCACCTCGGAGACGCCGAGCAGCCGGGCCGCGTCACGCAGCTCCTGCTCGCGCAGGGCTCCCAGCCCACCTCGCGGCAGGCTCGTGCCCTCGCGCAGCTGACCGGCCTCGCCGCGGGTGGCGCAGACCACGGAGGTGGTGGCGCCCGCGGCCGCCGCGTGCAGCAGGACCGAGCCGCACCCGAAGGTCTCGTCGTCGGGGTGGGCCACGAGGACCTGCACCCTCGGGGGAACCCCGGTTGCCCCCTGTAGCGGGAACATCTCCACCCCCTGCCCCGGCCGCCGCCGTCGATCCGGCGGTCCGACCCGCCCCGTGCGCGTACACCATACTGCAGACGGCACCATCCCGTCCGCGTCCCGCCACTGTGCCAGGATGGTGTCGATGGCCAGACCGACGACCTCGTACGCCCTGCTCGGCCTGCTCAGCCTCCGGTCCTGGACCACCTACGAGCTGGCCAAGCAGGTGCAGCGCAGCCTGAGGTGGTTCTGGCCCCGCGCGGAGCGCCGGCTCTACGACGAGCCGAAGCAGCTCGCCGCCCTCGGCCTGGTGGTGGCCGACGAGCGGTTCACCGGTCGACGTCGCAGCCGGGAGTACACCATCACCGACGAGGGGCGCGCCGAGCTCGCGGCCTGGTTGGACGACCCGCCCGCCCCGCGCACGCTGGAGTTCGAGGGCCTGATCAAGGTCTTCTTCGCCGGGGCCGGGACGATGGAGCAGCTCCGCACCACCCTGGGCCGGATCCGGGACGAGGCCGACGAGCGGTTGGCCACGCTGTCCTCGATGGCCTCCCAGCCCGCGCTCTTCCCCGAGCGGGCGCACCTCAACGCGCTGTGCCTGCCCTTCCAGCTCGAGCAGGAGCGGGCCGCCGCCGCGTGGGCCCGGTGGGCCCTGGCCCAGGTCGCGCAGTGGGCCGAGGTCGACGACCCCGGAGACTGGGACGCGTCCGCGGTGATGGCCTCGCTGAGCCGGGCCGCCTCGGTCGTCCCGCCGCCTGCCGGACCCTGACCGGCGCACGGCTGCGTCCGGGCAGGACCGGGACGTCAGTCGCCGGTGCGGTGGAACCGGACCGCGAGCGCCGCCACGTCGTCGGACAGCTGCCGGTCGAGCAGGTCGGAGAGGACGCAGTCGAGGAAGTCGTCGATCGGCTGGCCACGGTTCCGCGCCGCGGACACACCGAGCCGGGCCAGGCCCTCGGTCAGGTCCTCCCCGCGACGCTCGACGAGCCCGTCGGTGTAGAGCAGCAGCGTCGACTGCGGGGGCATCACGGTGCGGTGGTCACCGCGGGGCAGACCGGGCTGCACCCCGACCATCAGGTCCGGGTCGTCGGCCTCGAGCCAGGTCAGCGTGCCGTCGTCCTCGACCAGCAGGGCCGGGGGGTGGCCGGCGTTGGTCCAGCGCAGCACCTGGAGGCCGGGCCGGTCGGGGTCGGCCTCGATCCGGGCGTAGACCAGGCTGGCCATCGCGTCGACCCCCAGGTCGTGCATCGCCTGGTCCAGCCGGGCCACGTTGACCGACGGGGTGTCCTCGGTCGCCCAGGCGAAGGAGCGCAACATGGTCCGGAGCTGGCCCATCGTCGCGGCCGCGGCGATGTCGTGGCCCACGACGTCGCCGATCATCAGCGCGGTCAGGCCCGAGGGCATCACGACGGCGTCGTACCAGTCGCCGCCCACCTGGTCCTGGGAGGCCGCCGGTCGGTAGCGCGCCGCCAGCGCGAGGTCCTCGGGCTGGGGCACCCGGGGCATCAGGGCGCTCTGCAGGGTGACCAGGGCGTCGAGCCGGTCCTCGAACAGCTGGGCCCGCTCCAGGGCCTGGGCGGTGTACGACGCCAGCGCGCCGATCGTCGTGCGGTGCGCTACCGGCTCCTCGCCCCGCTCCTCCCACAGCAGCACCAGCACCCCGTAGACGCGGTCGGCGGCGCTGAGCGGGACGAAGGCCCGCGACTGCCCGACCTGGGCCGAGTTGGCTACGCGGGGGAAGAGGGCGTTCTGCTCCTCGCGACTGCTGTAGTACACCGCCCGACCGGTGAGCAGCGCGTCGCCCACGGGGTTCTCGTGGTCGACCCGCAGGGCGCTGTTGCGGTTGGCCGACTCCCAGTCGCCGCTCTCGGGCACGACGAAGGTGACGACGGGGGCGTACGCGGTCGGGGCGTGGGCCGGCGCACGCAGCGGGGCGGCGGCGTCGGAGGGGTCGCGCAGCCAGATCCCGGTGCGGCAGCAGCCGAGCTGCTCCAGGGCGATCCGCTCCACCGCGGTGGCCACGTCCTTGGTGGTCCGGGTCCGGGCCAGGCCCTCGGAGAGCGCCAGCAGGACCCGGCTGCGGTGGGACAGCTCCCGGGCGACCCGTCCCTCCTCGGCCGCGAGGTCGCGCAACGCCCGCTGGGCCAGCTCCGACGAGCACGCGGCGGCGAGGTCCTCCAGCGCGGCGAGCTCGTCGGCGGTCCAGGCCCGGGGGCGGTGGTCGATCGCGCACAGCGAGCCGATCACGGTGCCGGTGTGGTCCCTCAGCGGCCACCCGGCGTAGGCGATGACGTTCAGGTCGCGGATGGCGAGGTTGGTGTGCAGCCGGGGGTCCTCGCGCGCGTCGGAGATCACCAGCGGCGCCTCGTCGGCCACGACGTACTGGCAGAACGAGTGGGTCAGCGGGGTCTCCCGGACGACGTCGAGCGGCTCGGCGAGTCCGGAGGCGCCGCAGAAGACCTGGCGGTTCGCCTCGACCAGGCTGACCAGGGCGAGGGGGGCGTTCAGCGCTCGGCGGACGAGGCGGGCATACCGGTCGTAGGAGGTGTCCACGTCCGTCTCGGGGTGGGTCCCCAGGTCACCCGTCATGCCGCCGGCCCCTCGCTCAGTGTGAACCTGAACATACCCGAGGGGGGATCTCCTCAGGGTTGAGGCAGGGGGGGCCGGGTAACTTTGGATCGTTCACATGCCGACCGGGCATGTTTTCACCGGGGCCGACGCCCCGTGCGAAGGAGCTCGAATTGCACGCCTGGCCTGGATCCGCCTACCCCCTCGGTGCCACCTACGACGGCAGCGGGACGAACTTCGCCCTGTTCAGCGAGGTGGCCGAGCGGGTCGAGCTCTGCCTCTTCGACACCGACGGTACCGAGACCCGCGTCGAGGTGACCGAGGTCGACGCCTACGTCTGGCACTGCTACCTGCCGCAGGTCCAGCCCGGGCAGCGCTACGGCTACCGGGTGCACGGCCCCAGCGACGCCGCCCAGGGCCTGCGCTGCAACCCGAACAAGCTGCTCCTCGACCCGTACGCCAAGGCGACCTCGGGTGAGATCGACTGGGACCAGTCGCTGTTCGGCTACACCTTCGGCGACGAGGACTCGATCAACGACGAGGACTCCGCCGCGCACATGACCCTGGGCGTGGTGATCAACCCGTTCTTCGACTGGGAGGGCGACCGCGCCCCGTCGGTGCCCTACAACGAGACCTTCATCTACGAGGCGCACGTCAAGGGCATGACCGAGCTGCACCCGGACATCCCCGAGGAGCAGCGCGGCACCTACGCCGGTCTGGCGCACCCCGCGATCACCGACCACCTGACCAAGCTCGGCGTCACCGCCATCGAGCTCATGCCGGTCCACCAGTTCGTGCAGGACAGCACGCTGCTGGAGAAGGGTCTGCGCAACTACTGGGGCTACAACACCCTGGCCTTCCTGGCCCCGCACGCCGACTACGCCGCGAACAAGAGCGACGGCCAGCAGGTCCAGGAGTTCAAGGGCATGGTCAAGGCCATGCACGCCGCGGGCATCGAGGTGATCCTCGACGTGGTCTACAACCACACCGCGGAGGGCAACCACCTCGGCCCCACGCTGAGCTTCAAGGGGATCGACAACCGGGCCTACTACCGGACCGTCGACGACGACCAGAAGTTCTACATGGACTACACCGGCACCGGGAACTCCCTCAACGTCGGGCACCCGCACACGCTGCAGCTGATCATGGACTCGCTGCGCTACTGGGTCACCGAGATGCACGTCGACGGCTTCCGCTTCGACCTCGCCTCCGCGCTGGCTCGGGAGTTCTACGACGTGGACCGGCTCGCGGCGTTCTTCGAGCTCGTGCAGCAGGACCCGATCGTCAGCCAGGTCAAGCTGATCGCCGAGCCCTGGGACGTCGGCCCCGGTGGCTACCAGGTCGGCAACTTCCCGCCCCAGTGGACCGAGTGGAACGGCAAGTTCCGCGACACCGTCCGTGACTTCTGGCGCGGCGAGCCCACCCTGGGCGAGTTCGCCAGCCGGCTGGCCGGCTCCTCCGACCTGTACGAGCACTCGGGCCGTCGCCCGTTCGCGAGCATCAACTTCGTCACCGCCCACGACGGCTTCACCCTGCGCGACCTGGTGTCCTACAACGACAAGCACAACGAGGCCAACGGCGAGGACAGCCGCGACGGGGAGAGCCACAACCGGTCCTGGAACCACGGCGCCGAGGGCCCGACCGACGACCAGGACGTGCTGGAGATGCGGGCTCGCGCGCAGCGCAACCTGATCACCACCCTGCTGCTCAGCCAGGGGGTGCCGATGCTGCTGCACGGTGACGAGATGGGGCGCACCCAGGACGGCAACAACAACACCTACGCCCAGGACTCCGAGATCAGCTGGGTGCACTGGGACAAGGTCGACCGGCCGCTGATCGAGTTCACCTCCGCGGTGGCCAAGCTGCGGGCGGCGCACCCGACGTTCCGCCGTCGTCGGTTCTTCACCGGCGGCGAGGTCCGCACCGGTGACGGCGACCGTCTCAACGACATCGTCTGGCTGCACCCGGACGGCCGTCCGATGGAGGACGGCGACTGGACCGCCGACGCAGCCAAGGCGATCGGGATGTACCTCAACGGCCACGGCATCCCCAGCCGCGACCGGACCGGCAACCCGATCACCGACGACCACTTCCTGCTGTACTTCAACGCCGGCCACGAGGCGGTCGAGGTGCTGCTGCCCTCCGACGAGTACGCCGGCGCCTGGGACATGGTGATCGACACCGGTGGCGACGGCGCCCAGAGCGACCCGCGCCAGCCGGGCGCGACCTTCGTCCTGGAGCCGCGCAGCACGATCGTGCTGCGGGAGTACTCCGAGCCCGAGGCCGAGCCGGACCTGTCCGTCGCGGCTTCGCTGGCCGCGCTGGCGGACCCCGAGTCGGCCACCACCCGCAGCGCCGGCAACAAGGGCAACCGCACGGGGGGCGGTCGCCCGGGCAAGGCCGCGGAGTCGACCGGCCCGGCCGAGGACCCCTCGGCCAAGCCCGCCGACTGACCACCCGTCTCAACCTGCCCAGCACCACCCCAGCACCACCCCAGCATCACGAACGAGAGGACAGGCGGCGTGCGCGCTCCGGTCAGCACCTACCGGCTCCAGGTCACCGAGGACTTCGACCTCCTCGAGGCCGCACGCCGCCTGCAGTACCTCCACGAGCTGGGGGTGGACTGGGTCTACCTGTCCCCGCTGCTGGCCTCGGAGTCCGGCAGCGACCACGGGTACGACGTGGCCGACCACTCCGCCGTCGACCCCTCCCGGGGTCGTGGTTCCGGGCTGGTGGCGCTGGCCAACGAGGCCCGGCGGCTGGGCATGGGCGTCCTGGTCGACATCGTGCCCAACCACGTCGGGGTGGCCCGGCCGTGGGAGAACGAGTGGTGGTGGCACGTCCTGACCCACGGCCAGGAGTCGTCGTACGCCGAGGCCTTCGACATCGACTGGGCCGCGGCCGACGGGCGGCTGCGGATCCCGGTCCTCGGGGACGACGACCTCGACGAGCACGGGCGGATCGCGAACCTGCGCGTCCTGGCCGGCGAGCTTCACTACCACGACCAGCGGTTCCCGCTGGCTCCCGGATCGGCCGACCGCGGACCCGAGGAGGACGCCAACGAGGTGCACGCCCGCCAGCACTACGAGCTGGTCAGCTGGCGTGACGCGGACCGCGACCTCAACTACCGGCGGTTCTTCGCGGTGAACACCCTGGCCGCGATCCGGGTGGAGGAGAAGGAGTGGTTCGACCGCTCCCACGAGCAGATCCGGAACTGGTTCGACGACGGTCTCGTCGACGGTCTGCGGGTGGACCACCCCGACGGCCTGCGCGACCCCGGCAAGTACCTCGACGACCTGGCCGACCTCACCGGGCACGCGTACGTCCTGGTGGAGAAGATCCTCGAGCCCGGCGAGGAGCTGCCGCGCTCGTGGGCGACGGCCGGCACCACAGGCTACGACGCGCTGGCCTTCGTCGACCGGGTGCTCACCGACCCGTCCGGGCAGGCCCCGCTGGACGCCCTGGAGGCCAGGCTGCGCGGCGAGGCGGTGGACTGGGAGCAGATGATCCACGACACCAAGCGCGCCGTGGCCGACGGCATCCTGGGCTCGGAGACCCGCCGGATCTCGCGCGAGCTGGTGGCCGGACTCGCCGAGGGCGAGGCGGAGGTCCCCGACTTCGAGGCCGTGGTCGACGCCGTGGCCGAGCTGCTGGCCTGCTTCACCGTGTACCGCTCCTACCTGCCCGAGGGGCGCGACTACCTCGACCAGGCCTTCGCGCGGGCCCGCGAGCACCGCCCCGACCTGGCCGCCACGCTCGAGGCGATCGCCCCGGTGCTCGGCGACGGCGCCGCTCCCGGTGCAGCGCGGTTCCAGCAGACCAGCGGCATGGTGATGGCCAAGGGCGTCGAGGACTGCGCGTTCTACCGCTGGTCGCGGCTGACCTCCCTCAACGAGGTGGGCGGCGACCCCAGCGTCTTCGCGGTCAGCCCCGAGGAGTTCCACACCTTCCTGGCCGCCCGCCAGGAGTCCTGGCCGCACGCGATGACCGCGGCCTCGACCCACGACACCAAGCGGGGCGAGGACGTCCGGGCCCGGATCGCGGTGCTGGCCGAGATGCCCGAGGCCTGGGACACCGCGCTGACGCGTCTGCTGGAGCTCGTCCCGGTTCCCGACGCGGGCTTCGGCAGCCTGCTCTGGCAGGCCGTCCTGGGCGCCTGGCCCGCGTCCCGGGAGCGGCTGCACGCCTACGCCGAGAAGGCGATGCGCGAGGCCGGTGACCGCACCCGGTGGACCTCGCCCGACGAGGAGTACGAAGCCGCGGTGCACGCCTGTGTCGACGCCGTCTTCGACGACCGCCAGGTGGGCGCTGTGCTCGAGGACCTGGCCTCGACGGTGGCCGGACCGGGCTGGAGCAACGCCCTGAGCGCCAAGCTGCTCGGGCTGACGATGCCCGGTGTCCCCGACGTCTACCAGGGCAGCGAGCTGTGGGAGCAGAGCCTCGTCGACCCCGACAACCGTCGTCCGGTCGACTTCGACGAGCGGCAGGACCTGCTCAAGGCGCTGCGCGCCGGTGACCGGCCGCCGCTGACCGGCGCCCTGGACGACCCGGGTGCGGTCAAGCTGCTCACCACCCACGTCGCGCTGACGCTGCGCCGTGAGCGCGGCGAGCTCTTCAGCGGCTACACGCCGCTCGCCGCCGAGGGCGAGGCCGCCGACCACGTCGTGGCCTTCGACCGCGGCGGTGCCGTCACGGTGGCCACCAGGCTGCCGCTCGGGCTGGCTGCCCGCGGCGGCTTCGGCGGCACGACGCTGCCGCTTCCCCCGGGTGCCTGGGCCGAGGCGCTGACCGGCCGGACGGTCGACCTCGACGAGGACGGCCGGGTCCGGCTCACCGACATCCTGACCGACTACCCGGTGGCGCTGCTGGTCCGCGACGACCGGCGCCGCGACGCCCGCGGACGGTTCGACGTGTGGGCCCCGCTGCCGCAGTCGCTCTCCCTGAGCGTGGCCGACCGGGTCGTGCCGATGCGGCGTACGGGCGACAGCGGCTGGTGGACCGTGGACGGTCCCGAGCCGCTGGGCGAGCTCGACTACGGCTACCTGGTCGACGGGTCCACGACCCCGGTGCCGAACCCTCGTTCGCGGCGGCAGCCCGACGGGGTGCACGGACGCACCCGCACCTTCGACCCCGCGGCCCACTCCTGGGCCGACGAGTCGTGGACCGGCCGTCAGCTCGCCGGCGCGGTGATCTACGAGCTGCACGTCGGCACCTTCACCCCCGAGGGCACTCTGGACGCGGCCCTGGGCAAGCTCGCCCACCTCAAGGAGATCGGGGTGGACCTGGTCGAGGTGATGCCGGTCAACGCGGTCAACGGCACCCACAACTGGGGCTACGACGGCGTGCTCTGGGGCGCGGTCCACGAGCCGTACGGCGGCCCGGCGGCCTACCAGCGCTTCGTCGACGGCTGCCACGCGGCCGGCCTGGGCGTGGTCCAGGACGTGGTGTACAACCACTTCGGCCCGTCCGGGAACTACCTGCCGATGTTCGGCCCCTACCTCACCGACGGCGGGTCGAACAGCTGGGGCGACTCGCTGAACCTGGACGGCGAGGGCAGCGAGGAGGTCCGGGCCTACATCCTCGACAACGTCCGGATGTGGTTCGAGGACTTCCACGTCGACGCCCTGCGGCTGGACGCGGTGCACGCGCTGGAGGACGGCTCGCAGACCCACATCCTCGAGGAGATGGCGGTGCTCGTCGCGGGCCTGTCCGCCCACCACCGCCGCCCGATGACGCTGATCGCCGAGTCGGACCTCAACGACCCCACGCTGGTCACGCCGCGGGAGGGCGGCGGGTACGGCCTCGACGCGCAGTGGAGCGACGACTTCCACCACGCCCTGCACGTCGCGCTGACCGGCGAGACGTTCGGCTACTACGCCGACTTCGAGCCGCTGTCAGCCCTGGCCAAGGTGATGGAGAAGGGCTTCTTCCACGACGGCACCTGGTCCAGCTTCCGCGGGGCCGACCACGGCAGGCCGGTCGACACCAGCCGGATGCCGGCCTGGCGTCTGGTGGTCAGCAACCAGAACCACGACCAGGTGGGCAACCGCGCCCGCGGGGACCGGCTGACCGAGGCGCTCGACGACGACCAGCTGGCCGTGGCGGCCCTGCTCACCCTGGCCGGGCCGTTCACCCCGATGCTCTTCCAGGGCGAGGAGTGGGCCGCCTCCACGCCGTTCCAGTTCTTCACCTCCCACCCCGAGGAGGACCTGGGTCACGCGGTGAGCGAGGGCCGGGTCAGGGAGTTCTCCAAGATGGCCTGGGACGTCGACAGCGTCCCCGACCCGCAGGACCCGGAGACCTACCAGCGCTCGAACCTGGACTGGGCCGAGATCGAGGAGGGCCGGCACGCGGTGGTGCTCCAGGTGTACCGCGAGCTGGCCGCGCTGCGGAGGCGTACGCCCGAGCTCACCGACCCGGACCTGCGACGCACCTCCTGCGAGGTCGACGAGGACGCCCGGACCCTCGTGATGCGCCGCGGGGACGTGGTGGTGGTGGCCAACTTCGGCGACGCCGAGGCCGAGGTGGACCTGGGTGGGCACGGGCACGACGTGCTCTGGACGACGCCGGGCGGCGCCGCCCAGGCCGGTGGACGGGTGACTCTGCCCGGGCACGCCGGCGCGGTCCTCGTCCCGCTGCGCTGACGGTGCGTTGACGGCTCGGGGCAGGATGGGGGGATGCGCCTCTCCCGTCCGCTCCGCGTCGTCGCGTGGAGCCTGGCCGGTGTCCTGACCGTGCTGGGGGTCGGCGGGTTCCTGGTCTACCGCCACCTGGACGGCAACCTCGAGGGTGACGCCGCCTTCGACCGGATCGTCGGTCGGCGCCCGGTCGAGACCGGGGCCGCCGTGCCCGAGGCCTCCCGGCCCCTGGACGTCCTGGTGCTGGGCGACGACACGCGCGTCGGCCAGACCAGCGTCTCGGGGGCCTCCGACAGCCTGTCGGACACCACGATCCTGCTGCACCTGTCCGCCGACCGCTCCCGTGCGTACGCCGTGAGCATCCCTCGCGACCTGCTGGTGCCCCGGCCGCGGTGCCGCTCGCGGAGCGACCCGACCACGGTGCTCCCTGCGGTGGCGGAGGACCAGTGGAACCAGGCGTACGCGCTCGGCGGCCCGGCCTGCACGATCGCCCAGGTGGAGGCGATGACCGGGGTCCGGGTCGACCACTTCGTGGTGGTGAAGTTCGACAGCTTCGAGAACGTCGTCGACGCCCTGGGCGGTGTCCGGGTGTGCGTGCCGGAGACCATCGACGACCCCCGGCACGAGATCCACCTCGACGCCGGGACCTACGACGCCAAGGGCGACACGGCGCTGACGTACGTCCGGGCCCGCTACGGCATCGGCGACGGCAGCGACGTCGGCCGGATGAAGCGCCAGCAGGCGTTCCTGGCCTCGATGGTCGACGAGGTCTCCTCGGCCGGCACCCTGGCCAACCCGGTCAGGCTGTACCGCTTCCTCGACGCGGCCACCCAGTCGCTCGTGACCGACGAGGGGCTCGCCTCGCTCCCGGCGCTGGTGTCCCTGGGTCGCGAGGTGGAGGGGATCGGGCTCGACCACGTGCGCTTCCTGACCATGCCCATCGCCCAGGCGCCCTCGGACGTCAACCGGCTGGTCGCCGGCCCGGGAGCCGAGCGGCTGTGGCGCACGCTGCGGCACGACGACGCGCTCGGCCGGCGCCAGGTGGCCGGGTCCACGAGCGCCGCACACGGACGCCCCGGCAGGGGGGGACCCGCGGGGGCGGACGCGGCGGCCCGGGCGGCAGCCGTGGGGTTGTGCGCCTGATCCGGGTCGCGGCCGGGCGCCGGGGCCCACCCACCGTGAGACCGGGAACCGGACAGCCTGCGGTGCTACGGTGCGGGCACCTCGTTGCGCGTGCCTGGCCCCGCGGTGCTCCTCGCCGCGGGCGGGGGCTGACCGGAGGAGACGCAGTGAAGAACACCGACGGGCTCCCGCCGAGCCCTGACCCGTCCGGCCCGCTGGTCGCGTGGCTGTGCCGTGAGGCGCTGGCCCCCCGCTCGGACACGTCCGTGGTGGGTCTGCAAGGGGTGGCGGTCTCGCGCTGCGCCGCGGCCAGCTACGCCGGCGTCGTGTACGCCTCCGACGATCGCGCCGCGGACCTGGACGGACTCCAGGAGACCCTGGGGGAGGGTCCGGGCCCGCAGTCCCTCGCCGAGCAGCGGCCCGTGCTGGTGCCCGACCTGCTCGAGGACCCCCGCGCCCGCTCCTGGCCGGTCTTCACCCCGGCCGCGTCCGCGTTGGGCATCGCCTCGGTCTTCGCCGTGCCGGTGCAGATCGGTGCGGTCGGACTCGGCCTGCTCACCGCCCACGGCCGGCGCCCCACGCCCCTGGCGCCCGGAGCGGTGGAGGTCCTCCTGCGGCTCTCCGACGCCGTGGCGCTGGCCCTGCTGGCTCCCACCGGGGTCACCGTCGACGGGTCGGACGGGCGCGACGGGTCCGACGGGCTCGACATGGCCCTGGACCTGGGTCTCGGCCCCGGACTCGACGACGTGCTCGACAGCGGTCACGCGGTGACCCACCAGGCGGTCGGGATGGTCAGCGTCCAGCTCGACGCGTCGCTGGCCGACGCGATGTCGGCGATGCGGTCGCGTGCGTTCGCCAGCGACCGCCGCCTGGTCGACCTCGCCCGGGACGTGGTTGCCCGGCGGATCTCCTTCAGGGACTCTGGAGTTGACGGGCAGCCGGGGCGTGAGCTCCGGTGCGACGAAGGGGACCTCGATGACCAGTCCGCATGAGCGGGAGCCGTTCTTCGGGCGCCTGGTCTCCCTGGCCGACAGCCTGGTGACCGGCTTCGACGTGGTCGACCTGGCCGACGACCTGGTCCGCAGCTGCGTGTCCTTCCTGCCCGTGCGTGCCGCCGGCATCCTGCTCGACGACCAGCGGGGGAACCTGCGGGTCCTGGCCTCCTCCACCGAGGAGACCCGCCTGCTCGAGCTGCTCGAGCTGCAGAACAACGAGGGCCCCGGCCTCGAGGCCTTCTCCTCCGGCGTCCTGGTGGTGGAGGAGGACCTGGTTCGGGCCGAGCAGCGGTGGCCCTCCTTCGTGCGCGAGGCCCGGGCCCAGGGGATGGTGGGTGCCTACGCGCTGCCGATGCGGTTGCGCGAGCGCACCGTGGGGGCGATCAACCTGTTCTGCGACTCCCCGGACGGCTTGACCGAGGAGCAGGTGCAGCTCGCCCAGGTGATGACGACGATGGCGACGCTGGGCATCCTGAACCACTGGACGATCCGCCGTCAGGAGGTCATCGCCGAGCAGCTGCAGGCCGCCCTGAACAGCCGGATCGTCATCGAGCAGGCCAAGGGCGTGATCGCCGAGCGCTCCGGGCTGGACATGGCCGAGGCGTTCGAGCTCCTGCGCGGGAGCGCGAGGGCTTCCCGTCGTCCGCTGGCGGAGGTGGCCGGCGAGGTCATCGCCGGGCGGAGCGTGGACCAGGCGCCGGAGGGCTGAGCCGCCCCGGCCCGGGATCAGCGGGTCAGGAACGCGCGCAGCAGCGGTCCCGCCGTGCCGGACCCGGAGTCGCCGGTCTCCACGAAGACCGCCACGGCCAGGTCACCCTGGGTGGCGACCATCCAGGCGTGGGTGGGCAGTGCCCCGCCTGGCCCCGGGTCGCCGTACTCGGCGGTGCCGGTCTTGGCCCCGACCTCTCCGGGCAGGTCGGCCAGCAGCGACCCCGAGCCGTCGGTGACCACCGCCCGCATCAGGCCCCGCAGCTCGGCCGCCTCCGCCGCGCTCAGGGGCGTCGAGGGATCCGCGTCCGGGGCCTGGTCGTCGAGCAGGTGGGGGACGACGGTGCGTCCGGCCGCGACGGACGCGGCGACGGTCGCCATCGCCATCGGCGAAGCCAGCACCTTCCCCTGGCCGATCAGGTCGGCGGCCGCCTCGGTCTCCGACGACGCCGGCGGGACCTGGCCGAAGTACGCCGGGAAGCCCAGGTCGGCGTCGACGCCCAGCCCGAGTGAGGCAGCGGCGTCGGCGAGGTCCCCGGGCTCCAACCGGTCCCGCTGCCCGATGAAGGCGGTGTTGCACGAGTTCGCCACCGCCTGGCGCAGCGTGATCCGACCCAGCCCGGTCGCGGGGTAGTCGTCGTAGTTCTTGAACTGCTTGCCGTCCACGACGGTGGTGGCCGGGCAGCTCACCGGGCTCTGCGGTGTCAGTCCGCTGCGCAGCAGGGCCAGCGAGGAGACCAGCTTGAAGGTCGACCCCGGGGCGTACTGACCGTAGGTCGCCAGGTTCTGCCCGCCCGCCCCCGGACCGCTCGCCGCCGCGAGGATCTCTCCGGTCGAGGGGCGCACCGCGACGAGGGCGGTCCCGCTGTCGGTCGGTCCGTCGGCCAGGACCCGTTCGGCAGCCAGCTGGGCCTGCTCGTCGAGCGAGGTGGCCAACGGCTCACCCTTCACCGGGCCGTCGGCGAACAGTCGGCGGGTGCCGCCACCCTGCTCCACCGCGGACACCACGACCCCGGGGGTGCCGGCCAGCTGCGCGTCGTACCTCGCCTCGAGGCCGGAGAGTCCGGCGTCGTCCCCGACCTGGAGCCGTCCGTCGGAGTCGGCGATGATCTCGGCCGTGGCCGGGCCCACCCGACCCAGGATCGGGGCCGCGAACTCACGGGTCGGGGCCAGGGGCAGGCGCCCGTCGAGCGCGACCGCCCCGCGGATGTCGGCGTACGCGGGGTCGACGCGGCGCGCGTCCGGGCGCCGCAGCACGATCGCCTCGACGAACGCCGCGTCCCCGGCGGCCCGCACCGCCCGCACGAACGGGCCGGGACTGACGTCCAGGACCCCGGCCAGGCGCCGGGCGCTGTCCACCGCCCGGGCAGCCGGCACCTTGGTCTTGTCCAGGCCGAACCTGACGACGGGCCGTTCGGTGACCAAGGCGGCTCCGTCGGCCCCGAGGATGTCGGCCCGCTCCGCGGGCACGGACGCGACGTCGAGGGTCTCCCCGTCGACCAGGGTCGGTTCCACCAGGGTCGGGGACCAGGCGACCTGCCACCCGGCGTCGCCCTCGGTCAGGTCGGCCGAGGCGTCGTAGGTCCATCGGTAGCCGTCCAGGTCCCAGGTCCACGACAGGGTCGCCGTCGCCGCGGCCTCCTCCTCGGCGACGCCCGCGACCTCGACCGTGGGCGTGACCTCGCCCAGACCGGCAGTGAGGCCGTCGTACGCCGTCTGGGCGTCGGTCGAGCCGAAGAGGTCGACGGGCGCCCGACCGCTGCTCAGGGCGTCGGCCAGCCTGGCCGCAGCCTGAGTCGCTGATTCTTTGTCGCTCGAACAAGAAGTGATCAGCAGGGCGAGGGCGAGAGTGCCGGGAACAAGGAGCCGCATGCGCGCAGCATCCGCCACCGACAGGCCGAGGTCAAAGACATCCCACGTTTAAGCCGGTGCGCCGTGGAGCAAGGTTGGTTCATGAGCGACAACAAGATTACCGTGGAACGCACCATCAACGCCTCGAGCGACGCTGTCTTCGACGTGCTCAGCAACCCCAACCGTCACGTCGACCTCGACGGGTCGGGCTTCGTGCGGTCCCTGGACAAGGGCGACCGGATCACCGCCGTGGGCGACACCTTCCGGATGAACATGTCGGGTGACCACATGGGCGGCGACTACCAGGTCGACAACCACGTGACCGGCTACAACGAGAACCACCTCCTCGCCTGGGAGACCGCCCCCGCCGGCACCGAGCCGCCCGGGTGGCAGTGGGTGTGGGAGCTGGAGTCGCAGGGTTCGGACTCCACGCTCGTCCGCCACACCTACGACTGGGACAAGGTCACCGACAAGGAGCTGCTGGCGAAGATCTCCTTCCCCCTCGTCTCGCAGGAGCAGCTGGAGGACACCGTCCAGCGGCTCGACCAGACCGTCACCGGCTCCTGATCCACCCACCGGTCGACGCAAGGCAAGACCGAACAGGCCCGCCCGCCTCGGGGGCGGGCCTTTTCCGCGTCGGCCCCGCGGCGCACCTGATCGCGCAGCGAGAAGAGCGCGCGCCCTGGTGCCGAGCGCCGGACCACGCCGCCCAGGTGGCGCTTGAGCTCGAGCAGGGCCACGCCCGCCCTGCCCCGGGCGGTGTGGCTGACCCTCAGGTTGACCACGGGACAGACGACACCCCTGGTGATCTGGAGCTTGTACGGCTCGTTGCCCACGGACAGGTCGAGATCCAAGCGTTGCTCCCGTGCCCACAGCGAGTGCAGGTGGATCAGGAGCGAACCCGGGCTGAACGTCGCGAACCGCTCGTCATGGCTGAGGAAGATGCCGTGGGTCACCGTGCTGCCGACCCCGAAGACGGCTGCCGCGACGGGCGTCGAGTCGACACTCAGGAGGAGCATCCGTGTTCTGGACGGCTCCGTACGAGAGCCGGTCATGCTGTCGACGAGGTAGTCCTGGAAGCCCCGGCTCTCGAGGAACGGGCTGGACTTGCCGGTGCGCTCGGACCACCGTCGTTTGTGCTCCAGCATCCACTCCACCGTCTCGGCCGAGGTGCTGTCGTCGTCGCCCGCGGCCAGGAACCGAACCTGCACCTCGCCCTCACGCCCCAGCCTCCGCAGGCCTTTCGCGGCGTTCTTGGAGAAGCGTGAGGCCTGGTGCGACGCCCACACGGAGTCGTCTCGCCAGTGGGCCACCGCGATGGCGTCCCGGTCGTGGAGGATCGTCCTGGGGGCGCCGGTGGAAGGGGATCGTCGGTCCCGCACGACACGGTGCAGCGGTGAACCCTCCCGCAGGTTGGGCAGAAGGGTCAGGTCGGCCCCTGTCTGGTCGACGACGAAGCGCCAGGCCTCCGCGAGCTGCTGTTCCTCCTCGCCCGGACCCGCCAGCCACCGACTCTCGTCCGCCGACCCGCTGCCGACGGGGCTCAGCTGCGTCAGTCCCCAGGTGCGACCGACGGACAACGGCCACAGGAACCGCAGCGATCCCGACTCACGACCCACCACACAGGCCAGGTGACGTCCCCCGGGGACGACCACGTGCCGAAGGACGTGGGTGACGAACTCGTGGCTGTCGGGGTACTCACCCTCGACCGTCGTCCACAGCCCGTCCCACTCCGCGCGAAGAGCCTCCAGTCCGGCGCCATCGTGGATGATCTCGTAGACGATCGTCACTGCTCTCCTGCTCCCCGTGGTTCACGCGGACCATATCGTCCTGGGTGGAGCGGCAACAGTCGCCGAACCTCACCCCGCCAGGGGACGCGTGTGGAGCGTGGGCTGGATCCCCATGGTGCTCACCGGCTCCTCGAAGCCGGCCCGCCCGCCTCGGCGGCGGGCCTTTTCGCGTCCCGGGGCGTTCAATGGCCCCATGACCACCGACCCTTCCGAAGACGCCCGTGCGACCCCGTGCACCCGGGTCGCCGCGGACGACCTGAGCCCCTCGGACCCGACGCCGGGGATGACCCGGCGGCTGGCCACCCACGAGGCCGGGATGTGGACCGGAACGGTCGACACCGAGCCCGGGGCGGTCTCCGGCTGGCACCACCACGGTGACCACGAGACCACGTTGTACGTCGTGTCCGGCCGGATGCGCCTGGAGTCCGGTCCGGGCGGGGCCGAGGTCGTCGACGCCGGTCCCGGCGACTTCCTCCGGGTGCCGGCGGGGGCCGTGCACCGGGAGTCGAACCCGGGCTCCGGTCCGGCCCGTGCGGTGATCGTCCGGTGCGGCACCGGCGCCCCGACCACCAACGTCCCCGGCCCCGCTCGCCCACCCGTCACGTCTTGACGCCGATTCCCCCTCGACCCGTCACGCTTGACGTCAAGACGTGACGGGTCGGCGCGCATCCAGGGTGAAGACGTGACGGGTCGGCGCGCAGGGTGGGTGGATAGCGTGAGGGCATGACCGACCCGGACGCACGCGACGCCGACCCGGACGCCTTCGACGCCGACCGGGAGGCGTACCGGGACGCGCCGTACGCCGAGAAGCGGGTCCGGTACGCCGACGCCCCGGCCGAGGTGCTCTGGGACGTGGTCGCCGGGCTCGGCGGGGACCAGGGGTACCCCGCCTTCGACACGCTGTGGCAGTGGCGGGCGGCCCTGGACCGGATCGTCGGGGGCCCGGGGATGCGCGGCCGGCCGGCCCGGGCACCGCGGCCCGGGGACGTGATCGACTTCTGGCGCGTCGAGCAGGTGGACGCGCCGCACGCGCTGCGGCTCAGGGCGGAGATGCGGATGCCCGGGACGGCCTGGCTGGGGCTGGAGGTCGAGCCGCTCGAGGAGCACCGGTCGCTGCTGGTCCAGCGCACCTGGTTCTCCCCCGGGTGGGGACCGTGGGGGCACGCGTTCTGGTGGACCGAGCTGCCCGCCCACGCGGTCGTGTTCGGCCGGATGTGCGACGGCATCGTCCGGGACGCCGAGCGACCGGTCGGCGAGAGGTGAGCGGGCCGACCCGGTGGCTGTTCGCCGACCAGCTCGGCGACGCACTTCCTCCCGACCACGACGGGCCGGTCCTGCTGGTGGAGTCCCGCGGCCGTTTCGCCCGCAAGCGCTACCACCGGCAGAAGGCCCACCTGGTCCTCTCGGCGCTGCGGCACCGGGCCGCCGAGCTCGGTGACCGGGCCCGGCTGGTCCGGGCCGACACCTACGCCGACGGCCCTGGCCCAGGTCGACGGGCCGCTCGAGGTGATCCAGCCGACCGCCGCGCCGCGCGTGGAGCTTCGTCCGCGCGGTGGCCGCCGAGCGGGAGGTCGAGCGGCTGCCGGCCCGCGGGTTCGTCACCAGCCGCGCGGAGTTCTCGACCTGGGTCGAGCGGCCGCGGGAAGCGCCGTCTGCTCATGGAGGACTTCTACCGCGAGGCCCGCCGCCGCACCGGCGTGCTGGTCGAGGCGGACGGCGAGCCCACCGGCGGGCGGTGGAACTACGACGCCGACAACCGGGAGCCGCCACCGAAGGGCGCAGTCACCCTGGGGGTCGACGAGCCGTGGTGGCCCGAGGAGGACGACATCGACGCGCAGGTGCGGGCCGACCTCGACGCCTGGGAGGCGAGGGGTCCGCTTCGTGGGCCAGGACGGCCCGCGACGCTTCGCGGTCACCGGCGCGGAGGCGCTGCACCGCCCTGGAGGACTTCGTCACCCACCGGCTCGAGGCGTTCGGCACCTACGAGGACGCGGTGCTCGCCGGCGACCCCTGGATGGCGCACTCGCCTGCTCTCGGCCCCGCTCAACCTCGGGCTGCTGGACCCCGTCGAATCGTGGCCCGGGCCGAGCGGGCGCACCGCGGGGAGGGCGCCGCTCGCCAGCGTGGAGGGCTTCGTCCGGCAGGTGATCGGCTGGCGCGAGTACGTCTGGCACCTGTACTGGCACCTCGACGCCGGCTACCGCGACCGCAACGCCCTGGGCGCGACCGAGGCGACCCTGCCGGACTGGTTCGCCGACCTGGACGCGGTCGGCCACCGGGCCAACTGCCTGTCCCACATCCTGGACGACGTGGCGAGGCACGGCTGGGCCCACCACATCCCCCGGCTGATGATCCTGGGCAGCTACGCCCTGCAGCGGGGCTGGGACCCGGCCGAGGTCACCGACTGGTTCCACCGCAGCTTCGTCGACGGCTACGACTGGGTGATGGTCCCGAACGTCGTCGGGATGTCCCAGCACGCCGACGGCGGCGTGATGGCGACCAAGCCGTACACCTCCGGCGGCGCGTACCTGTCGACAGATGACCGACTACTGCGGCGGCTGCCCGCTGGACCCGAAGGTCCGGGTCGGGGAGGACGCCTGCCCGTTCACGCGCCGGCTACTGGTGGTTCCTGGACCGGCACCGGGACCGGTTCGCGCGGCAACCACCGGATGAGCCGCGCGGTGGCCGGGCTGGGCCGGCTGTCGGACCTCGAGGCGCTGGTCGAGCAGGAGACCGCCCGAGGTTCGCAGCCACCCTGAGCCTCGCGTGACGGCGGACGGCCCTTGTGCGGCGGGGCGACGTACCGCTGGGATGGAGGCACCCGTGCTGCGCCCGGCGGGTCCGCCCAGCGCAGGAGGTCCCCGTGTCGGCCACGAAGTTCGACTCCGTCCAGCAGTACCTCGACTCGTTCCCGCCCGAGACCCGCGAGGTCCTGCACCGGGTGACCGGCTCGATCCGCTCGGTGATCCCGGACAGCGACGAGGTGATCGGCTACGACATCCCGACCTTCCGGCTCGAGGGCCGCCCGGTGGTGCACCTGGCCGGCTGGAAGCACCACGTCAGCCTCTACCCGGCCCCGGCCGGTGACGCCGCGCTGGACGCCGACCTGGCGCCGTACCGGTCGGGGCAGAGCACGCTCAGGTTCCCCCTCGACCAGGAGATCCCGTACGAGCTGATCGAACGGGTGGTGGCAGCACTGGCGGAGCCGACCGGGTGACCCCGACGCTGGCCAGGACCACGCAGCCGACCGCCACCCACTGCAGCGGCCCGAGCAGCTCGGCGAGCACCACGACGCCGGCCAGCGCGGCGGCCGCCGGGTCCAGGCTCATCAGCACCCCGAAGACCCGGGGCGACATGGTGCGCAGGGCGACCAGCTCGCAGCTGTAGGGGATCACCGAGGACAGCACGGCGACGACCATGCCCACCACCAGCACCGTCGGGTCCAGGATCGTCCGGCCGCCGCTCGCGACGGCGAAGGGGGCCAGCCCCAGGCTGCCCACGCAGCTGGCCACCGCCAGTCCGGAGAGCCCGGGCCACCGCCGCCCGGTGGCCCCGCTGAGCGGGATGTACGCCGCCCACATGGCGCCGGCCAGCAGCGCGAAGAGCACCCCGACGAGGTCGAGCTGCCCGCGCTCGACCCCGAGGAGGCCGACCCCCGCCCCGGCGATCAGCACCCAGAGCACGTGCTGGAGGGACCGGGAGGCGACCAGGGCGACCGTGAGCGGTCCCAGGAACTCGACGGTCACCGCGATCCCCAGTGGGATCCGGGCGAAGGCCTCGTAGATCGACCAGTTCATGGTGGCCAGCGCGGCGCCGAAGACCAGCACGACCCCCCAGTCCCGGCGGGTGTGGCCGGCCAGCCGGGGGCGCACCGCCGCCAGGAGGATCAGCGTGGAGAAGACCAGCCGCAACCACACCAGCGCGGTGGGGCTGACGACGTCGAAGAGGTGCTTGGAGAACGCCGCGCCGAGCTGGACCGAGACGATGCCGGTGAGCACGAGCCAGGTCGGACGGTCGGGTGCGCGCACCGGGTGAGCCTAGGAGCCCGGACCCCGAGCTTCGGCACCCCGGCCTCACCGGCTCAGGCCGCGACCGCGGCCAGGAGGTCGACCAACTCGTCCCGGGAGGGTCTGTCGGACAGGGGAGGCCTCCAGCCGGACTCGTAGACCGCCCGGGCCAACGGCTCGGCCGGCCGCAGCGACGCGGCAGCTCCTGCATCGAGAGGTACCCCCCGACGTACGCGCCGATCGCCGGGTCCTGCTCCGCGGCAGCGGCGATCCGGTCCGCCGGCAGGGGCAGGTCCAGGTCGAGGTTACCTCCCTGCCAGCGGCGAACCGATCCTGTGTCCATCGCGATGTGGTCCTCGACCCAGGGCTGCATGTGGGCCGTGCACCAGGCGTCGAACGGCTCCCACACCGAGTCGGGCGGATGCTGGTCGAGGAGTGCGAGCAGGCTGCGCACCTGCATCGAGGCCATCGCGATGCCACGTCCCGCGGTCGGGGTCGTGGTGGCCACGGCGTCACA